>NZ_VEGI01000009.1 GCF_007679325.1 Arthrobacter sp. U41 | reverse complement strand
CTGTCTACAACCCTGACTGGGTGCACGATCATTTCGGCGCCGAAGCTCTGGCAACCGCCGACGATTTGGCAGGGGCTTCGGGCGGACGGTCCGACCCGGTGTCGGAGCCACAGCACCCGGCACGTAAAGCGGTGGCCGGTTACGCCGCCCCCGCCGCCTTAGGGAGTTTCCTGAAGTGAAAATGCGTCTCGATAACCTGCAGGGCGCTCCGCGCTCCACATCTCGCATCGATCTCCCCATTCCTGATGCAACCGCGGCTCCGGCCGGGAACGGCTCTCCGGCCGCTCCGGCCACGGGTACGGCCGTTGCCTTGGAGCGCCGGCTGGCGGATCTTCTGGCGTCGGTGGTACAGAAGGACGACGTCCCCGTGGACGCCAACTTCTTTTACGATCTGGGCGCGGATTCGTTGCTGATGGCACAGTTCTGCGCCCGCGTGCGCAAGCAGCCGGACTTGCCATCGGTTTCGATCAAGGACATCTACCAGAATCCAACGATCTCGGCACTGGCCGCGGCTCTGGCACCGGCGGAAGCGGCGTCGGTTACGGTTCAGAACCAGGTGCAGGACCGGTTGGCAGAGGTGCTGTCCGGCGTGCTGGACATTGACCATGTGCCGGTGGAGGCCGATTTCTTCCAGGACTTGGGCGCCGACTCGCTGGTCATGGCGCAGTTCTGCGCCCGCGTACGCAAACAGCCGGACCTGCCAGCGGTGTCGATCAAGGACATCTACCAGAACCCAACGATCTCGGCGCTGGCCGCGGCCCTGACACCGGCGGAGGAGGCGTCGGCGACGGTTCAGGTGCAGGAGCGGCTGGCCGAAGTGCTCGCCGACGTACTCGGCATGCAGCAGGTCCCGATGGAGGCCGGCTTCTTCCAGGACCTGGGCGCGGATTCGCTGGTCATGGCAAAGTTCTGCGCCCGCGTGCGTAAGCAGCCGGACCTACCGACGGTCTCGATGAAGGATGTCTACGGTAACCCGAGCGTCTCTGCCCTCGCCGCGGCCCTGCAGGTTCCCCCGCAGCAGGACCGCTTGCAGGAGCCCTCAGCGGCCGTGGCTTCGGTGCCGGAGACGCCGCCGCCCATGGACGCCCGGACCTGGGAGTACGTCACCTGCGGCGTCCTGCAGGTGCTCGTCTACATCGGCTACTGCCTGATCGCCGGACTGCTCTCGGTCGGTTGGTACCAGTGGGTGTACCCGGAAGCTGGGCCGGGCCAGGGGACAGATTTCTGGGAGGTGTACCTCCGGTCGACCGCCTATACCGCGGCAGTGTTCGTGCTGATGTGCATCCTTCCCGTGGCGGCAAAGTGGATCATCCTTGGGCGTTTCCGCTCCGGCGAAATCCGACTGTGGAGTTTGGCCTATTTCCGGTTCTGGCTGGTGAAGACCCTGATGCGAACTTCCCCGCTGGCGCTACTGAGGGGGTCTCCGCTGACCACCTTCTACCTGAGGGCCATGGGCGCCAAGGTGGGCCGCAACGTGACGATCATGACCAACCGCCTGCCGGTCTGCACCGACCTCCTCACGATCGGGGAAGGGACGGTCATCCGCAAGGACGCGGTTTTGAACGGCTACCGCGTCCACGGCGGCGTCATCCAGCTGGGCGCGCTGACGCTCGGCCGGGACGTAATCGTCGGCGAGGGGAGCGTTTTGGATATCGGGACCGCATTGGGAGATGGGTCGCAGTTGGGCCACCGGTCCACCCTGTACACCGACCAGTCCGTGCCCGCCGGCGACCGGTGGCACGGGTCGCCCGGCAGGCGCACTGAGGTGGATTATGGCGGAGTCGAGGCCAGGCCCTACTCGCCCTGGCGCCGGGGATGGTTCGCCACCTCCCAGCTGATCAGCACGATTGGCTTTGGCCGTATTCTGCTAGGCCAGGTTGTCGTGTTGGTCGTCATGGCGAACCCCAACGTGGCGGCACTCCTGGAGACGCAGGCGTACGCGTTCACCGACTGGGTCTTCTACGCCGACGCCATTGCCTATGCCGCTCTTGCTGTGTTCGGTGGCACGGTCGTATCGTTGCTCATCGTCACCACCGTCCCGCGGGTGGTTCAACTCGCCGTCAAGCCGGACACGGTGTATCCGCTGTTCGGCCTGCGGCACGCGGCGGAGCGGGCGGTGTCGAGGATGACCAACAAGCCCATGCTGACGGGATTGTTCGGCGACAGCTCGTACGTCGTGCACTACATGCGGGCCATCGGGTATAAGCAGCCGCAGGTCCAGCAGACCGGCGCGAACATGGGCCAGACGTTCAAACACGACAGCCCGTTCCTTTCGACGATAGGCAGCGGCACGATGATCGCCGACGGGGTGTCGTTTATGAACACCGATTTCTCGGCGACGTCGTTCAAGGTCAGCCGGGCGGCGATCGGCGTACACAACTTCCTGGGCAACGCCGTGCTCTTCCCTGCCGGGTCCAGGGCCGGGGACAACTGCCTGCTCGCGACCAAGGTGATGGTTCCCCTCGATGGACCGTTGCGCCACGATATAGGTCTGCTCGGGTCACCGCCGTTCGAGATCCCCCGCTCGGTCCTCCGGGACGCCCTCCCCGGGGAGCGTTCACACCGTGCGCACTTCCGTCGAGACCTGGCAGCCAAGAACAGGCACAACCTGCGCACGATGGCCCTCTTGATGCTGGTGCGGTGGCTCAACATCTCACTGGCCATGATCATTATGTTCGCCGCCCTCGAATTGTCCGATCAATTCGGTTTCCTTGCCCTCAGCGCGGCCTTTGTCCTGATGCTCGTGGTTGGCTTGTTGGTCCCCATCGGCATCGAGCATCTCGTCAGGGGGCTGAAACCGCTTCAGCCCCAGCTCTGCTCGATCTACAACCCCTATATGTGGCGGCACGAGCGGTACTGGAAGTTGTCGCTGCAGAGCCGATACGCAGGCCTCCTCAACGGGACGCCGTTCAAGCCGCTGGTCTGGCGTTTGCTCGGCGTACGGATCGGAAGCCGGGTCTTCGACGACGGCTGCGGCATCATCGAGCGGACCTTGGTCACAGTCGGTTCCCGTTGCGCCTTGAACGCCGGCACCATCCTCCAGTCCCATTCCCAGGAAGACGGCATGTTCAAGTCGGACCGCATCGTTGTTGGCGACGATGTCACCCTCGGCGTCTCCGCGTTGGTCCACTACGGCGTGACCGTTGAAGACGGCGCGGTCGTCGGCGCCGACTCCTTCGTCATGAAGGGGACCACTCTCACCCGCGGGTCCCTGTGGGCCGGGAACCCGGCCGAAGAGGCCCGAGCCCCCTCCACGTCCCCCCTCGCGGAAAGGCCCGTGTCATGACCACCACTCTGCGTTGACCTGCCGCACCCCCGGCGGCTCGTCGGGCCCGGGCAAAGACCGAACCGCGCCCGCGGGTGCCGCGCCGACCACTGTCGATGGGCCCGCGTATGCCGCGTTGTAGTGATCGTTCGCGCTGCGCCAGGATGTCCAGTCCTGCGCGCTGAGTCTGCCGTCCTTGGCCAAGCCGTTGGCGAGAGCGAAGACGCCTGGGTGGAGCCCGCGGCCGTTGGGCATGCTTGCCTCATAGCGCACAAACTTCTTTTCCATGTAGTCCAGCCAATCACCTGTTCGCGTATGTACGGCCGGATTAGGTATGTGTCGCGCGAACCTCCCGCTCAACGTTTCCGATTGGAACGGTCAGCGGTGATGGTAGTCAGATGGATCAGGCTTTTCCGCTGGCGTTGCAGCGGGCTGCTTGGACAGTCACGCCGACACTTACCACCGAGCTCAGGAACAGGGCCAGGAACCCAGCCGCGGCAGCGACGTGGTAGCTTGCCGGATCAGGCACTGTATCGACTACCGGCTCCATATAGAACCAAATGGTGGAACCGGCGCTCACACCCAGTAATGCGATCACTCCAGTCAGCACCCATGCGGTTATGGCAAGAATGACCATCTTCATATCTCCCCCAATTTTGGACCGGCTGCAACCCGTTGTGCCCTGATCCTAGCCGGGGGCAGAATTCCGGCGGATGTGTCCCGCAGAGCGTTCGTTCTCCTTACGGCCAGTGGCTAGTTTCTTTTCACGGCGCATAGATATTCGTCCATCCAACTGGATTAGCGATGACCATCTCCTTGACAACCATGTCTACGACGGAGACGGCATCACGGTCTTCGGCCTGAACGAGGCACCGGAGACGTTCGGCGCATTCGCTGCCGGATGGCTGCACCGCCAACTTCAATGGCCGGTGGAACGTTTTGATTGGCTGCGCGGCGACCAGGTCCGGGAGTCGGCGTGGCGGCTCGCTGATTCAGGGAAAACAATTGCACGGATGGGCTGGTCAGTACGTCGGCCTGGCAAGGCACCAAGCAGGATCCAGCGAGTTCGTTGACTTAAAGGAGTCACCCTCGTCTGCGGCTGGCCCCATGGCCCGATAAGGGTTTCCCGTAACGGGGCCCTCTCGCGGGGCCCTTACGCGGACCAGGGGAATCGAGGCAGAAGCAGCCAGGATCAAAGAGATCTTCCGGGGCAAATACGCCCGACACCCCCAGCCCGTCGAGGACGCACAACCAGATGAGGCCGGCACCGACCACGGTGACCGGCCTTACCGCTATAACGTATCCGGCCCCCATGGCCCACCACCGCCGAAATCGCCGAACTGTTCGAGGTGGCCCGCAGCACGGTCCACCGCATCGTTCAGCGGACAGTTCCTGATGAGTGATATGAGCATCCTCGAGAGCTAATGGGGCCCCGCGGTAGGTTAACCGGTCGCCTTCCTGGGTCCCCCGGGCACGGTGCTAACATCAGAGCCTTCGCGCCTTCAGGCCCACGTGCCGGGGAGGTCAAGCACCCCGCAGGGGCACCTCAACGTACGTCCCCAGTGCCCAGGAGGCCACCATGAAAAAGCCACATGCCATCGCGCTGCTCACTGCCAGCCTTCTCGCCTAAACGTCGCCCGCGACCGCGGCTGCCCCCTTCGACCGGGCCACGGGTGGTGGCACGATCCGCTTCGGGGACGGCACGGCCCACATCACCGTCAGCGCCCACGTGCCATCCAACGGAGACCGGCTCGAAGCCAGCGGCAACATCACCTTCAAGCTGCCCGGGGAGCCTGCCGTGCACGGAACCGTGAACTGCCTCCACGTGGAGGGGATTGACGCTAATCTGAGCGGCCAACTGGACGACGGACGCTTTTTCCGGATCGGCATCCGCGACACTCCGAGCGTCGGCCCGGACGAGGCCACGATCGATCTCACCGAGAACCCTGTCGAGTGCGATGTTGAGCGGGTCCGCCAACGTATCCTCAACGGAAAATTCCGCGTCGATGACAACTGACCTCTGAGACTTCCACCCGCTTGCGCACGCTGCGTTGGCGCCACGGTTGGGGATTGAAGCCGACCCGTCCTGCTCAGTGGTTGGCGATGAAACCCTGAACAGTCGAGATGCGAATGCTCAGTCCGCTTAGCGGACCTGAATCGCTTTGACTTATCCATAGGACTTGACGCCTTGGCACCGTGAGATGTCTTATGCTGAGGGAAAACAGGGGCCAGCTTCTAACAAGGCCGGCCTTATCCGTTTAAAACGCTGCCCCACCTGCCAGGTCCGTTCCAGCCATTTCCACCGGTATCCCGCCTGCCAGGGAGCGCAACGCGCACAATATGAACTAACTCTGCTCAGGCCTCAGCCTGCTCAGGCCTCAGCCGCGGAAAAAGCGCCTCGGAATTGCCGCGGTCTATCGCCGCGCGCACGGAGGGGTCCAACGGATAATTCTCATACTCCATATTCAGGAAATCGATCGCCGCAGCGGGTGCGAACGGGAAGTCAGTTCCGTATGTGATGCGACGCGGGTCAGCTACCTCGAGCAGGCTGGGCAGGGCCGCGGGGCTGGCGGATAGAGCCACGTCGTAATAGAACCGCCGCAAGATGGACTGCTTTTTGTCTCCCAGCGCCGCCAGTGCGCTGAGGGCCAGATCTTTATCGTTGAGCATCGTCAGCAGGATCCTGTGGGCGATGTAAGGCACGAAGCCGCCCGCGTGGGCCAGGATGAACCTGATTCCCGAGAACTTTTCCATTGCACCTGACAGGATTAGGCTGATAGCGGTGCGGGTGGTGTCGAGCAGGAAGTCTGCGGCAAAGGCGGGTATGCCCGGCACCGCTGGAGCGGGCAGTTCAGTGGGGTGGATGAACACTACGGCCCGGCGGTGGTGCAGGAACTCCAGTAGAGGCTCAAAGCCAGGATCGCCCAGATAGCGGCCGGCATTGTTGGCCAGCAATATGATCCCGTCCGCGCGAAGGGTGTCCAAGGCGTACTGGGCCTCCGCCAGCGCGCCTTGCACGTCCGGCAGCGTGAGCGTCGCGAAGAACCCGAACCGTTCAGGCCGGGCGGCGACCACCTCTGCACTGTATTCATTGATCTCCCGCGCCCGCCGCCGTGCCTCTGCAGCGTCCCTGAAGTACACGCCGGGCGTGGACACGGACAAGATGCCGGTCTGGACGTCGTGCCTGTCCATGAACTTCAACGCTGAGCTCTCGGACCACGACGGCAAGCCAATGCCGCCGGGGCGGATGCCCTTTTCAAGCATCCAGCGCGCATACCCAGGCGGAACGATGTGCTGGTGAGTGTCAATGCGGTAAGGCCGGCCCATTCGGATCCTCGTCCACGTGCTCGTTTCGCTGATACGAGGGACCCTCAGCGGATGTGAACAATCTACTCGCAAACCCGACCCGTGAGCAGACTCCGGACGATGCCTGGGAATAAGCGGGACCGTCCGTGGCGGCTCTTCGAAATCGTGTGTAAGGCCGACGCTCTCACCCGCCAGAAAGCATGGAGTTAGTCCTGGATCATCTCCGCACACGGGCAATCTCTCATCCGTTGACTGGCGACGAACTCCCGCATCTGTTTCAACTCGTTCTGATCCTGACAGACCGAGCCGGGACTTGATGAACGGGTCTTGGTCACGGCTGTCGGCTTGACTGGCGACCAATGTTTGCTCGTCGCGTGCCGCGATAGGCACAGCGTTGCCTGGGTCAAATTCGTGGTCGCGACGACCAACCACTGGGGGAAGAGTGAGTGTGCACAATGTGCACACCTTTCGCCCTAGACTGCCAAGGCGCGTACAGCCGGCGTACCGGCCCGTGTTCCGCATGTTCCCGGGGCTTCCCAGTGTTTGCAGGGTCTGGAATCCCGTTCGAGTCCCACCTCGGGCACGTATTTTCCCTGTTCAGGGGCTTTTGATGTTTTTTCGTGTGGACAGTGTCCACACTCTCGCCTCTGATCTGATGTTCCGGGTGTGTGGGGTCCCGGAAACGGGCTATTCGGTTGTGGGGGAGTGGCCGGCTACGGCGGACCGCGTCCCGCGCTGTAGGGTCCCCTTTCTGGCGGTTCATCCTCGTTCGTCCTTCCCTGGGTTTCCCGTTCACCACTTCATGGTGGCCAGGGCCGCTTACAACATGACGGGCAGATTATTCTTTAGATCGACCTAGGGTTGCGGCCGGTCCGGAATGTCCGCTCTGATACCTGTTCATGCAGGACTGCGGAGGGAACGGCATGACATGGCCACCGATCCGGAGCTGATCATGAGCTCGCGGAGCCTGGCCAGGCGAGCCCGGGCCGGCCTCGAGGTCCAGTCGTAGGAGTTGGTGGGACCTGCGAGGGCCTGAGCCCCGCGCAATACCGTCCCAGGCCCTCGCGGCTTAGGATCCATTCAGCCAGTCCAACTTTCGGGGACCATTTCAATAAAAGCGGGCGCCCGCCAGTGAGTTTTCTCGCCGCTAACCTGTCAGTCCGGCAAGGAGGAAGATCACGGCGGCGATGGCGAAGCCCATCACGCCGATGAGGGTTTCCATTACGGTCCAGGTCTTCAGGGTGGTCTTGACGTCCATCCCGAAGAAGCGGCCCACCAGCCAGAAGCCGGAGTCGTTGACGTGGGAAACCACCACGGAACCCGCGGCGACGGCGATGACCATGGAGGCGACCTGCATGCCGTTCAGCCCCGCCAGCGCCACGGCCGGGGCGATCAAGCCCGCGGTGGTGGTCAGCGCCACGGTGGCGGAACCCTGGGCAATGCGCAGGATGGCTGCGATCAGGAAGCCGGCCAGGATGAGCGGGATGCCCAGGTCACCCAGGACATCGGAAAGTGCGGTGCCGATGCCGGAGGTGCGCAGGACGCCGCCGAACATGCCGCCGGCACCGGTGATCAGGATGACGGAGCAGACCGGGCCCAAGGAGGATTCGAGCAGTTTCTCCAGGGCACCTGCATCCTTGCCGCGCCTAAGGCCCAGGACGTATATGGCTACGATCACGGAAATCAGCAGGGCCACCGGGGTTTCACCGATGGTGCGCAGGATCTGGAACCACTGCTCGTCCTTGACGCCTTCACTCAACACGCCGGAGGAGGCCAGCGTGTTCAGTCCGGTGTTCATGAAGATCAGGACCAGCGGCAGGAGCAGCAGCCCCACAATGGTGCGGAAGCGCGGCGGGTGGCTCTCGGCGTCGGCGCTGGCGTGGCCCAGGATTTCCGGAACCGGCAGCACGAGCTTCCTGCCGATGTGCAGGCCGAAGAGGTAGGCAGTGACGTACCAGGTGGGGATGACGACGATGAGGCCGGCGATGGTTACCAGGCCAACGTTGGCTTCGAAAAAGGCGGATGCGGATACCGGTCCTGGGTGCGGCGGCAGGAAGATGTGCATCACGGAGAACGCGCCGGCGGCGGGAAGGCCGTAGCGGAGCACTCCCCCGCCGAGGCGGTGGGCGACGGCGAAGATGACAGGCAGCATGACCATCAGGCCGGCGTCGAAGAAGATGGGAAAGCCGAAGATGAGGGAGGCAAGGCCCAGCGCGAAGGGGGCACGCTTTTCGCCGAAGATGCCGATCAGGTAGTCGGCCAGGACCTTGGCACCGCCGCTGGTTTCCACGATGCGGCCGAGCATTGCGCCAAGTCCCACGAGGAGGGCCACGGTGCCCAGGGTTGTGCCGAAGCCGTTGATCAGTACGGGTACCACCTGGTTGGCGGGGATGCCGGTGGCGAAGGCGGTTGCGAGGCTGATGAGGATCAGGGCGAGCAACGCGTGCATGCGAAGCTTGATGATCAGGAACAGCAGCGTGACGATCGCGGCCGCGGCGATGAGCAGCAGGGGGCCTGCTCCCATCGTTTGGGTCCATCCTTCGATGACCATGGTTCTCCTTTGAAGCTGGATGGTTGCGGGTGGAAAAGTTAGGACGCGGGAGCGGCCGGGAGCATCAGCGAGGCGACGATGGTGCTCACGAGCTCTTCCGGGGATTTGGAGATGTCCAGGCGGAGGCTTCCGGTGGCGAGTTCGTCGTCGCTCAGCGGTTCCAGGGTTGCCAGCTGGCTGGGCAGGAGCGTGGGCGGCATGAAGTGCCCTTCGCGGCCCTGCATGCGCTGGCCAATCAGGTCCGCTTCGCCGTGGAGGTGCAGGAACAGGACGCGGCCCTCCGCCTGGGCGAGCAGCTGCCGGTACCTCTGCTTGAGGGCGGAGCAGGTGAGCACTGTGCTTTTGCCAGCCTTGGCCTGGGTGGTCATCCAGTTCTGGATCTGCTGCAGCCAGGGCCAGCGGTCCTCGTCCT
This sequence comes from Arthrobacter sp. U41, assembly GCF_007679325.1. Taxonomy (GTDB): domain Bacteria; phylum Actinomycetota; class Actinomycetes; order Actinomycetales; family Micrococcaceae; genus Arthrobacter. The sequence goes on along the minus strand of NZ_VEGI01000009.1, from coordinate 8,019 downwards.
GCAGGGGAATGCCTTGGCTCATTTTCTGGATATTGGTCTGCGGGTGGAACTCGTCGGCTTCGGCACATGCCCAGCCCAGCTGCTGGGAGAGAGCTGCCGCAATGGTGGACTTGCCGGAACCGGCAACGCCCATCACCACCAGGTGCGTGGTGGGATACTGCATGTTTTACCTCCGAAGAAGACGCCGTTGGCTTAGTGAAGAACGCTCATCACGCATGCCCGAGGAGGTGCGCTTGAAAAAGGTAGCACCTTTTCACTCGATAGATACTACCTTTACGTGTCAAAAGTCATATCTTTGGCCAGTTTTGAGTAAGCTGGAAGTGCGCGCAGGCGCAGAGGAAGGTAGGAAAGATGTCGACGGCGACACCACAGGACGCGGGCAACGCCGACGACGGCGGGGCCTCCCCGGCGATGCATGAACGCGTTTTGGAGGCGGTTGGCGTTGCCATTGCTTCCGGCGAATTACCGCCGGGAAGCCGTCTTACCCTTGAGGGAATCCAGCGGGAATACGGCATTTCCCGGACCGTGGCACGCGACACTATGAAGGTCCTCGAGTCCATGAACCTGGTGTACTCGCGCAGGCGGGTGGGCATCGTGGTGCAGGAGCGCCGGCTCTGGAATGTCTTTGACCCCAAGCTCGTGCGCTGGCGGCTCGCCTCAGACCGGCGCGAGATCCAGTACAGCAGCCTCACCGAGCTGCGCATCGCCGTCGAACCTATTGCTGCAGCCGGCGCCGCCCGCCGGGCGAGCGCCGCCGAGCGGGCAAAGCTGACGTCGCTGGCCGCGGAGCTGCGCCGGCTCGGGGACGCCGGGGAGCTTGAGGCATTCCTGGCGGCAGACATCGAATTCCATTGCCTGCTGCTGCAGAGCTGCGGCAATGAGATGTTCCTAGCCCTGGAAGGCATGGTGGCAGAGGTGCTCACCAGCCGCACCCGGCAGGGCCTCATGCCCTTCAAACCCAGACCTGAAGCCCTCGACGCCCACGAGGACGTGGCCGCCGCCGTCGCCGGCGGGGACGCGACAGCAGCCGAGACTGCCATGCACCACATCCTGGATGAAGTACGCAACGCTATGGGCCTTCCCTAGGTGCGCGAAATCGCTCCCGCCCGGGCGGCCGATTAGCAGCCCAATTGGGGGCGTCGTAGTGGGCAGGAAAGAGGGTGTGCACAATGCGCACACCCGGGGCGTCGGATCGGGTCGTACTGGTGTCGGACTGGGCCGGATTGGCAAGGTGTCGGGGGAGAGCGCTGCTTACTCGTTCATGGCCGGGGGTACCGCTAACTGCATGACTGGGCGCAGGCTGGGGGAGCGGTACTGCCTTTGCTGGTCTGCATTTGTTGATGTCATGACTGTTCATGGCGACGTTGCGAGGTAAAGAGCATGACTTGATACGTGTTGTTGACGGTCAAGCGGCTAGCGCTTCCTTGAGCCCGAGGTGTGCCCGGTCGGCACCGGCGAATCCCTGGTCCGTGAACGTCTTCTCCGACGACACTCCAAGAGCAACCAGGGGCATTCTTCCGGGCGGCAAGGTCGTGGTCGTTCGAGGATACGAGGGCGTATCCGACGGCGGCCCGGTCAGGGACTTGGATGTGCTGTTTCGCCACCGGGGATTCTGTCGATCGAAGCAACACCTATTTCAAGCTGATTCGATATGTATTCGACGTCTCCAGCAGGTATCGGCTTTCTGGCCCCGATCAAGCAAGGAAATGGTGTCAAACCCCCCGCCCGTGCGGCCGGCATCGGCAAAAGCATTATCCCGGCGACTTAAGGCTGGCGCTGTGTCCAGCTTGGTCTAAACCGGGACCCTTGGATTTCGGTTTTCCCCATACTCCTCCGCCTTGCGTCTGTCTCAGTTTCACTGCTCCAGGGGTGACGAGCATTTATCGCTCTCTCCCAGTGCCAGTAGGGACGCGATTGCTTTTGATGTGGGGTCATTGTGGGAGTTCAGACGCCAGGAGACCCTTGCCACGGAATCAGTAGGCGCACCGGCAGTTCCACGTCGGGAGGCACTCATCATGGCTGCACTTATTTCCTCCCTATATCGCTCCCACAGGATTTCACTATGAAGCTGACAGGCAAGTTCCATCGGTCGAGCCGCTAGTCGATCAAAGGTAATTAGTTCAAACGGGTCGTGTTGAGGCGATAACTTCACGCCTGTCTCACCGCAGCCAGCAACGGGACACTGATTCGAAGTATTCATTTCCATTGTTCCTTTCTTGCGAGTATTTCGTAAATTGTCAGCGATGGAACATTTCATCGCCCGGCGCTCTCTCGTGTTGCATTTGGTCATTCCACATCCAGTTGGACTATCCCGGCGGCGATCACCACTAGGACGAGTCCGACGCCGAGCATGATTAAGGGAGCGTGTTCACGGTTCCAAAGCGTGGTTCGCGTTTTGGTGACATCGGGGGCACCTCACTGTTCGGGGCTTGAACCGGCGGATCTACTGGTCACGCCGCCGGGCGTGGAGGCCTCGGTTTCAGAGGTACAGGCTTGCGTCGACAGCAGCCTGTCAGTGGGACTGGAGGGAGTAGGTGCTTGCGCAAAGTGATCATTGAGCCTCACATCATTGGTCGGCATAAGTGCCGGTCCTCTTTCGGCTAAAGGTCTCGCCGCTCGCCACCGACGCTCCGGTAAGTCGCGGTCGCCGTCGCGTTCGCGGCTACTCTGGTTCGTACAATGGTGGGCTCGCCGACTGTGTCCTCCGCATGGATCGCCTGAGGAATTTCTGTGAAGAACGGTTAGAGGTCCCCGAATGTGCACGGAGAGGAAAGCTGTCGTATTTGGCGACACACCGCCCTGACGGCGCTTGGCCCAGTCCTCGTTGTCCCGTCGTTGTTGTTCCCTGCTGTTTCTTGCGCTGCAGCCGCCGGTGACCTAGTCAAACCGAAGCGACCATGAGACCCAGCACATCGGCGAAGCCGAGGATGGCTGCCCACAGCAGAACTCGTCCAAATGAGTAGAACAGCTCGCCCGAAATCAGACGGGTCAGGGAGCGTGGATGGTTAGTGCCAAGGGATGGACCGACTCCATCTACTCCTACAACCAATCCGATCCCTACATCCGCCAGGTGCGGGCCCAGCCACCGCATATGGTGAAGCTGCCGCTCGGCAGCCGGGCGGAATCGATTGGGTGCCGTCAGGCCGGGGGCGGGACGTACAATCCCGGTATGGCAGCTACACGCGTCGTTGAGCTTGAACGGAAGTTTGATGTCGAGGAGGAGGCCTTTCTTCCTTCGCCTCAGGACTTGCCCGGCGTTGCCCGGGTGGACCGGCCTGTGGAGCGCCGGCTGGACGCCCAGTACTTCGACACCGAGGACCTGCGCCTGGCTTCCGCGCGGATCAGCCTGCGCCGCCGAACCGGCGGAGACGACGCCGGATGGCACCTGAAGCTTCCCGCGGGACCGGACGAACGGACGGAATTCCGCGAACCGCTCGGAGATCAGGCCGACAGCGTCCCCGGCGCCCTTCTCGGGCTGGTCCGTGTGCACACCAGAGACCGCGCCCTGGTACCGGTGGCCCGACTGAAGACGCGGCGCCTCGTATATCGGCTCAGAGACAAGGACAACGCCGTTCTCGCGGAGTTCTGTGATGACCGTGTGCAGTCTGAGTCATTGGGGCAGAAACCGGGCACGTTGCGCTGGCGGGAATGGGAGATTGAACTCGTCGCCGGTTCCCGGGCCCTGCTCGAGTCCGTGCAGGACCGGCTCACCGGTGCCGGCGTCCGGCCCTCCGCCTACCAGTCCAAACTTGAGCGCGCCCTGAACCTGGATCCTTTCTCCACAGAGCCGGCGCCGAAGCGCAAGGGACCCGCCGGCGCCGTCATGCTCGCCTACCTCAGGCAACAGGTGAAGGAACTTAAAGATCAGGACCCTCTCGTGCGGCAGGACGCCCACGATGCGGTCCACAAGATGAGAGTTGCCACCAGACGGATGCGCTCGGTGCTGGCGACGTACCGGAAACTGCTGGACGACGCCGAAACCGTGACCTTCCTGCGCAGCGAACTGAAATGGCTCGCCGGCGTGCTCGGTCAGGCCCGCGACGCGGAGGTCATGCATGCACGCCTGAAGTACATGGTCGCCGAAGAACCCGGAGAGCTGGTCATGGGACCCGTCACCCGCCGGGTCGATCTTGAACTCGGCGGCGCCTACAAGGAAGCGCACGCCAAGGCGCTGGAAGCATTGGACGGAACACGTTACTTCCGGCTGCTCGACGCCCTCGAGGCCATGATCGCAGCCCCGCCCTTTGCGCCGCTGGCCTCCAAAGCGGCGGGCAAAGTCATCCCCCGGTTGGTCCAACGCGACGTCAAGCGGCTGCGCACTGCGGCCCGGGCAGCCAAACGGCAGTCTGCCGGCACCGGTGACCACCCGGCCCTGCATGAGGCCCGCAAGGATGGGAAGCGGTTGAGGTACGCAGCGGAAGCCGCCGCCCCCGTCAACCCCAAGCAGGCCGCCCGACTGGCCGACGCCGCCCACAGCGTCCAAAAAGTCCTCGGTGACCACCAGGACAGCGTCGTCACCCGCGAACTTCTGCGCCGGCTCGGAGCCGAGGCTTTCACCCTGGGCGAGAACGGGTTCAGCTACGGGCGGCTGCACGCCCTGGAACAAGCCGCCGCACTCGAAGCAGAGAGCCGGTTCCACCGGGAGTGGAAGAAATTCCATAACGTCCCGCTCTGAGTGCGTGGTGCGTATTTTGGCCCGCCAGTGGCCGGATGTTGCCACGCCGGATCACCTTACCGGGATGAGGTTCGCGCTCGAGCACAGACCGGCCTTCCCAGCGGAATTCGTTCAGACTGTATAGGCTATTCGCTCCAGGGATAACGGATCCAATCCCGCCATGACAACTGCCGCCACCCCTGGCGCATGGCCATTCCGCCGGGCATAACGAAGGGCGCACCTCTTGGTCAGAGATGCGCCCTTGGCTTGTGATCGGGTCAGTCCTTTTTGAAGGCGTCCTTGACCTTCTCGCCGGCCTGCTTCAGATCACCTTTGGTCTGGTCAGCCTGCCCTTCAGCTTTCAGGTTTTCATCGCCTGTGGCATTGCCGGCAGCTTCCTTACCCTTACCGCCAGCCTTCTCGGCAGCGTTCTGAATCTTGTCGCCTAGTCCCATGGTGTTTCCTCCTCTGGTTGGCAGCCGCTCAATCCGGCCACGACTCCATAGTAAGCATGCTTAGGGTTAATATTTCAAGCCCGATGTGTTGCGTTCGTAGGGCTGGCGTTCCCCGTTCGGTTCGGGGAACGACTTGCGGTCACCGATTGGGAGAGCTTCCGCTGGCGCGTCGGGCTGTTAGGTCCAGTGCTGTCCGCCGCAGGGCTCCGGCAAGCCGACCTAATTCCAGAAAGGTCGGTCAGTTGCGGGACGAATCCGGTGTTTGCCGGGAACTGGGGAAAGAACTTACGAGTCGGGTGAGTTGTTCCCGAAGGATTTCCCATCCGTCGAAGTCTGAGGGGAGGGCGGCGCTCTCCGCCTCGCGGGCGGCTCTGAGGGCCGCTTCCCCGGCGTCGGTCATCTCGACCTGGAACTGGCGGCGGTCATGTGGGTCCCGTGTCCTCGAGATCAGGCCTTCTGTCTCCAGACGCGTCAGGACGCGGCCCAAGGTCTGGCTTTGAACGCGGACCACTGCGGCTAGCTGTTCCTGGTTCATAGGGTGCTGCGACATGGCCTTGAGCGCGATGACTGCGGCCCGGGTCAAGCCCAGCGGTGCAAGTGCCTCGTCAAAGCGGCGCTGAACAAGGCGGGCAGCGGTGGTGAGCAGGAGGTAGCCGTCGCGGACGTGGTCCTGGGGGTCGAGGGGCATCGGTGACGGCCTTCCGTGGGCGGAACAGATGGCTGCCTTCCTTAGGGTTAACAAGCCAAGCAGGGAAGGCAGGCCAGGGACCGGCGGTAGCCGCGACCCTGGCCTGCCCCTTTGGCTAGCGGCGGGTGGTGTTGTCGCCGTCCGTTTCGATGCGTTCCTTGCGGACTTCCTCATCGACGGTTACTTCATCGGTCACGGTTTCCTTGTCGAGACGGACGCGTTCAACCGGTACCGTTTCCTTCTCAACGACGGGGCGCTCTTCGTGGAGTACGACTTCGTGCTCTTCCTCGCTGATGCCCGGGCCGGACATTGCGGCGCCGCGGTTGGCGTCCGTGATGGGTTCACGTTCGATCCGGACCTCTTCCCGCTGTACCGGAACGGTCTGGGTGACGTTTTCGGTGGTGACGTACTTGCGTAGCCGGACGCGCCCGGTGGCTTCCTTTTCCGTGCCAACGTTCAGGCGTTCCTCCGAGCGGGTCATGGCATCGTCCGTGGTGGGGCCTGAGGTGTCGTGTCCGACGCTGCTGCGGCTGGTATCGGCGTAGTCTGCCTCGCGGTCGTCCGCGTCCCGGCCGGCTGTCGCATCGGTGTAGGTCCGGCCTCCGCCGCTCAGACCGTAGTGGCCGTAGAGCCGGTCCTCCTCTGAAGGCTCGAGGTGCCCGTCGGTGTCCACCCGCGGGGCGTCCTTGACCTGGTCCTTGGTGTACGGGACGACGACGTCGCCCCCCTCGACGCGGGCCCCTTCCAGCGGAACGAAGGACTCCGAGGTGCCAAACAGTCCAGTCTTGGCCGTGACCCAGGTGGGCTGGCCGTTCTCGTCATCCGCGTAGACCTGACCAATGGAGCCGATCTTGTCCCCGTCAGTGGACAAGACGTTTCCGTTGCGCTTCAGCAGGTCATCGATATGTTCCTTGGCGAGCATGATGTCTCCTTGGATCTGTAGTGCGGTTTGGGGTTGCAGCGACTCCGTGTGGACCGTTGCATGACACCACCATAAGCATGCTTACTAACTACTTGGCAAGGTTGCTTAGTATTTTTTCTATGTCTGCCACCCGCGCCGGCCGCCGGGCCAGGCGACCCTTTCCGGCACGCCTCGGCCCCCTGACGCCCGACGTGGCGGTCAATTCCTTTCCGGGGCGGGATGGCTTCGCCGTCTGCCGCGATTGGCTCTTGCGTAGCCGATGGGAAGTGTGCTTACTATTTGGGTAGTAACCGTGCTTACTAATTCACCGGCACTGCGGGTTCAGGATTCACCCTGCGGACCCTTCCTGAAAGAGAGCAACGATGACAGAGAACCAATGGCCCCAGACGACTCCCTCGGCGTCCGCTGACGACTACCTCAGCTCAGGGACAACGCCCTCCGGTGGCGTGGCGGGCTCTGCGTCCAAGAAGGAAGCAGCGAAGGACGAGGCATCCGATGTGAAGCGCCAGGCTGCTGACTCCGCCCAGAATGTCGCCGGCACCGCCAAGGCGGAGGCCACCCACGTCGCCTCCGAGGTGAAGACCAACGCCCGGGATCTCCTGCAGCAGGCCAAGTCTGACCTGACCGATCAGGCCGGCACGCAGCAGCAGAAGGCTGCGGAAGGGATCCGTGCAATCTCTTCGCAACTGACCACTATGGCCGATGCATCCGATCAGCCCGGCGTCGCAGCAGACCTTGTCCGTCAGGCTGCCGAGCGGTCCCAGTCCGTCGCATCCTGGCTCGAGAACCGGGATCCCGGATCACTGTTGGAGGAGGTAAAATCCTTCGCACGCCAGCGCCCCGGAACATTCCTCCTGGCCGCAGCCGGTGCCGGACTCCTCGCCGGCCGGCTCGGACGAAGCCTGCAGGCCGGAGCCCCGGACACGCAGCAGACGTCGTCGAAGCCCTCACACCTGTCCTCCCCGGCAGCGGCCCCCACCCACCAGGAGACGGTTATCGCCGCAGGAGCCGGCGACCGGTTCTTCGACGAGCCGGCCCTTCCCGGCACGGCAGGTCCTGTGTCGACCCAGACACTGCCCTCCGGCACGGCGGCCGATGCCACCCTTCGGGATGAAGTTCCCTTGTCGAACCGGGAAGGCGGCCAGCTGTGAGCCACCAGGTACCGGAGCCGCCTCCCACTGCCGCGCAGACGAAGGCGGAGACAACGTCGCTCGGCGATCTCTTGGGTGATGTCACGCGGGACATGTCCACCCTGATGCGGCAGGAAGTCGAGCTGGCGAAGGTGGAGCTCAAGCAGTCC
>NZ_VEGI01000008.1 GCF_007679325.1 Arthrobacter sp. U41 | reverse complement strand
CGGCACAAGCGGAATACTGCGGCCGCCGCTATTTCCCCCAGCAGCAATACCTGGCTTCCCCACCGCGGATACTCCGACATGCAGTTGAGGCTTCAAACCTCTGTTTCGACAGTAGCCAAGTTTCGTGGCCAACCGCAATGAGTTCGGGCACCTGTATCCACCCCCCGAATACCTGTACCAAGCCCCCCGAATACCTGCTTCCCCGCACTCGCAGCCCCGATGGTAGCTAGCGTAGGCGCCCGCTCCTCGTCCTCAGATGGCTAACCTCCCAGTCTGCCGCCCGCCTTCTCCGTGAGCCCTGCCAGCGCTAAACCGGGAGAAGCTATGACGGTTACATCTTGATAGATCCATAAGCGTCAAAAGCATCGTGAAAGTAACCGCCATAGGTAATCGAAAGGGCGGCGTGCGGAAGACGTCCGTCCTCCCGGGCTGGCCACCGGGCTTCGCTTGATCGGGAAGAAGGTCCTGGTCGCCGATCTAGCTGTACTGGGCCATCAGGTTGGTGACACCGGGTGATGGGTGACGGAAACACGTGCCCGAGGTGTCTGCTGGGGTGTGCGGCCAGGATCCCGAACGGGAGTCGCTATGGGGACAGCCTCAGTGGGCGCTCTCCCGGCACGGTGCCGGCCTCTTTGACCTTCCACACGGAGTCGTTCGCCCGGCCCCTTGTTCAGCGCGGTTCAGCGCGCGAATGCTTCTTTGTCGTCAAGTTGTTGGTCCTCGGTCCGCACGCTTCTGAACTTGGAGCAAAAGAGCACAACGGAGGCCAGCAGAAGAACCGCGACGGAAGCCCAGAGTGCGATACCGGCGCCCGCCACTGTGGCAATCAGGCCGCCCAGCGGGGCACCGAGGACGATCATTCCGCGGTTAACGGAACGCATGGTGGCACTCATCCGGGCGATCAGGCTGTCCGGGGTGACGGCTTGGCAGAATCCCATTTCCAGCGGTCCTTCGACGCCCATGGCCGCGCCAAAGAGCAGCTGCCCTGTGCCGATCAGAGCGAAGGCGGCCCACATCTCCCCAGTCCATTGCAGCAAAGAGCCAGACGATTCTCCCGAGCCTGTCCCGCCGGCGACGACGGGCGCGAGGGCCACCAACGCGATCGCGATCGGCTGGGCTACACGGGCAAAGACCATTGTTCGGCCCGTACCCCACCGGTGGCCGACTCGAGTGGAAACTGTCGTGCCGAGGACAGCCCCAATCCCGGCGCACCCCATAACCAAACCAAGACCGACGGCACCCAACCCAAGATCGGTCAAAATCACCGCCGGTAAGACTGCCCCGAGGATGGAGGAGCCGATAAACCAGGTATGGGTGCTGCACGCCAAGGGCGTTAGGTAGGGGTGACGGTAGACCCACCGAAGACCCTCGGAGACTTTCCGGTGAAGTGGCTGGGTGCTTCGAACTGGAACCTGGGAAGGCCGCTCCATCGTGAGGAGGACCGTGGCGGAGAGAAAATACGAGACAGCGTCCAGCAACATAGCGAAAGGAGCTGTCAGCAGGGCGACCAGACCTCCGGCCACTGCACCTCCGGTGGTTTGTGCCACGGTGTCGCTTTGCTGAAGCCGGGCATTGGCCTTAGTCAGTAGGCGCCTCGGGACCAGTTGCGGGAGGAAGCTCTGATAGGCGGCGTCACTTGTCAGTGCCAGTGTTCCAAAGGCGAATATCAGGATCATCAGGCCCGGAACGGAAAGTAAGCCCGCCGCGGAGGCCATGGCGACGCCGGCCAATATCAGGCCGCGGCCGAGGTCTCCGCCGATAAGCACTGTCCGGCGGGGAAGCCGGTCAATCCACACTCCGGCCACGAGACCGAAAAGCAGGTACGGTGCCCATCGCGCAGCATTTACCAAGCCCTGGTCAAGTGCTGTTCCGTTCATCGTCACCAGAATCAGGACAGACAGTGCCACGGTAGTTATATAGGTGCCAAAGTCGGACACCGTTGAGGCCAGCCAGAACCGTACGAATGGCGGATAGCGACGAAGCTTGGATTCCACAGCCACCGTGCTGCCGGCAGAGCCTTCCACTTATCCCCCAATCATTTGTTTGGCTCACAGCATATCGCCGGCGATTTTCGGTCCCCGGCTGCCTCAGCTGCTGCCCCGGAGGCCCCGAAGCTGGGCGGCCATCCCGCGTGCGGAAAGAGACGCCGCACTGCGGCTGGGCGGCCGTCCCGCGTGCGGAAAGAGACGCCGCACTGCGGCTGGACGACCCGCGGATCAGCTATTAAACTCTTTCGGTATCGAATGCAGGCAGACGGACACGAAGTCCGGGAAGGGGGAGCACATCACCGCAGACCAACACCACCAACCCACTGTTTCATCCGCGAAAGCCCCTCTGTCGAGGGGCTTTCCTATGTGCCGGGAGCATGCGCTCCGAGGCGGCGTTCACAGGCCGGCTGACCCTGTCCCTTTCCCCACAGAAATAGCGACACAAAGTATTCAGCGCGATGATGGGGCCGCTGTCAGTCCCGTGAAGGCCCGCAGGGTGGACCTGACACGAGTTAGGTATGCTAAAGCGAAAGGCGAGGGGTGGGCATGGTCAATCGTAAAGCGACGGCACTGGATGTGGCGCAGCGGGCGGGTGTATCCCGCAGCGCAGTGTCGCTGGTCCTTAATGGCAGGGCAAACGGCAACGTCACCGCGGAACGCCAGGAGCGGGTGCTCCGCGCCGCGGCGGAGTTGAATTACACGCCCAATTCCATTGCCCTCAGCCTTCGCAACCAGCACACATCAACGATCGGTATCATCACGGATGACATCGTCACCAGCCCTTTCGCCGGTCGGTTGATCAGCGGCGCCTCACGCACGGCCCTGGCCCGCGGGTACATGGTCCTGGTGGTCGATACAGAACATGACACGGCCCGCGAAAGCGCTGCGGCACAGCAACTCGTGCACCGGCAGGTAGACGGAATCATGTACGCCACCGGAAGCCTGCGCGAAATTACCGCCCCGCCGGCAATGCTCGCCCTGCCCGCCATCCTGGCCAATTGCACTGATGCCGGCTCCCAGCTCCAGTCGGTAATACCGGCAGAGGTCGACGGCGGACGCGCCGCGGCAAAGCTGCTGATTGATCTGGGCCACCGCCGCATCACCTTGTTGACCGGAACCCCCAGCTCCCCCGCCGCCCCGCAGCGCGAACAGGGGTACCGCGAGGCCATGGACGAGGCGGGGCTGGGCCGTGAACAACAGCATGTCCACACGACCGGATGGGACATCGATGAGGGCTACCGGGCCGCTGCCTCGGTGCTGGGCGGCGGAGACCGGCCGACGGCGATCGTTTGCTCCAACGACCGGGTTGCCACCGGCGTGTTGCTGTACGCTGCTGCCGCAGGGCTGCGCGTACCGCAGGATCTGTCCGTGGTGGGCTACGACGACCAGCAGAACCTCGCCGCCAACCTTGTTCCCGCACTGACCACGGTGGCACTTCCACACGCCGAAATCGGAGCAGCGGCCATGTCCCTGCTGTTGGACGCAGTCGAAGGAATAACCCCGGCAGTGGAGAATACGGAAGCCGAAACACTCCACATGCCCTGCCGGATCATCCCGCGCGCTTCCACCGCTACTGTCCCGGCCGGCTAAACGGACGCTTCCTCAGCCACAGTGCGGCTATTGCCTCACGGCAGGAACGAGCACTGCCAGCCCTGGCCTGTCTCCCCCGCCCGAACACTGCCGGCCCTCCAGCAGGTCCCGCTTACGTCGTAATGAACAGCACAGGACCAGAGCTTGCTTGACACGTGTTAGGTCGGCTCTTTACTCTACTTAACACGTGTTAGGAGGAGCCGACAATGAAGTCTGAAAAGACACCTGGGCCAACAACCCCCCCGTCTGCGATGCGGTCCGGCAGCGGACTGTCACAGCTCACGCGGCGTTCCCTGCTGGGCCTTACCGGCGTCGCTGTTGCGGGAGCCACGGTGGGCGCCTGGCCACGGCTTACCGGAAGTGACATTCCGGGCCGAAGCAGCAAAGCACTGAAAATCGCCATCCTTGGAACCGCCGCGGACGCCGCCGCCCGCCAGGGCCTGGTTCAGGCTTTCACCGCCGCCCACCCGGATATTCCGGTCCAACTGCAGGCCATCCAGGGCGCGGACTGGAAGGATTTCTTTTCGAAAATCCTCACCATGGTAGCGGCCGGCACGCCTCCGGACGTCGTCTATGTGGCCACCGAGGGCGCCCAGCTTTTTGCCGACAAGCTCGCCGAGCCACTGGATGATTATGTCCGCCGGGACGCAACCGACATGAGCGACTATTTCGATGACGTTCATCCGAGCCTGCTGGAAGCCTTCATGTACCAGGGAAGCCTTTACCAGCTTCCACTGGACTGGAACGCGGCGAACATGTATTTGAATACCACAACCTTCGCCCAGGCCGGCCTTGACCGGCCTAAGGACGAATGGACACAGGATGACTTCAGCGCCACCCTCCGCGCCCTGCGGAAAGCACGCCCGGCCGACTTCACCCCGTACTACTGGACCAACCGGCTTTTTGGCGGAGTAGTGCCATGGCTGTACGCCAACGACACCAGCTTCCTCACTGAGAGCAAGGCTTCCGGCGGGGACTGGCTTTGGGACCGCTTTTATCCCAAGGACCCTGCCCGGGCGACCCGCGGCGGGGGGTATCAGTGGCTGGCCCCCAACGCCGAGGACGCGCGGGTTATCGAGACCTTTGACTACCTGCGCGAACTTGTTGCCGAAGGACTCGGCGTGCGGCCTGAGTCCGGGGGCGGCAACGCCCTGGTTGGCTTGTTCGGGAACAACCGCATCGGCACCACGCCGGCAGGCGGTTACTGGGCGCAGGGCCTGCATGATGCCGGAATGACGGCCGACCAGTTCGATGTGCAGTTCTTCCCGCGCTGGCGGACGCAGCGGCACCAGTTCGGCGCTGCCGGCTACGCGATCATGCGCACGGCGAAGGACAAGGACGCCGCCTGGGAATGGGTGAAGTTCTGCTCCGGCCGCGAAGCGATGCAGCTGGCCATTCCCAAGCCGAACACCACTCCCACCCGCCGTTCGATGGTGAACGAGTCCTTTTACGCCGCCACCGGACCCCGGCACTGGAAAGTCTTCTACGACACCCTCGACAGGTTCCCCACCTCCGGTCCGATACCCGCGCCGCCCCAGCAAGCCGCCGTGGAAACTGCCCTGATGAAAAACGTTTCCTCCGCTGTCAGCGGCAGCTCCGCAGACGTACGGACAGCAATGGGCACCCTGCAGCGTGATCTCGAACTGGCCCTCAGGAGGAACGCATGACCACCACTTCCACCGCCCCACGCCAAACCGTAAAGCCACCGGCCGCGCGCCGCTCGTTCGTCGAGCGATGGCTGGCGATTATTTTCCTTGCCCCCACGCTGCTGGGGATGGCCCTGTTCACCTTCCTTCCGATCATCGGCTCGCTGGTCCTGGCGTTCTTCCGATGGGACATCATTTCAGCACCCCAGTTCGTCGGTCTGGACAACTTCGCCTCCCTGGCCCAGGACCCCACCGTCCGGGTGTCCTTCCTGAACACCATCGTGTTCGTCGCCGTCGCGGTCATCCTTCAACTTGGCATCGCACTCAGCCTGGCTTCAATGCTCCAGGCCAGGATGCCGTCCTGGCTCAGGGTCTTCCTCCGTTCCACCTTCTTCTTTCCCCTGGTGCTGTCAGCCGCGTCGGTGTCCATCTTCATGCGGTACATGTTCAACGAACAGTTCGGCGTGGTGAACTGGCTCCTGTCGCTCATCGGCATTCCCGCAGTACCCTGGCTGACCAGTCCGGTGGCCTCCGCCGCCGTCGTCGTGCTGGTCTACGTCTGGCAAAACTTCGGGTTCTCCTTCCTCCTCTTCCTCGGCGCCCTGAGCAACATTCCGAAAGAACTGCACGAGGCAGCAAACCTGGACGGCGCCACGGGTTGGAAACAGTTCAGCTACGTCACACTTCCCCTGATCAGCCCCACCGTGCTGGTCGCCTCCGTTATGGCGATCATCAGTGCACTGCAGGTCTTCGACCAGCCCTATGTACTGACCAACGGCGGTCCAGGGGATTCCACCCGCACCGCCGTCATGGTGATCTTTGAATCCGCCTTCCAGCAACTGGAATTCGGCGAAGCCTCGGCCATCGGCCTGGTACTGACCGTGCTGATCCTTGCCGTCACCGCTCTGCAATTCCGCCTCAGCCGCCGCTTCGTCTTCTACCAGTGAGGTCCCTTATGTCCAGCCAGACCCTGCAGACCAGGACCAGCGAGCATACGGTTTCCACCACCGGCACGCCGGCCACCCGCAAGCCCCACCGCAACAGCCGCCTGCCCGCTGCAGGAACCATCGGCAGATACGCCGCGCTAGCGGTGGCTGCGGCCCTGACCCTCGGCCCTGTTCTGTGGACCCTGTCCACCTCGCTGCGAACGCCGTCGGAGTCCTTCAATCTGCCGCCGTCCTTCCTGCCCCTCAACCCTGACTTCACCGCCTACCAAGAGGTGTTCAGGCAGATCAACGTCGGCCTCCTGGTCCTGAACAGCGCCCTGGTGACCGGGCTGATCGCGCTTGGCCAGATGGCTTCCGCCACGCTGGCCGGCTACGCCTTCGCCCGTCTGGACTTCCGTGGCAAGAAGGCCATCTTCTCGTTGGTGCTGGCCACGATGATGGTTCCGGTGCAAGTCACCATCGTTCCGGTGTTCATGCTCATCCGGGGAATGGGTCTGTCCGATACCCTGCTGGCCCTGATCCTGCCGGCCATTCCCACCGCCTTTGGCACCTTCCTGATGCGCCAGTACTTCCTGGGCCTGCCAAATGACTTCGCGGAAGCGGCCGCCCTGGACGGTGCCGGACCCTGGCGAATCTTCCGTTCCGTTTACGTACCGTTGGCGGTCCCGGGCATGGCCATCGTCGGGATCCTTGCCTTCAACTTCCACTGGAACGAGTTCTTCCGGCCTCTGATCCTCACTATCAGCGAACAGAACTTCACTCTTCCCCTCGGCCTGGTCACGCTCCAGGGCAACCTCGGCACCGGGAGCATCTCGGTGGTCCTCGCCGGCGTGATCCTGTCCATGCTGCCCGCACTGGTGGTCTTTATCTTCGGCCAACGCACCCTGCGCGAGGGCCTCACGGCCGGCGCGAGCAAATAACACTGACCTTCATAAGGAACCTCATGGAAACAATCACCTCGATCAGTACGGCAGCCACCGCTGACAGCTACCGCCCGGCCCTGCACTACACCGCACAGGACACCTGGCTCAATGACCCCAATGGCCTGATCTTTCATGAAGGCGTCTACCACCTCTATTACCAGAACAACCCGCTGGGAAACGTTTGGGGAAACATGTCCTGGGGTCACGCCACCTCCGCAGACCTGCTGTCCTGGACCGAGCACCCCGTCGCCATCGCCTGCGACGGGAACGAAGACATCTTTTCCGGCAGCGTCGTCCATGACCGTCACAACACCAGCGGATTCGGCAGCGGATCCGTTGCCCCCCTCGTGGCGATCTACACCAGCGCCTTCAAACCGGGCACACTGCATGAGGGCGTCCAGGCCCAGTCCCTGGCCTACAGCCTGGACGGGGGCTACAGCTGGACAAAACACACAGGCAACCCCGTTCTTAGCCGCGGGTCCGCCGAGTTCCGGGATCCCAAGGTCATCCGGTACGACGGCGGCGCGGGCAGCTACTGGGTGATGGTCGCCGTCGAGGCCAAAGACTTCCAGGTGGTCTTCTACAAATCCCGCGACCTGAAGAACTGGGAACCCCTGAGCACTTTCGGCCCCGCAAACGCCACCGGCGGCGTTTGGGAATGCCCTGACCTGTTTCCCCTGTCCGTGGACGGCGACCCGGAAAACTTCAAGTGGGTCCTCACCGTCAACCTCAACCCCGGCGGACCCAACAACGGCTCAGCCGGCCAATACTTCATCGGCGACTTCGACGGAACCACCTTCACCTCCGCCAGCACGGTAACCGAAGGCCTGCAGGACCCTGACCGGCTGGGAGAATACCGCTGGCTGGACTGGGGCCGGGACTATTACGCCGCCGTCTCCTTCAGCGACGCCCCTGACAACCGCCGCCTCATGATCGCCTGGATGAACAACTGGGAATACGCCAACCACATCCCCACCTCACCCTGGCGCAGCCCCATGAGCCTGGCCCGCGAAATTTCACTCCAGACCAGCGATGGAAAGCTGTCCCTGGTCCAGCAGCCCGCAGGTGATGGGACAGCCCTGGCTGACACTGAATCGTTCCGTCTTTCCGGAAGCACCATCCACGACGGCGTGCAGGTTCTGGCGGGCGCGGCCGGCACGGTCCAGCGCATTGACGTCAACTTCACTCCCGGAAGCGCAGAAGAATTCGGTCTCATCCTGCGCGGAGACGGCGTCAAGGGAACCCGCGTGGGCATCCGGCCCGGGCAAGACACACTGTTCGTGGACCGGCGCGAATCCGGCAGGACAGACTTCCACGCGTCCTTCAGCTCCATCGACACCGCTCCCGTCCTGGCAGTGCAGGGGTCCTACGACCTCACCATCTTCGTGGACCGCTGCTCCGTTGAAGTCTTTGCCCAAGGCGGCCAGGTCACCATGACCGAACTGATCTTCCCGGCCGAGACCAGCACCGACCTCGCCGTTTACGCCGTCGGCGGCGCGGCAACCATCAACACCCTCCAGGTCACGCAGCTCGGGTAGGGCAGCACCAGAACAAGGAATCACAGACATGCACAACAACGGGAAACAAAACCCTCCCGGGCAGGTGATGGACGTCGTTGTTATCGGGGAAGCCCTGATCGACGTCGTCAGCACGCCTGAGGGGACCAATGAACATCCCGGCGGTTCACCGGCCAATGTCGCCTACGGCCTGGCCCGCCTGGGAGTGAGCACTGGACTGCTCACTTCCATGGGTACTGACCGCCGTGGTGATGCACTCGAGGAGCACCTCGCCGGGGCCGGGGTGACGCTCTTGCCCGGCTCCCGGTCTCTGGAGAGAACGTCGACGGCGACCGCCACCATCGCGCGCGATGGCTCGGCGGGCTACGCCTTCGACATCTCCTGGGATGTGGAACCGGTGGATCTTGCACGTACACCGCCCAAGGTGGTTCACACCGGTTCGATTGCGAGTTTCCTGTCACCGGGCGCCGGCCGCGTCAAAGCAATGCTCCAGGAAGTCGGCAGCGAGTGCATCGTCACCTACGATCCCAACATTAGGCCAGCCCTGCTCGGAACCCATGCCGAAGCACGGCAGACTTTCGAGGAGCTGGTGCAGCTCACCAGCGTCGTCAAACTCAGCGATGAGGACGCCGAATGGCTTTACCCGAAGAAGGCCTTGGAGGAAACCGCCGCACACATACTGGGTCTGGGAGCGGAGCTGGCCGTCATCACCAGGGGCTCATCAGGCTCATTGCTCGCGACCCCCACCACCTCCCTCAGCATTCCTGCGGTGAAGACCTCCGTGGTTGACACCATTGGCGCTGGCGATTCCTACATGTCGGCCCTGATCCTGGGACTCCTCACCCGCGGAACCGGCGGCCTGGCGCCTTCGGTCCTTGACCAGTTGGGGTGCACTGCGGCCGCTGCGGCCGCGATCACCGTGTCCCGGGCCGGCGCGCGGCCCCCAACCGAAGGCGAACTCCGCTCAAAGCTTCAGCATCAGCCCCAGCTGCATTCGCACTCGTAGCACCAACCCTCGGTGCACAGCCTTGCCCAACGCTGTGCACGAGGGGATCCTCTCCCCCGCCAGGGCTGCTCATCGCGCTTCGCTGACCGCGATCCCGTGACGGAAGGCGTGCCGTGGGCCATCCCAAACGTAACCCTTGACACAGATCCAGTAACGCGCGTAACCTCTATCACATGCGCTAGTAACGCGCGTTACCTACTTGGCAGCATCACCGACCACCACCGGAGTATTCAATGGCGAAGACCACCACCTCGAACCATGCCGCGGCTGCGCGGCAGCGGGGTGTCACCATGAATGATGTTGCCAAGCACGCCGGCGTTTCCCGGACCGCGGTCTCGTTCGTGCTGAGCAACCGCGAAAATGCCAGCATCTCCGAGGAGACCCGCGCCCGGATCAATGAAGCTGTTCAGGTCTTGGGCTACCGCCCGAATGCCGGGGCACGTGCACTGGCATCCCAGCGCAGTGATTGGTACGGGATTGTCACCGAGATCGTGACGGCACCGTTCGCCGTCGACATCATCAAAGGTGCACAGGACCAGGCCTGGCTTGACCGTCGATTCCTGCTCATCGCGCCCTCCGACCAGGCCGATGCCGTAGGACCCAACCAGGGCATGGAAGATGCCGCCATTGAAAAGCTGCTGGAACAACGGGTGGAAGGCCTTCTCTATGCAGCCACGTACCACCGGGGCGTTCACGTTCCCGAAAGCGCCAACGAGGTACCCACCGTCCTGATCAACTGCTTCGATGCGGACGGAAGGCTGCCCTCGATCGTCCCCGACGAGCGAGCGGGCGGCCGCGTCGCCGTCGAACGTTTGCTCCAAGCCGGCCACCGCCGGATCGGAGTGATCAACCTGGACCCGGATATTCCGGCAGCAGTCGGACGTTTGGCAGGTGCCCGCGAAGCACTTGCCGACGCCGGCCTCGAGCTGGACCCGGAGCTCGTGGTGCCCGGACATGCGACGGCTGACGGCGGGTACGAGGCCGCCTGTGAAATCCTGGACCGCTACACGGAAAAGGACAGGCCAACCGCGCTGTTCTGCCTCAATGACCGCATGGCGATGGGCGCTTACGACGCCATCAAAGAACGGGGCCTGACCATCCCCGGAGACATCGCCGTGATCGGCTTCGACAACCAGGAACTGATTGCGGCCTACCTGAGGCCCAAGCTGACCACGGTTGCGTTGCCGTTTGAAAAAATGGGCGCCCTGGGAGTCCAGACGCTCGCAGCTCTGACAGCAGGACAGCCGATAATTGCCGACCAGCAATTAGTCGGCTGTCCGCTGCTAGAACGCTCTTCGGTCTGACCGCGAAATCAATAGCGAAGAGCAACCCCTCCCCCACCCCTTCACCTTGCTGATGAAGATAGGAAAGAGATAACCATCATGACACAACCCCGATTCCTGAGGGCTGCCCGCACATCGGCGGCCGGGCTGGCGGTGGGCGCACTGCTGCTGACCGGCTGTGCAGCCACCGTGAACAAGCCTGCCGGCACCGACGCCGCAGCGAACGCCAGCGCCTTTCTCACCATTCCGCGTGAGGACATGGGCACGTTTGTGCAGAACTTCAACCCGTTCGCGCCCACCGTCAACCCGATGGTCCAGCAGTCCATCTACGAGTCGCTGCTGATCTTCAACCCGGCCAAGGGTGACACCGTGCCGTGGCTTGCCACTGAGTGGAAGGCCGCCGACGACGGCAAGTCCATCACTTTCACCCTGCGCGATGGCGTTAAGTGGTCCGACGGCCAGCCGTTCGTGGCCGAGGACGTCGCTTACACTTTCGAGCTCCAGAAAAAGATCAAGGGTGGTTACGACTATCTGGACACCGTTGCCGCGGAAGGCACCAACAAAGTTACCTTCAACTTCAACAAGCCCTGGTCACCGGCCCTCCACGACGTCGGACAACTCACCATCTTGCCCAAGCACATCTGGTCCGCGCTCGCCGATCCGGAGAAGGACGCTAATGCCAAGCCCGTCGGCACTGGCCCTTACACCGAGGTTGACAGTTTCCAGGCCCAGTCGTTTGTGCTGAAGAAGAACCCCAACTACTGGCAGCCGGAAAAGCAAAAAATCGCCGGCATCAAGATGCTCGCTTTTGCAGGAAACGACGGCGCCAACCTCGCCGCCGCGAACGGCGACGTGGACTGGGCTCCGCAGTACATCCCGAACATCGAAAAGACGTTCGTTTCCAAGGACAAGGAACACCGCCACTACTGGTTCCCGGCCACGGGCGCCATGATCAACTGGCAACTCAACACCACCAAGGCCCCCTTCAACGACGTTGATGTCCGCAAGGCCCTGAGCATGGCCGTTGACCGGGAACAGGTCACCAAGATCGGCATGAGCGGCTACGCCGAGCCTGCGGACTGCACCGGGCTCTCCGGTAACTACGAGACCTGGAAGAACAACGAGGTCAAAGAGAACTGCACCTGGACCAAGCTGGATGTTCAGAAGGCCAACGAACTGCTGGACAAGGCGGGCTACCCGAAGGGTGCTGACGGCAAGCGCACGCTGAAGGATGGCAAGCCTTTCCAATTCAAGATCTCGGTGGGTGCGACTTCTTCTGACTGGCTGTCCGTGGCCAACGTGATCGCGCAGAACCTGGCAGAAGTCGGCGTGACAGCAAAGGTGGAGTCCCCGGACTGGGCTGCCGTGGTTGCCGGCTACGAGACGGGCGACTTCGACTCCGGCATCGTCTGGAGCGCCAACGATCCCAGCCCGTACAAGTACTTCAACACCTCCATGGGCACGGCCACCGTCAAGCCCGTGGGCACCAAGACGTTCGACAACTACCACCGCTTCGGCGACACCAAAGCCGACGCACTGCTGGCGGACTTCGCTGCAGAGGCCGAGGAGTCCAAGCAGAAGGACATCGCCAACAAGCTGCAGGAACAATACGACGACGTTGCACCGCTGGTGCCTCTGTTCTCCGGCCCGGAATGGGGCGCCTTCGACGACACCCGCTTCACCGGCTGGCCCACCGAGGGCAACCCCTATGCCACCCTCTCGGTCCGTGCACCTACGACGGTGCTGGTGCTGACCACCCTGGAACCGCGCAAGTAGCGTAGCGGGTCACCCACACTGCACGCCCGGCGGGCAACCAACCCCGCCGGGCGTGCCCCCAAACTTTCCGCAATTCCCGAAATGGAGGGAAACCGTGCGCTTCATCCTGCGCCGCCTGGGTTTCTACCTGATCGCCTTCTGGGCATCCATCACCCTGAATTTCCTGCTCCCGCGCTTCATGCCCGGGGACCCCGTCTCCCGCATGTTCGCCCGCTCCCAGGACAGAATGCAGCCTGAACAGATCGAGGCCCTGCGCAAGCTGCTCGGCGTTGACGACCGGCCTCTCTGGGAGCAATACGCCGACTATCTCCACAACATCTTCACCGGGCAAATGGGCGTCTCCATCTCCCGTTTCCCCACCCCGGTCACGGAGGTCATTGCGTCCCAGATCGGCTGGACCCTCCTGCTCGGTGGCACCGCACTGGTGATTGCCGCCGTCGTGGGCAACCTGCTGGGCATCCTGGCCGCCTGGCGGCGCGGCGGCGCGATCGACTCCGCGCTTCCGCCGCTGCTCGTATTCATCGGCTCGTTCCCGTACTTCTGGCTCGCCATGGGCGCCCTGTACCTTTTCGGCGTGGTACTGAACTGGTTCCCCATCCGTCACGCCTTCACCGATGGTTTGGAGCCCGCCTTCACCTGGGAGTTCATCGGCGACGTCGGGGCGCACCTTGTCCTGCCGGCGTTGACGATCGTGCTGGTATCCATTGGCGGCTGGATGCTGGGGATGCGGAACACCATGATCGCAACGAACTCCGAGGACTACATCACCATGGCCGAAGCCAAGGGACTACGCCCCAGCCGCATTATGCTCCGCTACGCAGCACGCAACGCCATGCTCCCGTCGGTCACAAGCTTCGGCATGGGACTGGGATTCGTGGTGGGCGGTGCGCTGCTCACCGAAGTGGTGTTCGCCTACCCCGGCGTCGGCTACCAACTCCTCAACGCCGTCCAAGGCCTCGACTACCCGCTCATGCAGGGCCTGTTCCTGACCATCACCGCCGCCGTGCTGCTGGCCAACTTCCTGGTGGACATCCTCTACGTCCGCCTCGACCCGCGCGTGCGCAGCAACTAGAGGAACCGATCATGACAACCGCAATACTGCAGCAACCCGGCAAAACGGCCGACAAAACCCCAGCTGCCCGCAAACCCAACCGCAGCTTCGTCCACGGCCTCCTCACCAACAAAAAGGCCCTGACAGGCATGGCCGTGATGTTCGTCTTCATCGCACTGGCCCTGCTGGCACCGGCGCTTTTCCCCGGCGACCCGTCGCGGATCACCGCCATGGCCTCCCTGGAACCATCAGCCGAGCACTGGCTGGGAACTACAGCCAAGGGACAGGACGTGCTCGCACTGACCGTTCACGGTTCCCGCAGTTCCCTGTTCGTTGGGCTGACCGTGGGGTTCGCATCCACCTTCATTGGCATCCTGGTGGGGCTGGCCTCCGCGTACTTCGGCAAGTTCATCGATGAAGCGCTGTCCCTGGTAACCAACGTCTTCCTGCTCCTTCCCGGCCTGCCGCTGCTGGTCATTCTGGCCGCGTTCCTGCCTCCGGGGCTGGGCACCGTGATTCTTGTACTCGTGATCACCGGCTGGGCAGGCTCAGCACGAGTCCTGCGCTCACAGGCCCTATCCATCCGCTCCAAGGACTTTGTGGCCGCGGCCGTGGTGTCCGGCGAACGGGCCGGCCGGATCATGTTCCGCGAAATCCTGCCCAACATGGCCTCGATTGTCATGGGCACCTTGCTGGCCTGCGTGATCTACGGAATCGGCGCCCAGGCGGGCCTGGAATTCCTGGGCCTGGGCGATGTCAGCACGGTCTCCTGGGGCAACAACCTCTTCTGGGCAGGCAACGAGGGTGCCCTGCTGACCGGCAGCTGGTGGGTGTTCGTACCCTCTGGTGTCTGTATCGCGCTGGTCGCCTTCGCCCTTGCCCTCATCAACTACGCCGTGGACGAGGTCACCAACCCCCGGCTGCGGAAGATCAAAACCCCCAAGGTTAACGAAAGGAGCGCCTCCAAATGACCATCTCCCAAGTGTCCTTCGGCTCCCACGAACCCGTCCTGGACGTCAAGGACCTCACCGTCAAGTACATCGGCGACACCCGCTCCACCACCGCCGTCGATCGCGTTTCCTTCAGCATCGGCACCGGCGAGGTTTTCGGCCTCGCGGGAGAGTCCGGCTGTGGGAAGTCCACCATCGCCAACTCGATCATGCGGCTCCTGAAGGATCCCGCGAAGATCGCAGGCGGCAGCATTTCCTTCGGCGGCAAGGACGTCCTGGCCATGAGCCCGGAGGAACTGCGGCGCTTCCGCTGGCAGGACGTGGCCATGGTCTTCCAGTCAGCCATGAACTCGCTCAACCCGGTGCTGACCATCGGAGAACAGATCGTGGACATCTTCACCACGCACGCCGGCTACCCGCGCAGGGAATCCCTGCGCCGCGCCGGCGAACTGCTGGAACTCGTGAGGATCGATCCCGCACGGCTCAAGTCCTACCCGCACCAACTGTCGGGCGGTATGCGTCAACGTGCCGTGATAGCGATGGCCGTGGCACTCAAGCCGTCGCTGTTGATCCTCGACGAACCCACCACCGCGCTGGACGTGGTGGTGCAGCAGGAAATCATGGCGCAGATCAAGGAACTCCAGCGCGAGCTCGGCTTCTCCGTCCTCTTCATCACGCACGACATGTCGCTGATGGTGGAACTTTCCCACCGCATGGCCGTCATGTACGGCGGCAGGATCGTGGAGACGGCGAAGGCGCAGGACGTCTACGCCACCCCGCGCCACCCCTACACCCAGGCGCTGATGGGCGCGTTCCCGCCACTCACCGGCCCACGGGTTCCGCTGACGGGACTGCCCGACGGCGTAAAGTTCCGGGACATCCCGGACCTCAGCGAGGCGGCACCCGGCCATTTTGTGGCACCGGTGGGCCCTGACGCTTCAGCGGTTGATACCGCACTCCTGGAAGGAGCCGCACGATGAGCCACTCCGTACTCTCTTCATCACGTCCAGACATTTCAACCAAGATCCCCGCCCTTGAGATCCGGGGGCTGGCCAAATCGTTCCCCACAGGAGGGCTCTTCTCCCGTGAGTCAGTCCGGGCCCTGCACGGCGTCGATCTAACCATTGGTCGCGGTGAAATCGTCGCCCTTGTAGGGGAATCGGGTTCCGGCAAGAGCACGTTAGCCCGCTGTGTTGCCCGGCTCGAGAGGCCAAGCTCGGGGGAGATATTGATTGACGGCGTCGACGTCCTCAAGCGCGACCGGTTCCAAGCCTCGCGTGCGTTTCGATCCCAACTGCAAATGGTCTTCCAGGACCCTTTCGGTTCGTTGAACCCGGCCCACAGGATCGAGCATTTCCTGCAGCGTTCACTGGCGATCCACGGCAAGGGTGGCGGTTCCGGGGAGGAGACCCAACGGCGGCTCGAAGGACTCATGACCACTGTTGGCCTGCAGGCTGACATGCTGAACTCTTATCCGCACGAGCTCTCCGGCGGTCAGCGCCAACGCGTTGCGATCGCCCGGGCCCTCGCCGTGGAACCACAAGTCATCCTTGCTGACGAGCCCACCTCCATGCTGGATGTTTCCGTCCGGATCGGGGTGCTGAACCTGATGCGCAAGCTCCGCGACGAGCAGGGCATCTCCATGCTCTACATCACCCACGACCTCGCGTCCGCCCGCTACCTGGCGGACCGGACGGCAGTCATGTTCGCCGGCGAACTCGTTGAAGAGGGCGAGTCCCTGGACCTCCTGGCCAACCCGGCCCACCCGTACACGCAACTCCTGGTTTCGGCTGTCCCGGACCCCGCACGGGCAGGCTCGTACGATCCCGTCCGCCGGGCCGAACTGCGGCAGGCGGTCATGGCTTCGACGAAGTGCGAATTCGAGGGCGACCCGAACCAGGCCTGTTCGGCCGAAGCCCCCGTGCGCCATCTGGTGGGAGACCCCGAAGACCGTCATTGGGTGCGCTGCCACCTCTACCAGCCGTGGGCTGCCGCCGCCGGCCACGCCCTGGCGGGAGAACCAACCCAACCCAGCCGCCCGGCGTCGAACGCTCAAGAAGAGGCTTCCGCATGACTGAACTGACCCACCCGCTCGCAACCGTTCCACAGGACGAACTGGTTGCCCGGGCCGAAGCCGACCCCCTCCGGCCACGCTTCCATTTCGTGTCACCGGCCGGTTGGCTCAACGATCCCAACGGCGTCAGCCAATGGGACGGCACCTACCACCTCTTCTACCAGTACAACCCGGAGGGCGCGTTCCACCACCGCATCCAATGGGGTCACGCCACCAGCACGGACCTCGTCACATGGACGGACCAGCCCATCGCATTGGAACCGTCCGCAGGACCGGACGCCGAGGGCTGCTGGTCGGGGGTCTTGGTGAACGATCGCGGCACGCCCACCTTGGTGTATTCGGGGCGGTTCGAGGGCAAAGAGCTGCCCTGCGTCGCCGTAGGATCCCCGGACCTCCTGAACTGGACCAAAGACCCCGCAAATCCCGTGATCGCAGCACCGCCATATGGTGTAGACACCACGGCGTACCGCGATCACTGCGTCTGGCGTGAAGGAACCAAATGGCGGCAGCTGGTGGGTTCAGGCATTCGCCAGCGCGGCGGTACAGCGTTCTTGTACGAATCGCCGGATCTACGGTCGTGGGACTACATCGGGCCATTGTTCATCGGCGATGCCTCGCAGGGCGATCCTGCGGACACCGATTGGACGGGGACCATGTGGGAATGCGTGGACCTTTTCCGGGCGGGACAGGGTTCGCTGGGATCTGCACCTTCCGACGGCTCGCCGGATGTGCTGGTCTTCTCCGCCTGGAACGACGGCGACACCCGCCACCCGCTGTACTGGACCGGCCGGTACGCCGGGGACAGCTTCGAGCCCGCGGCCCTGCACCGGCTCGACTACGGCGGCCGCTTCTTCTACGCACCGCAATCGTTCCAGGATGAGTCCGGCCGGCGGGTCATGTTCGGCTGGATGCAGGAAGGCCGAAGTGATGCCGCGATGGTGCAGGCCGGCTGGTCAGGGGTCATGAGCCTGCCGCGAATCGTCACCGCGGCGGACGACGGGACCCTCCGCTTCGCACCCGTACCAGAAATCAAAAAGCTGCGCCGTGACCACGCCAGCCTGGCCGGACAAGTGCTGACCGGCGCCCTGGTGCCCCTGGAAATCGGCCTGTCCGGCAAGCAACTCGACCTCGAACTGGACCTCCAACTGGCACCGGGCGCACTGCTGCGACTCGGTGTACTGGGCTCCACTGGCGGGGGCACCGCCGGCAGCCCCGCCGAGGAAACGGTCATCGAGCTGCGAAGGGCGAGTGACGGCGGCACTAATGGCACGCTCCGCTTGGACCGCACTCGAAGCAGCCTTGATCCAACCGTTGATGTGGAAGACAAGTCAGGACCTGTCCCCATGCCCGAAGGACGAGTGCACCTGCGTGTCATCGTGGACCGATCCGCCGTCGAAATTTTTGCCAACGGGATAGCGCTCACCGCCCGCGTCTACCCCACCCTGGGCGGGGAACACGTCAGCCTTGCCGCCGAGGGCACGGTGCAGGTACTCTCCCTCGACGCATGGACCATGGCCGAAATCTTTGACGGTGCCCGGTGCCTCTTTCCCTGAACCGGGGGCAATACACCAACAGCCACTCCTACAGCAGCATCGGAGCTGCCCAGGAAGAAGAAGGAACTCATGCAAGATTCACCCGCGGTCTCTCGTCGATCACTCCTCACCGGAAGCGGGGCGGCTGCGCTCAGCGGATCGCTCGCACTTTCGGCGGCGTTCCCCGGATCCGCCGCAGCCGCACCGGCCAGGACACCAGATCCAGCGTCAAGCAGATCAACGTCAAAAGGACCACGCCGGATGCGTCCGACTTATCACTTCAGCGTCCCGGACAACTGGAAAAACGACCCTCAGCGCCCCATCTACATAGACGGGGAGTACCACTACTACTACCTGTACAACGCTGACTATCTGCGGGGCGGAGGAGGCACGTCGTGGCGCCGCGCGACGACCACGGATCACGTCGTGTTCACTGACCACGGCGTCGCGATCCCGAAGTTCAGCGACGACAACGGCGACTGCTGGT
This sequence comes from Arthrobacter sp. U41, assembly GCF_007679325.1. Lineage (GTDB taxonomy): Bacteria > Actinomycetota > Actinomycetes > Actinomycetales > Micrococcaceae > Arthrobacter. The sequence continues at coordinate 22,910 of NZ_VEGI01000008.1, read as the reverse complement.
CAGGGTCGCTTGTGGTCGACGAGCGGAATACCGCCGGATATGGCGAGGGTGCGGTGATCGCCCTTGTGACGCAGGCGCCCGAAGGCCGCCAGGCCCAGTACCTCTGGTACTCGACAGACCGCGGACGCTCGTTCCGGGCCGCCGGTCCGGCCCCGGTGTTGCCGAACCCCGGAGTGCACGACTTCCGCGATCCCAAAGTGATCTGGGACGCTGACCGCGGACGGTGGTTCATGGCGAACGCCGAGGGGCTGAAGCTCGGCTTCTACACCTCCGCCGACCTGCGGTCCTGGCGGCGCGTTGGCGAGTTCGTTCGCACCGATCTCGGGCTTCTGGAATGCCCTGACATCTTCCGCATGACTGCTGACGATGGCACCTCCCACTGGATCCTTGGCACGAGTGCCAACGGCAAAGCCCGTGGCCTGCCCGCAACCTACGCGTATTGGACCGGCACCTTCGACGGAACATCATTCACGCCTGACAGGCCCGAGCCCGAATGGCTCGACTATGGCTATGACTTTTACGGAGCGGTCACATATCCACATCACGACGCCTCGGGTGCGGAGGATGAGACGCTCCGCCGGGCAATTGGGTGGGCGAACTTCTGGGACTACCCCCACAACACACCGACCCTTGAAACGGACGCCTACAACGGCGATGACATGATCGTGCGCGACGTCCGCCTCAAACAGGCGGACGGTGAGTACCACCTTGTCTCCGCCCCCACGTCAGCGCTGGAGAATCACGTAAAGCGCACTCACCTCCTGGGCGACATAGTTGTAAAGGGCACCCGCGACCTCGACGTCCGGTCATCCGCTTACGATCTGACCTGCGAGCTCGTGTGGGACCCCGCTTCCGCACCTGCCAACGTTGGCCTTGAAGTATGCCGTGCAGAGGGCGGCGGCGGCAGGCATGTCGCCGCCGGCGCATTCCTGCGGGGCCCCTTCGCTTATCTCAACAGGCGTCCCACCATCAACCCAACCGGCGGCGAAACCAAGACCCCCATCGACCCCTCGACAGGACGGCTCACCATCCGCATCCTCGTGGACCTCACCAGCGTGGAGATGTTCGTCGGAGACGGACGGGTGGTGCACTCGCACCGGGTATTCCCTCTTAAAGGCGACAGCGGAATCCGCCTTTACGCCCACGAAGGAGTTGCCACATTCCGGAACCTGACCATTCACGAAATCTAAGCAACGCGATAGTCCAAGCCCCAACCGTCCCGGCCATGCGTCAGGCGGCTGGCACGGCGCCCCGGACTCCCCCTCCGGTCCGGCCGGGAAGCGGTGCGACGCGTTCGGTGCCCGGGTGTGAGATCAGTTGAGGGCGTCCGGCAGGTGCTTCCAGCACGGCGAGCGGGAGTTCGCGGTGGATGAGATAATCGCACGCTGCCGGGCCGGTCATCCTCAGCCCCGGGCACCTGATTCCACCGTGATCCGTGCGGACATTGGCTGCGCGCAGACCGGCTCTGAATCCCCTGCCACCCACGGGTGCAAACCCCGCAAGCCCGCACCAGCTCAGGTACAAGCCATACAGCTCCTCCACGCTGAGACCGTCCCCGTCCGGATCTGCGGCGACGCACTCGTTAAGGAAATCTTCCAGTGGTGTCTTCGTCATCGTGGCCTCCTGCATCCTGGCGGCCTAGCCGCTCAAATGAAACAGCAACATCATGAATGTGAAGCATGACCAGCCCAGAAACGCACGTTAAACACTAAGAATCTAGGAGCACCAATCCCCACTGTCAACCAGATTTTCCCGGGCGAACGGTTCACCCAGCACCGGGGCCGGGCCGCTGCTGGTCAGGTGCAGGGCGGGCTCCGCTTTGAGGCGCGGTTGGGGTATGCCCCACCGAGACACCGCAGGCGGAGCCTTCGCCGGTCGGGGCTCCGATCTCACGATTGGTACCCGCGTCCACGGGCATCGGCGAATCGAAGAGCGGCCATATCCAGGCCATTCGACGCCGCTCCAGGCCTGGCCCTGAGCGCGCCCGTGTGGCGGATCCGCACCGGGGTCTTCTGTTCGAATCGCCGGGGCGCGGCGAATCTTGGCGGATTCTGGCCCGACGGGGGGCGCCCCGACCTGCGCCTTCGTACTGCCACCAACGTCCGGGAACGAAGAAGTATTGAATTATAAGCAGGCTTATGTTTTCCTGCTTCTAAGTCTTGCCACAGGCTTACCGGAACCCATGGTCAAAGGACATGCTGACATGGTTGAATCCAAAATCTCCCCGTCCCGGAACGGGCAACTCCGTGAGGCATTCCAGAACCAGCTGGTTCTGGAATATCTGGATCTGGCGCAATCGCTGGCGGCGCGTTTCGCGGGCAGGGGGCGTGAAAGAGAGGACCTTGTCCAGGTTGCCTATTTGGGCCTGGTTAAGGCGGCGCGGGGGTTCGACGAATCCAGGGGGATCAGTTTTCCGGGCTACGCGGCGCCCACCATCACCGGGGAGCTGAAACGGTATCTGCGGGACCGTTGCTGGGTTGTCCGGCCCCCGCGGGGCGTTCAGGACCTGCGTGCCCACGTTCTGCGGGTGGAGCCGGAATTGACGCAGTCCCTGGGCCGGAAGCCGACGCCCGCCGAAGTGGCGCGAGAGTTGGGCGTGCCTGTCCGGGCCGTCGGTGAGGCTTTGGCTGCGGCCTCCAGCATGCGGCCTGATTCACTCGATGCCGCGGATCCGTACAGCGATGGTCCGCCGCCGGCGGAGGGGGTGGCGGCGCAGGATCCGGCGTTTGGGCGGCTGGAAGAACTCATCTGCCTCAGTGAGGCCATAGGAAAGTTGTCAGTTCCCGATCGGGAGCTCTTGTATCGCCGGTATTTCTGTGAGGAAAGCCAGTCGGAGCTGGGCAGGCGGTTCGGGGTGTCGCAGATGCAGATTTCCCGCCGGCTCGCGCGCGTGCTCGTGTGTCTTCAGGAGCGGTTCTCCGAGGTGGAGGTTCACCGCAAGCCGAGCTCGCGGACCGCTTCCAATACTTCCTGAACGGAGACGCCCAGCAGCGCCGGGTCCGGTTCCCGGGCGAATGTGTCGCCCCGGCGCAGCTCCGGCTTAGTGAGCGCGATGTGCGGCCCCGGCGGCGGACCCCATTCCTCCGGCGTGGCGGGCCCGAACATCACCACGGAGGGGCGGCCGAAGGCGGACGCCAGGTGTGCCGCTCCCGTGTCGGCGGTGATCACCAGGCGCGCCGCCGCTATGAGCGCCGCAAACTGCCCCAGCGATTGCCTCCCGGCGATGACCGAACCTTCACCAGTTCCCGATTGCAATGCAACACCCAGCGCGCGGGGTCGATCTGCTGATCCGCCCGAGAACACGATGCTGTGTCCGGTCTGCTGCAGCTCAGCGGCGACGGCGGCGAAACGCTCCGAAGGCCATAACCGGCTGCCGTAGGCAGCGCCGACGTGGATGACGGTAGCCCCCGGCAGGTGTGTTGGTAGGCCTGGCGGGGCGAGGGACAAGTCCAGCGGGTCGGCGTCGATTCCGTGCCACTTTAACAGCCGCGTCCAGCGCTCCCGCTCATGGATGCCCTCGAGCCAGGGCGGCCCCGACGCCTGGCCGGAACGGTGTGAGATGGTCCGGTTTGCCCGGAGGGCCTCGACGCGGCCCTGGCTTTCGGGCCCGCGGCCGTGAAGGTTGACGGCTACGTCCACAGTCCCGGGTCGCAGGGAAAGGGGCTCGTCCAACCCGTGGGTCGGCAGCAGTTCATAGCCGCCGACCAACGCGAGCGCCTCGTCGAGCCAGCCCTGCGCGGCATAGAGCAGTCGGTGCTCCGGGTAGGCGCGACGCAGCGCGCGGAGGGCCGGCACGGCCACGAGGAGGTCGCCGAGCTTGAGCGCCCGCAGGCCCAGCAGCACCGGTCTGCCGTCATCCTGAAATCCGCCCATCGCGGCCCCCTTTCCTTGGCTCTGATTCCGGAGTTTAGTCCCGGGGCGAACCCGTGGGGGTGTTTAGCCGGGGCGTCATCGGGGAACGGGGCAGTTATGGAACCTTGTGATGGGCTGTCCCTGAGGGCAGTCCTCTTCGACCGGGACGGGACCCTTATCCGCGACGTGCCCTACAACGGGGATCCTGACCGCGTCCGGCCCATGCCGCAAGCCAGGGAGGTGCTGGAACGCCTCAGGTCCTGCGGCATAGCCACAGGTGTGGTGAGCAACCAGTCCGGGGTCGGCCGGGGCTTGCTGACGTTCGGGCAGGTGACGGCTGTGAACTCCCGGATTGAGCAGCTGCTGGGACCGTTCAATGTATGGGAAATTTGTCCGCACAGCCCCGAGGACGGCTGCGGCTGCCGAAAGCCGGCGCCAGAGTTGATCCACCGGGCCTGCAGGCGGCTGGGAATTTCGCCGGCCGAAGCGGTCTATATCGGTGACATCGGCAGCGATGTTGAGGCCGCCCACGCGGCAGGAGCCCGGGGCGTTATGGTTCCAACGCCCCTGACCCTGCCGGCAGAAGTTGAAGCTGCGCCGGAGGTGGCTGCGGACCTCCTTTCCGCGGTAGACCTCCTGTTGGCGGCGCCCTCCGGAAGGAACATCCGGTGAGCCGGGTCCTGGTCGCGAGGCTGGACGGAATGGGCGATGTCCTCCTGGCGGGCCCGGCGGTCCGCGCCGTGGCGTTCGGGCGGAGGCGAGACGGCGGTGCCCCCAACGACGTCATCCTGTTGTGCGGGCCCGAGGGGGAGGCTGCCGCTTCCCTCCTGCCCGGGACCGCGGAGGTCTACAGCTGGAGCTGTCCGTGGATCGTAAAGCCGGCCCCCAACGTGCAAAAGGCCCACTTGGAGGTCCTTACGGCCTTTGTCAGGCAATCGCGGGTTGACGAGGCAGTCATCCTGACGTCCTTTCATCAGTCCCCCTTGCCGCTGGCCCTGGTGTTGCGGCTGGCCGGCGTGGACCGCATCACCGGAGCCTCCACGGACTACGCCGGGAGCCTGCTGGACGTGCGGCTGCGTCCCGGCGAGGATTTTCCCGAGGACCAGCCAGAAGCGGAGCGCGCCCTGGGCATTGCTGAGGCGGCCGGCTTCCGGTTGCCCCCGGGAGATGACGGCAGGCTTCGGGTGCAGGGATATCCCGATGTGCGCCCCTTGGTTGGGGAGGAACCTTACGTCGCAGTCCACCCCGGGGCCGCTGCGCCGGCACGGGCCTGGCCGCCGCTGCACCATGCGGCGGCCGTGGAACTGTTAGAAGGAGCCGGACACCGCGTTGTGGTCACCGGCGGCCGGGGCGAGACCCGGTTGACGGCCACGGTCGCCGGCCCCTCGGCACTGGACCTCGGAGGACGAACGGACCTGAAGACCCTGGCCGGCGTGCTCGCCGGGGCCCAGGCCCTGGTCACGGGAAACACCGGCCCGGCGCACCTGGCGGCCGCGCTGGGGACACCGGTGGCGTGCCTCTTCTCCCCGGTTGTACCCGCGGTCCGCTGGGCACCCTACGGCGTCCCGCTGGAACTCCTGGGCGACCAGTCGGCACCTTGCCGGCTCAGCCGCGCAACGGAATGCCCTGTCGCCGGGCACCCGTGCCTGTCTTCCGTGGCTCCGGAACAACTCCTGGACGCGGTGGAACGACTCATCAGCGGGGTGCCCTCTCTGTCGACCCGCCGAAAGGTCCGGCACCCATGAGGATCCTTCTCTGGCATGTGCACGGCTCATGGACTGATGCGTTCGTCCGGGGCAGCCACGAGTACCTCCTGCCGGTGCTCCCCGGGGGTGGGCCCTGGGGTTTGGGCCGGGCAGGCCGTCCCTGGCCCTCCACCGTTCGCGAGGTGCGGCTCGATGCCCTCGATGCAGACAGCGTGGATGCCGTCATCCTGCAACGGCCGGAGGAACTGGCGGAGGTGACCCGAGCCCTGGGCCGGACGCCCGGCAAGGACCTGCCTGCCGCGTATGTGGAACACAACACTCCCCGGAGCGACGTGCCGAACTCGGTCCACCCGCTGGCCGGCCAGCAGTCCATTCCGGTTGTCCACGTGACACATTTCAACGAGTTGTTCTGGGATAACGGCACCACCCCGACGCTGGTGATCGAACACGGTGTCCCCGATCCCGGGCGCGCCTACACCGGCGAGGTCCCGGAGCTGGCCGCCGTCGTCAACGAGCCGGTGCGGCGGGGACGGGTCGCAGGATCGGACCTCCTGGGCCGCTTTGCCGCGGCAGCGCCCGTACGGATCTTTGGCATGGGCGGCGACGGACTGTCAGATGCCGTGGGGATCCCGGCCCCGAGGCTGACGGTCCGTGGGGACCTGCCAATGGATGAGCTGCACCGCGAAATGTCACGCTGCCGGGTCTACCTCCATCCCTTCCGTTGGACCTCCCTGGGCCTGGCACTGCTCGAGGCAATGCACCTTGGCATGCCGGTGGTGGTCTTGGCTACCACGGAGGCGGTGCGTGCGGTCCCCCCGGAAGCCGGCGCGATCTCAACCAGTGTGGACGAACTGGTGCGTGCCGCGCGGATACTCATCGACAACCCCCAGGAGGCGCGCCGCCGCGGCGGTGTCGCCCGCGAAGCCGCTCTGGCCCGCTACGGACTGCCCGCGTTCCTGGCGGCCTGGGATGCCCTGCTGGAGGACTTGACCGGCCCTCGGTTCAGGACCGGGCGGCTTCTCATGCCAACCCAAGAAAGGAAGAGCCAGTGAAAATTTCGATGGTTTCCGAGCACGCCAGCCCGCTGGCGGCCCTCGGCGGAGTGGACGCCGGCGGCCAGAACGTCCATGTGGCAGCGCTGTCGGCCGCGTTGGCGAGACGCGGGCACCACATCACGGTGTACACGAGGCGGGACGCGGACGACCTTCCCCGCCGGGTCCGGATCTTTCCGCGGGTTGAAGTTGTCCACATCCAGGCCGGGCCGGCGCGCCACGTCCCCAAAGACGACCTCCTTCCCTTCATGGAAGAGTTGGCCAGTGGAATTTCACGCGACTGGGAGCGCCGGCGGCCGGACCTGGTCCACGGGCACTTCTGGATGTCGGGCTTGGCAGCCCTCGACGCGACCCGCCAAGGGCCCGCCGGGGTACACATCCCTGTGGTTCAGACCTTCCACGCGCTGGGGACGGTGAAGCGCCGCCATCAAGGCAGCGCGGACACCAGCCCGTTCGAGAGACGGTGGCTGGAGCCCGCCGTCGGGCGCGACGCCGACCGGATCATTGCCACCTGCTCCGACGAAGTCTTCGAGCTAAAGGCGATGGGGATCCCGCCCGGGAGGATCTCGATCGCCCCGTGCGGAGTGGACTTGGACCTCTTCCCGGGTGCCGGACAGGCCGACCGGCGTGACCGGACCCACCGGATCCTCTCTGTCGGGCGCCTCGTGCCCCGGAAGGGCGTCGACGTGGTCATCCGGGCTCTGCCGCTGCTCCGGGCGGCAGGCTTTCCCGACGTCGAACTCCTCGTCGTCGGCGGAGGCGGGGACGCCATAGAAACGGAAAGAGACTCCGAAGCCCGCCGCCTGCTGGCCATCGCCTCAGAGCTGGGCGTCCGGCAGCAGGTGACCTTCCGGGGACAGGTGCCCCGCGAGGCTATGCCGGGCATCTTCCGCAGCGCTGATGCCGTCGTCTGCACCCCCTGGTACGAGCCCTTCGGCATCGTCCCCCTCGAAGCCATGGCGTGCGGCATCCCGGTGGTAGCCGCAGCGGTGGGCGGCCTGCGGGACACCGTGGTGGATGAGAGAACCGGGCTGCACATTCCGCCCCGGGACCCGGAAGCAACGGCCGCGGCCCTTGCCCGGCTGCTGGCCGACCAGGGGCTGCGCCAATCTTTGGGCCGCGCCGGCCAGCAGCGTGCCCGGTCCCGCTACAGCTGGGACAGGGTCGCCGCCGAGACCGAGAAGGCATATCTGCAGACACTCACCGGAACCGCCGCCGGGAGGCGGCATGAGACCCGCGACCAGCTCTACCCCGTGGAAGGAGCAGCGCTGTGAGCACCGAATTGCCCCTTGCCGACGTGCCGCTCCCGGCACCTTTCGCGCGGCGGTCCGGGAAGGAGACAGGCACCGGCGAAGGCGTCGCCGGGTGGTCCCCTCGGGACCCCGCAGGCGCCGTCGAGGCCCACCTCCGCAATTTCGTGCCAGCCCTGGAATCTCTGCGCGCCCAGTCCCCACAACTGGCTGCCTGGGGCGAGGAACTCGCCCGCCGCCTGCTGGCCGGTAACCGCCTGCTCGCCGCCGGGAACGGAGGTTCCGCGGCAGAGGCTCAACACCTTACGGCCGAGCTCGTGGGGCGTTTCGACGGTGAAAGGGCTCCGTTTTCCGCCATTTCCCTGCACGCCGACACTTCAGCAGTGACAGCCATCGCCAACGATTATGGGTTTGAGGAACTCTATGCGCGGCAGGTCCGGGCGCACGGCCGCCCCCGGGACATCCTGTTGTTGCTGTCCACCAGCGGCAAGAGCCCCAATCTTCTGCGGGCCGCCAAAACTGCGGCCCGGATGGGCGTCACCACCTGGGCCCTGACCGGACGGGGTCCGAACCCGCTGTCCCTCAGCTGCGACGAAACGATCGCCGTCGAGGGGCCCGCCGCCAACGCCCAGGAGTGCCATCTGATTGCCGTGCATGCCATCTGCCGTGCTTTCGACGCCGAGGTCGATCGCCATGGCCTCCGGGGAGCGCGGCAGGGGGCCCGGCCATGAAAATCGTCGTTGTCGGTGATGTGTTGCTCGACGTTGACCTGGATGGCACAGCCACCCGGCTCTGCCCGGACGCCCCCGTCCCGGTCGTCGACGTCTCACATGTCCGGGGAAGAGCCGGGGGCGCCGGCCTGGTGGCCCGGATGCTGGCGGGTGACGGACACCAGGTCTGCCTCGTGACCGCACTTGGCAGCGACGACCCTGGCCGCCGCCTCCTCGAGGAGCTGACGGGCATCACCGTGGTGGCAGGGCGCTCGGGGGCACCCACCCCGGTCAAGACCCGGCTCCGGTCAGACGGACACCCGGTGGCCAGATTTGATGAAGGATGCCAGGTCCGTCCAGCGCCCGACGTAACGCCGGACATGCTGGAAGCGGTGGAGGGTGCCGGAGCACTGATTGTGGCGGATTACGGCCGGGGCCTGACGTCGCACCCTGCCCTTCGCGCCATGATCGCGCGCCTCGCCCGGAGCATTCCCGTCATCTGGGACCCGCACCCGGCCGGGGCCGGTCCCGTCCCCGGCGTCGCGGTTGTGACGCCCAACCTTTCTGAGGCCCGCGCCGCCGCGGCAGCCGTCACGGCCGGGTCGCCGGGCCCGCCGCACGGTGTGCCTGAAATCGCGGCAACGCTGCTGAGCCGTTGGAAGAGCAACGCAGTCCTGGTCACGCAGGGCGGTCACGGTGCGACTCTGGTGCGCGCTTCATCCCCGACACCTGTCCAGTTCCCCGCCCCTCCCACCGCCGTCACGGATGCCTGCGGTGCCGGCGACAGGCTCGCTGGGAGCCTCGCCGCCCATCTCATGGCCGGAGGCGACGTCGAGGAGTCCTGCCGCCGCGCCGTCCGGGAAGCTGCCGTGTTCCTGGCCGCCGGCGGCGTCGCCGCCCTTCCATCCGCGCCTCCACCACCGCCGCTTCCGCGGAAAGGAGCTGACGCCCTGGCGGTGGTCCGCAGCGTAAGGGCAGCCGGCGGCACCGTGGTGGCGACCGGAGGGTGCTTCGATCTCCTGCACGCCGGGCACGCCCGCACTCTTGCAGCTGCAAGGCGCCTGGGAGACTGCCTCATCGTCTGCCTGAACTCAGACGCCTCCGCCCGCCGCATCAAGGGGGCCTCCCGTCCCATCATCGGCCAACAGGACAGGACGGAACTGCTGCTGTCCCTCGAGTGCGTGGACGCGGTCCTGGTCTTCGACGAGGACACCCCGGAAATGGCCCTTGACCTGCTGCGCCCGGACCTCTGGGTAAAGGGCGGCGACTACGACCTCACCCAACTGCCCGAAACCGCGCTGATGGAGAGCTGGGGCGGCCGCTGCCTGGTGGTGCCCTACCACCCGGCGCGCTCCACGACCCGCCTCGCGGCGGCACTGGCCCGGGTGGGCTGAACAGCTTTGGCGGACCGACCCGAACCGGCCTGCCACGTCATCCGGCCGGACAGTGGCCGGCACAAAGAAAGGAACATCATGAAAAGAGTCACGTCACCCGTCCTCTCCGGTGCCGGCAGGGTCTTGGTGAGCGGAGGCGGATCCGGACTCGGCGCCGCCGTCGTCGAAGCCGTCCTCGAAGCCGGCGGCATGCCGTTCGTGCTCGATCGCGATGTCCGAAGCGTGTCCGCGGCGAAGGCGATCGAAGTCGACGTCGCGGACCGGGCAGCGGTGACGGCCGCCGTCACGCAGGCAGCGGAGGCCCTGGGCGGTCTGGACGGCGTGGTTACAGCGGCCGGAATCGACCGGTGCGGAAAGCTCGAGGACGTCCCCGCCGAGGACTGGGAGCAGGTCATTTTTGTCAATCTCCTCGGAACAGTCTCCGTTGTGCGGGCGGCCTTGCCTTACCTCAAGTCCTCCGGCGGGCGCGTGGTCACTGTGGCCTCGACACTGGGCAAACGGGCGTTGCCCGAGGCCTCAGCGTACTGTGCGTCCAAGTTCGGCGTCATCGGGTTCAGCCAGGCCCTTGCCGCGGAGACCGTCGCGGAGATCGGAGTGACAACGCTGATCCCGGGCGGCATGAAGACACGGTTCTTCGATGACCGGCCCGAGCAGTACAAACCCCGGGACGACTCACGCCTGAACGATCCTGCCAGGGTGGCGCAGGCCGTGATCTTCGCGCTCTCACAGCCTCCCGGCTGCGAGGTCCGCGAGCTGCTCATCTGCCACGCGCAAGAGGACTCCTGGCCGTGAACAGCCGCACGTCCCGGTAGACATCCGTCGTGCTGATCCCCGCCAAGAGGGACGAATCGTGCGCGCAGCGGGCAGCCGTCCACCCCACCTGCGTGATGTCAGCGGCGCATTCGGGGCACCGGGTTGCCCAGGAAAGATGGACACGGTGCACGCTGCGGCCAAGTGGACCGGCGTTGATGAGGTTTCCCACCCAGTACAGGCCGACTGTCGGAACTCCAAGGGCCTGGGCCAGGTGCCGGGGTCCGCTGTCATTGCCCAGGAGCACGTTGCATGCGCCCAGCAGCGCCGGCAGGATTCCAAGTCCGACCCTGCCGGCCACGGAAACCACCCCGTCCGACCCGGCGGCCTCCACCACCTCGCCCGCCAGTTTCCGCTCGTCCGCGCTACCGATGACCAACACGCGGCAACCATCGGCGGCGCACGCCGCCGCGACCTCACCGAAACGTTCAGCCGGCCAGCGGCGTCGGGGATCAGTGGCCCCCGGATGGATGGCTACAACGGGGGTCGCCGGACTGTCATCGCGGCGTTGAAGCAGGTCGAGGACCTGGACCGCGCTCTGGTCCGACACCTCAAGGCGGGCTTCGAGCCCGACCGGCAAAGCTCCGGCCAGCCCCGCCACTTCCAGGCCGCGAAGCGGCTCGTGCTGGTAATAGGTGTACGGGAGGCTGCGCTCCAACGGCGCGGCATCCGCTGTCCGCGAGCCCACCGTGTGACGTGCCCCCAGCCGCAGCAGGAAAGGATTCGAAAATCGTCCCCCACCGTGCAGTTGGACCGCCAGGTCAAATTTCTCCCGCTGCGCGGACAGGAAGAAGGCCGCGGTCGCTGCCGGGTCCTCGGGTCCCGGCCTGACCCCCTCCGCTTTTGGCAGGATCCGCACGTCGTGTACCGGGCTAGGGGTGTTACCGAGAAGCTCGGCGTGGCCGGGCGTTCCGAGGAGCGTAACGGTTGCCCCGGGGTAGGCTGCCGCAAGGGCGGAGACTGCGGGCAGGGCAAACAGAAGGTCGCCCAGTCCCCCGCCCCGCAGTACTGCGATGCGGGCGACATCCGAAAACTTCTCAAGAACAGGACCGACTCCCCAGCCGGTGATACCGGCCCCTCCGAATTCCGGCGCGAGGTCTTCCACAACGCAGTCCTGTCCGTCCGCTGTTCCAGTGGTGGGCCCACACTAAGTCCCGGTTCTGTGGTTTGGCTAGCGGCCCCGCAGTCGTCGAGCGCGGAGGAGCCCAGTTGGGGCGGGAGTACCCGGAGACGCGATTGCCCTGGGGAAAGGGGTGTGAATGCGCCTCTGACGGGGTACTGGAGTATGTAGGAGCCTCATCTGCCGGCAAGGCGCAGCGGTCTCCGCCCCCACTCACTGCGTGGCCCTCCACTGGGAAGGAAGCATATGTCAGCGACGAACGGACCACAGCATCCCGGTGCAGACGCCGTCGGAGAACACAATACTGCTGAGCAGCGGGGGCTGACCGAATGGTTGCCCCGGTGGCTGGCTTCGGTCCAACCGTCGATTGCGGTCATCGGCGATGTCATGCTCGACGGTTGGTGGTCCGGTTCCATCGAAAGGCTTTGCCGGGAAGCTCCGGCCCCCGTTGTGGAAATCCAGGAGCGGAGGTTCGCTCCGGGCGGGGCGGCCAACACGGCCATGAATCTCGCCGCGCTCGGTGCCAAAGTAGGCCTTGCCGGACTCGCCGGGCGCGACGAAGCCGCCGATGAGCTGTTGCGCCAATTGCGCGAAGCAGGAGTGGACACCACCGGCGTCGTTCAGCTGCCCGGCGCGAGGACCACCACCAAAACACGAATCACCAGCAGCGGTCAGGTGCTCTTACGGCTTGACGATGTTCAGCGGGAGTTGCCAGAAGAGGCTCTGTCCGCACTGGCAGTGGTCATCCCGCAGGTGCTGCGGGATCGCGAAGCAGTCGTGGTCTGCGACTACGGCGCAGGAGCCCTCAGGGGCGCGGCGCGGGAAAAGCTCCTGGACGGACTTCGGGCTCGCCCGGAAATCTTAGCGGTTGTGGATGCCCACCAGCCGAGCGCCTGGGCGGAGCTGCAACCCGATCTCGCGACTCCCAACGCCCGGGAAGCGGCCGATATGCTCGGCCTGAAACTCGACCCGCGATCCGACAGGGCGGCGGTCATGGTCGCCCACCGCGACGCCCTGCTCCAGGCAGCCGGAGCGGATGCCGTCGTTGTCACCCTGGACAGGGAGGGCACCGTGTTGCTGCCCAGGTCCGGGGATTTTCACCGTACTTGGGCGCGGCCCGTTCAGGAAAAGCAGGCTTCGGGGGCCGGTGATACGTTCGTCGCCGCATTAACGCTGGCCCGAACCGCGTCGCTACCGCTGACGACCTGTATGGACCTCGCCCAGGCCGCGGCAGATATCGCCGTTCACCGACCCGGGACGTCCGTGTGCAGCACAGCGGACCTCAGCCACCATCTGGGCAGCTTCACAGACAGCACCGTCGACGCCGACGAGCTCCTCACGCATATCACCCGGCACCGAGCGGAGGGGCGACAGATCGTTCTCACTAACGGCTGCTTCGACGTTCTGCACCGCGGCCATACCCGATACCTTAACCAGGCCAAACAACTCGGCGACGTCTTAGTAGTGGCGCTCAACAGCGACGATTCCGTTCATCGGCTCAAAGGTCCGGGACGCCCCATCAACACCATCAGGGACCGGGCCGCCGTCGTTGCCGCGCTCAGCTGCGTCGACTACGTGACTGTGTTTGGAACGGCTACGCCGATTCCACTGATCCAGAAGATCCGTCCTGAGATCTACGCCAAAGGGGGCGATTACAGCCCTGAGATGCTGGCAGAAACATCCGTTGTTGAAGGCTACGGAGGACGCGTTGCCATCCTCGACTATGTTCCTGAACAGTCCACCACAGCTGTCGTGGAGCGGATCCGCACCAGCAAAAATGCTCAGAACGAAGAAAACATCGCGGCCCATTCCCCAAGCCGGGCAGCGACTCCGCCCTCCCGGAGCGGATAAAGCCAATATGCCATTCACTAGTTTCCCTGGATTCACAGGTTTGAACCCGGCGGACCGCGCAGAACCCTTGCACGAGTTCCAGCGCCGTCGAAGTGGTGCCCGTCGAGGAGGCCGCCGGGCGCACCGCCGCCGAACAGATCACTCCGTACCCGCCCGGCGTGCCTGCCATTCTTCCCGGGGAACGCATCAATGCCGCGGTTCTCGAGTACCTCGTCTCCGGCAAGGAAGCCGGCATGGTCCTGCCCGACCCCGCCGACTCCTCGTTCAAGACCATCAGGGTCGTCCAGGAACAACCCTGAGAAGGCGGCGAATCCAGCGCGGATGGAGGAGCTTCGCCGGCGAGGTCCAGAAAGCCGGCGGAGACCGGACCCGGCAGCTCTGCCAACACTTAAATCACGGCCACGTCCCACCCTAATGTCAGGAAGGCTCTGATCGATGAACGTTCACGCAGTACCAGCGTCCTCCCAAGCGCCGTCGAGGACCGCCGGGCTTCTGCTCGGATTGGGACTGGGTGGCTTCGTTGATGGGATCGTCCTTCACCAGATCCTGCAATGGCACCACATGGTCAGCCACGTGGAGGCTTTTCCCGTCGGGACCGTTGAAGGGCTGGAAGTTAACACCCTGGCGGACGGCTTCTTTCACGTGGGTACGTGGCTGCTCGTCTTGGCGGGATCGACTGCGGCTATTGCCTCATGGCGGAAAGGACGGCGGGCTCCCAGCTGGACTTTTCACTTCGGCCTGGTGCTGGCGGGGTGGGGGCTGTTCAACGTTGTGGAGGGGCTGGTCAATCATCATCTCCTGCAGATTCACCACGTGCGGGACGATCTTGGGGGTCCGTGGATGTGGGACGCCGCGTTCCTCGTCTTCGGGTTGCTCCTCATCGGAGGAGGCATGGCCCTTCACCGGAGGGGTGCCGGCAAGGATCCGAGCCCCTGATATTCGCGCCCAGAAGTCCGTCTTGGAGAGGGGCTCTCACGCGCATCCCAGTCATCGAATTTCACTGAGGAGAAACCATTGCGCATTGTGATTACCGGAGCGACCGGCCATGTGGGCTCCGCTCTCTTGAAGCGGCTCCACGAGGCCCGCACGGACGGGCGGGCCGAACTCGACATTGTCGGCGTTGCCCGCCGCGAGCCCGATCGGGATGTGTTCCCGTACCGCGGCGTGGAGTGGCACCATGCAGACGTTGGCGCACCGTCTGCCCAGGCGGCATTGGCAGAGGCCTTCGCGGGCGCTGACGCCGTGGTGCATCTAGCCTGGCTGATCCAGCCCAACCATGATCGGGAGCTCCTCCGGCAGGCGAACGTGACCGGAACGGCGCACGTTCTCGCAGCCGTCCGGGCGGCGGGAGTCGGACATGTTGTGTGCGCTTCGTCCGTGGGCGCATACTCCCCCGCGCCCAAGAACCGGCGGACCAACGAGAGCTGGCCTGCAGGCGGGATCGAGGGATCCCATTACAGCGAGGACAAGGCCACGCAGGAAAGGCTGTTGGACGCCTTCGCCAGGGAGAATCCCGAGGTCGCCCTGGCACGGCTGCGGCCTGCATTAACTTTCAGCGCCGAGGCCGGCAGCGAGGTGGGCCGCTACTTCCTGGGCCGTGCCCTGGCACGGCTCGTCCCCCGCAAACCGCGGTTGCCCCTGCTGGCCGTTCCGAAGGAGCTGATCTTCCAGGCCGTACACGCCGACGACGTCGCGGACGCCTATTGGCGCGTGCTGGCGAGGCGGGCTGAAGGCGCGTTCAACATCGCGGCCGAGCCTGTTCTCGATCCGAATGCACTGGGTTGGGTGTTCAACACCCGGCGGCTGCTGCCGTTACCGCTTCCGGTGCTGCGCGCCGTCGTCGAAATCAGCTGGCGCTTGCGGTTGCAGGCCACGGACGGAGGATGGATCGACATGGCCGCCGGCGCCCCCATCATGGATACTGTGCGGGCGCGGGAGCTCCTTGGGTGGACGCCTCGACGGTCTTCCCTTGAGTCGTTGATTGAAGTGTTGGAGGGGATGGGTGCGGGCGGTGGGCGCCCGGCCTCGCCTCCGCTCGCGCCCAGGAGCCGGCCGACGTCCGGATAACAAGAAATAGAGCAAGGCAAGGTGCGGGGGTCAGCCGGGGTGTCCCGAAATGTTCCAGCTTTGCCTGACATGGTTGTGGTCGTGACGGCCCCCTTCTACATTGAGACATGGTGTCCGACGAGTTGGTAGATGACTTTGAACAGTTGGTCGACCTGATCGCCGACACAGAGGACATCAAATCTGTCCTCGGAGGCTTGACAGTCTTCGCAGCCGAGATGATGTCCAAGGCTACAAAGGCACCCATTGAATGTGCCGTGACCTTGCGCATGCGCAAACGCACGGCCACAATCGGCGGCAGCAGCGACAGGGCCGTGGTCCTGGACAGAATCGAACAGGCGCTGGGGGACGGCCCCTGTGTCGATGCGTTGGACAGTGGTGTTCCAGTCCTGCTCGGCGATGTCCAGTCAGACCCCCGCTGGCCCGAGTATCGCAGTGCGCTCGCTGCCGCCGACGTCCGCGGCGCCCTGGGCGTCTTCCAACGAGCGGAACCAGAAGCTTCACGACGTGGCGCAATCAATCGTGGAACGCCTTGCGGGCCCACACGAGGCAGTTGCTCACTTCGAGGAGTGAAAGCCCCGGCGACCAAAGGGGCTTTTCAGCACCTGTGATGCTCCTAAGAACCTCCGCCTCGGTGACTATTCCAGTTCCGGGCTCCTGTTGCCCACGCCGTTAAACCGGATCGTCACCCGGTGCGTCAGAACCGGTCCAGCAAACCGGCCTTCTTGTCCTGGCCTAGGGACGGGACCAGGCCGGCCTTCGCCATCACGTATCTGCCATTCACATCCCCCTGTCATGGGGAGTTGCGGAGGCCTCTGGCACAGGTATGCAGACAGGCATATAGTAAGCATACTGATGAGTGCCACACGCCAAACGACCCTCCGGGCACACGTTGTTCCCCGGTCCAGAGGGGCCGGCAGGTGGAAACGGCGCGGGCACCTCTGGGTAGCCCTGCGCGGTGAATGCGGATACTCACCGGCAGCAGCACGAAAAAGGGGGTCGGACTCATGAGCAAGAAAACCGCGGGCCACGATTGGTTTCTCAAGCACAGCCTCCGTGAAGTCCGGGAGGGGCAAGTCCTGACACTCGCCGGTTCCCACTTCACCGTTCTGGCTCAAGAGCGCCGGCATCGGCTCGTGCACCTGAATCTGGAAGCCGAAGGAGGCGGTCAGGCAACGCTTATAGGGGTCCCCGGCGCCCGCATCAGACTGCGTGAAGGAATGCGAATGGCGCACTCGCCAGCCGACAGTAGTACTGATCCCGTTGCTGGCGTGGAGGGCCACGAAGGGGGGAACGCCCATGATCGCGGTACTGATCATTGACATGCAGAATGCCTTCTTCGAGGATCCGGTCCTCAGCAACTGCCGGGAGGGCGTAACCATTGCTTGCAATGAACTGATCGCTGCAGCGCAGGAAAGGGCCACGAAAGTCCTGCTGGTGAAAACCGAGCACGAAGAGGACAAATCGACCTGGACCCTGAACATGCTGGAGGACGATCAGGGGTTCATTTTCCGGGCCACGGCCCAGGCTCAATTTGTCCCCGGGCTCGCGGTCAAAGGCCTGCCTCAGATGGTGAAGACCCGGGACAGTGCGTTCCTGGGAACGGATCTGCTGCTCCGGCTGCGGAACTGGAACGTCGACACGATAGTGCTCGCCGGGGTCTCCACGCACAACTGCATCGCACAGACAGCGGCGGATGCGTTCGGCCACAACCTCCGCGTCATCTACGCCGCCGAGGCGACGGCGTCGGAGAACCCAAAGGCTGCTGCCGCAGTCCAGGAAATTCTCTGCCGCGAATACCGGCAGCAGATTCTCCCGATCGCGGAGATCATAAACCGCCTGATGACTCCGCCCAAGGGACAGGAAGTGTTGTCATGACGTCACTCTGGCTGGACGGAGACCGGGCGATTCCGGTCGATGATTTCTCGCCGGGATCCACCTACGATGCCGTCGTCGTCGGGGCCGGGATCACCGGCCTGGCAACCGCCACCCTTCTCGCGAGGTCCGGCATGACGGTGGCAGTCCTGGAGGCCCATTCGGTGGGGGCAGGGACCACCGGCAACACGACCGCGAAGCTGAGCCTTCTTCAGGGCACGGTGCTGTCAGGCCTGCGCCGGCAGTACCCGCAGAAGGTCGTTAACGCCTACGTCGAAGCCAACCGGGAAGGCCAGGCCTGGCTGCTCCGGCATCTCCAGGACAACGCGGTCCCTTTCCAGCGCCGGGATGCTTACACCTTTGCGGTATCCGATAAAGGGGCGGACCGCATCCGGTCGGAACTTGCGGTCAGCAGTGCAGCGGGCCTGGCCGTCGAAGAAGTGAAAGATCCCGGGCTCCCTTTCGCCACCCGCGGCGCCATCCGCCTCCCGGACCAAGCCCAGTTCAACCCGATGGACGTCCTCGAGAGCCTCGCGGCGGACTTTCGCGCCCATGGCGGGATTCTTGTTGAAGGGGTGCGGGTCCGAAATGTTACCAACGGTAAGACCCTCTCCCTCAGGACCGACTCCGGCGACGTTCACGCCGGGCATGTCGTGCTGGCCACGGGCGCCCCCATCCTGGACCGCGGGCTGTACTTCGCCAAGCTGAGAGCCTCCCAGTCCTACGCCGCGGCGTTCCGGGTGCCGGCCTCGACTACCGTCCCGTCCGGCATGTATCTGTCCGCTGAGACGCCCGGCCGCTCGCTCCGCACGTACCCAAGCGACACCGGGGAAATCCTCATCGCGGGCGGCAACGGACACCACGTCGGCAGGGAACGCTCCCCCAAGGCCCGGCTGGATGAACTGCTGGACTGGACGCTTCGGCACTTCCCCGGGGCGGAAGCGACCCATACCTGGTCGGGAGAGGACTACCAGGCCACCAATCTCATGCCCTTCTTCGGCAAACTGCCGCGCGGCGGAGGCAAGATTCTCTTCGCCACGGGCTACAACAAATGGGGCATGAGTAACGGCATCGCAGCATCACTGGCCATCACCGCCGACATCTTGGGCGGCCAACTGCCCTGGGCCGATACCATCCACCATAGGGTCACGTCACCCGCCGGGGCCGCCTCCGCAGTGGGACTCAACGCCGACACCGTTAAAACCATGGCCGAAGGATGGGCGAAAGCCGAAACGGCCGCTCCTGACAACGCAACAAACACGGTCCCCGCCGAAGGTGCAGGAATTATCGTCAGGCACGGCCGCAATCCCGTCGCGGTCTCCACTGTCGACGGCGTCACCTGCCGGGTGTCGGCGGTGTGCACCCACCTGCGCGGAATTTTGAGCTGGAACGACGCCGAACACACGTGGGACTGCCCGCTGCACGGATCCCGCTTCACACCCTCCGGCGACGTCCTGCAGGGCCCCACCACCGCCAAGCTGCCGGTCTTGGACTGAACCGTCAGGCACCCGTGTAACCGCACCCCGGTCCGTTGCCATGAGCAGGCAGCGTCGGCAAGACTCGGGCGTTGTTGCCCGATCCAGTGGCCACTAACGGGTCGGGGACTGGCTCCTGTCCGTGCTTCGGGAAAGCAGCAGTGCCTGCACGATCATGCCCAGGCCCAGAACCAGATGGAGCCAGTTGTCCGCGTTGTTGACCGGGACAAAGTTCGCCGGGCTGTCATCACCAACGAAGTGACCAAAGAGCCCACAGCACGAGGTAGACGATGCCACCGTAGAGGAGGAAGTTCCTGGACGGGGCGGCGTGCGGGCCATCAAGAGGCCTGCCACCCCGAAGAGCAGGTGGACAAGGTGGTGCAGGCGTCCGGACGCACTTCGACGCGTGAGGCCTTTTTGAACGGCAACGGGCAATGCCATGCAAAGCAGTTGTATCGACCCCTGGCTGACGCATCGTTCCAATGGCGTGGTCCAGACTTACATGGTTGGATCGCACGTGAGCCCCAGGTTGTGTTCCACGGCAACTTCCGGGCGTTTTCCACCTTTCCGGGCGAACTTCCCGGTCGCCTTTTCAGGGTGGTCAAACCCAGAGTAGTAAGGCTACTGTCGATATAGGGTCCGGCGGCCCGTCGGATCCTCGTCTCGTGCATGGATCAGGAGCGGACCAATGAGTCATATCACCTCAATGCTGGAAACGTATCCGAAAGACCTCGGCGGCGTTGACCGTCAGAAGCTGGCGGACTGCATCGCTGCGTGTTTCGAATGCGCGCAGACCTGTACCGCCTGTGCCGATGCCTGCCTGAGCGAGGACATGGTGGCCGAGTTAACCAAGTGCATCCGCACCAACTTGGACTGCGCAGACATTTGCGCCACTACCGGAAACGTCCTTTCCCGCCGCACCGGCTACGATGCAAACCTCACCCGGGCCCTCGTTGAGACATGCCGGATCGCATGCAAAGCCTGCGGTGATGAGTGTGAGCAGCATGCCGGAATGCACGAGCATTGTCGGGGCTGCGCTGAAGCGTGCCGCCGCTGTGCAAAGGCCTGCGAGGAGCTCCTGTCTTCCCTGGGCTGAGAGCTCCGCTGGGGGGCCCGCGCCTTGCCGGACCGACTGTGGTCTTCGCCGGCGCGACTGCCGGCGTTGACGGCCGGCTATGCCGGGTTCTCGGCTCCCCCAATGGAGGAGCCGAGGCAGCCGGTTATACCCGCGTCAGGCGTGCGGCCCCGGCTATTGCCGAGCTGCCGAGATCGCTCTTTTTCAGAGCCTCCTGGGCTTCAAGAGCATCGGCCCAGGCATCGGTGGTGCTGACGGCGGCCCAGTTTGAGTTCAACAGCGCGAGCAGGGTGGTGTGCACTGTTTTTGCGTCGGCGAATCCTGCGTCGTTGGCGAGGTTGATGGCCCCCGTGGCATCTGAGAGAACTTCGGTAGTGAAGCCGAGGAACTCCGCTTCAACGGCCGAGGCCAGGATGCAGTTGTTGGTCATGTAGCCGACGAGGGTGACGGTGTCGATGTCATGCTGGCGCAGCCAACCGGCGAGGTCAGTGTCAGCATAGACGGAGCCGTACTGCTTAACGACACCCTTCCATGCATCGGTTCTGCGGCGTTCGATGTCGGGGTGAAGTGCAAATTCCGGTGTGCCCGGCGCGAAGACTGGTGCGCCTTCGCCTGCACTGTGTTGTACGGCCGCAACGGGTATGCCTGCAGCGGCCGCAGCGTCCACGGCTCGCACGATCATCGCCAAAGAGTCCTGGTGCGGCGGGTACTGAATCTCAAGAGGTCCAGTGAAGTACTGCTGCTGGACGTCGATGAGGATAAGGGCGCGACGAGGGGTGCTCATGATGTTCTCCCGGATAGTGGTTTGCTGGCCGCCAAACGGCAACCCTTCCATCCTTCGCATCCCACGCCGTGACCACCAGTGGCACGAATGCCCATATACGATTGATCCGGGCCAAAATATGAAGGAGGGGCTGGATGCGCATCGCTGTGTATGCCTTCGACGACATGACGATGTTTCACCTCGCAGTTCCACAGATGGTTTTCGACGAGGTAACGCGCCAAGGAATCGCCGATTGGAAGACGATTCTTTTCTCCGATCAGGCGGGCCACGTTCGAACGGCTGAGGGCTATCAACTGGGAGGTGTCCAGGGCCCCAACGCCGCGGAAGAGGCAGACATCGTCGTGGTGCCCTCATGGTTCGACGACGGCCGCGCTCCCGGCGAATCCCTACGCAGGGTCCTTCAGCAGGCGCACCAGCGGGGCGTGACTATCCTGGGTCTCTGTCTTGGCGCTATCCCCGTAGCAGATGCTGGTCTACTTACCGGACGTTCTGCCGTCACACATTGGCAGGCGTTCGACTCCCTCGCTGTCCGGCACCCTGATGTTTTTCTCGATAAGGCGGTGCTCTACATCGATCATGGTGACGTGTTGACATCGGCCGGCACGGCATCCGGACTGGATGCGTGCCTGCATCTGGTGAGGGCCCGGCTCGGGGCGGAGGCGGCGAACCGGGTAGCCCGCAGTCTGGTCATCGCCCCACACCGGGACGGCGGACAGGCGCAGTACATTGAACGCCCCGTTCCGCCGCGCTCCTCAGACGACCCGATGGCGCGCTTGCTCGAGTGGGCTCTGGGCCGCCTGAGCGAGCCCCTCAGCGTCGATCGTCTCGCCACCCAGGCGCACATGAGTCGTCGAACCTTCGTGCGCGCTTTCCGGACGTCAACAGGGACAACGCCGTCGGCCTGGATCCGCACCCGACGGCTCGACGCTGCCCGGCGGCTGCTGGAAAGCACCGACCTGTCCATAGACCAGGTTGCAGCTGACTGCGGCTTCGGCAGCGCTGTAACCCTCCGACAGAACTTCGCCGGTGCCTTTTCCACCACACCGACGGAATATAGACGCCACTTCGACGCCCAACTCATTGGCCCGCTGCCTGGCAAGGTCGTGCAGCGCCGCCATGAACAGTCATGACATCAACAAATGCAAACCAGCAAAGACAGCAACGCTCCCCCGGCTGCTTCCAGTCATGAAGTTATCGGCACTCCGGGCCATGAGCGAGTAGGCAGCGCCACCGCTGCCAGACTCTCCCCTGACGCGTGATCTGCTCGCTCTTCGAAAGGCGCCACCTATGTTTCTCCTCTTCGGCCTCAAAACCGTCCTGAACGAGCTGCCCGGCCGGCCAGCAACCTGCCAGTATTGCGGCCAGTTCGTTCATCACCGACTCCAAGAACACGCCACAAAATTCACCCTGTTTTTCATCCCGGTCTTCACCACGTCCAAGACATACCGGACAGCCTGCTCGAACTGCGGGCAGACGTCGGTTATCAAATCGCGGCAGAAAAAAGCCTTGGCATGGTGAAACGAAGGGACGCCCTCACGGCGCGCCGCAAGAGAGGGCAGCTGAGTCTGCGGTTCCCCGCGCCGGCGCGCTCGCGGGCGCCGGCAAGGCTGGCCGGCCAAACCGCCTGACGAAACGCTGCAGACGCGTCCGTACGCCTCTCCCACAAGTTCGTCCCCCCACCCGGGCAGCTTCCGTCGACTCCCCCTACCTTGAGACGGGCATCGATATCAGTTGCGGTCCATTTTGCTGGCACCGCTGGGTGGAGCGCCCGGGTCATGCAGTGCGGGCTGGTCTTTATTGGCGTCGCGGTGTTGCTCGCGGAGTTCGCGGCCGCGTTGGATGTCCTCCTCCTCGCGTGCCTGCAGTTTGTCGCTTTGTTTGGTGTCGCGGGG
>NZ_VEGI01000007.1 GCF_007679325.1 Arthrobacter sp. U41 | reverse complement strand
TTCTCCTCATCAAACCCATTCACCGTCGACGGCGACAACGCCCACACCGAACCCCGCGCCGCATCCGTCACCGCAATCACCCGCGACCCGAAACTCACCACCGCCGAACCCGGCAACTTCTTATCCCCGCCCAACCGCATCTGCGCAGCCGACACCTGATTCAACGTCGAACCCGCCGAATCATCCACAAACACAGTCCCGGCATCCTGCAACACATCAAACGTCGTCGACGCCGGCGTCACCGCCCCATCCAACACCCGCGACGGATAATTCAACCGCCCCACCGCATTCTTCGACTTCGACACCACCCACACCCCGCCATCATTCAACTCCACCTCCGCAGTCTTAAACCCCGGATAAATGATGGCGCCGGTGATGAGGACCGATGCGGCGACGGCAAGGCCGGCTGCGCTCAGGAAACGGCGGCGGCCGGCGGTGAGCGGGCGTGATTGTTCCGGCCTGCGGGTTTTTGGCCGCAGGGCTGACAGGAAAGTCTTCATGTGTGCTGTGTCCCCCAGAAGATCACGGCCGCCGCGCAGGGGGCATCGCCCGTGCTGGTGCCAGATAGCTTCGACTATTGCATATTAGCTATCGATTAGAGAAACCCCGGCGGAGTCAACTCCGCCAGGATGGGCATCGGCCCAGCTCAGGCGGCCTTAATCGAGGACGAGTCCGCGGCCGCTGCCGCGTTGGAGCTGCACGGGGTGGATTTCGCCGAAGCCGCGGACGTCCTCGGCCGGTCGCGGCAGCAGGACAAACCGTTCGTCCTGTTCCAGCGCGCCGGCGGTCATGGAGTCCACCAGCACCGTTCCCGGATCTGCCAGGGCCGTGAGCCGCGCCGCGAGGTTGACCGTGGGACCGTAGATGTCGCCGAGCCTGGACAGGATGCGGCCCCACACCATGGCCACGCGCGCCTGGGGAAGGATTTCGTCCTCGGTGAAGGCCTGGCACAGGGCCAGGGAGATCTCGGCGCCCGCCGCGGGGGTCTCGGCGATGTAGAGCACTTCGTCGCCGACCGTTTTGACCAGCCGCCCGCCGCCCACCGAGATGATCTCGGCGCACTTGTTCTCGAAGCGCTGGACCAGCTGGGCGAGGGTCTTTTCGTTCATCCGGCGGGACAGGCTTGTGTAGGAAACCAGGTCCGCGAACCCGACGGCGCGTGCCAGCGGCAGCGGGGCGTCGTCCTCGTCGCCTTCGCGGCCCTCCTCGCTGGAGGCGAGCCCGGCCTCGGCGCGCACGGCAAGTCGCTGGACACCGGCGTTGAGCTGGCGGCGCCAGGAATAGAGCAGCATTTCCTCCAGTGCGTCCACGAGGGACGGCAGTTCGCCAACCAGCCGCTTGCGTGCGACGGCGTCGGTAAGACCCTGGTTCTGGACCATGTCCTCCACGAGGGCTTCGACCTGCCAGACCACCATGCGGTCCGTCATCTGCCCGATTGCACGGGTGACGGAGATTGCGGCTTCCTCGGTGAGTTTGCCGCCGCGGACCAGGTCCACGATGGTGTTCAACGCGGCCTGGTCGCGTTCAGTGAAGGCAACGTCCTCGTCACCGATGTTCGGAAAGCCCAGGGCCCGCCACAGTTTCCGGGCGGAGAGCAGGGACAATCCGGCGCCGGAGGCAACTTCACGGCGGCGCAGCTTGCGTTCCCCGCCAAGCAGCCTTTGTTCGAGGGCTTTCAAGGCAATGCGTTCGGCGGACATGGCCCCGGTGGGCGGAGCTGCAGCGGGCGGCTGTTCCGCACTGTCGTCGGCGTCGCTGTCGTCGGCGTCGCTGTCTCCTAGGTCGGTGTCGTCGGCGCCGCTGTCTCCCGCAGCCGAATCGGCCGCGGCGTCCGTGTCCGTGTCCGCCAATTCGGCGTCTGCGTTGATCTCGGCCAATTCGGCGTCGTCGGATTCTGCAACAGTCTGGTCCGGCGCAGTGGCGGACTCCGCAGGGACGCCTTCCGCGGCCTCGGCCAGGGAGTCGAGGACCGCTGCTTCGAGGCTGGCGGCCTCAACGAAGGCATCCGAAACATGCGCCGGCTCGTTCGCCAGCAGTCCCGTTTCCCGGTGAACGTTCTCAGCGCTCATCTCTTCCACCTTCTCTCGTCTCTACCGGCCAGGGCTCCATCGGCCAGGGCCTGTCTGCCAGGGGCTGGCGTTGGCCATATGGCACATCCGCGGCGCCCAGGTCCCCGGCAGGCGGGAGATCATCGATGGCGTCGAGGATGAAGTTACGGAACGTCGCGACTTCCGGAACGTCCGGGACCACCGTGCTGTTGGGGTACCCGGTATCCAAGGATATGTTCCCTGAACGCAAGATGCGTTGGAGCAACGACTGATGAACGACCACATTACGGACGGCGGCCAGGGGAACCTGCTGATCGCGCCGGCGGAGCATGCCGTAAC
This sequence comes from Arthrobacter sp. U41, assembly GCF_007679325.1. Taxonomy (GTDB): domain Bacteria; phylum Actinomycetota; class Actinomycetes; order Actinomycetales; family Micrococcaceae; genus Arthrobacter. The sequence goes on along the minus strand of NZ_VEGI01000007.1, from coordinate 234,343 downwards.
GGGCAACCAGCCGCTGGCTTGTCAGGGTGTACTTCGTGGCGTGCCAGGTCATGACCCGCGGCAGGCAGTAGCCCAGCAACACCCAGGCCGCCAGACCAATACAGACCCCGATCAGCCAGGGGGTCCACTGCCTGGCCGACTCCTTAATCAGCGGCATGAAGTGGGCCGGGCCGCCCTTCACAATCCAGGCGCTGCCGTAGGCGGCCAGCGCCGGAATCAGAATGAACAGCAGCGCCGGAAAAATCAGGGTCCGGGGCTGCGGCCGGGTCACCACAATCACTTGCTCGCCCGGGAGGAGCTCTTTACGCATAGCCACTTTCGTCGCCCGAATCCTGGCCGGGGGGCGTCCAGGGCCGCAGGTGCACCACGTCGCCGGCCGTCACCACGTGCTCGTGTCCTCCGGAGTCGATCACCATAAGCGAGCCGTAGTCGTCCAGGCGGGTGGCGTGGCCAATGATTTCGTGGTCACCGGGAAGCTGGGCGCGGACCTGCTTGCCCAGCGTCGTGAGCACGTGCTCGATCCGCTTGTGCAGTGACGGGCCGCCGGCCATCCCGGCGGCGGGGTCGCCGTCGGCGTTGCAGAAGCTGCGGTAGAGCGTCGCGAACCGGGACAGATAACTCTTCAGCAGCCCGGTCCGGTCCACCGACGTCGGCTGTTCCAGCAGGACGGACGTGGCGGTGGGCACCGGCAGTTCGGCCTCGGTGAGCGTGACGTTCAGCCCTGTCCCCAGCACAACGGGCGGCACGGCGCCGCCCTGCATCGGGCCCAGCTGGGCCAGGATGCCGGCAATCTTCCGGCCGCGGACCAGGACGTCGTTGGGCCACTTGAGTTCCGCGGGGATCCCGGCGGTTTCCAGGAGCGCCTCGCGCAGGGCAAGTGCCGCGAGCAGCGAGAGCCAGGAGTAGCTCTGGGTCGGCAGCGGACGTCCCTCAGCGTTGACCGGCCGCAGCACCAGCGACACGGAGACGGCACTGCCGGCGGGTGCTTCCCAGCGGCGGTCCAGCCGGCCGCGGGCGGCGCTCTGGTATTCGGCGGTGAGCACGGTGAGGTCCGGATAGGCCGAGGGGTCCTCGGCGGCTCCGCGCAGCAGATCCGCGTTGGTGGACCCGGTGGACTCCACAACGGTGAGCCGCGGAATGCCGTTGGCTGAGAGAAACGCCTCATCACTGAGGGCGTTCACGTCGAGGGGCGGACGGTCCGGGGCTTCCTGCGCGGCTTCCATGCTTTGAATCCTACCGAGTTACGCCGCCGTCGGCTCCGGACCTGCCCACAGATAACTCAGAGGAAAATGTCAGGAATCAGCCGGTCTTCCGGGGCGCCCAGGCTGTACGGCGTGAAGTCCGTGACGCCGGCGGCGGCCAGGACCTGCTCGTCCGTGTAGAAATTGCCGCTCCTGCTGCCGGACTCCGGAACCGCATGGCTGCCGGTCAGCACGGCGTGGGCCGCGTCCGCCATGATTTCGGGGCCGCGGGCGCCGCGCACGATCTTTTCCCCGCCCGGCATGTTGCGGATGGCGGCCGTGTTGATCAGGGTGCACGGCCACAGGGAGTTCACGTTGATGCCGTCGGCCTTCAGTTCCTCGGCCAGGCCCAGGGTGGTCAGGCTCATGCCGTACTTGGCCATGGTGTAGGCAAGGTGCATACCGGCCCACTTGGGATCCAGGTTCAGCGGCGGGGAGAGCGTCAGGATGTGCCCGGCGCCGGATTCGCGCAGGGCGGGCAGGGCCAGCTTGGAGAGCAGGAAGGTGCCCCGGACGTTGATGTCCTGCATCAGGTCGTAGCGCTTCATGTCGACGTCGTCGGTGGTGGACAGGTCGATCGCGGAGGCGTTGTTGATGACGATGTCGATCCCGCCGAAGCGTTCCACGGCGGCGGAGACAGCGCCCGCGACGTCGGCGTCGTTGCGCACATCCCCCACCAGCGGCAAGGCCTGACCGCCGGCCGCCTCGATCTGTTCGGCGGCGGAGTAGACCGTGCCTTCGAGTTTGGCGTGCGGCTGACCGGTTTTGGCCATCAGGACGATGTTGGCGCCGTCGCGCGCTGCGCGGGTGGCGATGGCCAGTCCGATCCCGCGACTTCCCCCGGAGATGAGGATGGTGCGGCCCTGGAGGGAACCGGCGGCCTGGTAGGGCCCGGGCTGCTGGGGCGCGGGCTGCTGGGGCGCGGGCTGCTGGGACCCGGACTGCTGGGGATGCGGGGCGGCGCCCGAAGCGTCGTTGCTCAAAGTCATGAGGACACTCTAGCCGATGTTACTGGTCAGTAACATACCGCGCGGGGGTGGACCGGGGCGTTCCCGCCCGGTTACTCCTGCCCCGGACACGGAAGGGAACTGCCCCTCCCCGGAATTCCGGCGCCCGGGCCGGGCGCGGCCGGAGGTAACCGGGCCGGAACGCGGCGGCGGGTCCGCCCGGGACCCGAACGGCAGGGGCATCCGGCCGAAAATTGTAGGGTTTCTACAGCGGCGTGGGCCAATGCCGTCACTAGACTTGCCAACAGGGCCGGGCTTTTGTGGATACCGACTAAAACGCCACGAGGACAGGGCCGGCCAGCGATACCAGCAGCGCAGCACTACCAGCAGCACACGATTCAGCACCACAACCATCAGCGACAGAGCCGGAGACACTTGATGAGCCACGATCTGACCACGACCGCGGGAAAGATTGCCGATTTCCGCGACCGCCAGGCCCGTGCTGAGCAGCCCTCCGGCCCGGAAGCGATCGAGAAGCAGCACGCCCGCGGCAAAAACACCGCCCGCGAGCGCATCGACCTGCTGCTGGACGCCGGCTCCTTCGTTGAATTCGACGCCCTGGCCGTGCACCGCTCCACCGCCTTCGGCATGGAAAAGAAGAAGCCGCTGGGCGACGGCCTGGTCTCCGGCTACGGCACCGTGGACGGCCGCCCCGTGGCCGTGTACAGCCAGGACTTCTCCGTCTACGGCGGCTCGCTGAGCCAGGTCAACGGCGAGAAGATCGTGAAAGTCCAGGAGTTCGCGCTGCGCAACGGCTGTCCCGTGGTGGGCATCCTCGACGGCGGCGGCGCCCGCATCCAGGAAGGCGTCGCCTCACTGGCCATGTTCGCGGACATCTTCCGCAACAACGTCCATGCCTCCGGCGTCGTCCCGCAGATCTCCCTCATCATGGGCCCCTCTGCCGGCGGCGCGGCCTACTCCCCCGCCCTGACCGACTATGTGGTCATGGTGGACAAGACCTCGCACATGTTCATCACCGGCCCCGACGTGATCAAGACCGTCACCGGCGAAGACGTGGACATGGAAACCCTCGGCGGCGCCCGCCAGCACAACGCCAACACGGGCACGTCCACCTACCTCGCCTCGGACGAGGCCGACGCCGTCGAGTTCGTCCGCGAACTCCTGGACTTCCTGCCATCGAACAACCTCTCCGAGGCCCCCGTCCTGGAGCATTCCCAGGAGCTAGAGCTCGACGACGACGACCTCGCCCTGGACGTCCTCATCCCCGACTCGGCCAACCAGCCCTATGACATGCGCAAGGTCATCGAGCAGATCGTGGACGACGCGCACTTCCTGGAGATGCAGTCCCTCTACGCCCCGAACGTGATCATCGGCTACGGCCGGGTGGAAGGCCATACCGTCGGTATCATCGCCAACCAGCCGATGCAGTTCGCCGGAACCCTGGACATCGCCGCCTCAGAGAAGGCTGCCCGCTTTGTCCGGCACTGCGACGCCTTTAACATTCCGATCATCACGCTTGTGGACGTCCCGGGCTTCCTGCCGGGCAAGGACCAGGAGTTCCAGGGCATCATCCGCCGCGGCGCGAAGCTCCTCTACGCCTACGCCGAGGCCACCGTGCCGAAGCTGACCGTTATCACCCGCAAGGCCTACGGCGGAGCGTACATCGTGATGGGCTCCAAGAAGCTGGGCGCGGACCTCAACCTGGCCTGGCCCACCGCCCAGATCGGCGTGATGGGCGCGCAGGGCGCGGTCAACATCCTGTACCGCCGCGAGCTCGCCGCGGTGGCGGAGACCGGCGGCGACGTCGAGGCCAAACGTTCCGAGGTCATCCGGCAGTACGAGGAAGAACTGCTCAACCCGTACCAGGCCGCGCAGCTCGGCTATGTGGACGCGGTCATCGCCCCGTCCGAGACCCGGGTGCAGATCATCAAGGGCCTGCGTGCCCTGCGGGACAAGCGGGCCAGCCTGCCCGCCAAGAAGCACGGGAACATCCCGCTGTGACGCCCGGAACCGAGCCCGCCGAAACCGCGCCGGCGGAGCAGCCCCTGATCGCCGTTGCCAAGGGCGACCCGACGCCGGAAGAGCTCGCGGCGCTGGCCGCCGTCGTCCTCTCGCTGGACAGCGGCGCAGCGCCGGCACCGGAAAAGCCCGGCGCCCGGCACTGGATCCGCCGTCAGCAGCTGCAGCTCGCGCCAAGGCCGGGTCCCGGCTCGTGGAAGCGCAGCCGGGGTTAAGACAAACTCGCGGGCGAAAAGTTCAGCAACCCTTTCATAACGGCGGCAGCCCGGCTAGTGTCTTTCGGGTGACTATCGAAACCACTGAAAACACATCAGCCGTGCGCCCGCAGACCGCTATCGATGCCGTCGCCGACGCCTTCACGGACACCCTCATCCGGCTTAACCCGAGCTTCGCCACCGAACTCGGCCTCCCCGGACATGAGACCGAATACCAGGACTTCTCCCCCGCCGGGCACCGGGAGTTCGCTGCCGCCGCGCGGGAGGCCCTCGCCGCGCTGGACGGACTGGAGCCGGTGGACGACGTCGACGCCGTCACCCTGGACGCCATGCGCGAGCGCCTGGGCCTGCAGCTGGAACTCCACGAATCCGGCTGGGACCTCGGCGAGCTGAACAACATCGCCTCGCCCGCCCAGGAGATCCGGGCGATCTTCGACCTGATGCCGACGGACACCGCCGAACAGTGGGACCACATTGCGGGGCGTGCGCACAACGTCCCCGCCGCGCTGGACGGTTACATCGAATCACTGCGCTCCGCGAAGGAGGACGGCAAGGTGGCCGCCGCGCGGCAGGTGAAAATCGTCATCGAGCAGACCACCAAGCACGCCGCCGAGGACGGGTTCTTCGCGAAGCTGGCCGCAGGCGCCAAGACCGCGGACGGACCGCTGCCCGAGGACGTGCAGTCCAGGCTCGACGCCGGCGCTGCCGCCGCCAGGGTGGCCTACTCCCGGCTGGCCGGATTCCTGGAGTCCGAGCTGCTGCCCGTGGCCCCCGAGAAGGACGCAGTCGGCCGCGAGCGCTACTCGCTGGCCTCCCGCGCCTTCCTCGGCGCCACGGTGGACCTCGAGGAAACGTACGCCTGGGGCGTGCAGGAACTCGACCGCCTGATCGCCGAGCAGGAGCGGGTGGCCGAGGAGATCCGGCCCGGTGCCACGATCGAGGAAGCCAAGGAGGTCCTGAACAACGACCCCGCGCGGCAGCTCAAGGGCACCGACGCCCTCCAGGCGTGGATGCAGGAGCTCTCGGACAAGGCCGTGGCGGACCTCGCGGGCGTCCACTTCGACATCCCGGACGTCATGAAGACCCTGGAGTGCAAGATTGCCCCGACCGACGAGGGCGGCATCTACTACACCGGCCCCTCGGACGACTTCAGCCGTCCGGGCCGCATGTGGTGGTCCGTACCGCCGGGAGAAGACACCTTCACCACTTGGGCCGAAACCACCACGGTCTACCACGAGGGCGTCCCCGGCCACCACCTTCAGGTCGCCACCGCCACCTACCGCCGCGAACTGCTCAACAAGTGGCGCCGGAACGTCTGCTGGACCTCCGGGCACGGCGAAGGCTGGGCGCTCTACGCCGAGAAGCTCATGCAGGAGCTGGGCTACCTCAAGGATCCGGGCGACCACATGGGCATGCTGGACATGCAGCGGATGCGCGCGGCCCGCGTGGTGTTCGACATCGGCGTCCACCTGGAACTCGAGGTTCCCGCGCGCTGGGGGTCCGGCACCTGGACCCCGGACAAGGGCTACGAGTTCCTGAAGCAGAACCTGGCCATCAGCGAGGGCCAGCTCAACTTCGAGTTCACCCGCTACCTCGGCTGGCCGGGCCAGGCGCCGTCGTACAAGGTGGGCCAGCGGCTCTGGGAGCAGATCCGCGCCGAGCTCGAATCCCGCCCGGGCTTCGACCTCAAGGCCTTCCACACGAAGGCCCTCAACATCGGCTCCGTAGGCCTCGACACCCTGAAGCGCGCGCTCCTGGGGTAGGTCGGGTCCCGTGTGGTGCAGCGGCACGGCCGCCTTCCTCCGCGTGCTCGCTCGTTCTCCCCACCGTCTCCCTAGCCTCGCAAGCTCGGCCAGGGAACCCTGACGGCGTGGGCCCTCGCTTAGACGCACGCTTCCGGAAGACTGCCGCGCCGCTGCTTGCTGCTCCCCGAGCCGTTCGCGGTGCCGGATGCCCATCCCCGGGGACATGCGCGAGTTGGCAGTTCGCGGCAGTGTTCTTCGGAAACATTGCCAGAACTGCCGACTCGGCGCGGACCGGGGAGACAATCGCCACACCGGAGGCTGGAATAACTTCACAAACGGGTGGTTTTGCGGCGTGGTTCCGGGGATCCGGATGTCGGGACCGAATGCTGGCCGCGTAACATTTCTCAACATCCTTTCGTCGTGATAGTTGCACTGGTCCTAGCGTGATCCGGTGACCACTCAGACAAGCACCCCCGCACCTGCCGGAAAGACCGGCATCCAGTTGCCCAAATGGGCCGGCTCGTTCGGCTTCCAGATCATTGCCGCCCTGATCGTGGGCCTGGGCCTTGGCCTCGTGGCCAAGTACACGGGCAGCACCAAGGCGGACCCGAACGCCCTCGGCGCCACCCTGCAGACCATCGGCTCGAGCTACGTCTCGCTGCTGCAGACCGCCGTTGTGCCCCTTATCTTCACCGCCGTGGTCAGTTCCATCTCCAACCTGCGCGCCGTCTCCAACGCCGCCCGGCTGGCCTGGAACACGCTGCTCTGGTTCGCCATCACCGCGCTGATCTCCGTGCTGATCGGCATCGGGCTGGGCGTGCTCCTGCAGCCCGGCGCCAACACCGGCCTCACCGGCGAAGGCGAGGCACCGTCCAAGGTGGGCAGCTGGTGGGCGTTCCTGACAGGCCTGTTCCCGAAGAACTTCCTGGGCCTCGGCGCCAGCACCACGATCACGGAGGACGTCGCCACCACCACGGTGAGCTTCAACGTCCTGCAGATCCTGGTGATCGCCGTCGCCGTCGGCATTGCCGCGCTGAAGGTGGGCAAGGCGGCCGAGCCGTTCCTGAACCTCAATGCCTCCGCCCTCGCCGTGATCCAGAAGGTCCTCTGGTGGATCATCCGGATCGCCCCGATCGGCACGGTCGGCCTGATCGGCAACGCCGTGGCGATCTACGGCTGGGACACCATCGGTTCCCTTGGCAAGTTCACGTTCGCCATCTACGTGGGCCTGGCCCTGGTGCTGTTCGTGGTCTACCCGGTCCTGGTCCGCACCCACGGCCTGTCCGTCCGGCAGTACTTCTCCGGCGTCTGGCCGGCCGTGCAGCTGGCCTTTGTCTCCCGGTCCTCGGTGGGCACCCTGCCGCTGACCCAGCGCGTGACCGAACGCAGCCTGGGCGTCCCCCGCGGCTACGCCTCCTTCGCCGTCCCGCTCGGCGCCACCACCAAGATGGACGGCTGCGCCGCGATCTACCCGGCCATCTCCGCGATCTTCGTGGCCCAGTTCTTCGGCATCCAGCTCGACTTCACCCAGTACCTGCTGATCGCCCTCGTATCCGTGCTGGGCTCGGCCGCGACCGCCGGCACCACCGGCGCCGTCGTGATGCTAACCCTGACGCTCTCCACGCTGGGGCTGCCGCTGGCCGGCGTCGGGCTGCTTCTGGCGATCGATCCGATCCTGGACATGGGACGCACCGCGGTCAACGTGGCCGGGCAGGCCCTGATCCCCACCATCGTGGCCAAGCGCCAGGGCATCCTGGACGAGTCGCTGTACAACGCGCCGCGCAACGGTGACCCGTTCAGCGACGAAGTCGACGGTACAGTCGACGCCGACACGACAGTCGCCGGCTCGGCCGACGGCGGTTCTTCCGGCACCGCAGCGTCGCCGGAAGGCCGCGAACTGGCCGACGCCAAGGCCTGACCGCCGCTCCAAGCCACCACAGAAGAAGTCCCCGGGAAGCTCCCGGGGACTTCTTCTGTTAGGAAGCGCCGTTGAGACGGGTCGCCTGCCAGCCGGGGGCCCGGACGGCGGCCCGATAGGTCCTAGTGTCCGCCGCCCCCAATGACCCCCTTCTCCACGGCCTTGTTGACGGCGTCAGCCTCGGCCTGGGTCAGGGTGCCGTCGGTGACAGCCTTGTCCAGCTTGGTCTTCAACGCCGCGGCGCGGTCAGCCTGGGCGGCGGTCCGCAGTTCCTCCAGCGCCGCGGTGACCTTGGATTCCTCAATTCCCAGCGACTCCGCCAGCGACTTGGCGAGGGCCGCGTCCCGCGCTGCGCGGTCCGGCTTGGTGCCCTCGGCGGGCGGTGTGGTGGGCTTGTTGGCTTCGCGGAAGGCCTGCAGCGCCTCTGTCACTTTGGCCTCCTCCACGCCAAGTTTGGCGGCCAGTTCGGCAGCTTGGGCGCCGCCGCGGTCCCCGCCCCTGCCGTGGCCATGGCCATGGCCGCGCATTCCGTCGGCGCCGGAGGTTCCGGGCGCCGCCTCTGCCGAGGCGCTGGGGGTCGGCGTCGGAGTGGTGGTGGCGGCGGAAGCCATCCCGGTGACTCCAAGCCCGGCGCCGAGGGCCAAGGCCCCGGCCGAAATGGCGAGCGTCATTCTATTGGTGCTTGACATGTGCTGTCTCCTGGTTCGGCCGTGCTGCCACGGCTCGTAGCGGTGATTGTCTCGTTCAAGACGTGATTCCAGTCTGCGCGGGCCGCTTCAGCGGGAGCTGTTCGGAAGCTTTCATGTTCCTGTGAAGGTTCCGGAGCCTCCCGTGCACCTGGTTCGGAAGACTTTCCCCGGCTTATTCGCCGGTTTACGGCTCCGGACGGCCCCGGACTGGGTACGCTCGGGTCATGCTGATCGTGACCTCCGATGACATCCCCGGCCACAGGATCGACGCCGTGTTCGGCGAAGTGATGGGTTTGACCGTCCGCGCCCGCGATATCGGGGGCCAGGTCATGGCGGGCTTCCGCTCGATCGGCGGCGGGGAACTGCCCGAAATGACCCGCATGCTCTATGAAAGCCGGCAGGAGGTCATGGCCCGGATGGTCAAAGAGGCGGAGCAGCGCGGGGCCAACGCCATCGTGGCCATGCGCTTCGACAATTCGCAGCTGGGAACCACCTGGACCGAGGTCTGCGCGTACGGCACGGCCGTCTTCGCCATCCCCCTCCCGGAAGGAGAGCCGGGCGCCACCGGGCAGTCCGTTTTCCTGACGACGCCCGACGCCGATAAAAAGTTGCCCTGAGTGCAAACATGCACGTAGTGTAATTGCGTGTCCGCATCCCCGTCTCCCAGCACAACCGCGCCGCCGGCATCCCCCGCGCCCGCTGAACCACCGTCAGTACTGTCGCGCCGTGAGCTGAACAAAGCGGCCACCCGCCAGGCCATCACCGACGCCGCCTTGGCGCTGCTCCGGTCCAACGGCCCCGGGAACTTCACGGTGGAGGACATTGCCGACGCCGCCGGCATCTCCCGCCGCACCTTCTTCAACTACTTCGGCAGCACCGAAGCGGCCATCGCCGCCGTCACTTTCGGCTTCCTGGACAAGGCACTCCAGCAATTCCGGCTGCGTCCCGCCGGAGAACCGTTTATGGAATCGGCCCGCGCCGCCCTCGTGGAGCTCGCAGACCCCATGACAGTGGCTCCGCTGGCCGAGCTGTACAGCCTGGGCCAGGCCAATCCGCAACTCAGCCGGTCCGAGCTGGAAGCCTGGGACCACTGCACCGTGCAGATCATCAGCGCGGCCCGCGAGCGTACCCGCGGGGCTGCCGGCGTCGAGCTCGATGAGCTGTACCTCCGAGCCCTGGCCGGTTCCGTGATCTCGTGCGGCAAAGCCGCCATGGACGTCTGGTTCTCCCGGTGCGGCGGATCCCTCACGCCGGAGTCCCTGTCCAGCCTGCGCCAACTCCTGATCGATTCCATGACCCTGCTGGGCTCCGGGTTCGCCCGCCCTGACACCACTCCGGCAGCAGCCACGCCGGCTGCGACCCCGGCCGACACCTCCGCCCCTTCCCCAGATCGGCACTGACATGGCCCTATTGCTCTACCGTCTCGGCAAGTTCTCTTACCGCCACCGCTGGTTGGTCATCTCCCTGTGGCTCGCAGTGATGGTGGCGGTGGGCGGCGCGGCCGCCGCCTTCCACGGCACCCTGTCCAACAACTTCCAGATCCCGGGAACCGAAACCCAGCAGATGGCGGACAAGCTCAAGACTGAGCTTCCCTCCTCTTCAGGCGGCTCCGCCAGCGTTGTTTTCGAAGCCAACGGCGACGAGTTCAGCCAGGCGGGCAAGGAAGCCGTCACCGCGGCGCTGACCAAGCTCAAAACCCTGCCCGACGTTCAGGGCACGGTGGACCCGTTCGCCACCCAGGCGCAGCTGGACAAGGCCGCCGCCGACCTCGCGGCCGGTAAAGAGCAGTCCGCCGCCGGCAAGGCACAGCTGGAGAAATCGGCCGCCGAACTCGCAGCCGGCAAAGCCCAGCTGGCGGCTGCCGAACAGCAGATGACCGCCGCCGGTATGCCCCCCGCTGCGATCGAGCAGCAGCTTGGCCAGCAGAAGGCGGCCCTCGCCGAAGGACAGGCAAAGCTCGACGCCGGCACCAGGGAACTGGAGGCCGGCGAAGCACAGCTGGCGCTCGGCGCGCGGCAGCTGGAGGCCTCCCAGGGTCTCCGCTTCGTCTCCGAGGACGGAAAGGCCGCGATCGCGCAGGTCCAGTTCAAGACCTCGATCAACGGCCTCAGCCCCGAGGTCCGCCAGGAGGTCCAGGACATCGTCGGCGAGGTTTCCGCCGCTGACGTGACAGCCCTGCCCAGCAAGGAAATCAGCGAGGACATCTCCGAGCTCTTCGGCGCCGCCGAAATCATCGGCATCGCGGTGGCAGCTTTGGTGCTGATCATTATGCTCGGCACTCTGATCGCCGCCGGCCTTCCGCTGCTGATGGCACTGGTCGGCGTCGCCGTGGGGGTGGGCGCCACGTTCGCCCTGAGCGGCGCCGTGGACATGAGCTCCATCTCCCCCATGCTGGCGCTGATGCTCGGCCTGGCCGTCGGAATCGACTATTCCCTGTTTATCGTCAACCGGCACCGCGGCCAGCTGCTCTCCGGGATGGACCACGAGGAGTCAGTGGCGCTGGCCACCGGCACCTCCGGAAATGCCGTGCTCTTCGCCGGCCTGACCGTCATCATCGCCCTCGCGGCCCTGGTCGTTCCGGGCCTTCCGTTCCTTGCCGTCATGGGCCTGTCCGCCGCCGGAACGGTGGCAGTGGCCGTCGTCGTCGCCCTGACCCTGACCCCGGCCGTCCTCTCCCTTGTGGGCCGGAAGCTGATCTCCAAGCGGGCGTGGGCCAAGGCCGAAAAGCACAATGCCGCTCCCGGCCACGAAACCGAGGACCGGGCCAGGGATGAATACCGCAGCAGCCACGGCTGGGGCGGCATTGTCACCAAGCACCCGTGGCTGGCGCTGCTGGCCGGTGTTGTACTGCTGGGAGTTGTGGCGTTGCCCGCCAGCCAGCTGCGGCTCGCCCTGCCGGACGCCAGCTCCGAGCCGGTCGCCTCGCCGGCGTTCCAGGCCTACGACGTCACGAAGCGCAGCTTCGGCGAGGGCATGACCGGCCCGATCATCGTGGTGGGCGACTTCCCCGCGGGACTGACCGACGCCGAAGCCCAGGCCAAGCAGTTCGACGTCGCGGACATCCTCCGCGAGACGGAGAACGTCGCCGCCGCCGTGCCACTGGCGCTGAGCGAGGACCGCCGCACCGCGGTGTTCCAGGTCATTCCCAACGAGGGGCCGGCCAGCGCCAGCACGGTCCAGGTGGTCTCCGAGCTGCGCGCCGAAAAGGACCAGATCAAGGACACCACCGGCGTCAGCATCGGCCTCACGGGACAGACCGCCGGCAACGTCGACGTGTCCACCAAGCTCGGCGATGCACTGCCGCCGTACCTGGCCATCGTGGTGGGGCTCTCGCTGATCCTGCTGCTGCTCGTGTTCCGCTCCATCTGGGTGCCTCTCCTGGCCACCGGCGGATTCCTGCTCTCGCTCGCCGCCGCGTTCGGCGCCGTCGTCGCGGTCTACCAGTGGGGCTGGCTGGGGGGCATCTTCGGCGTCGAGAACCCGGGCGCCGTGCTGAGCTTCCTGCCGATCATCCTGATCGGTGTGCTGTTCGGCCTGGCCATGGACTACCAGGTGTTCATCGCCTCCGGCATGCGCGAGTCCTACATGCACGGCGAATCGGCCAAGCATGCAGTCCGCTCGGGCTTCAGCCACGCCGCGGCCGTGGTCACGGCGGCCGCGATCATCATGGTCAGCGTGTTCTCGGGCTTCATCTTCTCGCACCTGAACATGGTCCGCCCGCTCGGCTTTGCCATGGCCTTCGGTGTGCTGATTGATGCCTTCGTGGTCCGGATGACGATCGTCCCGGCCGTGATGTATCTGCTGGGCGAAAAGGCCTGGTGGCTGCCGCGCTGGCTGGACCGCATCCTCCCGGACGTCGATGTGGAAGGCGCCAAGCTGCGCAAACCTGCAACCTCGACGGCGGACATCGGCGAGCCTGAGCCCGAGGAAGTCGCCGCGCGCTGACCGGCACGGCGGGCCCGAAGGACCCGCCGCCGCGACGCCCCCACTCCAGCCGCCCGACGATCGTTTGGATCGGCGGGCGGCTGCGTTGTGTGCTCAATGGGTCGCACGTGACGGTCGTGCCGCAACTCAGGCCGCCAGCGAAATCGCGGACTGTGCCCGCCTGGCTGTCTTCAGGCGGTGTCGGAGTTTGCGGCGGTGGTGGTTGGGGTCGGCGGCTGGTCCGGCAATTCCCAGCGGTGGTGGCCCGGTCAGTTGGGTGCCGGGCAGTTGGGTGCCGGGTAGTTGGGTGCCGGTCAGTTGGGTGCCGGGCAGTGGGGGTGCGGTGGAGTGGTAGGTGTGGCCGGTGGGGGTTTGGACTTCGATGCTGTGTCTGGGGCCTGGCCGGGGTGAGACGGTCCAGCCGGTGGTTTCTTTGGTGTGGTTGCAGGCTTCGCAGAGTCCGGTGCCGTTGGCCTGGGTGGTGGGTCCGCCGCGGTGCCAGGGGATGATGTGGTCGAAGTGGCGGATCGGGGCGTCGCAGTACGGGGTGCGGCAGGTGTCGTCGCGGGCTTGGATGTAGCGGCGGAGTCCGGGCGGGAAGAGCCGGGCGCGGGAGTCCAGGGCGGTGAGTTCGCCGGTGCCGGGAGCGGTGTAGAGCCGGCGGAGCCAGACATTGAAGGCTTTATCCTTGTCCCTTGCCGTGCCCGTGCCCGCTGTTCCCGCACCGCCCTCGGTTCCCGTGCCGTGTTCTGGTTTTTGGCGTGCGCGGGCGGCTTGTCCTCCATAGGTGAGGAGGTTCCGGGCCCAGGTGGCGGGGACGATGCCGTAGCCGGGGAGCCGGGCGGGTTCGCTGTCGCCCTGGAGGAGGGTGCGGTCGGTCATGACGAGCTGGATTTCGATGCCGGTGATCCCGCCGGGGGTGCCGGTGATGCGTTCGACCAGGGCGTCGGCTTTGAGCTGCCCGCGGGTGCGGGGGTCCCCGTTGTTGCGGGCGCTGTCGGCGTGCCGGGTCAGGGCGGCGTGCACGGCGACGCCGGCGGAGACGGGGAGCAGGGCGGTGACGTAGCACATGGTGTCCGGGGCCGGGCGGAGGGTCACGGTCCGGTCGGTGGCGGCGTGGGCGGCCCGCTGCGTGACGGTGCGCGGGTCCCGGCGGTACGCGGCGGCCCGCGCCGCGGCAATGATTTGCCGGTCTCCGGCGCCGTCGAACGTCCCGGTGTCGGCGGCGAGCTCTTCGTCGACGGCGGTGCGGTCCTCCGCGGACAGGCAGGCGGTTTCTTTCACGAACTGGGTGGCGCGCCATTCGTTGAGCTGCCCGGCCTCCAGCGCGGCGAGGGCGTGGGGCATTTCGGTGACGAGGGCCTTGGCCAGGCCAAGGAGCCGGCCGCCCTTGGCGGGAGATTCGCGCCGGGCCAAGGCGATCTGCGCGCCGACCCCGGCCCCGAGCTCGGCCGCGGGCATGCCGGCGTCGGCCTGTTCACGGCGCTGGAGCAGGTCGAACGCGACGGTCAGCCGGGCCTGACGGGCAGCCAGAGCGGACTTCTCATCTTCCAGGCCCCGGATCTCAGCAATCAACGATGCCCCGTCCAGCTCAGCACCGTTCAGGCTGGTCTCATCCAGTTCCCGCATCTCCGGCTGAGCCCCATCCAACTCCGGCACCACGCTGCGCCGCGCTGCGGCCGCCTCTTCATCTGCCACACCCTTACCGCAACGACAGTCGCAATTACCCCCGGCTGCTGCCGGTGCTGCCATGGCTGTCTCCGTGCCGTTCATGGTTCAAGTCTCCCGGAGAGCTATGACATTATTGATGGCCAGCCGCAGCCGGTCAGCTGCCTTGGCGGCCATGGGCGAGGTCCCTATGCCTGAGGTGCATGTCGGCGCACGGCGAAGAATCACCGCCACTTCCAACCGGGTCGTGACATCATCCATCGCTGCACTGAGCTCGTCCAGCCGCCGGATAGCTTCAAGCAACTCTGCTGCGCAGCCCGTGGGCTCGGGCATTTGATCAAGCGCGGCACCGCACCGCGCGATCAGGCCACGGAACGCGTCTCCCTCGTCCTGGGCTGGCCCCTTGCTTGGCCCATGACCTGGCCCCCGGTTTAGCCTCTGGTTCCTTTCCATGAACCAACTCTCCCAGCGACCTCTGACAAAAATGCACGGCAGCATTCAGCCCCGGGAACTAGGCTGGAGCGGTGACCCGCCTCATTCTTGCCTCCCAGTCCCCCGCCCGCACCAAGCTGCTCACCGACGCCGGCATCCGGCACGAGATTCTCGTCTCCGATGTTGATGAGGACGCCGTCCAGGCCCGCTACGGTGTCACGGATCCGCACGACACCGCTCTGCTGCTGGCCCGGGCCAAGGCCGAGGCCGTCGCCTCCCTGCCCGAAGCCGACGGCGCGCTGGTGATCGGCTGCGATTCGGTGTTCGAGTTCGACGGCGAGGCGCACGGCAAACCGTACACGGCCGACGTCGCCCGGGAGCGGATGCTCCGGATGAGCGGCAGCAAGGGCGTGCTGCACACGGGCCACTGGCTTGTCGACTGCCGCGACACCGAAGAGTCCGGGGACTCCGGGGCGGCCGGGTCCGGCGCAACCCTCGGACACGTCACCTCCGCCGAGGTTTACTTTATGGAGATGGCCCCGGAGGAAATCGACGCCTACATCGCCACGGGCGAGCCGCTGCAGTGCGCCGGCTCCTTCACGATTGACGGCTACGGCGGGGCCTTCATCCGCAAGGTCGACGGCGACCCGCACGCCGTCGTCGGGCTGTCCATTTCCACCCTCCGCGGGCTGCTGGGCCAGGCGCAGGTGGGCATCACTGAACTGTGGACCACCGGCGCCGCAGATCCCGCGCTGCTCCGGGCTGAGTGAGCTAATTCGCAGGCCTTTGTAGCAACCCTACAAAGGCTGGGCGCTTTACGCGCGGAATCCGCAAGTAATATCGGCGGAACCCACAAAACCGCGCTAGGCTCCCTGAAGGAAAGAAGGAGACGCCTTGTCAGCAAATTCGGAGCAGTCCGCAAATCCCGTGCAGCGATCAGCCAACGAAGGCACCGCCGCAGTAACCCATCCGCTGAGCAAGGTGCTGATCGCCAACCGCGGTGAAATCGCCGTTCGCATCATCCGCGCCGCTCGCGATGAAGGCATCGCCTCCGTGGCGGTCTACGCGGATCCGGACCGCGACGCCGTGCACGTCAAGCTTGCCGACGAGGCCTACGCGCTGGGCGGCAACACCGCCGCCGAGTCCTACCTTGTGATGGACAAGCTGATCGAGGTGGCCCACCGCTCCGGCGCCGACGCAATCCACCCCGGTTACGGTTTCCTGGCCGAGAACGCAGAGTTCGCCGCAAAGGTCATCGACGCCGGCATCACCTGGATCGGGCCCTCCCCCGCCGCGATCTCCGCCCTGGGCGACAAAGTCCAGGCCCGCCACATCGCCGAAAAAGTCGGCGCCCCGCAGGTTCCCGGCACGGCCGACCCGGTGGAGTCGGCTGAGGAAATCCTCGAATTCGTCGACAAGTTCGGCCTGCCGGTCGCCATCAAGGCGGCCTTCGGCGGCGGCGGACGCGGCATCAAGGTGGCACGCACCCGCGAGGAAATCCCCGAACTGTTCGAATCCGCCGTCCGTGAGGCCGTCGCCGCCTTCGGACGCGGCGAGTGCTTCATCGAGCGCTTCCTGGACGCCCCGCGGCACGTCGAAACCCAGTGCCTCGCCGACGCCCACGGCAACGTGGTGGTGGTCTCCACCCGCGACTGCTCGCTGCAGCGGCGCAACCAGAAGCTCGTCGAAGAGGCCCCGGCCCCGTTCCTCACCGAGGAGCAGAACCGCCGGCTCTACGAATCCTCCAAGGCCATCCTCAAGGAAGCCGGCTACCTCGGTGCCGGCACCTGCGAATTCCTTGTCGGCCAGGACGGCACCATCTCCTTCCTCGAGGTCAACACCCGCCTCCAGGTGGAGCACTGCGTGTCCGAGGAAGTCACCGGAATCGACCTTGTCCGCGAACAGTTCCGGCTGGCCCGCGGCGAGGAACTCGGCTACGGCGACCCCGAGGTCCGCGGCCACTCGATCGAGTTCCGCATCACCGGCGAGGATCCGGGCCGCAACTTCATGCCCGCCCCCGGCACCATCACGCGGCTGTCCAACCCCACCGGCCCCGGTGTGCGGATCGACTCCGGCGTGGAACAGGGCGACGTCATCAGCGGCAACTTCGACTCCATGCTCTCCAAGCTGATCGTCACCGGCGCCACCCGCGCCCAGGCCCTGCAGCGGTCCCGCCGCGCTCTTGAGGAGATGGTGGTGGAGGGCATCCCCACCGTCATTCCGTTCGACCTCGCAGTCGTCAGCAACCCCGACTTCGCTCCCGCCGAGGGTCCGTTCAAGGTCCACACCCGCTGGATCGAGACGGCCTTCGTCAACGACATCCCCGCCTGGACCCCCACCGGAACGGACGCGGAAACGCCCGACGCCGGCGAACGCCAGCGCGTCGTCGTCGAGGTCGGCGGCAAGCGCCTGGAGGTTGTCCTCCCGGCGTCGCTGGGCACCGGCGGGGGCTCAGCCAGCGCCAAGCCGGCCAAGACGAAGAAGCGTGCCCGCAGCGGCGGCGCCGTCGCGGCTGCCAGCGGCAACGCGCTGACCTCCCCCATGCAGGGCACCATCGTGAAGGTGGCCGTCGGCGAGGGTGACCTCGTTGCCGAAGGCGACCTTGTGGTTGTGCTCGAGGCCATGAAGATGGAGCAGCCGCTCACCGCGCACCGCACCGGAATCGTGATCGGGCTGACCGCCGCCGCCGGCGAGACGGTCTCCGCCGGCGCCGTCATCGCGCTGATCGAGGACGCTGCCGCCGAGTAACTGCACCGGAGGTCGGGACACGCAGGCGGGACGCGGGCGCGCCTCTGGCGCCCGCGCGTCCCGCCCGTGCAGACTTGGTCTGTGAAACCATTCCTGCTCCTCGCCTCCCGGGCCGAGGACGCCGCCGCCGAGAACGAGTACGAGGCCTACCTGCGCTACTGCGGACTCGAGCCCTCGCAGCTGCGGCGCATCCGGATGGAAGCGGGACCGCTGCCGGACCTGGACCTCTCCGACTACTCGGGCGTGATTGTGGGCGGCAGCCCGTTCACCTCCAGCGACCCCGCCCGGCACAAAAGCGATGTCCAGCACCGGGTGGAGCGTGAGCTTGCCGCCCTCCTGGACGGGATCGTGGCCCGGGACTTCCCGTTCCTGGGCGCCTGCTACGGGGTGGGCACGCTCGGCCGGCACCAGGGGGCCGTGATCGACCGGACCTACGGCGAGGGCCTCGGCGGTGTAACCATCAAACTGACCGACGAAGGTCTGGTGGATCCGCTACTGCGCGGGCTGCCAGAGACCTTCACGGCCTTCACCGGCCACAAGGAAGCCTGCACGCTCCTGCCCCCGCATGCGGTGCTCCTGGCGAGTTCCGCCGCGTGCCCCGTGCACATGTTCCGGATCAAAACCAACCTGTACGCCACCCAGTTCCACCCGGAGCTGGATGCCGAAGGGCTGATCACCAGGATCGACATCTACCGCCATGCCGGCTACTTCCCGCCCGAATCGGCCGAAATGCTGATGGAGGACGCCCGCGGGTTCTCCGCCACGGAACCGATGAAGATCCTCCGGAACTTCGTGGAGCGCTACGCGGGCTAGCCCGGACATACCCGGCCCCGCCGCCCCGGCTCCCCGGCGCGCCCCGCCGCCCCGGCTCCCCGGCGCGCCCCGCCGCCCCGGCTCCCCGGCTCCCCGGCGCGCCCCGCCGCCCCGGCTCCCCGGCCCGCCGTCGCCCCTCCGCCGGCCGACGTTCCTGCCCGGTTGCTTTCCGGCACGCGTCCGCCGACACGGAAATGCCCGGCGTGTTCAGCGAACACACCGGGCATTTCGGTTAGCAACCGGGCGGGAGCGTCAGCCCCGGGCCGGGAACCTGCGTCAGGCTACGTTGTTGGTGTAGTCCAGGTCGCGGGTTTCCTTGCTCACGAACAGGGCGATCAGCGTCAGCACCGCCATGGAGGCGAGGTAAACACCGACCAGCATGGGGCTGCCCTTCGCCATTTCCCAGAGCCAGACGGCGATGAACGGGGCCACGGCCGCGCCCAGGATGCT
The DNA here is from genome assembly GCF_007679325.1 of Arthrobacter sp. U41. Lineage (GTDB taxonomy): Bacteria > Actinomycetota > Actinomycetes > Actinomycetales > Micrococcaceae > Arthrobacter. The sequence goes on along the minus strand of NZ_VEGI01000007.1, from coordinate 215,513 downwards.
GGAGAAGTTGTAGCTGATCGCGGAGCCGGTGTACCGGACGTTGGTCGGGAACAGCTCCGGCAGCAGCGCACCCATGGGCCCGAAGGTCAGCCCCATGAGGGAGAAGCCGAGGATCAGCAGTGCCATCGTGCCGACGAACCCCGCGCTGAACAGCGGGACGAACAGCAGGCCGAAGGCGAAGATGCCGAAAGTCACGGCGATCAGCATCTTGCGGCGTCCGTACTTTTCGGCCAGCGGCCCGGAGACCAGGGTGAAGATGCCGAAGAACACAACGCCGGCAATCAGCATCCAGAGGAAGTCGTTGCGGGAGTAGCCCAGACCCGGGACAAACGCGGCCGCGGCGGCCTCGGTCATCGGCTTGCCGGCCTTCTCCGCTGCGGCCTTGGCGGCATCCAGGCTGGAGGCGCGGGTGCCGTAGGTCAGCGTGAAGGTGGTCATCAGGTAGAACAGCACGTACGTGGCGAGCATGATGAACGTGCCCAGGATCAGCTGGCGCCAGCTGGTCTTGAAGACCCGGGCCAGCGGCAGCTTGGCGACCTCGTTGGATTCGATGACCTTGGTGAAGGCCGGGGTCTCGATCAGCTTGAGCCGGACGTAGAGGCCGATGATGACCATGACGGCGCTGAGCAGGAACGGCACACGCCAGCCCCATGCCATAAATGCCGCCGGCGACAGCGCATAGCTGAACACCAGGAAGATCACGTTGGCAATGATGAAGCCGATCGGCGCACCCAGCTGCGGGAACGTGCCGTAGATGGCGCGCTTGTTGGCCGGGGCGTTCTCCGTGGCCAGCAGGGCCGCGCCGCTCCATTCGCCGCCAAGGGCCAGGCCCTGGGCAAAGCGCATCACGACCAGCAGCGCCGGGGCCCAGAATTCCCAGCCCGGGACGAGCGCCGTCGGGAGGCAGCCGATAAGGAAGGTGGCGATGCCCATGGTCAGCAGCGACGCCACCAGGGTGCCCTTGCGGCCGAACTTGTCACCGAAGTGACCGAAAACGATGGATCCGAGCGGACGGGCGATGAACGCGACACCGAACACTGCGAACGAGCTCAGCAGCTGGGTGGTTTCATTCTGCCCGGGGAAGAACAGCCGGGGGAAAACGAGCACAGCGGCGGTGGCGTAAACGTAGAAGTCGTAGAACTCAACGGTAGTGCCGACCAGGCTGGCGACGATGACGCGGCCGCGCGAGTTCACCTGTTTGGCGGACCCATGCTCCGTGGTTGTAGCAGTGGATGACATGTAGTAGCGCTTTCATGAAGACCGGACTGGTGCTGCTTGAAGCCGCCCGGGTGAGGATACGTATGCTTACATATTAGTTCCGGGCGTCCAGTCAATGGACAAATGTTCCACTATTTGGACATAGAGCGTTGTCTCACGTGGTGGTCATCACACTATGCCCCGCTTCCGGGCCTCACCCCGTCACAAACGCGCCGATAGGCAAACGTCACAGCACGTTAACAAACAGCGACGGTCCCGGAAACGCGGCCTCCCTAACTTGGAAGGACAACACCCCCAAGGAGGTCCCCGTGACTGCTGAACGCACCGCAGCTGCCCCAACCGGCGTTTCCCCCGGTATTTCCCCTTCCATTTCTGCTGGCACCACCCTCGGCGGCCCCGCCCTTGAATTCCGCCCCGGCCGCTGGATTGCCAACTGGGACGCGGAAAACAAGGAACAGTGGGAGACCCAGGGCCGCTCCATTGCCCGGCGCAACCTGAACTGGTCCATCTTCGCCGAGTTCCTGGGCTTCGTGGTCTGGCAGCTGTGGTCAATCGTGGTGGTCCAGCTCCCTGCGGCCGGCTTTACCTTCACCACCTCGGAAATCTTCTGGCTGATCTCCATGCCCAGCCTGGTGGGCGCCACCCTCCGGATCCCCTACACCTTTATGGTCCCCCGCTTCGGTGGCCGCAACTGGACAATCGTTTCGGCCCTGCTGCTGCTCATCCCGTCGATCGGGCTGGCCCTGTGCGTCTCCAACCCCGGGACCCCGTTCGGCGTCATGCTGTTCGTAGCGGCCCTGGCAGGCTTCGGCGGCGGCAACTTCGCCAGCTCCATGGCCAACATCACCTTCTTCTACCCCGCCCGCGAGAAGGGCTGGGCGCTGGGACTGAACGCCGCCGGCGGAAACCTCGGTGCCGCCGTCGCACAGCTTGCCGTCCCGATTGCCATCACGCTCCTCGCCGCCGGAACCGTGAACCTGCCGATGGCCGGCTGGATGTGGGTCCCCCTCATCCTGGTCGCCGCCTTCGGCGCCTGGAAGTACATGGACAACCTCACCAGCGCCAAGGGCGACGTCGCCGGCTCGCTCGCCGCGCTCAAGGAACCGCACCTGTGGATCATGGCGCTGCTGTATATCGGCACCTTCGGCTCGTTCATCGGCTTCGCCGGTGTGTTCCCCAAGCTCATCAAGGACTACTTCCCGGCGTTCTCCTCCATCGAAGTCGGCACCGTGGCGCTGTCCCTCGCCTTCCTCGGCCCGCTGGTCGGCTCGCTGGCCCGCCCCTACGGCGGACGCATGGCGGACCGCATGGGCGGCGCCCGGATGACCGTCGCAGCCTTCGCCGCGATGGCCGTCATCACCCTGACCATGGTCTGGACCCTGCCGCTGAAGGACTTCTGGCTCTTCCTGGGCCTGTTCCTGCTGCTCTTCACGGCCAGCGGCTTCGGAAACGGGGCCACGTACCGGATGATCCCCATCATTTTCGCCACCTCCAGCCGGGCCGCAAAGTCAGGCGCCAGCACCGTCACCACCCAGCGCCTGGCCTCCTCGGCCCTCGGCCTGATCTCGGCCATCGGCGCGTACGGCGGGTTTGTCATCCCGCAGGTCCTCAACGCCTCCAACAGCGCCAGCGGCTCCTACACCCCGGCGTTCTACGGCTTCGTCGGCGCGTACGTGGTGATGCTGGCCGTCTGCTGGTTCTGCTACATCCGCAACGCCAACCGAAACGCGATGGGACACGTCTAACATGACCAACGGCGCCGCCACGCACTGCCCCTACTGCGCCCTGCAGTGCGCCATGACGCTGAGCACCCCGGCGGCCCCGGCCGCAAAAGGAGTGACCCCGGCTTCACAGCCGGGGTCAGACCCCGTGCGGGAGCAGCGGGCCGCACCCCTCCTCGACATGGCCGGACGCGACTTCCCCACCAACCGCGGCGGCCTGTGCCGCAAGGGCTGGACCTCGGCGTCGCTGCTGAACCACCCCGGCCGCGTCACCGAACCGCTGCTCCGGGGCGCCGACGGCGTCCACCGCCCGATCGGCTGGGATGAGGCCCTGGACCGCATCACGGCCGCGGTGAAGGCAACCCGTGCCCGGTACGGAGCGGACGCCGTCGGAGTCTTCGGCGGCGGCGGGCTGACCAACGAGAAGGCGTACCAGCTGGGCAAGTTCGCCCGGCTGGCGCTTGGCACGTCACGGATCGACTACAACGGCCGGTTCTGCATGTCCTCCGCCGCCGCGGCCGGGATGCGCGCGTTCGGCCTGGACCGCGGCCTGCCCTTCCCGCTGGAGGACCTCGATTCCGCCAGCACCATCCTGATGCTCGGCTCCAACGTCGCCGAGACCATGCCGCCCTTCGTCCAGCACCTGCAGGGCGCCCGCGACGCCGGGGGCCTGATTGTGGTGGACCCCCGCCGCTCCGCCACCGCCGCGTTCACCTCCGACGGCGGCGGCCTGCACCTGCAGCCGCTGCCCGGCACCGACCTCGCCCTGCTGCTGGGTCTCGCCCACGTGGTGATCCACGAGGGCCTCGCCGACGCCGGCTACATCGCTGCCCGCACGGCAGGTTACGACGCCCTGGTCCGCAGCGTGGCCTCCTACTGGCCCGAGCGCGTACAGTCCCTCACCGGCGTCCCGGCGGGGCTGATCCGCGACACCGCCCGCCGGCTGGCCGACGGCTCCCGCCGGGGCGGCAGCTACATTCTCACGGGCCGCGGCGTGGAACAGCACGTCGACGGCACGGACACCGCCACCGCCGCCATCAACCTCGCCCTGCTGCTGGGCCTCCCCGGCGCCGCACGCAGCGGCTACGGCACGCTCACCGGCCAGGGCAACGGCCAGGGCGGCCGCGAACACGGCCAGAAAGCAGACCAGCTCCCCGGCTACCGCAAGATCACCGACCCCGCCGCCCGCGCCCACATGGCCGCCGTGTGGGGCGTCCCTGAAGCGCTCATCCCCGGCCCGGGCCTGCCCGCCGTACAGCTGCTGAAGTCCCTGGGACAGCCCGACGGCGTCCGCTGCCTCTTCGTGCACGGCGCCAACGTGGCGGTTTCCGCGCCGGACGCCAACGCCGTGATCGCCGGCCTGCGGAACCTGGACTTCCTGGTGGTCTGCGACTTCTTCCTCTCCGAGACCGCCGCCGAGGCCGACCTCATCCTGCCGGTCACCCAGTGGGCCGAGGAGGAAGGCACCCTGACCAACCTCGAGGGCCGCGTCCTCCGCCGCCGCCGGGCCCTCGCTCCCCCGCCCGGGGTGCGCAGCGAGTTGTGGATCATGACCCGGCTGGCCGAAGCCCTGGACGCCCCCTCCACCTTCAGCGAGGACCCGGAGACCGTGTTCGAGGAGCTCCGCCTGGCGTCCCAAGGCGGCCTGGCCGACTACTCCGGGATCGACTACGCCATGCTGGACCGGGGCGAAGCGGCCTACTGGCCCTACCCCGCCGGCAGCACCGGGACTCCGCGGCTGTTCCTGGACTCCTTCGCCCACGCGGACGGGCGGGCCGTATTCACTCCGGTGACACCCCGCCGTCGTATGTCCTCTTCGGCGTCCGGCACCGCGTCCGCGGACCGGACCGGCGCTGGACGTGTTGGAGCGGACGGCCTCGGAGCGGACGGCGCCGGAACGGCAATGACGCTGGTCACCGGGCGCCTCATGGAGCACTACCAGTCCGGGGCGCAGACCCGCCGGGTGGCCGCGCTGGCCGCGGCCCAGCCGGAAGCGAGGCTGCAGATCCACCCGGCGGCCGCCGCCGCCCAAGGCATCGCCGACGGCGACGTCGTCTCGATTTCCAACGGGCGCGGCGAGGTCTCCTGCCGCGCCGAACTGAGCACGGACATCCGGCCCGAAACGGTGTTCCTGCCGTTCCACTTCCCGGAACTCCAGAGCGCCAACCGCCTCACGGAAGCAGCCACGGATCCCATTTCCGGGATGCCGGAGTTCAAGTTCAGCCAGGTCTGGGTCAAGCCCGGCGCCGCCACTCTCCGCGCCGGTGAACTGCAGAAGGAAGGTGCGTCATGACAGAGCGCATTGTTGTTGTGGGCTTCGGTCCGGTGGCCGCGCGGCTGGTCGACGAGCTGCTGCCGGCGGTCCGCAACGGACTCGCCCGCCTGACGGTCATCGGCGAGGAGGCCGAGGCCGCGTACAACCGTGTCCTCGTGGCGGACCTCGGGGTCGGCCGGACCACGGCGTCGGCCCTGGCCTTGTCCGACGCCGCCGCCCTGATCGCCGACGGCGTCGACGTCCGGCTGGGCGTCCGTGTCCGCCGCGTGGACCGCGCCCGGCAGCAGCTGATCCTCAGCGACGGCACCTCCCCCGGGTACGACCGGCTGGTCTTCGCCACCGGCTCCCGCCCGGTGATCCCCAACCTCACCGGGCTCAACCCCGACCCGGCGGCGCCGGTGCTGCCGGCCGGCGTGACTGCGCTCCGGGACCTGCGCGACGCCGCGGTGCTGCAGACCGCGGTGGCCGGCGGCAAGCGCGTGGTGGTCCTCGGCGGCGGCGTGCTGGGCCTGGAGACGGCCCTCGCCGCCGCCGAGGAAGGCGCCACGGTGACCGTGGTGCACAACGGCCCGCACCCGCTGGGCCGCAACATCGACCGCGGCGGCGGCGCGGTGCTTGCCGCGTCCCTGCGGAACTGCGGTGTCCGGGTGGCCGGCAACGCCCGCTCCACCGGCGTCGAACACAAAGCGCCCGACGGCGGTTTCTCGGCGCTGCTGCTCGATGACGGGTCCGCCATTGACGGCGACCTGCTGGTGCTCTCCTGCGGCGTCCGGCCGAGGACCGAACTCGCGGAAGGCTGCGGGCTCTCGACGGCCGCCGGAATCCTGGTGGACCACAAGCTCCGGGCGCACCACGAACCGCACATCTTCGCGATCGGCGACTGCGCGGAAGTGCGCTGCCCCGACCCGGACTGCGTCGAATGCCGCACCGCGCGCGGTCCGTCCGGGCTGGTGGGCCCGGGCTGGCGGCAGGCCGAATGGCTCGCCGAATACCTCACGCTGCTGGCCGCCGGATCTCCGGAGGCTGAGCTGCTGCCGGCACTGCCGGCGGAACTGCCGGGCGTTATTGTGCTCAAGGCCCGCGGCATGAACATGGCCGTGGCCGGGGATGTTGCCGCGGAGCCGTGGGACGAGGAGGTGCTGTCTGCGGGGGCCGCGGACGGCCGCCCGCGGCTGCAGATCGCCCAGTGGGCCGATCCCGAGCACGGCCGCTACGTGAAGATGACCACCCGCGCCGGGGTGCTCGAAGGCCTGGTGGCCGTGGGCATGCCCCGCTCGGCGGCCGAGCTGGTGCAGCTGTTCGAGCGCGGCGCGGAGCTCCCGGCGGACCGGTCGCTGCTGCTGCGATTGGACGGCCCGGACCAGGCGGCGGCGTCCGGCGCGGCCGACCCCGGGCGCACGGTGTGCCGGTGCGCCGGGGTGAGCGGGACCGCCATTGCGTCCGCCGTTTCCGGTGGCTGCGGGACGGTGGCCGAGGTTTCCGGAGCCACCCGTGCCGGGACGGGGTGCGGCGGCTGCCATGACGACATCAAGGGGATCATCGAAAAACACTTTCAGGGGGCCGCAGCCTGACACCGGCCCGGCGCTGGCATCAGCCCCGGTAACCTCTACCCCAGTCTCCCCCTGCGCCGAATCCCGCAGCCCACCGTGGAAGCCGTCACCACCTGCCGCGGGTCGGCGTATGTCCCTTGCGCGCGTCGTCGGGCATGGCCATTTCGGCCCGCAGGCCCAGGAGCCGGATCGGACGGCCCGCTTCGATTCCGGCTGCGAGGTCCAGGGCCCGCGCGAGGATTTCGTTCCGGTCGAAGGTCTCGGGAATCTTCCTCGCGTGGGTTTTGGTGAAGAACGGCGCGTACCGCACCTTGAGGGTCAGCCCAATCACGGGCCGTCCTTCGGCCACAACATCCTCAAGGACACGCGCGGTCAGATCCCTCACGGCGTCGTCCACCTGGGCGGGCTCGGTCAGGTCGCGCTGGAAGGTGGTCTCCCGGCTGTGACCGCGGGCAACCCACGGGGTGTCGTCCACAACGCTGGAGCCGTCACCGCGCCCCAGCTCCGCGTACCAGGGACCCATCCTGGGGCCGAACTCCGGGACCAGGTCCTGGGGGTCGGCCGCGGCGAGCTCGGCGACGGTGTTGATGCCGAGTGTGGCCAGCCGGCCCGACACCTTGGTTCCGACGCCCCACAGGTCCTTGGTGGGCAGACTGCCCATAACGTCGAGCCAGTTCCCGGAGGTGAGCCGGAAGACGCCGGCCGGCTTGCCGAAACCGGTGGCCACCTTGGCCCGGACCAGGGTGTCACCGATGCCCACGCTGCAATGCAGCTGCGTCCGCTCCAGGACAGCGGCCTGCACCTGCCGGGCGTAGGCTTCCGGATTCTCTGTTTCAATACCCACAAATGCTTCATCCCAACCCAGCACCTGCACGGTGGCGCCGGGCTGCGCGCGCAGGGTAGCCATCACCGTCTCCGACGCCGCGAGGTAAGCCTCGTGGTCGACGGGCAGGATCACAGCGTCGGGCACCTTCCGGGCCGCAATGCGTAGGGGCATCCCGGAACCCACGCCGAACGCTCTGGCTTCGTAGGATGCGGTGGACACCACGGCCCGTTCCGTGGGGTCACCCCTGCCGCCGACAATGATCGGTTTGCCCGCAAGCTCCGGCCGCCGGAGCACTTCGACAGCCGCGATGAACTGGTCGAGATCGACGTGCAGCACCCACCGGATTCCGCTCACGGCACCAGTCTGCCCTAAACATCCCCGGCAGGCACCGGCTCCCCACCGCTTGGCCGGGGTAACGCCTCTCGCAGCCGCAGTGTGCCGAAACCGCCACACTGGTTCTCAGTGCAAAGTCGGCCTATGGTCGACGCATGACAACCCCGCTGGACGCCCTCCCCAAGATCGGAGCGCCCGCCACGCGTGCCCTGAACGGTGCCGGCTATGTATCGCTAAGCGAGCTTGCCGGCGTCCCGCGGTCCGAGCTGGCCGGGTTGCATGGCGTGGGGCCCAAAGCACTGCGGATCCTGGAGCAGGCGCTTGCGGAACACGGACTCGCGCTGAAGTAACGGGCCCTTCTCCCCTTGCCAGTCCCTCTGCCCCGGCGTGTACTGAACCCGTGCATGGAAACTAGGTTCGGTTCATCCGCAGGAGGTATCCCATGAACGTCCCGGTCATTCTGGCTGTCGGCGCGATCGCCGTGGTCGCCGTCGTAATGTTTATGACGCGTGAGAAGGAGCCCCAGCAGCGGGCCGCGGCGCTGCAACGAACGGGGGCGGCCGTTATGGCCGTGTTCACGGTCCTCGCGTCCATCTTCATTGCCGGCTACGCCCTGCAGGATCCGGGCGGAAATGCCGGGCTGCTGATGACTCTCGTGTGGGTTGTGCCGATGCTCGTCCTCGCCGTCGCGGCCTGGTTCTGGCCGGCGCCCACCGCTCCCCTGCTGCTAGCCCTCGCTTCAGCGTTCATCGCCGCATGCGTGTGGCTGGCCTTCGATCCGGCGGCCCTGCGCGAGTTCCTCAGCGAAAACGGACCCGTCATCGCCGTCAGCGTCGTCGCCCTGGCGTTCCCGGCCGCCGTGCTCGGCCTGCAGCGCGCGGCCCTGGGCGGCTGGCTGCTCGTGGCCCTGGGTGTTTTGCCGCTGCTCATCACGGTCATCGGAAGGTTGGGCGGGGTTTCATCGCTCGCCGCGGCAAGCGTGGTTCCGCTGATTGCGGGGATCAGCTACCTTGTCTCCGCCCGGATGGCGAGCGGCAGCACGTCGCCGGGGAACCAGCGGGCGGCAGCTGCGTAGGAACGGCCGGACATCAGCGCGTCACAGGAATCGGGCCACGCGCCCATGGCGGGTAGCATCGGGGCCATGAGCGCCGACGACGACGACATCACCGAAGAGCTATTGGCTGACGCCGCGAAGCTGACCGGGCTGAGCCTGGAACTGCTGGGCCTCGACCCGCACCCGGATGACATGACTCCGGAGCAGCGGCTCCAGTTCGAGCCGGAGGACCTGGACGAAATGGCCGCCGTTTCGCCGGAAGACCGTCAACAAGCCGTGAGCCAGACCCGGCTGCTGGCAGGGCTCCTGTGGAACTCGTCAAGCATCCTGATCGACCAGCTCTTCCGCGATCTGGGAACGCTGAGCAGTCTCGACGGGGTCACCCCGTCAGACATCGCCGGGACCTCGGTGCTGTCCTCGCTGCCGCCCCAGTTCGCCGCCAGCTACGACGCAAAATTCACCCAGAAGTTCATCGTCGTCGCCGCCGACGTCACGGCGGCCTTGGTCCGGGGCTGGACCGCGCCGGGGTGCCTCGCCGGTGAACTCGCCGTCCGTTGCCTGCTCGATCAGGCGGAGATCACCGAGGATATCTACGAACTCGACCTCCCGGACGACTGGCGGGAGCAGGTCGAGGAAGTCCTGCTGGAGGACGCGGACAGCCAGGCACTGTACTCGGACAACCTCGACGTTCTGGAGGACGACGCCGACGTGTTGGGTGTCGAGCACTGGTTCGAGCCCGTCAGCGCCGGGGATACGGTTCCGCCGTACGCCTGGTCTGAGCCGACACCCTGAGCCTGAGCCGACGCCCTCCGCGCGGTCCGACGCCTCAAGCCGGACCCGACGGGGCCGCCAGGCGCGCCAGGAAGTCCTCGGTGAAACGCTGGACGCCGTCCCATTCGGTGTAGACGTAGTCACGGGAGGTGTCCGTGTCCAGGGAGCCCTTGTCGCCGGCGATCTTCTTCATAACGTGCTTTTTGATGAACCCGTAGTGGGTGTAGAGCAGGGCACCGGCGAACAGCCCGACGTGCGCCGGCCGCCAGCCCGTTTCCTCTTCGAACTTCTCCACGTAGCCCTCGGCCTCGGCCTCGTCCCCATGGGCGGCCAGGCTGACCGACACCAAAGCCGACTGGAGCCGTTCGAGCTCTCCGCGGTTCTTCTTCACAAAGTCCGTGACGTGGCCTTCGTGTTTGCCCATGTGCACGGACGCCGCGACGATGACGCCGTCGTAGCCGTCCGGGAGGGTGTCGCCGGAGCCCTTGAGATCCACCGCGTCAGCGAGGTGGCCGTGGGCCCGGATCAGTTCGGCAATGTACTCCGCGATCTGGGCAGTCTGTCCTTCGACGGTCCCGTACGGGATATAGATGTTGGCCATGGTTCATGGTGTCCGGACCGGCCGCCGAAGGGCTAGGGCCGAACGTCCCCGGGCCCCGTGACGCCGCCGGTGGGGCAAGACCAAGTAGTGGGCGGGGGGAAAACGAGTAGTCGGCAGCACAGCGGCACGCCGTTCGATGTTTTATGGTTGCCTGACGTCCTGTCGCTCCGGTCCTTGTGGATCCGCGCGGCAGGGACGCGGGGCCGAGAGCGGCTTCCGCCCATTCCAAGTTCTGGGGGACACTTTTGAAAAAGCCATTCCTTGCTGTGCTTCTTGCTGCCGGCTTCGCGGGCGCCGGCATCGCTGCGCCTGCGGCCTCCGCCGCGGCACTCCATTCCGTGTGCGCCGAGGGGTGCAGCTTCACGTCCCTTCAATCAGCAGTGGACGCGTCCCAGCCCGGGGATACCATCAGGGTAGAGGGCGACCTGGCGGTCTCCGGCACCACCACCGTGAACAAGGCCGTCACGGTCACCGGCACCTCCGGAGCCGCCCTGACGCAGACCTCGAACGCCATCACCATCCTGATGGCCGCAGCCGGGTCCAGCCTGACCGGCCTGACGATCACGAGCGACGTGCCCTACGCAAGGGAATTCGTCCAGGTGGGCGCTGCAGACGTCACCATCTCCGGCAACACCATCCACGGCCCCGCCCAGGCATTGCCGATGAGCGGCTGGACCGGAAACCGGGCCGTTGTCACCCAGGGCAACATCACTAACCTGACACTGAGCGGGAACACCTTCCACTCGCTGCGCAGCGGGGCATATCTGAACCCGAACGGCAGCGGCCTCATCGAGGGCAACACGGTCTACAACACCAAGGGCGATTTCCTGATCGATAACGCCAACTTCACCTTCACCGGCAACCAGCGCGGCGATGCCTCGAAGCCGAGCGAGTGGGGTTTTGTGGTCTTCGCCAACACCAGCGCAGACCGCTACCCGTCCATGACTGCCCTGAGTTCGGCGAACAACGGCATGTCGGCCTGGGACCAGCGGACCGGTGAGAAAGCGGTGGCGCCCTTGACGGCCGGCGACTGCAAGGACGCCGGGTGGAAGACATTCAGCCCAGCCTTCAGCAACCAGGGCCAGTGCGTGAAGTCCACGAAAACCCAGTAGGCGGAGTACCCGGAGCCTGCGGTATACGTGCGCTGGAGGCAGATCAGGGCGATTGCCTCACGGTGATTCGCCCTGATCTGCCCGCGCTGCAGGCTACATGTGGACGTGCAGGCGCCGGGCCGCTTCGGAGATGGAGCCGCTCAGCGAGGGGTACACCGTAAAGGTGCTGGCGACGTCGTCGACGTGCAGTTTCTGGGTGACCGCGAGGGAGATCGCGAAGATCAGCTCGGACGCGTTCGGTCCCACCACAACGCCGCCGATCACGGTGCCGGAACCCTTGCGGGCGAAGATCTTGATGAAGCCGTCCCGGTGGTTGCGCATTTTGGCGCGGGCGTTGCTGCGCAGCGAGAGCTTCACGACGTCGGCCTGGTACTTGCCGGACTCGATCTCCGCCTCGGAAACGCCCACGTTGGCGATCTCGGGCGAGGTGAAGATGTTGGACGCTACCTGGTGCAGCTTCAGCGGGGTGACGCTGTCGCCCAGGAAGTGGGCGATCGCGATCCGGCCCTGCATGGCGGCCACGGAGGCAAGCGCCAGCACGCCGGTGCAGTCGCCGGCGGCGTATATGTTGGGGGCGGTGGTGCGGGAGACGCCGTCGACCTTGATGTGCCCGCTCTCGGTGAGCGCCACACCGGCCTCCTCGAGGCCGATCCCGGCGGTGTTGGGGATGGACCCGACGGCGACCAGGCAGTGGCTGCCGGTGACCTGGGAGCCGTCGCCCAGGGTGACGATGACGCCGTCGCCGGTGCGCTCCACGGTCTCGGCCCGGGCCCGGGAAAGGACCTTGACGCCGCGGCGTTCGAAGACGCCCTCCAGGACCTCGGCGGCGTCGGTATCGGAACCGGGCAGCACGCGGTCGCGGCTGGAAATCAGGGTGACCTTGGAACCAAGGCCGTTGTAGGCGGAGGCGAACTCGGCGCCGGTCACGCCGGAGCCGACCACAATCAGGTCCTCGGGGAGTTCGTCCAGGTTGTAGATCTGCGCCCAGTTCAGGATCCGCTCGCCGTCCGGGCGGGCGGTGGGCAGCTCACGCGGGTGGGCGCCGACGGCCAGCAGGATCGCGTCCGCCTCGATGATCTCGGTGCCGTCGACCGTGAGGACCTCGATGGTGTGGTTGTCCAGCATCCTGCCGGAGCCGATCATGATCCGGACGTCCTGGTTCTCCAGGCCCTTCTGGATGTCGTTGGACTGCTGACGGGCCAGCCGCAGCAGCCGGTCGTTGATGTGCTTGAGGTCCGCGCGCATCGTCGGGGTGCAGTCGCCGCCGTCGAGATCGAACTTGACGCCGAGCTCACCGGCCTCGCCGACGCGGGTCATCAGGTCCGCCGTCGCAATCAGCGTCTTGGACGGCACGACGTCGGTCAGCACCGCCGAGCCGCCGAGGCCCGCGCGTTCGATGATGGTGACCTTCGCGCCGGCGGAGGCGGCGACCATGGCGGCTTCGTAGCCGCCGGGCCCTCCGCCGAGGATTGCGATGCGGGGCGAGCTGAAATCGGGATGCGTAGTCACAATCAGCCATTGTCCACCATCCGGACCGGCACCACCAAGAATCCGGGGCAAGCCCGGCACGGGCGCCGCGGCGGGAGGGCGCCGCGCACCGCGGTGAGAGGGCGCCGGACGCGGGGCCCGGCAGGGTGCTGGGCAGCACGCCGCGGGCAGGATAACTTGTACCGGTGAGTACAACAGAATTCCTGAACACAGACCCCTTCGACGCCGCCCGCGCCGCCGCCGACTACATTGCCGAAGAGACGGGCGTAGACGCACACGACGTCGCCCTGGTGCTCGGCTCGGGCTGGGGCGACGCCGCCGAACTCATCGGCGAGACCACCGCCACCCTCTCCGCGGATGAAGTCCCCGGCTTCTCCTCCCCCTCGGTGGTGGGCCACGTCGGCACCATCCGCTCCGTGCTGACCAAGGAGGGCAAACGCGCCCTGGTCCTTGGCGCGCGCACCCACTACTACGAGGGCAAGGGAGTCCGCGCCGTTGTCCATGGTGTGCGCACCGCCGCGGCCGCCGGCTGCAAGACCCTGGTCCTGACCAACGGGTGCGGAGGCCTCAACGAGAACTGGACACCCGGCACGCCCGTGCTGATCAGCGACCACCTCAACCTCACCGCCACCTCACCGCTCGAAGGCGCCACGTTTGTGGACCTTACCGACCTGTACTCCCCGCGCATCCGCGGGTTGGCCCGCGAAGTCGACCCCTCGCTGGATGAGGGTGTCTACGCCCAGTTCACCGGCCCGCACTACGAAACCCCCGCCGAGGTGCAGTACGCCAAGCGGATCGGCGCGGACCTGGTGGGCATGTCCACCGCGCTTGAGGCCATCGCCGGCCGCCACGCGGGCATGGAGGTCTTCGGCATCTCGCTGGTGACCAACCTCGCCGCCGGCATCAGCCCCGTACCGCTGAGCCACGAGGAAGTCCTCGAGGCCGGCCAGGCTGCAGGCCCGCGCATCTCCCGCCTGCTCGCGGACATCATCGCAAAGCTCTAAAGGCCAGGCTCTGGTGGCCTGGCGCCGGTGTCCTGGCGCTAAGGACCCGGCTCTAAGCGCCAGGCTCTGACGGCCTGGCTCCGGGCTCAGGTCCCGGGCACCAGGTAGCGCACTGCCTTCTCCTTGTCCTCCGGGAAGCGCCGTTCCATCGAGTCCGCGATCCCGGCAATGGTCTGCCGGGCCAGTGCCTGCCGCCAGGCGAGCTCGGCCTGGCGCATGGCTTGGGAGATCAGGCAGGTGCGGACGAAGTTCTGCTCCGTGTCGGCGTCGGGGACGCCGGCCAGGATGCCATCGCAGCGGAACACCGGGTCCGGGCCCTCCAGGGCCAGCACAATGTCCAGGACGGTGACGCTTTCCGGCCTGCGCGCCAGGTGGAACCCTCCGCGCGGGCCGGAGACGGAGTCGAGGATCCCTGCGCGGACCAGCGCCTGGAGCTGTTTGTTGAGGTAGGGGCCCGGAAGCTTGTAGTACTCCGCCAGCCGGGCGCTGTTGACTGCCTCGCCGGCCGGTGTCCACGCCATATTGACGCAGCTGTGCACCGCCCATTCCACTCCACGGCCCATCTTCATATTCCAGACGTTACGTGTCCGGAAAATTGGCTGTCAAGGGCCACCGGTTAGGGCATCCGTGATCGATCTGTAAGGCGCACTCTCGCTTGTCGAGGAAGGCATCCACGCCGTTTGGCGCTAGTTTGGTTCCTATGACGTCTTCTGATGCCGAACTCACCCGCCTGCTGAGCGAAGCCCGCGCCTGGGCCGCCCAGGACCCGGATCCCGCCACCGCCGCCACCCTGACCGAGTTGGTCCGGCTGGCCGACGGCGGCTCCGCCGCGGCCCGCCAGGAGCTCACCGACAGCTTCAGCGGAACCCTGCAGTTCGGTACCGCAGGCCTCCGGGCCGCGCTCGGCCCGGGCCCCAACCGGATGAACCGCGCGGTGGTGCGCCGCGCCGCCGCCGGGTTCACCGCCTTCCTGACGGACGCCGTCGCCCAAGCCGCCCCCGGAACCCGGCCGCGCGCCGTCGTCGGCTTCGATGCCCGCTACAACTCGGACATCTTTGCGGAAGAAACCGCCGCGATCCTCACCGCCGCCGGCGTCGAGACGTTCCTGATGCCGTCCGCTTTGCCCACACCGCTGCTCGCCTACGCCGTGCGGGCGCTGGAGTGCGACGGCGGCGTGATGGTCACGGCCAGCCACAACCCGCCCCAGGACAACGGCTACAAGGTCTACCTGGGCCGGCACGCCGTCGAGGAGAGCGGATGCGGCGCGCAGATCGTGGCGCCGTACGACGCCCTGATCGCCGCCAGGATCGAAGCCGCCGGCGAGCTGTCCGGCATCGCCCTGGCCACGGAGGGGTGGACCACCCTGGATCCGTCCATCGCGGCCGAGTATCAGGCCGCCATCGCGGCGCTGGCCGTCCCGGAGCACTTCCCGGCCCGCGACCTCAAAATCGTCCTGACCCCCATGCACGGCGTGGGCGGCGGGACCGCAGTGGCGGTGCTCAACGCCGCCGGCTTTGCCGACGTCACGTTGGTGAGCGAACAGGCCGAACCGGACCCCGACTTCCCCACGGTGGCCTTCCCGAACCCGGAAGAGCCCGGGGCCCTGGACCTGGCCCTCGAAACCGCCGTCCGCGTGGACGCTGACATCGTGATCGCCAACGACCCCGACGCCGACCGCGCCGCGGTGGCCGCGAAGGATCCGGACACCGGCGCCTGGCGCATGCTGCGCGGCGACGAGGTGGGCGCCCTACTGGGCGCGCACATCGTGGCGCGGCTGGCGGCCGGCGGCACCGGCACCGCCGGAGAAAACACAGCCGGCGTGTTCGCGAATTCCATCGTGTCCTCGCGGCTGCTGGCGCGGATCGCTGCGGCGGCGGGCTATGCCCATGAGGAAACCCTCACCGGCTTCAAGTGGATCGCCCGTGTTCCCGGGCTGCTCTACGGCTACGAGGAGGCGCTGGGTTACTGTGTGGCCCCCTCCCTGGTCCGGGACAAGGACGGGATCTCCGCCGCCGTGCTGATCGCGGAATGCGCGGCAGCGGCCAAAGCCGGGGGCAAAACGATCTTCGACACCCTCGACGAGCTGTACCTGGTTCACGGACTGCATGCGAGTGACCAACTCAGCATCCGGGTCGCTGACCTGGGCCTGCTGGACGCCATGATGAACCGGCTGCGCGTCAGCCCGCCGGAATCCTTTGGCGGCTCCGCCGTGGAAACCGCCACGGACCTCGCCGTGGGCAGCGCCCAGTTGCCGCCCACCGACGGCCTGCTGTACCTCACGAAAGACGGCAGCCGCATCATCATCCGTCCCAGCGGAACCGAGCCCAAGCTCAAGTGCTACCTCGAGGTCATCCGCAACGTCGGCTCGGCCGCCGAACTGCCGGAGGCTCGGCACGAGGCGCGCGCCGCGCTGGACGCCGTCCTGGCTGACGTCCGTGAGGCGCTGGGGCTGTAGCCGGGCCTGTACCTTCCGGCGCGTCGGCTCCTAGAGCTCGACCTCAATGTACCCGCCCACAATCCGGGTACCGAAGGTTTGGAGCCGGAGTTCCGGGGCGCCCAGGCACTCCCCCGTCCCAAGGTCATAGACCTCCTTGTGCAGCGGCGAAGCGAGCGTCGGGCGGGAGCCGCGGGATCCGGTAATGCCGCGGGCCATCACGTACGCCCCGGTGGCCGGATCCTCCTGGGCAACGGCGTAGACCTCACCGGGCACCGTGCGGAACAACGCCACCTGGCGGCCGGCAATCAGCGCGGCCTCACCCCAGGCCGGCTCCAGATCCTCCACGGCGCACACGCGGTGCCAGCCGGTCCCATGGCTGGGGTGTTCCACAAAGCTCCGTGCTGCGCTCTCAAGTACGGCAGTCATTCCGGCCCCTTTCCGATACATCTCTCACGGGCCCAGGCGCTCCTGCGGCCACATACCCAAAGCTAGGTCCGCGGTGTTTCAACGGCATGCAGTGAATGTGTCCGGCGGGTAAAAGAGACCTCACGCGGCCCGAAACGCGTCCGTGATGCAGAAGTTAAGATCACGAAACATAAGTGAAACTGAAGCGAAACTGCGCTTGCCTAGTCTGGCTGGACACCTCGATTGAGAAGGCTGCAGAGCACCGACTGCGGCCACTGCGAAAGGCCCACCGTGACCGGACAGACTTCAAGCCACCAGAACCAGGGCGCAGGGCGCACGCCAACACCGCGCCGCGTTGTGGTTGCCGGCGGCGGCCCGGCCGCCCACCGTTTCGCCGACGCCATGCAGGCCCGGGGCCTCGACGGCTGGCACGTCACCGTCCTCACCGAAGAAGCGCACCTCCCCTACGACCGGGTCGCGCTGAGCAAAGCCCTCACCGACGCCGACGTCGACCTCACGCTGGGCACCGCCTCGATGTGGGACCACGAATCACTCTCCCTGCAGACCGGCGAGCGCGTCACCGGCATCGACACTGCCGGCAGGACCGTGACCACGGCGGCCGGCACCGTGTACCCGTACGACGAACTGGTGGTCGCTACCGGCTCCGACGCCGCCCGCCTGCCGATCCCCGGCTCCGAACTCACCCACGTCTACCGCACGCTGGAAGATGTCCGGGCCATCAACAAGGCCATCACGGATCTGACGGAGAAGCTGGGCCGCAAGGTCAACGCCGTCACCATCGGCGGCGGGCTGCTGGGCCTTGAATCCGCGGCAGGCACCGAGCAGCTCGGCGCCACCCCGATTGTCATCAACGGCTCCCCCTGGCTCATGAACACCCAGCTGGACGAGGGCGCGGGCCAGGCCCTGGGCCGCCTGATCGAGGCCAAGGGGTTCACCGTCCACGGCGGAGTGTTCCCCTCCGAGGTCCTCTCCGACGACGACGGCCAGGTCACCGGCGTGCTCATGGCCGACGGCCGCATCATCGACGCCGATCTGGTGATCGTCGCGATCGGCGTCAAACCCCGCGACGAGTTGTTCCGCGCCGCCAACGAGACGGCACCCCTGTTCGACCTCGGTCCGCGCGGCGGCGTGGTCATCTCCGACGGCTGCGAAACACAGGTCCCCGGCATCTGGGCCATCGGCGAGGTCGCCAACTTCGGCGGCATGTGCCTGGGCCTCGTGGCACCCGCCAACACCATGGCGGAGATTGTCGCGGACCGGCTGCACGGCGGCGACGCGACCTTCCCCGGCTTTGACACCGCCACCAAGCTCAAGCTCTCCGGCGTCGACGTCGCCAGCTTCGGCGACGCCTTCGCCAGGACCGGGCACGCACTCGAAATCGTCTACGCCGACCCCGCCCGCGGCGTGTACCAGAAGATCGTCACCACGGACGACGCCAAGACGCTCCTGGGCGGCATTTTCGTCGGCGACGCGGCGCCCTACACCTCCCTGCGCCCCATGCTGGGACGCGAACTCGCCGCCGAACCCGGCGCCTACCTCACCGCGGCCGGCGGCGGAGACGCCGGGGTCGATGTGCTGGAGACCCAACTCCCGGACGACGCCATCCTCTGCTCCTGCAACAACGTGGCCGCCGGCAGCATCCGCGACGCCGTCAACGGCTGCGGCGCCTGTGAGGGCAACGCGCCGGTCCGGGAACTCGGCGAACTCAAGGGCTGCACGCGCGCCGGCACCAGCTGCGGTTCCTGCGTGCCGATGCTGAAGAAGCTGCTGGAAGGTGAACTGACCAAGTCCGGCGTCGAAGTTTCCAAGGCCCTCTGCGAGCACATCGCGCTGTCCCGCCAGGAACTCTTCGACGCCATCCGGGTCCTGGAGCTGACCTCCTTCGAGGAGATCATGGCCAGGTACGGCACCGGTTCCGGCTGCGACATCTGCAAGCCGACCATCGCGAACATCCTGGCCAGCCAGAACAGCGCCTACGTCCTGGACGCGGGCCGCGGCACCCTGCAGGACACCAACGACCGCGCCCTGGCCAACATGCAGAAGGACGGGACCTACTCGGTGGTGCCGCGCATCGCCGGCGGCGAGATCACGCCGAAGAAGCTCGGGGTGATCGCCGCCGTCGCCGAGCAGTACGGGCTCTACACCAAAATCACCGGCGGCCAGCGGATCGACATGTTCGGCGCCCGGCTGGAGCAGCTGCCGGAAATCTGGAAGCTGCTGGTGGACGCCGGCTTTGAATCCGGCCAGGCCTACGGCAAGAGCTTGCGCACCGTAAAGTCCTGCGTCGGCTCCACGTGGTGCCGTTTCGGGGTCCAGGACTCGGTGGCCATGGCCATCCGGCTTGAACTGCGCTACCGCGGCCTCCGCAGCCCGCACAAGCTGAAGATGGGCGTCTCCGGCTGCGCCCGCGAATGCGCGGAGGCCCGGGGCAAGGATGTGGGCGTGATCGCCACCGCGGACGGCTGGAACCTGTACGTCGGCGGTAACGGCGGCGCCACCCCGGCCCACGCCCAGCTGCTGGCCAAGGACCTCGACGATGAAACCCTGATCAGGTACATCGACCGCTACTTTATGTACTACATCCGCACCGCCGACCGCCTGCAGCGCACCGCGCGCTGGCAGGAGGAGCTCGACGGCGGCATCAAACACGTCGAGGACGTGGTGGTGCACGACACCCTGGGCATCGCCGCGGACCTCGAGGCCGCCATGGCCAAGCATGTGGACACCTACGTCGACGAATGGGCCGATACCCTCAAGGATCCCGAGCGCCTGCGCCGGTTCCGCTCCTTTGTGAACGCCCCGGACCAGAAGGACGATTCCATCACGTTCGTCTCCGACGACCGGGGCCAGATGCGCCCGGCCACGGCCGAAGAAAAGGCGCTGGCCCTCCAGCAACCCGTGCTGATCGGCTCTTCGATTCCGGTCCGTGCCACGGCCCCGGAACTGCTCGACAAGAACGAGGTATAGCCATGCAGCTCAGCATCGATCTCACCGGACGCGAAGTCCTCGTCACCGGCTCGGACGCCGCCTCACACCAGGCGGTCCGCCGCTACCGGGCCGCTGGCGCCGTGGTCTCCCGGCTGAGCAGCCCGGCCGGTGCCCGGCATGACGGTCCGCTGCCGGAGCGCCCCTTCCTGGTCGCCGCGGTCGACGACGGCCAGCCCGGCTGGGAAGCCCTGCTGGACCGCTGCCGTGAAACCGGCATCCCGGTCGCCGCGGAACCCGCCGCCGGGCCCGCCGGCCAGGTCACCCTGGTCGGCGGCGGACCGGGCACCTCCGAGCTGCTGACCGTCGCCGCCGTCAACGCCCTGCGTGACGCCGACGTGGTCTTCTACGACCGGCTGGCCCCGTACCAGGAACTGCCCGCGCTGAGCACGGCCGAACTGGTGGATGTGGGCAAACGCCCCGGGCACCACCCGGTCAGCCAGTCCGGCATCGAGGATCTTATGGTGGAAGCCGCCCTGGCCGGGAAGAACGTGGTCCGGCTCAAGGGGGGTGACCCGTACGTGTTCGGCCGCGGCGGCGAGGAAGTGGCCGCCTGTGTAAAGGCGGGAGTTCCCGTCCGGGTGATCTCCGGTGTCACCAGCGCCATCTCCGTCCCGGCCGCGGCCGGGATCCCGGTGACGCACCGCGAGGTCAGCCACATGTTCACCGTGGTCTCCGGCCACGCCCCGCTGACCGACAAGGAACACACGCACCTGGCGGGGCTGGGCGGGACGATCGTGGTGCTGATGGGCATCGGCACCCTGCGCCAGCTCGCCGCCGGCCTGCGCCGGGCGGGAATGCGCGAGGACATGCCGATGGCCGTCGTCGAGCGCGGCTACCGCCCCGGCCAGCGGACCACGATCGCCGAGCTGGGCACTATTACGACGGCGGCCGCGGACTGCTCCAACCCGGCCGTGCTGGTGATCGGTGACGTCGTCCGGGTGGCCGAGGCCAACCGGGGCTGCGCGGAGGCCGAAGCCGAGCTCGACCGCCTGGCTGCTTCCCTGATGGGGGCGTGAGGGCCGTGAGCGCGCTCAACGCCATCACCCCGGCGCTGCCCGGCACTGGACCAGTACCCGCAACCGCCGTCGAAACCATGCCGGAGGCCGCGGAGCTGCCGCTGGAGGGCTTCCGGATCGGCGTGACATCGCACCGCCGCTCCCAGGACCTGATCGAGGCCCTGGAACGGCGCGGCGCCGAGGTGCTGCACGCCCCGGCGCTGAAGATCGCCCCGGTCCAGGAGGACCTGAGCCTGATCGAGGACACGCGGGCCATCATCGCCGCACGCCCTGAGCTGTGCATCGCCACCACCGCCTACGGCATGCGGCGCTGGTGCGAGGCTGCGGACACCTTCGGGATCGGCGAGCAGCTGCTGGAAACCCTCGGCGCCACCCGGATGTTCGTCCGCGGGCCCAAGGCCCGCGGCGCCGTCCGCGCGGCCGGACTGGCCGACGTCGGGATCAGCAGCGACGAAACCACCGCCACGCTGGTGGACATGCTCCTCGCCGAGGGTGTGCGCGGCAAGACCGTCGCCGTGCAGCTGCACGGCTACACCGACGTCCGGCAGCTCGAACGCCTCCGGATGTCCGGGGCAACGGTCCTGACAGTGACGCCGTACCGCTGGGTCAAGCCCGACGGCGCGGACCGGCTGCCGCGGCTGATCGAGGCCGCCTGCAGCGGGAACCTGGACGTGCTGACGTTCACCAGCGCCCCCGCGGTGGACGCGATGTGGAGCACCGCGCACGAGATGGGCCTGTACAAACAACTGGTGGAGAGCCTCAAGACCACCGTGGCCACCGCCGTCGTCGGCCCCATCACGGCGCAGCCGCTCATAGATGCAGGCCTCCAGCCGCTGGTCCCGGACCGGTTCCGGATGGGTGCCCTGATCCGGCTGGTCGTGGAGCACCTGGCCCTGAACCACGTCCGCCGCCTGGAGACGGCCTCGGGCCGGGTGGAACTGCGTGGCCGGTCGCTGCGGATCGACGGCGAGGCCGTGGAACTGGCCCCGGCGCCGCTGTTGCTGCTGCGCGCGCTGCTGGGCGCGGGCGGTGCCGTGCTGTCCCGGGAGTCGCTGTCCGAGCTGCTGGAGCTCCGCGGGTCCGTCCATGCCCTGGACATGACGGTCAGCCGGCTGCGTTCCGCTCTGCCGGACGGCCGGCTGGTGGAAACCGTGGTGAAGCGCGGCTACCGGATCCGGGTGTGACCCACGCCATTACTGGCCGGTAAACATTGGCGAACGGGCGGCGAAAATCCTGCAACACCGGGGAAACACGCCGGAAAGATCAGCCGCCTACGCTGGGGACCATCAAGCAGTCAGGCCACACCACGGGCCACCAGCGAAAGGGCCTCACCATGTCCGCCACCTCCACCGTTTCAGCCGACTCCACCGACTCCGCAGCCCGGCCCCGGATCGTCATCGCCGGGGCCGGTCCGGCCGCGCGGGCCCTCGTCCGCGAACTCACCCGGACCCCTTTCGCTGGCGGCATCACGGTGCTCAGCAACCGGGATGACGCGCCCGATGAGCTCCTGGAGATCGCCGCACTCCCGCAGGTCTCCGTCCGCTTCGGCCAGCCGGCCAGCTATATCGACCCGGACAGCCGCTATGTCACGACGGCGGACGGCCTGGAATTCAGCTACGACCAGCTGGTCATCGCTACCGGGTCCTCCCCCGCCGGCGCCCCGCTGGCAGGGGAAGGCCGGTGCCTGAACTACGCCACCATCGACGACGCCGCCCTGCTGGGCGAGGCCGTCAAGGACGTCACCCGGGTCCTTGGCCGGCGCCCGCTGGGCATCCTGGTGGGCACCGGAACGGCGGCCGGTCAGGCCGAGGCCGTGCTGCGGGCCCGCGGCGTCCGCCCCATCCGCACCACGCAGCGGCCGGCCGCCGTCGTTCCCACCCTCGCCGGCTCCGCCCTCGCGGCCGCCGGGGTGGTGTTCGAGGACGGCTCCAGCATGGCCGGGGATCTGGTGGTCCTGGCCGATGAACCGATTGCCCGGGACGCCCTCGCCGTCAGCGCCGGGCTGAAGACCGCCCGGCAGGGCGGGATCGTGGTCGGCCGCGACTTCCGCACCTCCGTCCCGGGGATCTGGGCCATCGGGGATGCCGCCGTGTTCGACGGCGTCCGCCTGGGACTGCTGGTGGCTGCCTCATCCGCAGCGTCTGTCTGCGCCTCCCAGCTGCTCCAGGCCGGGCTGGCGGAGCCCCTCGCGGAGGCCGCCTGAGACCTGGCGGCCGCCCTCCGGGCGGTCCCGGCGCGGCAGGCCCGTTGTGGCAAGATAGACACCTGAGAAGCCACGAAGGGACCACCATGAGCAACGAAGCCGCCGCGACCGGGCGTAGCGCCACCTCCGAACCCACCGGCAATATTGCCTCCTACATCGACCACACCCTGCTCAAGCCTGAAGCCAGCGAGGCCGAGGTCCTGAAGGTGTGCGCTGAGGCGGCCGAGTACCGCTTCAAGTCCGTGTGCGTGAACCCGGTCTGGGTCAAGACGGTCAAGAAGGCGCTGAAGGGATCCGGCGTGCTGACGTGTTCGGTTGTGGGCTTCCCGCTGGGCGCCACGCCGAGTGACGTCAAGGCTTTTGAGGCCCGCGGCGCCGTACTGGACGGTGCCGAGGAAGTTGACATGGTGATCAACATTGCCGCGGCCCGGGCCAACGACAAGGGCGCCCTGGTGGATGACATCACCGCCGTCGCCGACGCCGTGCACGAGGGCGGCGCCATCCTGAAGGTCATCATCGAAACGGCGCTGCTGGATGACGCCCAGAAGGTGCTGGCCTGCGAAGCCGCGGTGGAAGCGGGCGCCGATTTCGTCAAGACCTCTACCGGCTTCAACGGCGGCGGAGCCACCGCCGACGACGTCGCGCTGATGCGCCGCACCGTGGGCCCGGACCTGGGCGTCAAGGCCTCCGGCGGGGTACGATCGCTCGCCGACGCACAGGCTATGATTGCTGCAGGTGCAACACGTATTGGCGCCAGCTCCGGCATCGCGATCGTCAAGGGTGAACAGGGTTCCTCCGCGTACTGACCGCTATCCGGCAGCAGCCACAGTTTTGAGCCCCACGGGGCCGAGGAGGAATGAATGTCCAGCAAGACCACCACCGCCACGACGCCGCAGAACGAGAACAGCCTCGGCTCCAGCATCATCCTGTTCGCCCTGATGATGGTCCTCTTCCTGGCTTCCATCTACTCGCTGAGCTTCCTGACGCTGGGCAACCCGTGGCCGATGGCCGCCTGCCTGGGCCTGTTCGCCCTGGCCTTCTGGATTCCGCAGACCATCACCGGCCGCTCGGACTCCGCAGGCGAATTCTAAGCACCAGATACTTTAAATGACTGAAGCCCCGGATTTCCGGGGCTTCAGTCGTTTAGGCGGGTATCTAAAGGGCTACGCCGCGGCCAGCAGAGCGAACAGGCCGTTGATCAGCCCGGTCCCCAGGGCGACGGCGGCGGGCCAGTGCACCTTGGCCAGCGCCAGCGCCGCGCCGAACATACCGACCATCGCGTAGGCGCTGACGGGGATCAGGACGAACCATTCCCGCCGCGAGCCGGCACGCCCCAGCAGCGGGATGGAGAACGCCCCGTTGGCTTTCCAGACGTTCCTGAGCAGCGGCAGTTTCCGCAGCAGCTTCGGCGGCTTGATCACGATGGGCCACAGCAGCGGCACTCCCCCGGTGGTGATCATGTCCCCGACGATGTGGACCAAAACCCCGGTCAGCATCGAGACCGGCAGCCAGGTCCACTGATCGGGCGCGAACCAGGTCACCAGCCCTGCCATGGTGAGGGCGAAGACCCAGTTGCTGATCCAGCCGTACTTCGGGAACAGCTTGAGGGCCTTCGCGGCGATGTTGATCATGAACATGCACAGCAGCCCGGCGCCCACGGACAGCAGCCCCCAGTCCGTCTGCAGCTGGAACTGCCCGGCCAGCGCCGCGAGCAGCACAAAGAACGCCGCACCCAGCAGGGAGTGTGTGCCCTGCCGGTGCCCGCCGGAGACGTTTTCGATCCCGACGGCGATCACGTTCGACAGCGGCGGCAGCGCATGCGCCACGGTGCTGGAGCGGTGGTCCCAGTCGCAGACCAGGGCCGTTCCCGCCGTCGCCATCCCGCCGATCACAATCCCGGTCGCGTCGAGCGGATACCAGCCCAGCGTGTACGGCCCCGTCGAGGCAATAGCCACCCACGCCGCGGCTCCCGACGCGGCGTGGTGTCCTCCCATCAACGGTTAGCTCCCCGTCGGGGAGACGGGTACCGCGGCGTCGGAGAAGATGTTGCGGATGACGCCGTTGGCCCATTCGAGGATCTCGGCGTCCTGCAGGTCGCGGCCGCCGATCCTGGCGGTCTTGGGCTTCGGGATGAGCACCGCGTCCAGGGCGGGCTTGGACTGCGAGCCGGAGTACATCCGGGTGAGCCGCATGAGTTTGGACTCCGGCAGCTGCGCCGGGGAGAACTTGATGAAGTTGCCCTGCAGCGCGACGTCACTGAGCCCGGCTTCGCGGGCGCCCACCCGGAAGCGGGCGACGTCGATCAGGTTCTTCGCGGGCAGCGGCAGTTCGCCGTAGCGGTCCACGAGTTCGGCGAGCACCTCCTCGATCGCCTCGTAGCTGATGGCCGAGGCGAGCTTGCGGTAGGCCTCGAGGCGGAGCCGTTCGCCCGGGACGTAGTCGTGCGGCAGGTGCGCGTTGACCGGCAGCTCGATCTTCATTTCCGCGGCCTTCTCCTCAGCGTCTCCCCGGTACTCCGAGACGGCCTCGCCCACCAGACGGATGTAGAGGTCAAAGCCGACGCCCTGGATGTGGCCGGACTGCTCGCCGCCCAGCAGGTTGCCGGCACCGCGGATCTCGAGGTCCTTCATGGCCAGCTGCATCCCGGCGCCGAGCTCGTTGTGGGTGGCCACGGCTTTGAGCCGTTCCAGCGCCACTTCGCCCAGCGGCTTCTCCGAGGGGTACAGGAAGTAGGCGTAGGCGCGTTCGCGGCCGCGGCCCACGCGTCCGCGCAGCTGGTGCAGCTGGGAGAGCCCGTACTTGTCCGCCCCGTCCACGATCAGGGTGTTGGCGTTGGAAATGTCCAGTCCGGTCTCGATGATGGTGGTGCAGACCAGGACGTCGAAGCGCTTTTCCCAGAAGTCCACGATGATCTGCTCCAGCCGGCTCTCGGACATCTGCCCGTGTGCCACCTCCACTCGGGCTTCCGGCACGAGCTCCCGGATCTTCGCGGCGGTGCGGTCGATCGTGGAGACCCTGTTGTGCACGAAGAACACCTGGCCCTCGCGCATGAGTTCGCGGCGGATCGCGGCGGACGTCTGCTTGTCCGTGTACGGGCCCACATAGGTCAGCACCGGGTGCCGTTCCTCCGGCGGGGTGGCCAGGGTGGAGGTCTCGCGGATGCCGGTCAGCGACATCTCCAGGGTGCGCGGGATCGGGGTGGCGCTCATCGCCAGGACGTCCACGTTGGTGCGCATCTTCTTCAGCGCCTCCTTGTGCTCGACGCCGAAACGCTGCTCCTCGTCCACGATCACCAGGCCGAGGTCCTTGAACCCGAAGTCCTTGGACAGCAGCCGGTGCGTGCCGATCACCACATCCACGGAACCGGCCTTGACCCCCTCGGCGGTCTCCTTGGCCTCCTTGCCGCTCTGGAAGCGGGACAGCGGCTTGACCACCAGCGGGAACCCGGAGAACCGTTCCGTGAACGTCTCGTAGTGCTGCTGGGCCAGCAGGGTGGTCGGCACCAGCACGGCGACCTGCTTGCCGTCCTGCACCGCTTTGAACGCTGCCCGGACCGCGATCTCGGTCTTGCCGTAGCCGACGTCGCCGGAGATCAGCCGGTCCATGGGGATTTCGCGCTCCATGTCCGCCTTGACCTCGTTGATGGTGGTCAGCTGGTCCGGGGTTTCCACATACGGGAATGCTTCCTCGAGCTCACGCTGCCACGGCGTGTCCGCGCCGAAGGCGTAGCCGCGGGAGGCCATCCGGGCCGAGTACAGCCGGATGAGTTCGCCGGCGATTTCCTTGACGGCCTTGCGCGCCTTGGACTTGGTGCTGGCCCAGTCCGCGCCGCCCATCTTGCTCAGCGCCGGCGTGTCCCCGCCGACGTAGCGGGTGACCTGGTCCAGCTGGTCGGTGGGCACAAAGAGCCGGTCGCCCGGGGCGCCGCGTTTGGACGGCGCGTATTCCAGGACCAGGTATTCGCGCACACCGTCCCCGCCACCAGCTACCTTTCGCTGGATCAGCTCCACGAACCGGCCGATGCCGTGCTGTTCGTGCACCACCGAGTCCCCGGCCACCAGCTGCAGCGGATCGACGGCGTTCCGGCGCTTCGAGGGCATCCGGCGCATGTCCTTGGTGGAACCGGCGGAGGTGCGGCCCAGCAGGTCAGCCTCGGTCAGCAGGGCCAGCTTGAGCGGCTCCAGGACAAAACCGCGTCCGACGGCGGCCGTGGTCACCTCGATCAGCCCGGCCTGGGGTTCGTCGTCGAGGGTGTCCACCCGGGCGCACGGGATGTCGTTGTCGTGGAAGAGTTCGGCGAGGCGCTGGGCGGGGCCGGGGCCTTCGGTGACGACGACGATGCGCCACTGCTCGCGCACGTGGGAGCCGATGAAGTCCATCATTTCGGCGACGTCGCCCTGGTAGCCGCGGGGTTCGCGGGCGTGGAGGTTGAGGACGTCGACGTCGGGCAGCAGTTCCTCGTCGGTGGCCAGCGAGGTGATGGACCACCAGGACACCTCGTGCGCGAGGGCTGCCGAGCGGGTTTCGGTGAGCGAGCGGAAGCTGGCCGAATGCAGGGCCGCCGACGCCGCTGAACCCAGGTCCAGAGGCGCGGTACCGCCGTCGGACGCCGTGGACCACGCCGCCTCGAGGAATTCCTCGTTCGTGGCGGCGAGGTCATGGGCGCGGGTCCGGACCTTCTCCGGTTCGATCACCACCGCCATGGAACCGGCCGGGAACTGGTCCAGGAACGGCACCATGGCGTCCACCAGCACCGGGGCCAGCGATTCCATGCCCTCCACGGCGATGCCGCCGGCGATCTTCTCCAGCATGTCCGCGGCGGCCGGAAGCTGCGACTTCAGCGTCGCTGCGCGAGACATCACGGAGGGGGTGATGAGGATTTCGCGGCACGGCGGGGCGTGCAGTTCGGTGGGGTGGTGCACGCCGGGCGCTGTCAGCGAGCGCTGGTCGGCGACGGCGAACCAGCGCATCTGGTCCACCTCGTCGCCAAAGAACTCCACCCGGATAGGGTGGTCCTCGGTGGGCGGGAAAACATCCAGCATGCCGCCGCGGACGGCGAATTCGCCGCGCCGGGTCACCATGTCCACCCGGGCGTAGGCGGCGTCCGCGAGGCTGCGGACCACATCGCTGAACGGAACCTCCTGGCCCACTGTCAGGGTGACCGGGACCAGCTCTCCCAGTCCCGCCACTATCGGCTGCATTACGGCGCGCACCGGGGCCACGACGACGCGCAGCGCGCCGCCCGTGGACGTTTCGGGGTGCGCAAGCCGGCGCAGCACCGACAGGCGCCGGCCCACCGTGTCCGAGCGCGGTGAAAGCCGTTCGTGCGGGAGGGTCTCCCAGCTGGGGAACTCGGCGACGGCGTCGGCGGGGAGGAACGCGCGCAGCGCTTCGGTGAGGTCCTCGGCTTCGCGGCCGGTGGCGGTGACTGCCAGGACGACCGGCGCGCGGCGGCTGCCGCTGCCCTCCGCTGTGCTGTCCGCATCCACAGTGTTTTCTGCTGTGTTATCCGCTAGCGCGGTTAGCCCGTCCGCCATTTCAGCGAGCAGCGCCGAGCGCAGGCCGGCGGGGGCGCTGATCTGGTAATCCTCGCTGCGCGCGGCGAACCCACGGGCGGCTTCGGCCCGGACGCGGGCAAAATTCCGGTCTTCGGTGAGGACACGGCGCAGACCGGTGAGTGAGGGGCCGTTGAGGCTCATGGCGGAAGCTCCTGGAGGGATCACGGGGATGCAGGCAACACGAATAGCCGAAATTCGCGAGAATCCCGGGTGCTCCCAGCCTACCGCCCCCGTCACGCCGGCGGCACGCACAAAGACAGGCCCCGGAAGTTCCGGGGCCTGTCTTTTATGCTGCTTGGAGAGTGCTGCTAGCCGAGGTACGCGCCCCTGGCGGGGGTGTAATTGATGTTCCCGCCCTGGAAGCGCTGGGTGCACCCCCCGCCGGCCAGGCCGCAGTTCTCGCCGGTGACGGGGTAGCCCAGCCGGCCGTTTTCATAGCCGAGGCTTCCCCACAGGGTCCGGATCGCACCCCATGTCGCCTGTGCTCCGGTGGCCGGCGACCAGTGGATGTCGCCGCCCTGGAACCGCTGGTAGCACCCGTTGTTCTTGATGCCACAGACCTCGCCACCTGTCGGGTAGCCCAGCTTGCCGTTCTCATAGCCGAGGCTTGCCCAACGGGTCTTGATGGCTCCATAGGTGGCCTGCGCCCCCGTGGCCGACGTCCAGTGGATGTCGCCGCCCTGGAACTTCTGGTAGCACCCGTTGTTCTTGATGCCGCAGACCTCGCCACCTGTCGGGTAGCCCAGCTTACCGTTCTCATAGCCGAGGCTTGCCCAACGGGTCTTGATGGCTCCGTACGTTGCCTGCGCCCCCGTGGCCGACGTCCAGTGGATGTCGCCGCCCTGGAACTTCTGGTAGCACCCGTTGTTCTTGATGCCGCAGACTTCGCCACCTGTCGGGTAGCCCAGCTTGCCGTTCTCGTAGCTGAGGCTTGCCCAACGGGTCTTGATGGCTCCGTAGGTTGCCTGCGCTCCGGTGGCCTGCGACCAGTGGATGTCGCCGCCCTGGAACTTCTGGTAGCAGCCGCCGTCCTTGATGCCACAGACCACCGGTCCGGTGGCTGCGCCCAGCTTCGGCGTAATGGCTGCCCGGGCAGCGATCAGAGGTGTCGCTATCGCAGCCGGACCGGTGAGCGCCGCAATGGGTGTCACCACATTCGATGCCGCGGACCGCGGGCTGGTGCCACCTGCATTGACTGCCTCAACCTGGAAGTTGTAGGCGGTGCCGTTGGTCAGGCCCACCACCACCAGGCTTGTTTCCGTGGCGGCGATCCCTTCGACGGTCCTGACATCGGTGGTACCGGTGCGGACCACGATGTTGATCGACTCGGCACCGTCAGGTGCCGCGAAGCTCACCGTCGCCGTGGTGTTGCCGCCAACTGCCGTGGGGGCAGCGGGGGCAGCGGGCGCCTCGACAACGACCGGGACAACGTCGATGGTCTGATCGGAGAACCGCAGCTTCTCAACGTTGGTGATCCGGTCGGTGCCATCTTCCGCCCTGCCGCCCACATGCTCCACGGTGGTGACGCCGTTGACGGTGGCGATGTCGTACTCGTCCATGGCCCCGGAGAACGCGGCCGTGTCAACATCGGCTTCGCCCGGGGTGGAGAGGATCTCCCGCACGATCTTCACGTTTCCGGGATCGATCCGGCCCGCCATGATGTCGGCCTGGATCTCGGTCAGGCTTGTTACGGTCCTGACCTGGGCACCCTGGTCGTCAACAACACTGAGCCGGACGTTGAGCCACTTGTCGCCGTCGATGATGTCATCGGCGCCGTTGCCCCAGATCTCGTCGCTGCCGGAGCCGCCGATGATGATGTTGCCGGCGCCGAATTCGGTGGCACCTGCAGGCAGCAGGCCCGCCAGTCCGTTGATCCGCGCAATGCCTGCCGCGTCCAGCGTGTTAGTCAGGCCTTCGACGTTGACCTCGGTGTTGGGAACGGACGGAACCTCGTCGTCGCCGCGGAGCACGTCATTCTTGTCCCAGCCCGACAGGGCCTCGACAAGGAGGAAGCGGTCCTTGAGGGCGTTCGGCCCGTCAACGATGATCTGGCGCATGTCCGAATCGGCCGCTTCGATCGAGCGGGCGTGTGTGACCCAGTCGAAGCCGAAGACACCGTGGTTGCGTTCGATGCCGGGGCCGGCGACCATCACGTCGTCGCCGCCTTCGGCGTCGTAGTCGTCTTCACCGGAATCACCGATCAGGACGTCGTGGCCCGGAGCGTTGATGTCGTCGAAGAACGGTGCGCCGCTGTCACCCTGCAGCAGATCGTTGGCGTTTCCGCCTTCCTGCCAGTCATCGCCGCCGCCGCCGAACACTGCGTCCGGTCCGTCGCCGGAGAGGACCAGGTCGTTGCCTTCACCAGCGAACGTTTCGTTGCCGTTGAGGCCGCCGTTGGAGAAGTCGTCGCCCTCACCGGACATGATGATGTCCAGGCCGGGTCCGGCGTCGATCGCGTCGTTGCCGGGTCCGCCCTTGAGGACGTCGTCACCATGGGAATCCGTGACCCGGTCGTTGCCATCACCGCCGAGCACGACGTCGGCGCCATCGCTGCCTTCGATGATGTCGTTACCGCCGTTGCCCCAGATGGTGTCATTGTCGATGCCGCCCCAGATCCGGTCTGCCTCCACCGCGGAATTCGCGGGCAGCGCGTCGTCCCGTCCGTTGAACGTGGACTGGGCGTTGAGCCCGGCACGGTCAACAGTGTTGCTGACGCGGTAACGGATGGTGCCGTCCGCCATCCGCATCAGGAGCGCGGATTCGTCGCAGGCCGAGGCCGGATCATCGGCCACCGAGTTGCCGGTGGTGGCGGTGATGTTGGCCATCTCGAACTCGCAGTCCGCGACGCCGAACACGTCAGCCTTGAGGGCCGATGCATCGGTGTTGCGCATGATGAGCTCGGAGAGGGAGTTGCCTTCCAGCTGGGTCCGCAGGTTCAGGCCCGAAGTGCGGGAAAGGTAGTACAGGCGGTCCCCGTCCTGGAGGTCCGTCATCTGGCGTTCAAAGATGTAGTTGAACGTTGAGCCCAGCAGTCCGCCGAAGAGGTTCTGGTACTCGGCGAGCCCGCCCACCCAGAGGTCGACGTTGTTCAGGCCGGTAGCCGCTGTCTCCCAGGCGCCCGTGCTGTTGACGAACTCGAAGGAGTCAGCCGGTGTGGCGGCGTCCGCCGTGTCCATATCGAACAGCCGCTGCGCAGCCGCCCGCTTGTCCACGATCGACGTTGCGGCCGTGATGGTCGGGTGCGTGCCGTAGGCGGCCATGAAGTTGACCACGGAATCCGGGTGCTTCAGGTTCTGGCCGAAATCCACCCAGCTGGTGTAGGGCTTCAGCGAGGACTCGCCGGTGCTCTTGAACAGCTGGGAGCGGAAGTTGTTCAGGGACGGGATGCCGGTGTCCCGGCCGCGGGCCAGGTTCAGCGAGGCAAGGTCCAGGGGCAGGCCCAGGACGTTGTTCCGCAGGGTGTCGGTCACGAACTCGTCGAGTTCCGCACCGACCTGGTCCGTCATGCCCATGGCGATGGCCCCTGCCGCCTGCTTGGGGTTCAGGTTCCCCGCCGTGCTGGCGTAGTAGGCCGTCGGGTTGAGGAAGGCATCCAGCAGCGGCATACCGATGTCGGTGCCGTTGTTGGTCTTCCGGTCAATCGTCTCGGTCAGCATCGAGTGCCCGAACCGGTAGGTGGCGTGGGCGAACTCCGCGTGGATCGCGGGGTCGATTCCGGTGTCCGACTGGGTGAACACGTTGAACGGGTTGATG
The DNA here is from genome assembly GCF_007679325.1 of Arthrobacter sp. U41. Classification (GTDB taxonomy): domain Bacteria; phylum Actinomycetota; class Actinomycetes; order Actinomycetales; family Micrococcaceae; genus Arthrobacter. The sequence continues at coordinate 183,179 of NZ_VEGI01000007.1, read as the reverse complement.
GCCGGCTGGATCTTGCGCGCAAAGTCCTCGAAGACGATGTGCTGGTATTCCATCTCCGTGACATAGCGTGCGGCCTGGAACAGGCGTTCACCGTTCCACGCCCCGTTGGGGAGCTTCCACTCGTTCAGGTCGATGTTCTGGGTCGTGACCAGGTCCTGCATGTAGCCCACCAGCCGGTTGTGCTCCGAGTGGAACACCTGGTGGATTGCCGTCAGGCCGATGTTCTCGTTGACACGTCCGTCGCCGGCGATGAAGTGTGCCGCCAGCTGCTCGTTGTCGTACGTATTCGCAGTAGCCAGCGGCTGGGTGACCGGGTTAAGGTCACTGTCGCTGTCGGCCGTCAACGGAGCACCGGTCTGGGAGTTGAACGGTGCCGCGTTGTGTGCGATGTCGTCCAGGAAGGCGATCCCGATGCGCTTGACGTTGGCCGGCGGTGCCACCGGGGTGGTCAGGTTGCCTTCAACCCGGCCTGTGGCGGTCTCGTACTGCGGGAGGCCGTTGGGCCCGCGCAGGAAGCGGCCGTACTGGTCGGTGGCGATCTTGGGAATGTCGGCGATGTCATAGTCGGACAGGTCCAGGCCCAAGAGCTCCCGTGCCTGCTTCTCGACGTGCGCCCAGGTGGCCATACCGCCCGGTTCGCCCTCGATCAGTTCTCCGGTGGCAACCGGCTTGTTGCCGGCCAGCGTGTATTCGCGCAGGAACACCTGGTGTGCGGGATGGGACGCGTAGGTCTGGCTCTGGTCCACCCACGGTGAATCCGTGTTGGTGGCGTCCTGGATGTCGTCCGCGTTGCCGAGGATCCCGTCGGGACCGGCCTGGTTCTCAGACCGGTTCAGCAGCATGAAGTTCGTACGCCCGCCCGGCACGTAGAGCGGATCGTCCTCGGCCAGCGGCATCATGACGTAGTTCTTGGTCTTCTTCGTGAAATCCACGCCGTGATCGAAGAACTGCCCGAACAACGCGAACATGCCGTTGTAGGGCGGCGAGAGCCCGAAGTCGGTGGTGACGTTCGGGATGTCCAGGGTCTCACCCTCGGCAACACAGCCATCAGGGAGGCCCGCACCATCACAGGGCACCGCCGTCGGGCTGTCGTTCACCGTGCGGTGCGCCTTGCCGGAAGCGGCAACAGCGGCCGGGTTGGTGGCCGTCTGGTCCACAATCACATTGCTGACGAAGCGAGGGTTGCCGTCCGTGACGTTGGTATTCACCGACTTGTAGCCCGACCCGGTAGCCGGCGTACGCCACTCAGGATCCGAGAGGCGCGGGAAAGCCCTGCTTGCGGACCCGAAATGATTCTGGCCCTCTACCAGGTTGTTCTCCGTGCCGTCTACGGTGCGGAGGCCGTAGGGCAGCAGCGGGTTGGCAATCTGGTTCGGGCCGGAGCCCATCAGCGGTGCGCCCGGGACATCGTTGCCCTGGGCGTCTTCCTTGGTGGCGTGGTTCTCAGCGATCTTGATCTGTTTCAGAATGAACCGCATGTCACCGGCATTGAGCGTGAATCCTTGACCGGTCGGCGCCGCGGAAACCGCCGGCGCCAGGACAGTCGGGACAACCCCCACACTGAGCAGGAGAGCGAGGGCACCGGCCGCGAACTTGCGCGTGACACCTGGTGCCTTCCCTCTGACTTGGGGGTTGCCGACCCCCCCTCGGATCTTGCGATGTTTCGCCATGATGTATACCTCCATCGAGTCATACCGGCTCCCCCCTGAATGTGGTCGCTCGGTGCACTGGATGGCCACAGCATCGTCGTGGGGCCTTTGGAAATTCTTGGGACGCGTGGGCCGCCGGATGCGGAGGGTGGTAGAGAAAGACGTAGTGTTCCCTGTGTCTGATGGGACGTGGCTGCTGAACGGGCTGCCCGAGGGGACTCTGCCGCGCCTGACGGGTCCGGCGCGGTGATTGCTAAGCTTGCTGTCCGAGCTGTACCACCTCCGAGGAGACTCCATGAGCGACAATCCACGTACGGTGCTGGTCACCGGCGCCACCGGCTACATCGGCGGGCGGCTGGTACCGCGGCTGCTCGAGGCCGGACACACGGTCAAGGTCCTGGTCCGGACGCCGGCGAAAATCGCCGGCGTGCCCTGGCTGGACGACGTCGAGGTGGTCCAGAGCAGCCTCGACGACGGCGATGCCCTGCGCGAAGCCCTGAACGGCGTCGACGTTCTCTATTATCTGGTCCACTCCATGGCGGCCGGGTCGGGCTTCGAATCCAAAGAAAAGGCGATGGCCGAGACGGCGGCGCGGGCGGCGGCCGACGCCGGCGTGGACCGGATCGTCTACCTGGGTGGCCTGCACCCAGCCGGCGCCGAACTCTCCACCCACATGAGGTCCCGCGAGGCCGTAGGGAAGGTCTTCCTGGACAGTCCGGTGGACGCCATCGTTTTCCAGGCCGGCGTCGTGATCGGATCCGGTTCGGCGTCGTTTGAGATGATCCGGCACTTGTCCGAGACGCTGCCCCTGATGCCCGCCCCCAGTTGGGTGCGCAACAAGATCGAGGCGATCGCGGTGCGCGACGTGTTGCACTACCTCGTCGGGGCGGCATCGCTCGACGGCCCGATCAACCGCACTTTCGACATCGGCTGCCGCCAGGTCCTCAGCTACGCGGGCATGATGCAGGAATACGCCGCGGAGGCCGGGCTCCCGCGCCGCGTGGTGCTGGCGCTTCCCATTCCCGCGCCCAAGCTCGCGGGCATGTGGGTCGCCTTGACCACACCCATTCCGCTCTCGATGTCCCTGCCGCTCGTGGAGTCGCTCCAGCACGACGCCGTCTCCCGGGAGCACGACATCGACGCGTACATCCCCCCGCCGGAAGGAGGACTCACCCCGTACCGCCGGGCAGTGGCCCTCGCCCTGGGCAAGGAGCGCGACGGCCAGGTGGAAACCACGTGGGCCAGCGCCGGGGCCGACGCCGATCCGCTTCCCTCCGACCCCGACTGGGCCGGCCACCTCGTCTATCTGGACGAGCGCAGCTACTCCAGCGACGTTGATCCCAAGCACGTCTGGACCATCATCGAAGGCATTGGCGGGCAGAACGGCTGGTACTCCATGCCCTTGGCCTGGCGCGTCCGCGGCTGGTTGGACAAGCTGACCGGCGGAGCCGGGCTGCTGCGCGGCCGGCGGCACCCGCACCTGCTGGCCGAGGGCGAAGTGGTGGACTGGTGGCGGGCGGAGCGGATCGACCGCGGCAGGCTGCTCCGGCTGCGCGCCGAAATGCGGGCGCCTGGCCGGGCTTGGCTGGAGCTGTCAGTGGAGCCGGAGGGAACCGGCAGCCGCTACCGCCAGCGGGCCATCTTCTTCCCCAAGGGTCTCAGCGGTCGCTTGTACTGGCTGGCGGTGCTGCCGTTCCACAGCCTGATTTTCCCGGCCATGTCGCGAAACATCACGGCCGCGGCGAAGGCCCTCCAGGATCAGGAATCGGAGCCTGCCGGGCACACCGCGTAGGATGTTTGGAGCCCGAAACGACCCGATCCACCCCCACGGAGGACCCCCTATGGCTTTGAGTGCATCCACCAACCTTCCGCACAGCGTTGACCGCGTCACCGCAGTTTTCGTGAATGAGGATTTCCTGCGCCACACGAGCGAGCTCGTGGGCGGCACCCTCGAATCCTTCGCCGTCGACGGCGACACGGCCGGCGCCTTCAGCACCACCACCGTGCGGACCATCCCGACCACCCGGATGCCGGACATTGCCCGGAAGTTCGTCGGCGAAAGCCTCAAGGTGACGCAGCTGGAGAAGTGGGACGCTCCCGCCGCCGATGGCTCCCGGCTCAGCAACATCACCCTGAAGGTCTCCGGCGCCCCGCTGGATGTCAATGCCGTCCAGCGCCTCGTCTCCGACGGCGGCAGCACCCGGATCGAGCTTGAGGGCACCGTGACGTCCTCGGTGCCTTTCCTGGGCGGCAAGATCGCCGAAGCGGCCGAACCGATGGTGGGCAAGGCCCTGAACATCCAGTCCAAGCAGGCCCAGGCCTGGCTCGAAAGCCACTAGCGCATGGAGCTGCCGGCAGTCCTGTCCGTCGTCCTAGTCGTGGCCGGGGTGTGGTCCCTCGCGGTCTGGCCGCAGTTCCTGCGCCGGGTGATGAAGGACCCCAGGACCCCAGGTCCCGGGACGCTGACGGCAAGGCCACCCGTTTCCTCACCGTCCACGTTGTCCTCGTCAGCATTTCCCTGTTGCTGGGGGCGGCGACGGCGGCCATCGGGATTGCCGGCCTCGTCGGCTAGCCGGGCTCTTCTTCTGGACGGGCCCTTCTTCTGGCCGGGCTTCGCCCGGCGGGCCCGAAGCAAAAACGGCCCGGCACCCGAACAGGGTGCCGGGCCGTTTTGTGTTGGCTGCCGTTTTGTTTGGCTAGGGTGCCGGTGTGCTGGGGGCGAGTGCCTGGGCGAGGGCATCTTCGGCGGCCACCCAGGAAATCATGGCGCACTTCACCCGGGCGGCGTATTTCGAGACGCCTTCAAAGGCTGACGCGTCACCGAGGATCTCAGGATCTGCGGCCAGTTTCCCGCGGGATCGCAGAACTTCGCGGAAATGGTCGATGACTTCCGTGAAGCTGCCCACCTCCATTCCCTCGGCAAGGTCGGTCAGCACGGAGGCCGATGCCATGGAAATCGAGCAACCGGCTCCGTCCCACCGCAGCTGGGCGACTTTTCCCTCCGACACCGCCACCCGGACCGTGATCTCATCCCCGCAGACCGGATTGAGCTGGTGGGACTGGCCGGACGACGCCCCGGCCGGAACGGGCGTCTCCGCCAGTCCGCTGCCGGTCCGCAGTTTGGCGTGTTCCAGAATGATCTGCTGGTACAGCTGTTCAAGGCTCATGCGCGGCTGTCCTTAAGCTCCAAAGTAGGCGCGGACCCCGGCGACAGCCGCGAGGAACGCGTCCACGTCGGACGTCGTGTTGTACAGGTAGGTGCTGGCGCGCGTGCTGGCTGTCAGGCCCAGGCGGCGGTGCAGCGGCTGCGCGCAGTGGTGGCCGACCCGAACCGCGATTCCCTTGCTGTCCAGGAACTGTCCAACGTCGTGCGCGTGCACACCGGCGACGTCGAAGGACGCCAGGCCGATCCGCTCCTGTCCGGCTGCCGGGCCGAGGACGCGCACGCCGGGAATGGTTGCCAGACCTTCGACGAGGCGTTGCCCCAGCAGCGATTCCCAGGCGTGGACACGCTCCATCCCGGTCTCGGTAAGGTAGTTCGCCGCGGCCGCGAGGGCGATGGCCTGGGAGACTTTCTGGGTGCCGGCCTCGAACCGCTGCGGGGCGGGCAGGAACGCGGCGCGCTCCATCGTCACCGTGGTGATCATTGATCCGCCGGTGAGGAAAGGTGGCAGCGCGTTCAGCAGTTCGGACCGGCCGTACAGCACACCGATGCCGGTGGGACCCAGCATTTTGTGTCCCGAGAGGACCGCGAAGTCAACGCCGAGGTCCTGCACGTCCAGCGGCAGGTGGGGCGCAGACTGGCAGGCGTCCAGCACGGTGAGGGCACCCGCCTGGCGGGCCATCGCCACAAGCTCCTTGACCGGGTTGATCGTGCCCAGCACATTGGAGGCGTGGCTGAAGGCGAGGACCCGGGTGGCCGGGCCGATGATGCCGCCGGCAGCGTCGAGGTCCAGCACGCCCGCGTCGTCGACCGGGATGAACCGGAGCCTCGCTCCGGTCCGTTCCGCCAGCTGCTGCCACGGGATGAGGTTTGCGTGGTGCTCCATCTCGGTGACCACAATCTCGTCGCCGGCGCCCAGGGCGAACCGTGCGGCCGGGGCACCCGCGCCGGGCAGGGACGAGTTCAGGAACGCGTAGCTGAGCAGGTTCAGGCCCTCGGTGGCGTTGGAGGTCCAGATGATCTCATCCGCTCCCGCGCCCAGGAAGGCTGCGAGTGTTTCGCGGGCATCCTCGAAGGATTCCGTGGCCTCTACAGCCAGCGAGTGGGCGCCGCGGTGAACGGCGGCGTTGCGCTGCTCGTAGAACTCCTGTTCGGCTTCAATGACGCTGAGGGGGTTCTGCGACGTCGCACCGGAGTCAAGATAAGTCAGGGGGTGCCCGCCCACGGACCGGGAGAGGACGGGGAAGTCGTTGCGGATTCGCAGCACCTCGTCGTCGGTCAGTGCAGGCGTGAGCACGGCCTGGGACTCTGACGTGGGCACAAAAACCACGCTGGCCTCCTCGGTTCGGGGTCAAATGGACTACTATCCATCATCCCACGGAACGGGACCGCGGATTCTGCTGCCGGCCCCGGGCCACCTGCCGCATCAGGGCGGGTGCGGATCGCCGCCCGGGTCCATCAGGTCACTGCGCCGGCTGACGCCCAGCTTGGCGAAGAGGCGGTAGAGGTGCCCTTCCACGGTCCGCTGGGACACGTGGAGCCTGCTGGCAATCTCGGCATTCGTGGCTCCGCCGGACACCAGGTCCAGGATTTCGGTTTCCCTGGCGGTAAGTTCCGCGTCCTGTTCCGGCCGAATGAGGTCGATGTGGGCAGCCATCCCGGCCGCGGTCATCCGGTTCTGGATCTTGCGCTGGACTGCGAGCAGCTTCCGCTTGTCGGTGGATTCCGCGAGGCACCGCTCGGCCTGCTGCGCGGCTTCGAGAGCCAGAAGCACGAAGCCGCCGCGCAGCGCCTTGTCGCTGATCTGGACGAGCTCGGCGTCGTCGGAGTGCAGCACGGCGAGCGCGTAGTCGTGCAGCATTTCCGCTTCCCGCCCCTCAACCCCGGAGCTGCTGACGGCCAGAGCGTCGGCGGCCCCTGCGTCTCCCCGGCGCACGGCAAGCCGCCGGATATCGGTCTCAATGCCCTGCAGCCCCTGCCGACTGGCCTCCGCAGCAAGACCCGCGAGCCTCCTGCCGGCCGCCCCTGCTCCGCCGGGCGCTCCCCCGGCCGCAGTTGAATACGCCTCGGCGAGCAGCGGAACGGACCCGGGCCCGCGGTACCGGGCCAGCCGGAAGGCGGCCGCATGCTCCTCGGCCTCCTGCGTGTGACCCACGGCCGAAGCGGCATAGGCGGCCAGGGCATGGGCAAAGGGCAACAACTCCCAGGGATCGGCAATCGTGAGTTCCTCCACACCGAGAACCAGTTCGGCGCTACCTTCGGGCATGCGCCCCTGACGGACGCGGGCGAGGCCCCTCATCAGGTGCAGGATGCCGCCGCTGAGCAACAGCCTCGACGGGTAGTGGGCCTCGTACTCATCGAGGGCTGCGGCGAGCGCCTCCCATTCCCCGGCCCAGTTCATGGTCAGGCTGTAGCGCACCAGGAGATCTTCATAGACAAGCGGCAGTGCCTTGCCGGCGCTTTGCGCTTCCTGCCAGGCCTCCCGGGCGAGCCCAAGACCCTCCGCCATCCTGCCTTTGGCGCAGAGCAGTTCCGCGAGCAGCGACTCAGCTGTCAGCTTGATCTCGGGGCGCTCCCCTGCGGCCGCAACCAGCTGGCTCAGTCCGCCTTCACCGTCCATCTGGACCCCGGAAGGCTGGCTTCCGGCAATCCCGGCCCCCACGGCCACCGTGGCAAGGTCAAGCCACGATGGTCCGATGGCGGCGTCAGGGTGGAAGGTGACCCGGCTGTTGTGCAGCGGACCGGCGTCGGGTGCTCCGGCGGGACCCGCCACGCCGGCGGAAGCACCGCCGCCCGGCGGAGCCTTCGACCGTCCCCGCAGGCGCGCGGATAACAGCGCCGCCAGATAACGGGACGTATCGTTCGGAACGGGTTCCGCGAGTTGCAGCAATTTTGCGGACTCGGCGCCGTCACCCAGCAGGTACCGCGCATAGGCCATCTGCAGCCGGGCTTCGGGAATCATCGCGTCATCGGATATGGCCTCCGCGGTCCTGAGCGCGGTCTGCGCGTCGAGGGCGACGTTGGCAGCGCAAGCCGCCGTGAGGAGCTCCTCCGCCGGTACGTCGGCTCCGCAGTCCAGGGCCCACCGGACCCGGTTCAGCAGGGCGTCCGGGGGCACAGATGGTCCGGTCGGCAGTGACACAAAACTGGCGCGCAGTCCTGCGCTTCTGCCGGCCGGAACCCAGCGGCGAATGATCTCGCCGATCAGGGGACTCGCGGCACGGACGGTGCGGTCGGCGCCTCGTGAGACGGTGATGATTCCGGCCATCTCCAGGGCGTCGACGGCTTTCGGGCCACCGAATCCCAACAGCTGGCCGAGGGAAAGCGGTCCCGCCAGGGCCACGATGGCGGCGGTTGTCCTTTCTTCGGGTGACATCGACCGCAGCTCGTGGCCGATCAGGTCCGCGACCGGGATATCGGACAAAACGGGTCGGGAGAGGAGGAACCAGATGCCACGGCGCAGCCCCAGGGCCCCGGTATCCCGGGCGTGTTCGATCAGGGACAACAGCATAAAAGGGTTCCCGGCGGAGGCATCGGCCAGGATCGCGGTGGCCCAGGGCGAGACATCGGCGCGGAGAACCTGCTCGCAGAGCTGGTGCACCTCGGCCCGCGTGAGTGGCTCCAAGTCGAATTTCGCGAGGATCCCGTCATCCCAGAGGGCCAGGAATTCCTCGGGGATAAGCAGTCCCGGCCGGCACGTGGCCAGGACGTTGGCGGCGCCGGTGGCGACGGCCTGGGCAACAAGCTGGGTGGTCCCGCGGTCCAGGCGCTGGGCGTCGTCAATGACGAACAGCGGCTTGCTGGGCTGCGCTTTGATGCTGTCTGTCACGGCCTTCACGACGGCGGCGAATGAGTCCAGATCCTGTGCCGGCAGCTCGCCAAGGTAGGGCGACAGCGCGCCAAAAGGCACCGCCGACAGTGCCGGTGTCGCTGCTAGTCGAATCACGGCCGTGTGAGGCTCCAGTTCGCGGATGACCGCCCTGGAGACTGCGGTCTTACCGGTGCCCGGGTTGCCGACGATGAGGGCACCGGACATCCCGCCATCGCGCAGGCAGCGGAGGATTTCCTTGACGACCCCGGACCGGCCGACCAGAGTGGCTGACTCGCTCAGCCCTTCCACCTGTGGCCCCTCCTGCGGCGCGGCGGATCCCACCGCCCGGAGGATAGGGAGCCGGGCCGGTTAGCCGAGGCGTGCGTGTTCCACAGGTCCGGAGATGACATCTTTGAGTTCCGACCTGCTTGCGACGTGCAGTTTCGCGTACACCTGGTACAGGTGCCCTTCAACTGTCCGGACAGAAACGTGCATCTCGTCCGCGATTTTCCGGTTGGATGTACCCGCGGCCGCCCTCACGGCTACCTCGGATTCCCTGGCTGTCAGTGTCGAGGTGAGCAGGGAAAGCACACCGTTCCTCGGGTTGCCGAATCGGTCCTCGAGGGACTGCTGCGTTCGCTGGGCCATCCGGAGGGAAATTCGGTTGCCCGCGTCGTTGGCGCAGCTGACTGCTTTCCTGGTCGTATCCCTGGCGAAGACCGCATGGCCGGCAGCATCGGCATCCTTGGACGTTGCCAGCAGTTCCTCGCTGTCGGAATTCTTCAATCCTTCCGCGAGCCGAGCGCACAGGCCGGCGAAGCGCCCGGAGACCTGGCCCGCAAGATCGGCGAGTTTCTGGCTTGCCTGGCGGTCTCCCACCCGGGCTACCGCGGCGAGGAACTGGAGCCCGGTGGTAAGCGCAGAGGCTTCGGTGTCACTGTCGGCTTCCTGCTTCAGCGCGCGCAGCGCCTCGGTCTTCTGGCCGATTTCCGCCTTCGCGGACAGCTCGAAGTACCGCGTCATCCGGTTCACCAGCCACGATGCCCTGGGCAGCGGGTCCTCAACGTCCACCAGCAGCGCCCCGGCCTTTTCCTCATCACCCTGCAGTGCGAAGGCATAGGCGCAGGCCGCAACTGCAAGTCCGGCGACCGCATCGGGATCGTGCATCCTCAGTTGCCAGACCCCGGACTGGAGGCGCTGCAGTGCCCCGGTAACGTCACCGCGATGGAGGTCGACGATTCCCTGTCCGATCTCAAACATACTGCCCAGCCGGGGCTGCGCGTCCCAGACCTCCGCGGTGGCCGCCATGAAGTCCGCGGCGTCCCGGAACTTTGCCGACAACAGCAGAATCAGCAGGAACCGTCCCCGGATGTCGCGAAGCAACGCGTCGGGCAGATCCAGGAAGCCGGCGGCAAGAAGGACCTGCCGGCCCAGCACCACAGCACCCAGGACGTCGCCGGTGACCGCCTTCGCTTCAGACAGCAGGCTCGCCGCCCGGATCTTGGCTTCGCTGCTCAGGTCCGTGGAATCCACGTCCTGGAACATCTGCAGGACATCACCGTACCGGCCTTCGAAGGCTGCCAGCTCTGCGTAGGCCAGGCGAACGCGCTCAGCCACCGAACCCGGCCCGTGTCCGGTGTCCCCGGCTACCGTGAGCCGCAACTCAATCTCCTGCAGCCGGGCCAGCGCAGTTCCGGCCGCAGCCGGGCTCCGCCTGTCGAGCTCGGCCCACAGCAGCTGCAGGGACGCCCATTCATCCAATGCCAGTTCCTCGCCCGCCCGCTTTTCGACGCCGGCCAGGACGCGCCGGGCCGCTTCGTCGTTATGCAGGGAGATCAAGGCCCGGGCGGATTCGACGGCCACGTCCGTCAGCTTCTCCCCTCCGGCGATTTCCCGGGTAAACCTCAGGGCCGACTGCGGATCGGACTCCTTGTTCGCGATGCGGGCCGCCGCCAGCGCCAGCTGGGGATCCACTTCTTCACCGCAGTCGAGTGCCCAGGCCACCGCAGTGGACCCGGTGTATTCGTCCAGGTCCAGGTCCTGGAGCACAGCACCCAGCCGGCGGCGGAGTTCCGCACTGCGTCCGGGCGGCACTACGCTGGCGACGATTCCCGCTGTGACCGGGTTGGTGATGCTCACCATGGGCGGGTGCTCATGGCTGACCCGGATCAGCGCCCGCTCCTGAAGGGTGTCGATGTCCTGCGCCTTGGACACGTGCATCAGAGTCTGCAGGGGCAGGGCCCCGGCGAGCGACAGAAGCTCAAAGACGTCACGCTGGCCCGGACTCAGCCGGTTCAGGCGGGCCTTGAGCACGTCCCGGATCTCGCCGGCCAGCGCCACCGGCCTGTCCCCCAGGACCCACGAGTCCTCGTGGCGGACAATGACTCCCAGCTTGATCTGCTCCCGGGCCAGGGAGTGCAGGAAGAGCGCGTTGCCGCCGCTGGCGTTCCAAAGGGCTCGTGCCGCCGTGTGGGAGAAGTGTCCGCCGTATTCCTGGGCGAGGCTGTCCGCCGTTTCACTGAAATCGAAAGGACCAAGGTCCACCCGGCGCAGCAGGTCATCCTTCCAGAGCCCCATGATGTCGCTGCCCAGGTTGGGCAGGTCAACGCACGCGGCGAGCAACAGGACGTGGCCGCCGGCGCAGAGCTGGGCCACCATCATGGTGGACAGTTCATCGAGGTCATGGGCATTGTCGACAAAAAGTACGATGGTGCGGCCCTGGGCGCGGGTATGGAGCAGCTGTGTCAGGCCACGCAGGACCATCAGCGGATGCTCAAGGTGGGAGGAATCCAGTTCGTTAAGAAGTACGCTCAGCGCACCGTACGGAAGCTTGGAGGAAATGGAGCTGCCGCGGACCTGGACCACCAGGTAGTCATCACCGAGCTGTTCAAGTGCCCGCTGGGCAATAAAGGACTTTCCGGCCCCGTGTTCCCCCACAATCACCGCCCCGCAGCCGGTTCCGGAGGTCAGAGCCGCGACGACGTCCAGGACGGTCTTGTGCCGGGTGTAACGCTTCTGGTGCCACCCCTTCCCCTGCTGTTGGGCGGCTGAAATCACATCTGTTCTGCCGCTGCCCGCAGGCAGGCCGGCTTCTTGCTGAAACATGAGAGAGACCTTCGCAATCAAAGTATTGACTACCGATAGGTCCAATTTATGGATGCGGGGATTTATCGGGATGCGTAAGTGCTACTCGATTACCAACGTGGTGATCGGCCGGGGGCTACGCAGGTGTACTCAGAATCCGAGGGCCCCCACGATTACAAAACCAAGTAGTCGGAGCTGCCGTGCCCGGCTCCCGGGCAATATGCCATTCTCCGCACGTGGACCAGGGCTCCGGAACCGGCGGCATCGGTGCAGCTCAGGCCCGGACGGTGCCGTGACGCTGCGGGCCTCAGCCTGCTGCGAGCGTCTGCCACCCGGTGGGCGACACAGTCCTGGCACGGCCGCCCGGGCTGCGGGCGGCCGAGCCAGGACTGCGGACCGTAAAGCTAGGGAGCCGACGGCGGCTGGGGGGAGGAACCTCGGTCTCAGAAGGTTCCGACGCCGTCGGCTCCGTCAAAGGGGTTCACGCTCCAAGCGGAACCAATTGGGGAGACCATGGAAGAAATTTAGTGTCTACTGCACCAGAGCGGGAGATCCCCAAGGCCGGCGATCCTGGCAGCTTCATCGGAGGGCCTGGGCCGCTTCCGCATTGATGGCTCCACGTTCAACGTCCTTTGTCGGGTGGTACTGCCCGGGTAAATCCTGATGGGCGGGAGAATCCTGGTGGGTGATTCCTGATGCCTGAATACAATTTAGCGAACCGGACGGCACCGGGGCACCGGTAGTCCGTACTCGAATTCGTGCCGGGTTCCGAACGAACCGGGATCGAGGGTACTTGTCACGGCAACGGGCACCTGACGCTTGCGCGGTCCGGCTACGCGGTCCCCGTACGCGGGTGGCCCGGAGCCTACTTGCCCGTTTACCCGGCCTTACGCACGCCGGGGCGGGTGAAGGGAGTGTTTCTGCAGCGTGCCGGGCATCGGCGACCCGGAAGATGGTCACGTTGGCTAGCCCGGGGACACACCGGGCAGCTGGTCCCGGCCGCTGACGTTGAGCTTGGCATAGCTGCGGTACAGGTGGCCTTCGACCGTTCGGATGGACACCTGCAGCTCGGCGGCAATCTGGCGGTCGCTGAGGCCGCGCACCGCCAGTGCCACAATGTCGCGCTCCCGGCGCGTCAGCACGCCAAGGGCATCGGAATCGGGTTCCGGCTCCTGGCCGTCGACGCTGTCCATCCGGTCCAGGCACCGCTTGCGCTGGGACAGCGCCACACGCTCCCTGAGGGTGTCCCCGGCCGCCCGGTATCCGACCGCAGCCGCATCGTAGGCCAGCGCCGCGAAACCCCACAGCTCGGCGTCTTCGCAGCTCTTGGCGGCTTCGAGATGGTCTGCAGCCAGGCCGGTGCGGATCGCAGCCGCATAGTGGCCGATGGCAGCTGCCCTGGGACCCTCGAGATCGGGCTGCAGTTCGAGCACCCGGGAAGCGGCATCCCGGTCCCCCAGTGCAAGGCAGAAGGCGAGTGCATCGAACTCCAGGCCCGCCGTGGAGCCTCCGCCCTTGGGACGGCCCAGCGCCCGGAGCTCGTCAATGGCGCCCGGATAGTTGCCGAGCCTGGCCTTGCCGTAGGTGACTGCCATTTGCGAGAGAATGCGCAGGTAGCGTGACACGGCCCGCGGCGCAGCCTCGTAGTCGGCCAGGAATGCCGCAGCCTTGTCCTTGGCCCCGACGTCGGCGGCGGCGGCGAAGGCCATCGAAGAGGTCAGTGCGAAGAGCTGCTGGGGATCTGCGAGCCGCAATGACTCCAATGCCGCGCTAAGGGTGTGCAGGGCCTGGGCAGCCTTGCCCTGGTACAGCAGGATGACGCCGTGCGCGGCGTGGACTCCCCCGCCGAACGAAATGCGGTTGGGCCCGGGCCCGGCTGCTACCCCAGCCAGGAGCGTCTCTGCTGCTTCCCAGTCGCCGCCGTGGATGACCGCTGCTGCCGCCCGGGCCACGAGGAATTCAGCCAGGAAATACAGTTCGTCGTGTCCGGAGCCCGCTGATTCCAGGGCCTCGGAAACCGTCGCGAACGCCTGCACGGCCTTCCCCTGGACGAGGAGCTGTTCCGATTCCAGGGCCAGCCTGAACGCAGCCTCCAGGGTGTTGGCCGGCGGACCGGCCCACACGTCGGCCTGTGCGCCGTCACCGTCCGGGTACTCGCCGGCCAGCGCGAACACCATCGCGTGCATGGTGGCATAGCGCTCCCGCGTGGCCTTGAGGATTCCCTCCGCGTCCTCGGGGTTTTCCTTGGCCAGTCGCTCGCCTGCCTCCAGGAGGGCTCTGGCGCGGTCCATGATGTCGGCCGGGCTGTATCCGAGCGCGGCCTGCACGGCAGCCCACATCAGGGTGCCTGTCAGCAGGACCGCCACGCTGAGGCCCTTGGCGAAGTCGGCCTCCAGGATGTCCCGGGCGGCGGCATAGTCCGAGGTGTTGAAGTATGTCCGCGCGGTCACAGACCGTGCCGCCACCTGGAGCTCAGGATCCTTGATCAGGGCGGCGGCCTTGCGTGCCAGCTCGTCCTCGTAGAGCCGGCTGGCCAGCACGGCCGCCCGCAGCAGCTGCCGGTCATCGACCTCTGCCCCGCATTCCATCGACCAGCTCACCTGCCGGAGCAGGCCTTCCGCCGAGGTCGGTTCGCTGTCCATGAGCCGGAGGAGGCTCTGCCGGAGCTGGAGGCTGCGCGCCGGAGAAATGAGGTTGCGCAGGGTGTCGGCATAGATCGAGTGCCACAGGCGCAGTTGAGGGTGGGGTCCCGGCGTGACCCTGATCAGTTCATGTTCAATGAGCACGGCAACCGGATCCTGGCCCACTGTGGACTCGATCAGCTCGCGGGACACCGGTTCCGCGAGGGCAATCAGGTTCAGGGCCTGGCGCTCCTCCGGCGAGCGCCGCAGTAGCTGCCGGCGCACGACGTCGGACAGTCGGTCCCCGTGACTGTTCAGGGGACGCCCCAGCAGCCACACCCCGTTGCGCTGCAGTAGTGTGCCGTCCTTTTTTGCGTCGTCGATCAGGCCGTTGAGCAGCAGCGGGTTGCCCTCGGAGGCTTCCCAGAGGATTTCAGCGACGTTCGGCAAGACCTGGGATCCCAGCTCGCGTTCCAGAATTTCCGTCGTCTGCCCCTGGGTGAGCGGGCGGAGGTCGATCCGTTCGGCCATGCCTTCAAACCACAGCTGCAGCAGTGGGTCCGGCAGACCCGGCCGGGTGGCCGAGGCTACAAGCAGTTTCGCCCAGCCGGCGGCGGCCAGTTCCACCAGGATCCCTGCGGTGGCCTCGTCCAGGTCATGGGCGTCGTCCACGATCAGTAGCAGGGGCATCTGGGAGGCGCGGCGCTCTTCGTCCAGCCGGGACCAGAGGGTCCTGAGCACCGCGAGCTGTGACGTGGCCTCCTGAACGGGCAATTCAACGATAAACGGACCCAGCACCCCGTACGGCACGTTCGTCAGCGAAGGGCTGCCGTGGATGCGGACCGGCGTGACAGTTGTTCCCAGTTCGGCCACCACGGCGTCCAGGAGCGTGGATTTGCCGATCCCGCTGTCCCCGAGCAGCAGGACCGCGACGTGCGTGCTGCCCCGGATCGCCTCCACCGCCGAGCCCAGATCCTCCACACGGCCGGTCAAGGCGTTGGATCCCCCCGCCTCATCGGGAGCAGCTGCGCGTTTCCTAGATGAGGCCAAGCAGATCACTTCGCGAAGAAACTCCCAGCTTGGTGAACACCTGGTACAGGTGTCCTTCCACGGTCCGCACGGAGATGCCGATGGCCAGGGCGATGTCCTTGTTGGAGACCCCGTTGCCGGCAAGGGTGGCTATCTGGCGCTCCCTCTCTGTGAGCAGCGGCCCCTTGTTCCGGGGCATGATCGGCAAGGCCGGAACGGAACCCGCAAGGCTCTCCAGGATGGCATGTGCGGCGCTCGCTTTCCCGCTCAGACCCGCGGCCTTGGCGAAGTCGAAAGCGAGGGCGGCGCACCGGGCCTGGACGGCGTCAAGTTCCATGGCGGCTGCCTGGCCGGCGGCTTCCAGCATGATGGCGGCATCTTTTTTGCGGCTGCCGACGGCGACGGTGCGGGAGAGTTCCGCCAGCGGACCCTGCCGCAATGCTGCGATCTCTTCCATGAACTGGAAGTCCCTGGCGGTGCCGTTGACCGTCGCGCCGAGCATGAAGATGCCGGCCAGGGTGTACCGGCCGCGCCGGTAGTGTTCCTCGGCCGAACGCACCAGCCGGTCTTTCGCCTCCGGATCACCAAGCCAGCGCGAGGCCATGTCCATGCAGAAGTCCGCGGAGCTTCGGACCGCGAAGCGGGCTGCTCCCTCTGCTGACCGCGCCCGGTCCAGATAGACCGTGGCCTGCACGGAGTTCCCGGTCTGGGCGTAGGCGAAGGCGGTGGCCGCGTAGGCCTGCCGCAGTGAGTGCAGGCTTGCCCTGACTTCGAGCTGCGCTATCGCGGCCAGGAGCGGGTCGAGGGCCATGTAGCCGCGGCCCGCATAGACATAGGCGAGGCCGACGGCCAGATCAGTGGGCGCGCTGCCGGAATGCAGCCCGTGGCCTGCCCGGCCGCTGGCGTCCTTGAGCATGTCGATGCTCTGGCGCCACTGTCCGGACAGCAGCAGCACGTTGAAGGATCTCCACGCGAAGTTCTCGCGGATCCGCGGGACGTTGGACCACTCCCCGAGCTGGCCGCCGATGTCGCGCATCAGCTTGCGGGCTTCAAGTTCCTTGCCCGTCATGCACAGGGCTTCCATCAGAATGATCGCGGACCTCAGCCTGTGCACCGGATTCTCGTCATCCGTTTCCGACGAGGCCGCCGCGGTGAGCCGGTCCATCATAGGCGCGTAGTCACCGACAAAGGAGAGATAGTTGAATTCGCAGAGGTCCAGGCACAAACGGGCGCGGGTCAGCTCCCCGGCCGGTGCCGGCGGGCCGTCCTCACCGAGCTCGTCGAGATGCTGCCGGCCCTGCCGGATCAGGTCGGGTACCTGCCCGGTCCGGTCCTCGAGCCACGACATGCAGTCGGCCTTGGCGGCAATCAGCTCCGCGTACGCTGCCGCGCCGAGGGCGCTGATCTGTGGTTCCGACACATCGTCCAGGGCAGCCATCGCCTGCAGCGGCAGTCCGAGCTGCAGGTAGGCCGCGGACTTCTGCAGCTGCCCCTCGGTCCATTCCGGGTCCGCCGGACTCAGGCTGCCGGCGCACTTGAGCGCGAACTTCGGGTCGAAGAGTTTGACGGCGGCGCCGGCAGCCGCCACGGCGTGGGCCGGCGCAAGGGGCGCGTCGCAATCGTGGGTCCATGCGGCGTACGCCAGCAGGTCCTCCACAGTGAGCTCGTTCAGCTCGTCCTGCTGGTGCCCCGGTACCTTGTCGCGCAGTTCCAGCCGGCGCTCCACACTGAGCCAGTTCCGGACGATGTCGCCCAGGTAGCGGTCCCCGAGCGAAACGAGATGCCGGTCCGTGCGGTCAACGACAATCTGGCCGGCGTCTTCCATGTCCGCTATGACCCCGGGGCTGTACATCCGTGCGAGCCTGGCCAGCGGCAGGGTCCGGGCGCAGGAGAGCACTTCGATGACCTCCCGGGCCACCGGCGTTTCCCGGGCGTACCGGGCCCGCACAATGTCTTCCAGTGCGGTGCGGCCGTCCAGGACCACCTCATCCACCAGGGTCCAGACGGATCCGGACAACACGAGGTTGCCCCGTTCAATCTGCTCGGAGACAACGGCCTGCAGCAGGGTCGGGCTGCCGCCGACAAGTTGGTGCAGCTGGCTCGCCAGCGCGCTGGAAACCCTGTGTCCCAGCGCGGCCTGGAGCACTTCGAGGGTCTCGACCTCCGTGAGGTTGGCGAGCCGGACCTCAGCCAGCTGGCCGGAGGTGATGAGCCAGTAGAAGTCCGGCGGCAGGTCCGTCGTGCGCTGGGCGGTGGCCACGAGCCGCGCTGTCCGGGTCTGAAGCAGGTTGAGCAGGACGCCGGTACTTAGTTCGTCCAGTCCGCCGGCGTTGTCCAGCAGGATGACGCACTTGCGTCCGGCGGCATCGTCACGGATCCGGGAAGTGATGCCGTGCAGGATGGCAGTCGGCGAGCCGAGGGAACTTTGCGGCAACCGGGCGAGCGTGAAGGCGAGGCACCCGTAGGGAGTTGCCGTTCCGGGTCCCGGGGTGCGGAGCTGCAGCGTGTAGACGTCGGGGCCGAAGCCTGCCACCGCGGCGCGGCCCACCTGCGTCTTGCCGACGCCGCGGTCGCCGGTGATGACCACGCCCATCCGGTCCTCCGCGATCAGGGCGCTGCGAACCCGGTCGGCGTCGGCATTGCGCGCGAGACCTGACCACCTGTGCCGGTCCAGCGGACCGGATGCAGGTTCTTCGGCGGGTGCCAATGTAGTGGAAACATTCCCCCAGCCCAGCGATTCCCTCGACATCTTGTTTCCTTTGTACCGCTTTGCGGACAGCAAAACTGAGACCGTCCACCTAGAAGTAGCGTATCCCTATCCCCCGACATGAGAGTAGAGCGATCATAACGGCATTTCAGGAAGCTTGGAAGCAATTCGCCGCGTCGGTGGCGCCGCGTTACGCGGTGCACCGCACCGGATTTCCGCGGCGTGTTTGGGCTAGGGTGTCTTCGCGGGGTGGAACTGTTGCTGCGCGGCAAGCAGGCCGTCCCGGACCAGGACCTCCACCGCGTCGGCCGCTGTGTCGACCAGGAACGGCAGTTCTTTCTTCTCCGGGCCGGAAAAATCCCTCAGCACAAAGTCGGCGGTATCCATCCTGCCCGGCGGGCGGCCCACACCGACCCGGACGCGCAGGTAGTCCTTGGTGGCAAGGGCCTTGCTGATATCCCGGAGCCCGTTGTGTCCCCCTTCGCCGCCGCCGAGCTTCAGCTTCACCGTGTCGAAGGGAATATCAATCTCATCATGCACGGCGATGACGTGGCCGGGCTCGATGTCGTAGAACTTGGCCAGCGCCGAGACCGGCCCGCCGGAGACGTTCATGTAGCTCAGCGGCTTGGCAAGCACCACCCGCGGACCGCCGATGCCAAGCCGGCCTTCCAGGACGTGGGCCCGTGACTTGTGGGATTTAAAACCGCTCCCGATCCGGGACGCGAGTTCGTCGAGGACCATCTGGCCCACGTTATGCCGGTTGTGGGCATACTCCGCCCCCGGGTTGCCGAGGCCTACGATCAGCCAGGTGTCAGTCATGCGTGGGTCCTTCGCTAAGGCGGGCAGGGTCCGGGCGCCGGGTCCCTGCCGGGCGGAGACGACGGCGGCCGGGCCCCAAAGGGACCCGGCCAGCGGAGGATTTCGCCGGAATTACTCGGCTGCTGCCTCGGAAGCTTCGGCGGTGGCCTCTTCGGAAGCCTCTTCCTCGGTGACCTCGGTGGCCTCGGAGATGTTGACCACGAGTGCCTCGGGGTCAGCCAGCAGGACGGAGCCCTTCGGCAGGACCAGGTCGGAGGCGTGGATGTGCTCGCCGGCGCTGCGGCCTTCGATGCTGACCTCGACGGCGGTCGGCAGGTGGGTGGCCTCGGCCTCGAGGGAGACGGTGGTCATTTCCAGGTTGTGGACGTTGCCCGGAGCCAGTTCGCCACTGAGGTGGACGGGGACGTCAACGGTGACCTTCTCGCCGGTGCGGACGGTCAGCAGGTCCAGGTGCTCGATGATCTGCTTGATCGGGTTGCGCTGGATGTCCTTGACGAGGGCAAGGTGCTGTTCGCCGTTGATGTCCAGGGTCAGCAGGGCGTTGGCGGTGCGCACGGCCAGGGTGGTGGCCTTCGCCGGCAGGGTGATGTGGATCGGCTCAGCGCCGTGGCCGTAGATGACGGCCGGGATCAAGTTGGCCATGCGGGCGCGGCGGGCGAAGCCCTTGCCGAATTCGGTGCGGACTTCTGCTGCGAGCTTCTGCTCAGACATGGATATCTCCTCGTTGGATTTCAAGCTGTGGGACTAAACGGTGCTCAGCAAGGGCGGAGGTCTGTTTACGACCTTCAACGCCGGGCTGCTCTGCAGCGGCCCTTCAGAAGGAGATTCAGACCCAGTCGATAACGGATACCAGCAGTCCGGTTGACCGTGCATACTGTCTGCACACGGCGTACCGGCGCTCTCCCTCGCCAAGGTTTCGGTTCTAGGCTACCAGTGCGGGGCCGCAATCAGGAAAACAGCCCCGCACCGGCAGGCGGTTGAGCATGCTCAAGCCGCGCTCCATGGAGACCTACGCGTTGCCGTCGAACAGGCTGGTCACGGAGCCGTCGTCGAACACTTCGCGGATGGCGCGGGCGATCAGCGGTGCGATGGACAGCACGGTGAGCTGCGGGAAGCGCTTGCTGGCGTCGATCGGCAGGGTGTTGGTGACCACAACCTCGCGGGCGCCGGACTCGGACAGCCGCTGGGCCGCCGGATCGGAGAACACCGCGTGTGTTGCCGCGATGATGACATCCTTGGCGCCGGCGTTCTTGAGCACCTGGACGGCGCCGGAAATGGTTCCGCCGGTGTCGATCATGTCGTCGATCAGGACGCAGGTGCGTCCTTCGATCTGCCCCACGACCGTCTTGGAGACGGCCTGGTTCGGGACGGTGAGGTCGCGGCTCTTGTGGACGAAGGCCAGCGGCGCCCCGCCGAGGCGCTCGGCCCACTGCTCGGCGACGCGGACGCGGCCGGTGTCCGGGGAAACCACCGTGATGTCGTCGGCGCCGACGCGGGTGCGGATGTAGTCCGCCAGCAGCGGGATGGCCATGAGGTGGTCCACCGGTCCGTCGAAGAAGCCCTGGATCTGCGAGGTGTGCAGGTCCACGCTCATGATGCGGTCGGCGCCGGCGGTTTTGTACAGATCGGCGACCAGGCGTGCGGAGATGGGTTCGCGGCCGCGGCCCTTCTTGTCCTGCCGGGCGTACGGGTAGAACGGGGACACCACGGTGATGCGCTTGGCGGAGGCCCGCTTGAGCGAATCGATCATGATGAGCTGTTCCATCAGCCAGTTGTTCAGCGGGGCGGGGTGCGCCTGGATGACGAAGGCATCGGTGCCACGCACGCTCTCGCCCGCCCGGACGTAGATCTCACCGTTGGCGAAGTCGTAGGCATCCAGGGGCAGCAGCTCGGTTCCGAGCTCCTTGGCGATTTCCCTCGCCAGCTCAGGATGCGCGCGTCCAGCGGCAAGCACCAGCTTCTTCTCGCCGTGTGCCGTAATTTCGCTCATTATTTGCTAGCCCTCTTCTGTAGTTGCCGGAGTACTGGAGGAAGTCGTGGTGGCGCCGGCCGCCTCGGCCAGGGACGCAGAGAGCGAGTCCGGGCGGTTTGCGAGGACCCAGCCCTCGGCGTTCTCCTGCTTGGCCAGGGACAGGACCAGGGCACCGGGCGGCACGTCGCGGCGGATGACCGCGCCGGCGCCGCTGTAGGCGCCGTCGCCGACCTGGACGGGAGCGACGAAGACGGTGTTGGAGCCGGTGCGCACACCGGACCCGATGACCGTGCGGTGCTTCTTCTCGCCGTCGTAGTTCGCGGTGATATTGCCGCACCCGATGTTGGTGTCCTCGCCGATTTCGGCGTCGCCGGCGTAGCCCAGGTGGGAGAGTTTGGAGCCGCGGCCGATGGTGACGTTCTTGGTCTCGTAGAAGGCGCCGATCTTGCCGGTTTCTCCGAGGACGGTGCCGGGCCGCAGGTACGTGAACGGGCCGACGCTCGCCTTGGCGCCGATCGTGGAGCCGGACCCGTGCGTGCGGATCACTTTGGCGCCCTCCCCCACCTGGACATCGGTGAGGGTCGTGTCGGGGCCGACGACGGCGTCGCGCGCCACCGTGGTGGTGCCGTGCAGCTGGATGTTGGGCAGCAGCCGGACGTCCTCGGCGAGGGTGACGGTGGCGTCGATCCAGGTGGTGGCCGGGTCCACGACTGTGACGCCGGCCCGCATCCAGGCCTCGACGGTGCGCCGGTTCAGTTCGGCGCCGAGGGCCGAGAGCTGGACCCTGTCATTGGCGCCCTCCACCTGCCAGCGGTCTTCAGTGACGACGGCGGCCACACGGCCTCCGGCGGCACGGGCCAGGCCGAGCACGTCGGTGAGGTACTTCTCGCCCTGGGCGTTGTCGGTGGTGACGTGCGCCAGCGAGTCGCGCAGAACGGCGGCGTCGAAGGCGTAGATGCCCGAGTTGATCTCCCGGATGGCACGTTCGGCGTCGGTGGCGTCCTTGTGCTCCCGGATGCCGGAGACCGATCCGTCCGCAGCCCGGAGGATGCGTCCGTAGCCGGTCGCATCGTCCAGGACGGCGGTGAGGACGGTCACGGCGTTGTTCCCGGCCTCGTGGCTGGCGACCAGTTCGCCGAGCAGCTGCCCGGTAAGCAGGGGGACGTCGCCGTAGGTGACCACCACCGTGCCGCTGACCTGCTGCTGGGGATGAAGCGCGTCGAGGGCGTCGAGGGCGGCTTCGACAGCGCGGCCGGTTCCCGGGATCTCGTCCTGGTCGACGATCAGGGCTGCCGGATCGACGGCGGCGACGTGGGCAGCCACGAGGTCGCGTTCATGCCGGACGACGAGGGCCAGCTCCTGCGGCCGGATGGTGCGGGCGGCATGCAGCGCGTGGCCGACGAGGGACCGGCCGCCGATTTCGTGCAGGATCTTGGGGGTACGGGACTTCATCCGGGTACCGGCGCCTGCAGCCAGGACGATGACGGCGGCTGGGCCTGTGTTCTCGGGGCTCACGTACGGGCTCTCCTTGCTCTGCGGCTTAGCTCATGCCGCTGCTTGGTGGATCTGGGTGGCCGGCGGCTGGGGCCTGGTAATGCGCTTTGGTTGCCGGATCCTTGCGGCTTGGGCCGCCCGGACACCGGTCGCGGCGCCAGATTCATCCTACTGGACTCATCCCGGGCCGCGCCCGCCGGGTGCCGCTTTTACGGTGCCGCGACGCGCAACAGTTCCGCCCATAGGACTCGAACCTATACTCCACGGCTCCAAAGGCCGGGGTGCTGCCATTACACCAGGGCGGACCATGCCAAGGCGCTGAGCCTGTGGCACGAGAGTCAATTCTGCCATACTGCGTTGCCGCCAAGTTTTGCGGGGATGCCCGGAGCACGGTCACCCGACTTACGCCGGGTGATCTGGGGCATGATGGAGCGGTGAGCAACAGCGCAGGGGCATCCGGAGCGGCGGAGGGCCGCGGCGGCAGGCCCGCACGGGCTGCCGACTTCGTGCCCCGGATCCGGATGACCGGACCCCAGCGCCGCAGCCAGCTCATCGGCATCGGCCGCGGGCTCTTCGCCCTCCGCGGACTGGACGGAACCACCATCGAGGAAATCGCCGCGGCCGCCGGGGTCTCCAAACCGGTGATTTACGAGCACTTCGGGTCCAAGGAAGGCCTCTACACCCAGGTTGTCGAGTACGAGTTCCGGATCCTGCTGAGCTCCATCACCGAGGCACTGTCCGAGGAAGCCAAACCGCGTGTCCTCGTGGAGCGGGCCGCCCTGGCACTGCTGGGCTACATCGAGGAGCGCACCGAAGGGTTCCGCATCCTCATGCGCGACGCCCCGCCGACACAGCCGGAAGGCGCGTTCTCCACCCTGCTCTCCCACGTCACGGCCCGGGTGGAGCACATCCTGGCCGACGAGTTCGCCCGCCGCGGCTTCACCTCGGCCGACGGCGCCATGTACGCGCAAATGCTCGTCGGCATGGTGGCCATGACGGGCCAGTGGTGGCAGGACAGCCGGACCCCGGACAAACGCGAGGTGGCGGCCCACCTGGTCAACCTCGCCTGGAACGGCCTCACCGGCCTGCAAAAGGACCCGGAGCTGAAGTCCGAGGGTTAGTCGTTCCGTGAGTGTGGTCACCTTTCGCGGCGCAGTGGCCCTTCGCCGTCGCTTGTGCCCACCTTCGCGGCGCAGCGGCCCTTCGCCGTCGCTTGTGCCCACCTTCGCGGCGCAGTGGCCCTTCGCCGTCGTGTGTGCCCGCCTTCGCGGCGCAGCGGCCCTTCGCCGTCGCTTAGACACGACGCAAAGAGGCCCCTGCGGTCGCTGAGCGACCTTCGGAGCCCGATGCGCCGCGATGCGCGACTACACGAAGGACCCCCGCACCGCTCGTGCCAACAGTTCCGTTCTCCGAAAGTCCCCCGCGCAGCTGCCGACATTTCCGTTCGCCGAATGTCGCCTACCGTGACGGACACCGATCGCGATTCCGGAAGGTGACGCGCGCCGCTAGTGCCGATAATTACGTCCGGGGACTGTTGCGCAGGAATAAGGTGACGCTCCGAGAGTCGGAGGCGGTCCTTCCGAAAGGAGCGCATCGCGGCGCATCGGGATGCGGAGGTCGCCCAGCGACCGGAGCGTCCCTTTTGCGTCGTGTCTAAGCGACGGGGAAGGGCCGGCTCCGGCACCCAACCCAGCCAGCACAGGCTGGAGGGTCTATTCGCCGAGGACTTCCAGGGCTCCCAGCCATTCGAGTTCGAGGGCCTCGCGTTCGACTGCGAGGTCCTTGAGTTGCTTGTTGAGCCCCGCGAGCTTGCCGACGGCGGAGGGGTCTGCGGCGGCGGTGGTCATCTGGGCGTGGATCTTGTCCTCCTGCTGCGTGAGCTTGCCCAGCTGGCGGTCGATGCGGTTCTTGGCCTTGCGGGCATCCCGCTTTTCGGCTTCCGAGGGTCCGGTGGCGGCCGGGGCGGTGCTGCCGCTGGCGGCGGTGACGGGGTTGCCGCCGCCGGTGATCGTAGAACCGGCCATGGCCGCTTCGCGCAGTTCCAGGTACTGGTCCACGCCGCGCGGCAGGGCACGGATCTTGCCGTCGCCCAGGAGCGCCATCTGGTGGTCCGTGACGCGTTCGAGCAGGTAGCGGTCGTGGCTGACGACGACGAGCGTGCCCGGCCAGCCGTCCAGGACGTCCTCGACGGCGGCCAGGGTGTCGGTGTCGAGGTCGTTGGTGGGCTCATCGAGCATCAGCACGTTGGGCTCCCCCACCAGCAGGCGCAGGAGCTGGAGGCGCCGGCGTTCGCCGCCGGAGAGGTCCTTGACCGGGGTCCACTGCTTTTCGTTGGTGAAGCCGAGCTGCTCCACGAGCTGGCCGGCGGTGAATTCCTTGCCGCCGACGTTAAAGGAGCGCTTCTCGCGCTCGATCACTTCGATCACGCGCAGGTCCGAGACGTCGTCGAGCTCTTTGACCTCCTGGGTCAGGACGGCGGTGACAACGGTCTTGCCGCGCTTGACCTTGCCGGAGGTGGGCTGGATTTCGCCGTTGAGGAGCTTCAGCAAGGTGGTCTTGCCGGCGCCGTTGACGCCCACCAGGCCCAGCCGCTCGCCGGGAGCAAGCCGCAGGGTGATGTTGTCGAAGAGCTTCTGCCCGGCCTCGCCGCCGAGGAAGTCGAGGGAGACGTTTTCGAGGTCCAGGACGTCCTTGCCGAGCCGGGCGGTGGCCATCTTGCTCAATGCCGTCGAGTCGCGCGGTTCGGGAACATCGGCGATCAGGGCGTTCGCCGCCTCGATCCGGAACTTGGGCTTGGCGGTGCGGGCAGGGGCGCCGCGGCGCAGCCACGCGAGTTCCTTCTTCACAAGCTGCTGGCGTTTGCTTTCCATCACGGACGCGGAGCGGTCGCGTTCAGCGCGGGCCAGCACGTAGGCGGCATAACCGCCGTCGAACGGGTCCATGATGCCGTCGTGGATTTCCCACGTCTTGTTGCAGACTTCATCGAGGAACCAGCGGTCGTGGGTGACCACGAGGAAGGCGCCCTGGTTGGCCCGCCAGCGGGTCTTCAGATGCCGGGACAGCCACGCAACGCCTTCGACGTCGAGGTGGTTGGTGGGCTCGTCGAGCATGATGACGTCGTGGTCTTCGATCAGCAGTTTGGCCAGCGCAACGCGGCGCTTCTGCCCGCCGGAGAGGGCGTGCACATTGGCGTGCCAGTCGACGTCGGACACGAGCCCGCCCATCACCTCGCGGATCTGCGGGTTGCTGGCCCATTCGTAGTCGGCCTGGTCGCCGACGATGGCAGCGCCCACCGTGAGGTCGCCGTCGAGGACGTCGCTCTGGTCCAGGTAACCGATGTTGACTTCGCTGCGCTTGGTCACGCGGCCGGAGTCCGGGGTGGCCCGCATCGCCAGCAGGCGCATGAGCGTCGACTTGCCGTCGCCGTTGCGGCCGACCATGCCGATCCGGTCGCCCTCTTCGAGTCCGAGGGTGACGCCGTTAAGTACGGTACGGGTTGCATACGAGACGGTGAGGTTCTCGCCGCCGAGCAGGTGTGCCACTGGAAACTGCTTTCTAGAGAAAAAATTGTGCCAAGCAATGTGTTTGGATCGGTCCGGCCCGGGCCGACTATGCCGCGCGGAGGACTGCCGTCCTATTAAAGGAGCGTATCCGAGATGATGCGTGCCCCGTGAACCGGGCCGTGCACCGCCATTGCCTCCAGTCCGTGGTGCCGGAGGTCTTCGGCCAGGCCCTCGGCTGCCGCCGGGCTGTGCGAGAGCAGCGCGACCGTGGGGCCGGAACCGGAGACAATCCCGGCGATCGCCCCCAGCGACTCGCCGAGTCCGAGCGTGTCGCGGAGGCTGGGCGCCAACTCAATCGAGGCCCGCTGGAGATCATTGACGAGGACCCTACTGAGGGAATCGGCATCGCCGGCCCGCAGGGCCTGGAGGATCATCGGGTCCACGGCAGTGGGTTCGTCGATCACGGCCTCTTCGTCCGCGCGCAGCCGGTCCAGGGTCCGGTAGACCTCCGGGGTGGGGAGCCCGAAGTCCGCCGTCACGAGGACCCAGTCGGTCTGGGCCTTGACGAGGGCGGGCGAGAGGTCGTCGCCGAGGCCGAGCCCGACGGCGGTGCCCCCGAGCAGGGAGAAGGGCACGTCGGCGCCAAGTTCCGCGGCAAGGTGGGAGAGCTCGTCGCGGGAAAGCCCGCTGTTCCACAGCGCGTCACAGGCCAGCAGGGTGGCTGCCGCGTCGGCCGAGCCGCCGCCCATTCCTCCGGCGACGGGCACCCGCTTGGTGATTTCGAGGTGGACGCCGGTGGAGTGCTCCGAGACGTCGGCCATGATCGCCGCCGCCTTGTAGGCCAGGTTGCGTTCGTCGAGGGGGATGTCCACGCCGTCGAGGTCCAGGGTGCTGGCCGGGCTGATGCTGACGGTTATTTTCCCGGTGTCCGTGCTGGTGGCGGCGACTTCTTCGTAGAGGGACACCGCGAGGTAGACGCTGGCCACCGAGTGGTAGCCGTCCGGGCGCAGTGGCCCCACATCCAGTGAGACGTTAACCTTGCCGGGAGCCTTGACCCGGACAGTCCTCGCGGCAAAGCGCCCTCTCACTGCGTTCATGGCTCCACGCTATGGCATGCCGGGGTCCGGCTCCAAGCACGGCACCCCCACCCGCACCCCACACGGGCGGCCGCCCGCGTTATGGCGCCGGCGTCGAGCGGGCTTCCGCGATCCGGGAAAACGCCGCGATGTCGATAACTTCACCGCGGGCGGTGGGATCGACGCCCGCGGCGCGCAGGCACCGTTCGGCCTCCGCCGCGCTGCCGGCCCAACCGGCCAGTGCCGCGCGCAGGGTCTTGCGGCGCTGGGCGAATGCGGCATCGATGACCGCGAACACCTGTTCCCGGGTGGCCGTGGTGACGGGCGGCTCCCTGCGCGTGAACGCCACGAGGCCGGAGTTGATCTTGGGCGCCGGCCAGAAAACGTTCATGCCGATGACGCCGGCCTTGCGCATTCTGCTGTACCAGGCCGCCTTGACCGAGGGAACACCGTAGGTCTTGGATCCGGGCCCGGCGGCCAGCCTGTCGGCCACCTCGTCCTGGACCATGACAAGGCCGTGGCGGAGGCTCGGGAAATGCTGAAGCAGGTGCAGGACCACCGGCACGGCAACGTTGTACGGCAGATTCGCCACGAGTGCGGTGGGTTCGGCGGGGAGCTCGGTGACCCGCATGGCATCGGCGAGGACCAGATGGAAATTCCCGACGGCGTCCGGCCGCCACTGGGCGACGGTGGCCGGAAGTTTGCCGGCGAGGACAGGATCGATCTCGACGGCGACAACCGACCGGGCGGCGTCCAGCAGGCCCAGGGTGAGGGACCCGAGTCCCGGCCCGACTTCCAGTACCGTCTCGTCCGGGTGGATGTCCGCGGCGGCGACGATCCTGCGGATGGTGTTGCCGTCAATGACGAAGTTCTGGCCGAGAGTCTTGGTGGGCCGGACCCCGATCTCCTCGGCCAGCCGGCGGATATCGGAGGCCCCCATCAAGGGTGCGGGTGCGCCCGCCGGCGTGCTGACCGGCTCAGTCATCCCGGTCATCGGCGTACTGATTGGGGTACTGCCTGGCGCGGAGGGGGTCGGTTCAGTCACCTAGGTATCCTATCCCGCCGGCGGCCCCGGGCATGGCAAAGGCCGGGTCCGTTGAACCGGACCCGGCCTTTGCCGGGTGTCCGCTGCCGTGGTCAGCCGCTGCGGAGACCGTGCGGGTTTTTTGGGACGTCACCTGGCCGTCAGCCGGAGCTGAGGGGCTGGCGAGCCTCCTTTAGCTGGAGGCTGCCCAGCCGCAGCCCCACGGCTGCAGGCCGCGCTGGGCGTAGACGCGGTTGGCGATATCGATCTGCTGGGCCTTGGTGGCCAGGCTGGCGTTCGGGGCGTAGGCGCCGCCGCCGGATCCGAGCCAGGTCTGGATGTCGAACTGAAGTCCGCCGTAGTAGCCGTTGCCGTTGTTGATGGACCAGTTGCCGGTGGACTCGCACTGGGCGATCTTGTCCCACATGGCTTCGTTCATCATGGCAGGAGCTCCGGCGCCGGTGTTGGCCGCCGCGGCCGCCTGGGCTACCGGCTTGGGCTTCGGCTTTTCTTTGGTGCCGACGGTGATCTTCCTGGTGACCGGCTGCGTGCTGACGGACTGCGACACCAGGGTGCGGGATGCTTCGCGGCCGTCAACGAGAACAAGCTTGAACTTCTTCGTGATGGAGCCGGCCGCGCCTGCCTGGGTCACCTTCTCTTCGCCCTTGAGCATGCCGGCGTCCTCGGTGGTGAGGGTTTTGAACGGCACGGCTTCGGTGGCTTCGGCCGTCTTGCTGACGTCCACGCGGGAAACCTTGATCACCATGTTGTTGACGACTGGCGCGTTGGCCGGCTGGGAGACGCGGTCGCTGGCCCCCAGTTTGATGCCGGCGTCGGCGAGGAGCTGGCCGACGTTGGCGGCTGTAGTCGTGGTCTTGGCGGCTTTGCCGTCGGCGACGAGGCTCACGGCCTTCGGCGTCGAGATGGAAACGAACGAGCCGGAGACCGCTAGCTGGGCGTCCTTCGGGACGGACAGCTCGGAGGCGCTGGCCACGCCAAGTTCCGTGACAAGCTCCCCTACGGTGGGTGAGGTGGTTTTGATGGTCCGCTCCGCGCCGTCCAGGCTGACCTTGACCGCCTTGGCGAGGTTGACGTTGATGACGGATCCGTCCTGGACCCGGGAATCCGCGGCGGGCGTGATCCGGTCGGCGGACTTGAGTTCAAGGTTGGCGCCCTTGACCACTTCGCCGACGGTGCCGCCGAAGGTCTGGACCGAACTCACTTTGCCGTCCACGTTGAGGGTGACTGTCTTGTTGTTGCCGACGAACGCGACGAGCCCCAGCACGAGCGCCACTAGCACCACAAGCTGCGTGCCCACCTTGACGAAGCTGAACTTGCCATCCGATGTGAAGAACTTGACCACGATTGCCCATATCTTTCGGACCGTCCGGGCACGGGGAAAAGTGCACACGTTGACCCGCCGCCGACAGCCCGGAGGCAGCACCGCAAAGGGTGCATTTTGTCCGCGGCAGGTGTGTGCACTGCCACACTCACAAACGAGAGCGCGCATATGGTTCGTTCGCCACGATGCGCGCCCTGCAGGAGTGAAATTATCCGAAGGCCTTCCCCGACCCCGGCTAATAGTTGTCCACTGTAACCGGAGCGTTATAAAGCGTCCAACAAATTATGCATACCGGATATCTAACCTGGTGGATGAACTTCCGTCACATCAGTCCCAGGAACCGTACGCCCGCACGGTATTTCCGGCGATCCGCGAGCACAGTTCCGAGAGCTCCCATCCGGTCAATTCGGCCATCGCCCGGACGGTGTAGGGGACCATGTAACTTGCGTTGGGACGCCCCCGGTGTGGATGCGGGGTGAGGAACGGGGCGTCGGTTTCGACGAGGATCCGTTCCGGCTCGGCGATGGCCAGGGCGGCGCGCAGGTTGGCGGCGTTTTTGAAGGTCAGGGTCCCGGCGAAGGACATGTACCAGCCCTCGCTGTTGCAGATCCTGGCCAGCTCCTCGCCGCCGGAGAAGCAGTGGAACACCACCCGGTCCGGGGCACCCTCCTCCCGCAGCACCTGGACGACGTCGTCATGGGCGTCCCGGTCATGGATCTGCAGGGTCAACCCGAGGCGTTTGGCAATATCGATGTGGCGGCGGAAGGAATGGCGCTGGTGGGCCAGACCAACACCTTCGGTCCGGAAGAAATCCAGGCCGGTCTCGCCGATGGCCCGGATGCGCGGGTGCACCGCGAGCGCTTCGATTTCGGCCAGGGCCTCTTCCAGCTCACCGCGGGCGGCGTAGGCCGGCGCGTCATTGGGGTGAAGGGCGACGGCACCCAGCAGCCGCGCGTCCTGTTCCACCGCCTGCACGGTGAACCTGGACGATTCGAGGTCGCACCCCACCTGCACCGCCCCCTGGACCCCGACGGCGGCTGCGGCATCGAGGGCGTCCGCGATGCCCACCTTCAGCTCGTCGAAGGGGAAATCGAG
Organism: Arthrobacter sp. U41; assembly: GCF_007679325.1. GTDB lineage: Bacteria > Actinomycetota > Actinomycetes > Actinomycetales > Micrococcaceae > Arthrobacter. The sequence continues at coordinate 152,790 of NZ_VEGI01000007.1, read as the reverse complement.
GTGCGTGTGGTTGTCCATAACAGGCACCGGAAGGGGCTCCGGTGCCGGCGGGTATCCCTGCCTGCCGGTGCCATCGCTGCCGGGTGCACGGAACGGGACGGGAGTCAGGGCATTGCGCATTCCCCCAGCCTATCGGGGCACCGCCGGACCCATGAACCGCGGGCGTCCGGGGAATTAACCCGCCCGCGCCATTTCCCGCATGACTTTCCGTGCCGTTTCCCTGCGCCGTTCCCTCGCGGTTTCCCATGCGGGGGCCGACGGATATTTCCCGGAACTCTCTGTCAGGTCCGGCAGTTGTGTAAGTACGCTGTTGGAAAGACTGGCTATACAAGGAAAATAGAACAACGATATAAACAAAGCTCAGGAACAGGCGGTCTGGTACAGACAAGCTGGTACAGATGGCCCAGGAAGTAAACGGCTAGGAATAGACGGTCAGGAACACAGGCACACACCCCACAGGTGGCCCGGCAGGCTCCATGCCGTTCCGCCGGGAACCACCAGGGCTGAAAGGCTACCGATGGACTACCACCGCACCTCCCTAGACGAAGCCCTCCCCGAGGGCCAGAACCTCCGGGAAGGCTCCGCCGTGACCGGGCTTCCCGGGACCCGGCGCGCGGCCCAGCCACCCGTGGCCATGGACGCGGAAGCGTTCAGCTCCGCCAGCGAGCGCATCCTGACCGCCATCAACACGGTGATCGATGGCAAGGCGGAAGCGGCCAAACTGGCCCTTACCGTGCTGCTGGCACAGGGCCACCTGCTCCTGGAGGACGTCCCCGGAGTGGGTAAAACACTCCTCGCGAAGACTCTCGCGCGCACCATCGACTGTTCGGTGAGCCGGATCCAGTTCACGCCTGATCTGCTCCCGTCCGATGTCACGGGCGTGTCCATCTACAACCAGGCGTCCCGGTCCTTTGAGTTCCGGCCCGGTGCGGTGTTCGCGAATATCGTCATTGGGGACGAAATCAACCGTGCCTCGGCCAAAACGCAGTCGGCCCTGCTGGAATGCATGGAAGAACACCAGGTCACCGTGGACGGCAAGTCCTACAAACTCGATGAGCCTTTTATGGTGGTGGCCACGCAGAACCCGATTGAAATGGAGGGGACCTACCCGCTCCCGGAGGCGCAGCGGGACCGGTTCATGGCGCGGATCTCCATGGGCTACCCGGACAAAGACGCCGAGATGGAAATGCTGGAAACACACCAAGCGACGTCGCCGCTGACTAAAGTCACCGCCGTCGTCACCGCCAGTGAGGTCGCCTCCATGATCGCCACGGTGAGGCAGGTCTACGTCTCCCGGTCGATCAAGGAGTACACCGTGGCCCTGGGCCGTGCGACGCGGGACAGCGGGCTGCTCCGGCTCGGCGCGAGCCCCCGGTCCATGCTCCAGCTGCTGCGGGCGGCCAAAGCCACGGCCGCCCTGGAGGGCCGGGACTATGTGCTGCCGGACGACGTCGTCAGCGTCGCCGAAGCCGTTCTGGCCCACCGGATCATCCTGGACCGCAAAGCCGCGAGCACGGGCGAGACCGCCCAGAGCGTTATCCGCGCCGTTTTGGCGAAGATCCCGGTCAGCCCGGAAATGGCGGCGGCTCCGGCATCACCGGCCGGACATGCCGCCGGTGGCAGGGTTGCCGCGGCCCCGGCTGCCACACTGCCGGACCGCCGCTAGGGGTGGCCCGGCCGTGGCGCTGATTGACCGGTTCCCGAGGCACATTTTCACGAGCCGCGGCTGGGGCCTGCTCGGCGCGGGTACGGTCTTCCTCCTCGCGGCCCAGGTGATGGGACGCCGGGACCTGCTGACGCTGGCCGTCCTGCTGCTTGTCCTGCCGTTGCTCGCGCTGGCCGGAACCCGGGTGCTCAAGCCGAATTTTCAGGTCTACCGGGAATTCAGTCCCGCCAGCGTCGAGACGGCGGCAACGGCCACGGTCCGGCTGGCCGTCGCCCGGACCGGCCTGGGATCCGGCCATGCCCTTATGGAGGAGCGGCTGCCCGCCCGGTTCGGGGAATCCCCGGTGTTCCGGTTCCCGGCGCGTTCTGCCACGGGCGGGACGAGCCGCTATGAGTACCATCTGCGCTCCGCGAAACGCGGCCAGTTCGTCATCGGCCCGGTCACGGCCGAGTTCAGCGACCCCTTCGGGCTGTCGCTGCACCGCCACGCCATCGACGACGGCGACATCCTCACCGTGACGCCCGCCGCCGTCGAACTCCCCGTCACCGGGCTGGCCGGGGCCAGGGGACACGACGGCGTTACCGCAACGCGCATCCGCGCCAACCCGAGCGACGACGACGTCATGACCCGGGAATACCGTCACGGTGATCCGATGCGCCGGGTGCACTGGGCGGCGACTGCACGGCACGGGCAGCTGATGGTCCGCCAGGAGGAGTCCGTCACTACTCCGGAAGCGACCATCATCCTGGACCAGCGGCTGGCAGCCTTCACCCGGGGCGCGTTCTCCGCCGGCGGGACCTCACACCGCGGCGCAGCCGGCCCCGACGGCCACGAGCTCGTCACCAGCGACACGTTCGAGTGGGCGGTGACAGCCGCGATGTCCATCGGCGCACATCTCGCCGAACGCAACTACGCGCTGCGCTTCCTCGACGCCGCCGGGGAGCCCGCCTTCCAGCACTCGCCCTCCGCCCCCGAGCCGGAGGCCGAAGAGTACATCGGCACGTCCGGCCTGCAGTCGATCGCCGAGAGCCTCGCAGCGATCCAGCTCACCGGCCACCACCACGGCCGCAGGGATGCCAGGGAGTCCTCCTCCTCCTCCCGGGCTTCCGGCCGCCACCCCTCCGGAGGGGAGGGCGGCCCGCAGCCGTTCGACGACCGGCTGATGGACAAACTGGCGGCCCACCGCATGCGCGGTCCCATCCTGGCGATCCTCGGAAATCTCACGCCGGCCGAGGCCCGGGCGCTGACCCCGGCTGCCGGCTTCACCGCGAACGCCTTTGCGCTGGTCATCGCGGAGCGGCTCCAGGAACTCGAGGGTGTGCTCGAGACGCTCCGGCTCGGCGGCTGGCGGGCCGTCGCCGTCACCCCGGCATCGCCGCTGCCCGCAGCGTGGGCGGCCTTCGACGCGGACGGCGCCGCGCCGCTGGCAGCCGCCCCCGATGTGCGGCGCGGATCAGGGGCCCGGCGATGACACTGACACCGCAGCGCAGCGCGGGCCCGCATGCGGGCCCGTCGGGGGCTTCACCGGCCGGCGGCTCCTCCGCCGCGCCGCAGGGTTCCTTCCCGGGGACCGGGAAGGCGTCGTCGAAGGTGGGCGCGCAACCATGGTTCATGGCCCTCGCGGTGGCAGTCGCCGTCGCCGGTGCCGCGCTGAGCCTCAACGGCGTGCTGCGCGGCTGGGCCTGGTACTCCCCTGTCCTCTCGACGGTCCTCACCGTGGCCCTCACCATGGCCGGGCTCCGGGCTCTCCGGTGGCGCAGCGTGTTCGTGACGGCCGGTGCGCTGGCTGCGCTCGTGCTGATCCTGACGTTCACTTTCTTCCGCTCCAGCAGCATCCTGGGCTTCCTTCCTTCCGGCGACACCCTGGCGCAGCTGGGGCGTTACCTGCGCCGGGCCAGCGAAACCGTCCTGGCGGAAAGCGCCCCGGTGGCCCCCAACGCCGGGATCGTCCTGCTGATCTGCGCCGCTTTGGGGCTGCTGGTGATCCTGGTCGATGCGCTCGCCTATCCCCTGGCCCTGCCGGCCACGAGCGGCCTCGGAATCCTCGCCATCCTCATCGTTCCCGCCATGATCAAGCCGCAGAGCGTCGGCGTGGCCGGTTTCGCTGCGGCCACGGCCGGCTACCTCCTGATCCTCGGCTGCAGCCACTGGTTCGCCCCCGACCCGCGGACCGGCGCGGACACCGCCCGGAACCCGGGCCAGTTCCGCCGCGGCGCCCTGACCGGTGCCGTGGCGCTGACACTCACTCTGTTGCTGCAGCTCGTGATCCCGGGATTCGACCAGGGAACGTTCCCGCAGGGCTCGCGGCTGAATCCGTTCGGCACGGCCTCGGGGCTCAACCCGATGATCAGCCTGGGCAACAGCCTCCGGGCCCCCACCGGGGACGGCCGGATCACGTTTGCCACCAACGCCCCAAGCACCCCGTACCTGCGCTCCGTGACCGTGGACAGTTTCAACGGTGACAACTGGGCGCCGGATGACCGCAACGACACCCGCCGCCTGGGCACGGGCCGGATGGATTCGGGCTTCGAGTCCGCCGCCACCGAGGTCCGGGTGGTCACCGCGGTCAACACCGGCCAGTTCACCAGCCCCTATCTGCCCGTGCCTTACGCCCCGGAAGCCGTCAACGGCCTCAACGGCCGCTGGAGCTGGGACCCGGCCACACTGAGCATCAAGGGGGTCGACACAAACTCCCGCGACCAGCAGTACGTGGTGCTCTCCGCCTCCCCTCAGCTCACCCCGGACCTGCTGGCCGAGGCCACCGGGTCGGTGCAGGGTGTCCCCGAGCAGTTCACCCGGGCGCCGGCCAACGTCCCGGAGATCGTGCGGAGGACCGCTGAGACCGTGACCGCGGGAAGCTCCACTCCCTACGCCCAGGCCCTGGCCATCCAGCGATACCTGCGCTCGGTCGAATTTTCCTATTCGCTGCAGTCCCCGGTACAGGGCGGCTATGACGGCAATGGCTTGTCCGTGCTGGCGGACTTCCTGACCCAGAAGAGCGGATACTGCATCCATTTCGCGTCGGCCATGGCGGTAATGGCCCGGCTGGAAGGCATCCCCAGCCGGATCGCCGTCGGCTATGCCCCGGGACGGCCCACTGGCGCCACGGTGTCGATCGGGGGCCAGGGCGCCCTGCCGGAGTACGAGGTCGATGCGCGTGACGCCCATGCCTGGCCGGAACTCTATTTCCAGGGACTGGGCTGGGTGGCGTTCGAACCCACCCCGTCACGCGGTGTGGTGCCGGCCTATGCCACGGAGGCCCAGTCCCCCGGCGGCGCCAGCACAAACGAAAACAACGACGGCCTCCTGCCGAGCGTCAGCCCCAACCCCGCACCGCAGCCCACTGCGGCGCCGCTGCCGGTCCCGGGCGCGGACGCTACGGCGGACGCGGGCAGCCGGTGGCTGCCCGTGCTGTATTCCGCCGGGGGCGTGCTGGTCCTCGGCCTGCTGCTGGCGTCGCCGCAGCTGGCGCGCACCGCAGTGCGCCGCCGCCGGCTGAACGGTGCCGGGGGCGACAGCGTGGCAGCCCTGCAGGCCTGGGCCGAGCTGCGCGACCTCGCCATGGACTACGGCGTCGCGCCGCGGACCAGCGAGACGCCCCGTCATTTCTCCGACAGGCTGCGCCTCTCGGGCGCCCTCGGGGAACCGCTTGGCATTGACGCGCCCGGCCACCAGGCCGTCAGGGTCCTTACGGCGGACTTCGAACAGCGGCAATACGGCCGCCCGTCCCCCGGGGCCGACGGCGCCGGCACCCCGGGCCGTGCGAAAGCTGCGGGCGGGGCCGGTGCTGCGGGAAGCGCGGGGTCACCGGCCGCTCACCGGATCGAAGTGGTCCGTTCCACGCTGAGGGCCCATGCCGGGCTGCTGGTGCGGTTCCGCGCGGTATGGCTGCCGCCCTCCCTCATGGCCGCCTGGCGGCGTGCCGCGGCGGCCCCGTTCCGTGCCGCCCGCCGCGCAGTACAGCGCACCCGCCACGGTCTCGCGAGTGGCTGGTCAAAGACCCGCGGGGCGGCTAACCGGGTGCGTCGGGGAAGCTGGCTGCGCCGGAGCTGAGGCAGGTCCGGCGCAGCCGGTTGGGTTCTTAGCCGGCGTAGGGGTCGGCGATGCCGATGTACTGGGTGTAGAGGTATTCCTCGATGCCCTCGAGGCCGCCTTCCCGGCCCAGTCCTGACTGCTTGACCCCGCCGAAGGGTGCCGCGGCGTTGGAGACCACACCGGCGTTCAGGCCCAGCATGCCGGTCTCCAGGCGTTCGCCCATCCGGATGCCCCGGTTGAGGTCCTTCGTAAAGACGTAGGCGACCAGTCCGTACTCTGTGTTGTTCGCCAGCCGGACCGCCTCATCCTCGGTGTCGAAGGTGATGATCGGCGCGACGGGCCCGAAGATCTCCTCGGACAGGATCCGGGTGCCCTCGGTGACACCTTTGAGGATGGTGGGCTGGTAGAAGTAGCCCGGACCGTCCACCGCGGCGCCGCCGATCACCGCGACCGCGCCGGCGGATACGGCGTCGGAGACGAGCTCGTGGACCTTGTCCCGGCTCTTCGCATCGATCAGCGGACCCACCTTGGACTCGGCCTCGGTGCCCCGGGCCGTCGTCATGCCGGCCATCTTGGCAGCGAACTTCTCCGCGAACTCATCCGCGACCGATTCGTGGACAATGAACCGGTTCGCCGCGGTGCAGGCTTCGCCCATGTTCCGCAGCTTCGCCAGCATCGCCCCGGCGACGGCGGCATCGACGTCGGCGTCCTCAAACACCACGAACGGGGCGTTCCCGCCGAGCTCCATCGACGTCCGCAGGACCGTCTCCGACGCGTCCGAGAGCAGCCGGCGGCCCACCTCGGTGGAGCCGGTGAAGGAGAGCTTGCGGAGCCGGGAATCCTTGATCAACGGACCCGTGGTGGCCCCGGCCGTGGACGTCGGGATCAGGTTCAGCACACCGGCCGGCAGTCCGGCCTCCACCATCACGGCCGCGAACAGCTGGGACGTCAGCGGGGTCAGGTTCGCGGACTTCAGCACCATGGTGCAGCCGGCGGCCACTGCGGGCGCCACCTTGCGGGTGGCCATCGCCAGCGGGAAGTTCCACGGTGTGATCAGCAGGCAGGGGCCCACAGGCTTTTTCGTCACCAGCAGGCGGGACTTCCCGTCCGGGGACACCGAGTAGCGGCCGAAGGCGCGGACGGCCTCTTCGGAGAACCAGCGCAGGAACTCCGCACCGTAGGTGACCTCGCCGCGGGCCTCGGCCAGCGGCTTGCCCATCTCCAGCGTCATCAGCAGCGCGAAGTCCTCCGCACGCCCGGTCACCAGTTCAAAGGCGCGGCGCAGGATTTCCCCGCGCTCCCGCGGCGGGACCTTCGCCCAGGAATCCTGCGCGGCGGCCGCGGCATCCAGTGCCGCCGCCCCGTCCTCCGGTCCGGCATCGGCAAGGCTCAACAGGACTTTGCCGGTCGAGGGATCCTCCACGTCGAAGGTCTTGCCGGACGCGGCCGGACGCCACTGGCCGTCGATGAGCAGACCTGTGGGAACAGAGGCCAGCAGGGCGCGCTCGCGCTCCGCGGTAACAATGGGCTGGGCAGTTACAGTCACGGTTGACTCCCTCGTCAGCGGTTCGGGTGAATGGGATGGGATTCAGCACTGTCCAAATGACCATTCAGAAGCGCTGGATTTACTGCCACGGTACTGCTGTATTCTTCGGGCTGTCTACGCATCCCCGCACTACACGGCCGGGGGTTCGCTGTGCAGCTGCACAGCGAACGCGCTACGGGCGGCCTGCGGTGCCTACCGGGACGCTACCGGGCCGCGAGCACGGCGGAATACAGCTCCCGCTTACTGACCTTGGCGTCCTCCGCCACGGCCGCGACGGCCTCCTTGAGCCGGATGCCCTGCGCGATCAGCGCGTTGACGTCTGCCACGTGGTCTTCCGGCTTGCCCGGTTCCCGTTCCGGGGCGCCGCCCACCACGACGGCGATCTCGCCGCGGACCTCGTTTGATTCGGCCCACTCCAACAGCTCACGCAGGGTGCCGCGGATGACCTCTTCGTAGGTCTTGGTCAGTTCCCGGCATACGGCGGCGCGTCGGTCCGCGCCGAACCGCTCACGGAGCGCCCGGAGCATCGGTTCCAGCCGGTGCGGCGCCTCAAAGAAGATCATGGTGCGGCGTTCGGCGTCGAGATCCGCCAGGCGGGAGGACCGTTCGCCGGCTTTGCGGGGCAGGAATCCCTCGAAGCAGAACCGGTCGGTCGGCAGCCCCGAGAGCGCGAGGGCGGTGAGTACCGCGGACGGTCCGGGTGCGGCGGTGACCGTCAGCCCGGCGGCCACGGCCCCTTCGACCAGGCGAAAGCCCGGGTCCGAGACGGACGGCATGCCGGCATCGGTCACCATGACGAGGGTCTTGCCGCCGCGTACCTGGTCCAGGAGTTCGCCGGTCTTGGCGGCCTCGTTGTGCTCGTGGTAGCTGATGATCCGGCCGGCCACGGTGACGCCCAGGTTCTGGACCAGGCGGTGCAGCCGCCGGGTGTCCTCGGCGGCGACGATATCCGCCGTCGTCAGCAGCTCGATCAGCCGGTAGGTGGCGTCTCCGGCGTTGCCGATGGGGGTCGCCGCCAGCACGATCCGTCCGGGTCCGCCGCCCTGGGGAACCGGCCCCGGACCGGAATCCTCGACGTCGTCCGCCGGGCCCGGGTTGTCGCCGGACGGTTTCGGGGCAGTGCTGAGTTTAGGATCCACAGGACCAGCCTACTGCGGGGCCGGGCCGCGGGCCGACGAACCGGGCGGAGGAGCACAGCCGCAAAAGGTAGCATGGGCAACGTGACGCAGACCCCCACCCGGGACGTCGAGGCCGGTTCCACCGGATCGGCGCCCCCAGCCACCCGCACCGGACGCAACCTGGAGGGGCACCGCTGGGTCAGCCGCCCGGAGGAGGCGTTCACCCCCGAGGCCCTCAAGGACCGGCTGATCGGCAATATCCGGAGCTGGCGGGACTACCCGCCCTCGCTCCGGCTCTGGTTCTGGCTCATTCCGGCCATCACCGCGGCCCTCGGCGGCGTCCTGCGCTTCGTCCGGCTGGATTCGCCCCGCACCCTCGTCTTCGATGAGACCTACTACGTCAAGGACGGCTACTCCTTCCTGGTCAGCGGCTATGAACGGGCGTGGCCGGACAAAGCCAACGAAGCCTTCGTGGCCGGGAACCCCGGGGTGCTCCTGGACAGCCCCGAGTACGTCGTCCACCCGCCGGTCGGGAAATGGATGATCGCCGCCGGCATGTGGCTCTTCGGCCCGGACAATCCCTTCGGCTGGAGGTTCGGGGCGGCCCTGACGGGCACGCTGTCCATTTTCCTGCTGGCCCTGATCGCGCAGAAGCTCTTCCGTTCGCTGACCCTCGGGGCTGTGGCGGGGGTGCTGCTGGCCGTGGACGGCCACCACCTGGTGATGTCCCGGACGTCCCTGCTGGATATTTTCCTGATGTTCTGGGTCCTTGCCGCGTTCGGCGCCCTGCTGATGGACCGCGACGACGGCCGGCGCCGGCTCGCCGTGCGGCTCGGACGGCAGGCCGCGGCCTCCCCGGACGGACGCCCCGGCCTGCTCCAGCTGGCCTCCGGCCCCTGGCTGGGGATCCGCTGGTGGCGGCTTGCCGCCGGGGTCTGTTTGGGCCTGGCCGTGGGCACCAAGTGGTCAGCACTGTTCTTCCTGGCCGTCTTCGGGCTGCTCACGGTCTTCTGGGACCTGAGCGCGCGCCGGATCGCCGGCATCCACGGCTGGATCAGCGGCGGAATCCTCAAGGACGGGATTCCGGCCTTCCTCAGCATCGTCCCGGTGGCCGCCCTCGTGTACGCCGCCAGCTGGACCGGCTGGTTCCGGTCCCGGGACGCGTACTTCCGGAACTGGGCCGCGACGGTCCCCTCGGCGGAATGGGGCTGGCTGCCGGATGCCGTCCGGTCCCTGGCGCACTACCACCTGGAAGCCTACAAGTTCCACCAGGGACTCAGCTCGGACCATCCGTACGAGGCCAGCGCCTGGAGCTGGCTGGTGCTGGGCCGGCCCACGTCCTTCTTCTACGAATCCCCCGAGCAGGGCAGCCCGGGGTGCGACACGGCCAGCTGCACAACGGCCATCCTCTCCGTCGGCAACCCGGTGATCTGGTGGGGCGCCGCCGTCTGCCTCGGCGTCCTGCTCTTGTGGTGGGCCGGGCGGCGCGACTGGCGCGCGGGGGCTGTCCTCGCGGGCGTGGCGGCCGGCTACCTCCCCTGGTTCCTGTACCCGGAACGCACCATGTTCTTCTTCTACGCCGTGTCCTTCGAGCCGTTCCTGGTCCTGGCCCTCGTCTACTGCCTGGGCCTCGTCCTGGGCCAGCGCACGGATCCCCTGTGGCGGCGGCGTTCGGGCCTGTTCCTCGTGGCCCTCTTCGTGGCCACGGCCGTGGTGGTCTCGGCGTTCTTCTACCCGGTCTGGACCGCCGAGACCATTTCCTACCAGGATTGGCGGTTCCGGATGTGGATGCCGTCCTGGATCTAGGGGAGGATTGCAGGGGACGTCCGCCGGCACGAGGCGGACCCGGAATGGAGAAACGGCTGTGAGAGAAGCAAGCACCGGACTGCTCGTCGAGCTCGACCCGGGCAGCAATGTAACGGATCTGCTCCTGGAGCAGTACGCCAAGGATCCCGTGCATGCCCTCTACTCCCGCAAAGGACCGGCCGGCTGGGCCGATGTTTCCGCGCAGCAGTTCCTGGACCAGGTCCGGGCACTGGCCAAGGGGCTCATTGCCGGCGGCCTCACTCCCGGGGAAACCGTGGCGGTCATGTCCGGCACCCGCTACGAGTGGACCGTGGTGGACTTTGCCATCTGGTTCGCCGGCGGCGTCCCCGTTCCCATCTACGAGACGTCCTCCGCCACCCAGATCGAATGGATCCTGCACGACTCCGGGGCCCGGCGGATCTTCGCTGAAAACGAGGACAAGGCGGCCCTGGTCCGCGAGGTGCTCGACAGCTCCGGCCTGATCGGTGACTCTGTGCTGCCCGTGGTGCGGATGGATTACGACGGCGCCGCCCCCAACCTCGCCAGCCTGGCGGCCGCGGGCACCGGCGTCGGCGATGCCGAGCTGGAACGGCACCGGTCCGCGGCTGGCCTCGCGGACGTTGCGTCCCTCGTCTACACCTCCGGCACCACCGGGCGGCCCAAGGGCTGCGAAATCACCCACGGCAACTTCGCCCTGGTGGCCAGGAACATCGTGCCGTTCCTGCATGAGATCCTGATGCAGCCCCGCACCCGGACCCTGATGTTCCTTCCGCTGGCGCACGTGCTGGCCCGCGCCGTCCAGGTCATCTGCCTCAGCGCCGGAACCACCGTGGGACACACTGCCAGCGCCAAGGAGTTGATCGAGGACCTGGCCAGCTTCAAACCCACCTTCCTGCTGGTGGTGCCCCGGATCTTTGAGAAGGTCTACGCCGGCGCCGCCCACAAGGCGGCCCTGGCCGGGAAGGAGCGGCTGTTCGAGTCGGCCGCCACAACCGCGATCAACTACTCCAAGGCGCTCGACGCCGCCGCCCGGGGCACCGGCACCGGCCCGGGGCTGGTGGTCCGCGCCCGGCACGCCCTGTTCGACCGGTTGCTGTACCCCAAGCTGCGCCAGGCCTTTGGCGGCCACCTAGGTTACACGGTCTCCGGGGCCAGCCCGCTGAGCCCCCACGACGCCCATTTCTTCCGGGGCGCGGGCGTCCCCGTCCTCGAAGGTTACGGCCTCACCGAAACCACAGCACCGTGCACGGCCAACACGCCGGCGCGTTCCAAGGTGGGGACGGTAGGTATACCGGTGCCCGGAACCACCATCCGGGTGGCCGAGGACGGCGAGATTCTGGTCAAGGGCATTGGCGTTTTCAAGGGGTACCACAACAATGCCGCAGCCAATGCGGAGGCGTTTGTGGACGGCTTCTTCCGCACCGGCGACCTCGGGTCCCTTGACGAGGACGGTTTCCTGACGATCACCGGCCGCAAGAAGGACCTGCTGGTCACCGCGGGTGGCAAGAACGTCGCCCCCGGGCCGCTGGAGGAAAAGATCCGCGAGCATGAACTGGTCCTGCAGGCCGTGGTGATCGGGGACGGCAGGCCGTTTGTGTCGGCACTGATCAACCTGGACCCGGAAGGACTGGAGAACTGGTGCGCGCTGCACAAGGTCCCTGCGATGACCCCTGCGGAAGCCAGCAGCAACGATCTGGTCCGCGCAGCATTGCAGCACGCCGTGGACCAGGCAAACGCCCTCGTGTCCCAGGCCGAGTCCATCCGCAGCTTCATTGTGCTGGACGCTGACTTCACCGTGGAATCCGGGCACCTGACCCCGTCGCTGAAACTCAAGCGCGGTGCCGTTGTACGTGACTTCGAGGCCCAGATCAACCGGATCTACGGCTGACGCCCCGGCTCCCGGAGGGATGAAAAAGCGGCCGGCACCGCGGTGCCGGCCGCTTTTCCATGCGGTACGGGATCCAGACGCTCTAGACGGCGCTGGAGTGTCCCCTCGTGGGGGTGTCGTGCGTCCCGGTGCCTGTTGTCCCCGATTCCCGGGTCACTGGGGCCGGCGTGCTACCGGCAGCCGCGTCCGTGGCGGCCGGATCGTCCGTGGCGGCCGGCTCATCCGTCTGGGCCGGGCCTGCGGCGGCGACGCCGGACTTGCCGGCTTTGTCCCGCCGGAAACGTGACCGCTTGGCCGGGACCGGCTCCGCGGGGTCGGCTTCCGTGGGATCGGATTCCGTGGAATCGGACTCCTTCGAATCGACGGCCGTGGGATCAGTCCCTGCCGGGTCCCCTGCTGCATCGGCTGCCTCATCTGCTGCCGCCGCGCGGCGTTTCTTCGGCAGCCCGCGGCGCTTGCGCGTCGGCCACGTGAGGATCAGGGTGATCAGGGAGGCGATCAGCACCAGGCCGGCGACAACAATCCCGCCGTCAACCCAGAACTGGCCCGGGAAGAGCCTGATCAGGGTGTCCTGCAGTGCGAATGTCCAGGTGCCGCTCGCGAAGAAGACACTGTGGAACTGGGTGAAGAACTGCTCCCAGCCAAGCACCGCCAGCACACCGAGGCTGATGATGATGACGAGCGTGACGATCGATCCGGCGAACAGGCCGCGCCGCACTCCCCCGGGGCTGCGGCGCCGCAAGTAAATGATGGCGATGAGGCTCAGCAGGATCAGGAGGGCGCCGGCGCCGAAGGCGGACAGGATGACGAGTTTGACGTCCGCCATATGGCTGACCTCGCCCTCGCCGAAGAGTTTGTCGCCGTTGCGGTTGACGAGTTCTCCAAGGTACCGCGGACCGGACCAGTTGCTCAGGTAGTCCACGGCATAGGATCCGTACGTCATGCGGTCGTCGGTGCTGAAGCCGTAGCCGTCGCCTGGAAAACCGGGACGGTTGTACTCCACCCACAGGAACAGGGGGCTGGCGACGGCCCGGACGGCCAGCACCAGCAGGATGACAGGGAAACACACGGCCAGAAGGACCTGCATCACCCGGGGGGCCACCGGTTTGGCGTTCGCGGCGTGCTCCCGTTCGGCGTTCCGGCGTTGGACTTCCTCTTCCGGCGGGCGGATCTGCAGCGCGGAGGTGGGCAGTGGCTCGCTGAAGTGCCCGCCGCTGCCCTTGGGCGCCGGTTCGACGGCGGCTTCGGCCGCCTTGCGGTCGGCGCGCGACAGGGGTTCGGGGGCGCTGGCCGCATCAGTGCCGGGAGCGCGGTCGGAAGCCGGAGCGGGACGTTTGTCCGCGGAGGCCGGCTTCATCCAGTCGAAGGCTGGTTCGTCAGTGTCATCGGCCGGATCCAGCTGCGGATCCTGTCGTTTCGGAGGGGTGGGACTTGAGTCAGTCACTGCAGCTTCGCTTCCGTAGGCTTTCGCGCCGCCGTCGGGGCCCGGCAACGCTACATATCTGTATCCGAGCCTACCGTCAGCGCCTCGCCGCGGGCGAGGTGCCACCCCGTGTGCCTCCGGGATTCGGCGGCCGTTTGTGGGTGGCTGCTGTTCCGCGGGCCCCGGCCCCCTGCGGCACGCGCCGGGCGGACCCCCGAGGGGTCAGCGCTTGGCGTACTGCGTCCAGGGAATGTTCCAGTCGCCGAAGCCTTCGAGCGGTTCCACGGCCGGGGCCCCGGTGTTGAGGGTCCTGACGACGTCGCCGGTCTTCATATTGTTGAAGAACCAGGCGGCGTCCGCCGGGAGCAGCCCGACGCAGCCGTGCGAGACATTGACCTTGCCCACTGCGCCCCACGCCGATTTCAGGGCCTGGTGGACGTACACGCCGGAGGTGGTCAGCCGGTTGGCGTACTCCACCGTCAGGGGCGGGTAGTAACCCTTGTCCCCGGGTTTGAGCCCGATGCTGCCGGCGTTGAACTTGGACTTTCGCTCCTGCTCCATGATGACCGCGTAGCCGGTGGGTGAGAGCCAGTCGGCGTCTCCCAGGGTGACCGGGGCGGTCCTAACGAGCTTGCCGTCGAAATAGACCTTCATGGTTTTGGTCTTGTCATCGACGACGGCGAGACGCTGCGGCCCCACCTTGAAGGAGACCTTGGTATCGGAGTTCCCGATCATGCCGTTGCCAAAGTCCACGCCAAAGAGTTTCAGGTCCACGGTGACCGTGGTGTTGGAGGCCCAGAACGCCTGGGGGCGGATCCGCACACGACGGTCCGAATACCAGCGCCACGCCACAGCCTGCCCGGAGGAGGCCTTGACGGCGACGGCTTTTTCCATGGCTGCCTTGTTCAGTACCGGTTCGCTGAAGACAATCTCGATGGGCTGACCGGCGCCGACTGTGGTGCCGTTGAGCGGATAGACGGCGGCGTCCGCTTCGTTGGCCGGGGCCACGGTGGCGAACGTCTGGGCCTTCTTCGTCTCGCGGCCGGCCTGGTCCACGATGGTGAAGCTGTACTGGTATTCCGTGTTGAATTCCAAGGGGTCCTCGGCGGTCCAGGTCGAGCCGTCAGCGCTGGTGGTCCCCGGGACGCTGTCGCCTCCTCCGGCCGGCGCCAGCACGACGTCCTTCACCACGCCGTTGACCGCCTTCACCGAGGGGGCGGCGGCCGGGTTGACGCCCGTCGCGCCGTCAGTGGGGGTGACGCCGAGCTCAACGAGTTTCACGACGGGTGCGGCGAGGCCGGACACGTTCCGCATCGGCGTCGAGGCTTCCGAGGGCATGTCGGCCTGGGCCCAGCCCGGTGCCGTGGCGACGCCGACGCCGCCCGCTCCGACAGCTGCACAGATGGCAAGGACGGCCAGCATTTTTCCCGTATTGCGGGGACGGCGTCCCGGCTGCCGGCGTCGACGCCCGCTGTCTTCAGTCATGGCCACTTCCTGTGTTCCCCCGCTGCTCGTGCCTGTGAACCCGCATCAGAGCTCGCGATCTCCTTATGCCAGCATAAGCGAAGCGGCACGTCGGGCCGGCCACGGTCGCGGCACGATCAGGTCACAAAAGGAGCCCCGGACGGTAGCCCGGGGCTCCTTGGCAACGATGACAGTGCGCGGCAACGGCGGCATCTGCAGCGGCGCCGGCCGCTGCGCCGCGGTGCTCCCTAGTAGCGGTAGTGCTCCGGCTTGTACGGTCCGGACACCTCGAGGTCCAGGTAGTCGGCCTGCTCCTTCGAGAGCTCGGTCAGCTCGACACCGAGGGCGTCCAGGTGCAGCCGCGCGACCTTCTCGTCAAGGATCTTCGGCAGCACGTAAACCTGCTTGTCGTACTCCCGTTCGCCCTCCGGCTGGCCCGCCTTGGTGAAGAGTTCGATCTGCGCGATCGTCTGGTTGGCGAACGAATTGCTCATCACGAAGGACGGGTGTCCGGTGGCGTTGCCGAGGTTCAGGAGGCGTCCCTCGGACAATACGATGATGGAGCGGCTGCCCTCTCCCGTGGCCGGGTCGGCCTCGAAGACCCACTCGTGCACCTGGGGCTTGATCTCCACCTTCTTGACGCCGGGAATCCTGGCCAGGCCGGCCATGTCGATCTCGTTGTCGAAGTGGCCGATGTTGCCCACGATCGCTTTGTCACGCATCCCGGCCATGTGCTCGGCCATGATGACGTCTTTGTTGCCAGTGGTGGTGATGAAGATGTGGCCCTCGGCGAGGACGGATTCCAGCTTCGCGACCTGGTATCCGTCCATGGCGGCCTGCAGCGCGCAGATGGGATCGATCTCGGTGACGATCACACGGGAGCCCTGGCCGCGGAAGGCCTCTGCGGCGCCTTTGCCCACATCGCCGTACCCGCATACGACGGCGACCTTGCCGCCCATGAGGACGTCGGTGGCGCGGTTGATGCCGTCGGGCAGGGAGTGGCGGATGCCGTACTTGTTGTCGAACTTGCTCTTGGTGACGGAGTCGTTCACGTTGATCGCCGGGAACAGGAGCTTGCCCTGCTCCGCGAGCTGGTAAAGGCGGTGCACGCCCGTGGTGGTCTCCTCGGTGACGCCCAGCAGGCGGGAGCCGATCCGTGTCCACTTCTCCGGATCCGCCTGCAGCGAGGCTCGCAACACCTCGAGGAAGA
The DNA here is from genome assembly GCF_007679325.1 of Arthrobacter sp. U41. Lineage (GTDB taxonomy): Bacteria > Actinomycetota > Actinomycetes > Actinomycetales > Micrococcaceae > Arthrobacter. Next base: position 136,634 of record NZ_VEGI01000007.1, on the reverse strand, counting down.
CCCTGCCTTCCTCGGACTCGTCGTCGGCGGCCTCCGGGACAGCGCCGAGCGCCTCGAACTCGGCGCCCTTGTGGACGAGCATGGTGGCGTCCCCGCCGTCGTCGAGGATCATGTTCGGACCGAGATCAGGGTTGCTGTCCGCGCCGGGCCAGGTGAGGATCTGCTCCGCTGTCCACCAGTATTCCTCCAGCGTCTCGCCCTTCCAGGCGAAGACGGGCACACCCTGGGGGTCCTCGACGGTTCCGTTGCCGACCACAACGGCGGCGGCGGCCTCGTCCTGGGTGGAGAAGATGTTGCAGGACGCCCAGCGCACCTCGGCGCCCAGCGCCGTGAGGGTCTCAATCAGCACGGCGGTCTGCACGGTCATGTGCAGCGAGCCGGCGATCCGGGCGCCCTTGAGCGGCTGGCTGGCGCCGTATTCCTCGCGCAGGGACATCAGGCCGGGCATTTCGTGCTCGGCGAGGCGGATCTGGTGACGGCCTGCCTCGGCCAGGGAGATGTCCGCAATCTTGTAATCGAGAGTCATGTGAGTCCTTTGTTGTGGCCGGCGGGCCGGTCCGGAACGCGGCTGCCTGCGAAGGCGGTGAACGAGCTAATCGGTGACTGGAAAGTACTTCGGTGCCAAAAGGCGAAGCGATGGGCCCGCGGGCTACAGGTCGTTAGGCCGGGACGCCGCCGGCCCGGTGCCGGGCTGGCCGGCGTCGTGCTGGAAACCGGGCGCGGCGGCGGCGGCCGGGAGAAGTTCCGGCGGGAGCAGCAGCGGGATGCCGTCCTCGATCGTGTAGCGCAGCTTCTCCCCGGAGGGGCCGGCCGCAGTGGTGACGAGTTCCTCGCCGTCCTGCGCCAGGGGCGAGCCGGTCACGGGGCATCGCAGGACAGACAACAGTTCGGGACTGATCTTCGGCATTTAACGCTCCCAGGTGGACGCCGCAGCAGGCGCCGGTGGCTTACGGATTTTGCAGTTTCCAGCCTACCGCCAGTTGCGTCTTAGGACGGTTCGCGCAGGACGCGCAGATGCCCCCGGCGGGTGCCCTCGGCCGGGGCCGGAGCTTCAAGGGCCGCGTGGACACTGCGCTGGCCCTGGCCGGCTTCCGGGTCGGCGGGCCGTGAGGCCGCTTCCCGGACGGCGGTGGCAAGGGCGAGGAGGTCATCGGGACCGGGGCCTGCGGGGGTGGCCGGCATGGCGAGCCGCAGCACTTCCCAGCCCCGCGGGACCGTCAGTGATCCGGCGTGCTGTTCGCACAGGTCGTAGCAGTGCGGTTCAGCGTAGGTCGCCAGGGGGCCCAGGACGGCGGTGGAATCTGCGTAGACGTACGTCAAAGTGGCCACCGCTGAATTGCGGCAGGCTGACCTTGAACAAAGACGAATTGCACCCACGACATCACAGACTACTCCCCCGGGGCGCCTGCCGCCGTCCGACGCGCTGACGGCGGGTCGGACGGTCCGTATCGCGTAAACCATTCGCCGGGTTTAGAGTCGAGATATGCAGTCATCGCACCAAGATCCCGGTTTCACGGTCCGCTTGGCTGAAACCGACGCCGGACGCCTCGACGCCGGTTCCGTACCAGCCGGTACCGGGCGCGCCACGGCGCCGAAGGGCTTCCGCCAGCGGCGGAGGAACCGGCATGGCCGCGGGCTCCGCGGCGAGCTGATGCTGCCCACACTCCCTGGCTACCGCACACGTTCGGACCGCTTCGACGACTTCGTCCTGGACTCGGCCGAGCGGCTACACGACATCTGGGGCAAGCCGCTGGACGGCGTCCGCTTCGCCGTCGACGAAATTCCGCCGGGACTTGAGCAGCTTGTAGCGGAGCGCGCCCCCGCCCCGATGGGTGCCTACTCCCCCGCCACACCGGAGGAAGGCCCGGTGATCACGCTGTACCGCCGGGTGGTCGAGCAGGCCTGCGGCAGCCGCGAGGAACTCCAGGACCTGGTCCACGACGTGGTGGTGGAGTACACGGCCGAGATGCTCGGTGTGCCGCCCGAGTCGCTGGACCCCGTCTACCGCCGCCGGTACTAGGCCCGCGCCGCGCGCACCCGACCGGACACCGCCCGAACCGCACCCACGAACTGCACTCGGTACCGCGCCCCGCGCGCCGCCGGATCAGTAGCCGAGCGCGACCGGGACCTGCTCCTGACCCGCTGCTGCGGGGGCAATCGCAACCGTTGAGATGTCCTGCCGGCCGTCCTGCTGCAGGAGCACGGCGCCGTAGGCGGGGTCCCCCGCGGCGGAGACGAGGTAGCCAACGAGCCGCGAGCCGCCGACGTCGGCAGGGACCTTGATGGATGCCGTGGTGCCGCCGGCGATGTCGGCGGCCGCGGCCGGCCGGACCTTGCCGTCCGCCGTGATCGGGGTGTAGGAAATAGTTGCCCGGCCCTCGGGAGCGCCGAAGACCAGGTAGCGGTCCCCCGTTGCGGGGACAGGAACAACATGCTGGCTTCCGAGTCGCACCGAGGCCGCGGACCAGGCGAAATCGGAGGCATCCTCGGTTTTGAGGCCCCTCGTGACACGGGCCGCGGCGGTGAAGGACACGTCCGAGCTGACGGCCACGGTGTAGGGGCCGGCCGGCACGCCGGACAGCGGCATCTCGGTGACGGTACCGGCCTTGGCCGTGACCACCCCGCCGCCGGGCAGGGCTTTTTGGCCGTCCCGCCCGTACAGCTTGACCGCGATGACAGCGTCGGAGGAACCGGGCACCGCGATCTGCAGTGCAGGCCCGGCGTCCCCGAAACCGGACTTCCCCGTGAGGCCCGCCAGCCCGGCCGGGTCCTGGATGTCGACACCTGAGATCACTTGGCGGAGGGCCGGAGCGGTGGCCGGGGCGATGAACTCGACGCCGCCGGGAGTGAGACCCCGCAGCACGCTCTGCTGAATGACCGCGGCGACGGGCCCGCCGGCGCTCCGCACCCGGACGCTGAGCCGCTCCTGTCCCGGGGCGAGCCCGGCCAGGATGATCGCGCGGGTGGTGCCCGGCGCCACCAGGAGCCCGCGGCTGCCCGGCGCCTGGATCTGGCCTTTGGCGCCGAAGAGTTCGAGGCTGACCGTGGCCGCGCTGCCGGACGCGTTGCTGAGGTTCAGGACGGCAGTCCGGCCGAGCGCGGTGTTCGCGCCGACAAGCCAGAGGTCGTTGGCGGGCGGCTGGCATGCTGCGGCGGCTGAGCCGCGGAGATCCCCGTCTTCGGCCGCATAGCGCATGACCGCTCCCGCGGAAGCCTGGCGGCCGGCCTGGGCATCAGCGCTGAGGACACTGACGTCGTTAACGCCCCGCTGGGACACCACACCGGCCGGCGGCACGGTGTTGGCCGGCTTGGCCGCCGCCGAGGGGGTGCCGGAGGCCGGGGCGGCCTTGGCGAGCTCCAGCAGCGTGCTGCCTTTGAGCGAGGAGAGACGGCTGCCGGGGAGTCCGTTGGCACTGGATCCCAGCACAATGGCGTTGACGTCGCTCTTGGCGGTGGCGGACTCCGGGCTGAACTGCGGATCGGTGCCCACGGGGGCGCCTTCGAGCAGGCGCGCAGGCCCCGGGCACACGCCGATGCTGCTGCCGGCGGGAACCGCTGCCAGCGGCGCAGCGACCGGCCGGCTGCTGCCCGGCCCCTGGGGCGAGAGCGCCGTGGCGGAAACCAGCCCGCCGCCGGCGGCCACAAGGACAATCGCCGAGAAGATGCCGCCCAGCCGCCCTGCGTGCGGAAGCGCCTTCCAGCGCGGCGGCACCTGCACGGCCGGCCGGCGGCCGGACCGGCCGGAGCGTCCCGGCCGGCGGCCGGCTGAGTTGCGGGTGCCGTCGGAAGTGGCTGCGGCGTCCGCCGAACCGGCGTCGTCGGGGGTTTCCGGGGTGCCGGTTGCGGGGGTGTCATCCCTGGGCATGTTGATATTCCTTACGCAGGGAGCCTTCGTCCCGGGAGAGGCCGGTGTTCGGCCGGCGGGCAGGCATGGGGACAGCAAGCAGGGCGGTCAGGCCGATGATGACGGCCTGGGCAACACCCGCCCAGACGGCCCAGGGCGCTTCGTAGCGGAGCGTGAACTGGCCGCCCTGCGCGGGCAGGGTGAAGGCCTGCGCCCAGCCGGACGTGGTGGCCGTCAGGCGGCGGCCGTCGAGCCAGGCGCTCCAGCCCGGATCTGCACGATCGGCCAGCACCACGAGCCGGCCTTCGGGCCCGGCCGGAATCGTGGCCTCGGCGGACACGGGCTGGGAGTGGACCCGCCCGATGGTGGTGCCCGCGCCGTCGACGATCCGCACGCGGTGCGCGACGTCGGCGGCCTGGACCGCGGGCCCGTTGACCGGGCTGATCCGCCAGAGCCAGCCTACGTCGGTCTTGCCGACGGCCACCAGCCCGGGCACGGCGTCCATGCGGCTCGCCGTCAGCTGGGCCGCGGTATCGGCGGCCCGCAGGACCACAAAGCCGACGCCGAGCTGCTCGAGCTCTGCACGGGGGTCGACGCCCTGGCCGGCCACGATGGTGGCCACGACGTTGCGGAGTGACGCCATGGCGGCGTCGTCGTCACGGACCGTCTCCTGGCCGGGCTCCCCCATGATCGGGCGGGCCGCGGCGATGGTGGACAGGGCGTCCAGGGTGGTTCCGGCTCCGCGCATCAGTGTCGCGTCAAACGTTCCGTCTTCACGGGTGGAGATGAGGAGCGTACGGGACTGTTCCGGTCCTTCACCGCGGTCAATGGCCGTGGCGGGAAGGGTCCGCGGCTCCACCGGCTGCACGAGCCGCGGCGTGCCCAGGGAGCCGGCGCCTTGGGAGTCAGGGTTTTGGGTGTCAGAGCTTTGGGAGTCAGAGCTTTGGGAGTCAGTGTCCAGTGAGTCGGCTGTGGGCGACCCGGCACCGGCCGGTTCCGTGACGGGCGCGGTGGCGGACGCCGGCAGGATGTTCTGCGCTGCCCACACCGTGAGGCCGGCGAGCGGTCCGGCCAGCAGCAGGACCATGGCCGTGACCGCCGTGGTGCGGACCAGGGCCTTGCGGCCCGCCGTCGCTGCGGCGGCCCGGTCGGCGGAGTCCAGCAGGCCCGCGGCGCCGATCAGCGCCGCACCCAGGATGGCGAAGGCGGCGGCCGACACGGCCGGTCCCGTGAAGGGCGTGACCAGGGCGCTGGCGCCGACTCCGGTGGCGACCCGGCTGCTGAGCCACCCGCCGGCCAGCAGCAGGAGGGCAGCGGCCCAGAGGGCGCGGGCAATCCGCGGCGGCCGGCCCGGAAGGAATAGAGCGGCCACGGCCAGGAGCAGGGCCGGCAGGCCTATCAGCAGTGCCAGCAGGAGGGCCCACGGCACAGCCGAGTCGGCGCCGAAGACCGGGAGGCCGGTGAGGCCGCCGCCGGCCGCGAAGCGCAGCGGCTGGCCCAGGGCCTGCTGCCAGAGCGGCGCGGCATCAAAGCCCAGCGGGAGTCCGGGGTCCGCGAGCACGGCGCGGGGACGGTCAAGGGTCGAGGCAACAAACGGGACGAACAGGGCAAGGCTGGGCAGCAGCGCCCACCACACGGTGCGGCCGCGGCGGCCCATGAGCAGGCCGCAGAGGATTACGAGGACGACGGCGGGCAGCAGCAGCGAAGGGGCTGCCGCGGTGACAACGGCCAGCGCCAGGCCGGCCGCGGCGGCGGCGGTCCAGGAAGGTGTGCCGTTGATTCCGGGCTTGGCCGGCGGCATTTCGGTGAAACGCCGCTCCCCGGGCGCCGGAACGGCGTACCGGCCGCGCCCCGCGGCGGTACCGGTGGCCCGCAGCAGGGCCAGTACCAGCAGCGGCATCATGACATGGACAAGGAGGGCTCCGACACGGCCCTGGTTGAGGGCCACCTGCAGGGCCGGAGCGCCGGCCCAGATGAGGGCTGCGGCCAGGCGCAGGCGGCGGCGCTGCGTCAGGGCGCCGGCGGCAAACCAGGCGCCGAGGGCGGAGAGCGGCATCGCCAGAATCAGCAGCCAGCCCAGCGCACCGTTGGCGTTGCCGGCGCCGAGCACGCCAAGGATCCAGAGCACATAGGCGAACGGGTCGCCATGGCCGGGAAGCCCCGCGCCAAGGGTGATCCACCAGCCGGAGGCCTGGTCCCAGATCTCGCCCAGCCCCAGCGAGGCCGGAATGAGCGCGCCGCCGGACACTGCCTCGGCGCGGAACAGGCTGAGCAGGCCGATCAAAGACGCCGCGGTGGTGATCAGGACGGCGAGCAGCGCACCGTTGCCCACCCAGCCGCGCTCGGAGGTGGTGAGGGCCGCGAAGTCGTCGGCCGAGTCGCCGGTGGGCTGGTCGGGCAGCGGGTGGCTCCCGGTCAGGGCTTCGCCGGAGTCGTCCGCGCCGATCGCCTCCATCAGGGAACGGCGGTGGGCCCACACCTCACGCCGCGGAGTCTGCAGGCCCTTGATCACGGAACGCCGGATGCGGCGGGTCCGGGCGGCGTTGCGCCGGCCCCGGATCACGGCCGCGGGACGCCCCAGGGCGCCGAACGTGGCCAGGAGCTGCGCGAAACCGTGTCCCGGATCCTTGACGGCAATGCTCAGGACCAGCTTGAAGAGGCTGCCCAGCAAGGCACCGGCGGCATGCAGGGGCACCTTCCACGCGGCGGCGTGCTTGAGCCGCAAGTGCACCTGGGCCTTGCGGGCCGCCGAGGCGTTGCCCAGGGCGTGCGGGCGGTGCGAGACGTGGAACATCCGGGCGCCCGGGACCACCACCACGCGGTGACCGGCCAGCCGGTTGCGCCAGCAGAAGTCGACGTCGTCGCCGCTGCCCGGCAATGCCGGGTCGAAGCCGCGGAGGTCCTCCCAGACGTCCCGGCGGATGAGCATGCCGGCGGAGTTGACGGCGAAGGTGTCGCTGCGGCCGTCGTACTGCCCCTGGTCGAGTTCATCGGCGTCGATCAGGGTCAGCCGCTCCGCCCAGCGGCTGGTGGAGAGCCCGACGTCGATCAGCCGGCGCTCGGTGTGCCAGTCCAGCTGCTTGCAGCCCGCCACGGTGACGGACGGCGCGCGTTCCACGGCATGGAGAAGTTCGGCAAGGGCTTCGGGGGCAGGGGCCGCATCGTCATGCAACAGCCAGATCCACTCCGCAGCCGGACCGCTGCCAGTGCCGCCGCCACCCGCTTCGGGGGCCAGGGCGCTGAGACCTGCCTGCACCGCGGCGCCCATGCCGCTGCGGGCGTGGTCGAAAACGGTGACGTTGGCCTTGCCGAAGGCCTGCTCAAGGAGGGCTGCGGAATGGTCGCGGGAGCCGGTATCAACCCCGATACAAGTGTCCGCAGGACGGGTCTGAGCCGCCAGCGCCGCGAGGGTCCTGGGGAGAAAGTCACCGCCGTCGTGGGAAACCACGACGGCGGTGACTCGAACTTCCTGAAGAATTAGATCGCTCGCTTCCTAAGCCGGCGCCGCTCGCGCTCGGAGAGGCCACCCCAGATTCCGAACCGCTCGTCGTTGGACAAGGCGTACTCAAGGCACTGCGAGCGGACGTTGCACGCTCCGCAGACCTTCTTGGCGTCGCGGGTGGAGCCACCCTTCTCGGGGAAGAATGCCTCCGGGTCAGTCTGTGCACAGAGCGCATCCGTCTGCCAGCCCAGTTCGCCTTCATCGTCGAAGTCCTGCTGGGAGGGCAAGCCTATCCACACCGGCTGCGCGGTGGTTCCCGAATGGAGGGTCTGGAGTTCCATCGGCGGATCGTGAAGATCGTTGTCGTGGTCCGGACCGGCCAGAAGTTCGTCGTGCGCCGCGAGGAAGGCGGTCGCCTGATCCTGCAGTGAGTCGTTCGTGTGTTCGTTGTAACGGTCTGCCGCGTCCGGATCGGCCGGATCTACATACCAGTCACTCGGCACGCCGCGTGAACGGTATTTGGCCGTGGCCTGCCCAGCAACGACGGCCTCTTCATGGATACGCTCTGCTAGCCCCATTGGCGTTCCCTCTCTGATTTTGCAGCCTTTGACTGACCCTCGGACACTCGGTTGTGTGCCGGTTTCTGCGCATTGGCCTTCGATACCTAATTACACGTGTGTAAGTATCCGGGAGTCAAGCCACGGCGGAGATAATAATCAACCTGAGATCCAAATCCGGGGCACGCCACGCCCGAGTTTTTTCGGCTCCGCCCCGGAGAACCCGCGGAATAATCAGGGTACTGAGCACTTCTGAGAATTTTTGCCGAATTCCCGGGAAACTTCCCGCATCCGCTCCGGCGCACCGGCTGACGGCCTCCAGTGGCCTATGACGGAGATCACAGCCACCCCCTCCGTGGCAAGATGAAGCCATGAGTATCCCGGCAATCGAACTGATGACAGCCCTGCGGTCCGGCCAGTCCACCTCCCCCCGGCTCACCTGGTACGGTCCCGACGCCGAGCGCGTGGAGCTTTCCGGCCGGGTGCTGGACAACTGGGTCGCCAAGACGAGCAACCTCCTGCAGGACGAACTCGACGCCGAACCCGGGACGCGGCTCAGGCTGGACCTGCCAGCGCACTGGAAGTCCGTGATTCTCGCCCTGGCCGCCTGGCAGCTCGGCATGGAGGTGGTCCTTGGCGACGCCCCGGCCGAACTGCTGGCGACCGCCGACCCGGCGCCCGGGGCGGCGCAGGGGGCGTTCGACGCCGTCGTCGCGGTGGCGCTGCCGGCGCTGGCCATGCGGTGGCCGGGCGAGCTGCCCACCGGCGTCGTGGACTACGCCGCCGAGGTGCGCTCCCACGGCGATGTTTTTATGGCGCATGTGGATCCGGAAGATTCCCGGCGTGCCCTGCTGGACGCCGCCGGGACGGAACATACCCACGACGGACTGCTGGACGGCTTCGCGGCAGTGCACGACGACGGCGTCCGGCTGCTGGTGCCTGCCGGCGAGGGCCTGGAATCCGCACTGGCCCAGTCCCTTGGCGCCTGGCGCAGCGACGGCTCAGTGGTGCTGGTGCACCCCGACGTGGCGGTGACAGAGAAGTTGCTCGCCGACGAGCGCGTCAACGGCAGCTGACCGGCGCCCCAAGCTGCGGGCCGGCTAGGCCTGCGGCCCGGGCAGTTCCGGATCCTTGACGGCAACGCCCTCGACGCGGACGTCCTCCCGGGAGTGGGGGTGGCGTTCGATAATTTCGTGGTCGTGGGAGAACTCCGGCTCTTCGTCGAGTTCCTTGTTGAAGACCAGGAAGCGGTACGCAAAAAAGCGCACGACGGTGGCGACGAGGATACCGACCACCCCGGCAGCGAACAGCATGTTTTTGTCCGTGACGCCGAAGCCGTATTTGGCGAGGGCGGTGAAGCCGGTGGAGATGGCGATGCCGATGCCGTTGATCAGGATAAACATGAGGAACTCGCGGACCACGTTGTCCTGGCGCCGGTGGCGGAAGGTCCAGAAGCGGTTCGCGATCCAGGAGAAGATGGTGGCGATGCTGGCGCCGACGAAACGGGCTTTGGCCTCGCTGTCGGTCATGGGGCCGTGCATCAGGTAGTACGTGAGTCCGTTGTCGATGATGAACGCAACACCGCCCACCGCACCAAACTTGGCCACTTCGCGCCAGAAGAGCGAGGCGAGCCCGCGCAAGCGCTCCGTAAGTGTAGTAATCATGACCCTCCGTGGCCGTCTTGAAATGTCGGCCATTGGCCCAACGACCCATTTTAGCGCCGAATGCCGGGAGCTCCCCCCGGCCCGCGGTCCCCACACCCCGGCTGCGCCCCCACCGGAAATCCAAAAAGCCGGGATATGGCATGGCTTTCGGTAGGCTTGGACTTGTGACTTTTCCTGTGATTGGTGTTGTTGGCGGCGGCCAGCTCGCCCGAATGATGGCCCCGGCGGCCACTGCCCTGGGCTTCGAGCTCCGTGTCCTTGCCGAAGGTGAGGACGTCTCAGCCGTCTCCGCCGTGGCCAACGCCCCGGTGGGTGATTACACCGACCTGGATCATCTCCTGGAGTTTTCACGTGGCCTTGACGTCCTGACGTTCGACCATGAGCACGTGCCCACGGAACACCTCCGTTCCCTGCAGCGGGCCGGGGTCAATGTCCACCCGGGACCGGATGCCCTGGTCAACGGGCAGGACAAGCTGGTGATGCGGGCGGCCATCGACAGGCTGGAGCTGCCCAATCCGCGCTGGGCCTCAGTGGACGACGTCGCCGGGCTGATCGCGTTCGGCGACGAGACCGGCTGGCCTGTGGTCCTCAAAACCCCGCGCGGCGGCTACGACGGCAAAGGCGTGCGGATCGTGGACTCCGCTGCGGATGCCGCGGACACGGCCGACTGGTTCGCCGCGATGTCGCCGCTGCTTGCCGAAGCCAAGGTGGAATTCAGCCGCGAACTCTCGGCCCTGGTGGCCCGGACCCCCGACGGCGAAGCACGGGCCTGGCCCGTGGTGCACACGATCCAGGTCGACGGCGTCTGCGATGAGGTCATCGCCCCGGCCCTGGACATCCCGCTGGAGGTCGCGGCCGCGGCGGAGAACGCCGCCCTGCGGATCGCCAGCGAACTCGGCGTCACAGGCGTGATGGCCGTGGAACTGTTCGAGACCCCCGGCGTGGGAGCAGGCTTCCTGATCAACGAACTCGCCATGCGTCCGCACAACACCGGCCACTGGACCCAGGACGGCTCGGTGACCAGCCAGTTCGAACAGCACCTCCGGGCCATCCTCAACCTGCCCCTCGGTGCCACCGATCTGCTCGGTCCGGTGGTTGTGATGAAGAACTTCCTGGGCGGCGAGAACCAAAACCTGTTCTCCGCCTACCCCGCCGCCCTTGCCAGCGAACCCGCGGCGAAGGTCCACTGCTACGGCAAGGCCGTCCGGCCGGGCCGCAAGATCGGCCACGTCAACCTCGTCGGCGGTTCCGTGGCCGACGTCGACTCCGTACGCGAACGCGCCACCGCGGTCGCCAACATTATCCGGAACGGAACGGCCCAGCCCCGCACCGCTGCGGGAGCCCACGAGGAGAGTGCATGAGCGCCAGCAACACAGTCCCCGCCACCGACGTCCAGCTCCCGGCTGGCCCGGATGCCGGGGCCGACGCCCCCATGGTCGGGCTCGTGATGGGCTCGGACTCCGACTGGCCGGTGATGGAGGCTGCCGCCGAGGCCCTCGCCGAGTTCGGAATCCCCTTTGAGGCCGATGTGGTCTCCGCGCACCGCATGCCGCTCGAAATGGTCCGTTACGGCCAGACGGCCCACGAACGCGGCCTGCGGGTCATCATCGCCGGTGCGGGCGGTGCCGCCCACCTGCCGGGCATGCTCGCCTCGGTCACGCCGTTGCCGGTCATCGGCGTCCCGGTGCCGCTGAAGACCCTCGACGGCATGGACTCCCTGCTCTCCATTGTCCAGATGCCCGCCGGGGTCCCGGTCGCCACCGTGTCCATCGGCGGAGCCCGGAACGCTGGCCTCCTGGCCGTGCGTATGCTGGCCGCCGGCACGGACCCCCTGGCTGCCGAGCTCCGCGCCGCCCTGGTCGATTTCGCCCAGGAACTCAATGACGCCGCCACCCGGAAGGGCGCGAACCTGCGGCAGAAGGTGAGCGAAGTGTTCGCCGACGCAAACGTCGTGACCCGGGGCAGCCGTTAGGGATCGCCGGATGACCAACAGTTACGCCCCTTCCCGCCAGGCGGCGCCGCGAAACCCGACAGCTGCGGCGTCCCTCACGAATCCCGTCCGCTACCCCTCGGGGGCGGCGGCCCCGGTGCTGACCAAACGGGCGTTCCTGCTGGTGCTGATGACACTGCTGGTGCCCGGCAGCGCCCAGACCGTGGCCGGCAACCGGCGGCTGGGGCGGTTTGCGCTGCGCGTCACCCTCACCGTCTGGGTGCTGGGCCTCGTGGCGGCAGCGCTCCTTCTGGCATCCCGGTCGACGCTGATCAACCTGTTCACCAGCCCCGTTGCCTCGCTGCTGCTCATCATCTGCCTGCTGGCGCTGGCGGTCGGCTGGGCGGCCCTGTTCATCAACACGCTCCGGCTGATCCGGCCCGTGCTGCTGGCCCCGAAGGTGCGCCCCGCCGTCGTGGCCGCCCTGGTGCTGGCGATGATCCTCAGCAGTGGATCGCTGGGCTACGCCGCGTACCTGCTGAACGTCAGCCGCGACGCCATCGGCAACATCTTCTCCGCGGGACCGGCGATGGAGCCCTCGGAGGGCCGTTACAACTTCCTGATGATGGGCGGCGACGCCGGGTCCGACCGCACCGGCCGCCGGCCGGACAGCCTTTCGGTCATCAGCGTGGACGCCTCTACCGGCGCGACGGCCATCATCTCCGTGCCCCGCAACCTCCAGAACGCGCAGTTCAGCGAAGACTCCCCAATGCGCAGCATCTACCCCGACGGCTACGACTGCGGCAATGAATGCCTCATCAACGCGATCAACACCGAGGTCACCAACGAGCACAAGGACCTCTACCCCGGCGTGGAAGACCCCGGCGCGCAGGCCACGATGGAGGCAGTATCCGGGACGCTGGGCATCGAGGTCCAGGCCTACGTCCTCGTTGACATGGACGGCTTCGAACGGCTCATCGATGCCATGGGCGGCATCAAGATCAAGGCCGGCGGCTGGGTCCCCATCAGCGGCGAGACCGTTGACGAAGCCAACGGAATCCACGGCATGCCGCTGGGCTGGATCCCGGCCGGCGACAATACGCTGGACGGCTACCACGCCCTCTGGTACGGCCGCTCCCGCGAATTCGTGGACGACTACGCGCGCATCGCACGCCAGCAGTGCGTCCAGCAGGCCATGCTGAAGCAGCTCGATCCGGCGACTCTGCTGTCCAAGTTCGAGGACATCGTCAAGGCCGGCACCAAGGTGGTCGACTCCAACATTTCCTCAAGCCAGCTGGGGAGTTTCGTGGACCTGGCGATGAAGTCGAAAGGACAGGAAATGAGCCGGCTGACCATCGGGCCGCCCGATTTCGACGCGTCCTTCTCGACGGTGCCGGACTTCGACCAGATCCACCAGAAAGTCGACGCCCTCCTCGCGCCCGCACCCGCGGCCGCCGCCGCGGACGACGTGATCCTCCCGCAGGATCAGGTACCCGGCCCGCTGTCCGCGGCCGGCCGGATGCCGGGCGCACTGCCCGGCACGCAGCCGGCGCCGTCGCCGTCGTCGTCGGACTTCACGCCGGTGACCACGACGCCGGACGGCGAACCGATCACCGAAGAGATGCTGAACGAGTTCAAGCGCCTAGGCGACGAGCAGTCGATCCGCAACCTGGTCGCCACAAACGGCCAATGCGCGCCGCTGTAGTTCCAGTAACCGTTCTTTCCTTAACCAGGCTTCCGCGACGGAGCTTCCGCAACAGATAGGGCACCCAGGCCGTGTACGAACTCGAGAATGTCCTCCGGCCCTACGCCTGGGGCTCCACCACCGCCATCGCCGGGCTGCTCGGCAGGCCTGCTTCCGGCGGCCCCGAGGCGGAGCTGTGGATCGGCGCGCATCCAGACTCCCCCTCGGTGGCGCTTAGTCAGGCCGGTTCGGCCGGCGCCCATGCCGCGGTTGCGGACCACGGTGGACGCCGGCCCCTGGATGCGCTGATCGCGGAAGATCCGGAGCACCACCTGGGCAGCGAAAGTGTCGCCGAATTCGGCGCCCGGCTGCCGTTTCTGCTCAAAGTCCTGGCCGCCGACAGCCCCCTTTCGCTCCAGGTGCACCCGACGCTTGAACAGGCCCGGGACGGGTTCGCCCGCGAGGAGGCCGCCGGGGTGCACCGCGCCGCGGCGGAACGCAACTACAAGGACGATAACCACAAGCCGGAGATGATCCTCGCGCTGACGCCGTTCGAGGCGCTGTGCGGTTTCCGTCCGGCGGTCGAGGCGCGCGCCGTCTTCCAGCTGCTGGCGGCGGATTTTGACCTCGCCGGCCTCGAACTGCCTCCACTGGTCCCGCTGCTGCTCCAGGATCTGGCGCAGCCCGAGGAACACACCGCCCTGCGCTCGGCGTTCGAGCGGCTGATCTCCGGCGGTGAGGACATCGCGGAGGCGACGTCCGCGATTGTGGCCGCCCTCATCTCCGGCGCCCCGACCGCGCCGTACCAGGCGGAGCTCTCCACGGTGGTCACGCTCAACGAGCGGTACCCGGGCGATCCGGGCGTGCTGATTTCGCTGCTGCTCAACCGGATCTCGCTGGCGCCGGGCGAGGCTGTATACCTTCCCGCCGGCAACATCCATGCCTACCTGCACGGCCTCGGCATCGAGGTCATGGCCTCCTCGGACAACGTGCTGCGCGGCGGGCTGACCCCGAAGTTTGTGGACGTGCCCGAACTGCTCCGCACCGTCTCCTTCGAGGCCGTCGGCGTGCCGATGATCCACCCCGAAACCACGATGCTGGGGCAGGAGGTCTTCCGGCCGCCGTTCCGGGAGTTCCAGCTGCAGCGCGTCGAGCTGGAGCCCGGCGCGGAACCCGTCCCGCTGGCACAGGAGGGCGCCGCGGTCATCATCGTGCTGTCCGGATCCGTGCTGCTGGACTCCCCCAAGGGCGAGCTGCGGCTGGAACGCGGCGGAAGCGCCTTCCTGCCTGCGGCTGAGGCGCCGGTCAATGCACACGCCGTGTCCGGTGCCACCGGGACCGCCCTGGCCTTCGCCGTCACCACCGCCCTGAAAGGCTGAGCCCGTGGACCACTTCCTGCAGAGCCCCCCGTGGGCCGCGTTCCAGCGCAGCCTGGGCCGGACCGTGCACCAGCGTTCAGGCCCCGGCTGGAGCTTCCTGGCCATCGAGGAAAGCAACCCGGCCGGGAAGCTCCTCTACGCACCCTACGGTCCGGTGGCCGCTTCCCTCACCGCGTTCGACGACGCGCTGGCGGCACTGACGGACCTGGCCCGCAGCTGCGAGGCCGTGTTTGTCCGGATCGAGCCTGTGGATGCCGGCATCGCGGCGGCCGACGCCGATGCGCTCCTGCGCACCCGCGGCCTCCGGCCCGCCCCGGCCAACCAGCAGCCCGAGCTGAGCTGGATTGTTGACCTGGACCGGGACTTCAAGGACGTCCTCGCGGACATGAAGCCGGTGAACCGCAACCTGTACCGGAACATCCACAAGAAGGGTGTGACGTTCCGCTCCACCCAGGACCCGGCTGAGATATCGGTGCTGCTGACATTCCTGCACCTGACGGCGGCGCGCAACGGATTCAAGCCGCAGAGCGATGAATACCTGACCCAGGTTGCCCGCTCACTCATGCCGGCCGGCGCTGCGACGCTCTTCGTCGCCGAGCTTGAGGGCGAGCCGATCGCCGCCGCCCTGGCCTACGACTCGGCGGATACCCGTACCTATGCCCACGCCGCACTGGACGACGCGCACCGGAAACTCAGCGCCGGGATTCCGCTGCTGGTCACGCTGATGGCGGACGCCAAGGACAAGGGTCTGAAGCACGTGGACCTCTGGGGCGTGGCCCCCGCTGACCAGCCCGACCACAAATGGGCCGGCTTCACGGCGTTCAAGAAGTCCTTCGGCGGGCGAGAGGTCGCCTATCCCGGAACCTGGGACCTGCCGGTAAACAAGCTGCGCTACAGCGGGTACCAGCTGGCCCGGAGGGGCGCGCAGGCCGCCCGTCGCAGCCTCAGAGCGGCCCGGACGTTGCCTGCCCGCGTGCGCGGCGCCCTCCCCCGCTAGCACTGAGGAGAAGGAGTGCCCGTAGCCGCACCCGCCTCGAAGCGCTTAGACCACAGGTTCTGAGTCTCGGGCCCTATCCGCTTCGTATGAGCGCAACCCGTGCTTCACTCCGAGGCGAATGATCCAATACAGGGCAATTACAGCGAGAACCACAGGCCCAGCGACAACAACCACGCCGATGACCATCGAAAGCATGTCCAAAGTTTTTCCCCCATATGTGATCTTTTCTCAAAGCCTCTCATGAGGCTTGACTATCGGAACATCACTGCCGGCCGCCGGACGCCCGCATGTGCAGCCAATCAGGAGCCTTCTGTCGCCGTGAGGTTGGCGGTGCCGTAAGCAGTCTTGTCGGCATAGTTGTAAATCACTACGCTGCGGACAGGTGCCGGCATGGTGGCCCACATCCGGGAGTCCATGTCGACACGCTGGCTGCCCGATTGACTGAGCGGCCCCAATTCAATCAGCGTCGACGACGACAGCTCGAATCCGCCGTCGGATCCGGGTCCAAGGGTCCCGGGGCTGAGCGCGAGCCGGAGATCCTCTGCGGTGCCTGTTGCAATATCCTCGATCTGTAGAACAGCGCCAGAAGCGGTGACGTGAATGGTGGCCGTCCCCGTGGTGATCGCTCCTTGCGATTGAAATTGTCCTTGCAGAGTCACAGGGATCGCAATGGAGGTGGGGCTTGGACTCGATGGGGGTACGCTCTGCGCGCTTACCTGCTCAGGCACAGGGTCCGGGTACGTGCAGCCGGCGAGGCCGGCAGCCACAACGCTAGTGAGCAGCGCAGATCGAAGCAGCTTCATCATTCCCCCAATGATTTGTTTCCTACGCACCCTACCCGAGGACGGGGCAGTCCCGACCGTCACTACCGCGGCCCCCGCAGCCCTGGGCGGCGCCTCCCCCGCTGGGCATGCCCCGCGCTGAACGTGGCGACTGGACATAGGCCCGCCATGCCCAATCCCAAGCGCCACCACTGAGCATGTCCCCCGGTGGGCACAGCCCTGGGCGGCCCTCCCCCGTTGGGCATGCCCCGCGCTGAACGTGGCGGATGGACATAGGCCCACTATGTCCAATCCCAAGCGCCACCACTGAGCATGTCCCCCGGTGGGCGCGCCGAAACCTGCCCTGAAAACAGCGGATCCCGGGGCGCGGTACGCACCCCGGGATCCGGATGTTCAAGCTCGTGCCGGATGCTAGCCCTTGCGGGCGTAGCCCTCCCACTTGCTGGCCTGGTGCTCGCCATCAACGAAGCGGATGGTGCCGGACTTGGAACGCATCACGATGGACTGGGTGAGGACCTTGTCCTTCGAGTAGCGCACGCCCTTGAGCAGGTCGCCGTCGGTGATGCCCGTGGCCGCGAAGTAGCAGTTGTCGCTGGAGACGAGATCGTTGGTGGAGAGCACGCGGTCCAGGTCGTGGCCGGCGTCGATCGCCTTCTGCTTCTCGTCGTCGCTGGTGGGCCACAGCCGGCCCTGGATCACGCCGCCCAGGGACTTGATGGCACAGGCAGCGACGATGCCTTCCGGCGTTCCGCCGATGCCCATCAGCGCGTCCACCCCGGTGCCGGAGCGGGCGGCAGCGATGGCGCCGGCGACGTCGCCGTCCATGATGAACTTGGTCCGGGCACCGGCCTCGCGGATTTCCTCCACGAGGGGGCGGTGCCGGTCGCGGTCCAGGATCATCACGTTGAGCTGGTTGACTTTGACGCCCTTGGCCTTGGCGATCAGGTGCAGGTTCTGCTTGACCGGAAGGCGCAGGTCCACCATGTCGGCGGCTTCGGGGCCGGTGACTAGCTTTTCCATGTAGAAGACCGCGGACGGATCAAACATGGAGCCGCGCTCGGCGACGGCGAGGACGGCCAGGGCGTTGTTGATGCCCAGCGCGGTCAGGCGGGTTCCGTCGATCGGGTCGACGGCGACGTCGCACTCGGGACCGGTCCCGTCACCCACGCGCTCCCCGTTGAAGAGCATCGGGGCTTCGTCCTTTTCACCCTCGCCGATCACAACAACACCGTTGAAGTGGACGGTCTGGAGGAAGGAGCGCATGGCGTCGACGGCGGCGCCGTCCGCCTTGTTCTTGTCCCCGAACCCCACCCAGTGGCCGCCGGCGATGGCGGCGGCTTCGGTGACGCGGACCAGTTCCAGAGCAAGGTTGCGGTCCGGCTCGTCGATGCCGACGGCGAGAGACGGGGAAAGCGTGGAGTACTTCTGGGTCATTGGCGCTGGTGTCACGGGAACCTCTTCTTCGAGTGGCGATCATTGAAGCCGTACGGACAGGTCGATCCGTCGCGGTGATTCGTTGGTTAGTGATCTCGTCTGGTACTGATCATAGTCGCGGCGAAAAGCCGCGTCTCGGAATGACCAATCCGTGAACCGTCCGGCACTGCCGCGCCCGGCACCTCCGAATGTGAGATCGGCCCGGAATGGGCGACTATAGAGGGGTGAGTGAATTGCAGGAAACGCCCCCCGCCGCCCCAGCCTCCCCTGCCGGGACCGCCGGCACGGAAGCGACCGGCCAACCGCCCGTCAAGCCCGTCCTGACCGCCGGAGCGGCCAAGCGCGCGAATGCCTCGGTGATCGGGATGATCATTGCGCTGGTCCTGAGCATCGCCACTTTCCTGCCGATCGTCCTGATGAACCCCTCGCCCAAGTCCGACGGCTACCGGCCGGACATCAACGTCAGCGCCGTGGCACGGAACGCCGAGGATGTGGCGGGATTCACACCGGCGGCCCCGGAAACCGGCGACACATTCCGCGCGAATTACGCCCGCTGGGAATCCGGCACGGGCAGCGGCGTCCCCACATGGGAGGTGGGCTACCTGACGCCCAAGGAGTCCTTCATCGGAATGGTCCAGACCCGGCAGTCGAATCCCACGTGGCTGCTCCAGCAGGTCAAGAGCGCGCCCGTCACCGGCACGCGCAGCGCCGGCGGCCGGGACTGGGAACTCCGTGACACCGGCAAGGGCGAGAAGAGCATGGTGCTTGTCGACGGCGGCGGAACCACCGTCATCCTGACCGGATCGGCCCAACTGGACGAATTCACGACCCTGGCAACCGCCGTCGTGAAAGCCCTGAACACCAACTCCGGCGCCGCGGGCGGCGCGTCACCCGGGATCACGGGGTCCGCAACAGTTTCACCTTCGCCCGCCCCTTCACCGTAAAGTAGGGGCCGTGGCCACTTATCTCACCCCAGCACTCGCCTGGCGCCGCCTCCGCGAAGGCAACGAACGCTTTGTGTCCGGCGCATCGTCCCACCCCAACCAGGATGCGTCCCGCCGGTCCTCCCTCGTGGAAAACCAGCACCCGTTTGCGGTGATCTTCGGCTGTTCGGATTCCCGGCTCGCCGCTGAAATCATCTTCGACCTCGGCCTCGGGGACGCCTTCGTAATCCGCACCGCGGGCCAGGTGATCGACGACGCCGTGCTCGGCTCACTCGAATACAGCGTCAGCGTCCTCGGCGTGCCGCTGATCGTGGTCCTCGGACACGACAGCTGCGGAGCGGTCACGGCCACCAAGAACGCCGTTGAGACCGGACAGATGCCCGTCGGTTTTATGCGCAGCCTCGTCGAGCGCATTACACCGTCAGTCCTGACCTCGATGCGCAACAACCAGCACGACGTCAACGACATGGTGGTCGAGAACGTCAAACAGACGTCGCAGCGGCTTGTTGACAGCTCGCGGGTCATTTCTGATGCCGTAGGCGGCGGTCGGGCGGCCGTGATCGGCCTGGCCTACAGCCTGGCCGAGGGCAGGGCGGACCTCGTTTCCGGAATCGGCGAGCTCTAGCTTCCGCCAGCGGCCCGGTAGCAGGGGGTTCACGGTTTTCGGTGGAACGCCTCCGCCCAATAAGCTAGCCCCATGACTTCCACAGAAGAGTTGAACACCGAAGAGTTCCGCATTGAGCACGACACGATGGGCGAAGTCCGCGTCCCCGTGAACGCCCTGTACCGCGCCCAGACGCAGCGTGCTGTCGAGAACTTCCCGATCTCCGGCAAAACCCTCGAGCGCGCCCACATCGAAGCCCTCGCCCGGGTCAAGAAGGCCGCGGCCCAGGCCAACGCAGAACTGGGAGTGCTCGACGGCGAGCTCGCCCAGGCGATCGCGGACGCCGCCGATGAGGTCGCCACCGGAAAGTACGACGGCGATTTCCCGATCGACGTCTTCCAGACCGGTTCGGGCACCTCGTCCAACATGAACACCAACGAGGTCCTCGCCGAGCTGGCCACCCGCGCGCTCAAGGCCGGCGGCAGCGACAAGGTGGTCCACCCGAACGACCACGTCAACGCCTCGCAGTCCTCCAACGATGTCTTCCCCACCTCCGTCCATGTGGCCGCCACGTCGGCCCTGATCAACGACCTGATCCCGGCACTGGGCTACCTCGCGGAGTCCCTGGAGCGCAAGGCCGTCGAGTTCAAGGACGTCGTCAAGTCCGGCCGCACGCACCTGATGGATGCCACGCCGGTGACGCTGGGCCAGGAGTTCGGCGGATACGCCGCGCAGGTCCGCTACGGCGTCGAGCGCATCAACGCCGCCCTCCCCCGCGTCGCGGAAGTTCCGCTGGGCGGCACCGCCGTCGGCACCGGCATCAACACCCCCGCCGGTTTCCCGGAGCGCGTCATTGAACTGCTCGCCGCCGACACCGGCCTGCCGCTGACCGAGGCCCGCGACCACTTCGAGGCACAGGCGAACCGTGACGGCCTGATCGAGGCGTCCAGCCAGCTGCGCAACATCGCGATCTCGTTCATGAAGATCAACAACGACCTGCGCTGGATGGGCTCCGGCCCCAACACGGGCCTGGGCGAAATCGCGATCCCGGACCTGCAGCCAGGCTCCTCGATCATGCCCGGCAAGGTCAACCCGGTCATCTGCGAAGCCTCCATCATGGTCTGCGCCCAGGTCATCGGCAACGACACCGCCATCGCCTGGTCCGGCACCAACGGCGCCTTCGAGCTCAACGTCGGCATTCCCGTGATGGCCGCCAACCTGCTCGAATCCACGCGCCTGCTGGCCAACACCAGCCGCGTGATGGCGGACAAGATGATCGACGGCATCACCGCCAACGTGGAGCGCGCCCGCTTCCTCGCCGAGGCCTCGCCGTCCATCGTCACGCCGCTGAACAAGTTCATCGGCTACGAAAACGCCGCGAAGATCGCCAAGAAGTCCGTCGCCGAGGGCCTCACCATCCGTGAAACCGTGGTGGCCATGGGCTTCCTGGACCGCGGCGAACTGACCGAGGAGCAGCTGGACACGGCCCTGGACGTGATGTCCATGACCCGTCCGCCGCACAAGGCCTGACACACCCCGCGCCCAGCCCCCGCGCCATCCCGGCGCGGCAGCGTCCGACGGCGGCCGGCACCTTTCCCGCGAAAGGCGCCGGCCGCCGTTTCCTGTGCGGCCGGCGCGCGCTCAGGGCGCCGGAGTCCCTCCCCCGGCCGCGTCCCGTTCCTCCGCCGTGTAGGCCGCCGCAGCCGCGGCGTCGGCAAGGCTCGCCCCGCCGATCCGCGCCTCCCTCAGCCGCCGCGTCTTCGCCGACTGGACATGGAAGGCCGCCTCCACGTTCCCCGCGGCGTACGTCAGGGCGTCCTCGGCCCGGATGCCCAGCCCGTGGGCCGTCAACACGGCGTCCTGGTTGGCGCCCAGATACGTGAACTGCCAGCCCCACTGGCTCTGCTGCCGTTCAACCAGCTCCTTGACCATGGCGCCTGTGGCCTCCCGTGAGGAGTTCTCGTGCCCGTCGGTCAGGACGGCCACCAGCACCGTGCCGGGGCGCTGGTCCTCCGGGAGTGCGGCCAGCTCCGCACCTGCCTCGCCGATCAGCCGGACCATGGCATCGTGCAGCGCGGTACTGCCGCGGGGCTGCAGGTCCAGGGCAGGCACATCCTGGATGTCCACCGAGGCGTAGACCCGCTCGTAGCTGTCGTCGAACTGGGCCAGCGAGAGCCGGCAGCGGCCCGGAACGGCCTGCTGCTCACGGACGAACGCGGCAAAACCGCCCACGGTGTCGTCGGCGATGGAACTCATGGACCCGGAGCGGTC
Organism: Arthrobacter sp. U41; assembly: GCF_007679325.1. Classification (GTDB taxonomy): domain Bacteria; phylum Actinomycetota; class Actinomycetes; order Actinomycetales; family Micrococcaceae; genus Arthrobacter. Next base: position 115,102 of record NZ_VEGI01000007.1, on the reverse strand, counting down.
CAGGAGGACGTAAATGTGCGTCAGCGCTGAATCTGTCATGCTTCCCCATTTCCGGTCCGGGCGCACCCGGGCCAACTTGATCCAGCGGCTGGCTGGACAGGAGCAGGCTACGTCGGGGCACTGACAAAAAGCGCGAAGTCCGCCCCGGGAAGGTGCAGCCTGCCCGCCCGGGCCACTGCCGGCGGCCGTCAGCGATGGAAGTGGGCAGCGCCGTCTTCCTGCCGCGCCCGTTCAATGCTCTCCAGATGCCCGGCCATCAGCTCCGGGAACTCCTCCGGGCCGAACCAGCCCACCGCGAGGGATTCGTCGTCGTTGACCCGCGCCACCCCGGAGACATAGCGGCACCGGAACTCGAGCGTCAGGAAGTGGCACACGTCCCCGTTCGGATACGTGGTGGGTCCGACGGCGTCCACCGAGACCAGCCGTTCCGCGGCGGCCACGACGCCGGTCTCCTCCAGGACTTCCCGCAGCATGCCCGCCGCCGGCTCTTCCCCGGGCTCCAGAATTCCGGTGATCAGCCCCCACTGGCCGTTGTCCGCCCGCTGGCCGAGCAGGACCCGGCCGGCGTCGTCGAACACAACGGCCCGGGCACCGGGGATCCAGAGGGCCTCGTGGCCGATCCTGGCGCGCAGCTTGAGAATGAAATCGGGGGTAGCCATCCGGCCAGCCTAGCCAACGTGCGCCGGGACAACGGACAGCAGCCGGCGGACAGCAGCCCGGCGTCCGGCCGCGCCTCAGGACGCCGGGAGCAGAAGCATGGCCGCGGCGGTGCCGGCCAGCATAAACGGCCCGAAGGGGATACTCGATTTCAAGGTGCCGCGCCGCGAGGCCAGGAGGGCCAGGCTCCACAGCCCGCCGAAGAGGAACGCGGCGAAGGTCCCCGCGAAGACGTGCGGCCAGCCAAGGAAGCCCAGATACATGCCCAGAACGCCCGCCAGCTTGACGTCTCCGAAGCCCATCCCGGGCGGATAGACGGCCCGCAGCAGGAAATAGAACAGCCACAGCGCCGCTCCCCCGGCCACAACGCGGAGTCCGGGGACCCCGAAGAAGCCGGCGCCGCCGTCGGGCACCGCCGCCGCAGCGGTCCCGGACACCGTGTGGACCGCCGCGGCGCCCAGCAGCAGCGCCCCCGCGACGGCGTAGGACGGAAAGACGATCCGGTCCGGCAGCAGATGGTGCCGGACATCAATCACCGTGAGCCGGACGGCCACCACCGCCAGATAGGCACACGCCAGCAGCACCAGCCAGAAGGCCAGCGGGGTCACTTCACCCAGTGCGCCGAGTCGTTGGATCACCCTCGGATGCTACTGGAAATTCCGGCCGCCGGTGCCGGGCCCGCGCGTAAACTGTGGATATGGCCGCATGGGACACCTCGAACCGGCGCGAGCCGCGCCCGCCCCGGGACGCCGCGGAGCAGGCGGCCGCCTTCCGGGACCTGTGCCGCTCCTCCCCGTGGAAGTGGCATTCACTGCGCTTTGAGTACCTGGACCGGCCCCTCTCCGCCGAGCCGGATGCTCCTGAAACAGGACCGGCTCCGGACCTGGTCCGGGCGTGGCTGCGCCGCCCGGGAGCCCTGCGGCTGGAAACCGCGGACGGGCTGGTCCTGCAAAGCACCACCGGGATCAATGATTCCCGCGACGTGTTCTACACCCGCTCCACCAGGAAGACCTGGCTGCTGCCGCCCCACCTCGTGACCCCGGTCTATGACGACCACGGGCTGGTCCGCCGCCGGCCCGAAGCAGCGTACGGCGAACCCGGGTTCGGCAACGGGCGCTTCGCCGCCGCCCTGGACCCCGTGGAACTGGCCGGAAACGCCCCCGTGCCCCTGGAGTTCCCCAACGCCAACCCCGTGGAGCTGGGCCCCATCACCGACGTCGTCCATGAGGGCCGTCCCGCCCTGGAAGCCACCGTGACGCCGAACCCCGGATACCGTCCCAGCGACCCCGGCGCGCCGCTGTGCCGGCCGGGCCGCACAGTGGTGAGGATCGACGCCGGCACGGGCGTATGTGTCGCGAGCCGCTGGCTGGAGGGCGGACAGGAAGAGGACGGGCCGGATGTCTACGGGCACTGGCTCCGGATCCTGGGCGTGGACGAATACATGCTGGATGACCTGTTCCTGGCCGAGTCCATGAACCTGACGGATGTCCGCCGGCACATCAGCTGGGAACTCCCGGCCGGCTGAGCGTGTGACTCGCTGAGAGTCCCCCGCTCGGCTAGGCTTCCCGGATGACTGAGCTCGCCGCCTGCTGGCCTCCCTTCGGCCTCACCCTGACCACACCCCGCCTGGTGCTGCGCCCTATCCGGGACGAGGAGATCCCGGCGGCGGCGGAGGCGGCACTGAGCGGCATCCACGAACCGGGGCGCAGCCCCTTCAGCCGGCCGTGGGCGGAGGCCCCGGCCGGGGAGCTGGGCCCCAACATGGCGCAGTGGTACTGGCGGTGCCGCGGAAATATGTCGCCGCAGGAATGGACGCTGCTGCTGGGCATCTGGCATGACGGCGCGTTCATCGGCTGCCAGGATGTGGGGGCCAAGGACTTCGCCGTCCTGAAGACGGTCAGCACGGGTTCGTGGCTCCGGCAGAGCGTGCACGGCCGGGGTTTCGGCAAGGAGATGCGGGCCGCCGTCGCCCTCTATGCCTTCGACTGGCTCGGTGCGGAGGCCGCGGAATCCGAGGCGGCGGCCTGGAACCGGCAGTCCCTGGGCGTCTCCCGTTCCCTCGGATACGAACTGAACGGCGTCACCCGCGCCGCCTGGGGCGGCAAGTGCCAGGACGTCCAGAACGTCCGCCTGACCCCCGCCACCTTCAACCGTCCCGACTGGGAGCTACAGGTTGCCGGCCACCATGCAACGGCGGAGTTCCTGGGCATCGGGGCCTAGCTCCGGCCGAGTACACCGGGGAACCACCGGTCCCGGCTTTTCCCAAGCCGGGCTGACTTGAATGGCCGCATGTCTGCGACCGAGCTTGAAACCACGCCCGGCCCCAGGGCCAGACGCCGGCGCCTGGTGCTGATTCCCGTCGCCCTGCTCGCCCTTATCGGACTTGTCCTCACGTACCTGTTCCTTACGGCGCAGCCCGAACCGAGCGTGCCCCTGGGCGCGTCGGCTTCCATTCCGGGCGGCATGGCCAGCATCGGGGAGATCGTCCCGGTCGAGGACGACGGCTGGGAACCGGAGGACAACGACGACGCACTCGACGGCGCCCCCGCCGAAGGCAGCCACAGGGTCCGGCTCCTGGTCCAGTTCACGGCGCTGGAGCCCGACGGCCTGCGCCTGGATACCGGCGGCTTCAGCATCTCCGGCCTGGGCCGGGAGCAGTTCCGGCCTATCTGGCAATCACCGCCTGTTGTGGACCTCAAGCAAGGCGCGTCAACCGGCGCCACCCTGATCTTCGAAGTCCCGGACAAGGCAATCGCCCTGGTTCTTGACGGCCCCGGGGGCTCCCGTTTGTCGCTGGGCCTGTCCCACCACACCCCCTAGCAGCTGGGCCATGCCGCAGGTTTTTCCAAGTTCACTGGCCCACGCTGTCGGAAGTACCACCGATGTTGAAAGGAAACCGCTCAACATGACCCTTACACGGCGGCAAGCACTCATCCTTGGCGGAGCTGGAGTGGTCGGAGCGGGCATCGTGACCGTGCCCATCTCCGGCGTCAGCGCGAAGTCTGCCAGCAAACTCAGTGACAGAGACATGCCAAGGCCCTACGGGACACCGCTCACCATCCCCCCGCCGCTGGCCTACCAGACCACCGTCGACGCCGACGGCGTCACCACCCGCCACTACACCATGACGCAACGGCTGGGCAGCGCAAAGATCCTGTCCCGCCTGAGCACGCCGATCCTGGGGTACAACGGCATCTTCCCCGGCCCCACCATCCGGATCGACAGGGGAACCCGGGCCATCGTGCGCGTCCGGAACCAGCTTCCGGCCAAACACCCGACGCTCGGACACGCGCTCCCCACCTCAACCCACCTGCACGGCTCCGCGTCGCTTCCGCAGTACGACGGCTATGCGAATGACCTCACGTTGCCCGGGTTCTACAAGGAGTACCACTATCCGAATTTTCAGCCCGCGAGATCCCTCTGGTACCACGATCACGCGGTCCACTTCACGGCGCAGAACGTCTACTCGGGGCTGGCCGGCCAGTACCTGATCAGCGATCCGGTCGAAAAGGGTCTCCTCCCGCAGGGCCAGTTCGACGTGCCCCTCACCATCAGCGACGCCATGTTCGCGGCCAACGGCGCCCTGGGCTTTGACGACCGCGAGCACTCAGGCCTGTGGGGCGACGTCATCCTGGTCAACGGCAAACCCTGGCCGGTCATGAAGGTCCAGAAACGCGTCTACCGCTTCCGGATCCTGAACGCCTCCGTGTCCCGGTCCTACAACTTCAGGCTCAGCACCGGGGACCCGGTCACCGTGGTGGCCACCGACGCCGGGTTGATGCCCGTGGCGCAGACGGTCGGGTCCTGGCGCCACGGCGGCGCCGAGCGTTACGAAGTCCTGATTGACTTCCGCAAGTACGCCGTCGGGACCCGAATCGAACTGCGCAACACGTCGAACGAGAACAACCGCGACTTTGACCATACTGGAAAGATCATGCGGTTCGACGTTGTGGGGGACACTGTCAACACCGCGGACCCCACCTGGAATTCGATCCCGACCACGCTGGCGACCAGCCATCCCATGGACCTCAAAGCCACCGACGCCGTCAAGACGCGCAGGTTCCGGATCAAGCATGACGACGACACGAATATCTGGACGATCGACGACCTCACCTGGGAGGAGGTCATCGCCAGTGGATTCAAACGGGTGATGGCAAATCCGGCCCTGGACGCCGTGGAAATCTGGGAGATGGAGAACAGCTCGGGCGGCTGGTTCCACCCCATGCACATGCACCTCGTGGACTTCCAGGTCCTCAGCCGCAACGGCAAGCCCCCGTTCGCGTACGAGAAGGGCCCCAAGGACGTGGTGTACATCGGCGAGGACGAAACCGTGCGGTTGCTGGTCCACTTCGGTCCCCACCGGGGACGGTACATGGTCCACTGCCACAACCTGACCCACGAGGACCACTCCATGATGCTCCAGTTCCGGGTGGGACTCGGCGCCGATGAGGAGGACCCGAACGATCCGATCACGGCGGCCCCGGCCGTCTGGGATCCAGTGCAGGGCTGAGCCCGGTGCAGCGGCGCACCATGGCGGCCGCCGCCCTCTGCCTGGGCGGACTGCTGGCGCTCCGGGTCTGGGTGGTCGAACCGATCACGGTCAGCTCGAACAGCATGGAACCGACCGTCGCGGCCGGCGGCATGGTCTGGCTGAACAAGGCTGGACCCCGGCTGGCCGGGGTCCAGCCCGGTCAGTTGGTCGTGTTCAAGGGACCGGACGACGGCGAGATGCCCAACGAAGCCGTGCTGCTCAAACGCGTTGTGGCAACCGAAGGCCAGACGGTCGCCATCCGCGACGGCATCCTCATCGTGGACGGCGCCGAAGCCACGGAACCCTTCCTCGACCAGCGCACCATCGACGGCGTCTACTACGGCACAGTGACGGTACCGCCCGGCCAGCTCTTCGTCCTCGGCGACAACCGCGAATCCTCGGTAGACTCCCGCGACTTCGGCCCGATCCCCGTGGCAGCAGTCCAAGGCACCGTCCTGGGACAGTAGCTAAGAAGTGGGGGCGTCCGGCAAGCGGGTCCACGGCGCCCCGCCGTCGCTTAGACACCTCCCGCCGCTTCACTGCGGTCGCTGGGCGACCTCCGCTTCGCTCTGGTCGGCGATGCGCTCCTCAGCGGGACACCGCGGACCCGCGAAGGTGACCCCCGCGAGGAGCAAACCGGACGCACGCGCCGGACCGCGGTTCTTCGCAGAGGAGCGCATCGCGGCGCTTGAGGTCCCGAAGGTCGCCCAGCGACCGAAGCGGGCCACAAGTGACGTGTCTAAGCGACGGCGAAGGGCCGCGGCCCGGCAAACGGACCACGGCCCCTCACGAAGGCGAGAACGAAGAACCCGACTTAGATCTCCGCCCCCTCGAGCAAATCCGTCACGAGCGCCGCGATCGGCGAGCGCTCCGAACGGGTGAGCGTGACGTGGCCGAAGAGCGGATGCCCCTTGAGCGTCTCGACGACGGCGGCAACGCCGTCGTGCCGGCCGACCCGGAGGTTGTCGCGCTGGGCGACGTCGTGGGTCAGGACGATCTTCGAGTTCTGTCCGATCCGGCTCATCACCGTGAGCAGGACGTTCTTCTCGAGCGACTGGGCCTCGTCCACAATCACGAAGGCGTCGTGCAGGGACCGGCCGCGGATGTGGGTCAGCGGCATCACCTCGAGCATTCCCCGGTCCATAACCTCCTCCACGACCTCCTGGCTGACCAACGCGCCGAGCGTGTCGAAGACCGCCTGCGCCCAAGGGTTCATTTTCTCCGCCTCGGATCCCGGCAGGTAGCCGAGCTCCTGGCCGCCCACCGCGTAGAGCGGCCGGAAGACGATCACCTTGCGGTGTTCCCGGCGCTCCAGGACGGCTTCGAGGCCGGCGCACAGGGCCAGCGCGGACTTGCCCGTGCCCGCGCGTCCGCCCAGGGACACAATGCCCACGGAGGGGTCCATCAGCAGGTCGATCGCCAGCCGCTGCTCGGCCGAACGTCCGTGCAGCCCGAACACGTCACGGTCACCCTTGACCAGGCGGACCTGCTTGTCGGCGCCCACCCGGCCCAGCGCTGATCCCCGCTGGGAGAGGATCACCAGGCCGGTGTTCGTCGGCAACTCGGCCGCTTCCGGGATGAAGACCGGCTCGTGGCCGTAAAGGGTTGACACTTCCTCCTCAGTGGCGTCGATTTCCGCGACGCCGGTCCAGCCCGAGTCCTTGACCAGTTCGTTGCGGTACTCGTCGGCCTGGAGCCCCATGGCCGAGGCCTTGACGCGCATCGGAAGGTCCTTGGAAACCACCGTGACGTCGCGGCCCTCGTTGGCGAGGTTCTTGGCGACCGCGAGGATCCGGCTGTCGTTGTCCCCGCCGCGGAAGCCGGCCGGAAGCACCTCGGCGGAGATGTGGTTCAACTCCACCATCAACGTGCCGCCGTCGTGGCCAAGCGGGATGGGGCGGTCCAGTCCCTCATGCTCCACCCGCAGGTCATCGAGGAGCCTGAGCGCCTTGCGGGCGAAGTAGCCCAGCTCGGGGTCGTGCCGTTTGCCCTCGAGTTCAGTGATGACAACGATCGGCAGGATCACTTCATGCTCCGCGAACCGCAACAGTGCCCTCGGGTCCGAGAGCAGCACCGAGGTGTCGATCACGAAGCTGCGGCCCGGTTCCTTGCTTGCTGTCCCTTCCCCGGAAACAGCAAGACCGGCTGCGGCGTTACTGCCCGCTGCACCGGTCTTTGAGGTGGCTCGCTTGGCGCGAGAGGTAGCTTTCTGTCCCTGGTCGGTCACGACGTCGGGCAGTTGTTCAGAAATAGCCACATCGACTCCAGCCCCGGGGCACATGCCCGGAATTGTTATGGGTGAGGCGGCTCGGCCAGGAGGCCGGACGCGGCCTCCCATACACCCGGTGCGAACTTCCGCTCCATGTACTGGCCTCCCCGATCAGCCGGCGGTTTGCCTGCTGATGGGATTAACGTACGTCCGGGCTGCGGCGTTTCCGCGGCCATTTATCGGCGATTCCTGTTGCCATTGCATGAACAGCGGTTGACGCTTCAGGAGCCGTAGCGGCGCTGCCTGCCGGCGTAGTCGCGGAGGGCCCGGAGGAAGTCCACTTTCCGGAAGGCAGGCCACAGGGCTTCGCAGAAATAAAACTCGCTGTACGCGCTTTGCCACATCAGGAAACCGGAGAGCCGCTGCTCCCCGGAGGTGCGGATCACAAGGTCCGGGTCGGGCTGGCCGCGGGTGTAGAGGAAACGTGAGATGTCGTCGACGCTCAGCTCGTCGGCGAGTTTCCCGATGTCCGCATCGCGCGCGACGGCGTCGTGCAGCAGTTCGCGGACGGCGTCGACAATTTCGCGGCGTCCGCCGTAGCCGACGGCGACATTGACGTGCAGCTTTTCGTGCGCGGGCGTGCGGGCCGTGAGTTTGTTCAGCCGCTCGGCGAGGTAGTCCGGCAGCAGTTCCGGGGCGCCCATGGCGTGGACCGAGATCTCTGCGTCCTCGTCCAGCCGGTCCAGGGTGTTGGCGATGATGCCCATAAGCAGGTCAAGCTCCTCGCCGGAGCGGTTCATGTTGTCCGTGGAGAGCATGTACAGGGTGACAACGTTGACTCCAAGTTCCTGGCACCAGCCGAGGAACTCGTGGATCTTGTCGGCCCCGGCTTGATGGCCCTGGCTGGTGGGCGCGTTGAACTGCCGCGCCCAGCGGCGGTTGCCGTCCACCATCACCCCGATGTGCTTTGGAATACGCTCCGGGTCCAGGGAACGCTGGAGTTTGCGCTCATAGAAGCCATAGAGGAATCCGGGCATTTCCATCCGGAGATTCACCTGGCTTCCTTGAAGTACGACTGTTGTGCACATCCTAGGCTACCCGCCGGAGCGCCGGCCGGGGCCCAGGGACGCCGGCATTCCTGTTGAACGCCTGTGTTACTCGCGGGTAACTTACTGGACCGTAGGTTATTATGGCGGCATGGAAAGCTACACCCCCGAGCCCCGGCCGGAGCAGCCTGCGGACCGCAAAACCGGGCCGATGGACGACGCGGCGGTCCGGCTGGCGGAACTCCTGATGATCAAGCCGAAATGGCGCGGCTGGATCCACACCGTGACTGCCCCCCTGGCCCTGGCCGCCGGCCTGGTGCTGGTGATCCTGGCGCCGACGCCGGACCTGAAGATCGCCTGCGCCATCTACGCCTTCACCGGGGTGCTGCTTTTCGGCGTCAGCGCCATCTACCACCGCGGGAACTGGTCCCCCGGCGTCAAAATCGTACTGAAGCGACTGGACCACACGAACATCATGCTGGTGATCGCCGGAAGCTACACGCCGCTGGCCTGGGCCCTCCTGGACCGGCCCAAAGCCGAACTGCTGCTCTGGGTGATCTGGTCCGGGGCCATCCTGGGCGTGTTGTTCCGCCTGCTGTGGACCGACGCCCCGCGCTGGCTGTATGTGCCGATCTACATCGCCCTGGGCTGCGGCGCGTTGTTCTACCTGCCGGAATTCTTTGCCGCCAACGTGGCCTCCGCCGTCCTAATTTGCGTCGGGGGCGCCCTCTACATCACCGGTGCCGTCTTTTACGCGCTGAAGAAGCCGAACATCAGCTACTCACACTTCGGCTTCCACGAGCTGTTCCACGCCCTGACGGTGTTTGCTTTCGCTGCGCACTACATCGCGATTTCCATCGCCGTCCTGAGCTGATGCCGCCGGGCCAGGGCTGACGCGCCCGCCCTCGCGGATTTTCCCCACCTTTGCGGCAGCAGCGCCGCCACGCCCCGCCGGTTTGCCCGTCGGCCCGGCCCGACCCTCCGGCGCCGGCTGCAAAGCTGGGGATTTTCGGCGTCGAAGACCGGTGCCGCCCGTCAGCGGTTTCCGGGCCCGGCCTCGCCGTTGGCTTCCGGACGGCTGCCGGGCTGGCCGGCGTCGTACGGGAGGTCGGACTGGGCACCCGGTGTTTGCGGAGCATCGTCGGCAGCAGCGCGTTCTTCCTCTACCTGGGCCCGGTAACGGACCCGCCGGATGCGCCGCACCATGTCCACAATCAGCAGGGCCGTCAGCACCACGATGAAGGCGGTCAGGAGGAAACCCAGCAGGCCGGGGGTCACCTGGTCCTGGGACAGTCCGGGGCGCAGCGATGGCGTGGGGGCCGGCGCCGGAGTGGTTGCCAGGGCGAGGAGCAAGGAGTGCACGGTGGGGACCTTCTATGGGACTGGATGGCGGTCCGGCGGAGACTGGCCGCCGGGCTGCGTTGAACTGTTTCCACAACGTCTTCTACACGTCATAGAAATGGCTTGTCGGGTCTATCTTAGCCCGGCGAAGAAGTCCTTCTCCGGCAGGTCGGCCGGGACCCTGGACTGGATCAGCGAGTAATCCTCCCAGGGCCACACCCGGCGCTGCATCGCCGGGGAGACCGCAAAGAAGAAGCCCTCAGGGTCCACCTGGGTGCGGTGCGCCCGCAGGGCGTCATCGCGGGCCTCGAAGTAGTCCCCGCACTCGATCTGCGTGGTGGTGGCGTGGGTGGGCGCCGGCGGGGTGTGGCCTTCCGCGTCAGCTTCCAGCCAGGCCGCGATCCGCTCGGCGTACGGGGACTGTAGCCCGGATTCCTCCAGCGCAAAATGCAGGGCACGGAACCGCTCGGGGCTGAAGGCCCGGTCGTAGTAGAGCTTGCTGGGAGCCCACGGCTCGCCGGTCCCCGGGTAGCGGGCCGGATCCCCCGCGGCCTCGAAGGCCTCGACGGCGACGCGGTGCGCCATGATGTGGTCCGGGTGCGGGTACCCGCCGTTCTCGTCGTAGCTCAGGATGACCTGGGGCTTGAATTCGCGGACCAGCCGGACCAGCGGCGCGGCGGCCCGTTCCAGCGGCAGCGTCGCGAAGGAGCCTGCCGGCAGCGGAGGCAACGGGTCGCCTTCCGGCAGCCCGGAATCCACAAAGCCGAGCCAGCGCTGGCGGATGCCCAGTACCTTGGCGGCCTGCTCCATCTCGAGCCGGCGCGCGCCGGCCATGTCGCGCTTGGGGTGCGGTTCCCCCTCCACTGCCGGGTTCTGGATGTCACCACGGGAACCGTCGGTGCAGGTGGCCACCAGGACCTCGACGCCGGCCGCGGCGTACATGGCCATTGTGGCGGCGCCCTTGCTGGATTCGTCGTCGGGATGAGCATGGACAGCCAACAGTCGAAGCGGCGCTGACGGGCTGGTGGACGCTGTCATCGTGGGACGGCTCCTCTTTCATCTACGGGGTTCATCTTGGGGTAAGGATCTTCAGGCAGGTCTTGAGGCAGGCCTTCAGGCAGGGGTATCCGGCCGGACCGGCGGACACCCCTCCCGATCCACACTAAACTGGACTGGTGACTTCCAAGGATCAGCCTGCCGCGCCCGCCCCGGCACCTCCCAGCCTAGCCAATCGTTACGGCGGCCAAAAGCGAACGCTGAGCGGCAAGGCCAAACGCACCATCCTGGTCCTCGCCCTGGCAGCCGGAATGGCCTTTATGGCCTGGATCTCGACGTCGAACGCGACGGAGAGCATCACCTTCAAGGACATCGGTTACAGCACGCCGGACGCCACAATGGCGGAGATCGATTTCCAGGTCACCAAGGACCCGGCCACCGCGGCCAAGTGCTCGGTCAAGGCGCTGGATTCCAAGTTCGCCGTTGTCGGCTGGAAGGTGGTGGACATCGCCCCCAACGCCGCCGACGCCGGTTCCGACGGCGGCCGCACCACGGCCCACCGGGCCACGGTGCGCACCGAGTCCCAGGCCGTGTCCGGCGTCGTCGACAGCTGCTGGATCCCCGACGCCGGCAACTAGCCGCGCGGCAGCGAGTTGGCCGCCGGCCGCCCGCCGGCCGTAACGCGGTGTGATACACGCCGCAGGGTTCTTTGGTTTATCCACAGGATTGACTACAATGGATCAATACCTTTCCCCCGCTGAGCTGGTTGCTGAGTCCCAAAAGTGGCCACCGTGGCGGGGTCTTTGCTTGTTTGACCATAAAGGAGAAGTCCGTGTCTACCACCAACAGCGCAACTGCAGCTTGGCTCACCCAGGAAGCTTTTGACCGCCTGAAGGCAGAGCTGGACCACCTCTCCGGCCCCGGCCGGGCGGAAATCGTTCAGAAGATCGAGGCCGCGCGCCAGGAAGGCGACCTCAAGGAGAACGGCGGCTACCACGCGGCCAAAGAGGAACAGGGCAAGATCGAAGCCCGCATCCGCCAGCTGACCGCGCTGCTCCGGGACGCCCACGTCGGCGAATCCCCGGCCGACGACGGAATCGTCGAGCCCGGAATGATTGTTGTGGCCAAGATCGCCGGCGACGAGGAAACCTTCCTGCTCGGCTCCCGGGAGATTGCCGGCGACTCGGATCTGGACGTCTTCAGCGAGAAGTCACCGCTGGGTGCCGCCATCGTCGGCCACAAGGAGGGCGACAAGCTCAGCTACACCGCCCCGAACGGCAAGGACATCACGGTGGAAATCGTCTCCGCCAAGCCGTACGCCGGCTAGAACCGTTTTTCTGCACCGCAGCGCACGACGCCGGTCCTCCCCTAGCGGGAGGGCCGGCGTCGTCCGTTGTGGCACAGTTTGTTGTGGCACCGTTTGTAGCGGCGGCGCTACTGCCTGATGCGCGGCCGCCCTGCCCGCGGGACGCTCAGGAGCAGGGCGGCGAGCACGCCGCCGACGGCCCCGCCGAGGTGCGCCTGCCAGGAAACGTAGCCCGCCACCGTGGGCAGGATCCCGAACAGGATCCCTCCGTAGGTCAGGAACAGCACCACGGACAGCAGGATCTGCCACCAGTTGCGGTTGAAGAAGCCACGCACCAGCAGGAACGCGAAGAGGCCAAACACCAGACCGGATGCCCCCACGGTGACGTTGTATCCGCCGATCAGCCACACCACGGCCCCGGAGACCAGCCAGCTCAGTGCCAGGGTTGTGAAGAACACGCGGGTCCCGGACAGCAGCACCAGGAAGCCGAAGATGATCAGCGGCAGCGTGTTGGAGAACAGGTGCGCCAGGTTGGCGTGCAGCAAAGGGAACGTCAGGATGTCCAGGAACCCGTCGAGGCTGCGCGGCCGCAGGCCGAACGTGCCGTTGAGCGAACGGAGCATCAGCGTGTTGATGATCTCGATGACGTACAGCACCAGGACAAACACTCCCACCACCAGCAGTCCCTTGCGGGCGCGCGCGGCGGTGGTATCGGCGGCGCGCGGCCTGCCGTTCCGGGTGGAGTCAAGCATCGCTGCCCCCTAGTGCACCACAATCGGCTGGAAGCCTTCGGCCCGGAGCGCCGCGAGGACCTTTTCGCAGTGTTCGTGGCCCTTCGTCTCCAGGTTCACGGTAATGGACACATCGCCCATGCTGATCGAGCCGCCCACACGGGTGTGGTCCAGCCCTGTGACGTTGGCGTCGTTTTCGGCGATGATCCGGGCGATCGTGGCCAGTGAGCCGGGACGGTCGTCCAGCATCATGCGCACGGTCATGTACCGGCCCGCGGCGGAGAGGCCGCGCTGGATGACCTTGAGCATCAGCATCGGGTCGATGTTGCCGCCGGAGAGCACCACGGCGACGGTTCCCGGGTTTTCGATCTTGCCTTCCATCAGCGCCGCGACGCCCACCGCCCCGGCCGGCTCGACCACCATCTTGGCGCGTTCCAGCAGGAAGATGAGCGCCCGTGCCAGGGCGTCCTCGCTGACGGTCACGACGTCGTCGACGAGTTCCCGGATGATGCTGAAAGGAAGCTGGCCGGGCCGGCCGACGGCGATGCCGTCGGCCATGGTGGAGACGCGTTTGAGCGGCACCAGGGCGTCCGCGGCGAGGGAGGGCGGGTACGCGGCCGCGTTCTCGGCCTGGACGCCGATGATCCGGATCTCCCGGCCCAGTTCCTTGGCCCTGGCCTTCACGGCCACCGCCACTCCGGCGAGGAGCCCGCCGCCGCCGACGCCCATCAGGATGGTGTCGACATACGGGACCTGTTCCAGGATTTCCAGTCCCACCGTGCCCTGGCCGGCAACGACGTCGACGTCGTCGAACGGGTGGACAAAAACGGCGCCGGTCTCGTCCGCATAGCGCTTCGCTTCGGCGAGGGCCTCATCCACGTTGTGGCCGTGAAGCACCACCTCGGCCCCGTGGCTGCGGGTGGCGGCGAGTTTGGGCAGGGCGACGCCCAGCGGCATATAGATCCGGGCTTTGATGCCCAGGCTCTTGGCCGCGACGGCCACACCCTGGGCGTGATTTCCGGCGGACGCGGCCACGACGCCGCGCTTCTTCTCCTCCGGCGAGAGTTTGGCCATCCGGACGTAGGCGCCGCGGACCTTGAAGGACCCGGCCCGCTGCAGGTTTTCGCACTTCAGGAAGACCTCGCCGCCCACCATGCCGCCCAGGGCACGGGAGGATTCAACCGGCGTCCGCGTAATAATCCCGTCGAGCAGCTTCTGCGCCTCCAGGACATCGTCCAGCGTGACGGGCAGGCTCTCAAGGGTGTTCACGAACTAGTCTCCTTTTTCGGATCAGTCTTCGGATCAGGGTGTGGGTCCGGCGCCCCGTCCGGCATCGCTGCCCGGGGAACCGAGGTCGGGTGCGGCACCATCGCTGCGGCCGGAGGCTACGCCCGACAACCGGACATCCCTCACGGGTTTTCCGCGCCGGACGCGGGGTCAGAAGTGTCCTGGTGGCCCCAGGCGGCCGGCGCACTTTCATGTTCCCACGTTCTGCCGGCAATGTAGCGAATCGACGAGTTTGCTACGGCCAGGATGGGAACGGAGAACAGGGCTCCGGGAATGCCGGCCAGGTAGGACCCGGCGGCGACGGCCAGGATGACGGCCACCGGGTGAAGCGAGACGGCCTTGCCCATGACCAGCGGCTGGAGGATGTGGCTCTCCAGCTGCTGGACCAGCAGGACGATCCCCAGCATGATCAGCGCGTTGACCCAGCCGTTGGCAACAAGGGCCAGCAGGACGGCGACGGCACCGGTCACGAGGGCACCGACGATCGGGATGAAGGAACCGAGGAACACGAGCACACCCAGCGGCAGCGCCAGGGGCACGCCGATGATCGCCGCGCCCACGCCGATCCCGACAGCGTCCACAAAAGCGACGACCATCTGGATCCGAACGTAGCTCACCATCGAGGTCCAACCCACCCGTCCGGCTCCGTCGGCGGCCGCCCGCGCCTTCCGGGGCAACAGCCGTACCAGGAAGGTCCAGATGCGTTCTCCTTCCAGCAGGAAGAAGATCAGGATGAACAGCGCCAGGATCATTCCGGCTGCGAAATGTCCGGCGGTGCTGCCGAAGGACAGCGCACCGCTGAGAATGCTGCTGCTGTTGTTCTGCAGCGCCTCGGTGCCCTCCTTCAGGTACTGGTCGATCTGGGCCGCGGAGAGGTGCAGGGGCCCGTCCGCAAGCCAGACCTGGATTTTCTGGATCCCGGTCAGCGCCTCACTCCATAGCTCGGCGAAGCCGGCTACGAGCTGCCGGCCGACGAGGGCCAGTGCCGCGCCGACCACCCCCAGGAAGCCGAGGACGGTGATGGCGACCGCGAGGCCGTTGGGAACCCGGTTCCGACGGAGCCAGTTCTTCACCGGCGCCAGCAGCCCGGCCAGCAGCGCGGCAACCATGACCGGAATCAGCAGGAAGCTGACCCTGCTGAGCAACCACACCAGGGCGCCGGCCATAAGAATGATGAGTCCCAGGCGCCAGGACCACGACGCCGCGATCCGCACGCCGTACGGGATGTCCTGATCGATTTCCCGGTCCGTGACAGCCCGCCCTCCGGCGGAGACTCCGGCGGGGATTCTGGCGGCGGCTGAAGGACTGGCGGCGGCACGGGCTTCGTCGGGATGGTCTCGCGGGGCGGCCGGGTCAGCTGGGGTCATAGCCCCATGATTCACCAGCCCTCCCCTGATGGGAAACTCGGATGGGAAACCCGGATAGGAAACCCTGCCGTTCCTCAGGGCTCAAGGGTCGCGCTGATCCCCCACGTCATGGCGAACCGCTCGCCCGGAGGGAGCCAACGGAGGCCGTCGCCGCTGTTGAAGGCGTTGGCCGGGCCGGTCATCGGCTCGATCGCCACCGCCTTGGTCCTGCCCGGGAACTCCGTGGTGACGAAGACGTGGACGTAGCCGCAGTTCGCGTCCTGCCAGAGGCTCACGCTGCGCCCGTCAGGAGCGCTCAGCGTGTGGCGGGCAATGCCAGCGTCGAACGCCAGGTCGGTGTAGGCGGAATCGAGGTCCAGATCGGCCACCCGCTGCCCGGCACGGAGGTCGAAGTCGCCGCTCACGGGTTCCATGCCGCGCGGGATCAGGCGCTGGTCCGTCACCAGCCTGGTGCCGGCGCCGACCGTGACGGTGAGCTCCTCGCTGGGCACGTCCCCCAGCCGGAGGTAGGGATGGGCGCCGAGGACGAACGGCGCCGGTTCCTGGGAATCGTTGACCAGCTCCTGCCGGACCACCAGGCCCAGGTCGGGGGCCAGTTCGTAGCGCACCCGGTGGCGCAGCAGGAAGGGATACCCGTGCTGCGGGAACACGGCCGATTCGAGGGTGACCGAGAATTCGGATTCGTCCACCAGTTCATAGGAAGCGTTGCGCAGCAGTCCGTGGCTGGCGTTGTTGCGGGACACCTCGGTGATGTCCAGCTGCTGCTTCTTGCCGTTGAGGTACCAGACGCCGTCCTCCACGCGGTTGGCCCACGGCGCCAGCGTGATGCCGGCGGCGCCCGGCGAAATCTCGCCGTCCCCGTAGCTCTCCGTCAGTGCCGTGCCGCCGCGGCTGTACAGCCGCAGCCCGGCGGCCAGTTCAGTGACGACGGCGAGGGCGTCACCGCGCCGCAGCTCATACTGCCGGCCGGTGGCGTAGCGCCGGGCGGAAGAGTCCGGGTCGGGGCTGTCGCTGAAGTTGTCGTGGGGGGATTCCGGGGAAGCGGGGCTCTGCTGGTCCATGGTCACCACCGTACCCAGCCGCGTGCCGCGGCGTATACCGTGGATCCATGACGCGCCATTCCAGGACCGCCACCGCAGCCGGTGCGGCATGACGCCGCGCCCCGATGCCGGGCAGCTGGCCGCCAGGTTTCAGTCCGTCTTCGGCGCTGCGCCGGACGGGGTGTGGCAGGCGCCCGGCCGCGTCAACCTGATCGGCGAGCACACTGACTACAACGAGGGCTTCGTGCTGCCGTTTGCGATCGACAGGACCGCCCGCGTGGCGGTCCGCCGGCGAGCGGACTCCACCATCAGGCTGCTGTCCACCTTCGGGAACCAGGGACTGACCACGGTCGACGCCGGGTCCTTCAGCCGGGCCACGGCGAGGGGCTGGACCAAGTATCCGCTGGGGGTCCTGTGGGCGCTGCAGCAGCGGGGACTCCCCGTGGGCGGACTGGACCTGCTGCTGGACTCCGACGTTCCGCGCGGCGCCGGCCTGTCCTCCTCCCACGCGATCGAGTGCGCCGTCATTACGGCGGTCAACGAGCTCGCCGCGGCGGGCCTCGATACCCGGGACATGGTCCTGGCGACCCAGCGCGCGGAAAATGATTTCGTCGGCGCCCCCACCGGCATCATGGACCAGTCAGCGTCCCTGCGCGGGGCGGCCGGTCATGCCCTCTTCCTCGACTGCCGCAGCCAGGACCTCCGGCTGGTGCCGTTCGACGCCGACAGCGCCGGGCTGGTGACGCTGGTGATTGACACGAAGGTGTCGCATTCCCACGCCGGCGGCGGCTACGCCTCCCGGCGCGCCTCCTGCGAACAGGGTGCCGGGATCCTGGGGGTGACGGCGCTGCGCGACGTCGGCCCGGGCGGCCTGGACGCGGCGGCCGGCCTCCTGGACCCGGAGACATTCCGCCGGGTGCGGCACGTGGTGACGGAGAATGAACGGGTCCTGCAGACGGTCGACGTCTTGGAAACCGCCGGGCCGGCGGCGATCGGACCGCTGTTGGATGCGTCCCACGCCTCACTGCGGGACGACTTCGAGATCTCCTGCCCTGAACTGGACCTCGCTGTCGAGGCTTCCCGTTCCGCTGGCGCGGTCGGCGCCAGGATGACCGGGGGCGGTTTCGGCGGTTCGGCCATCGCTCTCACCCCGGCGGCGGCCGAGCAGCAGGTGCGTGCCGCCGTCGGACGTGCCTTCGCGGCGGCCGGGTACGGGCCACCGGAGATCTTCAGCGTCCGGCCGGCGGCAGGGGCGATGCGCCTGGCATAGGCGGAGCGTAGGCTGGGCGCATGCCAGAAGCCGTCATTGTCTCCACTGCCAGAAGCCCGATCGGACGAGCCTTCAAAGGCTCGCTGAAGGATGAACGCCCCGACGACCTTGCGGCCGCCATGGTGACAGCGGCGCTGGCCCGGATTCCGTCCTTCGACGCGGCGGACGACGCCGGCCGGGGCCTGGACGATCTCTATCTGGGCTGCGCCGAGCCCAGCGGCGAGGCCGGTTCCAACATGGCCAGGGTGGTCACCATCCTGGCCGGGCTGGACAACGTCCCGGGGGCCACGATCAACCGCTTCTGCGCCTCCAGCCTGCAAACGCTCCGGATGGCCTTCCACGCCATCAAGGCCGGCGAAGGGCACGCGTTTGTGGCCGCCGGAGTTGAGGCTGTGTCCCGCTACCGCGGCTGGGCCGGGGCGGGCGAGACGGATGCCAGCACGCACAACCCGCTCTTTGACGCAGCCCGGCAGCGCACAGCCGCCAGGGCTGGGTCCAATACCCCGTGGACGGACCCGCGGCTGGGCGGCCGTATGCCGGACATTTACATCGCCATGGGCCAGACGGCCGAAAACGTTGCGACCAGCTTCGGCATCAGCCGGGCAGACCAGGACGCCTGGGCCGTGCTGAGCCAGAACCGCGCCGAGGCAGCCATTGCCTCCGGATTCTATGCCCGCGAAATCACCCCATACACCCGCAGGGACGGCACCGTGATCGACCGGGACGACTCACCGCGGGCCGGTGTCACCCTGGAGTCGGTCAGCGCCCTGCAGCCGGTCTTCCGTACCGAGGGGACCGTCACCGCAGGGAACGCCTGCCCGCTGAACGACGGAGCGGCCGCCGTCGTGGTGATGAGCGATTCCCGGGCGCGCGAACTCGGGCTGGAACCGCTGGCGAGGATTGTCTCCACCGGCGTCAGCGCCCTCTCCCCCGAGCTCATGGGAATGGGCCCGGTGGAGGCGACCCGGCGGGCCCTGGACCTTGCCGGGCTGGGCATCCAGGACATCGATCTTGTGGAACTCAATGAGGCCTTCGCGGTGCAGGTCGTCGCCAGTGCCAAGGAACTCGGGATCGATCATGACAAGCTCAACGTGCACGGTGGCGCCATCGCGCTGGGCCATCCTTTCGGCATGACCGGCGCCCGGATGACCACCACCCTGCTCAACGGCCTCCGGGAGCGCGATGCGACCCTGGGGCTGGCCACGTTGTGCGTCGGCGGCGGGCAGGGCATGGCCGTGGTGCTGGAGCGGCTGGGCTGAGCGGGCGCCCGCCGCCGTCGGCAAGGCTCCCACGCACCGTCAGCACCGCGCATCATCGGCGCAGCCGCCACGCAACATCACCGCCGCCACAATGGCAAAGAGGAGCCCCGCCATCCGGCGGGGCTCCTCTTGCGTGGTTATCGGGTGCCGGCAGTCAGCCGCCGGTGTTATTCGTCGCCGCGGAGGATCGCCAGGAGGCGGATGATCTCAACGTAGAGCCACACCAGGGTGACCGTGAGGCCGAAGGCCGCGGTCCAGGAGAAGCGCTGCGGGGCGCCGCTGCGGACGCCGGCTTCGATGCTGGTGAAGTCCATGATCAGCGAGAACGCGGCCAGGCCGATCGCCAGCACGCCGATGAACACGCCCAGCGGGATGCCCATGATCTCAAATTCGGTGCGCAGGCCAAACGGGGAATCGACGGCGCCGGTCCACATCATGACCATGTTGATGAGCGCGAAGACGGCGTAGCCGATAGTGGCGATCATAAAGAAGCGCATGGCCTTCGGCGTGGCCCGGACCTTGCCGTTCCGGAAGAGAACCAGGGTCACTGCGAACACGGACAGCGTGCCGATCACGGCCTGCAGACCGACGCCCGGGTACATGGCATCCAGGATGCGCGTCAGGCCACCGAGGAACAGACCCTCGAGTGCGGCGTAGGCCAGGATCAGCGCCGGCGACGGCTGCTTCTTGAAGGTGTTGACCAAGGCGAGGACGAATCCGCCCAGCGCGCCGACGATCATCAGCATGTACGCCAGGCCCTCTGCCACCACGAGGGTGACGGCGGCACCGGCAACCACGGCACCGAGGCAGGCCGCGGTCTTCATGATGACGTCGTCATAGGTCATGCGTCCCGTGTCGGCGGGGCCGGCGGCGGGCCGGTTGTACATGTCCTGGAGCTGGTCCTGGGTCATGCCCTGCTGGGCAGCGCTCCAGCCGGCCTGGCCGTCCATGACCTGGCCCGGGGCGCGGCCCGGAACCTGGCCGTACTGGCCCTGGCCGTAAGCGTTCTGGCCGTAGTGGCCCTGTCCATACGCCTGCGGGGCAGGCGGTGCCTGGGTTGCTCCACGGAAGTTCTTTCCGTTGAAGACTGGGTTTCCGCCAAGTGCCATTGCTGGTGTCCTCCAAATAAGGGGGGTGAGTATTGATCCGGTGGTGATCCGTCAGTGCTGGTAACAACACGCTACCAATTCCAACAGCTGACGTGCAGCGTTAGTTCCCGGGACGCCCCTCCCGCAACCCAACCGTGACCTGCCCGCCGCGTTCCCGCGCCCGCACGCCGCAGGCCGGCGACCGACTGTTTAGGCATACTCCGGATCAACAAAAGTTTACTTTAGGACAGGTAAAGCACCCCGCCGCCCGGGCTTCACGGTTGTTACGCGATCGCGACGTTCCGCCTGCTCGCGACGGCATTCTTTGCCCCCTGCGGGCTGTAACATAAGCCAAACAGGGTGACGGACATCACAAGCCTTACCGCTCCACCGCATCGCATCACGCACCACCTTCCGTCACCCTGACTGTTCGCAGCGGTTGCAATGGCGCAACCCACACCACCCCCATGTGGAGGTTTTCATTTTGAGAAGCACACCGAGAGGCCTGTCGCAGAGACGGCGCGGCAGACTGCTGAAAGTTGTGGGGGCTGTTTTTGCCGCCGTGGCCGCGCTACTGCTGATCGTCGCGCCGGCATCACAGGCCACGACCCCCTCTCCGACACCATCCCCGTCGGCGACCACGTTCCAGAACAGCATCAGCGGCTTCCTGCGCGGCGACGACCGCGCGCCGATCGCCGATGTCACCATCACCGCCACGAGCGGCGACTTCACCGGAACGGCGACGTCGAATGCCAACGGCTCCTGGACCATCGGGGTACCCACCCAGGGAACCTACATGGTCGAGTTGGATGAATCGACGCTCCCGGAAGGCATTCAGCTCGCCGAGGGCCAGCAGAACCCCCGCGAAGTCACCTTCAGCCAGACCTCCAACCTCTCGGTGATCTTCGCCTTCGGCGAAGGCATCGTGGTGCAGCAGCAGGATTTCGGCCAGAACCTGATCAACCGCCTCGTGGCGGGCCTGAGCTTCGGCCTTCTGCTGGCCCTTGCCTCCGTCGGCCTCTCGCTGATCTTCGGCACCACCGGCCTGACCAACTTCGCCCACGGTGAAATGGTCACCCTCGGCGCCGTCCTGGTCTTTTCCTTCAACGCCATGAACCTTCCGTTCTGGCTGGCCATCCTGCTGGCCCTGGTCGGCGGCGGTCTATTCGGCTACGTCCAGGACGCGGGCCTGTGGAAGCCGCTGCGGCGCCGCGGCACCGGCCTGGTTCCGATGATGATCGTCAGCATCGGCCTCGCGCTGGCCGTCCGCTACGTGATCCAGTTCTTCTTCGGCGGCGCCACGCAGCAGCTGCCGTTCGCCCAGAGCTCGGAGATCCAGATCGGCCCGATCTCCATCTCCCCCAACAACCTCTGGTCCCTCGTGATCAGCGCGGTGGTCATTGCCATCCTCGGCGTGGTCCTGCTCAAGACCCGGCTCGGCAAAGCCACCCGCGCGGTGGCCGACAACCCGGCACTGGCGGCGGCCTCCGGCATCGACGTCGACTCCGTCATCCGGATTGTCTGGGTCACCGGCGGCATGCTCGCGGCCCTCGGCGGCATCCTGTGGGCGTACTACCGGCCCGGTGTCACCTTCGACATGGGTTCGCAGATCCTGCTGCTCATCTTCGCCGGCGTCACGCTGGGTGGTCTCGGCACTGTGTGGGGCGCCCTGATCGGGTCCATCATTGTCGGCATCTTCGTGGAGCTGACCACCGTGTTCGGCCTCGCCGCCGACCTCAAATACGTGGGAGCACTGTTCATCATGATTATTGTCCTTCTAATCCGGCCCCAAGGCATCTTGGGCCGGCGCGAGCGCGTGGGTTAGGAGACAGCCATGGACTTCGGATTTATTTTCTCCAGCGCTGCCGGAGAACTGTTCAGCCCGACGACGGCGGCGTACGCGCTCGCGACGCTCGGCCTTGCGGTTCACTTCGGCTACGCCGGCCTGCTCAACTTCGGCCAGGCCGGCTTCATGGCGGTGGGAGCCTACGGCTTCGCCATCTCCACCCTGACGTTCGGTGTTCCGTTCTTCGTCGGCCTGCTGATCGCAGTGGTCTGCTCAGCCATCTTCGCCTTGCTGCTGGGCATTCCCACCCTCCGGCTGCGCGCCGACTACCTCGCCATCGTCACGATCGCGGCGGCGGAGATCGTCCGCTACATCGTCACCACCAACCAGCTGACCGCCATCACCGGTTCCGCCAACGGCCTGGCCGCGTTCGAAGGTGACTTCTACGCGATGAACCCGTTCCCGCCGGGTTCCTACATGGGCATGAACAACCGCGACTTCTTTATCCGGGTAGTCGCCTGGGCCGTTGTGGCCCTGTTCTGCACCCTGGTGTGGCTGCTGATGCGCAGCCCCTGGGGGCGCGTCCTCAAGGGCATCCGTGAGGACGAAAACGCCGTCCGCTCGCTTGGTAAAAACGTGTACGCCTACAAGATGCAGGCTCTGATCATCGGTGGTGTCCTCGGCGCTCTGGCAGGCATGATCTTCACCCTCCCCCGCGGCGCGGTCCAGCCGGCGAACTACGGCACCGAACTGACGTTCTTCCTCTACACCTGCCTGCTGCTCGGCGGCCTGGGCACGGTGCTGGGGCCGGTCGTCGGTGCCATGATCTTCTGGGTCGTGCTGTCCCTCACACAAGGCATCCTGTACGGCCTGATCGAATCCGGCGCCATCACCTGGCTGAACACCGTCCAGGCCGGCCAGCTGCGCTACATCCTTGTGGGTGTCGCGCTGATGCTGCTGATGATCTTCAGGCCCCAGGGTGTCCTCGGCAATAAGAAGGAGCTGGCGTTCGCATGAGCACGCAAAGCGAAGAACCCCGAGTGTCCGCAACCCCGGATTCTGAGGAGAACATCGACTACATGACGGACACGCGTCCGATCGCCGCGGGCGAGGCCGCCCCCGGCTGCAAGAAGCGCGATCCGATCGTGGTGGCTGAGAACGTCACCCGCAGCTTCGGCGGCATCAACGCCGTCGACGTCGAGTACCTCGAAATCCCGCGGCACAAGATCACCGCACTGATCGGCCCGAACGGTGCGGGCAAGACCACCTTGTTCAACCTGCTGACCGGCTTCGACACCCCCAACACGGGCAAGTGGCAATTTGAGGGCAACAGCCTCGCGGGGGTCTCCTCCTACAAGGTGGCCCGTATGGGCATGGTCCGCACGTTCCAGCTGACCAAGGTCATGGGCAAGCTCACGGTGATGGAGAACATGCGCCTCGGTGCCTCCCACCAGTCCGGCGAGCGGCTGTCCAAGGCCCTGTTCAAGGGCATCTGGGGCGGCCAGGAAAAGAAGATCACCCAGGAAGCGAACGTGCTGCTGGAGAAGTTCAAGCTGGACGCCAAGAAGGACGATTACGCGGCGTCCCTGTCCGGCGGGCAGCGCAAGCTCCTGGAAATGGCCCGCTCGCTGATGGTCCGGCCCAAGCTGGTCATGCTCGACGAGCCGATGGCAGGCGTCAACCCGGCGCTGACGCAGTCGCTGCTGGACCACATCAAGAACCTCAAGGCCGAGGGCATGACCGTGCTGTTCGTCGAGCACGACATGCACATGGTGCGGCACATCGCCGACTGGGTCGTGGTCATGGCCGAGGGCAAGATTGTGGCCGAGGGCCCGCCGGTCGAGGTCATGAAGAATCCGGCCGTGATCGACGCTTACCTGGGCGCCCATCACGACGTGGACCTCGGTGACTCGGAAGGCATCAAGGAGCTGGCCGCTGAACTGGTGGCCGATGAGGAATCGATCGTCGGCACCGAAAACGCCGGCATCATCTCGCTCGACGTCGTCGCCAGCGAAACGGATTCGCCCGCGGTCCCGGACAGCAACGGGCCGCCGCGCGGACGGCGCAGCGCCGAGGAGCCGAACCGCACAGAGAAGGACACAGAATGAGCGCCACCAGCGCGGCAGCCGCCGCCTCACCAGTCCACGACGAGGGTTCGGTTGTTAAGGTCACCAACCTGGTGGCCGGCTACATCCCGGGCGTCAACATCCTCAACGGCTGCAGCATCGAGGCCCGCAAGGGCGAGCTGATCGGCATCATCGGTCCCAACGGCGCCGGCAAGTCGACCCTGCTGAAGGCGATGTTCGGCCTGGTCAAGGTCCACTCGGGTTCCGTTGTGGTCCGCGGCCAGGACATCACCGGGCTGAAGGCCAACAAGCTCGTCAGCCGGGGCATCGGCTTTGTGCCGCAAAACAACAACGTGTTCGCCGCGTTGACCATCGAGGAAAACCTCCAGATGGGCATGTTCCAGCGGCCCAAGGACTTTGCGGAGCGCTTCGACTTCGTCACGGGCCTGTTCCCGGAACTCGGCAAGCGGCGCGCCCAGCGCGCCGGCTCGCTCTCCGGCGGCGAACGCCAGATGGTTGCAATGGGACGGGCCCTCATGATGGACCCGGCCGTGCTGCTGCTCGACGAGCCCTCCGCCGGCCTCTCCCCTGTCAAGCAGGATGAGACCTTCCTTCGGGTTCACGAAATCAACCGTGCGGGCGTTTCGGTCATCATGGTGGAACAGAACGCCCGGCGCTGCCTGCAGATCTGCGACCGCGGCTATGTCCTGGACCAGGGCAAGGACGCGTACACCGGCACCGGCCGGGAGCTCATGAAGGATCCCAAGGTCATTCAGCTGTATCTGGGCACCCTCGCCGACACCGTCGAGTAGTTTCCCGCAGCACCGCAACACCAGAGGGCCGTCACCAGCCGGTGGCGGCCCTTCTGCGTGCCCGGGCTCTTTGGGTCAGCGCTCAGCCTCCTCGGAAGCCAACGGGCGCCTCCGGGCGCCTCCGCAGCCGCTTGCTCGGCGCGTGCGCTCGTTCCTCGCGCCAACCACGGCGCTTTCACAAGCGTCTGCCTCCGTCGCCCTCAGCGTTTGTCCCACCGCACGCTTCCCCACCAGAACGACGACGGCGTAACGCGGCGCATTCTTTTGGCCGGGTCGCCGAGCCACGGAGACGGATTGCCGCCGTCGGGCAGTCCTATGCCGCTCAAGAGCCTGTTGTGCGTGACGTCCCGGCCGGTCCCAGTTTGCTCCCCCGCACGCAAAAGACCCCCGCCCGAGGGGCGGGGGTCTTTTGGTGGCTAGGGAAGGGCGGGCTTAGAGCTTGCCGAACTCTTCCTTGGATGCCTTGTAGGTGTTGTCATCCTGGAACTCGTAGATACCGACGTAGGCTTCGGTCGGGTCACCGGCGTCGGAGAACGTTACGGGGCCGGACTGGCCGTCGTAGTCGATGTCCTTACCTTCGCGGAGCAGGGTGACGCAGGTCGGGAAGTCGCTGCACTTCTCGCCGCTTTCGGAGACTGCCTTGAGCTGCTTGGCGATGTCTACGCCCTTGGTGCTCTTGGCGGCTTCGGAAGCCAGTGCGATCAGGTTGGCGGCGTCGTAGGATTCGCCTGCGTAGCTGTAGTCCTTCAGCGCGGGATCGATGGCCAGGAGCTTCTTCTTGAAGTCTTCCTTTGCGAAGGTGCCCGGGATGGTGCCCTGGGCGCCCTTCAGGGTTCCGGCCTCGAAGTCCTTGCTGTAGTCGGACATGTTGCCGTCGACGAGGAAGAGCTGCGTGGGCTTGATGCCCTTGCCCGTCATCAGCGGCACGATGCTCTTGGCCTGGTCAAAGGTGATCAGGGCGATGGCATCCGGCTTCGCGGCGATGACCTTGTCCACCTGGCTGCTGAACTGGGAATCGCCTTCGTTGAAGAGTTCCTCAGCGACAACCTGGCCGCCGGCTGCCTCGAACGCCGACTTCACGTTCTTCGCGAGGCCGGTGCCGTAAGCGTCGTTCAGTACGATCATGCCAACGGTCTGGGCGCCACATGTGGCCATGTAGTTGCCGAGGACCTTGCCCTGGAGCACGTCCGAGGGAGCAGTGCGCCAGTAGAGGCCCTTGTCGTCCCAGTCGGTGAAGTCCGGCGAAGTGTTCGCCGGGGAGAACTGGATGACGCCTGCGCCGGTGATCTGGTTGATCACGGTCTTGGACACGCCGGAGGATGCGGCACCGATGATGGCGCCGACGCCCTGGCCCAGCAGGGCCGTGGTGGACTGGGTGGCGATGTCGGTCTTGGTGTCGCCGGAGTCGCGGTGGATGACCTCTACCGGCTTACCCAGCACACCGCCGGCTGCGTTGATTTCCTTGATGCCAAGGTTGACACCCGCGATTTCGGGCGGGCCGAGGAAGGCCAGCGACCCGGTGGTCGGCAGGAGCGAGCCGATCTTCAGCGGGGTGTCAGTGGTGGTGGTGGAAGCGGGAACCTGCCCGGTGTTGGTCGCCGCCGAAGTTCCGGCGCCAGCGTCAGCGCTGGGTGCCGGGCAGGCGATGCCCGCGGCGTTGGCGGAGGCGGATTCGGTCGACGTCGGGGTGGACGAGCCACCACAAGCCGTAGCCAGAAGGGCGACGCCGATGCTAAGCGCGGTCAGCTTAGCGACGCGGGGCGCCACCTGGGGGAGTGAAGTCATTTACAATCTCCTCGATCTAAAGGTGCGAACGGCCTTTGATGCGAATGATCAGGTGTTCCTGATTTAACTTCAAGCTAGTGCAATTCCGGCCCGATCCAAAGTGACTACGGTCACATCCTTATAACACTCGTTGCATAGAGGAAATCAGAGCACCGGACGCGACTTCCAGCCAACTCCGAAACCGATACAGGTACAAGCGGTTTCTGTTGGGGGTCTTGCTGTGTGCCCCAGGTGGGACTCGAACCCACAACACGCGGATTTTAAGTCCGCGGCCTCTGCCAATTGGGCTACTGGGGCGCCCGGTCAATGGTATCCCGCCGGACCGCCGGCTATGCGACGCCGAACGGCTTGGCGTAGCGGAATGTTCCGCTCACGCCGCCCGGCCAGACAGCCAGCGGCAGCAGCTGGAAATGCCCTGCCCAGGCGGGGTCGGGGGCTTCCACGCCGAGGGAGGTCGACGCCACGAAGCCGAAGCGCGAGTAGTACTCCGGATCGCCCAGCAGGGCGATGCCGCGCTCCCCCGCGGCGTTGGCCCGGGCAATCGTTTCCTTCATCAGCGCGCTGCCGATGCCGTGCCGCTGCAGGCGCGGGACGACGCCGAGGGGGCCCAGGCCCAGGAGCGCCAGCTCCCCCACCCAGCCGCGGGTGCTGATCACGTGCCCGACGATCTCGCCGTCGAGCTCCGCGACGATACTGAACTCCGGCAGGTAGTCCCCGCACTCTAAGAGCGCGGCCAGGAGTTCCACTTCCTCGGGTTCGCCCTGGACCGGCAGCCCGGTGACCGGGGAGACCGCAAAGGCCGCGGCGGTGAGGGCAAGGATGGCAGGCCGGTCCGCGGGCTGCTCACTGCGCAGGACCAGCTCCGGGGCGGGTTTGTGCTCCCCGCTGGCCGCGACCAGCTCGTGCAGCACCTCAAGTGCCCGGTCGGCGTCCGCGACAGGCACCAGAATGTGGTCGTGATGGAAGCCGGCCAGGACGTTGCAGCTGATCTTGGCCTCGGTCAGGGCGGCGCTGACCGCCGCGGTCAGGCCGATGGCCTCGAGGGAGGAGTGCACCTGGAGGGTGATCCATGCTCCGACGAAGTCGTAGGACAGGCCAAGGCTGTCGGCTTCGGACCGTGGCAGGACCACGGTCAGGCCCTCTGCCTCGCGGACGGCCGCGGCGACCGCACCGGCGAGGGGTCTGCCGTGCGGCCAGAGGACGTAGACGAACTCGCCCTCACGGAGTTCCGGGTGCATGGTGGCCAGCAGGGTGTGGAGGTCCTTTTCAGCTGTCATGGGGCAAGTCTAGGCGGGGTACTGCCTGGCCCGGGCCGCGCTCCGGCGCCTGATGCCGCCTTAACGGCGACGGCGGCCGCTCCCCTGCAGGGGAACGGCCGCCGTCGAACGCTGACGCAGGCTACTTGGAGTCGGCCGAAACGGCTTCCTTGGTGGCAGCCTTGCCGGCCCCGGCCGCCGGCTTCTCAGCCGCAGGCGCGGCCGGAGCCGCAGCCGGCTTGGGCGCCGGTGTAGCGGCGGCAACGAAAGCGCCGCGGGGGTTGTCCAGATCGATCAGCTGCGTGGTGTCGCGGCCGACGAAGAACGCCAGGATCCAGCCGAAGATCACGCGGAGCTTGCGTTCCACGGTGGGCATGGCCAGGCCGTGGTAGCCGCGGTGCGCCAGCCAGGCCAGGGGGCCCTTGAGGCCGATGCGGCCGACGATGTTGAGGTTGGCCACACCCTTCCATTGGCCGAACCCGGCGACGGCGCCCAGGTTCTTGTGCTTGTAGTCCTTGAGGGGCTTGTCCCAGCGGGACGCCCACAGGTTCTTGGCGAGGCGCTTGGCCTGGCGCAGGGCGTGCTGGGCGTTGGGGACGCAGGTGCCGTCCGGCAGGCCGCTGCCCGTGAGGTCCGGCACGGCCGCAATGTCGCCGGCCGCCCAGGCGTTCTCGATGATGCCTTCGTCGCCGGCGATGCGCAGATCCGGGAGGACGCGCACACGCCCGCGGGGCTCCAGCGGGAAGTCGGTGGAACGGATCATCGGGTTGGCCTGCACACCGGCAGTCCAGACCAGGGTGTCCGACTCGAATTCCTGGGCCGGGGTCTTGTCCGGCAGGTTGATGAGCTTCAGGGAGCCCTCGGCGTTGTCAAGGGAGGTGTTGAGCAGGACCTCGATGCCGCGGCTGCGGAGGTGCTCGACAACCCACTCGGCCTGGGGGGCGGTGACTTCCGGCATGATCCGGCCCATGGCCTCGACCAGGACGAAGCGGACTTCCTCCTGCTTGATGCGGGGGTTGTTCTTGACCGCGGCGCGGGCCAGGTCTTCCATCTCGGTGATGCATTCGATGCCGGCGAAGCCGCCGCCGACGACGACGAAGGTCAGGGCGCGGGCGCGCTCCACCGGGTCGGTCATCAGCGAGCCGGCTTCGATCCGTTCGAGCACACCGTTGCGCAGGGCGACGGCTTCCTCGATGGTCTTGAGGCCGATGCCCTTCTCCGCGAGGCCCTTGATCGGGAACGTGCGGGTGATCGCGCCTGCGGCCACCACGACGTCGAAGTAGGGAACCTCGAAGTTCTCGCCACCGTCGGCCGGGGCCACGACAGCCGTGCGGCTGGCGTGGTCGATCGACGTGACGCGGCCCTGGATGAGCTCGGTCTGCTTGAGGTGCTTGCGGTGCGAGACGACGGCGTGGCGTGCCTCGATGTTGCCGCCGGCAACTTCGGGGAGGAAGGGCTGGTAGGTCATGTAGGGCAGCGGATCAACGAGGGTGACGATGCCACCGGCATTCGCGATCTTCTTCTGCAGTTTGAGGGCTACGTACAGGCCGACGTACCCGCCGCCGACGACGAGTACCCTGGGACGGTCCTGGAGCTGAGGGGAGGATGCCATTCCCCAAGAATACCGCACTTTGTGAAAAACTTCACTAACTACGGCTTTCCGGTGGAATCCGCGGAATCAAGCACCCCGGTTTCCGGGTTGCCGGAACCATGAGGCCCGGCTTTCGGGTCCGTCCGGACCACGCGCCGGAGCTGGAAGGCGGCGGCCCCCACGATGCACAGGAACAGTCCGCCGAAGCCGATCACCACCAGGGCCGGCACAGCGCTGTCCATTCCGGACGGGGCCTCCGCCACCGGGACAGTGGGCTCCGGAAGGGTGGGCGCGGCGCTGGAGGGGGTCGCCGCGGCGGCGGCCGGTGCGCTGGAGAGGTTGCCCCGCCGGTGGACCCGGATCCAGTCGGAAATCGAACCCAGCGGGTTGACCCGGGTTTCGGGCACGTCGTCCTTGAGCGCGGCCTCGGCGTTGAGGATCCCGAACCCGTACAAGGGATCCTTCCCCGGAGCGCCGGCATCCTTGGCGGTGCTGACGATTCTGTTGATGACCTGGTTGGCCGTCATGTCCGGCCACTTGGAGCGGATCAGGGCGGCTACACCGGCGACGATCGGGGTGGCGCCCGAGGTGCCGGCCCATTCCACGTAGCCGCCGCCGGGCGTGCCCCCGATCAGGTCTTCCGCCGGGGCCGCAACGCCGATGCTGATGCCCTGGGACGAGGAATCGACGCTGGCCTTGCCCTTGCGGTCCAGGCCGGCGACGGTGAGTACCCCGGGGATGGTGGCGGGCGCCCCGACCTGGACGTTGCCGCCGCCACGGTTGCCAGCGGCGCAGACGATCACAACATCATTCTGCTCGGCGTATAGGAAAGCCGCGTCCCAGCTCTGCGGCCATTCCGGTGAGGTGCTGCCGAGGGAGATGTTAATGACCCGGGCCCCGTTGTCGACGGCCCAGCGGACGGCCTCGGGTATCTGGTCCTGGTCGCTCTTGCCGCCCGGGTTCTCCGATCCAAGCCACGTCGACACGGACAGCAGCTCCGCCTCGGGGGCCACGCCGACGATTCCGTCCGGTCCGACGGTCGGGCCGGAACTGGCGCTGGGGCTGGGACTGGGGCTGGCCTTTTCCGTCGATTTCGCGGGCTGGTGGCCCCGGCCTGCCAGCATGGTGGCGACGAGGGTTCCGTGCTCGGGCTTGGCTCCGATACTCTTCTGGCCGTCCGCGCTCCCGGCACCGGACACATCGACGCCGCCCGTCAGCACGCCGGCCAGGTCAGGGTGCTTGCCGTCCACACCGCTGTCGATGACGGCGACCTTGACGTTGGCGCCCTTGGACACCTCCCAGGCCTTGGTGATGCCGGACTCCGCGAGCCAGTATTCCTTTTTACGCCAGTCGTCGGCGTGTGCGGCGGGCGCGCCCGCCAATCCGGCGACAAAGGTACCGCCCGCCAGGGCCAAGGCCATCAACGCGGAGGCGGTCCGGCGTCGCCGGTCTGTTGCTCTGGTCATTCGGGTCCTATCGGCGGGACAGCTGGTGGCGCTGCGGTTGCGGTGGCGCTGCGGAACGCCGAGGGGTGGTCGTGGTGGGGAGGTGTGAACGGGCGCCGTCCGGCCGGGCGTCCGCCGGCCGCGTGGCCGGTGTGCGGCCTAGCTGATACTCAAGGCAATTCCGTCAAGAATATCGTGTTCGCTGGTGACCGCCGTCGTGACCCTGAGGTCGGTGGCATCGGCCAGTCGTTCCAGGACCCGCCGCCAGACGAGGGCGCCTGCCCCGATCACGTCCACCCGGCCGGGATGCATGTACGGCAGGGCGGCCCGCTCCGCGTGGGACATCGCGAGCAGCTCGGTGCAGGCGCGGCGCACGGCGTCGAGGGAAAGTTCGGTGCCGTGGATGGCCTCCGCGGAGTATTCCTGCAGCCGGAGCGCGTGGGCCGTGATGGTGGTGACGGAACCGGCCACACCGACGACGGCGGCGCTGCGGTCCAGCGGGACGGTCCTGGCCGCCTCATCGAGGGCAGCGTCAACGTCCGCCTCCGCTGCGGCGATCTGTTCGGCTGTGGGCGGGTCGCTGCGCAGGTGGCGTTCTGTCATCCGGACGCACCCGACGTCGACGCTCCTGGCGGCGATGACGCCGTCGGCGTTGCCCAGCACGAACTCGGTGCTGCCGCCGCCGAGGTCGACCACGAGGATGGGATCCTCGCCGCGTGAGGGCAGGACGCTGCTGGCGCCGGCGAAGGACAGCGCGGCTTCCGCGTCCCCGGTGATAACTTCGGGTTCGACTCCGAGGAGCCCGCGGATGCCGTCGACGAAGTCCTGCCGGTTGCGGGCGTCGCGTGTGGCCGAGGTCGCGACGAAGCGCACCTTGGTGGCCCCGTGGCTCTTGATCAGTCCGGCGTACTCCGAGGCGGCTGCGAAGGTCCGGTCCAACGCCTCCTGCGCGAGCTCCCCCGTGGCGTCCACACCCTGGCCGAGCCGGACGACGCGCATTTCGCGCACGACGTCGGCGAGCCGGGGAGTGCTGCCGTCCGATTCGACATCGGCGATGAGCAGGCGGATTGAGTTGGTGCCGCAGTCGACGGCGGCCACGCGGGTCACTGGCCGGCCCCGTTGGCGTCGGCGGATCCGGGGGTTCCGGGGGCGCCGGTGCTGCCGGGATCTTCGGTGCGCGGTTTCCGGACCGGGGCGGGCCGGCCCACGATCCCGGGAAGGCCCTGCGGGCCGTGCCGGCTGAGGTCCTGTGAGGGGGCTTCGCCGCCGGTGTCCCACGCGCCGTCGCAGTAGCAGCGGTCTGTTGTCCACCACTCGCTGATGGCTGCGATGGCCTCGTCGCCGAGCGGGTTCACGCCCGGTCCGGCAGCGAGGGAATGGCCCACCAGGACGTGCAGGCATTTTACGCGGGTGGGCATGCCGCCGGCGGAGATCCCGTCGATCTCGGGCACGGCTCCGATGCCGGACCGGGCACCGATCTCGGCCCGGGACGCCAGATAGGCCTCATGGGCGGCGCGATAGTCCGCTGCGAGGTCCGCGTCTCCCCCGAGCCGTTCGTTCATTTCGTTCATCAGGCCCGCCGCCTCCAGCCGTGACACCGCCGAGGTGATGACCGGGTGCGTGAGGTAGAAAGTGGTGGGGAACGGCGTGCCGTTGCTCAGCCGCGGGGAGGTGGCCGCCACCAGCGGATTGCCGCAGACGCAGCGGGCCGGGATCTCGACGACGTCACGCACCGGGCGCCCCAGTTGCCTGCTCAGGACATCGAGGTCGCGGGGCGAGGGCCGCCGGGATTCCGCCGCGGAGGTCGAGGGATCCGGGGTTGCCGGGTTGGCTGCGCTCGGGTCCACTGCCGCGGGTGTCTCGTCCACTCGGTTCTCGTCCACGGGGGCGGCACCTTCCTGCCCTGTCTGGCGTTGTCCGGCGGACAATCCTGCGGCGGGCACCGCTTCTTAGTCTGTTGCCGAGCGCTGGATGGAGTCCCAGAGGGAATCCACCCAGGGCAGCTCGGCCGGGTCTTGGGCTGATCCTGCACCGGCCGCGCCACTGGTTGATCCGGCGGGAAGATCGCTGCCAAAGACCCAGTAGCCCGTCTCGCCGGGCATAACCATGTTAATCCGGTCGCGGGCCTGTTGCTTCACGTAGTTCGGATCCTGCCACCGGGAGACCTGGCGCCTGAGATCATTCTGCTCGGCCTGTTTCGCCGCAATGTCCGCCTGCAGTTCCGCGATTTCGGCACGTTTTTCGAAGAAGATCTTGACGGTAGGTGCCAGCATGATGGTGATGGCAATCATAACGACGAGCAACGCCAGCATCCGGCCGGAGAATGCCTTGGCCGGGACGGGGTGGTCCTCCGGCGCGGCGCCCTTTCCGGAGGACGGGGTGGTGCTGCTGCCGGTTGCACCCGGCGCTGTTGCTTTCTGCGCTGTCGCTTTCGGCGTTGCTGTACCCGGCGCCGCTGCCGCGGGCGTAGCTGCGCCTGGCGCTGCAGGGCGGCTCACCGGGGGGCGGGGCGCCGCAGGGCGGGTCACTGCCGGACGGGTCGCTCCCGGTCGGGCGGATGCGGAGTTGCCGGTGTGCTGGCCGGGCGGCGGAACCGCCGTGCGGGCCGGGTTCGGCTGGGTCCCGCGGGAGTTGCCGAAATCAGCCTGGATGACGTCGCCGCCGTCGCCGGTGTCCGGAGACTTCGGGGCCACAGGCGTGGCCCGGGGAACCTTGGGTCGGCGGGTGGCCATGTCACTCCTGTAATGCCGGGTTCTGATCCGGCTGGCTAGCGGCTTGCTGGTTCAGCACTGTTCAACGCTGATCCCCGTGGCCCGGACCCTCACCGGCGAAAAGCCGGCTGCGCGGCGCTGGCGCGGCGCCCGAAGAGGAACCGTGCCAACAGGAGCCGTGCCCAAAAAGGAACCGGTGGCCATGGTCTTTCAACCATAGCCACCGGTTCGCGGTTCCGGCGGTTACTAGCCGTTGAAACGCGGGAAGGCGCTGCGGCCGGCGTAACGTGCGGCATCGTCGAGCTCCTCTTCGATGCGCAGCAGCTGGTTGTACTTGGCGACGCGCTCGGAGCGTGCCGGGGCACCGGTCTTGATCTGGCCCGCGTTGGTGGCAACGGCGATGTCCGCGATCGTGGTGTCCTCGGTCTCGCCGGAGCGGTGCGAGGTGATGGTGGTGTAACCGGCGCGCTGGGCGAGGGAGACGGCGTCCAGGGTTTCGGTCAGGGAACCGATCTGGTTGACCTTCACCAGCAGCGAGTTGGCGGTCTTCGAATCGATGCCGGTCTGGAGTCGCTCCGGGTTCGTGACGAAGAGGTCGTCACCCACGATCTGGACCTTGTCGCCGATGGCGTCGGTGAGTGTCTTCCAGCCTTCCCAGTCGTTTTCATCCAGCGGGTCCTCGATGGAAACCAGCGGGTAGTCGGCGACGAGTTCGGCGTAGTAGGCGCTCATCTCGGAGGAGCTGAGGGTCTTGCCTTCGAACTGGTAGGCGCCGTCCTTGAAGAACTCGGAGGAGGCAACGTCCAGGGCGAGGGCGATGTCCTGGCCCGGGGTGTAGCCGGCGTTCCGGATGGCTTCCTGGATGAGGTCAAGGGCTGCACGGTTGGACGGCAGGTTCGGCGCGAAGCCGCCCTCGTCGCCAAGGCCGGTGGACAGGCCCTTGGCCTGGAGGACCGCCTTGAGGGCGTGGTAGACCTCAACGCCCCAGCGCAGGCCTTCGGAGAAGGTCTCGGCACCCAGCGGGACAACCATGAATTCCTGGATGTCGACGTCGGAGTCAGCGTGCGATCCGCCGTTGAGGATATTCATCAGCGGCACGGGCAGGACGTGCGCGTTGGGTCCGCCCAGGTACTTGTAGAGCGGCAGGTCGGCGGACGCCGCGGCGGCGTTGGCGACGGCCAGGGACACGCCCAGGATGGCGTTGGCGCCGAGCTTGCTCTTGTTGGCGGTGCCGTCCAGGTCGATCATCGACTGGTCGATGCTGCGCTGGTCCGTGGCGTCGAAACCGATCAGGGCCGGGGCGATCTGGTCAATCACGGCGTCGACGGCCTTCTGGACGCCCTTGCCGAGGTAACGGCCCTTGTCGCCGTCGCGGAGTTCTACGGCCTCGTGCTCGCCGGTGGAGGCGCCGGAGGGAACTGCTGCGCGGCCGATCTGGCCGTCCGAGAGCAGGACTTCAACTTCTACGGTGGGGTTGCCACGGGAATCGAGGATCTCGCGGGCGTGGATGGCATCGATAAGCGCCATGGATAGGCTCCTTTGGGTGAAGCGATCTGCTGGGAATCTGATGGGAAATCTAGCTGGGAATCAAGCTGAAAGATCGACGTCCTCGTCGCTACCCAGCCTAGTCGAGAGTGGGATAAGTTACAGAAACCTATCCAGTCCCCGGACGTCATTTGGCGGATTACGGGGACGGTTCATGCGGCGGAGCCGCTGGCCGGCCCGCCTGGAAGCGGCGGTTCGCGCCGCGGAGGGCGCGTTCGGCGTCCAGCCCCTGGGCCCGTGCGGCTGCCGCGATGGCGAACAGCAACTCCCCGAGGTCGGCCTCCGACGCCGGGATGTCAACCGGCCCGGCGGAGGCCGGCAGTCCGGCCCGCTCGGCGCGGTCGAGAAGTTTCTGCGCCCGGGCCAGCGCCGGGAGTGCGCCGGGGACGCCGCCGAGCGCCCCCAGCCGGGAAGGATCGGCGCGGGACAGTTCAGCACCGGAGGGTTCCGCGCCCGCGTCCGCGGCCCCGGAGTGCAGGACCTGCTCCGCGCGTTTGACGGCGTCCCAGGTGCGGACGATTTCCTCCACCGTCGCCGGGAAGGACTCCTGCAGGGATCCGTCAGGACGGAACACATGCGGGTTGCGCCGGACCATTTTGGCAGTGAGGCCGCGGGCGACGTCGTCGAGGCCGAAGGCTCCCCGCTCCTCGGCGAGGCGGGAGTGGAGGACCACCTGGAGCAGGACGTCGCCCAGTTCGGCCTTCAGCTCGGCGTCGCCGCCGGCCGTCTCGATGGTTTCCGCCACCTCGAAGGCCTCCTCGAGGAGGTACTCCACAAGGGATTCGTGGGTGAGGGCACCCATCCAGGGGCAGTGGGCGCGCAGCTCGCTGATGCAATCGACCAGCGCGCCCACCGCGTTGGAGTCCGTGTTAGCCAAGATCGGCGTAGGCCTCGTTGATGTATTCGACCAGGGCTTCCTTCTCCTCGAGCGGCAGGAACGCGGCCTCGGCGGCGTTCAGGGTCAGCTCCAGCAGGTCGTCGAGGTCGTAGTCGAACGTCTCGACCAGCAGTTCGAACTCGTCCGTGAGGGTCACGCCGCTCATGAGCCGGTTGTCCGTGTTGATCGTGACGTTGAAGCCCAGCTGGTAGAGCATGTCCAGCGGGTGGCTTTCGATGCCCTCGCCGAAGCCGGCAACGGCACCGGTCTGCAGGTTGGAGGAGGGGCAGATCTCCAGGGCGATGCCCCGGTCCCGCACCCAGCTGGCCAGCTCGCCAAGGGTCACCATGCCGATGTTGTCGTCGAGTTCATCGCCGTCACCGTTGGCGTCTTCATCCGACTCGAATTCAACGGTGACGTCCTCGGCGATGCGGACGCCGTGGCCCAGGCGCAGGGCGCGTCCGTCCACCAGGGCGGACTGGATGCTTTCGAGTCCCGCGGCTTCGCCGGCGTGGACCGTGGCCGGGAAGTTGTGCTGGGCCAGGTAGGTGAAGGCGTCCTTGAACCGGGACGGCAGGAAGCCGTCCTCGGCGCCGGCGATGTCGAAGCCGACGGCGCCGTTGTTGCGGTGGCGGACGGCCAGCTCGGCGATTTCCTGGCCGCGGTCGGCGTGCCGCATGGCGGTGATCAGCTGGCCGACCTGGATGTCGCGGCCGGTCTCGGCGACGGCATCAACACCGGCTTCAAGGCCCGCCTGCACGGCCTCGACAACCTCGTCCAGGCTCAGACCCTTCGTCAGGTGCTGTTCGGGGGCCCAGCGCACTTCACCGTAGACAACGCCGTCATCGGCGAGGTCTTCGACGAATTCCTTGGCGACGCGGAACAGCCCGTCCTTGGTCTGCATCACGGCGATGGTGTGGTCGAACGTCTCGAGGTAGCGGACCAGCGAGCCGGAGTCGGCGGATTCGCGGAACCACTCCCCCAGGGCGACGGGGTCCGTGGACGGCAGCGTGTGTCCCACGGCCTCGGCAAGTTCAATGATGGTGGCCGGACGGAGTCCGCCGTCCAGGTGGTCGTGAAGGGAAACCTTGGGGAGGCCCTTCAGGTCGAAGTCGAGGTCAGGGGCAGCGTCAAGAATTATCTCAGTCACGTTCCAACCTTAGGGTCGGAGGCCGGGCAACACCAGCCGGTCCGACGGCGGACGCCCCGCGCCGGCATCAGGCCGGGCCCGCCGGTGCCACACGGGCGGCGGAATCAGGCCTCGACGTCGGCCGATGCGGCCAGCGGTCCGGCCAGCGGGGCGGTCCCGGGGCCGTGCCGGTGCCCCGGTGCAGCGGCCGCTTCCGCGCGCGCTGCGTTCTTCTGCGGGGCTTGGGTGTGCGGGGTTTGGGTGTGCGGGCCCTCGGCGTGCTGGGTTTGGGCGTGTGCCATTTTGGCTTCGGCCGCGAGCGTGGCGGCCCGGCTGGCGGCCGCGGCAGCACCGCGGGTGTCGCGCCAGCGGTGCAGCCAAGTCAGCAGGTGGTCGATCACAATGCCGAGGACAACAGCAAAGGCGATGGCGATGCCCACGCCGAGCAGCGGGTGTTCATGGACCCAGTTGCCGGCGACGATGCCGACTCCGGCCGAGTAGGCCACCCACGTGATGGAGGCGAAGACGTCCAGGATGACAAAGCGGCGGCGGGGGTACGCGGTGGTGCCGGCGATCCAGTTCACGGCCACGCGCCCCACCGGGATGTACCGGGCGGTGAAGATCAGCATGGCGCCGCGCTTGTCGAGCTCGTAGCGTGCCCAGTTCAGGGCGCGGCGGACCTTGGGCTTGCGCATCCAGCGGAACCGTTCGACGCCGATGTGACGGCCCAGCATGTACGCCATGTTGTCCCCGGCAATGGCCCCGAGGGCTGCCGCGGCCATGACCCACCACATGTTCGGCTGGCCGGACGTGACAGAGAGGGCACCCAAGGCGACGATCAGGGTTTCGCTCGGGAGAATCGGAACGAAACCGTCGATGAAGCAGAAGATCGTAAGAATCGGGTAAATCCACCACTGTCCCGCGGCATGGAGGATAGCCTCATTGATAAATTCCACGCGGGCGTTGCTCCTAGGAAAGTGACGAAAAGCGCTCTTCAGTGTCCCATGACGGAATGGGATGCGCTACGTTCCGTCAGGATAAATCTGACGAGTTTCAGGGCTCCGTCTTTTTAGGCACGGCCGGAGGAACCGGCTGTCCGGCGTCCCCGGGAAGCGGCCCCCGGACCTTGCCGATGACCACGTCCACCAGGATGCCCAGACCCACCGCGCAGATGACCGCGACGATGACGCCGAGCAGGTGGTTCGCTTCAAACCATTGGCCGAAGAAGAGTCCGATCGCGACCGAGTAGGCGGCCCAGAGCACCGCGGACAGGACGGTCAGGGCAACGAAGCGTGACTGCGCGAAGTGTGTGGCGCCGGCCGTCAGGTTAACGGCGACGCGGCCGATCGGCACAAAGCGCGCCACGAGGATCAGGGAGGCTGGCCGTTTGCGCAGTTCCGCACCCGCCCACCGGAAGGCCCGCTGCATCCGGTGGCCGCGCATCCAGGCCCAGCGCCGGGTGCCCACACGGCGGCCGATTACGTAGGCGATGTTGTCGCCGATGAAGGCGCCGGCGGCGGCGGTCATGGCCAGGAGCGCAGGGTTGGGAACGTCGGCGGTGGCGGCCACGGCGGCGAGTCCCACAACCACCGATTCGCTCGGAACGGGCGGGAAGAAGCCGTCTATCACGCAGCACGCGAACACCAGGGCAAGGACCCAGGGTTGCCCGGCCGCGGCCAGGATGAAGTCGTTGATTGCCTGCACGGTTTCCTAACAAACAACGGGAGGACGGCTGTCGTGCCAGTGTACTGCGGGGCAGGCCGCAGTTTGCCCTGTCACCTGCGGTCGCTGACCCGGGGGTT
The DNA here is from genome assembly GCF_007679325.1 of Arthrobacter sp. U41. Lineage (GTDB taxonomy): Bacteria > Actinomycetota > Actinomycetes > Actinomycetales > Micrococcaceae > Arthrobacter. The sequence continues at coordinate 76,169 of NZ_VEGI01000007.1, read as the reverse complement.
GAGCGACCACAAGTGACAGGGCAACGGGCGGTTTAGGCGATGCGGTCGATGATGAGCTGCTGCGCCGGGCGGGAGCCTTCCGGGGCAATCACGACGGCGTGCTCCAGCGCTTCCCGGGCCCGTTCGAACTTCTCCGGGGTGTCGGTCAGGAGCGTCATGAGCGGCTCGCCGGCCTTGACCGTGGCGCCCGGCTTGGCGTGCATACGCACCCCGGCACCGGCCTGGACCTGGTCCTCCTTGCGGGCACGTCCGGCACCGAGGCGCCAGGCCGCGACGCCGACGGCCATCGCGTCGAGTTCCACCAGCACGCCGTCGGCCGGCGCGTAGATGACCTCGGATTCCCGGGCGACCGGAAGCTTGGCGCGCGGGTCCCCGCCCTGCGCCTCGATCATCCGGTTCCAGACGTCCATGGCCCGGCCGTCGCGGAGCGCGGCCCGCGGGTCGGCGTCGCGGACGCCGGCGCAGGCCAGCATTTCCTCTGCGAGCCGGACAGTGAGCTCGACGACGTCTTCCGGTCCCCCGCCGGCCAGGACCTCCACCGATTCCTCGACCTCGATCGCGTTGCCGGCGGTGAGGCCCAGCGGTGTGTTCATGTTGGTGAGCAGGGCCACGGTGTTGACGCCGGCGTCCTTGCCCAGTGCCACCATGGTCTCGGCCAGTTCGCGGGCGCGTGCCTCGTCCTTCATAAAGGCGCCGCTGCCCACCTTGACGTCCAGCACCAGCGAACCGGTGCCTTCGGCGATCTTCTTGCTCATGATCGAGGAAGCGATCAGCGGGATGGCCTCCACCGTGCCGGTGACGTCCCGCAGGGCGTAGAGCTTCTTGTCCGCCGGGGCCAGTCCGGCGCCGGCGGCGCAGATAACCGCGCCCACGTCCTGCAGCTGGGCCAGCATCTCCTCGTTGCTCAGCGCCGCGCGCCAGCCCGGAATCGCTTCGAGCTTGTCCAGGGTGCCGCCGGTGTGGCCCAGGCCGCGGCCGGAGAGCTGGGGCACGGCAACGCCGAAGACCGCCACCAGCGGTGCCAGCGGCAGGGTGATTTTGTCCCCTACCCCGCCGGTGGAGTGCTTGTCGGAGGTGGGCTTCACGCTGCCGTCGGGGCGGCGCAGGCTGGAGAAGTCCATCCGTTCGCCGGAGGCGATCATCGCCGCCGTCCAGCGGGAGATTTCGGTCCGGTCCATGCCGTTGAGCAGGATCGCCATGTTCAGGGCGGCCATCTGCTCGTCGGCGATGGCGCCGCGGGTATACGCGTCGATGGTCCAGTCGATCTGGGCCGGACTGAGGACGCCCTTGTCCCGCTTGATGCGGATGATGTCGACGGCGTCGAATGCTTCAGTGGTGCTGGTGGTCTGGGTCACCGGGGTTCCTCCAGGTGTTGGGGGCCAAAGGCATCGGGAAGGACCTGGTCCATGGTCTTGATTCCCTGGGTGGTCATGAGCTCCATGTCGGGAGCCCTGAATTCGTAGAGCAGCTGCCGGCACCGTCCGCAGGGCATGAGGACGTTGCCGGCCGCATCGACGCAGTAGAAGGCGCGGAGCAGGCCGCCTCCGGTCATGTGCAGGTTGCCCACAAGGGCGCACTCGGCGCACAGCGTGAGTCCGTAGCTGGCGTTTTCGACATTGCAGCCGCTGACGATCCGGCCGTCCGCGGTGAGGGCTGCTGCCCCCACCGCGAACTTCGAATACGGCGCATAGGCGTTTTCCATGGCGGCGACCGCGGCGGCCTCGAGGGCGGCCCAGTCGACGTCGGCGCTCTCCATCGTCAACCCTTTACGTACGGTATGCCGCTCGCGGCCGGGGGCCGGGAACGGCCGACGAGCCCGGCGACGGCGAACACGGTCACGAGGTACGGCAGCATCGCCATGAACTGGCTCGGCACCGGGGTGCCGATGATCGTCACAATGCTCTGCAGGTTGTCGGCGAAGCCGAACAGCAGCGCGGCGAAGAACGCCCCGATCGGGTTCCAGCGGCCCAGGATCATTGCGGCGAGGGCAATGAAGCCGCGGCCACCGGAAATCTCCTTCGTGAAGCTGTCAATCGCCACGAGCGTGAAGAACGATCCGCCGATTCCGGCGACGGCGCCGCCGAGCGTGACGTTCCAGAAACGGGTCGCGTTGACCTTGATGCCCAGCGTGTCGGCAGCCTGCGGGTGTTCACCGACGGAGCGGACGCGCAGGCCCCACTTGGTCTTGAACAGCCCGATCCATACAACAATCACAGCGATGTACATGAGGTAGCCCACGACGGACTGCTTGAACAGGATGGGGCCGAGGACCGGAATGCTGGACAGGACCGGGATTTCGATGATCGGGAGCCGGCCGGGCGAATTGAACATTTCCTTGTTCGCCTGCATCACGGTGCTGAACAGGAAGCCGGTGAGGCCTGAGACCAGGACGTTGAGCACCACACCGACGATGATCTGGTTGACGACGTACTTGATGCTGAACACGGCCAGTACCATCGACACGAGGGCGCCTGCCACGGCGGCCGCGAGCAGGCCCAGGTAGGGGTTGTCGGTCACGCTGGCGACAATCGCGGCCGTGAAGGCGCCGCCGAGGAGCTGGCCTTCGATGGCGATGTTCACGACGCCGGCGCGTTCGCACAGGACGCCGGACAGGGAGCCGAAGACGATCGGGACGGCGAGGGTCACGGACCCGGCGATGAGGCCGGCCAGCGAGATGCTGGGAGTCCTGGCGCCGCCGACGACCCAGATCAGGAAGGCAATCACGAAGATGACGGTGAACACCACCGGCAGCCAGCGCGGGGTGTGCCGGTTGTTAGTTTTCCGGACCATGGAGTAGCCGGCAAGGCCGAGCAGGATCACGGAGAGAACGATGCCGGACAGGAAGGCGGGCAGTTCGATCGCGGGCAGCTGGAAGAAGTCCCCGCCGGAGGACACGCCGAACTTGGCGGTCGTTTGGGGGCCATACAGGCCGAAGAAGATGAACGCGACGACTGCCAGCACCATCAGTGTCACGGGCAGTTTCCACGTCACGGGTTTGGCGGACACAGTCTGCTTGCGTTCCGTTGCCTGCTCCGGCTTGCCCTGCGGGCCACCCGGTACGGGCGCTGTTGCTGTTGTGCTCATGCTGCACCTCCGGTGGTTGCTGCCTTCTGGGTCTTGCCGGCGGTTGCGGCCTTCTTCTTGCGCGGGTTCATTCCGAAGATCGCCCTGACCAGCGGCGGCGCCGCGATGAACAGCACGATGAGTGACTGGACCACCAGCACGATGTCGATCGGGGTGCCGGTCTGAATCTGCATCTGGACCGCACCGGCGCGGAAGGCGCCGAACAGGATGCCGGCGGCAAAGGTGCCCCACGGCGTCGAACGTCCCAGCAGTGCCACGGTGATGGCATCAAAGCCGTAGGTTGCCGCAACACCGTCGGTCAGGACCTTTTCGGTACCCGCCACCTGCGCGACGCCGGCCAGGCCGGCCAGGCCGGCAGCCAGGGTCATCACCAGGATGGTGGCGCGGGGAACGTTGATTCCGGCGGTCAGGGCTGCCTTGGGGTTGGCACCGACGGCGCGGAATTCGAAACCGATCGTGGACCGGTTCAGCAGCCACGAGACAAACACTGTTGCCGCGATGGCCAGCAGGAAACCAAGGTGCAGCCGGTACTGGCTGCCGAAGATCTGCGGGTACAGGGCAGACGCTTCCAGGATCGGGGAAATCGGGGTGGTCTCTCCCGGGCGCTGGAACAGGTCCGTGTCCAGCAGGTACCGCAGGAAGTAGAGGGCGATGTAGTTGAACATGATGGTCACGATGACCTCATGGGCTCCCGTCCTCGCCTTGAGCACGCCGACGAGGCCGCCCCAGACGGCACCGCCGATGATGCCGGCGACCAGGACGAGCAGCAGGTGGAGGCCCACCGGCAGGTCCAGGGCGAAGCCCACCCAGGCGGCCAGGATGCCGGCCATGATGATCTGGCCCTGCGCACCGATGTTGAACAGGCCCGCGCGGAAGGCCAGTGCGACGCCGAGGCCGGCGGTGATCAGCGGGGTGGCGATGGTGAGGGTTTCCATCAGCGGGGCGAACTGTCCGGCGACGCCGCTGGCCCGGGGGTTGAAGACCGCTCCCTGGAACAGCGCGACGTAGGAGCCGGTGGCCGCCGACCAGACCGCGGAGAGGAAGTCGGTGGGCCGGGCGAAGAAGTAGCTCGACGTGGCCGCGACCACCTTGTCCGTGGCGGCAATGAGCAGGCCGCCAAGGAACAGGGCGAGGAGGACGGCCAGGATGGTGACGATGCCGTTGCCCGTGAAGATCTTGCGCAGCACCGAATCCGGTTCCTCAGCGCCGGGGATCTTCCCGCTCTGGGCGGAGACCGGGACGGCCGATGGCCGCATCGCCCCGCCGGCGGTGTCCAGCGTGGTGACGAAGTCGGCGTCGTCCTCCAGGGGGTCCTGGGGCGCCGCGTTGGGGGACTGGGTTGTGGGGATCCGCTCCGGATCCGGTGCAGCCGAGTGTCGCGGCGGGTTGTTTTCACTCATGGTCGTCTCCTACAGCGCCGGAGCTGGACTCCTGCACGGGGTGGGCGGCGGGCGCCTGGTTCGATTCTTTGGTTGCGGCGGGGCCTGCGGCAGTATCTGCGGCAGCGCCTGCGGCGGCCGCTCCCCCGGGTTCCCGGGCCGGCTGCCTGCTCGCGGCGTCGGCGAGGGCGTCCTGCGGGGACAGCCCCGCCATCATCAGGCCGAGGACGTCGCGTCCGGTGCCGGCCGGGACGATCCCGACGAGTTTGCCCTTGTAGAGCACGGCGATCCGGTCGGCGAGCTCGATCACCTCATCCAGTTCGGTGGAGACGATCATCACCGGAGTGCCGTGGTCGCGCTCTGCCACGATGCGCTTGTGCAGGAACTCGATGGATCCGACGTCCACGCCGCGGGTGGGCTGGGAGGCGATGAAGAGCCGCAGCGGCCGGGAGAGTTCCCGGGCCATCACGACTTTCTGCTGGTTGCCGCCGGACAGCGTGCCGGCTGCGAGCGATCCTGACGGGGTGCGCACGTCGAACTCGTCGATCCGGGTCTTGGCGTTCTCCAGGACCTTGGCCGGGCTCATGCTGATGCCCTTGGCGAACGGGGCCTGGTCATAGCGGTCCAGGATCAGGTTCTCGGCGATCGAGAAGGTGCCGATCAGGCCGTCGACCGAGCGGTCCTCGGGGACGAAGCCGACGCCGGCGTTGAGGACGTCCTTGACGCTGCGGCCCAGGAGTTCCTCGCCGTCCAGCAGAATCGATCCCTGGGCGCGTTCATGGAGGCCCAGGATGGCCTCGGTCAGTTCAGTCTGACCGTTGCCCTGGACGCCGGCGACGGCGAGGATCTCGCCGCGTGCGATGTCGAAGCTGATGCCGTCCACCACGTGCTGGCCGCTCGGGGCGATCACGGTGAGGTCCTTGACCTGGAAGGTGGTCTCCTGGGGCTTGGCCGGGGCCTTGTCCAGGGTCAGGTTCACGGCCCGGCCCACCATCAAGGAGGCCAGTTCGGTCGTCGAGGCGCCGGGATCGGCGCTGCCCACCACCTTGCCGCGCCGGATCACCGTGATGGTGTCCGAGACGGCCTTGACCTCACGGAGCTTGTGCGAAATGAAGACGATTGAGGTGCCGTGGCTCTTGAGCTGGCGCATGATGTCCAGCAGCTCATCGGTGTCCTGCGGGGTCAGCACGGCCGTGGGTTCATCGAGGATAAGCACCTTGGCGTCGCGGACCAGCGCCTTGATGATTTCCACGCGCTGCTGCACACCGACCGGGAGGTCCTCGACCATCGCATCGGGGTCGACGTCGAAGCCGTACCGGTCCGAGATCTCCTTGATCTTCCGGCGGGTGTCGTCCAGGTTCAGGAATCCGCCGGTCTTGGTGGTTTCCGCCCCGAGCGCGACGTTCTCGGCCACGGTGAATACCGGGACCAGCATAAAGTGCTGGTGGACCATGCCGATGCCGGCGGCCATGGCGTCGCCCGGGCCGCGGAACGTGACGGGTTTGTCGTCGATGAGGATCTGGCCCTCGGTGGGCTCGTAGAGTCCGTACAGGACGTTCATCAGCGTGGACTTGCCCGCGCCGTTCTCGCCGAGCAGACAATGAATCTGCCCGGGTTCAACAACCACGTCAATGTGATCGTTGGCTACCAGGGAGCCGAAGCGTTTGGTGATCCCCTTGAGTTCAAGTTTCAAAACTCTGACCAATCTCGAAGTGTCCGGCAGTTGTGGCGCGGACGGATGATGGGGCTGCAGACCCAGCCTAGTGCCTGCAGCCGGAAGCGGAGCCGGCCCGCTCAACGAAAAGCGCCACAGCCCGTGCGGTGGTGACCGGACGGGCCGTGGCGCTTTGCGAAAGGAAGTTAGACCTTCGGGCTGGCTGCGGATTCAACCTTCAGCTTGCCCTCGGCGATGTCCTTCTTGATCTGATCCAGCTCGGACTTCAGTTCCGCGGGAACCTGGGAGTCCAGGTCGTGGAACGGGGCCAGCTGGACGCCTTCGTTCGCGAGGGTGCCAACGTACGGCGTGTTGTCGAAGTTGCCGTCCTTGTCTTCCTTCACAACGGTGTAGACAGCCTCGCCCATCTGCTTCATGACGGAGGAGAGCATGATGTCCTTGTAATCCGGTGCCGTGAGGAAGCCGTCGGAGTCAACCCAGATGAGCTTGACGTCCTTGCCTGCTGCCTTGGCTTCCTTCAGGGCCGCGCCGGCGCCCTTGCCCACCGGACCGGCGACGGGCATCACGATGTCCGCGCCCTGGTCCAGGAAGTTCTGGGTGAACTGCTTGCCCTTGTCCTGCTTTTCGAAGTCACCGGTGAAGGAGCCGTCCTGCTTGGCCTTGTCCCAGCCAAGAACCTTGACGTCCTTGCCCTTCTGCTCGTTGTAGTACTTGACGCCGTCGGCGTAGCCGTCCATGAAGATGGTGACCGTGGGGATCTTGATGCCACCGAACGTGGCGACCGTTCCGGTCTTGGTGGTGCCGGCGGCGAGGTAGCCCGCCAGGAAGGCAGCCTGGGCCGTGTCGTAGATGATCGGCTTGACATTGCTGATCGGGGTCTCGTAGCCGAAGTCGACAATGGCGAAGTGGCTGTCCGGGTTGGCCGTGGCCTGGGCCTTGGTGGCGTCGCCCAGCAGGAAGCCCACCGTGACGGTCAGGTCGCAGCCTGCGGTGACCATGGCGCGGAGGTTCGGCTCAAAGTCGTTGTTGGTCTTGGACTCGGCCTCGTTGACCTTGATGCCCAGCTCCTGCTCAGCCTTCTTCAGTCCCTCGTAGGAGGACTGGTTGAACGACTGGTCGTCGAATCCACCCGAGTCGGAAACGATGCAGCCTGAGTAGTCGCTGGCCGTGGGGGCCGCGCTGCTGCCGGTGGTCGGGGCGGCGCCGCAGCCGGTCAGCAGAAGTGCAGCCGCACCGGCGGTGGCAACTCCGGCCATCGAACCGCGCTTGAAGGTTGCACGCAGAGAGTTCTTCAATGTTCCTCCAGGAAGAAAAAGTAGGCGCTACGACGGGTGCTCAATGAGTGTCTGTTGGCGGGGTTGCCGCTGAAACGCTGTTTTCACTGATGGATTTCGCAGCACTGCGCCGAGGCGCACTGATGCAAGACACTTTAGTGGCCTGAGACACGTCCAAGTAGCACAGTTCACAGCGATTCCACAGATTGTTGAGAACTTGTTACCAAGCGGTAGACGCCGAAAGCCCCGCACCGGCAATCCGGTGCGGGGCTTTGCGCGTATAGGGCGCGGTGCGCGGACGGGGTGCGCGGCTTAGACGCGGACCAGCATCTTGCCGGTGTTGGCGCCGTCCAGGAGATCCATAAACGCCTGCGGGGCGTTTTCCAGCCCGTCCACGATGGTCTCGTCGTAGCGGACGGTGCCGTCCGCGAGCCAGCCGGACATGGTCCCGACGAACTCGGCCATGTGCTGCCAGTAACCGCCGACCAGGAATCCCTTGAGGGTCAGCTGCTTGCCGATGGCCTGCATGAGGTTCCGCGGAGCCGGTGTGGGCTCGGTGGAGTTGTACTGCGAGATGGCACCGCACATGGCCACGCGTCCGCCGACCGTGAGCGCCGACAGGGCGGCTTCGAGGTGTTCCCCGCCGACGTTGTCGAAATACACGTCGATCCCGCGGTCGCCGGCGGCCGCGGCGAGCTGCTCGGTAACCGGGCCGTCGTGGTAGTCGAACGCCGCATCAAAACCGAGCTCCAGCAGCCTGGCCACCTTCTCCGGCGAGCCGGCGCTGCCGATGACGCGGGAGGCGCCCATGGCCTTGGCGATCTGCCCCACGAGGGAGCCGACGGCACCCGCTGCGCCTGAGACGAACACGACGTCACCGGCTTTGAAGTCCGCGACCTTGAGCAGGCCGGCATACGCCGTCAGCCCGGTCATGCCCAGGGCGCCGAGGAAAGCCTGCGCAGGGGCCAGATCGGTGCGGGCGGGGGTGGTGGCGCCGGCGTCGAGCACGGCATATTCACGCCAGCCCAGGGAATGGACGACGACGTCGCCCACCTGGCGGTCCGATGACCGGGAGGCGATGACCTCACCGACGGCGCCGCCGTCCAGCGCGGCGTCCACGGCGAACGGCGCCGAGTAGGACTTGACGTCGTTCATCCGGCCGCGCATGTACGGGTCCACCGAGATGAAGAGGTTGCGGACCAGGACCTGGCCGTCCTGGAGTTCAGGCAGTGCGGTCTCGGCCAGGCGGAAGTTCTCCGGCACGGGGCGGCCGTGCGGACGCGATGCCAGCTGGATCTCGCGGGTTGTGGCGGGAAGGGCGATGGTTCCGGTGTTGGCGCTCATGCGGCGACCTCCAGGATCTTGATGTCGACAGTGATGTTTCCACGGGTGGCGTTGGAGTAGGGGCAGACTTCGTGCGCCTGGGCGACCAGGGCTTCCGCCGTGTCCCGGTCCACGGCGGGCAGGGCGATCTCGAGTTCAGCGGCGATGCCGTAGCCGGCTCCGTCGGCGAGGGCGCCAAGGTGGATCCGGGCGGCGACGGCGGAATCCGTCAGGTCCGCCTTCTGCTGGCGCCCGACGAGGCGCAGCGCGGAGTGGAAGCAGGCTGCGTAGCCGGCGGCGAAGAGCTGTTCCGGGTTGGTGCCTTCGCCGCTGCCACCGAGTTCCACCGGGCTGGCCAGGGCCACGCTGAGCCGGCCGTCTTTGGTGACGGCGGTGCCGTCGCGGCCCTCGCCGGAGGCTAGGGCTTCAGCTGTATAGAGAGTCTTCATGGGACATCCAATCTGTTGGGAAAAATCTGGTGGCCGGCGGCGAATTCGCCGGCGGCCTGCGCAGGCGCCGTAAGCTTCCGGCGAGCCGGCGCGCCTGCCGCGATTTCGACGTCGGGGGCGGGCTTCGCTGGGGGGCGGGCCTTAGTGGGAGGCGTGCAGGGCGGCGGTAAGCCGGCCGAGGGTCTCGCGGAGCTGTTCGAGTTCGGCGGGCGAGAGCCCCGCGGCGTCGGCCAACCGCTGCGGGATCGCGGCCGACCCCGTGCTGAGTGCAGTGCCGGCTTCGGTCAGGAAAACCTCCACCCGGCGCTCGTCCTCGGCGGACCGGCGCCGTTCCACGAGGCCCAGCGACTCGAGCCGCTTGAGCAGCGGGGAGAGGGTACCGGAGTCGAGCCCCAGCTCCTCCCCCAGTTCGCGGACGCTGCGCGGCTCGTCTTCCCAGAGCACCAGCATGACGAGGTACTGCGGGTACGTCAGGCCGAGCTCGTCGAGGAGGGGCCGGTACGCCGCCGTCGCGGCCCTCGAGGCCGAGTACATGGCGAAGCACAGCTGCTTGTCCAGCCGGGGGGCGTTGTCACGGGGCGAGTTGGTCACGTAAATACGATAGCCCACAATTAGATTGTGCACAACTGAAATACGCCGCGAAGTCTCACCTGGGCGGGGCGTGCCCGCGGGCGGCGGCTTAGAGGTCGCGGATGGTGCGCAGGGCTGCGGCGGTAAGGACCTGCACGCCCAGGCCCAGGGCACGTTCGTCCAGGATGTAGTCGCCGCGGTGCAGGTCGTACTCCTCGCCGCCGGGGGTCTTGGTGCCGAGGCGCATCATGGCGCCGGGGAGGTCCGCGAGGAACCAGGCGAAGTCCTCCCCACCCATTGACTGCGGGGTGAGGACCACAGCCCCTTCGCCGATCTCGGCACGGGCTGCGGCCTCGATCAGCGCGGTCTCGTGTTCGGAGTTCACCACGGGCGGCACGCCGCGGGTGTGCTCCAGGTGCACGTCGACGCCGTACGGTGCGGCGATCTGCTGCACCACCTCGTCGAGGATCTTGCCGGCGCTGTGCCAGGCGTCGCGGTCCAGGCAGCGCATGGTGCCGGCCATGTAGCCGCTGGCCGGGATCGCGTTGGGGGCGGAGCCGGCGGAAATGTGGCCCCAGACGACGGAGACGCCGCTGCGGACGTCCACCCGGCGGGACAGGACCGCCGGGACGTTGACCGCGATCTGGGCGAGGGCGAACACGAGCTCTTCCGTGAGGTGCGGGCGGGAGGTGTGGCCGCCGCGCCCTGTCAGCTCGATCTTGATGGTGTCCGAGGCGGAGGTGATGGCGCCGATCCGGGTGCCGATCTTCCCCACTTCGATGCGGGGGTCACAGTGCAGCGCCAGGATCCGGGGAACACCCTCGAGGACTCCCTGCTGGATGCAGCTCTGGGCGCCGCCGGGCATGGTTTCCTCGGCCGGCTGGAAGATGATCCGCACGGAACCGCCCAGCGGCGACTGCTCGTGCATGCGCTGCAGGACCAGGGCCGCGCCGAGCATGGTGGCGGTGTGGACGTCGTGGCCGCAGGCGTGGGTGACGCCGTGGTTCTTCGAGGCGAACGGCAGGCCGGTTTCCTCGATGATGGGCAGGGCGTCAATGTCGCCGCGCAGGGCGGTGGCGATCGGGCCGTCTCCGATATCAACCGTCAGGCCCGTCCCGTCGAGGCGCCGGGGTTTGAGGCCGGCTTCCTCGAGTCGCTGGAAGAGCTTGTCCGTGGTGCGGAATTCCTTGAAGGAGAGTTCCGGGTGCGCGTGCAGGTCCCGCCGGAAGGCGATCAGCTCGGGCAGGAGAGGCTCGAGCCACGGCCCCACCAATGTGGTGGGCTCAGCTTCAGTAGAGTAATTGCGCACAGAATAACTCTAGCGAGCGGACAATAAATAGCGGCATCGCGTACGGCGCGTTACGAACCGGGAAACACTTCCGGCGCCCCCGCTAGGGCCGAAGGGCCCGGACGACGCCTCACCGGGACCAGACGCCTCGCCGGAACTAGAGAACGTCGGTGTCGCCGCTGGCCTTGAGCGCATCGACGGCCTGCTTCACGCGCTGGGAGTGCTCCTTGTGCATCACCAGAAGGGCATCCGGGGTGTCCACCACAACGATGTCCTTGATCCCGATCAGCGCGATCACACGCTTGGTATCGGACACCACCACACCGCTCGCATCCTCGGTAAAAACGCGGGCGCCTTCCCCGATCACGGTGACGTCCTTGACTTCCTTCGCGCTGTGGAGCCGGCCCACCGAGGCGAAGTCCCCGACGTCGTCCCAGCGGAAGGTGCCTGGTACAACGGCGACATCGCCGGCGGCGGCGGCCGGCTCGGCCACGGCGTAGTCAATCGCGATCTTGGGCAGGGTGGGCCAGACACGGGCCTTGACCTCGTCGCGCTCCGGGGTGTCCCAGGCCCGGGCGATCTCCTGGACCCCGGCGAAAAGCTCGGGTTCGTTGGCTTCGAGGTGCTTGAGCATCAGCGAAACCGGCGCCACGAACATACCGGCGTTCCAGACATAGTCCCCGCTGTCTAGGTACTCCTGGGCGATCTCCTCGCTGGGCTTTTCCACGAACTCGACGACGGCCTGGGCACTGGGGGCGCCGTCCACGCCGAGGTTCTTCCCCGCGCGGATGTAGCCGAAGCCGGTGGACGGGTGGGTGGGCTTGATGCCGATCGTGACGATCTTGCCGGCCGCGGCCGCGTGGATGGCCTCCCGGACGGCGTCGTGGAACAGCTCATCGGGGCTGATCACCTGGTCCGCCGCGAACGAGCCCATGATGGTGTCCGGGTTGCGCTCGTGCAGGATCGCCGCGGCCAGGCCAATGGCGGCGCCGGAATCTTTGGGTTCGCTCTCAAGCACCAGGTCGGCGTCGTCAATCTCGGGGAGCTGGCTGCAGACAGCGTCGCGGTGGGCCGCGCCGGTCACCACGAGGATGCGCTTGCCGGCGAGCGGCTCCAGCCGGTCGTAGGTGGAACGCAGAAGGGTGCTGCCCGATCCCGTGAGGTCGTGGAGGAATTTGGGGGCTGCCGCCCTCGACAGCGGCCAGAGCCGGGTGCCCACGCCGCCGGCGGGAATCACTGCAATAAAGCGGCCCAGCGCCGAATCTTGCGCCGGTACCTGCGGCGAGTCCTGGCTTGTCACATTGTCTGTAGTCATCACCGCTACTTTAGCGGACCGTGATGCGGCAGCCCCTGATCCCGTGGCGGACACGGCACCGCACTCTGCATTCTGTCCTCCGCTCCGAAGGGCCCACACTCCCCGGGTGCCAGGTCCGGCAACGGTGCTCCCGGGGAGCCCAGCGCCCCAACGAATGTGGCGTTCGTCTCAAAACCCGCGAAAATCCCCGCCGGGCGCCGTCACCCAGGAGTGGCTGAATTGAATAAGCTGTGAGCGAAGCCTAGATTTAGGCTTGAGCTTACGAGTGCTCTCGCAGCAGGCGTTCCCCCCGCGTGGATCCCATGCCAGCGCCGCTGTGTTGCAGGGAGGTTTATTCAGTGCCGACAAAACCAGCTGGCACCTTGTACCGCGGCCGTGAAGGCATGTGGTCCTGGGTTGGACATCGCATTACCGGTGTAGTGATCTTTTTCTTCTTGTTGGTCCATGTGCTGGACACCTCACTGGTGCGTGTGTCCCCCGAGGCCTACACCGCAGTGATCGGTGCCTACAAGAACCCCCTGATGGCCCTGGGTGAAACGGGCCTTGTCGCAGCGATCGTGTTCCACGCCTTCAACGGCCTGCGGATCATCGCCGTCGACTTCTGGAAGAAGGGCGCCAAGTACCAGCGCCAGATGCTGTGGGCGGTGCTCATTCTCTGGGCAGTCGTCATGGTGGGCTTCTCCATCCGCCACCTTTCCCTCGCCCTTGGAGGACACTAGCCATGAGTGCAACTGAGATTCAGAGCCCGCGCAGCGCAAAGGCGCCCGCCGCCAAGGTAGGCAGTAACCGGATCGCTCCCCAGTACCGCCGCAACGGCAGTTCCAAGGGGAACTTCGAAATGCTCGCATGGCTCTTCATGCGGCTCTCCGGCGTGGTCCTGGTGGTGCTGATCTTCGGACACCTGTTCGTCAACCTCCTGGTGGGCGAAGGCATCCACGCGATCGACTTCGGCTTTGTGGCCGGCAAGTGGGCAGACCCGTTCTGGCAGATCTGGGACCTGGCGATGCTGTGGCTCGCCATGCTGCACGGCACCAACGGTGTGCGCACCATCATCAACGATTACGCCGAGAAGGACGCCACGCGCCTGTGGCTGAAGATCGTGCTCTACGCGGCCACCACCGTCATCATCATCCTGGGCACCCTGGTCATCTTCACGTTCGACCCGTGCCCGGTGGTAAACGGCGTCCAGCTGCCCGGCGGCTTCTGCCCCGCGCCGTAGCAGCGCTGCCCAGCGGCAACCGATCCCTGCCTGCCCGGTGCAGGCCAGGGATTTCCACGAGGTTTCACCGGGCTGGCTCCGCCGGCCGGTGTTGTTAGCGAATTTTGAGAGAAAGAGCGTCTGGTATGCAGGTCCATAAGTACGACGTCGTCATCGTCGGTGCCGGTGGCGCCGGGATGCGCGCGGCGATCGAATCCGGTCAGCGCGCCCGAACAGCAGTACTGACCAAGCTGTACCCCACCCGCTCCCACACCGGCGCGGCGCAGGGCGGCATGTGCGCAGCCCTGGCCAACGTCGAAGAGGACAACTGGGAGTGGCACACCTTCGACACCATCAAGGGCGGCGACTACCTGGTTGACCAGGACGCGGCCGAGGTCATGGCGAAGGAAGCGATCGACGCCGTCCTGGACCTGGAGAAGATGGGCCTGCCGTTCAACCGCACGCCCGAGGGCCGGATCGACCAGCGCCGCTTCGGCGGGCACACCCGCGACCACGGCAAGGCTCCGGTCCGCCGCGCCTGCTACGCCGCGGACCGCACCGGCCACATGATCCTGCAGACCCTGTACCAGAACTGCGTCAAGCACAACGTCGAGTTCTACAACGAGTACTACGTCCTGGACCTGCTGACCGTCGAGGAAGACGCCGTCCGCGAGGACGGAACGCCGTACAAGCAGAAGCGTGTTGCCGGCGTCGTCTCCTACGACCTCGCCTCCGGTGAACTGCACGTCTTCCAGGCCAAGTCCGTGGTGTTCGCCTCCGGCGGCGCCGGCAAGGTCTTCAAGACCACGTCCAACGCGCACACCCTCACCGGCGACGGCATGGGCATCGCGTTCCGCCGCGGTATCCCCCTGGAGGACATGGAGTTCTTCCAGTTCCACCCGACAGGCCTCGCGGGCCTGGGCATCCTCCTCTCCGAGGCTGCCCGCGGCGAAGGCGCCATCCTGCGCAACTCCGAGGGTGAGCGCTTTATGGAGCGCTACGCGCCCACCATCAAGGACCTCGCCCCCCGTGACATCGTGGCCCGCTCCATGGCCAACGAAGTCCGCGAAGGACGCGGCTGCGGCCCCAACAAGGACTACGTCCTGCTGGACCTGACGCACCTTGAGCCGGCGCACATCGACGCCAAGCTGCCGGACATCACCGAGTTCGCCCGCACCTACCTCGGCGTCGAGCCCTACACGGAGCCGGTTCCGGTGTTCCCGACGGCGCACTACGCCATGGGCGGCATCCCCACCAACATCAGCGCCGAGGTGCTCCAGGACAACGACACCGTGGTCCCGGGCCTCTACGCCGCCGGTGAGGTGGCCTGTGTGTCCGTGCACGGCTCCAACCGCCTGGGCACCAACTCCCTGCTGGACATCAACGTCTTCGGCAAGCGCGCCGGCATTGCCGCCGCGGAATACGCCAAGACCGCGGACTTCGTGGAGCTCCCCGCTGACCCGGAGGCCTACACGCTGAACCTGCTGGACCACGTCCGCACCGCCGACGGCACCGAGAAGGTCGCTGCGATCCGCAAGGAACTGCAGGACACCATGGACGCCAACATGCAGGTGTTCCGCACCGCCGAGACGCTGAACCAGGTCCTGAAGGACATCGCGTCCTTCGAGGAGCGGTACCAGCGGATCAGCGTCCAGGACAAGGGCAAGCGCTTCAACCTTGACCTCCTCGAAGCCGTGGAACTGGGCTTCCTCCTGGAACTCGCCAAGGTCATGACCGTGGCGGCCCTGCACCGCGAGGAATCCCGCGGCGGACACTTCCGCGAGGACTTCCCCGAACGCGACGACGAGAATTTCATGAAGCACTCCATGGCGTACAAGGATGAGCATGCTCCGGCGGATGGAACTGCCGGGACGGCCAAAACAACGGCCGGCATCCGGCTTGCCACCAAACCGGTGGTCTTTACGCGCTACGAGCCGATGGTGAGGAAGTACTAAGATGACCGCTGAACTCGCTGAGCCAGCCTCCAAGATCGAACTGCCCGCCCACGTCGGAGGCGGCGGGGAGATCCCGTCCTTCGATGTGACCCTGCGCGTGCGCCGCTACAACCCCGAGGTCTCCGAGGACGCCACGTGGGATGACTTCAAGGTCACCATGTACGGCACCGACCGTGTCCTCGACGCCCTGCACAAGATCAAGTGGGAGATGGACGGCAGCGTTTCCTTCCGCCGGTCCTGTGCCCACGGTGTCTGCGGCTCCGATGCGATGCGCATCAACGGCCGCAACCGCCTCGCCTGCAAGACCCTCTTGAAGGACCTGGACACGTCCAAGCCCATCACGGTCGAGCCGATCAAGGGCCTGCCGGTGGAGAAGGACCTGATCGTGGACATGGAGCCGTTCTTCCAGTCCTTCCGCGAGGTTATGCCCTTCCTGATCAACCGGGGCCACGAGCCCACCAAGGAACGCCTGCAGTCCGCCGAGGACCGCGAGCGGTTCGACGACACCACCAAGTGCATCCTGTGCGCCGCGTGCACGTCGTCCTGCCCGGTGTTCTGGACCGACGGCCAGTACTTCGGCCCGGCCGCGATCGTCAACGCACACCGCTTCATCTTCGATTCCCGCGATGACGCCGGCGACATGCGCCTGGAGATCCTCAACGACAAGGAGGGCGTGTGGCGCTGCCGCACCACCTTCAACTGCACCGAGGCGTGCCCGCGCGGCATCCAGGTCACGCAGGCAATTGCCGAGGTCAAGCAGGCCATTCTGTCCCGCAAGATCTAGCCACCGGCACCCGCAAGATTCATCACGACGACGGCGCCTCTCACCTCACGGGTGGGGGCGCCGTCGTCGTCCTCCCGCACTCACGAAAGGGGACACCGTGTCCCGCTCCGAAAAAGTCAATTTCCAGGGTTCCACCGGCGAACTGCTCTCCGGCATCGTTGATGTCCCGGAGGGCCCCGTGAAGGGCTGGGGGGTGTTCTCGCACGGTTTCACCCTGGGCAAGGACAGCCCCTCGGCGTCGCGGATCTGCAAGGCCCTGGCGGACAACGGCGTGGGAATGCTCCGGTTCGACAACCTGGGCCTCGGCGAGTCCGCGGGGCTGTGGTCGGAGGGGTCTTTCAGCCACAAGGTGGCCGACACCGTCAAGGCGGCGGAGTTCATGCGGGACTCGGGACGGCCGGTCTCGCTGCTGGTGGGCCATTCCTTCGGCGGGGCTGCCGTCCTGGCCGCCGCCGGTGCCATCCCGGAGCTCGACGCCGTCGCCACGGTGGGGGCGCCGTTTTCGCCTAAACACGTGGCCCACGTGTTCGACGCCGCCCTGGACCGGATTCTCAGTGAGGGAAGCGCGGAAGTGGACCTGGGCGGCAAACGGGTGGAGATCCGGCGGCACTTCGTGGAGGACCTGGAGAACGCGGACCTCACGGACTGCATCAAGCGGCTCGGCAAGCCGCTGCTGGTGATGCACTCCCCCACGGACAACACGGTGGGGATCGAGAATGCCAGCACCATCTTCCAGACCGCGCGGCATCCGCGCAGCTTTGTGTCCCTCGAGGGCAGCGATCATCTGTTGACGGCCAAGGGCCAGGCGGCCCGTGCCGGGAAGATTATTTCGGCGTGGGCCGACCAGTACCTCGACGCCTGAACGCGGCGGACCATGAGGCCCGCCGGGGCCGGGGTTCCGCCGGCGTTTTGCCCGGCTGGACGCGCCGGGCGCCCCACCCCGTGGTGGTGGTGCCCGGCGCCGAGTTGCGGTCCTGCTCCCGGATGGCCACCCACGCGGCGCAGATGACGTAGACCTGGCTGACCAGGTTGAACCAGATCAGCAGGCCGATGATGATGGCGAAGGGCGCCAGGATGGGGTTCTTTCCGGCACTGGCCAGCAGCTGGGTGCTGAAGATCTGCAGCACAGTGGTGCCCACTGCGGCGAGGATGGTGCCTTCCAGCAGGGCGCGGCGGGCCGGTTTCAGCCCCGCCGCCACCCGGAACATGATCAGGGCGGTACCCCAGCCGAGCAGCAGGGGCACGAGGATCGTCACGGAGGTGGTCAGGGGGCCGGCCAGCAGCGGATCGAGGCTCAGCTGCTCGGTCACCCAGTCGGCGGCCGTCCCGAACACCAGGGACGCTGCCGCGCTGATCACCAGGGCGATTCCCAGCAGGATCAGCGTGCCGACGTCGAGCAGTATCTGCAGGACCGGGTTCATGCCCCGCGGGCCGAGCTGCATCATGCCGCGCACGCCGTCGCGGATGCCGCTGATCCAGCCCAGGGACGTAAATACGGTCACGGCGGCGGCGATCACGGCCGCCCAGCCCAGGCTGGTGGGATTCAGCAGCGCGTACGGGTCCACCAGGCCCTCGCTGCCGTCCACCTGCAGGAGGCCGGGTGCGGTCATGGCCACACTCTTGATGATTTGGTCCAGCAGCGCCGGCTGGCCGCTCAGGAAGAGGCCGGCCAGGGAGAGCCCCGTGGCCAACAGACCAGTGATGGAGAAGAACATCCTGAACCCGATGCCGGCACTCATCAGCGGGCCGTGCTGGCGGCCGTAGTGCTGGAAGGCCCGCAGGGGCAACAGCGTGTTGAGCCGGGCCAGCAACCACCCGACCATGGCCATGACCGATGCCAGTCCCCCGCCGCCGGCCCGTCGGGCCCTGCCCCAGTCGACGCGCTTGCGGATGACCTCCAGCTTCAACCCGGCCAGGTCGGTGGGAAGGGGCGGCTTACCGGGCGCCTGCGGTGCCGTCCTGGCCTCTGTCGTCGTCAGGTTTGGTCCCAAAGTCAAGCTCTTCCCGTAGCTGCCAAATGCCGTTGTCATCGTGCTCGTAGAGTCCCATGCTAGCCACCGGGAACGTGGCCCGGTAATCCTTGAGGACCGTTTCGGCTTCGTCGAGGCTTTCCGGGGCGACGTCGTGGGCCACAGTGACGTGCGGGTGGTAGGCAAATGGCAGCTCCCGCTCCAGGGGGCCGGACTGCAGTTGGCGGTGCAGGTTCACGCAGTCCCCGAAACCGTCCTCGACGTTCAGGAAGACCACCGGGGAGACCGGCCGGAAGGATCCGGTGCCCGCGATGGTCACGTTGAACGGCTCCTGCTGGCTGGCGATCTCGCGGACATGGCTGCGGGTCGCTTCCCAGTCCTGGGTCATGGTGGTGGTCACCAGCGTGATGTGGGCCGGGATGACCTCCGCCATGGGATCTCCGAACGACGCGCGCCAGCGCTGGAGCTCCTCGGCGATCTCGTCCGGGAATCCCAGGATCACGCCGATGCTGATGCCCTCGCTGCCCTGTCCGTTGTCCCCGGCGTCCGCGGCGTCCGGAGCGGCGCTCCCGACGGCGCGCGTGCTGGCGCGTTTCGGCTCGCTGGCGGTGACTCTGCTGACGGAGGACATTGGCCTAGCGGACTCCCCGGGTTCCGGCGTAGGGCAGGAAACCCACCTTCGCGTAGACGTCGGTCAGGGTGACCGCAGCGATCTGGCGGGCCTTGTCAGCGCCGAGGGCCAGCAGCCGGTCAAGCTCCGCGGGGTCATTGAGCAGTTCGTTGGCTCGGTCGCGGATGGGGGTCAGGTGCTCTGCCACCACCTCGGCCAGGTCAACCTTGAGGTGGCCGTACATTTTGCCCTGGTAGGCAGCGACAAGGGCCTCAACGCTCTGCCCGGTAATAGCCGAGTAGATGGTCAGGAGGTTGGAGACCCCCGGCTTGGCCTCGCGGTCGAACCGGATCTCCGTTTCCGCGTCCGTAACCGCGGATTTGATCCGTTTGGTGATGACCTTGGGATCGTCCAGCAGGTTGATCAGGCCCGCCGGTGATTCCGCCGACTTGGACATCTTCGCGGTCGGGTGCTGCAGGTCGTAGATCTTCGCCGATTCCTTCTGGATGAAGGGCGCCGGAACGTTGAACGTCTCACCGAAGCGTGTGTTGAAGCGCTGGGCAAGATCGCGGCTGAGCTCCACGTGCTGGCGCTGGTCCTCGCCCACCGGAACGCCGTGCGGCTGGTAGAGGAGGATGTCCGCGGCCTGCAGGATGGGGTAGGTGAACAGCCCGACGCTGGCCTGGTCCGAGCCGTGCCGTGAGGCCTTGTCCTTGAACTGGGTCATCCGGGAGGCCTCGCCGAAGCCGGTGATGCAGTTCAGGACCCAGGCCAGCTGGGCGTGTTCGGGCACCTGGGACTGGACAAAGAGCGTGCACTTGTCCACATCCACGCCGCCGGCGATGTACTGCGCGGCCGTGACGCGGGTGCGGTGGGCCAGTTCGGCCGGATCTTGCGGGACCGTGATCGCGTGCAGGTCCGGGATGAAAAAGACGGCGTCGTACTCGTCCTGCATGCGGACCCAGTTCACCAGGGCGCCGAGGTAGTTGCCCAGGTGCAGGGAATCCGCGGAGGGCTGCATGCCGGAGAGGATGCGCTGGCGCGTCCCTGTTGAGGGAACGGGGGCCGCAGCGGCGGGTTCGGCGTCGGCGTCGTTCACGGGAGTCACAGTGGAAGAAGAGGTCATTCGTGGAGGCCTTAGGGCTAGAGCCGGTAGTCCACTACCAGCGGGGCATGGTCGGAGAAGCGGGTGTCCCAGGACGGTGCCCGGTCAACAACGGCCGACACTGCGGCTGCAGCGAGGCCGGGCGTGGCCATATGGTAATCAATGCGCCAGCCGGTGTCGTTGTCGAAGGCCTGTCCCCGTTGCGACCACCAAGTGTAGGGGCCGTCGACGTTACCCGCCAGGCCCCTGTGAACATCCTTCCAGCCAATCTCCTCGCCAAAGAAGCGGTCAAAGTAGGCGCGCTCCTCGGGCAGGAAGCCGGCACGTTTGACGTTGCCTTTCCAGTTCCTGATGTCCAGCTCCGTGTGGCCGACGTTGAGGTCGCCCACCACCAGGGCATGGTCGCTGTGTTTGGCCAGTTCGGGGAGCCTGCTGACCATAACGTCGAGGAAACGGAATTTGTCGTCCTGCTTGGGGGTGCCGGCCTCGCCGGAGTGCACATACGCGCTGGCCACGGTTAACTGCGAGGCCTCCCCCGCCGCGTTGCGGACAATGTAGTCGGCTTCGACCCAACGCCCGGCGGTGGCGAAATAGTCATCGCCGATGCCCACCCGGGTGGCCTGCGGCTCTTCGCGGGAGGCGATCGCGACGCCGGCGCGGCCCTTGGCCTCGGCCTCGGCGTGCAGGATGTACCAGCCCTCGCCGAGCAGTTCCTGGACGATCGCGTCAGGCGCGCGGACTTCCTGCAGGCACAGGATGTCCACTCCGCGCGGCTCCAGCCACTCCGCCATGCCCTTTTTGTAGGCGGCACGTAGGCCATTGACGTTGACTGATGCGATGCGAAGGTTGTCCTTCTTCAATGCCGAGCTCACCCGATCCACTCTAGTCGACAATGGTTCCGGATACGGGCTCGTCCCTGCCGCCGGAGGACTTGATCATGTCCCGGGCGTTGGTGGCGGTGATCTCAATGGTCTCGAGTGCGCGCCGGATGGTGTCCTGGTCCGAGGCCGCCCCCTTCGCCCGCTCCTGCTCGACGACGCGGACCTGCACCTGCACAATCTTGAATGAGTGGTCCAGCTTCAGGTCCCGGACCTCGTCCGCTTCCCGGCGGACCTCCACGACGCGGGTGCTGCCGTGGTCAACACTGCCCGACGACGGCGCCCGGCCGGCCGCCGCGTTGAAGGCGTTCTGCGCTTCGGTGAGTTTGGCGCCGGCCTTCCGGGCCGCCTTCTGGATGCTGAAGACGACGAAGGCGGCCAGGGCAAGCCAGAAGCCGGCGATGATCGCCACGATCCAGCCGACGACGTCGTTCTGGTTCGCGGCAAAGATGACCGCCACGACGAAGGCGATGATAAAAACCATCATTCCGGGTCCGCTGATGCGGAGCATGGAGAACTTGCCCGTGGCGGTGTTGTACGCGGACGGCTTGGAAGACTCGGAGTTGCCCAGAGATTGCATGAGCCCATTATCGCAAACCCCCGCGGCGGCCCCGCCCGCTTCCACCCCGGGCGAACAGCCCCGGGCGACGGCGATCCCGACAACAGGCCCTACGACAAAACGAGGCAGAACGGGTGGCCGCTGGGGTCCGCGTAGACGCGGAAGGTTTCGGTGCCGGCGTCGAGGCTGGTGGCGCCGAGCCGGAGGACCGCCGCTTCGCCGGCGTCGAGGTCGTCCACCAGCACGTCCACGTGCATCTGCTGCGGATGGTCGGCGTCGGGCCACTGCGGACGGACCAGCCGTTCGACGCGCTGGAAGTCCACGGACGGCACGCCGGCGGCATCGCCGATCGAGATGAAGCCGTCCTCCTCGTGGACCCGGGTCATGCCCAGCAGTTCCTGGTAGAAGGCGGCCAGGGTGTCCGGGTCCTCGCAGTCGATCACAAGGGCGTGCAGTTTGCCGATCATGGGTTCTCCGTCTCCTGAAGGCTATTTGAGGAACAGCTTGCGCAGCCGCCCGGTGGTGAGCAGCACGCCGAGGGCGATCATCACGAGGTAGTAGCCGATATGCACGGCGGTGGCCGGGGTGAAGACGCCCACGCTGATCTGCCGCAGCAGCTCGACGCCGTGCCACAGCGGCATGGCCTGGATGAGCCACTGGATGTACTGCGGGTAGACGCTGAGCGGGTAGAACGTGGCGCTGAACAGGAACATGGGCAGCATCACGAAGTTGATCCAGTCCATCTGCTGGAATGTCTTCATGTAGCTGGTGATGCCCATGCCGAAGCTCGCGAAGCCGAAGGCGATCAGCACCGCGGCTGGGATCATCAGGATGGCCCACGGTGTGGTGATCAGCCCCATCAGGCCCATCACCGCGGTGAATCCGGTGGCGTACATCAGGCCGCGGAGCAGGGCCAGGAAGATCTCGCCCATGGCGACGTCCAGCGGGCCCAGGGAGGTGTACAGCATGCCCTGGTACAGCTTGGCGAAGTTCATCTTGAAGAACACGTTCCAGGTGGAATCGTAGACGGCGCCGTTCATCGCGGACACGGCCAGCAGCGCCGGGGCGATGTACGCCGCATAGGAAATTTCCCCGCCGCCGGGACCCTGCACCGAGCCGACGATCGCGCCCAGGCCCACGCCCATCGAGATCAGGTACAGCACCGGCTCAAAGAAGCCCGAGAGCATGACCATCCAGTTGCTGCTTTTGGTGGCCATCAGCCCGCGGGCGACGACGGCGCGGACGTTGCGGGAGTAGAGCGAGCCGAAGTGCCGGTTGCGGGCCGCCTCGGTGACACTGCTGCTCCCCGGCCCCCGGCCGGTGGTGATGGCGCTCATCCGCCCATCCTTTTGACGAACTGGCGTTTGGTCAGGATCCAGCCGACGACACAAAGCGCCAGCAGGAACACGAGGTGCGCGATGGTCAGCAGCGGCGGCTCCTCGTAGCCGTAGCTGAGCACGCGGCCCAGCTCCGTGCCGTGCCAGATCGGGGAGGTCCAGCCGATCCAGCGCACGGCGAGGGGCAGGGTGTCCAGCGGGAAGAAGGTGCCGGAAAACAGGAACAGCGGCATCACGATGAAGCGCATCACCATGGCGAACTGGCCTTTGTCCTCCTTGATGGAGGCCGCGTACGCCATCAGCGGCAGGCCGAAGGACAGCCCGGCGAGGGTGGCGACCAGGATGGAGGCCCAGCCCCAGGGGCTCGGGGACGCGCCGAACAACGCCACCACGCCGAAGTAGATGGCGGACTGCAGCAGCAGGCGCACCGTGACGGCGATGATCTGACCTAGCGCGATCTGCTCCGGGGTCAACGGCGAGGCGTGCGGCCCGTAGTAGACCCGGCGCCATTTGAATCCGTCCATCACCGGGAAGGTGAACTCGTTCGCGGCGGTCATCACGGCAGCCGAGATCAGCAGGGCCGGGGCGATGAACACGAGGTAGCTGACCCCGCCGAACGCCGCCGTGCTGTTGGTGTCCACGAGGGTGGCCAGACCGACGCCCATCGCAAAGAGATACGCGACCGGCTGCCCGACGCCGTACATCACGATGGTCCAGCCGTAGCCCTTCATCACCCGCAGGACCTGCTCGGCGTAGTAGAACGCGCCCCACTTCCGGGCCTTCGCCGCGGAGACCTCCGGCGAGTGCGCGCGCAGGGCGGGGGCCGCCGTCGCGCCGGCCGCTTGAGTTGATTCCGTCAACTCTGCCTTCTTAGCCAGCTCCACCTTCTTAGTCAACGAGGCTCCTGCCGGTCAGGCGCAGGAAAACGTCCTCCAGCGAGGACCGGCGCA
Organism: Arthrobacter sp. U41; assembly: GCF_007679325.1. Lineage (GTDB taxonomy): Bacteria > Actinomycetota > Actinomycetes > Actinomycetales > Micrococcaceae > Arthrobacter. The sequence continues at coordinate 52,466 of NZ_VEGI01000007.1, read as the reverse complement.
CCAGCGAGGTCACCGGGCGCAGTCCGCGGGCGGAGACTTCCTCAAGGGCGGCCTCGCCGTCGTGCGCGTAGATCAGGACGCGGTCCGGCAGGGTTTCCAGCCGATCGCCGATCCCTTCCAGTTCGGCACCGACGGTGGCGTTGCGTTCCGAGCCGAAGCGCAGTTCCAGGACTTCGCGGGTGGAGTACTCGCGGATCAGGCTGGCGGGCGACCCCTCGGCCATGATCCTGCCCTTGTCCACCACGATCAGCCGGTCGCAGAGCTGCTCGGCCTCGTCCATGTAGTGGGTGGTGAGGATCAGGGTGACACCCTGTTCCTTGAGCCGGAACAGCCGGTCCCAGAGGATGTGCCGGGCCTGCGGGTCCAGCCCGGTGGTGGGCTCGTCCAGCAGCAGGATCCTGGGTTCGTTGATGAGGGAGCGCGCGATGGTGAGCCGGCGCTTCATGCCGCCGGAGAGCGCGTCGACCTTGGATTTGGCCTTGTCCGTGAGCTGGGCGAACTCCAGCAGCTCATCGGCCTTCGGCTTGAGGTAGCTCATGGGCAGGCCGAAGTAGCGGCCGTAGACCAGCAGGTTGTCCCGGACCTTGAGTTCCTCATCCAGGTTGTCCTGCTGCGGGACGACACCCAGGTGCGCGCGGACTTCCGGGCCATTCTGGTCGGGGTCCAGGCCCATGATGCTGAGGTTTCCGGAGGTCCGCTCGGACACTCCGCCGATCATCTTCATGGTGGTGGACTTGCCGGCGCCGTTGGGACCGAGCAGGCCGAAGGCCTCGCCGGCGGGCACGGAGAAGGAAATGCCGTCGACGGCGGCGACGTCGCCGTAGCGCTTGGTCAGGTTTTCGGCAGTGATGACGTACTGCGGAGCGCCGGCAGCGGAGGGGCTGCCGGCGCTTGAGGGACGGCTTTGGTGGGCGGCCATGGGGGCGGCTTCCGAGGGTGGGGTTTGCTTTGAGGCGAGTTCAGGCACCCGAACACGGTAATGGAAACGGCCGAACTATGAAAGAGTCTTTTCGTAAAAAATCCAGACGTTTGCCATTCCGTTACCTCCCGGGCTTAAACGCCGCAGGGCGCCGCCTCCTTCACAGGAGACAGCGCCCTGCGGTCAGCCCAGGCATTGGAAGACTCAGGCGTTGGACGACTCAGGCGTCGCCAGTCCCAGCGCCGGAGGTGCTGCCTGCTGCGTGGCGTTCCGCGGTTTCCACCACGTTGGCCAGCAGCATCGCGCGGGTCATGGGGCCCACTCCCCCGGGATTCGGGGAGAGCCAGGCGGCGACGTCGGCCGCGGCGGGGTCCACGTCTCCGGTGACCACCGCCTTGCCGGAGCCGTCCTCGACGCGGCTGACGCCGACGTCGAGCACAATCGCACCCGGCTTGAGGTCCGCCGCCTTGATCATGTGCGGCTGCCCGGCCGCGGCGATCACGACGTCGGCCTGCCGCAGTTCGGCGGGCAGGTCGACGGTGCCGGTGTGGGCAAGGATCACCGTGGCGTTGACATCCTTGCGGGTGAGCAGCAGCCCCACGGGACGGCCGATGGTGACGCCGCGGCCCACCACCAGAACGCGTTTTCCGTTGAGGTTGATGCCGTGCCGGGTGAGCAGCTCCACGCAGCCCTTCGGCGTGCAGGGCAGCGGGGACTTCATGGGGCCGCTGACGTTGGCCACCAGCCGGCCGAGGTTCATCGGGTGCAGGCCGTCGGCGTCCTTGTCGGGGTCCATGGCCTCCAGGATGACGTCCTGGTCAATGTGCTTGGGCAGCGGAAGCTGGACGATGTAGCCGGTGCATTCCGGGTTGTCGTTGAGCTCCCGGACCACGGCCAGCAGCTCCTCCTGGGTGGTGTCTTCCGGCAGGTCGCGGCGGATGGACGTGATGCCCACCTCGGCGCAGTCCTTGTGCTTACCGCCCACGTACCAGGTGCTCCCCGGGTCAGAGCCCACCAGGATGGTGCCGAGGCCCGGAACGATCCCCTGGGCCTTGAGGGCGGCGACGCGTTCGGTCAGTTCGGCCTTGATCGTGGCGGCAGTGGCTTTGCCGTCAAGGATCCGGGCGGTGTTGGCGTGGACGTTGGTGGTCTCCGTGGTCATCCGTTCACCACTGCTCGTGCTGCGGGTACAGCGGGAAGTCGGCGGCGAGCTTGTCCACCCGGGACTGGAGGGCCTCCACATCCGTGGCGGAGCCGGCCTTCAGCGCGGTGGCGATGATCTCCGCGACCTCCGTGAACTCCCCGGCGCCGAAGCCCCGGGTGGCCAGGGCGGGCGTGCCGATGCGCAGGCCGGAGGTGACCATCGGCGGGCGGGGGTCGAACGGGACGGCGTTGCGGTTGACGGTGATGCCCACGGAGTGCAGGAGGTCTTCGGCCTGCTGGCCGTCCAGCTGGGAGTTGCGCAGGTCCACCAGGACCAGGTGCACGTCGGTGCCGCCGGTGAGGACGGACACGCCGGCGTCGGACACATCGGCCTGGTTCAGGCGGTCGGCGATGATCCGGGCGCCTTCCAGGACGCGTTCCTGGCGCTCCTTGAATTCCTCCGTGCCGGCGATCTTGAACGCCACGGCCTTGGCGGCGATGACGTGCATGAGCGGTCCGCCCTGCTGGCCCGGGAAGACGTTGGAGTTGATCTTCTTGGCCCACTCCTGCTTGGCCAGGATCACGCCGGAGCGGGGACCCGCGAGGGTCTTGTGCACCGTGGAGGTGACGACGTCGGAGTGCGGGACCGGGCTCGGGTGCAGTCCGGCGGCCACGAGGCCGGCGAAGTGCGCCATGTCCGTCCACAGCAGGGCGCCGACCTCGTCGGCGATGGAGCGGAACGCGGCGAAGTCCAGGTGGCGCGGGTAGGCGGACCAGCCGGCGATGATCACCTGGGGCTTCTCGGCGATGGCCTGCTCGCGGAGCTTGTCCATGTCGATGCGGAAGTTGTCTTCCTCCACCTGGTAGGCGGCGACGTCGTAGAGCTTGCCGGAGAAGTTCAGCTTCATGCCGTGGGTCAGGTGCCCGCCGTGGGCCAGCGACAGGCCGAGGATCTTGTCGCCCGGCTTGATCATCGCGGACAGGGCCGCGGCGTTGGCCTGGGCGCCGGAGTGCGGCTGGACGTTGGCGAATTCGGCGCCGAACAGCTCCTTCACGCGGTCGATCGCCAACTGCTCGGCGATGTCCACGTATTCGCAGCCGCCGTAGTAGCGGCGGCCGGGGTAGCCCTCGGCGTACTTGTTGGTCAGGACCGAGCCCTGGGCCTCCATGACTGCGCGCGGGGCGAAGTTCTCGGAGGCGATCATTTCCAGGGTGCCGCGCTGGCGGCCCAACTCCTGGGCGAGGACGGCGGCGATTTCAGGATCGAGGTCGGCCAGCGGCTGGTTGCTCACGGCGGCTGACGAAAGGCTAAGAGAGGTGGTCACGGGGAACTCCTGGCTAGGCAACGGGCTACTGCTTAAGGTCAGGTTACCGGCTGGCCCGCGGCGGCGCCCCTAGATTACGGCTCCGGATGACGGGGCGTACCAAGGGACCGGCACCCGTTTCCAGGTGCCGACGCGGGCCGGCAGCGGGTGCTGCCGACCGGAAAACATGACCCTCGGCCCAGGCGTACGATCCGTGGTCTTCGTGATTGCCGCTCCCTGGTGGTTAGCCACCCAACGCCAGTTGCGACCTGTCCAGACTACCCCAGGCCGGCGCCCGGCCACAGCCTGCGCACAGCCTTGCGCGGAGCCGCTGCGCATGGGCCCTGCGCACGGGTCCTGCGCCGCCGCGGGTAGGCTATCCTCCGTGACTGACCACCAGCTGACTGCCTCATACATCCTCACTCTCTCCTGCCCGGACCGCCCCGGAATCGTGCACGCCGTCGCCGGCGCCCTGCTCGTTGCGGGCTGCAACATTACTGACTCACAGCAGTACGGCAGCCAGAGCACCGGCACCTTCTTTATGCGCGTGGAGGCCACGACGCCGGCGTCCCAGCTGGAGCTGCAGGCCGCCCTGGAGCCCGTGGCCCAGGCCTTCGGCATGCAGTGGAGCCTCAACCCGGCCGGCCGGAAGGTCCGCACCCTGCTGATGGCCAGCACGTCGGCGCACTGCCTCAACGACCTGCTGTTCCTGCAGCGCTCCGGCACCCTGCCGATCGAGATCCCGGCCATCGTGTCCAACCATCGCGGCCTGGCGGGACTGGCCGAGTTCTACGGCATCCCCTTCCACCACATTCCGGTCACGCCGGAGACCAAGGTCCAGGCCGAGGACCAGCTCCGGGCACTTATGGCCGAGCACGACGTCGAGCTCACGGTCCTGGCCCGCTACATGCAGATCATCTCCGACGAGCTGTGCCAGGAACTGACCGGCAAGGCCATCAACATCCATCACTCCTTCCTGCCCTCGTTCAAGGGGGCCAAGCCGTACCACCAGGCGCACGCCCGCGGCGTGAAGCTCATCGGCGCCACCGCGCACTACGTCACCGCGGCCCTGGACGAGGGCCCGATCATCGAGCAGGAAGTCATCCGCGTGGACCACCGGCGCACGGCCGAGCAGTTCGTCCAGATGGGCCGCGACGTCGAGGGCCGCACGCTGGCCCAGGCCGTGCAATGGCACGCCGAGCACCGGGTCCTGCTGGACGGGAACCGGACGGTTGTCTTCAACTGACCCTGTTGTCTTCAACTGAGGCTGTTGTATTCACCTGACGCCAGTCATTGAATAGGTGTATGGCACTTTCCCCAAAAGATCCGCTCCCGGAATTCGTGGACCTGCTCAAATCCGAGGGCCGCACCGGTGTGCTGGGCCTCGAGTGCGGCCAGGGCGCTGACGGGCTGCGCTTTGTGCGCTCCGGCATCCACTTCACCGGCGTCGACCGATCCGAGGAGAACATCCACTCCGCCCGGGCCCATGGGCTGGAAGCCTCCGTGGCCGGTGCCCCGTCGCTGCCGTTTGCCGACTCGGCCTTCCCTTCCGTGTGGGCGGTGGACGCACTGGCCGGCCTGGCGCCGGAGGACTGGGGCGACGTCGTCCGCGAGCTCGAGCGGGTGGCGGCACCAGGCGCCCCGATCGCCGTCGTGCTCCCGGAACCGGGTTCTGCGGGACAGGGACCAGACCAGGGACCGGGCTTCACGGTCCTGCGCTCCCCCGCCTAACCCTCTCCCTGCTGCCAGCTGGTTGGGCTCAGCGGCGGCGCGTACGGCCCATGTACCCACCCAGGAAACCCCCGACGATCAGCAGGGCCCCGCCCGCGCGGGCCAGCCCCACGCCCAGACGGTGCCGGTCCCGGGTCCGCGCGGCCCAGGACGCCACGAAAATGAGCGTGGCAGCGAGGTTGACAGCGGCATGGACGACGCCGACCCGCCGGGTGCCGCGGTCCGCCCGGGCCCATTCGGCCCAGCCGCTGATTCCGGTGGGCGTCGCGGCGACGACACCGAGGGCCACCAGCCGCGTCGCTGCCCGACGGGCGCCGGCGTCGGCGTCGGGAAAAAAGTCCAGGAAGATCGCCATGAACCAGGCGCCGAAGGGCACATCCTTGGCGATGACGTGCGGCGGGATACCGGTGGCGTCGCCCCGGAAAAAGCGCCGCAGCCGGCGGTCGGCCACGAGCCGGCCCGCGAGCGGGTCCGCAGCCCGGACGGCCGGGTCCAGGCGGTCCGCGTTCTCCAGCCGCCGCATCGTTCGCAGGAACACATTCTCGGTCACCACGGAGCACCTCCCGGACGGCGCATTTGATGGCCCGATCCTACTCAGCTCCGGTCACGGTTCAACCCCCGCCCGGAACCAGCCCGCAACATGGAGTGTGTCCTAGGCTGGAGGCATGGCTCCCATTTACGCTTTCGCCGGGGACACCCCGGCCGTCCACGAATCCGCCTTCATCGCACCGAGCGCCTCGGTGATCGGCAAGGCCACCCTCGCCGAGGACTCCAGCGCCTTCTACGGCGTCTCCGTCCGGGCCGACACCGCCGCGATCACCGTGGGGGCCGGCACCAACCTGCAGGACAACGTGGTGCTGCACGCGGACCCGGGCTTCCCCTGCACCGTCGGCGCCCGGGTCAGCGTCGGGCACAGCGCGGTGGTGCACGGCTGCACGGTCGAGGACGACTGCCTGATCGGCATGAGCGCCACCATCCTCAACGGTGCCGTGATCGGCGCCGGGTCCCTCATCGCGGCCGGCGCCGTGGTCCTGGAAGGAACCGTGGTCCCGCCCCGCTCGCTGGTGGCCGGGGTGCCGGCCAAGGTCCGGCGCGAACTGAGCGACGAGGAATTCGCCGGCGTCCAGCAGAACGCGGCGCATTACCGTGAGCTGGCCAGGGCGCACCGGGACATGCACGGCTGACGCCCAGCCCGGTCCCGTTCGGCGGCCGACGACGGCGGCGCCCGGCCGCCGCCGCGACGACACGGGCGGCCAGTTGCGTTAACTTCTTGACTACAAGCGTCCGATGCGGGACGCTTCATGCATGCCCTCACCAACGCGCTCAACGAGGAGCCGCACTAAAAATCCCGGATCACAGTCCGCCCTCCGGCATTTGAACCAGCAGCGGATCATAGAATGCCTTCTCGCCGGGCCCTCCACGCAAGCGGAACTGGCACGGCAGACCGGCCTCTCCACGGCCACGGTCTCGAACATCGTCAAGATTATGCAGGACGCCGGACTGGCCTCCACCGAACCGACCACCAGCTCCGGGCGGCGGGCCCTGAACGTCCGGCTCAACAGCAACGGCGCCGTGGCGGTCGGCATCGACTTCGGCCGCCGGCACCTGCGCGTTGTGCTGGCTTCGCTGAGCTATCACGTGATCGCCGAGGAATCGATCCTGCTCCCCCTGGGCCACCATGCCGAAGAAGGCATCGTCGCCGCCGTCGGGCTCCTTGACCGGCTCCTGGCCGGCAGCGGCGTGGAACGCAGCGCCGTCGTCGGTGCCGGCGTGGGCATCCCCGGCCCCATAGACCGCCGCACGGGCACCGTGGCGCAGGGCGCCATCCTGCCCGAATGGGTGGGCATCAACATCTTGCAGCGCCTCGAAGATGCGCTGGATCTCCCGGTTTTCGTGGACAACGACGCCAATCTGGGCGCCCTCTCCGAGGTGACCTGGGGGCCGCACACCGGTATCAGCAACCTGATGTTCCTCAAGATCGGCTCCGGCATCGGCGCGGGGCTGATCCTGAACGGGATGCCCTACTACGGCAACGTGGGCATCACCGGCGAAATCGGGCACGCAACCATCCACGAGCACGGGCTCATCTGCCGCTGCGGCAACCGCGGATGCCTGGAAACCATCGCCTCCACCACCACCATGATCGAGCTCCTGAGCCGCGGCGAGGACAAGCCGATCACCCCGGAAGACATCGTCCGCAAGGCCGTTGCTCGGGACTCCGCGACCCTGCGCGTCGTCGACGACGCCGGGCTCGCCGTCGGCCGCGCGCTGGGCAATGTGGCCAACCTGATCAACCCCGAAGTGATTGTGGTCGGCGGACCGCTGGCAGGGCTCGGCGAACTGCTGCTGGACCCGATCCGGCGGGGCCTGATCCGGCACGCGGTGCCCGTCATCGGTGAAACGACAACGCTCACCATGTCCTCATTGGGTGACCGGGCCGAGGCGCTCGGAGCCACCGCACTGGTCTTCCAGCACGCCGGAATCCGGCGGAACTAAGTTTTCGTTACCGGGCCGTTGCGTTAAAGACTTGACGACAATGCCTGTGATCCAGTTTACTTTCTCATCAGACGGCCTTGCGGTTTGCAGGGGCGGACAACGAAGTCATGCATTGGAGGCGTAAGGGCAGATGACGTCCCTCAACACGCACAGCGATCCGATTATTCTCGAGATGCGCTCCATCACCAAAGAGTTCCCCGGCGTTAAAGCCTTGTCCGAGGTGAACCTGCGGGTGAAGGCCGGTGAGATCCACGCGATCTGCGGTGAGAACGGCGCCGGCAAGTCCACCCTGATGAAGGTGCTCTCCGGGGTTTACCCGTTTGGCAGCTACGACGGCGACATTGTGTACCAGAGCGAAGTCCAGCAGTTCAAGGACATCCGGGCCAGCGAGCACGCCGGCATCGTAATCATCCACCAGGAACTCGCCCTGATCCCCGAGCTCTCCATCATGGAGAACATCTTCCTGGGCAACGAGCCCACCAAGCGCGGCGTGATCGACTGGGCCGAGGCCCGGGTCCGCTCCACCGAGCTGCTGGCCCGGGTGGGGCTCCGGGAGGACCCGGAAACCCCGATCAAGGAAATCGGCGTCGGCAAGCAGCAGCTCGTCGAAATCGCCAAGGCCCTGAACAAGTCGGTGAAGCTGCTCATCCTCGACGAGCCCACGGCGGCGCTGAACGAATCCGACTCCCAGCACCTGCTGGACCTCATGCTCGGCCTCAAGGGCCGCGGCATCACGTCCATCATCATTTCCCACAAGCTGAACGAGATCGAGCAGATCGCGGACTCCATCACCATCATCCGCGACGGCAAGTCGATCGAGACTCTCAACGTCAAGGCCGACGGCGTCGACGAGGACCGCATCATCAAGGGCATGGTGGGCCGGACCCTGGAATCCCGGTTCCCGGACCACGAGCCGAAGATCGGCGAGGTCTTCTTCGAGGTCAAGAACTGGAACGTGGGCCACCCGCAGATCCAGGACCGCATGGTCTGCAAGAACTCCAACTTCTTTGTCCGGCGCGGCGAGATCGTCGGCTTCGCCGGGCTGATGGGCGCGGGCCGCACCGAGCTGGCCCGCTCTGTCTTCGGCCGGTCCTACGGCCGGTTCCTCTCCGGGCACGTCTATCTGGACGGCAAGGAGGTGGAGCTCAAGAGCGTCCGCCAGGCCATCGACGCCGGACTGGGCTACGTCACCGAGGACCGCAAGATGCTCGGGCTGAACCTGCTGGACGACATCAAGGCCACCACGGTCTCCGCAAACCTGCGCAAGGTCAGTAAAAACAACGTCATCGACGCCAACAAGGTCTTCACCGTGGCCGAGCAATACCGCAAATCCCTGCGGACCAAGGCACCGTCCGTGGAGGAAGGCGTCGCCAAACTCTCCGGCGGCAACCAACAGAAGGTGGTGCTGGCGAAATGGATGTTCACCGACCCTGAGCTGCTGATCCTGGACGAACCCACCCGCGGGATCGACGTCGGTGCCAAGTACGAGATCTACGGCATCATCCAGGAGTTGGCCAACCAGGGGAAGGGCGTAATTGTCATTTCCTCGGAGCTGCCCGAGCTCCTGGGCCTCTCGGACCGCATCTACACCATCTTCGAAGGCGCCATCACCGGCGTGCTCAACAAGGACGAAGCAAGTCAGGAAAACCTGATGAAGCTCATGACCTCTGCCCGCAAGACCGCCTGACCCGCTGTGGCTAACCGCTCCGAACACTGACGGAAACAAGGACTGAAACAATGAACGCGCTCAAGAAGCTCTTTGGCGGCAACACCCGCCAATTCGGCATGATCTTCGCCCTGGTGGCCCTGATCATCTTCTTCCAGATTGCAACCGACGGCCGCACGCTCACCCCGGGCAACGTCATCAACCTCTTCAACGGCAACTCCTACATCCTGATCCTCGCCATCGGTATGGTCCTGGTGATCATCGCCGGCCACATCGACCTGTCCGTCGGCTCGGTGGCGGCGTTCGTGGGCGTCTGTGTGGCCCTGTTCATCAGAGACTGGGGCATTCCCTGGTACCTGGGCATCCTCATGGGGCTGCTGCTGGGAGTCCTGATCGGAGCCTGGCAAGGATTCTGGACGGCCTACGTCGGCATCCCGGCGTTCATCGTCACGCTGGCCGGCATGCTGATCTTCCGCGGCGCCAACCAGTTCGTCGGCAAGTCCAACACCATCCCAGTTCCCGCGGACTACCAGTACATCGGCTCGGGTTACCTCCCCGAAATCGGGCCCAACACCGGCTACAACAACCTCACCGTGCTGCTGGGCCTGGCCGCCGTCGCCTTCGTGATCTTCAGCGAGATCCGCTCCCGCCGCAACGCCAAGGCCCTCGGCGCCGACGTGCCCGAGCCCTGGGTCAGCGTCGTCAAGCTGGTGCTGATCTGCGGCGCCATCCTCTACGCAACCTACCTCTTCGCCACCGGCCGGCCGGGCACGTCCTTCCCGATCCCCGGGCTGATCCTCGCCGTCCTGGTCATCGTCTACGGTTTTATCTCCTCCAGGACCGTCATCGGCCGCCACATCTACGCAGTCGGCGGCAACCGTCACGCCGCAGAGCTCTCCGGTGTGCAGTCCAAGAAGGTCAACTTCCTGGTCATGATGAACATGTCCATCCTCGCCGGCCTCGCCGGCATGATCTTCGTCGGCCGTTCCACCGCGTCGGGCCCGTTCGACGGCGTCGGCTGGGAACTGGACGCCATCGCGGCCGTGTTCATCGGCGGCGCCGCGGTGACCGGCGGCGTCGGCACCGTGATCGGCTCGATCGTCGGAGGCCTGGTGATGGCCGTGCTGAACAACGGCCTGCAGCTCCTCGGCGTCGGCGCCGACCTGACCCAGATCATCAAGGGCCTGGTGCTCCTGATCGCCGTCGCCTTCGATGTCTACAACAAGACCCAGGGCAAGAAGTCCATCATCGGCCTGATGTTCAAGAACTTCGGCCGCAGCAGCGAGATGAAGCCTGACGAGACCACCTCCACCAAAGAGGTCATCTCCCGCGGCGCGTAGTCCGCTCCTTCACGATTCTCCGCACACCATCTAAAGAAAGTGAACCAAGCAATGCGAATGATTGGTAAAGCAGGAAAGGCAGCAGCAATCGCTGCTATTGCGGCACTGGCGCTGACAGCCTGCGGCCGCTCCGACAGCGGGGCGACCGGCGGTTCCACCGCCGGCGGCGAGGCCTTCCCGAAGGACTCCCTGATCGGCGTCGCACTCCCCCAGAAGACCAGCGAAAACTGGGTACTGGCAGAGACGCTCTTCAACGACGGACTCACCGAAGCCGGCTTCAAGCCGGATGTGCAGTTCGCCAACGGCGGCGTTTCCGAACAGCAGAACCAGATCAGCGCCATGATCACCAAGGGCGCCAAGGTCATCATCGTCGGCGCCATCGACGGTGCGCAGCTGGGCACCCAGCTTCAGCAGGCCAAGGAATCCGGCGCCACGATCATCGCGTATGACCGGCTGCTGCTGAACACCCCGAACGTGGACTACTACGTGGCCTACGACAACTTCAAGGTGGGCGAACTTCAGGGCCAGGCCCTGCTGGAAGGCATGAAGGCCAAGAAGCCGGAAGGCCCGTACAACATCGAGCTCTTCGCCGGCTCCCCCGATGACGCCAACGCAAAGGTCTTCTTCGACGGCGCCATGAGCGTCCTGAAGCCGAAGATGGACGACGGCACCTTGAAGGTGCTCTCCGGCCAGACGTCCTTCGAGCAGGCCGTGACCCAGGGCTGGAAGGCAGAAAACGCCCAGAAGCGCATGGACACCCTGCTCGCCGGAACCTACGCGAGCGCACCCCTTGACGGCGTGCTCTCCCCGAACGACACCCTGGCCCGCGCCATCATCACCTCGGTCAAGGCCGCCGGCAAGCCGATTCCGGTAGTCACGGGCCAGGACTCCGAGGTTGAGTCCGTGAAGTCGATCATGGCCGGTGAGCAGTACTCCACCATCAACAAGGACACCAGCAAGCTCGTGGAGCACACGATCACCATGGTCAAGGATCTCCAGGCCGGCAAGACGCCTGAGATCAACGACGACAAGTCCTACGACAACACGGTCAAGGTTGTTCCCGCGTACCTGCTGGAACCGGTCATCGTGACGCAGGAAAACGTCAAGACGGCCTACGTCAACGATCCGGTCCTTGGACCGCTGACGCAGTAGTTCCTGTTTAGACAGCACCTCAGGGAGCCCCGGCTCCGCCTCCTGGCGGGCCGGGGCTTTTTGCTGCCCTCACCCCATGGCCGCTCCCTGGCAAACAAAACCGACCGGCGGCTCCCTCCCCGACGCTCCCTCAGCTTCGGCGGCTCCCTCCCCGACGCTCCCTCCCCCGGGTGAGAGGATGGCACCATGACCGCCCTCATCGCCAAGCCCTGGTTGTTCAGTCAGACGGACACCGATCCCCGGACTGCAACAGGCGCCAGGCTGCGCTGGGGCGTGATCGCTACGGGAGGCATCGCGGCGTCCGTGACCCGCGACCTGGAACTCCTGGCGGACGCCGAGCTCTACGCTGTCAGTTCGCGCACGCAGGCGGCCGCGGATGCCTTCGCCTCTGATTTCGGCTTCGCGCGTGCTTACGGGGACCAAAACGGGCAGACCGGTTACGAACGGCTGCTCGCCAACGACGCCGTCGACGTCGTCTACGTCGCCACGCCGCACGCCCACCACCACGAGATCGCGCTGGCGGCCCTGACCGCGGGCAAGCACGTCCTCTGCGAGAAGGCGCTCACCGTCAACGCCCGGGAGGCCTCGGAGCTCGTGTCGCTGGCGCGCGCCAAGGGCCTGTTCCTGATGGAGGCCATGTGGAGCCGCTTCCTGCCTGCCATGCAGCGGGCCTTCGAGATCGCCGCCTCCGGCGAGATCGGAGAGGTCAAGTGGGTAGGGGCGGATCTGGGCTTCCCGGCGCCGTACTCGCCCGCCTCGCGCCTGTGGGCCCCTAAGGACGGGGGCGGCGCGCTGCTGGACCTCACCGTTTACCCGCTGCTCTGGGCCCTGGGCACGCTGGGCTTCCCGCAGACCGTCAGTGCCACCGGCTGGCTGAACGACGACGGCGTGGACGCCCAGAACGCGCTGACGCTCGGTTACCACCACGGCGCCCAGGCCCAGCTGACGTCCTCCCTCCTGGCGCACGGACCCCGCACCGCGACGGTGGCCGGCAGCCATGGCTTCCTGCAGTCCCTCGGTTCGATCAACAACCCCAAGGAGCTCCTGGTCCGGGTGGGCTTCGATGAGCCGCGCAGTGAATCCTTCGACGTCGTCGGGCGCGGCTACAGTTATGAACTGCGCGAGGTGACCCGTTGCATCCAGCAAGGACTCACCGAGAGTCCCGTGATGCCGCTCGAGGATTCCCTCAACACCATGCGGCTGTTCGACGGCGTGCGGGCGCAACTGGGTGTTATTTATCCCAACGACGCCCGGTAAGGGCCGTTTTCGGCGACTGAGGCCGACCGAGTTACCTTCGACTCTGGACTCGCCCCCGCGCGCGGACTTACCCTATAGGGAATCATCGAGCGTTCGGGGAATGGGGTGTGCAGTGGACCCAGCAGCTGTCCCGCTACGCGCGCGCCGCACATTCCGGCGGGTGATTCTGGGCGGTGTCGCCGGAATTGCCTGGCTGACGCTCGCGGCGACAGCCGCCAGCGCTGACGAGGCCGCCTCTCCCCCTCCGACGGCGGCCGCCGCAGTCATGACGGTTCCTGTGGACGCAGCGCCCGCGGTAGCGAATCCGGTGCCGACTCTTTTGGCCGTGGCCCAGGTCGCCGCCGTGCCGGCGGCCGCGGAAACCACCTGGGCAGCTGTTCCGGTTCCAACCCCCGACGGCGAGCCAGCACCCGCCCCCTCACCTCCGGACCCCCCGATCCCGCCGCCACCGCCCGCGCCTGCTGTCCCCGCGCCCGTTTTGGCGCCCGATCCTCCGGCCCCTGTTGTTCCTCCCGCTCCACCGGCCCCTCCCACTCCACCCGTTCCTGAACCTGTGCTGGATCCCGGCCCTCCCGCCCCTGTACCCGATCCGGCTCCGCCCGTGACCACTCCGGCGCCCGATCCCGCACCGCCGGTTGGCGCTCCATCCCCTCCCGTGACCACGCCGGTCCCGGATCCCACGCATCCGGCCACCGCCCCGGCCCCGACGCCCGCCGAGCCGGCGGCGCCGACCCCGCTGCCGTCAGGGCCGCCAGTGACGGGCCCGGCACCGCCCGTTGACCCGGCCAGTCCCGGGCCGGCCGTTCCCGGGCCGGTGCTCCAGGATGCTGTCCTCCCCGAATCGCCGCCCCCGGCCCCCGCTCCCCCGGACCCCGTCGTCGCACCGGGAACGGTGGCCTCTCCGGTGTCTGTGGCCGCTCCGGTGTCTGGGCCCACTCCGGTGTCCGTGGCCTCTCCGGCCTCCGTGGACGCACGGACGTCTGGAATTCCCCTCGGCTGCCTGGTCGGCGGCGAGGCCTTGCGTGACCTGCAACACTCCGAGTGGCCGTCCGGCGCCGAGTTCCTGGGAACGGTCCTATCCCTCCCCGTGCTGGCAGAAGAGGTTGGTCTGACAGCGAAGGGCCAGCAGGCCGGCAGCGCACCCCCGCAAGAAGCGGCACCGGCAGAGACCGCACCGCCGGCCCCCAGCGGCAACGACCGCCCGGGGCCCATGCCCAACGGGACAGGTCTGCCCACCCCCAACGCGCTGCCCGCGGCCCCCGGCTCCGGAACCGGAAATACGGCCTCGTCCGGCGGCCCCGGATGTGGAGCCGCCTGGCTTCCCAACCAATACTTGGTCATTCCCACCGCCGGCGCGGAACCAGTCCGTGGCCCGCTTCAGCACGTCCATTCCGCCGACGCTGCTGACCCCGGTTCCTCCCCTGACTAGTTAGCCGTCTCTGCCTTCCACAGAGCACGGCCACTCGGGCTGCCTTGGAGCGCCCGTCAACAGTCATTCAGGAGATTCCCAATGGACGCCACCGTCCACTGCCGGTACTCCGGCACCCCTTTTGCTTCTGCCACCTCCTCCGCCACGGGCCTGACGTCGTCAGCCCCGGCAGGACCGGACAGCGCGCCGGCCAGGCCCGACGGCCTCCTTCCGCGCCGCAAACCCTGCCCCCAGCAGGAGGAACGCCCGCCGTAAGCACCCCGCCGCCGCCAGGTCTTGTGGGGCCGGAGCGAAGTCGTTGGGTCCGCTGGGGGACTCAACGGCCCCGCAGCTCCGGCAAGGCATTCCATCGTTGGGTCCGCTGGGGGACCCAACGGTGAACCCGCTCCGACAAGGCATTCCATCGTTGGGTCCGCTGGGGGACCCAACGGTGAACCCGCTCCGACAAGGCAATCCATCGTTGGGTCCGCTGGGGGACCCAACGGTGAACCCGCTCCGACAAGGCAATCCGTCGTTGGGTCCGCTGGGGGACCCAACGGCAGAGAGGCTGCGGAAGCTTCTGCCCCGCACAGCGTCCCTCTGTCACTGGACGCTGTGCGGGAAGCGATACCCGTCCCGGTATCATTCAGGAGGTGTGCCGCCGTGGCGCATGGAAAAGGGACGGGGGACATACGTGGACAGTGCGCCCAAAATCGTCACGGCCGAGCTCCTGGGCGGCCGCTACCAACTGGGGGAAGTGATCGGCCGGGGCGGCATGGCTTCCGTCTACTCCGCCAAGGACATGAACCTGGGCCGCGATGTGGCACTCAAACTCTTTGCGCCGCAGTCCGCTGATGCCGACGAACTCAAACGTCAGGAAGCCGAGATTCAACTCCTGGCAACCCTGAACCACCCGAGCCTGGTCACACTGTTCGACGCCGGCACGGACACCCGGATCCCCGGGGAACCCCGCCCCTTCCTCACGATGGAACTCGTTGATGGCCAGGACCTGCGGACGCGGATCCGGCACAGTCCCCTGCCGCTGGCGGAGATCGCAGTTATCGGCGCCGGAGTGTCGGACGCCCTGGCCTACGTGCACTCGCTCGGGATCATCCACCGGGACATCAAGCCGGCGAACATCCTGCTGGTTCCGGTCCGTCCCGGGGAACCGCTGCGGCCCAAACTCACGGACTTCGGGATCGCCCGCATAATGGACGGCACCCGGCTGACCGCGACGGGCACCATGGTGGGGACCGCAGCGTATCTGAGCCCGGAACAGTCCCGGGGAGCCGACCTGGGTCCGGCAAGCGACATTTATTCCCTGGGCCTGGTCCTGCTCGAATGCATCAAGGGTGAGGTCGAATTTCCCGGCAGCGCCGTGGAATCCGCCGTGGCGAGACTACACAGGGCACCCGGCATCCCCGACGCCGTCCCGGCAGAGTGGGCCGCCCTGATCCGGGCCATGACAGCGCTGGACCCCCTGGACCGTCCGTCCGCAGCGGACCTCGAGGTGGCGCTGCGGCAAGCCCTGGTCTCCCCCGGGGCCCTTCCCGGCATCCTGGCAGAAGAGCGCACCCGGGTGCTGCCCGCCCCTCCGGCCCGGCCCCCACGGTTATCTTCCGCGGGACCGGCACCCGGGGACACCTCCCCCACGGGCCCGGGTGGAGGGACGCTGACCCTGCACCCGTCCCACGCGGAGGCAGTGGCCGTCCCGCGCCGGGAGTCTCTCCCGGTCCGGACTGCTGCACGCTTCCGGCGGGCCCGCCGCCGCACCCGGATCCTGCTGTCCCTCGCTTTGCTGGCCGTCGTCACGGGTGGTGTAGCCGCCGTCGTCGCCCTTGCAACCCCTGAACCGCCCGCCGTCGTCCCCTATCCGGCTGTCCCCGGGGACCTTGGAAAGCACCTGAAAGAGCTGCAGGAGAGTGTGGAACCATGAGCCTGACCAACCGGCTGGCCCGCGGCGCCGGGCGCAACAACCGTCGTGGGCGTCTCGCCGGCGCGGTCCTCGGCATGGCGCTTGTCACCGCTTCCCTTGGCGGCTGTGCTGCCACCCCTGATCTGGACCGCAATGCCGCCCGCCAGTTGCAATCCAGGGTCCTCGCCGTGACCGGGGCCGCCGCCGCCAACGATCCGGCCGCATCACTGAAGCACCTGGACGCCTTGGTGCTGGACCTGGACGAGGCGGCCGCCCGCGGGGACGTGTCCTTCAAACGGCACCAAAGCATCAGCAAGTCCGTCGACGCCGTCCGGGCGGACCTCAAGGCCCGGCAGGCCGAAGCCGAAGCCGCCCGGGTCGCCGCCGAGCAGAAGGCCAAGGCCGCTGCAGACAAGGCGGCAGCAGATAAGGCGGCGGCAGAAAAAGCGGCAGCGGACAAGGCGGCAGCGCAGGCAGCAGCCGCGCAGGCCGCCGCAGCGGCAGCGGCTCCCCCGCCCGCCGTCGCGCCCGCGCCGGCCGACAAAGGCAAGTCCAAGGGCAAGGGCAAGGGCAAGGACGACGACTGAAGCTGCGCTGGCCCCGGCCGCGTACAGAAGCAGGGAGGCGTGCAGTAGGACGGCCGGCAGAAGGCCGACGGGCGTAAGGACGGGGCCAAGACTTACAGGGTGCAGAAGGAGGGAGGAGCCCGCGGGCTCCTCCCTCCTTCGTCTTCGGCCGGCCTGCCGGCTCCCCAGTCGTCGTTCGGGCTACGCGCCGGTGGCCGGGAACCGCTCCCAGGCCCGGTGTGCCGCGAGCAGCTCACTGAGCTGCGCCACGACGTCGTCCGGCCCGTACCCCAGGGCAATGCCCGCGGCGTCCTGCGGGATGCTGGCCCCGTCCAGGCACGTGACGGCCGGACCCCAGCCGCCGATTGCCTTGGCGTGCCGGAACATCTCCGAAAGCAGGAGTACGACGCGCGGATCCAGCGACGCCCCCGGCTCGCCGGCCTTGGCGTCCCGTCCCTGCACAGCATCGGGGGCAGCAGCGCCTGAACCGGCGATCAGCACGGCGTCGAACTCGGTGGAGCGGGCCGTCAGGTAGGTGCGCTGGACCGGGACGCCGCCGTCGGTCCCCCAAAGGAAGCCGCCGGACGGTGCGATAACGAGCGGGACGATCCCGGCGGCGTCGAGCGCGGTCCGGGCGGCCTGGACGGCATCCAGGTCGCTGTCCTCGTCGGCGATGATGCCCACAACACGTCCGGCCACCGGCCACGACCCTCCCAGCTGGGACACCGCCGGGCTCGGGGCTGCGTCCTCCACCTGTGCACTGGCCTGCGGAGCCGGCATACCGAGCCCGGCTGCCACGGCCGCGCACAGGGCGGAGTCGATGTTCGCCAGCGCCAGCAGCTGCCGCTGACGGATGGCCTCCTCGCGGCACTTCCCCAGTTCGAAGGTATATGCCTGGATCACGTGGTCCTGTTCCACAGGGGTCAAGCTGCGGAAGAACAGCCGCGCCTGGCTGTAGTGGTCATCAAAGGACGCGGGCGACTTCCGCTCCTTGACCGCGGCTGCGAGTTCTTCCGGGACATCGATAAAGGCCCCGAGGTCGGCCCCGGCCAGGAACGGGCAGCCGCCGTCGAGCGAGTTCGGGTGGTAGGGCGCCGCTCCCCCGTGCACCGCGGTCTGGTGCATGCCGTCCCGCAGCATGTCGTTGACGGGTGCGTGCGGCCGGTTGATCGGAAGCTGGCTGAAGTTGGGGCCGCCCAGCCTGCTGATCTGCGTATCAATATAGGAGAACAGCCGGACCTGCAGCAGGGGATCGTTGGTCACGTCGATGCCCGGGACAAGGTGGCCGGGGTGGAAGGCCACCTGCTCGGTTTCCGCAAAGTAGTTCACCGGGTTGGCGTTCAGGGTCATGAGTCCGATCGGCTGCACCGGCGCCAGTTCCTCCGGGACGAACTTGGTGGGGTCGAGCAGGTCGATCCCTTCGAAGAACTCCTCCTCCGTGTCCGGGAAGACCTGCACACCGAGCTCCCACTGCGGGTAGGCGCCGGCCTCGATCGCGTCCGCCAAGTCCCGGCGGTGGAAGTCCGGGTCCATGCCGTTGATGAGCTGCGCTTCCTCCCAAACCAGCGAATGGACGCCCTGTTTCGGCTTCCAGTGGAACTTCACCAGGCTGGTCTTGCCCTCGCCGTTGACGAAGCGGAAGGTGTGGACACCGAAGCCTTCCATGGTGCGGTAGGAGCGCGGGAGGGCCCGGTCGGACATGTTCCACATGGTGTGGGCCTGGGCCTCGGTGTGCAAGGAGACGAAATCCCAGAAGGTGTCATGAGCGCTTTGCGCCTGCGGGATTTCGCGGTCCGGATGCGGCTTCCCGGCGTGGATGATGTCCGGAAACTTGATGCCGTCCTGGATGAAGAACACCGGGATGTTGTTGCCGACCAGATCGAAGGTGCCCTCGTCGGTGTAGAACTTGGTGGCGAACCCGCGGGTGTCCCGGACGGTGTCCGCCGAACCGCGCGAGCCCAGGACGGTGGAGAAACGCACGAAAACGGGCGTCTCCACGTCCTTGGCCAGGAACCCGGCGCGGGTGATGTTCGACGCCGACCCGTAGGACCGGAAAACGCCGTGCGCGCCGGCGCCGCGGGCGTGCACCACGCGTTCCGGGATGCGCTCGTGGTCGAAGTGGGTGATTTTCTCCCGCAGGTGGTGGTCCTGGAGCAGCACGGGTCCGCGCCGTCCTGCCTTCAGCGAGTGGTCCGTGTCGGAGAGCCGGAGCCCCTGGGCCGTGGTGAGGTACGCACCGGACTGTGACCGGGAGTTGACCGGCGCGCCGGTGGGGGCGCCGGTCGGCGACACGGCCTCGGGTCCCTGCTGGTCAGGCTTGGGCGGAAGCGGTTCCCGCGGTGTGGTGGGCTCCTCCACTGTTGGCGGCTCCACGGAGGGTGCACCGGGGATCTGGATGTTGCTCTCTTCTGGCATGGGAAGACTCCTCAGGATAGGCAACCTCAGCTCCAAACCGGCGGCCTGCGGCCCTCCGGTCGAAACTAAGCTTGCTTAGTACCCTAGTTGCCGCCCTTCGGAGAGACAACACCGCCCGCCGCCCGAAACGGAAAAGCCGAACGGCGCAACGGAAGGGTTCCGCTGCGCCGTTCGGCGTTGCCTGTCGCCGACTAGGCGGCGTGCCGGGTCCTAGCCCAGCATCGACAGCACTTCGCCGAACTTGGCCGAAGGCCGCATGACAGCGGTGACCTTGGCCTCGTCCGGGTGGTAGTACCCGCCGAGATCCACCGGGGAACCCTGGGCGGCCAGGAGCTCGCCGACGATGGTTTCCTCGCCAGCATCCAGCGCGCCGGAGACAGCGGCGAAAGCCGCGGCCAGCTCGGCGTCGTCGGTCTGGCGGGACAGTTCCTGGGCCCAGAACTTGGCCAGGTAGAAGTGGCTGCCGCGGTTGTCCAGTTCGCCGGCCTTGCGCTTCGGGGACTTGTCCTCCAGCAGGAAGGTCCCGGTGGCGCGGTCCAGGGTGTCGGCGAGGATCTGCGCGCGGGCGTTGCCCGTAGACGTGGCGAGGTGCTCGAAGCTGACGGCGAGGGCCAGGAACTCACCCAGGCTGTCCCAGCGCAGGTGGTTTTCCTTGAGCAGCTGCTGGACGTGCTTCGGGGCAGAGCCGCCGGCGCCGGTTTCGAAGAGGCCGCCGCCGTTGATCAGCGGAACCACGGAGAGCATCTTGGCGCTGGTGCCGAGTTCCAGGATCGGGAACAGGTCCGTGAGGTAGTCGCGCAGCACGTTGCCGGTCACCGAGATGGTGTCCTCGCCCTTGCGGATGCGCTCCAGCGTGAAGGCCGTGGCCTCCACCGGGGACAGGATGGCGATCTCCAGGCCCTCGGTGTCGTGTTCCTTGAGGTATTCCTCCACCTTGGCGATCATCTGGGCGTCGTGGGCGCGGCTCTTGTCCAGCCAGAAGACGGCCGGCGTGGCGGAGGCGCGGGCGCGGGTGACGGCCAGCTTGACCCAGTCGCGGACCGGGACATCCTTGGTCTGGCAGGCGCGCCAGATGTCGCCCGGGGCGACCTGGTGTTCGATCAGCACGGTGCCGTCGTCGTCGATCAGCTGCACGGTGCCGGCGGACTGGATCTCGAAGGTCTTGTCGTGGCTGCCGTATTCCTCGGCCGCCTGGGCCATCAGGCCGACGTTCGGGACGGTGCCCATCGTGGTGGGGTCGAAGGCGCCATGGGCACGGCAGTCGTCGATGACCACCTGGTAGATGCCGGCGTAACTGCTGTCCGGGAGGACGGCGAGCGTGTCGGCTTCCTGGCCGTCGCGGCCCCACATGTGGCCGGAGCTGCGGATCATGGCCGGCATGGAGGCGTCCACGATCACGTCGGAGGGGACGTGCAGGTTGGTGATGCCCTTGTCGGAATCGACCATGGCCAGCTCGGGGCCCTCGTTGAGGCCCTTCTGGATGGCGGCCTCGACGTCGGCGCGGATCTCCTCGGGAAGGTCTTCAAGGCCGTTGAGGATGGAGGCGAGGCCGTTGTTCGGGCTCAGGCCAGCGGCGGCGATCTGGGCGCCGTACGTGTCGAAGAGCTCAGCGAAGTACGCCTTGACGACGTGGCCGAAGATGATCGGGTCCGAGACCTTCATCATGGTGGCTTTCAGGTGGGCGGAGAACAGCACGCCCTCTTCCTTGGCGCGGGCCACCTGTGCGGCGAGGAACGTATCCAGCGCGGCGGCGCGCATCACGGTGCCGTCGATGACTTCGCCGGCGAGGACGGGGAAAGCCCGCTTGAGGACCTTGACCGTGCCGTCCTCCTTGACCAGCTGGATCTTGAGGTTGCCGTCGGCCTTGATGACCAGGGACTTCTCGTTCGAGCGGAAGTCATCGGCGTCCATGGTGGCGACGTTGGTCTTGGACTCGGGGGTCCAGGCGCCCATGCTGTGCGGGTTCTGGCGGGCGTAGGCCTTAACCGAAAGCGGGGCGCGGCGGTCCGAGTTGCCCTCGCGGAGCACCGGGTTGACGGCGGAACCCTTGATCTTGTCGTAGCGGGAGCGGATGTCCGTCTCCTCATCCGAGGAGGGGTTGTCCGGGTAGTCCGGGAGGGCGTAGCCCTGGCCCTGGAGTTCCGCGATGGCGGCCTTCAGCTGCGGGGTCGAGGCGCTGATGTTGGGCAGCTTGATGATGTTGGCCTCGGGCTCCTTGACTAGGCCGCCAAGCTCGGCCAGCGCGTCACTGACGCGCTGCTCTTCGGTGAGGTAGTCGCCGAAGGCGGCGATGATGCGGCCGGCCAGCGAAATGTCTCGGGTTTCCACCTCCACACCGGCCGTCGAAGCGTAGGCTTCGACAATCGGCAAGAACGAATAGGTTGCCAGCATCGGCGCTTCGTCGGTGTGGGTATAGATAATCTTTGCCATTGCTCGGGCGTCTCCCTGAAGGTCTGGGTATTTCCGGAATTTTGTGTTATCTCAACATCACTAACTTACCCGAGGGAGCCGGGTTGCCGCCTACCGGCGTCGCCCGTCCCCGACTCCATGAAGCCCACAACGCCGCAATGACAAGAATTGACAAGATGCTTTACAGATTGGTCAATGTCCCGTAGTTTCGTTCCCATCACAGCGGACGCCTCCGGCAGCCGCACCGCTTTCCACCGGTTAGGACAACCATGAGAACACCCAAAACTCTGGCCACCAGCCTTTTGAGCCTCTCGGCCGCAGCACTGCTGGCGCTCAGCGCTGCGGGCGCGGCCAGCGCAGCCCCGGCACCCGGCAAGGCACCGACGGAGACGTCGGGGGTCAGCAGCCACACCGTCGTCGAGACCGGCGGAGCGGAGTACTGGACGGCGGAGCGGATGCGCAACGCCATCCCCGGTGATGTGCTGGCCGAAAAGGCCAAGCAGCGGAGCGCCAACTCCACAGCCGTCATCAACCGGCCGGCCGAAGCCGGGGCGCCCAGCACGGTGGAGGCCCAGAGCCCGGTGCGCCAGGCCAAGGAAGTCCAGCCCAATGCGAATGCCAGCGAGACTCCGGTCAAACACATCGGCAAGGTCTTCTTCACCCTGGGCGGCGCCAACTACGTCTGCTCCGGCAACTCAGTCTCCTCCACGAACAAGAGCACCGTCTCCACGGCCGGCCACTGCCTCAACGAGGGCCCGGGCGCCTTCGCCACCAAGTTCACGTTCGTCCCGGCCTACCTCAACGGCTCCGCGCCCTACGGCATGTGGACGGCCAAGTCCCTCCACGCCCCCACCCAGTGGAGCTCCGGCGGCGACATGACGTACGACACCGGCTTTGCGGTCATGAACACCCTCAACGGCCAGACTCTCGCGGATGTTGTGGGGGCCTCGGGCGTGCAGTTCAACGCCGCCCGCGGCCTCACCTACAAGGCCTTCGGCTACCCCGCGGCACGGCCCTTCGACGGCGAGTCCCTCAAGAGCTGCAGCGGCACCGCCACCAACGACCCGTACAACCCGCAGTTCAACAGCCAGGGCATCCCCTGCAACATGACCGGCGGGTCATCGGGCGGTCCGTGGTTCATCGGTTCCAGCTCCACCGGCTACCAGAACTCGGTCAACAGCTACGGGTACGGCAGCAAGTCCACCACGATGTACGGCCCGTACTGGGGCTCCGTCATCCAGCAGGCCTACAGCACCGCGGCCGCTTCCTAGGCATCCACCGGCAACACAGACGCGGGGTCACTCGAGGCCCATCTCCAGCAGCGGGGATGGGCCCAGGTGGCCCCGCTTTGGCGTGCGGCTCCGTCTTGTACGCCTAACCCGCGGGACATGCCCTCCCCCGGCGGCGAAGACTGGGCACAATCCCCATATGCCCACCCGTGGCCACAAAAAATGGACATGCCCTCCGCGAGGGGAGGACATGTCCATTCCTTATGCAGCACCGGGACAGCGACCGCGTGACGAGCGACCCCGCCGGCGGCTAACTAGTGGAAGAAGTGCCGGGCGCCGGTGAAGTACATCGTGATGCCCGCGGCGTTGGCTGCGGCGATGACCTCGTCGTCCCGGACCGAGCCGCCGGGCTGGACGACGGCGCGGACGCCGGCGTCGATCAGGATCTGCAGTCCGTCGGCGAACGGGAAGAACGCGTCCGACGCCGCGACGGCACCGCGGGCACGCTCCGGCGACCCGGCCGCGTCGGCGTTCGAGGCACCGCCGGCACCCTCCACATCGGAGTCCACCGAAACGCCCAGCGAGTTGGCCCGCTCGACGGCCAGCTTGCAGGAATCGAGCCGGTTGACCTGGCCCATGCCGATGCCCACGGCGGCGCCATCCGACGCCAGCAGGATGGCGTTGGACTTGGCCGCGCGGCAGGCGGTCCAGGCGAACGCGAGATCGGCCAGGGTGCCGGCGTCGGCGGCGTCACCGGCGGCGAGGGTCCAGTTGGCGGGGTTGTCGCCGTCGGCGTCCACCCGGTCCGACATCTGCACCAGCACGCCACCGGACACCTGGCGGATCTCGGAGGGGTAGCGGCCGTAGCCCTCGGGCAGGGCGAGGAGGCGGATGTTCTTCTTCTTGGAGAGGATCTCCACGGCCTCGTCCTCGAAGCCCGGGGCGATGACCACCTCGGTGAAGATGCCCGCGACGGTCCGGGCCATGCCGGCGGTGACCGTGCGGTTCGCCGCGATCACACCGCCGAACGCGGAGACCGGGTCGCAGGCGTGCGCCTTGGCGTGGGCGTCAGCGATGGGATCCACCGCGGAGGCCGAGCCCACGGCCACGCCGCAGGGGTTGGCGTGCTTGATGATCGCGACGGCGGGCTCGGCGAAGTCGAAGGCGGCGCGCAGCGCGGCGTCGGCGTCGACGAAGTTGTTGTAGCTCATGGCCTTGCCGTGCAGCTGGTCGGCCTGCGCGATGCCGGCCGGGGCGGCCTTGTCCACATAAAGTGCGGCCTGCTGGTGCGGGTTTTCGCCGTAGCGGAGCACCTCGGAGCGCTCCAGGGCGAGGCCGGCGTAGGCGGGCCAGTCGATGACGCCGTCGCCGTCCTCGTCGAGGAACTGGCTCGCGGTCCAGCTGGCTACGGCGGTGTCATAGGTCGCCGTGTGCGCGAAGGCCTTGGCGGCCAGCCGGCGTCGGGTCTTCAGGTCAAAGCCGCCGGAAGCGGCGGCGGCCACGACGTCGTGGTACGAGGACGGGTCCACCACAATCGCGACGGCGGCGTGGTTCTTCGCGGCGGAGCGCACCATCGCGGGGCCCCCGATGTCGATCTGCTCGACGACGTCGTCCTGCGCGGCGCCCGACTTCACCGTTTCCACGAACGGGTAGAGGTTCACAACGACGAGGTCGAACGGCTCGATGTCCATCGACGCGAGCGTGTCCATGTGGGCCGGGACGCGGCGGTCGGCGAGGATGCCGCCGTGGACGCGCGGGTGGAGGGTCTTGACGCGGCCGTCCAGCATTTCCGGGGAGCCGGTGACTTCCTCGACTTCCTGCACCGGGATGCCGGCGGCGGCGATCTTCTTGGCGGTGGAGCCGGTGGAGACGATCTTGACGCCGGCGTCGTGCAGGCCCCTCGCGAGCTCCTCCAGACCGGTCTTGTCGTAGACCGAAATAAGGGCCCGGCGGATGGGAACGCGGTCGATGGATACACGGTCAAGCTGCGTGAAGCTCACAAAAGTCTCCGTCTTATATCGCGGCGGGGCCGCGGGTGGTGGGGATGCGGCCAGTTTATCGCGTCAGCGCGCAGGCCCTGCCCGCGCGCCGGAGTATGAAGCGCACCGCACCCCCGCGCCCGGGCACGTAGAGTTTTCCCAGGAGGCTGAGATGAATACGTACACCACTGTGCCCAGCGGCGAACAGGTGGTCCAGGAACTGCCCTGGCGCTGGAAGGTGCAGGGCCGGATCTTCCTGATCGGCGGCCTGGGCTTTATGTTCGACGCCTGGGACGTCACGCTCAACGGCATCCTGATTCCGCTGCTGTCCAAGCACTGGTCCCTCAGCCCGGGCGAGGCCGCCTGGATCGGCGCCTCGAACCTGATCGGCATGGCCCTGGGCGCCTTCATCTGGGGCACCATCGCGGACACGATCGGGCGCAAAAAGGCCTTCACCGCCACGTTGCTGATCTTCTCGCTGTTCACCGTGCTGGGTGCCTTCTCCCCCGACTTCCTCTGGTTCGTCGCGTTCCGCTTTATGGCCGGCTTCGGCCTGGGCGGCTGCATCCCGGTGGACTACGCGCTGGTGGGCGAGTTCACGCCCCGCAAGCAGCGCGGCAAGGTCCTCACCGCGATGGACGGCTGGTGGCCGATCGGTGCCGCGCTGTGCGGCTTCGTGTCCGCCGGGCTCGTGGCCCTGTACGGGGACTGGCGGCTGACCATGCTGGTCATGGTGCTGCCGGCGCTGCTGGTGTTCTGGGTCCGCCGCAGCGTCCCCGAATCCCCGCTGTTCCTGATCCGCAAGGGCCGCCGGGACGAGGCCGCCAAGGTGATTGACGACCTCGTCGCCGCGACCGGGGCGGAACCCCGCGTCTACAGCCTGCCCGAGGCGCAGGACGCGCCCCGGCTCTCCGCCGGAAGCGCCTGGACCCAGCTGCGCCTGCTCTGGCAGTACGACTGGAAAATCACGACGGCGGCCTGGTCCCTGTTCTTCAGCATCCTGCTGGTGTACTACCTGTCGCTGACGTGGATGCCGCGGATCCTGATCGGCGCCGGCTTCGAGGAGTACAAGGCGTTCCTCACCACCGCCTCCATGGCCGCCGTCGGGCTCCTCGGCGTGGTGGTGGCGGCCCTGCTGGTGGAACGCGTGGGACGCAAGTGGATCCTGGCGATCACCGGCCCGCTGTCCGCGCTGACCCTGGTGATCGTCGCGATCGTGGTGGACATCCCGACGGCGGCCGTGTTCTGGCTGCTGGTGTTCGGCTTTGTGGTGCAGGTGGCCATCCCGGTGCTCTACGCCTATGTCTCCGAGCTGTATCCGACGGAGCTGCGCGGTTCGGGCTTCGGCTGGGCCTCGACGTTTTCCCGGATCGGCGCCGGCTTCGGCCCGCTGGTGTTCGCGGCGTTCCTCTGGCCGGAGCTGGGCCTCGCGACGTCGTTCGCGATCGCCGGTGTGCTGGTGCTGCTGAGTGTGCTGTGGATGGCGTTCTTCGCACCCGAAACCAAGCAGCGCCACCTGGCTTAGGCCGGCCGCCACTTTCGCACGCACCTCCCCGCCGTTGCGCTATCATTTTTGGTGCTCCTGAGCCTCTAAGAAGCACCAAAAGTGATAGGGCAACGCGGGGTTCAGGCGGGCTACTCGGTGGTCAGGGCGTCTTTGCGGCGGCGAGGGTTGCCAGTGTGGAGACCAGGAGCCGGCGTTCCACCACCTTGATCCGTTCGTGCAGGGAGTCCTCGGTCTCGCCGTCCCCGACCGTCACGGCTTCCTGCGCGATGATCGGGCCCGTGTCCACCCCTGCGTCGGCCCAGTGCACCGTGCAGCCGGTGACCTTCACGCCGTACGCCAGCGCGTCGCGGACGCCGTGCGCGCCGGGGAACGCGGGCAGCAGGGCCGGGTGCGTGTTGAGGTATTTGCCGCTGAACGCATCGATGAAGTCCGCGCTGACGATCCGCATGAACCCTGACGACACGACGACGTCGGGCGCGTACGCGGCCACGGCTTCGGTAAGCGCGGTGTTCCACGCGGCCCGGTCCGGGTAGGCCTTGAAGTCCACCACGAACGTCGGGATGCCGGCGGCGGCGGAGCGCTCCACCCCGTACGTGCCGGGCCGGTCCGCGCCGACGGCGGCGATCTCGACGTCGAGCCTGCCCTCTTTCACGGCGTCGATGACGGCCTGGAGGTTGGAGCCGGTGCCGGAGACGAGGACTACGATGCGCATGGTCTTAGCTTATGGGGCCGCTCGCGTAGGCTGGAAAACATGAATCCCCCGAACGACTCCGGCAGCCAGGGCGGCCTGGGCGGCCAGCCGCAGGGCCAGCATCCGCTCAGCGACGCGGCCAAGGCCTCGCAGGCGAAAACCCACATTCTGTTCCGCAGCTTCATCGTGGCGGTGCTGGGGTCGTTCTTCGTCTACCAGCTGGACATCAATTACCTCTGGCTGAGTGCACTCCTGACGGTGGCCGCGATCGTGCTGGGCATCATGGTGCTGGTCCGGTACGCGAAGTTCAAGGAATCCAAATTCGTGCTGTTCGGGACGATTTCCGGGCTGGTGGTCGTTGCCGTGCAGGTGCTGCTGCTTGTGTCCTCGGCCCTGTTCTTCAACCAGGTCCGGGATTACCAGCAGTGCAGCCGCCAGGCCCTGACGCAGCAGGCGGCCTCCAAGTGCCAGACCCAGCTGGAGGAATCGCTGCCGCGGTTCCGCTAGGCGCGGCGCCGCGTCACAGGGACGCCGGCTCCAGGTCCGCTTCGCGCAGTTTCTGCTGGCGTTCCAGCCACGGCCCGGCGGCGTAACCTATCACGACGCCGATCCCCACTTCCGCGGCCACGAACAGTGCCGTCCGGAGCGGGTCGGGCCCGATGTCTGTGAGCCTCCCGATGCCGGCGGAGCCGCGGGCCAGCCAGGCCAGTCCTGCCGCGAGCAGCCCGGCCACGCCGCCCACCATCACGCCGAGCGCCAGGGTGGACACCGTGGCGGTGAACCAGCGGGCACGGATCTTGATGGAGAGCCATTCGTCGAAGTGGTTTTCGCCCTCGCGCAGGAACCACCAGCCGGCCAGGACCCCTGCGAGGACCGGCACCACCAACGCCACGGCACCAAAGTCCAGCGACCCGGCCGGCAACGCCGCAAACACCGGGATCGATGGCAGCGGCCCGACGGCAGTGCCGAGCGCCCCGGCCTGGGAGCCGACGCCGAGGGCGAAGCCCGCGCCGGAGGTCCACGCGAGCGCGAAGACCGCCAGGTTGGGCAGGAAGCCGAGCTGCGCGATGGTGAGCACGGCGCCGCCCCAGGCTCCGGCGTCGAGCGCTTCATAGACCGCGATCACGAGGTTCCAGTGGATGAACAAGGTGGCGGCGAGGAGCACGCAGGACATCGCCAAACTGGCCATCAGCGCCACGAAGCCGGCTTTGATCGCCGACACGAGGTAGGAGCCGGCCCAGCGAGAGTGCTGGCTGGTGCGGGAGAGCCAGGCGACGGCGTCGACGCCGATCAGCCGGCTCCAGGAGCCGGCCTCGCGGCGGGCACCGATCACCATGCCGAGCGCGAACGGGATCAGCGGGATCAGGGCGGCGGACCACAGGCCCACGCCGACGTCGTGGGTGCGGCAGACAAAGCCCGTGGTCAGGCCGAAGGCGGCGTACATCAGCCACGACCCGAGCAGCGCCTGCCAGAGCTGGTCGGTGTAGGACGCCCGGGCGAGCCGCCGGCCCGCGCGCCAGGCGAGCAGGAACGGGATGAGCGTCAGCCCGAGTGGGAACAGCGAGAGGACGCCGGATTCGGGCTGGGCCGCGGACCCGGCGCCGGCGGTGTCCAGAAGCAGCGGAACGCCGTGGATCAGCAGCCAGGCCTGGCCGGCGAGGCGGGCCATGGCGTCGGGCGCCCCGTTCAGGAAACCGGCGGTGGCCCACACGGCCAGAATCGGAGCGGCCACCACCAGGGCGGAGATGAAGGCTGCCTGCGCGGACTCGATGGCTCCCTGCAGCCACAACGGCATCGGAAGTCCACGTTCCCCGGTCTGATCAGCGCGCAGTTTCATCGTGTTCCATCGTGCCATGTGGCGGGGTTCCTGCCCGGGACGACAGGCTCAACCGGCCGATTTGGCCGGGATTTTTCCCCGTTCCAGGTAGTGCGCCCTCAGTTCAGCTGTTCCCCTTTCCAGCGCTTTTTTCCCTACCCGGCCGTAAAATTGGAATGTCCGCAATCAGTGGTTGGAGGCAGAAAATGACTACCGCATCTCCACATGCACATGGCGTTCATTTCGGACGGACGGATGTCCAGAACGTCGGCATGGGTGTAGGTATCGTCCTTATAGTCGTGGGCATCCTGGGGTTCATCCCCGGCGTCACCTCGCAGTACGACTCATTGGCGATCGTTGGACCGAATTCCACGGCCCTGTTCCTGGGCCTGTTCCAGGTATCGATGCTGCTTAACATCATTCAGGCCCTCATCGGCACCATCGGCGTGGTGATGTCCCGGAGCAACCCCATGGGCGCCCGGAACTTCCTCATGGGCTTTGGCCTGCTGTACGTCGTCCTAAGCGTCTACACGCTCATCGTCGGTGTGGGAGCGGCGGCCAATTTCCTGTCGCTGAATGTCATGGGTGCGTGGGGTTTTATGATCTTGGGCGTAGCAATGGTAGTCGCCGGCTGGCTGATGTCGAGGCATCTGGCCGACGATGCACAAACCCGGTAAGCGAACACCGGGAAAAAGGGAGCCGCGAATGAGTAACGTTTCATAGCAATCTGAAAATTCGTACTACCTGCTGGTGCAGTCGCCTCGCGGAAACGCAGCGGCTGCACCAGCTTTTTTGTGGTTGGGGGTTGGGCTTGAGGGGGGCGGGGGTCTCGGTGGTCCTGGTGGCGGGTGCTGTGGTCGGGGGTGGTGGTGGCTGCGGGTCTTGGTGGCCGGGGGTGTCCGCACGAAACGAGAACGGTCGAAAATCTCATCCATTCGCCACAAATGGCCGCTACGAGCCGCCCACGCCCGCCTATTTACCACGAATGGCCGCTATGAGCCACGGAATAGCGGCCACTTGTGTCAGATCGCTGCGACCGCGCGACCGGGGACGACGCCCCGCGCCCGCCCAATCGCCCCGCGCAACCCCCACCCCAAGAAACCGCACTCCTGTAAATATTTTCACTTTACTTAAGACAGAATCATTGACCTGCTAAAAATCTTCACTATAGTTATGTGAGTCAGCTCACCAAGTGAAGGACATCGAATGACCGCCGAGAGCACCACGAGCAGTGCCCCGCTTGCCACCAGCGCCCTGCTGGCCACGGTAGGCAACAAGGTGCGCTCCATGCGCAAGGAAAAGGGCATGACGCTCGCCAAGCTCTCGGAGATCACGGGCCTCAGCCCGGCAATCGTCAGCCAGATTGAACGCGGCCTGGCGAATCCGTCCTTCACCACCCTGGCGCAACTGGCCCACGGCCTGGACATCCCGGTCGGGAAATTCTTTATCGGCCAGGAAGAAACCAGGTCCCCCGTGGTCCGCAAGGCCGATCGGCGCAACCTGAAGGGCGTCACCAAGAAATCCGTGGGCGAGGCAGTCTATGAACTGCTCACGCCCGACCTCAACGGCGCCTTGGAAGCCCAATGGATTGTCAGCCCGCCCGGCCATGACACGAGCGCCACCCCTTTCCGCCACAGCGGCGAGGAATTCGGCATCATCCTCTCCGGCCGGAAGGACATTTTCCTGGACGGCGAGTGCTACACGCTCGAGGAAGGCGATTCCATCACTTTCTCCTCGGACACCCCGCACTGGTACAAGAACAGCTACGAAGAGGTATGCGTAGCGATCTGGGTTAACGCACCTCACGCGTGGTAGCGGCGCCGACCCCAAGCGGCCCCTATCGTTCCCCACTGTCGCGGTCCCCCACGGCCCGCTGACAGTCCTTGCCACCTTCGCAGCCACCGCCCCTTAACCCCGGACGGCGATGCGTCATACCCTCCCTCGCCTCCCAATGGCGTCAGCGTAAGGACAATTCCATGCTCGACACCCCCATGCTCGACAACACCCGGCCGGACAGCGCAGTCACGGCCCAAGACACCAACAAAAACACCAAAGACAGCAAGAAATTCACCCCCGAGGTCCGCAAAGGCCTCCTGGGCCTCGGCCTCGGCAACGCCCTGGAATGGTACGACTGGATGGTCTTCGGCCTCCTCTCCGCCTTCATCGGCCCCAACTTCTTCCCCAACACCGATCCCCTCTCCGCCACGCTGAACGCCCTCGCCGTGTTCGCCGTCGGCTTCGCGTTCCGGCCGCTGGGCGGCATCATGCTCGGCACCCTCGCGGACCGGATTGGTCGGCGCCGCGTGATGCTGATGTCGATCATGCTGATGGCCGGCACCACCCTGGTCATCGCCGTCTGCCCCAGCTACGAACAGATCGGCGTCTGGGCCGGCATCATCCTCGTGGCGTGCCGCATCCTGCAGGGCATCTCCACCGGCATCGAAGCCCCGCTCTCCACCTCCCACGCCGTCGAACTGGTCCCGGACGGCCGCGAAGGCTACGTCGCCGGCATCATGTCCTTCTACGTCAACATCGGCATCCTGCTCGCCTCGCTGGTCAGCTTCCTCTGCAGCCTCACCCTCGGCGGGGCCGTCATGGCCGAATGGGGCTGGCGTGTGCCGTTCATCATCGGCGCGGCCTTCGGCTTCGTCGTCGTCTACCTCCGCCGGGCCCTCCCGGAAACCCTCAAGCCCGAAGAAATGGCCAACAACTCCTCCGGCGCCGTCTGGACCGGGGTCCGCAAGCACTGGCTCTCCGTCCTGGCCATCATCTTCGTCGTCGGCGCCGCCCAGGCCTACAACTACGCCTGGAACGTCGGACTCCCCAGCGCCGCCCGCAGCGGCTTCAAGGAAGACCCGACGGCGGTCTTCGCCCTCACCACCGCGCTGGGCGTGATCCTCGTGGCCGGCAGCTGGATCATCGGCAAGCTGGCCGACGGCAAGTCGATGTCCCGCTGGTTCCTGATCACCCGCATCCTGGCCATCCCCTCCGTGTTCCTCATGCTGATGTACGTCCAGCCCGGCATCGGCGGCTTCGCGGCGGTCCTGCTCGGCGGTTCCCTGGTCCTGGTCCTGAACATGACCCTCTACAACGTGGTCAGCACGTCCCTGATGCCCAAGAACTGCCGCGGCACCGGTGTGGCCCTCGGTTACGGGATCGGCGTCGCCCTCTTCGGCGGCACCGCCTCCTACCTGCTGGTCTGGCTCCAGTCCATGAACCTCAGCTGGGTCTTCCCGGTCTACGTCGCCGTCCTGTCCATCCTCAGCATCGTTTTGTACCTCGCGGCCCGCCGCACCAACGGCATCTTCGTCGGAAAGTAAGGATCCCTCCATGAACTCCCTTGACCCCCAAATCTCCCTGGACCTGCGCACCACGACGGCGGACCTCACCGCCCCGGTCATCTCCCGATCCGACGTCCTGGTGGTGGGCGGCGGCCCCGCCGGTGTGGCCGCCGCCGTCACGGCCGCCCGCTCCGGCGCCTCCGTCACGCTGCTGGAACGCTACTCCTCGCTCGGCGGCCTCGCCTCCGGCGGTATGGTCCTGGTGCTCGATGACATGATCAACGGCCAGGAAATCACCGTCACCGGCATCGTCTCCGAGTACGTCGAACGGCTCCAGAAGCTGGGACTGGCCATTGTGCCGCCAGCCGATGACCGCAAGACCTCCGAGGAACTCTGGAACAAGTGGGGCCGCTACGGCACCTTCGACTTCCACTCCCACACCACCCCTAAGCCGGTCTGCTACGCCGCAGCGTTCGACCCGGACGGCTGGAAGCGCGTCTCCAACGACCTCGTCCGCGAAGCCGGCGTCAACCTCCGCCTGCACTCCTGGTTCTCCCGCCCCATCGTGGACAACGGCGTGATGAAGGGCGTCATCTGCGAGACCAAGTCCGGCCCCCAGGCGTTTATGGCGGACATCGTCATCGACACCACCGGCGACATCGACGTCGCCTCCCGGGCCGGCGCCAGCTACGTCAAGGACAGCTACCTCACCACCCTCGTCTTCCGCCTCGGCAACGTGGACACCAACGCCGCCGAAGCCTTCGAACAGGCCAACCCGAAGGAAGCCCGCGCCATCAACCGCAAGATCAAGCGCCTCCTCGGCGGCGCCTGGGAACTGTGGTGGCTCAAGACCCCCATCGACGGCGTCGTCTGGTGCAACGCCCCGCACATGACCGGCTTCGACGGCGTCGACCCGGCGGACATGACCGCCGCCGAGTTCGCCGCCCGCGACCGGATCTCCGAGGCCGTGGACTACGTCCGCGCCAACCTCCCCGGCTTCGAGAACTGCTACATGCTGGACGTCGCCTCCCAGATGGGCGTCCGGCAGACCCGCCTGCTCGAAGGCGAGTACGTCATGACCAAGGACGATGTCACGTCCCGCCGGCACTTCGCCGACACCGTGGCCCGAGGCCGCGACTACTACTACCCGTACCGGTCGCTGCTGCCCAAGGAAGTGGACCAGCTCCTCGTCGCCGGCCGGCACTACTCCGCCACCCCGGAAGCGCAGAAGATGTCCCGCGAGATCCCGCCCTGCATGGCCATGGGCCAGGCCGTCGGCGTGGCCGCCGCCATCGCCATCGAACAGGGCACCACCGTCCGCGAAGTCTCCCCGCTGGAGATCCAGCAGGGCATGCGCCGGCACGGCGCGGACCCGGGCGACGTCCCGTCGTCGAACGCCACGCTGGACCTGGACGCGGTGGTGGGGGTATGAGCACCGTGATCGAGGAACTCCTGTCACGCACGACGGCGGTCCCGGCCGCCGCCGGTCCCGAGACAAACGCTGAACGCCCCGGCACACCCCTGCCGCTGGACGGCATCAAGATCGTGGACTTCACCCAGGTGTTTATGGGCCCGTCCTGCACCCAGCTGCTGGGCGACTACGGCGCGGACATCATCAAGGTGGAACGCCCGGGCGCCGGGGACATCTCCCGCAACTCGTTCCCGGACAAGGACGGCCAGGACAACCCGATCTTCCTGTCCATCAACCGCAACAAGCGCAGCATCTCCGTGGACACCCGCACGGACGAGGGCAAGGACGTGCTCCGCCGCCTGCTGGCCGACGCCGACGTGGTGGTCAGCAACTTCCGCTCCGGCGTGATGGAACGGATGGGCTTCGGCTACGAGGACCTCAAAGAGCAGAACCCCGGCATCATCTGGGCCTCCGGCACGGGCTTCGGCCCCGCGGGCCCGTACTCGCACAAGGGCGGCCAGGACGCGATCGCCCAGGCGTACTCCGGCGTGATGTGGCGGCGCGAATCCGACGACATGAAGCCGTCGATCTACCCCACCACCCTCTGCGACTACATCACCGGCATGCACCTCATGCAGGGCATCCTGCTGGCCCTGCGCACCCGGGAGACCGCCGGTGTGGGCCAGAAGGTGGAGGTGACCATGTACGACTCCATGCTGCACCTGCAGATGCAGGAGGCCTGCATGCAGCTCAACCGCGGCTACGAGGTCAACTGGGGCGCCATGCCGCTGAGCGGTGTCTTCGAAACCACCGACGGCGCCGTGTGCATGGTGGGCGGTTTCACCCCGGACCCGTTGCTGCGCATTTCCGAGGCGTTGGGCCTGGACGAGGACCTCACGCAGCGCCCCGAATTCGCGACCCTGGCCGAGCAGTTCAAACACAAGCCGGCGCTGCAGGCGATCTTCCGCGAGCGCATCGCCACCAACACCACCGAATACTGGACCACCCGCCTCGAGGACCAGGGCCTCCTGAACGCCCCCGTGCACACGCTGGAGCAGGCCCTCGCCGACGCGCAGACGGAAGCCAACGGCATGGTGGTGGAGGCCGAGCACCCCGGCGTCGGCACGGTGCGTATGCTCAACGCCCCGATCCGGCTCTCCGCCACCCCGCCCACCGTGCGCCGCGTGGCGCCGCGGCTCGGCGAGCACAACGTGGAGGTCCTGCTGGAGAACGGCTTCGACGCCGAGACCATCGAGCGCCTGCAGCAGTTGGGGGTGCTCCGGTGACCGCGGTGTCAGTGGAAGGCACGGTGTCAGTGGAAAGCACGGCGGCCGCCTCATCCAACGCCGCGCCGGTGGATCAGGTCACCCTGACCATCGATAACCACGTCGCGACCGTGGTCATCGACCGCCAGCACGTGCTCAACGCCGTCGACGGCGGCGCCCAGGCTCGGCTCAACGGGATCTGGGATCAGCTGGAAGCCGACCCCGACGTCCGCGCCGTCGTTATCACCGGCGCCGGCACCCGGGCGTTCTGCGCCGGGGCGGACATGTCCTCCTCCGCCGTCGACAAAACCGGGCTCGAGTACTGGGCCGGGCTGGACCCGAACGGGTTCGGCGGGCTCAGCCTGCGTACCACCCTGGATATTCCGGTGATCGCCCGGGTCAACGGCTACGCCCTGGGCGGCGGCATGGAGATGGTGCTCGGCGCGGACATCGTGATCGCCGCGGACACCGCCCGCTTCGGGCTGACGGAACCGCGCGTCGGGCGGCTGGCGCTCGACGGCGGCATCCACCAGCTGGTGCGGCGCATCCCCTACACCCAGGCGATGGGCATGCTCCTTACCGGGCGGAAGGCCGAGGCCGCGGAGATGCAGTCCATGGGCCTGGTCAACGAGGTGGTCCCCGCGGAGGAGCTCGACGCCGCGGTGCAGCGCTGGCTGGACCAGATCCTCGCCTGCGCCCCCACCTCCGTCCGGGCCGTCAAGCAGATGGTCACCCGGACCGGGCACCTGACCGCTACCGAGGCCCGCGGCCTCCGGCTGCCCGCGCTCATGGCGTCGCTGGACAGCGAGGACTCGGCCGAGGGCGTCCGCGCCTTCCAGGAAAAGCGCCCGCCCGTGTGGCCGGGACGCTGACCATGCAGGAACAACCAGTTAAGCCGGAACAACCAGTTAAGGAGAATCCGATGCGGGAGTCACTGGCACCCGGAGTGTGGGGCGTTGTCGCCACCCCGTTCCAGGGCAGCACCCTGGACGTCGACACCGACAGCCTGGCCGGACTCGTGGAGTACTACGAATCCATCGGCGCCACCGGCCTCACGGTCCTGGGCGTGTTCGGCGAGGCCGCCGCGCTGACGGCAGCCGAACGCAGCCTGGTCCTCGAGGTCGCCGTCGAGGAAACGGCACTTCCCCTCGTGGTGGGCGTGACCTCGCTGTACACCGGCACCGCCGTCGAGGAAATCCGCGCGGCGCAGGCGGTGGCCGGCGAGCGCCTGGCCGCCGTGATGGTGCAGGCCAACTCCGCGAACCCCGCCGTGGTGGTGGCGCACCTGAACGCGATCCACCAGGCCACTGGCGCCAAGGTGGTGCTGCAGGACTATCCCTTGGCCAGCGGCGTCAGCATCAGCACCGAGTCCCTCATCAACGTGGTGCAGGCCTGCCGCTTCGTCATCGCGGTCAAGGCGGAGGCCCCGCCCACGTCCGTGGCCATCGCGCAGCTCACCGCGGCGCTCGACGTGTCCGTGTTCGGGGGACTCGGCGGCCAGGGGCTGCTGGACGAGCTCCTGTCCGGGGCGGCCGGGGCCATGACCGGCTTCTCCTGCCCCGAAGCGCTCATCGCCTGTGTCCGCGCCTGGCAGACCGACGGGTACGAAGCCGCCCGCGATGCCCTGCTGCCCTACCTGCCGCTGATCAACTTCGAGCAGCAGGCCAGGATCGCGCTGCCCGTCCGGAAGGAGTGCCTGCGCCAGCGCGGACTCATCGCCGACGCCGGCGTCCGCGCCCCCGGGGCACAGTTCCCGGAGGTCCTCCGGCTGAGCATGCTCAATCATCTGGCGGAAGCCGCCGCGGCCTTGGACGCACGCTGGTCCCTCACCACGGCGGGGAGGTTCTGATGGATCTCGGAATCAGTGGCAAGACTGCCCTCGTCGCCGCCTCCACCGGCGGCCTGGGACTCGCGATCGCCCGCGCCCTCGCCGCGGAAGGCGTGCGCGTCGCCGTCACCGGGCGCCGGCTGGACCGTGCCAAGGAGATCGCTGCGGGCCTTGAAGCCGACGGGCACACCGCCGTCGGAATCGAGGCCGACCTGAGCACCCCGGACGGGGTGGCGACCGCCGTCGAACGCTCTGTCGAAGCGCTGGGACCCATCGACATCCTGGTGCTCAACGGCCCGGGCCCCAAGCCCGGTGCGGCGGCCACCCTCAGCGCTGACGACATCGCCGCGGCATTCGAGCTGCTGGTCAAGCCGCACCACGCGCTCGTTTCGCACGTGCTGCCCGGCATGCGGGAACGGCGCTGGGGCAGGATCCTGGCCGTCGGCTCCAGCGGGGTGGTGGCTCCCCTGCCCAACCTGGCCGTGTCCAACACCGGGCGCGCGGCCCTGGCCGGTTACCTCAAAACCCTCGCCGCCGAGGTGGCGCTGGACGCCGTCACGGTGAACATGCTCCTCCCCGGCCGGATCGCCACCGACCGCGTGGCCGAACTGGACCAGGCCGCCGCCAAACGCCGCGGCACCACGGTCGAGGAAATCCAGCTCGAGTCCCGCAAGACCATTCCCGCCCGCCGCTATGGGGAACCCGAGGAGTTCGGCGCCGCCGCCGCGTTCCTCTGCAGCGCCCCGGCGTCGTACATCACCGGCGTCGCGCTCCGGTGCGACGGCGGCCTGATCCGCAGCCTCTAAACGTCCCGCCCTCTCCCACGACCCGAAGGAACCCCATGACTTCCACGGCAACAGACCACACCACCGCCACGTCCGCCGACCGTGCGCTCATCACCGCCCGGCACCTCATCAACGGCGAATGGCTCGGCGAGGCGGACACCGAGCGGATGAACCCGGCCCGCCCCGGCGAGCTCGCCGCCCTCTCCCCCAGCGGCACCGCCGCCGACGTCGACGCCGCCATCACCGCGGCCGCCGCCGCCCAGCCGGCCTGGGCCGCCCTGCCTGCTCCGTCCCGCGGCGCCATCCTGATGGCCGCCGGCAACCTGCTCCTGGACCGCCAGACCGCCATCGCCGAGGACCTCGTCCGCGAGGAAGGCAAGACCCTCGCCGAGGCCAAGGGCGAGGTCAAGCGCGCGTCCGACGTGCTGCGCTTCTTCGGCTCCCTGGGCTGGGCCGCCACCGGCGAAGTCCTGCCCAGCGGCCTGCCGGACACCACCATCACCACCCGCCGCGAGGCGCTCGGCGTCGTCGGGCTCATCACCCCGTGGAACTTTCCCATCGCCATCCCGGCCTGGAAATCCGCCCCCGCGCTGATCAGCGGCAACGCCGTCGTTATCAAGCCGGCCGAACTCACCCCGCTCTCCGCCACGCACCTCGCCCGCGCCCTGCAGGACGCCGGGCTGCCGGCCGGCGTGTTCAACGTGGTCCACGGCAAGGGCCGCGTGGTGGGCGACGCCCTGGCCCGCGACCCGCGCATCGCCGGGCTGTCCTTCACCGGCTCGACGGCGGTAGGCCTGGGCCTGCAGGAGATCCTGAACGCCCGCCGCGCCCGGGTGCAGCTGGAGATGGGCGGCAAGAACGGAGTGCTGGTCCTGGACGACGCCGATCCCCGCAAGGCCGCCAAGGTGGTCGCCGCCGGCGCGTTCGGGCTCACCGGCCAGGCCTGCACCGCGACGTCGCGGGTCTACGTCACCCCCGGCATCCGTGCCGCGTTCCTCGAGGCCCTCACCGGGGAAGCCGCGGCCTACACCCCCGGCGACGGCATGGACGCGGCCATGGGGGCCGTGGTCAGCCCGCAGCAGTTCGAGCAGAACCAGGCAGCCGTGCGCTCCGCCGTCGAACGCGGCGCTGTCCTTCTGGCCGGTGCGTACGACGGCGACCCCGCCGGGCCGCTGCTCTTCCCGGCCGCCGTGCTCACCGAACTGCCGTTCGACGACGCCGCCGTGACCGAGGAGATCTTCGGGCCGGTGGTGGCCGTGCTGGAGGTCGCCGACTACGAGGCCGGCCTGGCCGCGATCAACGATTCCCGCTACGGCCTCACCGCCGGCATCTGCACCGACTCCCTGGCGTTGTCCACGGACTTCGCGGCGCGGGCGCAGGCCGGCGTCATCAAGGTCAACCGTCCGACGGCGGGCCTGGACCTCAACGTCCCGTTCGGCGGGGTGAAGGACTCCTCCACCAACACGTTCCGGGAGCAGGGGAAGTCCGCGCTGGACTTCTTCACCTGGGGCAAGACCGTCTACACGGGTGTATAGCGCGCCGTGACGTACGTGATCGCGCAGCCCTGCGTGGATGTCAAGGACAAGGCCTGCATCGACGAATGCCCGGTGGACTGCATCTACGAGGGCGAACGCGCGCTCTATATCCACCCGTCCGAGTGTGTGGACTGCGGCGCCTGCGATCCGGTCTGCCCGGTGGAGGCGATCTACTACGCGGACGATGTGCCGGACGAGTGGGCCGACTACGTCCGGGCCAACGTGGAGTTCTTCGAGGAGCTGGGGTCGCCGCAGGGCGCCTCGGCGCTCGGGAACTTGGGCCGCGACCATGCCGTGGTAGCGGGCGAGCCGGTGCTGGCACGTTGACTGCGCGCTGACCGGCACGCTGGCTGCGCTGACCCGGCCTTCTTCCCGCCATTCGACACAAACGGCCGCTAAGCCTCCTCGCTGAGGGGCCGTTTGCGTCCAATCGCAGCACTGCACCACACCACTTCCCACGAATGGCCACTCAGCACCATCGCTTGGCGGCCATTCGCGTCGAAGCGCCCATGTTTCGGGCGGCTAGGCATCGGTTAGAAGCGGATCAGGGAGTACGGCAGGCTCGGCAGGTTCCCCGCGGTCCAGGGGCGCTCGGACTTCTCCACCGGAAGGTGCCCCCGGCCGTCGCGGGCCACCAACACCACCGTGCCAACGATGGCGTACAGGGCAACCGCCGCCAGGATGATCAGCAGAACTGCAAAGGATCCGGTCATGTCCAACACCTCTAAGGTCCATTTTACTGCGGTCCGCGCCTGCGAGAATGGCCGGATGACCGCCATCATCCTGGGCTGGAACCCCGACCGCTGGAACGAATGGAACTATGCCGCCGTCGTCGACCGGGTGGCCGCGACCGGGCTGCACCTCGAGCGGTGGAGGGTAGGAAGCCCCGGAGACATCGCCGCGGGAACGGACGCCTGGTTGCTCCTCCAGGGAGACCGCGGCCGCGGACTGATCGGCCACGGCGTTGTGCTTTCGGAGCACCCCGAACCCGGTGTCCGCTCTCCCGCGTCGAGCGAAGCCGTGCCGGAGCTGACGGCGATGTACGTGCAGGTGGCGTTCGATTCCCTCCTGCCGCCCGGCGAGCAGATCGCCGTCGACGTTCTGGCGGAGGCGCTGCCCGGGGTCCCGTGGGACAGTGATGATGCCACCGAACTGGCCGTCGACCCGGCTGAGGAAGCAATCATCAGGGCTGTGTGGCGCGACTTCGGGCCGCCGCCGGGCCCGGACCCCACACACCCCGGCCCCGGCACCTACCCGCGGGACGCGGTCACCCGGGTGGAGGTGAACCGCTACGAACAGGACCCGGATGCGCGGCGGGCCTGCATCGCCCACCACGGCACCAGCTGCGCCGCCTGCGGGTTCTCCTTCGAACAGAAGTACGGCCAGATCGGCAGGGACTTCATCCCGGTGCACCACCTCGTCCCGGTGTCCCAGCTTGGCAGCGGCTACCAGCTCGATCCCATCTCCGACCTCGTGCCGCTCTGCGCCAACTGCCACGCTATGGCGCACCAGGGTGTCAGCACACCGCGGACCGTGGCCGAGCTGCGCCGCATCATCGGCGATTCCGGATTCCTCCACGGAACCACCGTCAGCCCCGAGGAACTGGAAGCCCAGCGCGCCGCCCGGGAGCTCCTGGGGCCGCAGTAGCCTTCGCCGTTCGCCGGGCTGCGGCCAGGGTGGACATGCTCATCCTTCGCGGCCACGAGTGAGCATAAAGCACTATGTCCACGCCTGGGCCCGGCCGGAGGGCATGCCCCGTGACCCAGGTGGCCAGGCAGCAATCAACGGCGTGCGTACCCGGTGGACATGCCCATTCTTCGCGGCCACGAGCGAGCATAAGGCACCATGTCCACGCCTTGGCCCAGCAGGAGAGCATGTCCAGTGGTTCGCATCCGCATGGCCAGCACGCACGCCCTAACCCCCGCTCCCACCCAGCACCCCAGCCCCCGGCACACACCCCGTTAACCCACTCTTCGCCCGGCCGCCACCCTGCCCACCCCGCGCCGCAAGCCGGCCCCCGCAGGGTGGAGGGGTGAGGATCGCAATTGTTGCTGAGTCATTCCTGCCGCTGATGAACGGGGTAACCCACTCGATCCTGCGGGTCCTGGAGCATCTGCAGGAGCGCGGGGACGAGGTGCTGATAATCGCGCCGTCCACACAGGACACGGAAACCCCCGGCGAGGTCTACGGGGCGCATGTCCACCGGCTGCCCTCGGTGCCGCTGGCCGGCTACGCGAACGTCCGGGTGGCGATGGGCGGTGTTTACCGGGTCAAGCGAATCCTTGCCGAGTATGCACCGGACGTGGTCCACCTGGCGTCGCCGTTCGTGCTCGGCTGGCGCGCGGCGCAGGCCGCGCACCAGCTGGGGATCCCCGCCGTCGCCATCTACCAGACCGAGGTCCCGGGCTACGCCGGGCGGTATGGCGTCCCCTTCCTGGAAAACTGGGCCTGGAACAGGGTGGAGAACATCCACCTGCTCGCGGCCCGGACGCTGGTGCCCTCCAGCTTCGCGCTCAACCAGCTCCGCGGCCGCGGCATTCCGCGCGTTGAGATGTGGCGGCGAGGTGTGGACACGCAGCGGTTCTCCCCGGAGAAGCGCGACGCCGGATGGCGGGGCAGTGTCGCCCCGGCCGGCGAGCGCATCATCGGCTACGTGGGCCGGCTCGCGGTCGAAAAGCAGGTCCAGGACCTCGCCGTGCTGGCCGATGTTCCCGGCACCCGGCTGGTGATTGTCGGCGACGGACCCCAGCGTGCGGCCCTCGAGGACGCCCTGCCGGACGCGGTCTTCACCGGGTTCCTCGGCGGCGACGAGCTGGCCCGGGCGGTGGCGTCCTTCGATCTCTTTGTGCACCCGGGCGAGTTCGAGACCTTCTGCCAGACCATCCAGGAGGCGATGGCGTCGGGCGTGCCGGTGGTCGCCACGGGCCGCGGCGGCCCGCTGGACCTCGTCGAGAACTCCCGCACCGGCTGGCTGTACGAGCCGGGCGACCTGGCCGCGCTGCGCGCCCGCGTGGCGGACCTGATGGGCGACGACGCCAAGCGCCGCGCGTTCGCAGCGGCGGCCCACGCATCGGTCCAGGGCCGGACGTGGTCCGCCCTGGGCGCGGAGCTGGTCCAGCATTACGAGGCGGTCCTGGCCGCCAACGTTCCCCGTGCAAGCCGTCCAGCCAGCACCACCCGTCAAGGAGTCGCCCTGTGAAAATTTCCGTGATCGGCTGCGGGTACCTGGGAGCCGTGCACGCGGCCACCCTCGCGTCGATGGGCCACACCGTGGTGGGGATTGACGTCGACGCCGGCAAGGTCGAGCAGCTGGGCCGCGGCGCCGCGCCGTTCTTCGAGCCCGGGCTGGACGAGCTGCTGCTCGATGGCGTCACCACCGGCCGGCTCAGCTTCTCCACGGACTTCGCCGACGCCGCCGGCGCCGAGCTGCACTTCCTTTGTGTGGGCACGCCGCAGGCCAAGACGTCCGACGGCGCCGACCTCAGCTACCTCGTCGCCGCCACGGAGGCGCTGCTCCCCCATCTGGCCGCCGGGTCGGCGGTGGTGGGCAAGTCCACGGTTCCGGTCGGAACGGTGGACATGCTCCGCGGTGTGTTGTCCCCGCGGCCGGACGTGCTCCTGGGCTGGAACCCCGAATTCCTGCGCCAAGGCACGGCGGTCAAGGACTCTCTGGTCCCGGACCGTCTGGTCTACGGCGTCCCGGACGACGGCGTCCCCGCCCGCCCGGGCAACTCCGACGACGGCGCCGCCCGCCCCGGTAACTCCACCGACGGCCTCACCCGCCACAGCACAACCGACACCCCCACAGCCGCGACGGGCCCCGCCGACCCCGACCCCGCTCGCACCCGCCCAGCCGACTCCGGCGCAGCAATCACCGCGGCCCTCGACGCCGTCTACGCTCCCCTGCTGGCCGCCGGCATTCCGCGGCTGGTCTGCAACTTCGCCACGGCGGAACTGATCAAGTCGGCGTCGAACGCGTTCCTTGCCACCAAACTCAGTTTCATCAACGCGATGGCCGAGCTCTGCGACGCAACCGGCGCCGACGTGAAACAGCTGGGCGCGGCCATGGGCCTGGACCCGCGCATCGGCAGCCGGTACCTCCACGCCGGGCTGGGGTTCGGCGGCGGCTGTCTGCCCAAGGACATCCGCTCGCTCCGGGTCCAGGCCGCGGGCCTGGGCGTGGATTCGGTGGACCGGTGGATGGACGTGGTGGATTCCATCAACCGGGACCAGCGCTCCCGCACGGTGGGGGTGGCGCGGGACCTGTGCGGCGGCCAGCTCGGCGGCCGCCGGGTCACCGTGCTCGGCGCGGCCTTCAAACCGGACACGGACGACATCCGAGACTCCCCGGCCCTGGACGTCGCCCTGCAGCTGGCGTCGGCCGGCGCCCATGTCACCGTGACGGACCCCGCCGCGATCAACAACGCGTGGCTGCGCTTCCCGCAACTGCGCTTCGAGCCATCCACGGCCCAGGCGCTGGACGGCGCGGAACTTGTGCTGCTGCTGACCGAATGGGACGAATACGCCGGGCTCTCCCCGGCCGACGCCGGGGCGCTCGTCCGGCGCCGGACCCTCCTGGACGCGCGGAATGTTTTGGACGCCTCCGCCTGGGCAGCGGAAGGCTGGACGGTCCGCGGCCTGGGCCGGGGGCGCACCGCCGGCACCATCACCACCCGCCTAAGCACCGCGGGACACCGGCTGGCGTAACGCCGACGCCGGCCCGCCGCCACCACC
This sequence comes from Arthrobacter sp. U41, assembly GCF_007679325.1. Taxonomy (GTDB): domain Bacteria; phylum Actinomycetota; class Actinomycetes; order Actinomycetales; family Micrococcaceae; genus Arthrobacter. The sequence goes on along the minus strand of NZ_VEGI01000007.1, from coordinate 8,684 downwards.
GAATCCCGCCGAAACCCAGCCGCCAAAACGCCGCGCGCCCAGCTTGGACTCCGCCTGGCGGCGCGACCCCTATGATTTCCTGAGGGGAGGGCTTGTCCATGAAATACCGGTGGTCTCACATTCGCTCGGCGGTTGCCGCGTGACAGCTTCCCCATACCCGCCGCCCGGCGCCGAGGCGGTGCTGGAATCCTGCCCGGACGCCCTCCTGGTGGTCACCGAGGACGGCACCATCCTCCGCGTCAACGCCGCCACTGAACGCATGTTCGGCTACACCCGCGACGAACTCCTGGGCCGGGACCACCGGATGCTCCTCGCCGAAGGCTTCCGCAGCGGCCTCCAGCGCATCTTCTTCGCCCTCCGCAGGGACGCCGACGCCGGTCACGTCATCACCGCGGCCACCCACCACGACGCCGGCCCGGCCGCCACCGCGCTCCCCCACGCCGCCGCCCCCGCTTTCCACCCGGTCGAGGCCTACGGGCTGCGGCGCGACGGCACCGAGTTCCAGGGCGAGGTGGCCTGCTCGCTGCTGGCCCAGGACAGCGGCGACGCCCCCCTCAGCATGGCCGTCGCCGTCCGCGACACCTCCCACCGGCAGGCCGCGGACGCGGGACTGCGCGAAGCCATGTCCCTGCTCAGCGCCACGCTGGAATCCACGGCGGACGGCATTCTCGTGGTCAGCGGCGACGGCCGGATCGCCGGTGTCAACAACCAGTTCATTTCCATGTGGGGCATCCCGCGTGGGCTCCTGGCCACCCAGGACGACGAAGCCGTACTGGACTTCGTCCTGGACCAACTGGTGGACCCCGGGAAGTTCGTCGACAAGGTCACCGCGCTCTACGCCGACCCCTCCGCGGAAAGCCACGACGTCCTGGACTTCCGCGACGGCCGGACCTTCGAACGCTACTCCCGCCCGCAGAAAGTCGCGGACAAGGTGGTGGGCCGCGTCTGGAGCTTCCGGGACGTGACCCCGGCCCGGGTCGCCCAGGACCGGATCACCCAGGCCATGGCCGACCTCGCCGAGCAGGCTGCGCAGCTCAAGGACCTCGCGTTCAAGGACCCGCTGACCGGCCTGTCCAACCGCCAGCTCTTCAACGACCACCTCGCGGCGGCACTGCTCGGGCCGTGCGGCACCGCCGTCGACGTCCTGCTCCTGGACCTGGACGATTTCAAGGAAGTCAACGACATCCTGGGCCACCACGCCGGCGACCAGATGCTGATCGAGGTGGGCCGGCGGCTGCGCGAATGTGTCCGCCCCAACGACGTAGTAGCACGCCTGGGCGGTGACGAATTCGTGGTGCTGCTGGTCGGCTCGCTGGACGCCGAGGCGGTGGCCGCGCGGATCGTCGACTCGCTCCGGGTCCCGCTCTGGATCGACGGGACCATGCTGCGCCCCAGCCTGAGCCTGGGGCTGGCGTCCATCAACGAGGACGCCGTGGACGCCTCGGAGCTGCTGCGCCGCGCCGACGTCGCCATGTACGCGGCGAAATCCGCCGGGAAGAACAGATACCTGCGGTTCCGGCCGGAAATGATGAAGAGCCTCGTCCAGCGCACCGAACTGGAGGCCGGGCTCCGGCTGGCCGTCGACGCCGGGCAGATCGCCGTGCACTACCAGCCGATCATCTCGACCCGGCGCGGCGTTGTGGTGAAGGTCGAGGCCCTGGCCCGTTGGGAGCGCGACGGCGAAACCGTCCCGCCGCAGCAGTTCATCCCGGCGGCGGAGCGCAGCGGCCTGATCGTCGAGATCGGCACCGAGGTCCTTCTGAAGGGCTGCACCGAGCTGAAGCCCTGGCTCGCGGAAGACCCCGCGCGGTCCCTCGCCGTCAACGTCTCCGGGGTCCAGCTGCAGCACGGCGACTTTGCCGAGCTGGTGCTGGCCGTCACCGAATCCTGCGGCGTGGATCCGCGGCAGCTGGTCCTGGAGGTCACCGAGAGTGTGTTCTTCGACGACGACTGCCACGTCATCCAGCAACTGGTCGCGCTCCGCCAGGCCGGTGTGCGGGTTGCCCTGGATGACTTCGGCACGGGGTACTCCTCCCTCGGCCGGCTCCAGGACCTGCCCGTGGACACGCTGAAGATCGACCAGTCCTTCACGTCCATGATCCGCTCCGGCAACGAGAACCTGCCAATCCTCAGCTGCATGATCAGCATGGCCCACGGCCTGGGCCTGACCGTCACGGCGGAGGGTGTGGAGACGGCGGAGCAGGCCGAATACCTGATGAACCTGGACTGCGATTCGCTGCAGGGGTTCCTGTTTTCCGGCGCCGAAGCCGCGCCCGCCCTGCCGCCCGCGATGGCCCGTTCCGCCGGGGTATTCGCCGCCCTCCGCGGTGAGCGGGTGGCCGGACACCGCTGACCTGCGAAAAGTCGGGCCCTGTGATGCTGGACACAGGCGCCACGGACCCTATGATGCAGGAAACACTTTGTCCGCGGCGCCGCCGCCGGACCGCTAGTCATGTCTGTCAACATCCGTCGCTTTGGGGGCCCGTATCGCCGTGGGAACTGGGATTGAAGAAAGCCTGCTGGAGCAGGGCCCCGATGCGTATCTGCTGCTGACCGCGGACGGAACCATCGCGTTCGTGAATTCGGCGGCCGAGCGGCTCTTTGGCTATCCGCGCGAGCAGCTGCTCGGCGTCGGGCACACCATCCTGCTCTCCGAGGACGAGCGCGGCGGGTTCCTGCGGGTCTTTGGCCGGCTGGGGCGCGGCAGCGCGGCGGGCCGGCGGCCGTTCGCGGCGGCAGGCCGGCGTCGGGATGGCAGCGAACTGGCGCTGGAAATCACGTGCTCGCTGGTAACGGTCGACGGCGGCCCGGCCATGGCGGTTGCCGTCCGGGACGGCAGCCACCGGGAGGACACCGATTCGGGCCGCCGGCTGGCGGTCTCGCTGCTCGATGCCACGCTGGAGACCACCGCCGACGGGATTGTGGTGATCTCCAACGACGGCCAGATCACCGGGGTCAACGACCAGTACCTCAGACTGTGGGGTATGCCGCCGGAGCTGATCGCCGCGGAGGACCCGACGGCGCTAGTCACCTTCATCTCCCGGAAGCTGGCCAACCCGGACTACTTCCTGCAGAAGGTCGCGGAGCTGAAGACCGACCGGGGGAAGCAGAGCCACGACGTGCTGGAGTTCAAGGACGGCCGCAGCGTGGAACTCTACTCCCGGCCGCAGAAGGTCGCGGACGTGATTGTGGGCCGGATCTGGAATTTCCGCGACGTCACCACGCGTCAGCGCGCCCAGGACCAGGCACGCCGCGCCATGGAGGAACTCGCCGAACAGACGGACAAACTCAAGGAGCTGGCCTTCCAGGACCCGCTGACGGGCCTGGCCAACCGGATGCTCTTCAACGAACGCGCCGCCGCCGCGCTGCTGACCCCCGGGCCGGTGCACGTGCTGCTGCTGGACCTGGACGATTTCAAGGAAGTCAACGACGTCCTGGGCCACCAGGCCGGGGACCAGATGCTCGTGGAGGTCTCGCGACGGCTGCAGAACTGCGTGGGGCCGCACGGCACCGTGGCGCGCCTGGGCGGGGACGAGTTCGTTGTCCTGCTGGTCGACTGCAACGATTCCGACGCCGTCGCCCAGCGCGTGGTGACCGCGCTGAACGCCCCGGTGTCCATCGAGGGCGCGCTCATGCGGCCGGGACTGAGCCTGGGGGTGGCCTCGCGGGGTCCGGGGACCATGACGTCCTCGGAGCTGCTGCGCCAGGCGGACCTGGCCATGTACGCGGCGAAGGAGGCCGGCAAGAACTGCTACGTGCACTTCCGGCCGGAGATGCTGGCAGCGCTGCTGGAGCGCACCCACCTGACGGCCGGGCTGCGGCGGGCCGTGGAACTGGGGCAGATCACCGTGCACTACCAGCCGGTGGTCTCCACCGATCAACTGGAAGTGGTGCAGTTCGAGGCCCTGGCCCGCTGGCAGTGGGAGGGCCAACTGATGCCACCGGACCAGTTCATCCAGACCGCGGAGCGCAGCGGCCTGATCCGGGAAATCGGGGCGGAGGTGCTGCGGCGCAGCTGCACCGAGCTGCAGCCCTGGCTGGCCGAGGACCCGCGCCGGACCCTGGCGGTGAACGTCTCCGGTGTGCAGCTGCAGCACCCGGACTTCGCCGAACGGGTCCTGGACATCGCGGCGTGGAGCGGCGTGGACCCGCACCAGCTGGTGCTGGAAGTGACGGAGAGTGTCTTCTTCGACGCGCAGTGCCACGTCATCACCCAGCTGGTGACCCTGCGCGGGGCCGGGATCCGGGTGGCGCTGGACGACTTCGGCACCGGCTACTCCTCTCTGGGCCGGCTGCAGGAGCTCCCCGTGGACATCGTCAAGATCGACAAGTCCTTCGTCTCCATGCTGCGCACCGGGACCGAAAAACTGCCCATCCTGACCTCCATGATCCACATGGCCCGGAGCCTGGGCCTGAAGGTCACGGCCGAGGGCATCGAAACCCCGGAGCAGGCCCGCTACCTGATGGATCACGGCTGCGACGCCCTGCAGGGCTACCTGTTCTCCCGCCCGCAGCCCGAGTCGGGGCGCGAGCTCGGCATCCGCACCTCCGCTGCCGCCATCGCTGCGCTGGAGGGTGTTCCGCAGTCCGTGTAGGTGGCTTGGTTTCCGTGGGCGGCGCGTTGCTGGTGCCGGCGGGCTGGGTGCCCGCTGGTTCCGTGGGTGCCGCTGCCCGGTGGGCCGGCCCTCCGGTGGCCCGCTCGTTGGCCCGCCCGCTGGGCCGCCCGCTGGGCCGCTCGCTGGCCAGCAGGGGCGACACAAAATGGCGGCTGAATGACGCGTATCACGTGCAGCGCCCGAACCACATATGATTCAGTGAGCGCAGCCGGCCTTGTTCTCCGCAAGGGGTGGCTGCCACTTCACTTTCGGCGCTTGGGGGCAGGCAAAACACATGGAATCCGGACTCGCACAACTCCTGCTGGAGCACAGCCCCGACCCTTTGCTGCTGCTTGATCCGGACGGCGCCATCTCCTTCCTGAACGCCGCCGCCGAGGAGTTCTTCGGCTACTCCCGGGCACAGTTGCTGGGCGCCGATTCGTCCCTGATCCTGGCCGAAGCCTCCCGCGAACCCTTCCATGGTGTCCTCGCCGGTCTGGGCGCCTCCGCGCCCCGGTCCCCCCATCCCTTCGCCGGTTCCGGTCGCCGCGCCGACGGCACCGAGCTGCCGGTCGAAATCACCTGCTCACTGCTGCCGCCCGACGCCGGCGCGGGGCCGGCTGCGCGGTCCGTTGCACTCTCTGTCCGTGGCGCCGGGCACCGTCCGGTTACAGCCTCCGGGAGCGGCCCGGCCGGGTCTGCCGGCACCCGCACCGCCGGCAGCAGTTCAGCACACAGTGCAGTCCAGGGTGCGGCCGACGCCGGCCCGGCCGGCACGCTACACAACGCCGCGGGGACAACAGCGGATGCCGCGACGCACCGCCGTCGTACCCTGGCGGCGTCGGCGGCCGTTCCCGCCGCGTTCGCCGCGCATGACGACCAGCTGCGCGCCGGGGTGCTGCGTGATCCGCTGACGTCCCTGCCCAACGGCACGCTGTTCAACGAGCGGCTCGCGGCGGCGCTGCGCCGGCCGGACCCGGTGGACGTGCTGCTGTTGAATCTGGATGACTTCAAGAACTTGAACGACATGCTGGGCCGCTCCTCCGCGGACGAGCTCCTGGTGGAGGTCGCCAGCCGGCTGCGTAACTGCGTGCGGCCGCACGACACCGTGGCCCGGCTCGGCGGCGACGAGTTTGTGGTGCTCCTGACCGAATGCCTCAACGCCGACGCCGTGGCCAAGCGGATCGCCGAGTCGCTGTACGAGCCGCTGCGGGTGGGCGGCTCCCTGGTCCGGCCGGGCGTCAGCATGGGCCTGGCGTCCAGGACCGCCCAGACGCTCGACGGCGCGGAGCTGCTGCGGCAGGCCGACGCGGCCATGACGGCGGCGAAGACCGGGGGCAAGAATGCGTGGCTGCGGTTCCGGCCGGAGATGCTGAACACCGTGGCTGCCAAGGAGGACGGCCAGGCGGGGCTCCGGCAGGCGGTGGAGCTGGGCCAGATCTCGGTCCACTACCAGCCCGTTGTGTCCCCCGGGCTCGGGGCCGTGGTGCAGTTCGAGGCGTTCGCGCGGTGGGAGCGGCACGGCCGGCTGGTCCCGCCCAACCAGTTCCTGCCCGTGGCCGAGCAGAGCGGCCTGATCCGCGAGATCGGCGACGAGGTCATGCGCCGGGCCTGCGCCGAAATCCGCCCCTGGCTGGCCGGCGACGCCGCGTACAGCGTCGCGGTGAACGTCTCGGGCCTGCAGTTCCAGAACCGCGACTTCGCCACCGACGTGCTCGCGATCGTGGCGTCCACCGGGGTGGATCCGCACCAGCTCATGCTGGAGCTGACCGAAAGCGTGTTCTTCGAGTCGGACTCGGATGTGCTCCGGCAGCTTCGCCAGCTCCGGGAGGCCGGGGTGCAGATCGCGATGGACGACTTCGGCACCGGCTACGCGTCCCTGGGCCGGCTCAAGGAGCTGCCGCTGGACAAGGTCAAGATCGACCGCTCCTTCGTGGCCATGATCAAGACCGGCCAGGAACAGCTCCCGTTCTTCGGCACCATGATCAACGCTGCGCATGCCCTGGGCCTGAAGGTCACGGCCGAGGGCATCGAAACGCCGGCGCAGGCCCGGTATCTCGTAGAGCGCGGCTGCGACTCCCTGCAGGGCTACCTGTTCGCGAAGCCGGCTCCTGCCAGCGAGCTGGCCGGGACGATGGAGAGCGCGCTCACGGCGATCGACAGGGTCGACGCCGGGCGCTAAGTCCAGCGACGCTCCCGCAGATCCGGCGCTCCAGCCACGACGCTCCTGCCCACTGACTGCGCCGCGCAGCACATCGGACGCCCGGTCTGCCGCGTCATGGCACGGCTGTCCCCGTGCTCCCCCGCCAGGAACTGGGCTGGAACGTCGCCCTTTGCTGAACAGCACGGGGCGTCTGCGGGGGCGCCGTGGCGCCGGTCTGCCAGTCACCCTCCGCGACCACCGCTGCGCGCCCGACATTCCTGCCCACTTGTACTGCTGCAACCCGGTGTCAGCCCGTTGCACCGCGACCTGGCGCGGACGTCTCCGTGCGCCCTAGCCAGGAATTGGGCTGGAACATCGTCGCTGACCGATAGCGGGGGCACGCGCACCCAGAGCCTGTCCCGGCCACGCCCGACCCCGCTTAGGCCACTTTTAAGCACGAAGGGCCCCGGCCAGTGGCCGGGGCCCTTCGTGCGCATTCGATTCAGCGCTTTTCGCAGGCGATGCCGTCGTTGTCACGGTCGAGGTCGTACTCGCCGCGGTGCCGGACCGCGCCGCCGTCGTTGTACCCATAGAGGGTGTTGTCCACGCGGAAGTTGGTGACCCGCTTGCCGGTGGTCTTGTCCTTGGCGCCCTTGCGGCCCACGCCGTGCGGGTAGACCTTGTTGAGCTCAGTGCAGTTCTTGTAGGACTTTGGCGCGGGTGCAGCAGATGCCGGCACGGCCGTGCCGCTCAGCACGACGGCGCTGACCGCGAGCGAGACAATCAGCAGTTTTTTCAGGCGCACGTTCGAGAGCCCTCCCCCAATAGAAGCCCTCGGCCGCGTGTCGGCGAGGCGCAACGAAATGCTAACCCAGATTTCCGCCCTTGCCGGACAAGGTCAGCCGCGCGGATCCAGCTTGTCGAGCTCCTGCGCCACCATAGCCGCGCTGCGCTCCCACAGCTCCCGTGCCAGTTCGGCATCGTAGGCCTGCTTGTTGGCCTTCGCCAGCGCGCGTTTGGCGTAGTAGGCGCCGGAGATCCAGTCCTGCCCGGGCGTGGCCGTGGCGAGCCACACAAGCGTGTCCGCGCCCTGTTCGGGGCTCAGCAGGAAACGGTTGAGGATCGTCTTGTACGCGTGCCGCATTGGGCTGGTGGACTCCGCCGCAAAGTTGGTGGCTACGACGCCGGGGTGGAACGCCGCAGTGCTGATCCCTTCGGCCCCGAAGCGACGGTGGAGTTCGCTGGTGAAAAGGATATTCGCGAGCTTCCCGGTGCCGTACGCCCGGTTGGTGGAGTAGCTCTGGGCCGAGTCGAGGTCGAACAGGTCCAGTTTGCCGAATCCGTTGGCGGCGCTGGAGGTGTTGATGACGGTGGCGTTGCTGGCGGTGAGGACGTCCATCAGCTCGGTGGTCAGCAGGAATTGGGCAAGATGGTTGACCTGGAAGGTCTTCTCGTGGCCGTCCACGGTGAGTTCACGCTTGCCCATGATGCCGCCGGCGTTGTTCGCCAGGACGTCTATCCGCGGGTACTTTTCTTTGAGCTGCGCTGCAAGCTGGCGCACCTGTGCCAGCTCCGCGAAGTCCGCGATGAAATGGTCCGCACCGATCTCTGCCGCGATCCGTTGAGTCTTCTCCGCGGAGCGCCCGACCACCACCACCTGCTCCCCCTGTTTGCTGAAGGTCCGCGCGGCGGACGCGCCGATGCCGTCACTGGCGCCGGTGATGACAATGGTCCGTGCGGTCATGAAGGGGTCCTTTGTGAGGAAGCGGTAACTGGCTGTCGAAATCGAGCCTACCGAACCACAACGACGCCGGGCTGACCAACGTTCCCTATTTGGTTTGGTGGGTTAAATGCGGGAGGACCCCCAACATGGTTGGGGGTCCTCGACCTTAATGATGTTCCGGCGGTGACCTACTCTCCCACACCCTCCCGGGTGCAGTACCATC
>NZ_VEGI01000006.1 GCF_007679325.1 Arthrobacter sp. U41 | reverse complement strand
CAAATTCAACCAATTCAATACAATAAATTGGTATCAACAAACTTGGCACACTATTGAGTTCTCAAACAACAGACACATTCGAATTACTATCCGAAACAATTCAATGTAATTGAATTCTTTTGTTTCGCTTTTCCTTCGCTGCGATATTTCAAGCTTATTTCATTCATATCCACTTTGCAAATCCAGTTTTTCATCTGAATTTCACCCAATGGAGCGAATCCGCCCAGCATAATTGGAAGCAATCTTTCATTTCTGCACCGAATGCTCCAGGGGAGCAGAAAGTGCTAGAAGAATTGCTTCTCTATTTTTGTTGGGGTTGGCCGCCACTCTTCGGTGGCGACTCAGAAAACAATACACGCTCCTCCCCGACCTTGCAACTGGATCCGGGAGGAGCGTGCAGATGACGCGCGGGTGTCTGGCTAGGCTGCGGTGACTTCGACCGTGGCCAGATTCTTCTTGCCACGGCGAAGGAGGAGGTAGCGTCCGTGCAGCAGCTGGCCGGGCTCGATGACGGCCTCCGGATCCGCCACTTTGGCGTTGTTGACGTACGCCCCGCCCTCCCCCACCGTCCGGCGGGCCGCGGATTTGCTCTCCGACAGGCCGGTTGCCACCAGGAGTTCGATGATGCCCAGGCCGCCGGTCTCCACAGTGGCGGACGGCAGCTCAGACGTCGCCGCCTTAAGCGTGGCCTCGTCGAGGACGCTCAGGTCACCGTTGCCGAACAGCGCGGCGGAGGCGGCAATCACCTTCTCCGTGGCGTCCACGCCGTGAACGAGGGAGGTCACCTCGTAAGCGAGCTTCCGCTGTCCTTCGCGGGCGAACGGCCGCTCGGCCACCGCGGTCTCCAACGCCTCGATCTCGGCACGGCCCAGGAACGTGAACACCTTCAGGCGTGCCACCACGTCGCTGTCCGCGGTGTTGAGCCAGAACTGGTAGAAGGCGTACGGGCTGCACATCTCCGGATCCAGCCAGATGGCGTTGCCCTCGCTCTTACCGAACTTTGTGCCGTCGGCGTTCGTGATGAGGGGTGTACCCAGTGCGTGGACATGCTTGCCCTCGACTTTGCGGATGAGGTCGGTGCCGCTGGTGAGGTTGCCCCACTGGTCCGACCCGCCGGTCTGCAGGACACAGCCGTAGTCGCGGAAAAGCTGCAGGTAGTCCATCCCCTGCAGGATCTGGTAGCTGAACTCCGTGTAGCTGATGCCCTCGTCGGAGTTCAGCCGGTTGGCGACGATGTCCTTCTTGATCATGGTGCCGACCCGGAAGTGCTTCCCGATGCCGCGCAGGAAGTCGATGGCGCTCAGCGGCGCGGTCCAGTCCAGGTTGTTGACCATCCGGGCCGCGTTGTCGCCCTCGAAGCTCAGGAACCGCTGGACCTGTTCCTGCAGTTTGCCGACCCATTCGGCGACGGTCTCCGGAGTGTTCAGCACGCGCTCGGCGGTCTGCCGGGGATCGCCGATCAGTCCGGTGGAGCCGCCCACCAGCCCGAGGGGCTTGTGGCCGGCCAGCTGGATCCGGCGCATTAGCAGCAGCTGGACCAGGTTTCCCAGGTGCAGGCTCGGAGCGGTGGGATCGAAGCCGCAGTAATAAGTTGCGGGATCACCGGCGAGCAGTTTTTCAAGCTCCGCCTCATCCGTTGAGACGTGGACAAGGCCGCGCCATTTCAGCTCCTGCCACACGTTGGCGAAGCTGGGGTCATTCTGCTGGGAACGTAGATCATTTAGCTGGGACACGGAATCTAAGTTAGCAGGATCAGGGCACGCTCAGCGCGTGTGACCGCCCGGCAGCCCAGCGCCGGCAGCGGCACGACGGCGGGCTGCCGCCGCCGTCGTGCGTTCTGCTGAGGCGGGACGCCCTCGCGCCCCGAAGCGGCGGGCAGTACTCAGTCTTCGATGCCGGCAGGCACGTCGGCGGCGGCGATGAGCCGAAGCCGCTGGGTGGGGCGGGTCATGGCCACATACAGGTCACCGACGCGGCCGTGCTCGTGGTTGAGCATCGCGGACGGTTCCAGCACCACTACGCCGTCGAACTCCAGGCCCTTGGCCTCGCGGGGACTGATCACCACGATGTCCTGCACGTAGCTGCCGGCATCCGTGCCGACGCGGCGGCCATAGACAGCGCGCAGCGCGGCGGTCGCCTCCGGGAGGAGCTCGCCGTCGGCGATGACGGCCAGCAGTCCGCCGTCGAGGGATGCGAGCTCCTCCGGCAGGACCTCGACGAGCTTGGCAATGATCTGGCCGGGCTCGACGCGGTCGATCACCGGGGCCCAGCGGCCTTCGCGGACGGCCTTCGGCGCCGAAACAACCAGTCCGGCAGCGTTGGCCATCCGTGCGGCCGCTTCCGCGATCTGCGACGGCGTGCGGTAGTTCACGGTGAGTTCCTCGAGCTGCCAGCGGTCGCCAAACATGGGCGCCAGGGCGCTGTGCCAGGAATTGGCGCCCGCCACTGAGCTCGTCTGGGCGATGTCGCCCACGATGGTGAAGGACTTCAGCGGGCAACGGCGCACCAGCAGACGCCACTGCATCGGCGAGAGTTCCTGGGCCTCATCCACCACAATGTGCCCGAACGCCCAGCTGCGGTCTGTCGTGGCGCGCTCGGCGGCGGTGAGCCGGGCCTCGCGTTCCTGGTTCTGGTCCACGAGTTCTTCCGCGGACATCAGGACGTCCACGCCGGCGGTCTCCATGTTGACCAGCGTCTGCTTGGCGTTGGCCAGATCGCGGGCGCGGTCGTGTTCCTGCTGGGCCAGTCCCCTGCCGGCCGCCGCGTCGAGGTCGCCGAGCAGTTCGGCGGCCTCGTCCAGCAGCGGCACGTCCGCTTCGGTCCATGGGGCGTCGGCGGGACGGAGCAGCAGTTCACGTTCGGCCGGGCTGAGCATGGGGGTGCAGGCTTCCAGGATCGCCGGCCTGCTGAGGAGTTCACCGATGAGCTTTTCCGGGGTCATCGGCATCCAGCACAGGTTCAAGGCGATGCGGACGTCCCGGGCGGAGCGGACGTCCTCGGCCAGGTAGGAGCGGTCGGCGTTGTTGCCGATGCTGCCGGCTTCCACCAGTTCCGTCATCTGCTCCGTCAGTTCGCGCAGCAGGATCTTGACGAAGGACACACGGGCCTCGTTGTGCGGTTTGCCGGTGGAGCGGGCCCGGTCCCGGGCGCGGCGGACCTGACGGGGCGTCAGGACGAGTTTGCGCCCGTCCACTTCGAGGATGCGGTTGGCCGCCGGAATGCGCTGCCGGTTGGCCACGGCGTTCGCCACGACCTCGGCCATGTCCAGCCGGCCCTTGATCGCCGCGACGTCGGCTTCGGGCTCGGCGACGGCATGGATGCCCGGCATCAGCCGGCCGACACTCGCCATGACTACGCCGGTCTCGCCGAGCGACGGCAGGACGCGCTCGATGTATTTCATGAACGACGACGACGGTCCCACCAGCAGGACGCCTGCGGTCTTGAGCCGGTCGCGGTGGGTGTAGAGCAGGTAGGCGGCGCGGTGCAGCGCCACGGCGGTCTTTCCGGTGCCCGGGCCGCCCTGGACCACGAGGGCGCCGGAGATCGAGGAGCGGATGATCCGGTCCTGTTCGGACTGGATGGTCCCGACAATGTCGGACATCCGTCCGGTCCGCTTGGAGTTCAGGGCGGCCAGCAGGGCGCCCTCACCCTGGAGGGAATCGTTGTCAGCGAGCATGTCGGCGTCGAGCACGTCATCCTCGATCGCCTTGACCTCGCGGCCCTGCAGGATGAGGTGGCGGCGGCGGCGCACACCTTGCCGGTCAAACGCCGTGGCCTGGTAGAAGTGCCCGGCTTCCGGCGCGCGCCAGTCCAGCATGAGGCGCTGCAGGTCCTCGGTGGTCAGGCCGATACGGCCGATGTACTGGGCCTCCCCCGAGTCCAGGTCAAGGCGGCCGAACACGAGCCGGTCGTCGACGGCGTCGAGCTGCGCCAGGCGGTCCTCGTAGAGTGCCGCGAACGCGTCCCGCTCGGAAACGTTCTGCATGGTGCCCACCGCACCGGCACGTCGTACCTGCGCCAGCTGGGCGCGCTTTTCCGCCCGCAGCTCATCCAGCCGGGCGTAAAGTCCGGCTACATAGTCGCGTTCATGGGCCAAATCAGCGTCGTGCATCGAACGTTCCCCTATCGAAAAAGACAGACCAACCATTCTACAACCATTTCGGTCTCCCCAGCGGCACATGTCAGCTTTTTGCAGGCAGTCTACCGAGGCCTGCGGAATCGTCCATCCGGGGCGGAGCTCACGCGCCCCTTCGGATGCCGCAGCGGGGCGGGGTTACAGGCGCAGGAGGGAGTGGACCCTGTGGCCGTCCAGGGCCGGGCGTCCGCCGAGTTCATCCAGTTCCATGACCACCCCCACACCGGCCACCTGGATGCCGCAGCGTTCGAACAGCCGGGCGGCGGCGCCGAGTGTGCCGCCCGTCGCGAGGACGTCGTCGAGGATCAGGACGCGGCTGCCGGGAGCAAGGTCCGTGGTGTGCAGTTCCAGGGTGGCGCTGCCGTATTCGAGGGCGTAGTCCTCGGCCACCACTTCACGCGGCAGCTTGCCGGCTTTGCGGACGGTGACGACGCCGGTGCCCGTGGCGTACGCCGCGGCCGCGGCCAGCAGGAAGCCCCGGGCCTCCACGCCTGCGACGGCGTCGAACTGGCCCTTGAACGGGGCCACCAGTGCGTCCACCACGGCCTTCAGTGCCGCGGCGTCGGCGAAGACGGGGGTCAGGTCCTTGAAGACGATGCCGGGTTTGGGGTAATCGGGGATGGTGGCGCACAGGCTGCTGATCAGCTCATCCACTGGTGTGGTGGTCTCATTCATGGTCATTGTGGTCTGGTGCGGCTCGCTTTGGTTCACCCGTCAACCCTACTGGCTGGCCCCGCACCGCGTCCTGGAGACCGGCCCCGTGACCGGACCGAGTCACCCGGCCTGGTCGCCCGACCCCGCAGCTTCCGCCCCACCGGCCGGTGCGGTGGGAGGGCTCAGGAGGTCCTGGGCGAGGCCGTAGTCGACGACGTCGAGCGCCTTTCGGAGCGCGTGCTCCGCGTCAAAGCGTAGGGCAGCCGCCGCACGCAGACGGCGGGGGTCATCCGCCCATTCCGAGCGGCGGAACCGGTCGGCGTCGCCGTGCAGTAGCCGGCCGTAGAGGACGTCCTCGAAAATCTCACGATCGTCAGCCGGCGCTGGTTCCGGCACGTCATGCTGGCGGCCCTGGACCATCTCCGCGGTGAACAGACCGGCTACGGCGTCCGCCCCGTCCGCGAGCTTCCGGTCCGCTGTGTGGTTGCACAGGCGAATGGCCCGCACCACGAGCTTGAGGGAAACGTGTTCGTCGCGAACGATGAATTTGCGCAGCAGGGCCGCCCGGAAGAGCTCCACCCACAGCCGGCGCTCCCCCTCGGGGGAATCCGGCGGGACCGGCCCGCTCTCCGGCTGGAACAGCTCAACCATCCGGAAGTAGTCGGCGGCCAGCGCCGCGAAGATCTGGAGCCTTTCGAGCTCGCTGCGTGGCTTTCCGCGCTTGCCCTCACCCATAAGACCCCATCCTTCCCCCTGCCGTCGGGCCTTGGGAATCACCAGGACTGCCACCCCGGGCCGCTGGCCCGCCGGTCCGCTATTTCAGGCGGACTTTCGCTGCTTTGTAGCGGGAGACAGTCGGGTCGCCTCTGAGCCAGAAGCGCCAGGGGTACTCGTCGGTGCCCCCGGCGCCGGAGACACCAACACGCGGTCCTGACAGAACATCCACCGCCGGCACGGCCGGCAGTTCCAGCCGGAACGGGGCCAGGAGCGCGTCCCGGCCGCTGTCCGCCGTCGTGATGCCGAGTGCGGTGGCGAGCCGGGCCGGGCCGCTCGCCAGGTCCTTGGACGCTTTCGACGTCGGCCGGCGCTTGAGCGCCAGGGGCTCCCCGGCGACGATCTCGCCCGCCCGCAGCAGCAGGGCGGACGCCACCCCGTCGGGCCCGCAGACGATGTTGGCGCAGTGGTGCATTCCGTACGTGAAGTAGACATACAGGTGGCCGGCCGGGCCGAACATTACCGCGTTGCGGGCCGTGGCGCCCCGGAAAGTGTGCGATCCGGGGTCCGGGTGCAGTGAATCGTGCGGGCCCAGGTAGGCCTCCACTTCGGTGATCCGCACGGACACGGGGCCGTCGCGCCCCTCATGCGTCATCACGGCGCCGAGCAGCTGCGGCGCCACCTGCCGGGCGTCCCGGGACAGGAGCTGCCGCAGTTCATCGGCCGGCCCGCCGGCAGTGAGTCCGCCGGCAGTGAGTCCGTTGCCGGGCACGCCGGGGGTCGCATTATTCATGCTCCGACTTTAACAAACGGCCAATCTGTCCCTCCACGGCCGTGTCCGATTTCCGCTAGCAGCCGCTCCGGGAAGCTGGCAGGATGAGGTCATGGACTTCTGGCAGCGCTACCGGGCAATCGACGCCCGCGATACCCGGTTCGACGGGCAGTTCTACACTGCTGTCCGCACCACGGGCATCTATTGCCGGCCGTCCTGCCCGGCCCGGACCCCCAAGGCGGGCAATGTCACCTTCTACGAAACCTCCGCCGCCGCGCACGACGCCGGCTACCGGGCCTGCAAGCGCTGCCTGCCCGAGGCCGTGCCCGGCACGCCGGCCTGGAACCTGCGCTCCGACGTCGCGGGACGGGCCATGCGGCTCATCAACGACGGTGTGATCAACCGCGACGGCGTGGAAGGGCTCGCTGCCCGGCTGGGGTACTCCTCCCGGCAGCTCAACAGGATCCTGAGCCACGAGCTTGGCGCCGGCCCGCTGTCGCTGGCGAGGGCAAGCCGGGCCCAGACCGCCCGCACGCTGCTGGTCTCCACAACGATGAAAGCCGCCGAGATTGCCTTCGCGGCAGGCTTCAGCAGCGTCCGACAGTTCAACGAAACCATCGGCGAGGTCTTCGCGATGACCCCCTCGGCGCTGCGGGCCACCGCGCGGCACCACCGCACGCCCGCGGTGGCCGCTGTGTCGTCGACGGCTCTGACGCTGAACCTGCCCTACCGCGAGCCGTTCGATCCGGGGGTCTTCGACTTCCTGGCAGTCCGGGCCATCCCCGGGATCGAGGAAGGCTCGTCCACCTCCTACGCCCGGACCATGCGCCTGGCGCACGGCGACGCCCGCTTCCGGGTGGACTACGACGCCGGAGTGCCCGGGCGTCCGCTGGTGCTGACCATCGGCGCCGTCGACCTCCGGGACCTGCCGTCCCTGCTCAGCCGGGTCCGGCGGCTGCTGGATCTCGACGCCGACCCGGTCGCCATCGACGGCGCGCTGGCGTCCGATCCCCGGCTGGCCGCCAGCATTGCTGCCACGCCCGGCATCAGGATGCCGGGCGCGGTGGACCCTCAGGAGTTGCTGGTCCGGGCCATGATCGGGCAACAGATCACCGTCGCCGCCGCCCGGACCGCCCTCATCCAGCTGTCCGCATCCGGGAGCGAGTGCCTGGTTCCGGGAGACGGGCTGCACCGGCTGTTTCCCACGGCAACGCAGATCGCGGACACCGGCTTTGAACTCCTCCGCGGCCCGCAGCGCCGCATCGACTCGGTCCGGGGTGCTGCCGCGGCGATGTCCTCCGGTGAGCTCGATTTCGGGTACGGCGACGATCTGCCCGGGCTGGAGGCCAAGCTGCTGCCGCTCGCCGGCGTCGGGCCGTGGACGGTGGGCTATGTGGCGATGCGCGTGATCGGCGCCCCGGATGTATTCCTGGCCAACGACGCCGCCGTGCGCAACGGCATCCGCTCACTGGCCAACGACGCAGCCGGCGGCGCCCGGGCCTGCGAAACGTCCCTGAGTCCTGACTTCCGTGAGCTCAGTCCCTGGCGCTCCTATGCCACCATGCACCTCTGGCGCGCTGCTGCGGCAGCACCGTCCGGAGCCCGGACCAGGCCAGTCCGCACGCTGTCCCCCATCCCGAAGAAAGCGACACCATGAAAGCCCAACTGTTGACCATGTCCACCCCGGACGGTCCGTTCACCATCATTGCCCGGGACGGGGCTGTCCTTGCCTCCGGCTGGACGGCAGCCCCGGGTGAACTGACCGGGCAGATCCACCCGGACCTGCTGCCGGGGGAATTCGAAACAGTCGTCGGACTCGGCGCCATTTCTGCGGCGGTGAACGAGTTCTATACCGGGAACCCGGGGCCGGCCATGGGCGTGCCGGTGGTGCAGAAGTCGGGTCCGTTCCGGGGCCATGCCTGGGACATCCTCCGGACGGTCGCGCCGGGGCACCCCGTAACGTACACCGAGTACGCGGCGCTCTCCGGAAATGCGAAAGCCGTCCGCGCCGCGGCAAGTGCCTGCGCCTTCAATGCGGCGGCGCTTTTTGTGCCCTGCCACCGGGTGATCCGCACCGACGGGAGCCTGGGCGGCTTCCGCTGGGGCCTGGCCATCAAGGAAAGCCTGCTGGACCGGGAGCGTCAGCAGGCCGCCGGCGCGGCGTAGCGCGGGCTGGGCGAAGGCGTCAGCGTGTGGCGGGCACTCCGGCGGGCCACGGCAGCAGCTCCGGGAGATCCACACCGTCGGCCGCTGCGGTGGCGCGCAGGCTGCCGAGCGTCGGTGTGCGTCCGGCGAGCCAAGCCGCGATGTCGGTCAGCATGCCGTTGATCGCCGTCGACCGTCCGCCGGGGGTGCCGAGGGGCACCGCGGGCAGGCCGAGCGGCTGGAGAACAAACCGCTGCCCTTCCGGCACCCGGGCGGCCAGGAAAGTGAAGAGCCCCTCGCAGAACGGCCGGCTCCACGTTTCCGGGCCACGGCCCGTGCCGAGGTCGGTGGCGTGGATGACCAGCTCGCGCCACAGCGCCAGGCCGCCGTCGAAGACGACTCCCCCGCGGAAGCTTATGGGTGTCTGCCAGCCGGCGTCGTCCAGCGTTCCAAACGCACGCAGCGCCCGGTCCAGGGCGGCCTCCAAGTCAGCCCGGTGTTCATCGATGGTGTGCCCGGCGGCCATCTCGATGGCGCGAGTCCGGCCTTCGTAGCCGCCGTCGTAGAGCTCGACGTTCTCCCCCTGGGCGGCGAATTCCAGCTGGCGGGCCATCGCGTTGGCGATGCCGCAGATGTGGGCCAGCACGTGTCCCCGGGTCCAGCCCGGCAGTTCCGAGGGGGCTTTGACGTCCTCCTCGCTGAGGCTGGCGGCGATTCCGGTCACGACGCCGGCAGCGCGGCGGAGTTCTTCCAGGAGTTTTTCGGGGGTGATTGCGGTCATGGCGATCATCCTAACCGAGCGCTCTGGATAAATCCCGATTAACTGAATGTCGCCTGGCCATAGCGGTGCCGGATGTGCCGGCGGTCATGCCGGGCCTGCCAGAACTCGATCTCGCGGGGGCGGACGGCGTAGAGCTGCCAACTGGGATTCCCGCTGCCGTCGGCGCCGGGCCGGTCGTGCCAGTCGGACGCGGACGCTTCCGCCGAGAGCTCGACAACGCTGCCGGCGACGCGGACCTGCCGGCCCTGCTGCTGCCAGAAGAAGTTCAGGGCTGCGTGCGGATTCTCCGAGAGTTCCCGGCCCTTCCGGGAGTCGCGCGACGTGGCGAAGTGCCAGCCGTCGTCGTCGATGTCTTTGAGGATCAGCATCCGGGAGGACGGCCTGCCGCGTCCGTCGGCGGTGGCCAGGCTGCAGGCGTTGGGCTGCGGCACCCCGGCGTGCAGCGCCTCGTCCAGCCACAGCCGGAAGAGTTCGGTGGGATCCGCGGGGGCCGTGGCCGGGTCGAAGTCCGGCAGCTCGTCCGGGAAATCGGGCAGAGCGCGCAACATCTGGCGGAAGGATTCGCTCATGCACCCAGCCTAAACGCCGCGACTTGGCACTTCGCGGCAATGTTTGCGAAAAACACTGCCGCGAAGCGCCAACTCGTGGGCTGGGCTGTGCAGGCGGAACCTACCCGGCGTATTCGCGGACGCCGGCGAGCTCGCCCTCAAGGGCAAGCAGCTGGCGCTCGACGGCGGCCGGCGCGGTGCCGCCCTGCGAGTTCCGGCTGTTGAGCGAGCCCTCGGTGGACAGGACCGTGCGGACCTCCGGTGTCAGGTGCTCCGAGATGGCGGCGTATTCCTCATCCGTCAGGTCCCAGAGTTCGACGCCGCGGCTTTCCGCCTGCTTGACGGCGGCACCGGAGAGCTCATGCGCCTCGCGGAAGGGCACACCCTGGCGGACCAGCCATTCGGCGATGTCCGTGGCCAGCGCGAAGCCCTGCGGAGCCAGTGATTCCATCCGTTCGGTGTTGAACGTCAGCGTCGCGATCATGCCGGAGACTGCCGGGAGCAGCACCTCCAGGGTGTCGGCGGCATCGAAGACCGGTTCCTTGTCCTCCTGCAGGTCGCGATTGTAAGCGAGCGGCAGGCCTTTCAATGTGGCCAGCAGCCCGGTCAGGTTGCCGATCAGCCGGCCGGCCTTTCCTCGTGCCAGTTCCGCGACGTCAGGGTTCTTCTTCTGCGGCATGATCGAGGAGCCGGTGGAGTAGGAATCGTGGAGGGTCACGAACGAGAACTCCTTCGTGGCCCACAGGATGACTTCCTCCGACACCCGGGAGAGGTCCACGCCGATCATGGCCGTGATCCAGGCGAACTCGGCGAAGACATCGCGGGCGGCGGTGCCGTCGATCGAGTTGTGCGTCGCGGAGTAGAAGCCCAGGTCCGCGGCCACGGCTTCCGGGTCCAGGCCCAGCGAGGAGCCCGCCAGGGCACCCGAGCCGTACGGCGAAACGCCGGCGCGCTTGTCCCAGTCCTGGAGCCGCTGCACGTCGCGCAGCAAAGCCCAGGCGTGGGCCAGCAGGTGGTGGCTAAGCAGGACCGGCTGGGCGTGCTGGAGGTGGGTGCGGCCGGGCATGGCCACCCCCTGGTGCGCCCTGGCCTGCTCCACCAGCGCATCGATCGTGGCGAGCACGCCGCGGGCGATGATCCGGGCGTGGTCGCGCAGGAACATCCGTCCCAGCGTGGCCACCTGGTCGTTGCGGGACCGGCCGGCGCGGAGCTTGCCGCCGAGCTGGGTGCCGGCGCGCTCGATCAGCCCGCGCTCCAGCGAACCGTGCACGTCCTCATCCGACTCCGCCGGCAGGTAAGCGCCGGAGGCGACATCCTCATCCAGCCGGGTCAGGGCGGCAAGCATGCCCTCGAGTTCGGCGTCGTCCAGCAGCCCGGCTTTGTGCAGCACGCGGGCGTGCGCCTTGGACCCGGCGATGTCGTAGCGGGCCAGCCGCCAGTCGAAGTGCGTGGACTTGCTCAGCGCGGCGAGGGCGTCCGCGGGGCCGCCGGCGAACCGGCCGCCCCACAGCGCACCCGTGTTGGTAGCTTCTGACTTTTGCTCAGCCACGCGGGCTACTTTCCTGCGACGCGGATGTCGCGGCCGGAGGCGACCTTGGCCGACATGCCCCACAGCTCGATGAACCCGCGCGCCATCGACTGGTCGAACGTGTCGCCGGTGTCGTAGGTGGCGAGGTCGAAGTCGTACAGCGAGGTGTCCGAGCGGCGCCCGTTGACGATCGCCTGGCCGCCGTGCAGCACCATGCGGATGTCACCGGAGACGTACTTCTGCGTGTCCTCGATGAAGGCGTCGAGGGAGCGCTTGAGCGGGGAGAACCACTGGCCGTCGTAGACCAGCTCGGCCCAGCGCTGGCCGACGGTGGCCTTGAAGCGCGCCTGCTCGCGTTCGATCGTGATGTCCTCGAGGTGCTTGTGCGCGGTGATCAGCGCCATCGCGCCCGGGGCCTCGTAGATTTCGCGGGACTTGATGCCAACGAGGCGGTCCTCGACGACGTCGATCCGGCCGACGCCCTGGGCGCCGGCGCGGCGGTTGAGTTCCTTGATGGCCTGCAGCGGGGTGACCTTGACGCCGTCGATCGCGACCGGGACGCCGGCTTCGAAGGAGATGGTGACCTCATCGGGCGCCGGCGGGAATTCCGGGGCGGCGGTGTAGTCGTAGATGTCCTTCGTGGGGGCGTTCCAGATGTCCTCGAGGTATCCGGTTTCGACGGCGCGGCCCCAGACGTTCTGGTCGATCGAGTACGGGTTCTTTTTGGTGGTCTCGATCGGCAGTCCCTTCTCCTCGGCGAAGGCGATGGCCTTGTCCCGGGTCAGGGCGAGGTCGCGGACCGGGGCGATGCACTTCAGGTCCGGGCCGAGGGTCTGGATGCCCACCTCGAAGCGGACCTGGTCGTTGCCCTTGCCGGTGCAGCCGTGGGCCACGGTGGTGGCGCCGAATTCGCGGGCGGCCTTGACCAGGTGCTTGACGATCACCGGGCGGGAGATCGCGGAGACCAGCGGGTAGTGGCCCTGGTAGAGGGCGTTGGCCTTCAGCGTGGGGACGCAGTACTCGTTAGCGAACTCGTCGCTCGCGTCAGCCACATAGGCCTCGACGGCGCCGCAGCCCAGGGCGCGCTGGCGGATCGTCTCCAGCGATTCGCCGCCCTGTCCGACGTCGACCGCCACGGCGATGACCTCGGCGCCGGTTGCTTCGCCGATCCAGCCGATGGCTACGGAAGTATCCAGGCCACCGGAGTAGGCCAGCACAATACGCTCAGTCACTTGAATTGCTCCTTAGTTATTGGGGAAAAGGTCAGTTGTTGGGGAAAGGTCAGTTCGTGGGGAAATGTCGGGAAAAATCCCGGGGTGAAGCGTGTCTACTGAAAGCCTGTCACATCCCGGTGGCAGGCCCAATCTTCGGGCCGGGGGCGGTCAGCCGGTACCGGCTTCCTCGGCGAGCTGCAGGAAACGGGCCGCCAGAGCCGCGCCGCCCAGCGGGTCGCGGGTGACCAGCAGCACGGTGTCGTCGCCGGCGATGGTGCCCAAGATGGAGGGCATCACCGAGTGGTCGATCGCAAGGGCCAGGAAGTTGGCCGCGCCGGGCGGCGTCCGGAGCACCACGATGTTCGCGGACGCTTCGGCGGTGACCAGCAGTTCCCCGCAGAGCCGGGCCAGCCGCGCGTCGAGGATCTCCTGGGTGACGCCGCTCTTGGCGGCGCGCTCCCCGCCCTCCCCCGGCACCGCGTAGACCAGGACGCCGTCCTTGCCGCGGACCCGGACGGCGCCGAGCTCCACGAGATCCCGGGACAGCGTGGCCTGGGTGACTTGGACGCCGTCGTCCGCGAGCAGGGCCGCCAGTTCCGCCTGCGAGCGGACCGACTCACCGGTGAGGATCGCGGTGATCCGCGCCTGCCGCGCCGTCTTGGTGGCCGGGCTGGCCCCCGGGGAGGCGGGCTGGACGGACACTAGCCGAGCCCCTCGACAACAGCCAGCCCGGAGCGGTGCATGAGCCAGGCCATCAGGGCCTTCTGGGCGTGCAGCCGGTTCTCGGCCTCGTCCCAGACAATGGACTGCGGGCCGTCGATCACGGCCGCGGAGATCTCGTAGCCGCGGTAGGCCGGCAGGCAGTGCAGCACGACGGCGTCCGGCGCCGCGAGCTTCATGGCGGCCTCGTCCACGGCGTAGCCGCGGAACAGCTGCAGCCGGGCTTCCTTCTCGTCCTCCTGGCCCATGGAGACCCAGGTGTCGGTGGCGACGACGTCGGCCCCCAGCAGCGCCTCGGCGGCGTCCACGGTGACGAGCACCGAGCCGCCGGTCTCGGCCGCGCGGTCTTCGGCCGCCGCGATGATGGCCGGGGACGGCAGGTAGCCTGCGGGGCCGGCGATGCGGACATGCATGCCCGCGGTGACGCCCGCCAGCAGGTAGGAGTTGGCCATGTTGTTGGCGGCATCGCCCAGGTAGCTCATGGTGAGGCCCTTGAGCTCGCCTTTGTGCTCCTTGACGGTGAGCAGGTCGGCGAGGAGCTGGCAGGGGTGGTAGTCATCGCACAGGGCGTTGATAACCGGGACGGCCGAGTTCGCGGCCATGGCGACGAGCCCGGAATGGGCGCCGGTGCGCCACACGATGGTGGACACCATGCGCTCCAGGACCTTGGCGGTGTCCTCGACGGATTCCTTGTGGCCGATCTGCGCCTCGCCCGGGTTGATGATGAGCGCGTTGCCGCCCATGTCCGCGACGCCGGCGGCAAAGGAGACACGTGTCCGGGTGGAGGTCTTGTCGAAGATCACGGCGACGGTCTTCCGACCGCTGCCTTCCGCGGCATACGGCTGCACGCTGTAGGGTGCGGCCTTCATCCGGACGGCGAGGTCCAGGACTTCGGCCTGCTCGGCCGGGGTGAGGTCGGTGTCCTTGAGGAAGTGGCGGGTCTGGCTCTTCAAAGTCAATTTCGGAACTTCAGTCGCGTTCACTGGGCGTCCTTTGCGGTCTGGAGGAGGGCGGGCAGCGCCGCGAGGAAGCGGTCGGCCTGGTCGGTGGTGAGGATCAGCGGCGGCGCGAGCCGGATGGTGTGCGGGCCGGGGCTGTTGACGATGAAGCCCGCGTCCAGGCCGGCTGTGACAACGGCAGCGGCGACGTCGGCGTCGAGGTCGAAGCCGATCAGGAGCCCTTCGCCGCGGACCTCGGTGACGCCGTCGATGGCGGCCAGGCCGGAGCGCAGGTGCTCCCCCACTTCCCGGACATGGGTCAGGACCTGCTGGTTTTCCAGGACGTGCAGGGTGGCCAGCGCCGCGGCGGTCGCCACCGGGTTGCCGCCAAAGGTGGTCCCGTGCTGGCCGGCGGACAGCAGCGAGGACGTTTCCGGGCCGAAGGTGATGAGCGCGCCGATCGGGAACCCTCCGCCGAGGCCCTTGGCGAGCGTCACGGCATCGGGAACAATCCCGGCGTCCCCGCTCGCGAGCCACTTCCCGGTGCGGCCGATGCCGGTCTGGACCTCGTCCAGGATCAGCAGGGCACCGGCGGCGCTGGTGGCCTCCCGTGCGGCCTTCAAGTAGCCGGCGGGCAGCGGGCGGACACCGGCCTCGCCCTGGATCGGCTCGAGGAAGACGGCGGCCGTCGACTCGTCCACCGCGGCGCGGAGGGCGTCGACGTCGCCGAAGGGGATGTGCACGACGCCGGCGGGCAGCGGGGCGAACGGCGCCCGGTAGGCTTCCTTCGCCGTCAGTGCCAGGGCTCCCATGGTGCGGCCGTGGAAGGCGCCTTCGAGCGCGATGATTTTGGTGCGCGGCGTCGCTGCGGATCCAACATTGCGGCGGGCCAGTTTAAAAGCGGCCTCGACGGCTTCAGTGCCGGAGTTGGCGAAAAACACCTTGGAACCGGCCGGGGCCTTGCTGATGTCCAGCAGCTTCTCGGCCAGCGCAATCTGGGTGGGGCTGGTGAAGAAATTGGAGACGTGCCCCAGGGTGGCGAGCTGGCTGGAGATCACCGAGGTCACGAAGGGGTGCGCGTGGCCCAGGGCGTTGACCGCGATCCCGCCGAGCAGGTCCAGGTATTCCTTGCCGTCGGCGTCCCAGACCAGGCAGCCGGCGCCACGGACGAGGACCCGCTGCGGCGTGCCGAAGACCCCCAGCAGCGAGGACGAATAGCGGGACAGCCACTGCGCGCCGGTGGTTTGGCCGCCGGTTTCGACTATTTCCGTCAGCTCGGGTGCGGTTTCGATCTGGTTCATTTGTTGTCCTCGTCCGGGACGACCTGCGTGCCGATGCCCGCCGTCGTGAAGGTTTCCAGCAGCATCGAGTGCGGCAGCCTGCCGTCCACGATGTGCGCGCGTTCCACTCCGCCGTCGACGGCCTTGAGGCAGGCTTCCATCTTGGGGATCATCCCCGACTCCAGGCGCGGCAGCAGATCGCGCAGTTCGGAGGCCGTGAGTGAGGAAATCAGCGAGGAGCGGTCGGGCCAGTTGGCGTAGAGGCCCTCGACGTCGGTGAGGATCACCAGTTTCGAGGCGCCGAGGGCTTCGGCGAGGGCGGCGGCGGCGGTGTCCGCGTTGACGTTCAGGACCTGCCCGGTGGTCTGCGCCTGTTTGGTTGCGGCGTCCAGGCTGCCGTCGTCGAAGATTTCGGGGGCCACAGTGGAGATCACCGGGATCCGGCCGGCGGCGATGATGTCCAGGATGCCTTCCGGGTTGACCCCGATGACCTCGCCCACCAGGCCCAGGTCCACCTCTTCGCCGTCCACCACCGTGCCGGTGCGGACCGCGCGGAGCAGGCCGCCGTCCTCACCGGACATCCCGACGGCGTAGGGGCCGTGGGAGTTGATCAGGCCCACCAGCTCGCGGCCCACCTGGCCGGTGAGGACCATCCGGACCACGTCCATGGCCTCCGGCGTGGTGACCCGCAGCCCGCCCTTGAACTCGGATTCGATGCCGAGCCGGCTGAGCATGGCGTTGATCTGCGGACCCCCGCCGTGCACCACAACGGGGTGGATCCCGACGTGGTGCAGGAAAACGACGTCCTCGGCGAAGGCGCGGCGGAGTTCGTCGTTGACCATGGCGTTGCCGCCGTACTTGATCACCATGGTGGTGCCGGCAAAGCGCTGGATCCAGGGCAGGGCCTCGATCAGGGTGCCGGCCTTGCCCTGGGCGTCCGCCATGGAGGTGGTCTCGCGGGTCTGGGTGTTCATCGTGTTCGTCCCTCCGGGAACTGCCTAGCTGGAGTAGGCGCTGTTTTCGTGGACGTAGTCGTGGGTGAGGTCGTTGGTCCAGATGGTGGCTTCCGCCCCGCCGGCCTGCAGGTCGATCTCCACCAGGACCTCGCGGGGTTCCAGGTCCACGAGGCCGCGGTCATCGCCAATGCTGCCGTTGCGGCAGATCTGCACGCCGTTCATGGACACGTTGAGCTGGTCGGGCTCGAAGGCGGAGTCGGTGGTGCCGACGGCGGAGAGCACGCGGCCCCAGTTGGGGTCCTTGCCGAAGATTGCGGCTTTGAAGAGGTTGGAACGCGCGACGGCACGGCTGACCACCTCGGCGTCCCGCTCGCTGGCGGCGTTGAAGGTGCGGATCGCGATGTCGTGGCTGGCGCCCTCGGCGTCGCCGATCAGCTTGCGGGCCAGTTCCGCGCAGACCTGGGTCAGGCCCGTGCCGAAGTCGACGGCTGACGGCACTGCACCCGAGGCGCCGGAGGCGAGCAGCACCACGGTGTCGTTGGTGGACATGCAGCCGTCCGAGTCCGCCCGGTCGAAGGTGACCCGGGTGGCGTCGCGAAGCACGACGTCGAGCATTTCCGGCTGGACGTCCGCATCGGTGGTGAGGACCACCAGCATCGTGGCGAGGCCCGGGGCGAGCATGCCGGCGCCCTTGGCCATGCCGCCGATGGTGAATTCCTTGCCCTCGGCATCGGTTCCGGTGAAGACCGCCTGCTTCGAGACGGAGTCCGTGGTCATGATCGCGGTGGCGGCGTCGGATCCGCCGTCGGTGGTGAGCGCCGCAGAGGCGGCGCCGATCCCGGACAGGATCTTGTCCATCGGCAGCTGCTCACCGATCAGTCCGGTGGAGCAGACAAAGACGTCGGTGGCGGAGACGCCCAGCGCCTCGGCGGTTTTCTCTGCGGTGGTGTGCGTGTTCTGGAACCCCTGCGGGCCGGTGCAGGCGTTGGCTCCGCCGGAGTTGAGGATCACGGCGTCCACACGGCCGTCCTTGACCACCTCGCGGGACCAGTGCACAGGCGCTGCGGCCACCCGGTTGGAGGTGAACACGGCCGCGGCGGCTTTCGCGGGGCCGTCGTTGACCACGAGGGCGAGGTCGGGGTTGCCGGAGGCCTTGAGGCCGGCCGTGACGCCGGCGGCGCGGAATCCCTGGGGGGCGGTGATGCTCACGGTGCGACTCCCTGCAGTTCGAGGCCGGCGGTTTCCGCCAGGCCGAGGGCGATGTTCATGGACTGCACGGCGCCGCCGGCGGTCCCCTTGGTCAGGTTGTCGATGGCACACGTGACGATCACGCGGCCGGTGTGGCTGTCGAGCGCCAGCTGCATCACGGCGTGGTTGGAGCCCTGCACGGACTTGGTGGAGGGCCAGCGGCCTTCCGGCAGCAGATGCACGAACGGCTCGTCGTCGTAGGCTTCGCTCCAGGCGTGGCGCAGTTCCTCCGCGGTCACGCCGGGCCGCACCTTGGCGGTGGCGGTGGTGAGGATGCCCCGGCTCATGGGGGCGAGGGTGGGGGTAAAGGAGACGGTGACCGGGGCGTTCAGCGCCTTGGACAGTCCCTGTTCGATTTCCGGTGTGTGCCGGTGCCCGCCGCCCACGCCGTAGGGGCTCATGGAGCCCATGACCTCGGCGCCGATCAGGTTGACCTTGGCGGCCTTGCCCGCCCCGGACGTGCCGGACGCGGAAACGATGACGACGTCGTCCGCCTGCAGCAGGTGGTTGCTGAAGCCCGGGGTCAGGGCGAGAAGGGCCGACGTCGGGTAGCAGCCGGGGACGGCGATCCGCTTGGCGCCGCGCAGGGCCTCGCGCTGGCCGGGAAGCTCGGGCAGCCCGTACGGCCAGGTGCCGGCGTGCGGGGAGCCGTAAAACTTCTCCCAGGCAGCCGCGTCCTCCAGCCGGTGGTCGGCGCCGGCGTCGATCACCACGGTGCCGGCCGGCAGCTGCGCCGCGATGTCGGCGGAGGCGCCGTGCGGAAGGGCCAGGAACACGACGTCGTGTCCGGCCAGGTTCTCCACGGTGGTGTCTTCGAGGATGCGGCTGGCCAGGCCGTGGAGATGGGGCTGCAATTCCCCTAGTCTGGAACCGGCGTTGCTGTGCGCCGTGATGGCGCCGATGGTGACGTCGGGGTGGCCGGCGAGGAGCCGCAGCACCTCGCCGCCGGCATAACCGCTTGCGCCGGACACGGCAACAGAAATAGTCATAGCCACGACTATACAGCAAGAGTATGCATAGATGCCGATATTTATGCATGAACTGCCGCGTGCCCCCGGCTCTGCTGCCGCTGCTGTTCCGCGGGAATCCGGAGGGCCGTGGAATGCCGGAGCGTATGCTTGGAGCAGGGTGATCCAGACCGTGCAGTCCGAGTGTCGGGTGCAGCGTTGCCCGTAACAGTCTCGAGGAACGCGTTACATGACCCTCACCACCGCAACGCCGGAGCGACCGAAATCGCGGATCCGGCAGCCCAACGCCGTCGTCCTGAGCTACTCGGAACTCCTGAAAACCGTCAAGGCCGCGGGCCTGCTCGAACGCCGCGTGGGCTTCTACATCACGGTGTTTTCGGTTCTTGTGCTCCTGATGACCGCCACGTGGTTCGGCTTCGCCCTGATTGGCGACAGCTGGTTCCAGCTGCTCATCGCCGCCGCCCTGGGCATCCTCTGCACCCAGCTGAGCTTCCTGGCCCACGAGGCCGGGCACCGGCAGATCTTCGCTTCGCGCCGCGCCAATGACTGGGCCGCACGGCTGCTCGCCACGTCGGTCGCCGGGATCAGCTACTCCTGGTGGGAGCAGAAGCACGGCGCGCACCACAACCACCCCAACGTCATCTCTAAGGACCCCGATATCGCCACGGGCGCCATCGCGTTCCACCCCGAGGGTGCCGCCACCCGGCAGGGACGGTTCTCCTTCCTCACCCGCAAGCAGGGCTGGTTCTTCTTCCCGCTGCTGTTCCTGGTGGGCCTGGGCCTGCAGATCGATTCGATCAAGTTCATTTTCCAGCGCGCCAAGGTGACGCACCGCTGGGTTGAGATCCCGATCCTCCTGGCCCGGCTCAGCCTCCTGCCGGTGCTCGCGTTCACCTTCCTGCCGTGGGGCATGGCGCTGGCGTTCATCGCGGTCCAGCTCGCGGTCTTCGGGTTCTACATGGGTGCTTCCTTCGCCCCGAACCACAAGGGCATGCCGGTCCTGCCGGCCGACAGCCGGGTGGACTTCTTCAGCCGCCAGGTCCTGACGTCCCGGAACATCTCCGGGGGCTTCTTCATGGACATCCTGCTCGGCGGTCTCAACCGCCAGGCCGAGCACCACCTCTTCCCGGACATGGCCCGCCCGCAGCTGGATAAGGCCGCCGTGATCGTCCGCGAGTTCTGCGCGAAGCACCAGGTTCCGTATACGGAAACCACGCTGCTGCAGTCCTACGGCATCATCGTGCGGTACCTCAACGACGTCGGCCTGTCCGCCGGACGCCACTTCGAGTGCCCGATGGCCACCGTTACCCGCCGCTACTAGGCGGCAGTGCGGCGCGAAGGCGCCCTCACAGGCATACCGAATTCAGAGTTTGACCCGAAGTGACGGCCGGATACCGGCCGTCACTTCGTCGTTGGCTCCGTTATCCCTAGGATGGGTGCAGACGCGGGGCCAGGACATTCAACCCCGCACGTCAGCCCCGAAGTTCCGCACCGGAAATTCCGCACTGGAAATTCCGCATTGAAAATTCCGCCCAGGCAAGGAGTCATTTGATGCATGCAATCGTCGCCCGCGAGGCCGGGGGCCCGGAGGTCCTCACACTGGCCGAAGTCGAGCGCCCGGTCCCGGGTCCCGGCCAGCTGCTGGTCAAGGTCGCCGCCGTCGGCGTGAACTTCATCGACACCTACAAGCGCAGCGGAAGCTACAAGGTCCCGTACCCGTTCACCCCCGGATCCGAGGCATCGGGCACCGTGGAGGAACTCGGCGACGGCGTGACCGGGTTCTCCCCCGGCGACCGGGTGGCCACGGCCGAGGGCGTCAACTGCTATGCCGGCTACGCCCTGATCGACGAGGACAAGGCGCTGCCGGTCCCCCGCGGCGTGGACGACTTCACGGCCGCCGCCCTGCCGCTGCAGGGCATCACCGCTCACTACCTGATCAATTCCTCCTTCAAGGTGGAGCCGGACCACACCGTCCTGCTGCACGCCGGAGCCGGCGGCGTCGGCCTGCTGCTGATCCAGCTGCTCAAGGCCCGGGGCGCGCGTGTCATCACCACCGTCTCCACCGATGACAAGGAGCAGCTTGCCCGCGACGCCGGCGCCGACCACGTGCTGCGCTACGACGGCTTCGCCGCCAGGGTCCGCGAGCTGACGGACGGGACCGGCGCGGACGTGGTGTTCGACGGCGTCGGGAAGGACACGTTCGACGGGTCCCTCGCCGCCCTGCGCATCCGCGGCACCCTGGTACTCTTCGGTGCTGCCTCCGGCCCGGTGCCGCCCTTCGACCCGCAGCGGCTCAACTCCGGCGGCTCGCTGTACCTGACCCGGCCCACGATCGGCCACTTCCTGCGCGACGCCCGCGAACGCCGCTGGCGCTCCGACGAGCTCTTCGCCGCGGTGGCCGATGGCAGCCTGAAGGTGCGCATTGGCGCCCGCTACGATCTTGCCGAAGCCGCCCGGGCCCACGATGACCTGGAGCAGCGGCGCACCACCGGGAAGGTCATCCTGGTTCCATAGGGCAGGGTTCCGTAGGGCAGGGTTCCGTAGGGCAGGGTTCCGTAGGGCAGGGTTCCGTAGCGCGGGTTCGGTCTGGTTCCGGGGCTGGTTTCAGGGCTCTGTTCCAGGACTCTGTTCCGGGGGACACGGAACAGATCAGGGAATCAGCGTGCCAATGCCCCGGCGGTGGCGGATATTAGAAGCAGTACCAACAGCTGAGTATTAACATAAAGCGAACCCGGACACCTTCCGTTCACCTAGGCCGGAGACGATCCCCCAGTGACTGATCAGCAAGCGCACCCCAGTGACCCTCCGCAGGCCCTCGCCACGGTCGGCCCTGACTTCCGGGCGCAGCTTCCGGGGTCCCTGGCCGCACCGCCGGAGCGGACGCTGGTGGACATCCTGCGGGACACCGCCGCGCGCTTCCCGGATGCCTCCGCCCTGGATGACGGCCACGAATCGCTCAGTTACGCCCAACTGATCGCCGCGGTCCGGGCCAAGGCGAAGGAACTGCACCTGGCCGGACTCGGCGCCGGGGACAAGATCGGGGTCAGGATTCCGTCCGGCACCAACCTGCTCTATGTCTCGATCCTCGCCATCCTGATGATCGGGGCGGCGTACGTCCCGGTGGACGCGGACGACCCTGAAGAGCGCGCCCGGCTGGTGTTCGGCGAGGCCCGCGCCGCCGGCATATTACGCGGCACCGGTGAGGTTGTGACGGAGGGCCAGCCGCCCCGCCCGTTCCCTGCGCCGAGGCTTCCCGGCCCGAACGACGACGCCTGGGTCATCTTCACCTCGGGTTCCACCGGCACACCCAAAGGCGTGGCGGTGCAGCACCGATCCGCGGCGGCCTTCGTCGATGCCGAAGCCCGCCTCTTCCTGCAGAAAGATCCGATCGGCCCGCAGGACCGGGTCCTGGCAGGCCTGTCGGTCGCGTTCGACGCCTCCTGCGAGGAGATGTGGCTGGCCTGGCGGCACGGAGCGTGCCTGGTCCCGGCGCCCCGCGCCCTGGTCCGGACCGGCATGGACCTTGGCCCGTGGCTGATCAGCCACGGCATCACGGTTGTGTCCACGGTGCCCACACTCGCCGCGCTCTGGCCGGTGGAGTCCCTGGAGAGCGTCCGCCTGCTGATCTTCGGCGGCGAGGCATGCCCGCCGGAACTCGCTGATCGCCTCGCCGTCGAAGGCCGCGAGGTCTGGAACACCTACGGGCCCACCGAGGCCACCGTGGTGGCGTGCGCCGCGCCGCTGGGCGGACCCGGTCCGATCAGGATCGGCCTGCCGCTGGACGGCTGGGACCTCGCCGTCGTGGACGCTGAGTCCCGGCCCGTCGAGGAAGGCGAAATCGGCGAACTGATCATCGGCGGCGTCGGCCTGGCCAGGTACCTGGACCCGGCGAAGGACGCCGAGAAGTACGCTCCCATGCCGTCCCTGGGCTGGCGGCGCGCGTACCGCTCGGGTGATCTGGTCCGCTACGAAGCCGAGGGTCTGATCTTCCAAGGCCGCGCCGACGAACAGGTCAAGCTCGGCGGACGCCGGATCGAGCTGGGCGAAATCGACGCCGCCCTGCAGTCGCTTCCGGATGTGGCCGGGGCGGCGGCCGCGGTGCAGACGACGGCGGCCGGCAACCAGATCCTCGTCGGGTACCTGGCCCCGGCCGGTGGCCAGGACATCGATCTGGCCGCCGCGCGGGAGCTCCTCGGCGAGAGCCTGCCGGCACCGCTGATTCCGATGCTGACCCTGGTCGATTCACTGCCCACCAAGACCAGCGGGAAGGTGGACCGGCACGCGCTGCCGTGGCCCCTGGCAGGCGCCGGCGCCGCCGACACCGAAGCGGCGCCGCTGAACCTGCCCGACGACGCCGCCTGGATTGTGGAGCAGTGGAGTGCCGTGCTGGGCAGCAGGGTGTCCGGCCTCGATGCCGACTTCTTCGCTTACGGGGGCGGATCCCTGGCCGCCGCGCAGCTCGTCTCCGCCCTGCGCGTGCGCTACCCCACCATCACGGTGGCCGACATTTACGCCACCCCCCGGGTGGGCGCCCTCATCGACGCCGCCCGCCAGTCGCTCCCCGAGGGCGGATCGGGCCCGGCCCCGGAACGCACGGTCCGGCGCACGGCCCGCAGGTCGCAGGTCTTCCAGACCCTGATGGGCGTTCCGCTGCACATCCTCGTGGGCATGCGCTGGCTGACGTACCTGATGGCGGCGAACAATGTCCTCTCCTCCCTCGCCGGGTTCACGGCTGCGCCCACAGTGTCCTGGTGGTGGGTGGCCGCCTCCTGGCTGGTGTTCGTCAGTCCTGCCGGCCGGATGCTCATTTCCATCGCCGCCGCCCGCCTCCTGCTCCGCAAAGTGGTGCCGGGGACATACCCCCGGTCCGGCCGCGTGCACCTGCGCCTGTGGCTGGCGGAACAGATCCAGGACCTGGCCGGTGCCATCAGCCTGGCCAGTGCTCCGTGGGTGCCGTATTACGCCCGGGCACTCGGGGCGAAAATCGGGAACGACGTCCAGCTCCACTCGCTGCCGCCCGTCACCGGCCTGCTTTCGCTCGGCAGCGGCTCCAATGTGGAGCCGGAGGTCGATCTGTCCGGCTGGTGGATCGACGGCGACATCGTCCACATCGGTGCCATCCACGTCGGACCCGGCGCCACAGTCGGGGCACGCAGTACCCTGATGCCGGGCGCCACGATCGGCGCCGGAGCCAAGGTGGAGCCGGGCTCGGCTGTGCTGGGCAAAGTGAAGTCCGGGCAACTTGTCGCCGGGTCCCCGGCCGAGCGGCGGGGCAAGGCCAAACACTCCTGGCCGGACACTCCCCCGGCGCACCCGCTGATAGGCCGGCTCTGGTTCGCCGGCTTCGCCGCCGCGTCAGCCATCCTGGCCCTGATCCCCTATGTTTCCGCCGCCGCCGCGGCATTGGTGGTCTTCGGCTTCATCCGGGGCAAGGAATCGCTGGGTGCCGCGCTGCCGCAGCTGCTGCTGTCCCTCCCGCCGGCCGCCCTGGTCTGGTTCCTGTCCAACCTGGTGCTGATACTCCTGACCACCCGTCTCCTGGGCGTGGGACTGGCCGAAGGCTACTACCGGGTGCGCAGCAGGATCGGCTGGCAGGTCTGGGCCACCGAACGGGTCCTGGACCTGGCCCGCGACCTCCTCTTCCCCATTTACGCCAGCCTCTTCACGCCGGCATGGCTGCGCCTGCTCGGAGCCAGGATCGGCAAGAACGTGGAGGCCTCAACAGTCCTGCTGATCCCCAAGATGACCACCGTCGGCGAAGGAGCCTTCCTGGCCGACGACACGATGGTGGCCTCCTACGAGCTCGACGGCGGCTGGTTGCGGATCGCGCCCGCCAAGATCGGCAAGCGCTCGTTCCTGGGCAACTCCGGCATGACCGCGGCCGGCCGCAACGTGCCCAAGAATTCCCTTGTGGCCGTGCTGTCGGCGACCCCGGCGAAATCGAAGGCCGGGACGTCGTGGCTCGGCAGCCCGCCAGTCCGGCTCCGGCGCACGGCCATAGCCTCCGACGACACCAGGACGTACCAGCCGCCCCTGAAACTCAAGATCGCCCGGGCCCTGTGGGAGCTGTGCCGCTTTGTGCCCGTGGTGACCACGGTCGCGGTCGCCGCTGGAGTTTTCCTCGCCTTCGACTGGCTCGCAACCGTCTTCAACTACGGCATCGCGGCGCTCCTGGGCGGCGTCGTGATCCTGCTCGCCGGCGCCGTGGCAGCGGGCAGCGCCGTCGCGGCGAAATGGCTGCTGGTGGGGCGCATCCGGCCCGGGGAACATCCGCTGTGGAGCTCCTTTATCTGGCGCAACGAGGTGGTGGACACCTTCATCGAAATGGTCAGCGCCCCATGGTTCGCCCGCGCGGCAACCGGCACACCGGCCCTTGTCTGGTGGCTCCGTGCCCTCGGCGCCAAGATCGGCGCCGGCACGTGGTGCGAAAGCTACTGGCTGCCCGAAGCGGACCTCGTGACCCTGGGCCGGAACTCCACGGTCAACCGCGGCTGTGTGGTCCAGACCCATCTCTTCCACGACCGCGTCATGAGCATCGACACTGTTACGCTCGATGACGGGGCAACGATGGGACCGCACGGAGTTATCCTTCCGCAGGCCCGGATCGGCAACGGTGGCACGGTTGGCCCGGCGTCCCTCGTGATGCGGGGTGAAACAGTACCCGCCGCGACCTACTGGATGGGCAATCCGGTGAGCCCCTGGAGCGGGCCCGCGGTGCCCGCCGCCAAGCTGAAGTAGCCACGCCCCCGCCCGCACCCTGCAATCCCGAAAGCCTGTTGATGAGTTCCAGTCCCCCAAGTTCCACCGCCGCACCCGGCACCGGCAGCGGTCTGCCCGCCGACGACGCGGCCGGATCCCCTGATCCGTATCTGCCCGGCCACGGCACGGATGCCTACCGTGTCACGCGCTATGAGCTTGAACTGGACTACAAGCTCAGCAGCAACCGCCTGAACGGCCGGGCGGTGGTGCACGCCGTGACGGAACGCCCCACGTCCGCCATCGTCCTGGACCTGACCGGTCTCCGGGCCACCAAGATCCAGCTGAGCGGGCGGAGGGTGCGGAAGTTCAGCCAGCGCGCCGACCAGCTCGTCATAGTCCCCGACGCCGCACTGCTGCCGGGCGAGGACTTCACCCTAGATATCCGCTACGAGGGCAACCCTTCTCCCCGCCGCGGGCTCTGGGGCGAAGTGGGCTGGGAGGAACTCACCGACGGTGTGCTCGTGGCGGGACAGCCGAACGGCGCACCCTCCTGGTTTCCGTGCAACGACCACCCGCAGGACAAGGCCAGCTACCGGATCTCCGTGACCACGGACGCCAACTACCGGGCCGTGTGCAACGGGATCCTGGTCTCGCACAACTCCCGGTCCAGCCGCGAAACGTGGGTGTACGAACAGTCGGAGCCGATGTCCACGTACCTCGCCACGGTCCAGATCGGCCGTTACGAACTTCTGGCGCTCAACCCGGTCCGCCCTGCGGTGCAGGTGCCCCAGTACGCGGCGGTTCCGGCGGCGCTGGCGGAGAGGGCCCGCATCGGGCTGGCGAGGCAGCCGGAGATGATGCGGACCTTCATCAACTGTTTCGGCCCGTACCCTTTTTCCGAGTACACCGCGGTGGTGGCAGGAGATGAACTGGAGATCCCGCTGGAGGCGCAGAGCCTGTCGATCTTCGGCCCCAACCATCTCGGGCAGGACTGGGAGTCGCAGCGGCTCATCGCGCATGAGTTGTCCCATCAGTGGTTCGGGAACTCACTGACGGCGGCCTCGTGGAAGGACATCTGGCTGCACGAGGGCTTTGCCTGCTACGCGGAATGGCTCTGGTCCGAGGAGGCCGGCGTGATGACGGTGGCACGCCGGGCCTCCGCCGCTTGGCGGAAGCTGGGCGCCAGCAAGCAGGACCTGCTGGTGGGCGACCCCGGCCCGGAGCTGATGTTCGATGACCGGGTCTACAAGCGCGGCGCCCTGGCGCTGCATGCCCTCCGCCTGCGCTGCGGTGACCTGGCGTTTTTCTCCCTGCTGCACGAGTGGGCCAGCCAGAACCGCCACCGCTCCGTCTCGACACAGCAGTTCATCCTGACCGCGGACCACGCGACGGGCCTAGATACCGAGTCCCTGCTGCACCCGTGGCTGTACCAGGAGGCCCTGCCGCCGATGCCGACGGGCGGCTAGCAGGAGTCGCGACGGCGGGCACCAGTCCTGACGGCGGGCCCACGGGGCTTCCAGCCCGGTTGCGTGGCTGCTAGGCCATTTCAACGATTGCCAGCGCGGCGGCGAACCCTGCGGGCAGGCCCAAGGCAACCGTGTCCAGGTCGAGGACGACGGTCCCGTCAGCGGACTCCGCGAAGGCCTCAACCGAGGCCGGGTCGATCCGCAGCCCGGTGCCGTGGGCTTTCAGCAGGGCCTCCTTGCGCGCCCAGGCGGACGCCCGCCAAGGGATCGCTTTCTCCGGCGGCAGGGCAACGAGCAGTTGCCGTTCCGCAGCGGTGAGGGCGACGTCGTCGAACTCTGGGAACATCACCCCGGCGCTGTGCTCCAGGTCAACCCCGATGGTCATCCCGGCGGTCCCGGTCTCACGTGCGGCGCCGGCCCGGCCGGCCGCGAGCAGGGCCCAGCCACGGCTGCGGGACAGGCTCAGGATGAGGCCTGCGGGGGCGCCGTGCAGCCGGTAGCCGGGGCGGCCATGGTCAAGCTCCGGTCCCGTGCCGCAGTCCGGGCACGAATAGTCGGCCGTGAGCTCCCCGGGGCGCACGCCGAGGATACCCGCGGCGAAGGCGCGCAGCGCGATCCTGCCGGCCAGGAAGTCCCGCCGGGCCACCGGAGCCGTGATGCCTGCGGCGCGTGCCTGCTCCGCGGGATCAAGGTGGGTCTCGCCGTCCGGTCCGGCGTCGGCAAGACGCACGGACCGGACGGTGATTCCGGATACGGTAAGGGTTCCGCCGCCCCCGCCGTGCTCCCCCCGCTCGCTGTGCTCGCTGTGCTCTAGCGTTGGACTGCTCCGAAACGCTCGTGCGCCACGGCCACGGCGCCCTCGCGGGCAGCGGATGCCTCGTCCGCGGTCAGCGTACGGTCCTCGGCCCGGAAGCGCAGGCTG
Organism: Arthrobacter sp. U41; assembly: GCF_007679325.1. Taxonomy (GTDB): domain Bacteria; phylum Actinomycetota; class Actinomycetes; order Actinomycetales; family Micrococcaceae; genus Arthrobacter. Next base: position 219,600 of record NZ_VEGI01000006.1, on the reverse strand, counting down.
AAGGCCAGCGACTTCTTGCCGTCCTCGATGCCCTTGCCCGCGTACACATCGAAGAGTGCGACGTCTTCGAGCAGTTCGCCGGCGCCTTCGCGCAGGGCCGTGAGCACCTCTTCCGCCGGGACCTCCTGCGACACCACGAGGGCGACGTCCTGGGTGGCCACCGGGTAGGTCGAGATGTGGCGGGCCACGATCACGTCGGCCGCCGCCTCGAAGAGGGCGTCCGCGTTGAATTCGAGGGCCACCGAACGCGCGGGCATGTCATGGGCGGCGAGCAACTTTGGGTGCAGCTCGCCGGCATAGCCCAGGACCTCACCGGTGCGGAGCGCCAGCTTGGCGGCCCGTCCCGGGTGGAAGGCCTGGTGCTGCCCCTGGCTGACCACAATCTCGACGCCGAGCACGTCGCCGGCGGTCCTGGCGATGTCCAGCGCGTCGGCCCAGTCCCACGGCCGGGGCGTGTGGCCCGCGGCGGCCGGCGAGTCGTGTCCGGTGAGTACCGCAGCGACGTACAGCGGCTGGTCCGGGACGCCGTCGTACAGTCCGTCCAGCACCTCATCCCCGGGCTTGATGCCGAGCGGCGGAATGGAGGCGGTGCCCAGCGTGTCGCCCGGCAGAAACACCAGGCCGGCCTCGAACAGGGCCAGGTCCCGGAAACCGCGTGAGTGGTTGCGCTTGGCGACCTCGATCAGGCCCGGCAGCATCGAGGTGCGCAGGTAGCCCTGCTCCTCGCTGATCGGGTTGGCCAGCTTGAGCGCCTTGCGGGGCGTTCCTTCCGTGGACACGCCGAACGTGTCGTTGGCGGCCTTGGAGACGAACGGGTACGCCAGGACCTCGGTGAGGCCGGAATCCGCCAGTGCCTGGACGAGTCGCCGGCGCTGTTGCTGGGTGCGGGTCAGGCCGCGGCCCGGAGGCGCCACGGGAAGGCTCGCGGGGATCTGGTCGTAGCCGACCAGCCGTGCGATCTCCTCGGAGAGGTCCTCCTTGGTTTCCAGGTCGCTGCGCCAGCTCGGGGCGGTCACGGTGTAGCCGCCGTCGTTCTTCACCACCACGGCGCCGAGGTCCTCGAGCGAGGTGACCACCTGCTCCTCGGTGAAGTCGATGCCGATCCGTTCCGAGGCGAAGGCCGCGGGCAGCTCGACGGTGACGGTGTCCGGCGCAGTCCCGACGTCGGTCCCGGCCTCTTCGGCGGTGCCGCCGGCGAGTTCGACCAGGAGGTCCACGACGCGCTGGGCGGCGGTGCCAGCGATGTGCCAGTCCACGCCGCGTTCGAAGCGCTTGGAGGCTTCGGACGGCAGTTTGTGGCGGCGGCGGGAGCGTCCGATGGACACCTCGTCGAAGTGGGCCGCCTCGACAAGGACGTTCGACGTCGAATCGCTGACCTCGGTGGCGGCGCCGCCCATCACGCCGGCGATGCCGATCGCGCCGGAGCCGTCGGTGATCAGCAGGTCCTCGACGTCGAGCGCACGGACCTTTTCGTCGAGCGTGGTGATCTTTTCACCGGCCACCGCACGGCGGACCACGATGTCGCCCGACAACTTGTCCAGGTCGTAGCAGTGCGTGGGCTGCCCGAGTTCGAGCATGACGTAGTTGGAGATGTCCACCGGCAGCGAGATGGAGCGGATGCCGGCAAGCCGGAGGCGTGAAACCATCCAGAGGGGTGTGGGCCGGGTGGCATCCACGCCGCGGACGGTGCGGGCCACGAAGCGGTCGCAGCCGGGCTTGCCGTAGATCGGAGCGTCGTCGTTGAGTTTGACGGGGTAGCCGCCGGCCAGGGCAACCGGCGCCTGGACTTTCGACGCCGGGTCGGTGAAGGACGTGCCGGTGGCATGCGCGTATTCACGGGCCACGCCGCGGATCGAGAACGCGTAGCCGCGGTCCGGGGTGACATTGATTTCAGCGGCTTGATCGTAGAGGCCCAGGAGCTCCATGGCGTCGGCGCCGATTTCCGGGTCCAGCCCGATCCGGGAGAGCACCAGGATGCCGTCGTGGTCCTCGCCGATCCCGAGCTCGCGCACGGAGGCGATCATGCCGGCGGACAGGTGGCCGTAAGTCTTGCGCGCCGAAATGTGGAAGTTACCGGGCAGCACGGCGCCGGGAAGGGTGACCACCACCTTGTCGCCCTCGACGAAGTTGTGGGCGCCGCAGATGATGCCCTGGACGCCGGAGGGATCAATGCCGTCGCCGGTGAGCGACTGCTGCTGCCCTTCGGGGACCACCCGGACCTGGCACCAGTTGATGGTTTTGCCGTTGGTCTGGGGTTCCTTGACGACGCTCAGGACCTGGCCCACCACGATAGGGCCCTGCAGGGTGTCCGTGGGGCGGTGCACGGCTTCTTCTTCAAAGCCGACCTTGACCAGTTCGGCCATCACGTCTTCGGCCGTTGCTCCGGCCGGTACCTGCGCGAATTCACGCAGCCAGGAAAGGGGGATACGCACGGTTAGATCTCCATCCCGAAGTGCTCGCTGAAACGTACATCGCCTTCGATCATGTCGCGCATGTCGCCGACCTCGTTGCGGAACATCAGCGTCCGCTCGATGCCCATGCCGAAGGCAAAACCTGAATAGATCTCCGGATCGATGCCCGCGGCGCGGAGCACGTTGGGGTTGACCATGCCGCAGCCGCCCCATTCGATCCAGCTGGGACCGCCCTTGGCGCCCGGGTGCCAGATGTCCAGCTCGGCGGACGGTTCCGTGAACGGGAAGTAGTTGGGACGCAGCCGGATCTGGGCCTCGTCGCCGAACATCTGGCGCGCGAAGTGCTCCAGGGTTCCGCGGAGGTCTGCCATGCTGAGCTTCTTGTCGATGGCCAGGCCCTCGAACTGGTGGAACACCGGGGTGTGCGTGGCATCGAGTTCGTCGGTGCGGAACACCTTGCCGGGGCACAGCACGTAGATGGGCAGCTCGCGTTCCAGCATGGAGCGGACCTGCACGGGCGACGTGTGGGTGCGCATCAGCAGGTGGGCCTCGGGCGGCTCTACAAAGAAGGTGTCCTGCATTTCGCGGGCGGGGTGGTCCGGCTTGAAGTTCAGTGCGTCGAAGTTGAACCACTCCGACTCGACCTCGGGGCCTTCGGCGATCTCCCAGCCCATGCCCACGAAGATGTCCGCGACGCGCTCCTGCAGCGTGGACAGCGGGTGGCGTGCACCGGCCCGACGGCGGCGCGGTGCCGCCGTGACGTCGACAGTCTCCTCGACCAGGATGCGCGCGTCGTTCTCGGCTTCGAGCTGGGCCGTGCGGTCGGCGAGCGCCTTGTTCACGCGCCCGCGGGAAGACCCCATGAGCTTGCCCGCGGCGGCCTTCTGGTCCTTCGGCAGGCCGCCGATTTCACGGTTGGCGAGGCTCAGCGCGGACTTCTCACCGGTGTGCGCGAGGCGGACGGCTTTGAGTTCGTCGAGCGTGGAGGCGGCGGCAATGGCGGCAACGGCCTGGTCTACGGCGGCGGTGATGGCGGCTTCATCCAGGGGATTCGGGACGCCGGCGCCCGGCAAAGTTTCAGTCATCTACTGTTCTTAGCTACGAGTCGGTTCATGCCAACGGCAACGGCCCTCCATGGTGCAAGGACCAGCGTGCTGACAAAGGACAGGGCTCGCCAAAATCGCTCCGGCGGGCACTCCCCTTCAGTCTAGTTGAAGGCACTCAGGTGCCCGAACGTGACGGCACCCGTGGCTCGTCCTCCCACTAAGCGTCCATTGCGGGCATCTGGCCTGCAGTGTGTGAGAGGAATCGACCGGTCTGCCGGAATTCACGGGCGAGAAGTATGGCGGCCACAGCTTGAGCACCCAAGACCATGGCCATCAGCCACCAGATCTCACTACTGCCGGGAACAGCCTGCGGGATGAAGACGAGCGGAAGCGGGGGCGCCATGACCAGTTGCGTGGCAAGGTTCTTTCGCAGTTGAACGGCGGCGCCTCGGGTGACGCCGAGATGCTCTGGCTCGACCGCCGCCTTCCCGAGAATTTGCCGACGGACATGCTTTTGCTCATGCTCCTGAAGCGAAAGCATTACGTCCATACTTCCCAGCTCAGCGGCCGGCCGCACTCTCCTGGCGTTATAGATGAGGCCTCCGATCATGGCACCCAGTGCGGCCAGGACGAACCCGAACGTTAGGTATGAAGCCCAATTTGCGGGGTCATCCCCCAGGGCGAACATGGCACTCAACGACCCGATCGAAATCAGGACCACTAAGCCGACAGGCAAATAGAGCATGTAGTAGGCCTTGACCGCCTCGCCCAAGCCTTCATCAGCTAAGCCCTGCGCACTCCTCGCGGCGCTGGCCCACCTGTCTTGGGACTGCGCCATCAGATCGTCGAGTCCGCTCATCGTCTTCTTCCCATCGGTGTCAGTGCCAATTGCAGACACTCGTGACCCTCGAGTGGCGCCGCTGCCTCTAATGCTCAAATCCTGAACTATTCGGCCCCTCAAGCCAACAGTTCGAGCACGACGAAAAGAATATGGCGGGCACCCCGCCCAGACCCTTTCCGCTCCCCCCGGACTTCGGCGCTGCGGCCCGGCCCGGCCGCCTAATATCCTGCGCAACAGTTATCCCGGCGTAGTTTTCCCGTCCCGCATTGACAGGCACCCGGCTAGCATGGCCTCATGACGCCGGGACAACGGCTGCGGCAGCTGGCCAACGTACTGAATGCAACAACTCCGCTGGGGTTGCTGCTGGCCCGCTGCGCGCGCACCCCGGTCCGCCGGGGGCCCCGGGGACTGCTGATCGCCACCGGCTACCGCTGGCGGCTCCCTTTCGCCGGCGCCTTTACGGTGGGCAATGTGGTCCTCTTCCGCGCCGGGCCGGAGGAAGCCCTGGCCAACACCGTGCTGCTGGGGCACGAGGAGCGCCACAGCACCCAGTACGCCTGGTGCCTGGGCCTTCCCTTCCTGCCGCTGTATTTCCTCGCGGCGGGCTGGTCCCTGGCCCGGACCGGCAACCCCGGCTCCCGTAATTTCTTCGAACGTCGCGCCGGTCTGCGGGCCGGCGGCTACCCGGAGCCGGGCACCCGGATCCAGGCGGCAACCCCTGCTCCCGTAATTTCTTCGAACGTCGGGCCCGGCGGCCCCCGAACGGAACGAGGCATAACATGACAGAAAACCCCAGAACCATCTCCGTCACCGGATCCGGCAGCGCCGAAGCCGCGCCCGACCTGCTGACCCTCTCGATCGGCGTCGAGTGCCGCCGGGACGACGTCGGCACGGCGTACGGCGATGCCGGCCGCTCCTCCGCCGCCATCACCGCGGCACTCCGCGGACACGGCGTGGCGGACCCGGACATCACGACGTCGGGCCTCAACGTCCGCGCGGAGGTGAACTGGCAGGAGGGCCGGGGCCAGGTGGTCTCGGGCTACCTGGCGTCCAGCATGCTCAGTATCCGGATCACGGACCTGCGGGCAGCATCGGAGGTCATCGCCGCCGCGGTCGCGGCCGGCGGCAACGAAGTCCGGCTCAACGGGCTGGAGCTCGGGTTCGCCGATGCCGCCGCTGTCACCGCCCGCGCCCGCGAAGCCGCGTGGCAGGACGCCCTCACCACGGCCGGGCACTTCGCGTCCCTCGCCGGAGCTTCACTGGGCAAGGTGGTGTCGATCGAGCAGCAGTCCGGCCACCCGGCGCCGATCCCCTTGGCGAAGATGCAGCGGGCCGCCGCGGTGGAGTCGCTGACGGTGGAGGCAGGCGAGTCCAGCGTGAGCTCCACGGTCGGCGTTGTGTGGGAGCTGCTCGGCTGACCCGGCGTCTGGCCGGCAGGTGGGGCCCAGGCTAGTGAGTGGCGCAGGCTAGTGCGTCGCCCCGGCGGCGATCCTGAGGTCCGCTGTGGTCGCCAGGGTGGTGCGGACGACGACGGCGAGCGCCTCCGTCAGCTGGGCCAACGGCAGGGACGGCTCCGTGCTCCCCGGCGGCAGCTGGCCCGGTTCGTAGGGAACATGGACAAAGCCACCCCGGGTTCCGGGCAAGCCCCGCAGGGCGTGCATCAGTCCGTAGAAGACGTGATTGCAAACGTAGGTGCCCGCGGTCTGGGATACCTCGGCGGGGATCTCCGCAGCCGTGAGGGCCGCGAGCGCCGCCTTTACCGGAAGGGTGCTGAAGTAGGCCGCCGGTCCACCGTCGACGACGGGCCGGTCCACGGGCGAGTTGCCGGCGTTGTCCGGGATCCGCGCGTCGTCGCAGTTGATCGCGATCCTTTCCAGCGAGATCCGGGGCCGCCCGCCGGCCTGGCCTGCACAGACCACCAGTTCCGGGCCGTACTCCTCCAGTGCCTCTTCCAGCGCCCGGATCGCCTCGCCGAACACGCAGGGAAGCTCCACCGCCTGCGCTTCGAGCCCCTCGGCCCGGAGCAGGGCCGCGGCCTCCCGCGCGGCGGACCACGACGGGTTGGTGCTCGCGCCGCCGAACGGCTGGAAGCCTGTGAGGAGAATCATCGCCCCAGCCTAGCAACGCACGGCAATCGTGGCTCTTAGGAATTTCTAGCCACCGGCGACATGAACCACGGGACAAGTTCGCTGGGGCCGAGCCCATGGACACACCAGTCCGTGAGTTACTGCGTCCGTGAGTGTACACCCACGAGCGGGGGCCGGCGGCGCCCTGTCACCCCCGAATTACTGTCAGGACGCCGCCGGATTCTTTGCCGTGCCGCTCTACTTCGACCCAGTGACATCCAGCTTTGCCGAGTTCGCGTCCGCCATCCGGCGAATCTCCTTAACTCTTGCCATCTGCGGGGCCAGTTCCTGCATGCGCGTTGTCAGATACTTGTCCAAGACTTCGTCCAGCGCGGCGTGGAACCCCGTCTTGTCCCGGCAGACGGCGTCGGTGACGGCGATTCTGAACTCTTCCTGTCCGCCAGCTGCCTTGCCGGCCTCGGCTGCCTGATGCGGGTTCGCATAGGAGGCGTAGGGGGTTTCTTTCATGCAGGACGCCCAGTCGGTGACCGCCTTAGCAGTCCCGGAGTCGCCAGAGGCGGACAGGCTGGCCGGGAAAAACGAGTTGAAGGCGATGCCGGTGGCGAGCATGTAGTTATCCGCATTGCCGTAGATCTGTGTCATGGCGTCGCCGCGGCACCCGCCGGAGGAAGTACCCGCGCTTCCCACCGTCGTCGTCGACGCGGTGTCACCGGGCCCGGTGAGTGCCTTGATGAAGGCCGGATTGGCGAAGAGTTTGCCGTCCGCGGACCCGGCAGCCGGTTCGCGGGGTCCTTGGGGACCCGTGCTGGCGTAGCCGCTGGCTTTGGCGGCGTCGACCGTGAGCCGTTTGAATCCGATGGCTCCGTTGAGGTCCAGCGTGAGATCGGAAGTCGGCGGTGTGTAGTCGAAGCCGGCCTTGGCCATGCAGAGCCGGACAGCCTCCTGCATGCCCTTATCGGCGATCGGATCGGCGGTTGCGTAGGCCTCAGCCTGGCGGATGATCCCTGGGACGGGTTCAGGGGATGCGGCAACGGATGCTGCCGGGATGGCGGCGGCCGCCAGCGCGGCGCCGGTGCCTACGATCAGGACGGCAGCGCCGAAGATCTTCGTTTTCATGGAGGCTCCTTCGAGTTGTTTCGGGCGATGCTGTGGCTGGCCTTCCCTAAGGTAGAAAGGCCTCCGTGGTTGGATGGGTGATCTTGGCGGCTAGTTGAGGACGTTGTTTTCATAGGCGAAGGCGACGAGCTGGATGCGGTTCTTCAGCTTGAGTTTCGCCAGGATGCTGCCGACGTGGGATTTCACGGTGGCTTCGCTGAGCACCAGCGAGGCGGCGATTTCGGCGTTTCCCAGTCCTTTGGCGGTCAGAAGAAACACGTCGCGTTCCCTCCCGGACAGATCTGCCAGCGCGGCGTCGTTCCCGGAAGAGGGCGTGGTGTAGTCGCGTAGCAGTTCGTTGGTGATGGCCGGCGCGATGACCGAGTGGCCCGAGTGAACCGTTCGAATGGCGGCCAGCAGGAAGTCGGGCGTGGTGTCTTTGGTCAGGAAACCGGCGGCACCGGCCTGGATCGCGCGGACGACGGCCTCGTCGTGCTGGATGGTGGTCAGAACAATGATCTTGGTGACAGCTCCGCTGGACGATTCCAAGATCGTCCGTGTGGCAGTGATTCCGTCCATGACAGGCATCCGGATGTCCATGAGGAGGACATCCGGGGAAGTGTCCTGCACGAGTTCGACGGCGGCCGCTCCGTTGACTGCTTCGCCGACAAGATCCATATCTTTCTGGCTTCGCAGAATCATTTTGAGTCCGGCGCTGAACAGCGGCTGGTCGTCGGCAAGCGCAATCCGGATCGGTGAAGCGGTCATGGCTGTGCCCCTTCCAAGGCGCGGAGGCGGGGCTTGCTCGAGGCAGTCGCGTACTGGTCAGGACCTGCTGAGGGGAGGAATGCGAGCACTTCGAAGGTCTCTTCGTCCCGTACTGTTTCCACCCATCCGCCGACAGCTGCGGCGCGAGCCCGCATGCCTGCTATCCCACGACCGGACGGGGTCGTCTTGGGCGTCGCGACCGGGCTGGTGATCAGCGACGATCTGCTGCGGAGTTCGAGTGACGCCGCGGTGCAGACCAGGCGCAGGTGCGTGCCCTGGCTCCTGTCCCCGTGCTTGAAAGCGTTTGTCAGGCTCTCCTGCGCCAGTCGGTAGACCGTCAGCTGCTGGCCGGCAGTCATGTCCCATGGCTCGCCTGTCGTTTCGATTGTGACCGGCATACCGCTGTAGCTAAGACGGTCGGCAAGAATCGCCAGGTCCTCAACCTTGTGCGTCGGGTAATTGCTGAGCTCCGTGGAGAAGCCTTCTACCAGCCGGCGAGTTTCGACTAGTGCGGTTCTTGCTGATTCGGCGATGACCCTTGATGCTTCCTCGACGGTTTCCGGTTCTGTGCGGTGTATGAAGCGTATCCCGTCAGCTTGGGCCACGATGACGGTCAGTGAATGTGCCAGGACGTCGTGCAGCTCCCTAGCGATTCTGTTGCGTTCCTGCTCAACGGCGAGTTCAGTAGCGGTTTCCCGCAGTCGGGCTTCCGCCGCGAGCTGTGTCCGTCGGCTTCTTGAGACGTTGTTTACCGCCACACCAACGGCCCAGGCGGCCAGGTTCAGGGCGGCGAAGGCGCCAAAGATCAGAAAAGCGTAGGTGAGGGACCGCAGTAATCCCCTGCCGTATATCTGGTTGCCGAAGATGAAATTGATCCAGGTCTGGTCGGTGAACCAACTGACGGTGATGACGCCGGCGAATACGACAGCAGCCACGGGGAGGACCCACCGGTTTCGGGTTTTCCAGCCGATCACTGCGAAGAAGATGACCACCGGAACGACAGCGTAGCTCAGCACACCCGATAGAAGGATCAGGGGAAAGATCTTGAGACTCTGCAGGATCAGCGCGACGAAGACCAACCCCAGGGCGGCCGCCGGCAGAATCTCGGCCACAGCGACGCCAGTCACGAGCGCCACCAGCAAGGCGCTCTTCTGGTCGAAATGGCGCTCCTCCAGAATGAAGAGCGCCCCCATAAGCAGCATGGCAGTGGCCGGTGCCGCGAGAAGCCTCAGGGACTGGATCGTTGTGAACATGCCTTCACCCTAAGCGGGCTCTCACAATACAGAGTCCCATTTTGAGCGAGTTCCAACCCGATGATGAGCAAGTTCCACCTCCCGGATGACTGAAGGGGCGATACCGCATGGTCGGCGAGTTCCCTTGACTTAAATTCGAACATACATTCGAATAGAGCCATGAGATGGGACGCACAAGCACTGAAGCCGGCGCCCGTAGCCGAGGCCGCACGATCCGGGTCTCCCGTAGACGGTGCACCCGCCGACGTCGTCCCGGCCACCGATGCGCTGCTCCCCCTGATCGGGCTGGTGCGCTCCGTTTCCACCCCCGAGTTTGCCGGGGTCACTTTCCATGAGGTCACTGCCAAATCGGTGCTCAACAAAGTGGTCGCCGGTTCGCGGATGCCGTTCGAGTGGACCATCAATCCTTACCGCGGCTGCAGCCACGCCTGCGTCTACTGCTTCGCCCGCAAGAGCCACACCTACCTCGACTTCGACGCCGGACTGGACTTCGACAGCCAGGTGGTGGTGAAGATCAACGCCGCCGAGGTCCTGCGCCGGGAACTGGCCAAACCCTCCTGGGGGCGGCAGCACGTGGCCCTGGGCACCAACACGGATCCCTACCAGCGGGCCGAGGGCCGCTACCGGCTGATGCCGGGCATCATCGGGGCACTGGCCGATTCCGGCACTCCCCTGTCGATCTTGACCAAGGGCACGTTGCTGGCCCGGGACATCCCCCTGCTGAAGCATGCCGCAGCCCAGGTGCCCGTCGGTGTGGGCATCTCGCTGGCGATGACCGACGAGCGCCTCTCCGAAGCCGTGGAGCCCGGCACCCCCGGTCCGCGGGCACGCCTGAAACTGGTCACACGGCTCCGGGAAGCCGGGCTGCCCTGCGGAGTCATGGCCATGCCCATCCTGCCGTGGCTCTCGGACAGCGACGAGGCCCTCGATTCCCTGTTCGGTTCCCTGGCCGCGGCGGGCGCGACCGGCGTCACGGCGGGCGCCCTCTACCTCAAGCCGGGAACGCGGGAATGGTTTATGCAGTGGATCGCCAGGGAACATCCCCGGCTCGCCGGCAAATACCGGAGGCTGTACGGCACGGGCTCCTACGCCTCCGCGGAGTACCGTGCCTGGCTCTCAGGCCGCATCCGGTACTTCAAGGCATTGCACGGTTTCTCCGGCTCGCACGGCTTCAGCCACCGCGACGTCGACGGCGATCCCGCCAGCGGCGCTCCCGTCAGCACTGATCCCAGGGACGAAGAGGCCCAGTACCCGGCCGGCAGCATCCCCGGGCCGGCCGCTCTCGCCGGGGCGCGGGACGGGAGCCACGCCGCGGAGGCGGCGCAGCCCACCCTGTTCTAGAGGGCCTTCACGGCGCCCAGGACACGGGTGAGAGAGTCCTTCGCGTCACCGAACAGGAGTGTGGTCTTGGGATCAAACAGCAACTCGTTTTCGATCCCGGCGAAACCCGGCCGCATGGAGCGTTTGAGGAACACCACCTGCCCGGCCTGGGCCACCTCCAGGATCGGCATCCCGTAGATAGGGGCACCGGGCGTGGACTTGGCCGCAGGATTGACCACATCGTTGGCGCCCACGACGAGCGCTATGTCGGTGTTCGGGAACTCCGGGTTGGCTTCCTCCAGTTCCTTCAGCGCCTCATAGGGTACGTTCGCTTCCGCGAGGAGCACGTTCATGTGGCCCGGCATCCGCCCGGCCACCGGGTGGATAGCAAAAACCACCTCCACCCCGCGGGCCGCCAGCGCCGTGGCAAGTTCGGCGACTGTGTGCTGGCCCTGTGCGACGGCCAGCCCGTATCCGGGGACAATGACCACCCTCTGCGCGTAGCCGAGCTGGACTGCGACGTCCTCCGGAGAGGCGGAGCGCACCGGCCGGTCGCTCTGCGCGGTCGATCCCGCCGTCGAGCCGCCCCGGAAGGCGCCGAACATAATGCCCGTGACGCCGCGGCCCATCGCGGCCGCCATTACCTTCGTCAGGATGGTTCCGCTGGCCCCGACCAGCGTGCCGGCAACCAGCAGCAGCACATTGCCCAGCACGATGCCGGAGGCCGCGACCGCCAGGCCGGTGAAGGCGTTCAGCAACGAGATCACGATCGGCACGTCCGCCCCGCCGACGGGCAGCACCTGGAGGAGGCCTGCCGCCAGGCCAAGCACCAGAAGCGCCACGGCCCAGCCGGCTGAACCCGTGACAACAACGATGCCTCCGGCGGCGACAGCGCCGAGCACGACGGCGCCCATCACCACCGGCATTCCGGGGAAGAGCAGGGGGCGGGTGCTGATCAGCTCCTGCAGCTTGCCCACCGTCACGGCCGAGCCTGCGAAGGACACCGCGCCGACCAGCATCGTGAAGACCACGGCCAGCCGCACCCAGGGATCCCCGCTGTGGCCCAGCTCCAATACCGCCACGAGGGCAGCCGCGCCGCCGCCGACGCCGTTGAACAGAGCCACCAATTGCGGCATCTGGGTCATGTGCACCCGGCGTGCCACCGGGACGGCCAGGGCGGAGCCGACTGCGATCGCGCCGAGGATCAGCGGGATATTCTCCAGTTTCGCGGACAGGAACACCGTGACCACGGCCACGAGAGCGCCTGCTGCCCCGATGGCGTTGCCCCGCCGGGCGGTCCGCGGAGAGCTCAAGCCCTTCAACGCAAGGATGAAGCAAACCGCGGCCACCAGGTAGAAGAAGGAGGTCCACCCCGGGCCGAGGATGCTCACGCGCCGCCCTCCCCCGCGCCGGGACGGGGGCGGGCCCGTTTCCGTCCGCCAAACATCTCCAGCATCCGGTCCGTGACGACGAATCCGCCGACCAGGTTGGCGGTCGCCAGGACCACGGCGACGAGGGCGATCGCCAGCAGCCACGGGTCGCTGGTTTGGCCGGCCACGATGATGGCGCCCACCAGGATGATGCCGTGGATGGCGTTGGCGCCGGACATCAGCGGCGTGTGCAGCTTACTGGTCACCTTGGAGACCACCTCGAACCCGACAAACACGGAGAGCACCACCACGGTCAGCAGCGTGATCGGATCCATCATTGAAGGGCCTCCAGTGCGTCGGCGGTGGCGGCATGGACGACGCAGCCGCCGTGGGTCAGGCAGGCACCCGCGACGACGTCGTCATCGAAGTCCGGGACAACCCTGCCGTCGGCGGTCATCAGTGCCAGCAGGTTCGCGACGTTCTTGGCGAACAGCCGGGAGGCATCGGAGGGCATCGCCGAGGCGGCGTCCTGCAGGCCCACCAGGGTCACGGAACCGCCCTCGACCGGGATCTGGAGATCCCGCCCCGCGATGACTCCTTCGACGTTGCCGCCGGATTCCGCGGCGAGGTCCACGACCACCGACCCGGCCCGCATCCCGGCGACCATCTCCGCCGTCACCAGCAACGGAGCGGCGCGGCCGGGGACGGCCGCCGTCGTAATGAGCACATCCGCCGCCGCAACGTGCGGGGCCAGCAGGGCGCGCTGGCGTTTGGCCCGGTCCTGGCCGAGCTCACGGGCGTAGCCGCCGGTGCCCTCCGTGGCGGCGTCCGCCGTTCTGGTGTCGAGATCCAGGTTGATGAAGGTGCCGCCCATCGAGGCGACCTCGTCGGCGGAGGCTGCCCGGATGTCGTTGGCGGAGACCCGTGCTCCCAGGCGTTTGGCCGTGCCGATCGCCTGAAGCCCGGCGACGCCGGCCCCCAGCACCAGCACCCGGGCGGGCGGGATGGTTCCGGCGGCCGTCATGTACAGCGGGAAAAATCTCGGGTAGCGCAGGGCAGCCTCCAGGACGGCGCGGTAGCCGGAGACCAGCGATTGGGAACTGAGCGCGTCCATCGACTGGGCCCGGGAGATGCGGGGCACCAGTTCCAGCGCGAATGAGGTCACACCGGCGGCGGCAAGGGCGCCCACACTGGGCAGTTCCGACGCCGGAGAGGCGAATCCGATGGTGACGGTGCCGGGCCGAAGTCGCGCGGCGGCCTCCGGTTCGAGCGGCCGGACGTGCAGCAGGACATCGAGTGTTTCGGCCGGCAACTCGGAAACGATCGACGCTCCGGCCGCGGCGAAGGCGGCGTCCCCGTACCCGGCCGCTGCGCCCGCGTTGCTCTGGACAACCACGTCCAGGCCAAGTGCCGTGAGTTGCTGCACCGTCTCGGGCGTGGCAGCCACGCGTCGCTCCCCTGCGCGCTGCTCCCGCCTGACACCGACCTGCACGGGTTGCTCCTCTCGATTCGCTTCAGCGTAGTCACATGCTTCGCGCTTTGGCGAGAGGTGCGGCCGCGGCGGGCCGCTTCAGAGCTTCAGCGGTTCAGAGCTTCAGAGCGCGGACACCGCCGTTGCATCGGACACCTGGAGCCTGTCCAGCAACGCCTCGACAATGGGCAGGTCAGCCGGGATCCACGGCAGGCCAAACACCTCGTCGCTGTTCCGGAGGTTGATCCAGCGCAGTTCGTCGTGGTCCTGCAGAGGGCGCGGGTCGCCGTCGAGGAGTTCGGCGAACCACACACGCATCGCTGCGCGCTCGTTGAGCGGCCAGCCGCCTGCGGACCCGCTGTCCAGTTCGGCGCCCAGCGTGACGCTGACGCCCAGCTCCTCGAGCAGTTCGCGGTGCAGCGCCTGTTCCCCCGTTTCACCGGACTCCACTTTTCCGCCGGGGAACTCCCACATCCCGGCGAATTGCGGGGGCGCCGTGCGCCGCGCCACAAGCAGCCGGCGGGGTTCGGCCAGGGAGTCCAGTACGGCGCCGCCGACGACGCCAATGAGTCCAGTCACGCGTCCAAGTCTAGGGGCGCCGCCGGCTTAGGGGAGAATGGAAGTGGCCGCCGTCCTGAGTGCCCGGAATATCGAGCGCGCCCGTCCCGTTACACGAACCAGCCCACACATCAGATTTAACTTGCCGCATTCTCCTGGTTTCTTCCGGGAAAGTCACCGAAAAGCAGACGAATGACAACCACCACACAAGCCCCGGCGACGCCCAAAACCGGCACCCGCCATCTTGCCCTTGCCATCCTTGCCCTTGCCATGGGCGGATTCGGCATCGGCACCACGGAGTTCACCATGATGGGCCTGCTCAAGGAGGTGGAGCTGGGGCTCAACATCAGCACCCCGGAAGCGGGCCATCTGATCTCCGCCTATGCGCTCGGCGTCGTGATCGGAGCGCCGCTGCTGGCCGCCGTCGGCGCCAAAATGCCGCGCAAGTATCTGGCCCTCGGGCTCATGCTGTTCTTCAGCATCGCCAACCTGGCGTCCTTCATCGCCCCGGATTACGGCACCATGCTGGTGTCCCGCTTCGCCGCCGGCCTGCCGCACGGTGCCTTTTTTGGTGTCGCCGCTGTCATTGCCGCGTCCCTGGTCGCTCCGACCAAGCGCGGGTGGGCCATCTCGATGGTCATGGCGGGACTGACCGTCTCCAACGTCATCGGCGTACCCTTTGGCACGTGGCTGGGACAGACATACGGGTGGCGGCTGCTCTTCCTGCTGGTGGGGGTGATCGGCATCCTCACCCTGGTGATGCTCTGGAAGTTCGTCCCGTTCCAGAAGCCGCACGCCGATGCGAGTTTCCGCCGCGAGCTCGGGGCCCTCAAGCGGCTCCAGGTCTGGCTGGCGATCCTGATCGGCATCGTCGGCTTCGGCGGTTTCTTCGCCACGTACACCTACATCGCCCACACCATGACGTCCGTGGCCGGCATTCCCGCTGCCTGGCTGCCGCTGGTTGTCGCGCTCTACGGGCTGGGCATGGTGGCCGGAAACATCGTCGGCGGCCGGATCGCGGACAAGTCCGTGATGGGAACCATCTACTGGGTGCTGCCGGGCATCGCCGTGGCACTCGTGGTCTACGCCGTGGCCGTGCACTGGCCGTGGTCCGCCTACGTGATGGTCTTCGTCGTCGGCGGCGCCGGTTCATTGCTGGTGCCCGCACTGCAGACCCGGCTTCTGGATGCCTCCCCCGATGCGCCCTCGCTGGCCTCCTCGCTCAACCACGCCGCCCTCAACGTGGCCAACGCGTTGGGGGCCTTCCTCGGCGGCCTCGTGATCGCCTGGGGCTGGGGCTACGTCGCACCGGCCCTCGTCGGTGCCGTGCTGGCCGTCCTGGGGCTCGGAGTCGCCGTCATCAGCGGCCTCGTGGAACGCCGGAGGCCGCTGGCCCGGTAGCCGGCACCGCGGCAACCGCCCAGCGGTGTTGCCGACAAGGAACAGCCGCGCCCGGTCGGCCTGTTTGGCCCGCAACACCGCAGGTCATCAGGCAGGTAACGATTGGGGGTGATCCTGCTGACAAGGAAACCGGCCTATGTTAGCTTGAAGCCATAATCGGAATTCACTATTTGGATGCCGACGAATATGTAGGAGGAGTAATGGGCTTTCTAGGCTGGATCATTCTCGGACTCATAGTAGGTGCAATAGTTAAGGCAGTTATGCCTGGCAGGGTCGGAGGCGGCTGGGTGACCAGCCTCGTGCTCGGTGTTGTCGGTGCAGTTGTCGGCGGCTGGATCGGCGACCTCCTGTTTGGCGGCGGCACGATGGAATTCTGGAATCTCGGTTCCTGGCTCCTGGCCATCGTCGGCGGCCTGGTGGTAGCCCTTGCCTACGGCGCCATCACGGGACGTAACAAGACCACGAGTTAATCGCTGATTTACGACGGCGGGAGCCCACCTTTCGGTGGACCCCCGCCGTATTTTTTTGTCATCGCAAGCCTGGACTTTATGCAGACCCTGTTCGCCGAACGGCTCTTCAACCGGCTTACGCCCGTACCTAGGAGTCACTCCTTGTTTGCGGGGTTCCACCGTCCTGCTGCGAGCGGGCGCTGGCATAGAGGCAGACCGTCGCCGCGGTCCCCAGGTTGAGGCTTTCAGCGGCCCCGTACACGGGCACGGCCACCCGGTGATCGGCCAGGGCCAGCTCTTCGTCAGAGAGGCCCTGGGCCTCGTTGCCGAAGAGCCACGCGGTGGGACTCTCCAGGGCGTACTCCGAAACGGACGAGGCCGCTCCGAGGCGTCGGGCCGCGTTCTGGTCCTGCAGCCGGTCGAGGTTCAGCTGGCCCTGGCCGTCCGCGGCGAGGACGCCGATTCCGCGGTCCTTGCACCGGGCCGCCACTTCCCCGACGTCGGCGCCGAGCACCACAGGCAGGTGGAAAAGGGATCCCGCCGTCGACCGTACGGCCTTGGGGTTGTAGATGTCGACGCTGGACGCGGTGAGGACGACGGCGTCGGCGCCCGCCGCGTCGGCTGCACGCAGGACGGTGCCGGCGTTGCCGGGGTCCCGGACCTCGCACAGCACGGCCACCAGCCGCGGACCGGCGTCGAGCACCTGATCGAGGCTCACGTCCAGGAAACCGCAGACCGCGAGAATGCCCTGGGGGGTGACGGTGTCGGCCATCGCGGCGAGCACTTCGTCGGTGGCGAGGTAGGCGGTGGTGCCCTCGGCGAGCGTCTCAAGGTCCGGGTGCCGGTCCAGGCAGGACTCGCTCGCGTAGACCTCATAGACGATGCCGGGCTGCCCCGCGGCAATCCGCTTCTGGTGCAGGGCGAGTGCTTCGCGGACCGCCTGCGGTCCCTCCGCCAGGAACTCCCGGCGCTTTAAACGGGCCGGGCGCCCGGCAAGTTGTGCCACCTTCCTGACCCGATCGGCTCGGGGATTGGAGAGTGGAACATCTTGCGGGCGCCCGGTTTCGTTCATATAAGAACCTTAGTGGCTTTTGCGGCCGGTTCCTGAACGGGGTGTTCCTGAAACTAGTTCAGTATTACTCAGCAGCCTCGTCAGCGGCGGCCTTCTTGGCAGCAGGCTTCTTGGCGGCGGCCTTCTTGGCAGCAGGCTTCTTGGCGGCCGGTGCAGCCTCAGCCTGGACGGCCGGAGCGGACGTGTCGGCGGGCAGGGCATCCTTGGCGATCTTGACCAGCGCGGCGAAGGCGTTGGCGTCGGAAACGGCAAGCTCGGCCAGCATACGGCGGTCAACCTCTACCTCAGCGGCCTTGAGGCCCTGGATCAGACGGTTGTAGGTCAGGCCGTTGGCGCGGGATGCAGCGTTGATGCGCTGGATCCACAGGCGGCGGAAGTCGCCCTTCTTCTTCTTGCGGTCGCCGTAGCTGTACACAAACGAGTGCAGCAGCTGCTCTTTGGCCTTGCGGTACAGGCGTGAACGCTGTCCACGGTAGCCCTTGGCGCGCTCAAGGATAACCCGGCGCTTCTTGTGGGCGTTGACCGCCCTCTTCACACGTGCCACGTGCGTACTCCTTCGAAAATCTGATCCCAAGCGTCTACTGCCGGAAGAACCGGCTGGCCTGAGAAGCCTTTTTTGGTAGTTGACTGCTGCCAGGCGGCAGCGGTCAGAGAACTTGGAACTTAGATGCCGAGCATCTTCCGGATGACCTTGGCGTCGCCCTTGAAGACGATCTTGTCGCCGGCGAGGCGGCGGGTCAGCCTGGAGGACTTGTGCTCGAGGTAGTGGCGGCGGTTGGCCTGCTGGCGGCGCAGCTTGCCGCTGCCGGTCAGCTTGAAGCGCTTCTTAGCACCACTGTGGGTCTTCATCTTCGGCATGGGAACCGATCTCCTTACGTATCCGCAGACAGGGTCTGCAGTCTTTCGTGCAGCCGCCCCTGCGGGCGGCGTGCTGGTTGCTTACTGCCGGACACTGCTGTCCGGCAGCCCTGAACTAGTTGGTCTTCTTGGTGCCCGGCTTGGCGGCGGCCTTCGGGGCAGCCGGCCGTGCAGCAGGCTTGGGCGCCGCAGGACGCGGGACCGGCTTCGGAGCAGCAACCGGCTTCGGTGCTGCCGCCGGAGCGGCCTTTTCAGCCTCGGGAGCCTTCGCGGCTTCCGGCGCTTTCGCGGCTTCCGGCGCTTTCGCGGCTTCCGGTGCCTTGGCGGCGGTCTTGGGTGCAGCGGGCGCCTTGGCGGCCGCCGGCCTGGCAGCAGCCTTCGGGGCAGCCTTCGGAGCCTTGGCGGCCTCCTGCTTCGGCGCTGCCGGGACGGACGCCGTCTCGGCCGGTGCTTCCGCAGCCTTGGCCTCGGCGGCCGGGGCCTCCGTGGCGTCAGCCTTGCTGGCCTCGACCTTTTCGGCCGGGGCCTCCGCGGCGGGAGCTTCCGTCGCGGTTACCTCAGCCTTGGGTGCCTCGGTCCGGACCTGGTAGCCCTCGGGCAGCAGATCGGCGAGCGACTGCGTCAGGGGCGCCTCGGGGGCGGACGTGTCAACGCGCCCACCGCCGGAAGCCTTGGCTTCATTCTCGGCTTTGGCTTCCGCACGCTGCGATGCGCGGCGGGCCTCTGCCTTGGCTTCGGCCTTGTTCTTCAGGGGACCTACGACCATGACCATGTTGCGGCCATCGATGCGCGGGCTGGACTCCACGACGCCGACCTCGGCGACGTCGTCGGCGAAGCGCTGGAGCAACCGGATGCCCATCTCAGGGCGCTGCTGCTCACGGCCGCGGAACTGGATCATGGCCTTGACCTTGTCACCGGCACCGAGGAAGCGGAGCGCGTGGCCGCGCTTCGTCTCGTAGTCATGGGTGTCGATCTTCAGGCGGAAGCGGATTTCCTTCAGGACCGTGTTGGTCTGATTCTTCCGGGCTTCGCGTGCCTTGACCGCGGCTTCGTACTTGTACTTGCCGAAGTCCATCAGCTTGCACACCGGAGGCTTGGCCTGCGGTGCAACTTCAACGAGATCAAGATCGGACTCGGCAGCCAAACGCAGGGCATCCTCAATACGGACAACGCCTACTTGCTCGCCTGCAGGGCCGACCAGCCGCACCTCGGGGACGCGGATACGCTCATTGATTCTTGGCTCGCTAATGTTAAAGCTCCTGTGTTCGTGAGGGGTATTCCACCGGAAAAAGGAGAAGGCCCCCAATTGCCGGAGCAATCGAAGGCCTCGAAGATCGGAGCTGCCTGCCTCGGGTGAGGCGGCATGCATCCCGCCAGGCTGACGCCCGGGAGAATGCCCGACCAGGTACCCGGCAACCTTGCTTCTTGCGAAGCTTCCCGAAGGAGAGCGGCTGACGCGGGTGGGAGAGAACTCCGCTTGCAAACTGAAAGTCGATTCTACAGAAGAAATCCCGTCCGGCGCACCTACATGACGGGCATGTTGGTTGCTGACGGGTTCCGGCTGCCATGCCGCCACAGGGCTACTGGGTCACAGTGGAACGTGAGTCACAGAAGAACTGAGCGAAATAACGACAATCAGTCGGTCTGTGACAAGCTTACCAGCATGAGCACAGCAGATAGTAATTCACACGTTTACGAGCCCGCAGGCGCCCAGGGCGACGTCTCACAGCAGATCCGCGACATCTCCGAGGTGCCCGCGATCGAGGTCATCACCACCGCTGCCGTGCACCTGATGAGTGCCGCCGCCGTGAAGCTTGGCCTCGCCGCCGAGGAAAACGCCGAGGAGCTCAAGGACCTGGACGAGGCCCGCAAGCTGATCACGGCCTTGGCGGGGCTGGTCACCGCCGCAGCGCCGGAGATTGGTTCCCAGCACGCCGGACCGTTGCGTGACGGGCTGCGGTCCCTGCAGCTGGCCTTCCGCGAGGAGTCCATCATTCCTGACGCGCCGGGCAAGGGACCGGGCGAGAAGTACACCGGCCCGGTGAACTAGGCACCCACAGGAACTAGCACCCACAGTTACAAGACAGCGGCGGGCGGACCACATCGGTCTGCCCGCCGCCATCGTTAACGCCTTGCACGGTGCCGGATCCTGCGTTGCGCCCGGTCAGGCGGCCGCGAGTCGCAGCCTGCGGCGGCGCTGCAGCACGAGTCCCAGGAGGCACAGCACGACGCCGCCCAACCCCACGGCGACGAACCCGGCCCAGGGGCCGACGCCGTCGATGAACACTCCGGCGAGCGGCGCCCCGAGGGCCACACCGCCGGTGAGGGCCGAGCCGTACCAGCCCATCGCCTCGCCGCGGCGGCGCTCGTCGACGAGTTCCGCGACCTTCTCCGAGGCTGCTGAGAGCACGGGTGCGCACAACAGGCCCGGGAGGAGCGCGAGCAGGCACAGGGTCCAGGTGTCCTGCGCGAACGCCATCGGAATGGTCAGCGCGGACATCCCCAGCAGCAGCAGGATCGGTGAGATGGGACGGTGCATGGCGCCGTAGACGAGGCCGCCCACCACGGAGGCCGCGCACCAGAACAGGAACACGAGCCCGATCTCGGCCTGGTGTCCGCCGGATTCGAGGGCGGCCACTATCCCGACGTCGGTGCCGCTGAGGACCATGCCGGCCCCGGCGGCGACGGCGAAGACGGCGGCCACGGCGGAGGTGAACCAGGCGAAGTTGTGGGCGACTTTGTGGCGCAGTCCGGCCCGCTCCTGGCGCCGTTCCCCGGCGGCCGCCAGCGGGGCGAACTCGGCGGCGGCCTCCTGCAGGTGGGCCGGAGCGGCGGCGACGACGGCGACCTCGGCGCCTTCCTGCTGGGCGGCCTCGAACGCTGCCTCGGATTCGGCGTCGGCCACTGTTTCGGCCCCAGGAACGGGTTCGGCGCTGCGGGTCGGCGGGTTGAACCACATGAGGAACAGCCCGGACACCGAGGTGGCGATGCCGATGATGGTCAGGCCCAGCACGGAGAGGCCGGCGGTGGCCACAAGGGCGCCGGCCGCGGGGCCGATCATAAAGACCAGTTCGGTGGAGATGGCGTCGAGGGCGAAGGCGGTGCGCCGCTGCTCCCCCGTCGCGAGGACGCCGAGGGACTGGCGCACAACGCTGAAGATCGGCAGTGTCAGCAGGCCGCCCACGAACACCAGCGGCAGCAGGACTTCGTAGGACACGTGCGGCACAACGGACCAGATGACGGCTTCGGCAATGACCGACGGGATGAGTGCCCGCCGCAGGCCCACGGTGTCGACCCGCCGCCCGCGCCACGGCGCCCCGACAGCGATGCCGATGGTCATCACGGCGGCCGCGGCGCCGGCGGCGGCGTAGCCCTGGCCGAGCGTCAGGACGATGTGCAGGGTGAGCAGGACCCCGGCCGCGGAGTGCGGTATGCGGGCAACCATCCCCACCAGCAGGAGCCGCCTGATGGGCCGGACGGCCAGCAGTTCCCGGTAAAGCGCGAAGTTCACGAGACTATTTCCTTCTGGTACTGCCCCCGGCAGCACCGAGGATGTCCCCGGCTGGCCTTCAGCTACTGTGCTGCCCGCTGCAATTTGACCTCGATTGAGTCAACCCGCTCAGCAAATATGTCATTCCGTGCCCAGGCGCTGTTGAGGCCGGACACGATGGACTGGACGCCGGCGGCGTCCAGTCCGTCTTCAAGGTAGAGCACCACGCGGAGCTCCGGACCGGAGCCCCCGCCCGGAAGCTGCCGTCCATCGGCCGCCACCGCGGCAACTCCACCGCCTGGATGAATTTCAACACGGCGGACCGCGGGAAAGCCAACCACGCTCTCGCCGAGGTGGCGGGCGAGCTCGGGATCCGCGTACGACGGCGTCCAATCCCGCTGCTGCGCGAGGGCCCATACCGCGGGCCGGCGCACGACGAAGGTAACAGCGGATCCCGGGTCCAGCACGAGCAGTTCGGCACCCTCAGCCACTGCGGAGAGTGCCGCGCGGGCGGCGTAGACGGCCACCGGGCGGGCCTCGGGGTGCCAGGCCTTGAGGGAAACGGCGGAGGTGAACACGGGCATCGCGGTCCGGCCGTCCGGGGCCTTGAGCGTCACAAGGGCCATGTCGGCCTGTTTGTCCGAGTGCAGGCCGCCGGCGCCTTCGCCTTCCTCGGCGAGCGTGGCCAGGATCGGCACAAAGACCCGTGCCGTGGCCAACGAGGCCACCACCGCGGCCTCATCGCCGGTGCCGGCCCCGAGTCCCGCCAGCGCCGCGACGTAGCCGGCGTCCGCCGCCCCGTCGTCGTCCTCGAAATTGTGGATAGTAGCGTCCTCGCCGGCCAGGCTGCGTCCCGCCCAAGGCCGGCCCGCCGAATCGGTCGCTCCGCCGGCGCCGGCCAGGGCCGCCGCGATGTGCCCGGGCAACGGGCGTGAAGGTACGGGATTCTCGGGTGCGTTGAAGCCCGCGGGCCGCTGCTCCATACTGCGGACCCGCTAGCGGCGGCCGGCGGCGTCGAGGGCCTCGGGCAGAGTGAAGTTGCCGTTGTAGAGTGCCTTGCCGACGATCGCGCCTTCCACGCCGAGCGGCACGAGCGAGCGAAGGACCAGCAGGTCATCCAGGCTGGAGATCCCGCCGGAAGCCACCACGGGCTTGCCGGTCTTTTCCACCATCTGGCGCAGCAGCTCGACGTTGGGTCCCTGAAGGGTGCCGTCTTTGGTGACGTCGGTGACGACGTAGCGCGCGCAGCCGGCCTCTTCGAGGCGTCCAAGGACATCCCAGAGGTCGCCGCCTTCCTTGGTCCACCCGCGGCCGGCGAGCGTGGTGCCGCGGACGTCCAGCCCGACGGCGATCTTGTCGCCGAAGCGCTCGATCACCCGCGCAGTCCATTCGGGGTTCTCCAGTGCCGCCGTGCCCAGGTTCACGCGGGCGACGCCGAGTTCGAGGGCCTTCTCGAGGGACTCGTCGTCGCGCAGGCCGCCGGAGAGCTCCACCTTGATGTCGAGCCGGCCCACCACTTCGCGGAGCAGTTCGGCGTTGGAGCCCCGGCCGAAGGCGGCGTCGAGGTCGACGAGGTGGACCCATTCAGCCCCCTGCTGCTGCCAGTTAAGCGCGGCTTCCAGAGGCGTGCCGTAGCTCGTCTCGCTGCCGGCCTCGCCCTGGACGAGGCGGACGGCTTGGCCGTTGACGACGTCGACGGCGGGCAGCAGCTCGAGCACAGGCAGCGGGGTTTCGGTGGTCATCGTGGATCCTCAGCTCTTCAGGGACGTGGAGTGGTCGGGGCGCCGCGGGCCGTCAGGCGGCAGGCAGGGTCAGGAGGTAGGCGGCCAGCAACGCCATCCCGGCCAGGACGTAGAACACGATCTGGACCCAGCGGGGGCTTTTCTGCTGGCGGAAGGACAACGCCCCGCCGACCAGCAGGCCGGCAAGCCCCATCAGCACAATGGACCACATCTAGGCGGTTCCGTCCGGGGTGGTGTCGGAGGGCTCGCCCGCGGCGGCCGCGGATTCACCCGGCCGGGAACGGTCCCGGAGGCCCTGCACCCAGTTGCGCAGCAGGTGCGCCCCTGCGTCGCCGGATTTCTCGGGGTGGAACTGCGTGGCGCACAGCGGACCGTTTTCCACGGCTGCAATGAACGGGGCCCCGTGCTCCGACCAGGTCACGAGGGGCGCGGTCATCCTCGGCTGGATGACGTCGAAATCCCACTGCTGGACGCCGTAGGAGTGCACGAAGTAGAAGCGCTCGTCTTCGACACCGGCGAAAAGCTTGGAGCCCTCCGGGACGGACACCGTGTTCCAGCCCATGTGCGGGACGACGTCGGCGGGAAGGAGTTCCACCTTGCCGGGCCACTCCCCCATGCCTTCGGCTTCGGTGCCGTGCTCGACGCCGGCCTCGAAGAGGACCTGGAGGCCCACGCAGATGGCCAGCACGGGGCGGCCCCCGGCGACGCGGCGTCCGATCATGCGGATGCCGTCGACGGCCTTGAGTTCGCGCATCACCGTTTCGAACGCGCCGACGCCCGGGACCACGAGTCCGTCGGCGTTGAGCACGTCCTCCGGCTTGGAACTCAGGATCACCTCGGCACCGGCGCGTTCCAGGGCGCGGACGGCGGAACGGACGTTGCCGGAGCCGTAGTCGAGGACCGTGACCGTGGGCTTTCCCTCGGGTGACACCGGCTTCCTGCCGGCGTCGGGGTTGACGATGGCGCCGTCCTTGAGCACTTTGCCAGTCACAGGGCGCCCTTGGTGGAGGGGATGCCCTCGACGCGCGGGTCAGGTTCGACGGCGGCACGGAGGGCGCGGGCGAAGGCCTTGAACTGGGCCTCGACGATGTGGTGCGGGTCCCGGCCGGCAGTGACGTTCATGTGCAGGCAGATCCCGGCGTGCAGGGTGATTGCCTCGAATACGTGCCGGGTCAGCGACCCGGTGAAATGTCCGCCGATCAGGTGGTATTCCTGGCCTGCAGGCTCCCCGCCGTGCACCAGGTAGGGGCGGCCGGAGACATCGACGACGGCCTGGGCGAGGGCCTCGTCCAGGGGAACCGTGGCTTCGCCGAACCGCCGGATGCCGGCCTTGTTGCCGAGCGCGGTGCGCAGGACCTCGCCGAAGGTGATGGCAACGTCTTCGACCGTGTGGTGGACGTCAATGTGTGTATCGCCTGTGGCCTTGACTGTCATATCGATCAGGGAGTGCTTGCTGAGCGCCGTCAGCATGTGGTCGTAGAACGGGACGGAGGTGCTGATGTCCGAGACGCCGGTGCCGTCCAGGTTGATCTCAACCAGCACGGATGACTCGCTGGTGGTCCGCTCCATGCGTGCGGTCCGGCCCTCGGCAGGCGTTGCTCCGGTGTTGCTCATGTGGGTGTCCTTTGGATGACGACGGTGCCCGGCAGCCAGGCAGTGTGGATGTCCTGGGTTAAGTCTAGGCGGGCTGCACTGCGCGGCCGGCCAGGATCCGTTCGAGGGCTTCGAGGAACGCTGTGGTTTCCGTCTCAGTCCCGGCCGTGACGCGAAGGTGCCCGGCAATTCCTACGTCCCGGATCAGCACACCGGCGTCCAGCAGGCCCTGCCAGACCTCGTGCGGGTTGTCCAGGCCGCCGAAGAAGACGTAGTTCGAGTCGGACGCGGCCGGCTTGAGGCCCATGCGCTGCAGTTCGGACACGATCCTGTCCCGCTGGCGTTTGATGTCCTCGACATCGGCCATCAGCGCGACCCGGTGGTGCAGGGCGGCCAGGGCGGTCGCCTGGGTGATGGCCGAGAGGTGGTACGGAAGCCGGACAAGGCGCAGGGCATCGGTAACCTCCGGCGCTGCCGCCATGTAGCCGACCCGCGCACCGGCAAGGGCAAAGGCCTTGCTCATGGTGCGCGAGACGATCAGCCGCTCCCGGCCGGGCAGCAGGGTGAGCGCGCTGGGCGTCCCGTCGTGGGCGAACTCGTGGTAGGCCTCGTCGACGATCACGATGGTCTGGCTGGCCTCGCCGGCCTGGTAGACGGCCTCGACGACGTCCAGGCCGAGGCCGGTGCCGGTGGGGTTGTTCGGGGAGCACAGGAAGACGATGTTCGGCTGGAGCTCGCGGACCTGGCGGGCGGCTGATTCGGCGCTCAGTCCGTAGT
Organism: Arthrobacter sp. U41; assembly: GCF_007679325.1. GTDB lineage: Bacteria > Actinomycetota > Actinomycetes > Actinomycetales > Micrococcaceae > Arthrobacter. The sequence goes on along the minus strand of NZ_VEGI01000006.1, from coordinate 193,998 downwards.
CGTCGGCGCGGACCCCGACGATGTATCCGGTGTCCGTGCCGGAGGCCAGCAGCGGGTACATGGAGTATGTGGGAGGGAAGCCGAGTGCAGTACGGCCCGGGCCGCCGAAGGCCTGGAGGATCTGCTGGAGCACCTCGTTGGACCCGTTGGCGGCCCAGATGTTGTCCGCGCCCAGTCCGTGCCCAAGATATTCGGCCAGCGCCTCGCGCAGTTCGGTGAATTCGCGGTCCGGGTAGCGGTTCAGTCCGGCGGCGGCGATCGTGACGGCCTCGGAGATGGCGGCGCGGACGTCCGCCGGGACGCCATGGGTGTTCTCGTTGACGTTGAGCAGGATCGGAACTTCCAGCTGGGGCGCCCCGTACGGGGTCAGGCCCCGAAGGTTCGTCCGGAGGGGAAGTCGGTTCAGTCGCTCTAGCTGGTCAGTCACTTCACCAGTTTAAGTGAGATCGCCGCGGGCTCCGAATCCGTGACGCCTGGCGGGCGGGCCGGCGGACCGTCACTGCGGGCCCTCCATAGGTTGCGGCGGACCGTCGCGCGACCCGGAACGGGCGTGCGTGGCCGGGTCCGCGTGCCCGCGGCTCCGGCAGGTCCGGGGGTGCTAGTTGGACGGAATGAAAAGCGCCTGGCCCGGAACGACGCGGGCGGCTTCCAGGTTGTTCAGCTGCATGATGTCCGCGACGACGTCACGGGGATCGCGTTCCGGCGCGACGGTCGCGGCGATGGCCCACAATGACTCACCGGGCTGCACGGTGACAGTGACAGTGGGCGTCAGGGAAAGTTCGGCGGCGGACTCCGCAGCCTTGGCGGGGGCGTTGAGGAAACCACTGAAGGAGAGGACCAGCGCGGCCAGCAGGATCAGCGGAACGCCGATGAAGACGAAGCGCCCCCGCCGGGTAAGCCGCAGCGGAGCCTGCTTTGCCGGTTGTTGCTTTGCCGACTGCTGCCTTGTCGGCTGCGCGGCTCCTGGGGTGCCCTGCTGGACAGCGTGGCGGGTCTGGCTCTCACGGGTCGGCTGGCCCATGCGGCTCGGCTGGACAACGGGGGAACCGCCGCCGGGCCGGCCGTAATCGCCGAATGCGTCGCGGCCGAAAGTTTCGTGAAACGCGCTTGTTGCTGACATGAACTGAGCCCTCCTGGACCATACTGTGCCGCCCGGCGTACTCCACGTACCCGCCGCCAACCGGCCATACCTTCGAACAAAGAACCGAACACACCGTTCGACCCGAGCCGTACAAAACTAGAACACATATTCGAATCTTGCTGGTTCTGTTTTAGCACTTATTGACGAACATTGTCGAGACTCGCTAGAACAAATGTTTGAAAAAGCTGTGCGGCTGGCCTACGTTTGATGCAAAGAACAACCACTTCTGCAGTTGATCAGCAGGGTCTGACATTTCAGGCCGGAAGTTCCCGGCAGCTGCAGCCACGGGCGGCCGGGCGGAACGGAAAGGCGTTGGCGAACATGGCAGCACAAGCCACTGGCGGCAGGGCCACCCAGCGGGGCCCGCAAGCAGCCCGGCCACCCAAGAGCCTCACCGTTCGGCAAAAGAAGATCCTGGAAACCATCCAGCGCTCCGTGACGGACAACGGCTACCCGCCGTCCATGCGGGAGATCGGCGATACTGTCGGACTGGCCAGCCTCTCCAGCGTGACCCACCAGCTCTCGCAGCTGGAAAAACTCGGCTACCTGCGTCGCGACCCCAAACGCCCCCGCGCGATGGAAGTCCTGATGCCGCTGACCCTTGATGAGGGAGCCGCCAAGATTTCAGGCGTCGAGAAGTCCAGCGGGCTGCGCGCTGTTGGCGGTTTGTCCGTTTCCGAGCTGGCCAGCGCCACCGACACAGCGATGGTGCCGCTGGTGGGCCGCATCGCGGCAGGCGGGCCCATCCTGGCCGACCAGGTCGTTGAGGACGTGATGCCCCTTCCCCGCCAACTGGTGGGCCACGGGGAGCTCTTTATGCTCAAGGTCGCGGGTGACTCGATGATCGACGCAGCCATCTGCGACGGTGACTGGGTGGTGGTACGCCGGCAGGGCGATGCCGTCAACGGTGACATTGTGGCCGCCCTGCTGGACGACGAGGCAACGGTGAAGACCTTCCGCCAGCGCGACGGCCACACGTGGCTGCTGCCGCAGAATACGCAGTACGAGCCCATCCTCGGCGACCACGCCGTCATTATGGGCAAAGTCGTCTCGGTGTTGCGTTCGCTCTAGGAGCAGCTCCCCACAGAGCGCGCCAGGAAAGCCCCGCCGGTGTTGACCAGTTCACGCCGGACGGGGCTTTTTGGCTGCCCTACTCCTTCGCCAGCCGCTCCAGGGCCGCGAGGGCCACAGTGGGATCCGTGGTGGGCCAGAACGGCGGCAGCGCGGCGCGGAGGAATCCCCCGTACCGCTCGGTGGACAGCCGCGAATCGAGCACGGCCACCACCCCCTTGTCCGTTGTTGTGCGGATCAGCCGGCCAGCGCCCTGGGCCAGCCGGATGGCGGCGTGGGTCGCGGACACACTCATGAACCCGTTCCCGCCGGCCTGGGCCACTGCCCGGGACCGCGCCGTCATCAGGGGATCGTCGGGCCGCGGGAACGGAATCCGGTCAATCACCACGAGGCGGCAGGAGGTCCCCGGCACGTCGACGCCCTGCCACAGGGACATGGTGCCAAACAGGCAGGTGTCAGGTTCGTCGGCAAACTGCTTCACCAGCGCCGTCATGGTCGAATCCCCCTGGCAGAGGATGGACATGTCCAGCCGTGGACGCAGGGCCTCGGCGGCATCCTCGGCGGCACGCCGCGAGGAGAACAGGCACAGGGCTCCGCCGCCGGAGGCCCGGACCAGCTTCTCGAGCTCATCGAGTGCTTCCGGGGACATGCCGCGGCCGGGCTTGGGCAGATGCTTGGCGACGTAGAGGATCCCCTGCTTGGGGTACTCGAAGGGCGAGCCGACGTCGACGCCGGTCCAGCTGGGGGCGCCGGGTCCCACCAGGCCCAGACCACCGGCGGCCGGTTCGAACGCGGACCCGATCGCCAGGGTGGCCGAGGTGAGGATGACGGTGTGGTCCGCAAACAGGCCCTCGCGGAGCCGTCCGGCGACGCTGAGCGGGGCGATATTGACCAGCGCCGGGGCGGACTCGTCCGGCTGGGAATAGCCTTGCTGCGGGTCGAAGGTGCTGTTCCGGGAAAACCAGACCACCTCGCGGTTCTCGCGTGCCGCCAGCAGCCGTTCGCAGAGTTCCAGGATCACCATGAGCCGGGAGCGGGCCAGCTGGCGGCCGCCGTCGGCCGTGTTGGCGCTGTCTCCCTTCGAATCCGAAAGGGCCGCGCGGCAGGCGTCCCGCAACTGGTCCACACAGTCCAGTTGTTCGCTGTTGAGTCCATTGGGCATGAGCCCGCTGGGGACGCCCTCGATGGCGAGTTCCAGGTTGGACGCTGCGTTGTTCAGCGCGTCCACGGTGATGCCGGTGTGCTTCCGGGCCCCGGACGCGGCGGCGTGCACCATCGCGACGGACAGCTGGCCGGACACGGCGCCGGTCACCCGGTCCTGGAGCTCGTGGGCTTCATCCACCACCACAACGTCGTATTCCGGCAGCACGGCCAGGCCCTCGAACGCGCTGACGGCCAGCATCGCGTGGTTGGTGACCACGACGTCGGCGTCGGCGGCGTTCTGCCGGGCCAGTTCGCTGAAGCACTCGGCCGCCAGGGGGCACTTCTGCGCACCGAGGCACTCCATGGAGGTGACGGAGACCTGCCGCCAGGCCCGGTCCGTGACGCCGGGCAGAAGTTCGTCGCGGTCCCCCGTGACGGTGTCCTCGGCCCATTCGCGCAGCCGGACCACCTCCTTGCCAAGCTGGGAGGACGGGCCGCCCATGGCAGCGGCGAAGTGCGGCACGGAAGTGTCCTCGCCGAGGGAGAAGAGTTGGCCCTCCGAGGGCTCTTCCGAGGGGAATCCGCCTTCGAGCTTGTGGCGGCACACGTAGTTGGAGCGGCCCTTGACCAGGGCCACTTTGACGGGCCGGTCCAGCGCCGGGGTGATGGTCTTGAGCAGCCGGGGCAGGTCCCGGCCCACGATCTGGGTCTGCAGGGCCAGGGTGGCGGTGGAGACCAGGGTGGGCTTGTCGCTGACGAGCGAGTGCGCGATCAGCGGGATCAGGTACGCGAGGGACTTGCCGGTTCCGGTGCCGGCCTGGACCAGCAGGTGGTCGCCGCTGTCAATTGCCTGCGCCACCTGCCGGGCCATTTCGTGCTGGCCCTCGCGGCTCTGGCCGCCCATGCCGGACACGGCACGGTCGAGCAGTTCGATCACGAACTCCCCGCTGGTTTTGCCGCCTGATCCTGCCGTGCGTTCCTCCGCGGCGTCCACCTCCGCGGTTTCGGGCCCCGGGGCGTCCTCCCCTGCCGGCTCGTCCGTACCTGTGTCCGTCCCGGTCACCGCTGCCTCAGTCATTGCTGATGAACGAATCCAGTTCAGCGGCGAATCCCTCACGCACCATAACGACCGCGCGGGTGCCTGCTTCCTCGTGGTTGAGGCTGAGGATCTCGGCGTCGGCCTCGTGCAGCTTGCTGAGCAGGTCCCCGCGGTTGTAGGGGATCATCAGTTCCAGCTTGACGCTGGGCCGCGGGATGCCCTCGCTGATGGCCTTGAGCAATTCCGGGATGCCTGCGCCGGTGCGTGCCGACACCACAACGTGGCGCGGTTCGCGCTGCTTGAGCCGTTCCACCACGAAGGGGTCCGCGGCGTCGGCTTTGTTGAGGATGATGATTTCGGGCACCTTGCGTGCGTCGACCTCGCTGAACACCTTGCGGACAGCTGCGATCTGGCCCTCCGGATCCGGGTGCGAGACATCCACGACGTGCAGGATCAGGTCCGCGTCGGCGACTTCCTCCAGCGTGGAGCGGAAAGCCTCCACGAGCTGGGTGGGCAGCGAACGGACGAAGCCCACGGTGTCCGCGAGGGTGTAGCCCAGCCCGTCCGAGGTCTCAGCTTTGCGGACAGTCGGGTCCAGGGTGGCGAACAGGGCGTTCTCCACCAGGACACCGGCGTCGGTCAGCCGGTTCAGGAGCGAGGACTTGCCGGCGTTGGTGTACCCGGCGATCGCGACGGAGGGCACGGAATTGCGACGGCGGTTGGCGCGCTTGGTTTCCCGCGCCGGCTTCATCGCGGCGATCTCACGCCGCAGCTTGGCCATCCGGGTGCGGATCCGGCGGCGGTCCAGTTCGATCTTGGTTTCACCGGGGCCACGCGAGCCCATGCCGGCACCCGCACCGCCCACCTGGCCGCCGGCCTGGCGGGACATCGAGTCACCCCAGCCGCGCAGGCGCGGGAGCAGGTATTCGAGCTGGGCCAGCTCCACCTGCGCCTTGCCCTCGCGGCTCTTGGCGTGCTGGGCGAAAATGTCCAGGATCAGCGCCGTACGGTCGATGACCTTGACCTTGACGATGTCTTCCAGGCTGCGGCGCTGGGACGGCGCCAGTTCGGCGTCGACGACGACGGTGTCCGCGCCCGTGGACATCACGATGTCCTTCAATTCCTGGGCCTTGCCGGAGCCGAGGAAAGTGCCCGGATCGGGCTTCTGGCGGCGCTGGACGATCCCGTCGAGGACCTCCGAGCCGGCGGTCTCGGCAAGGGCGGCGAGTTCGCGGAGCGAGTTCTCGGCGTCGGCGAGGGTGCCTTCGGTCCAGAGTCCGGCCAGAACCACGCGCTCAAGGCGCAGCTGCCGGTACTCGACCTCGGTGACGTCTTCGAGTTCGGTGGACAGCCCGGCGGTGCGGCGCAGGGCGTGCCGTTCCTCGAGGTCCTGCTGGTCGCCGTCGAAAGTGCTGTGTTCCTCGTCCAGGCGGGAGATCGCCTGCGCCTTGCCGAGCACCGAGGCGGGCTCGCCGGCAGCCGGCGCTGCCTTCCGGGCAGGGGTGTCTTTGGCGAGGATCCGGTCGATGACAGCCTGGATTTCCGCAGGACTCATGTCCTGGGCTGCTGACTCGGGTCCGGTGTTGGGCTGACTGGTCATGGTCTCCTTTAGAGGTTCGGCAGTTTCAGAATAGTGCCGATCGGTGCTGTGTGGGGCGGTATTCGCGCTGGGCTGACGACTATTGGTCAACGTGGCCTCCTGGGATGCCGGCGGCAGCGGTGCCGCCGGCAGGGCAGGGCTCCGGGCGGGAGCGGTGGGAAGAGAGGGATCAGGCATCTTTTTTGCCTTGAGGAGGGAGAGACAGTCCGCCCGGCCGGGCTCCAGTGAGCACTGCCGGAATCCAAGTGGTTCGGGCGCCAGCGGATGTGTCCTTGGCAGGATCATCGTGGGGTGGCGCGCTGAGCGGAAGGTAACTACCTGCGTCGCTGCGGGGACGGGTACAAGCCCGTGCCGGCTACTTGGAGTTCAAGAACATGTCTTTAAGCCTAGCAGACGGCACCGGCGGCGCTGCCCCCAGGGGTTTCTGCCGGATTCCGGTCGGTTGCCGCGGTTTCCCATACGGGCCGGGGGCCAACTAATCTGGCCAGTTATGGAGTCTGCACACTATTTCAGCGCCCAGCCCGCCGGGCCGTTCACCCGCAAGCCACTGACCGTGGAACTTGCCGGCGGGACCCGGCAACTGCAGACGTCCTCGGGCATCTTCAGCCCGGACGGCATCGACAAGGGCACGGCTGTGCTGTTGGCTGAGGTTCCTGCCCCGGCCCCGCAGGGAACCCTGCTGGACATCGGCTGCGGCTGGGGCCCGATCGCCCTGACCATGGCCCTGCGTGCACCGCACTCACAGGTCTACGCCGTGGACGTCAACGAACGTTGTGTGACCCTGACCAACGAAAACGCGGCGCTGCTGGGACTGGGCAATGTCACGGCCAGCACGCCCGACGCCGTCGATCCTGAACTTCGCTTCGACACTATCTGGTCCAACCCGCCCATCCGGATCGGCAAGGACGAGCTCCACGCCCTGCTGCTCCTGTGGCTGCCGCGGCTGGCTCCGGGCGGCTCGGCGTGGCTGGTGGTGCAGAAGAACCTGGGGTCGGATTCGCTGCAGCGCTGGCTCGCGGCGGAGCTCGACAGCAGCTTCACGGTGACCCGCGAGAGCACCTCGAAGTCGTTCCGCATCCTTCGGGTCAGGAAAGCGTCCCACTAGCGACGATCACCGCGGGGCCGCTGAGTTCGACGTGTTCGTGGCCCTCGGCGCCGAGGAAGAACTTCACCCCGACGACGCCGCCGGGGACCTGAACATTCCAAACGTCCGGGGCGCCCTGGCCGGCCCAGTGGCGGATCGCGACGGCGGCCGCGCAGGCACCCGTGCCGCAGGACTGCGTTTCCCCGACTCCCCGCTCGTGGACGCGCATGGTGATGGTTCCGACGCCGTCATGGACCAACGGTTCGGACGGGACCACGAACTCGACGTTGGTGCCGTGCGGCGGCGTCGGGTCCACGTGGGGTGCGGTGAACAACTGCGTGGCCTGCAGCTCGGCCAGTTCGGCCAGCGCCACGACGGTGTGCGGATTGCCCATACTCACGGACAGGGCAGGCCGTGCGACCTCCAGCCCCGCCGCGCTGACCAGTGAATCCATGGCCCGCGCCGTGGCCTCGCCCGGGAAGATGAATTCCCAGGGGCCCATGTCGACGGCGTACCCGGCCGCGGTGCGGACGATCGTCTTGGCGCCGCCGCGGGTGCCGATGGTCAATGATTCGCCGGCGGGCAGGTCGACCAGGCCTTCAGTGATCAGGAAGTGCACAAAGACGCGGACGCCGTTGCCGCACATCTCGGAAAGTGACCCGTCGCCATTGCGGTAGTCCATAAACCATTCGGCGTCCGGAGTCCGGGTCAGCAGCTCCTGGCCCTCCGGGAGCAGACGGGACGGTACCGCGCGGATTAGTCCGTCTCCGCCGATGCCGCGGTGGCGGTCGCACAGTGCCGCGACCTGCTCCGGGGTTACCGCGAGGGTGCCGTTGGGATCGGCGAGGAGCACGAAGTCGTTGCCGGTGCCGTGGCCCTTGGAGAACTTCAGGCCGGCAAGGGCGGCGGTGTCTCCGGCAGCGAGGTGGTCAGCGGCCGCGGCAAGGGTTTCGTCCATGGTCCAAGGTTACAGTTCGATTCGCGACCGACTGCACTTCGTTTCGTGGCCGGTCGCCCGTCGATCGCGACCGGTTGCACGTCGTTTTGGCGACCGGTTGCACGTCGCTTCCTGGCCTGCCGGACGGAATCCGTTGCACCGGCCTCAGCGGCGTGATGCCTGGCCGCGGTCCTCAGCGGCAGAGCGCGGCAGCCCTGGCCACGAGTTCCGGGTCCTGCCAGTCCAGCCAGTGGATGCGGGGATCGGCGCGGAACCAGGTCAGCTGGCGGCGTGCGAACTGCCGGGTCGCGATGATGGTTTCCTCCGCCGCCTGCGCGGCGTCGGACGCGCCGTCGAGGACCTTGAGGAACTGGGCGTAGCCAAGGGCCCGCGGCGCGGTCCGGCCGAGCCTGAGCCCGGCGGCGTCGAGTTTCCGGACCTCTTCGAGCAGCCCATTGTCCACCATGGTGTGGACCCGGCGGGCCAGCCGCTCACGGAGCTCTTCGCGGTCCACCTCCAGCCCGATCTGCACGGCGGGCTGGTGGTACTCGCGGATTGGCATAAAGGAGCTGAAAGGCCGTCCGGTCAGTTCGAACACCTCCAGCGCGCGGATGATCCGGCGCGCGTCCCCGAGCCGGCCGGCCGAGACCGGGTCCACACGTTCCAGCCGCGCCCGCAACGGGGCCGGGCCGGCAGTTTCCAGTTCCGCTTCGAGCCGGCGCCGGATGGCAGGGTCGGTGCCCGGGAAATCCAGCACGTCCAGGGCCGCACGGACGTAGAGCCCGGAGCCGCCGGCCAGGATGGCGCGTTTGCCGCGGCGATGGATGTCCGCGATGAGCGCCCGTGCCTGCTGCTGGAAGTCCGAGACGCTGGCTTCCTGGGTCACGTCCAGGATGTCCAGGAGGTGGTGCGGCACTCCCCTGCGTTCGGCCTCGGTGATCTTGGCGGTGCCGATGTCCATGCCGCGGTAAAACTGCATGGAATCGGCGTTGATGACCTCGCCGTCAAGTTCCAGCGCGAGCGAGACCGCCAGATCGGATTTGCCGGAGCCGGTGGGCCCTACGACGGCGACGACCGGCCGCGCCGGTACTGTGGCGGCGGGTACTGTGGCGGCCGGGACTGCCCCCTCGGGGACCATGCCGTCGTGTGCTGCCTCGTTGTCTGCTGCGACGGACGGCGCTGCGCCGTCGGGTCCTGTGCCGGCAGGGGCGCCCTGCGGGGCTGCCACGGGCTAGCGGCTCCGGACGGGCAGCGTGGGCATGCCCAGGGATACTCCGGATGAGCCGGACGCGGCTCCCGGCGCGGGTGCGCCGCAGGAGTCCGCCTGGGACCTGTCCCAGGCGTCGCCGGCGCGGGAGCGGCGGACGCTGTAGTACTCCGCCGAGGCAGGGTCGGCGACCAGGTGGAACGCCGCGGCCTCGGTAATGGTCACGGTGACGAGGTCGCCGGGGCGCGGCGTCTCGGCGCCGGCAGGCACGGAGAAGTGGACCAGGCGCTGGTCCTGGGCCCGCCCGGAGAGACGGTGGGTTTCCCCGGCCTTTCGCCCGGACTGGGCAGTGACCATAACCTCCACCCGACGGCCGAGCTGGCGGGCGTTTTCCTCGGCGGCGATCCGGTCCTGGAGGGCGGTGAGGCGCTCGAAGCGTTCCTGCACCACGGCTTTTGGGAGCTGGTCCGGCAGGTCGGCGGCGGGCGTGCCCGGTCGCTTGGAGTACTGGAAGGTGAACGCGGTGGCGAAGCGGGACTGCTCAACGACGTCGAGCGTGGCCTGGAAGTCCTCCTCGGTTTCGCCGGGAAAGCCGACGATGATGTCCGTGGAGATGGCGGCGTGCGGAATTTTGTCGCGGACCTTGTCCAGGATGCCGAGGAACTTCGTGGACCGGTAGGACCGTTTCATGTCCTTGAGCACCTTGTCCGACCCGGACTGCAGGGGCATGTGCAGCTGCGGCATAACGTTGGGGGTCTCGGCCATGGCATCGATGACGTCATCGGTGAATGCCGCGGGGTGCGGGCTCGTGAAGCGGACCCGTTCGAGGCCGGGGATGTCGCCGCAGGCGCGCAGGAGCTTCGAGAAGGCCTGCCGGTCGCCGAATTCGACGCCGTAGGAGTTCACGTTCTGCCCCAGCAGGGTGACTTCGATCGCGCCGTCGTCGACGAGGGCCTGGATCTCGGCCAGGATGTCGCCGGGGCGGCGGTCCTTTTCCTTGCCGCGGAGGGCCGGGACGATGCAGAAGGTGCACGTGTTATTGCAGCCGACGGAGATCGACACCCAGCCGGAATAGACCGAGTCGCGCTTGGTGGGCAGCGTGGAGGGGAAAACATCGAGGGACTCGAGGATCTCGAGCTGCGCTTCGTTGTTGTGGCGGGCCCGTTCCAGGAGGGCCGGCAGCGCGCCGACATTGTGCGTCCCGAACACGGCGTCCACCCACGGGGCCTTCTTCAGGATGGCGTCGCGGTCCTTCTGCGCCAGGCAGCCTCCGACGGCGATCTGCATGCCCGGGTTGGCGGCCTTGACCGGAGCCAGGATGCCCAGGTTGCCGTAGAGCTTGTTGTCGGCGTTCTCCCGCACGGCGCAGGTATTGAAGACCACGACGTCGGCCAGTTCACCGGCGGCGGGGACGTAGCCGGCGGCCTCGAGCATCCCGGACATCCGCTCGGAGTCGTGCACGTTCATCTGGCAGCCGAACGTCCGGACCTGGTAGGTGCGGGGCTGAGCTGCGGCGGACACCGGTTCAGTGCCCGGCGTTGACGAGGCGTCCGTGGAAGGGGTGGTGCCGGCTGCTGGGGAGGGAATGGTCAAACTCACCTGCTAAGGGTACCGGGTCGGCACGCTGCCGGGGGCTCGTTAGAAATAGGGTTCGGACCCGGCATTGGCCACGGCGTCGTCGAGGACCTCGCCGACAATCCGGAAGGCGAGCGAGGGCTGGTATCCCTTGCGGGCAAGCATGGAGGCCAGCCGGCGCGTGATCTTGTCGCGCTCGGCGCGGTCCTCACTGCCGGTGAAGCCCCGCAGCTTGCGCTCCACGAGCTCACGGGCCGCCGCTTCTTCGTCGGCATCGCTGAGCTGGTCCAGCGCGCCGGCCGCAATCTCCGGGTCGATTCCCTTGTCCGCAAGTTCACGCCTTAAGGCGCCTTTGGCGAGCTTGCGGCTCTGGGAGCGCGAGCGCACCCACATGTCGGCAAAGTCGGCGTCGTCAACGAGCTTCACTTCTTCGAAGCGGTCCAGCACGGCCTCCGCGACATCGTCCGGGACGTTGCGTTCGGCCAGCTTCCGGGCGAGCTGCAGCCTGCTCTTCGGTGCGTTGGTCAGCTGCCGCAGCACAATGGCGCGAGCCACTGCAGCGGGATCTGCGTCAGGATCCAGTTCCGGGGACGGCGCCCCGGCGGCGCGGGTACCGGAACCGCGTGAACCTGAGCCGCGTGAGCCTGAGCCGCGTGAACTGCGGGACCCGCGGGAACTGCGCCGGGGGGACCCGGCACGCGGGTCGGCTTCGTTGCCCGGGTCAGGGCTCCACGGAAGGAACCCCGACCCGGTGCCGGCTCCGGCGTTAGAAGCCGTCAACGGCCTTCAGCTTCGGAGATTCTTCGGTCTCGGCGGGAGCCTTCACGCCGACGCCCAGCTTCTCCTTGATGAGCCGCTCAAGCTCGGCGGCCAGTTCCGGGTTGTCGCGCAGGAAGCGGCGGGAGTTCTCCATGCCCTGGCCCAGCTGGTCACCGTCGTAGGTGAACCAGGAGCCGGACTTCTTGATCAGGCCATGCTCGACACCCATGTCGATGATGCCGCCTTCACGCGAGATGCCCTGGCCGTAGATGATGTCGAATTCGGCGATCTTGAAGGGCGGGGCCATCTTGTTCTTGACGATTTTGGCCTTGGTGCGGTTACCGACGGAGTCCGCGCCCTCCTTGAGGGTCTGGATCCGGCGGACGTCGATGCGGATGGAGGCGTAGAACTTCAGGGCCTTACCACCGGTGGTGGTTTCCGGGGACCCGAAGAAGACACCGATCTTCTCGCGCAGCTGGTTGATGAAGATGGCAGTGGTCTTGGTCTGGCTCAGGCGGCCGGTGATCTTTCGAAGGGCCTGGCTCATCAGGCGGGCCTGCAGACCCACGTGGCTGTCGCCCATGTCGCCTTCGATTTCCGCCCGGGGAACGAGGGCCGCGACCGAGTCGATAACGATGACGTCAAGGGAGCCGGAGCCGATGAGCATGTCCATGATTTCGAGCGCCTGCTCGCCGGTGTCCGGCTGGGAGACCAGCAGGGCGTCGGTGTCGACGCCCAGCTTGGCGGCATATTCCGGGTCAAGGGCGTGCTCGGCGTCGATGAAGGCGGCGATGCCGCCCTGGCGCTGGGCGTTGGCGACGGCGTGCAACGCCACGGTGGTCTTACCGGAGGATTCCGGACCGTAGATCTCCACAACACGGCCGCGGGGCAGGCCGCCAATTCCCAGGGCGACGTCCAGCGCGATAGAGCCGGTGGGGATGACCTCGATGGGCGCACGGACTTCGTCGCCGAGGCGCATGACCGAGCCTTTGCCGAACTGCTTGTCAATCTGGGCAAGCGCTGCGTCGAGCGCCTTCTGGCGATCCGGGGCTGCGGCCATGGTTCACACCTCTAATACTTTCTCGCTGTGGAGGGACCGTTGCCGGCCCCAGGTAGTGTTCGTGATCAGTGCTGGTGGTCAGGTTCGTCATCAGTGCTGGTAATTCAGTGCTGGTAGCTCAACGCTGGTGGTCAGTTTCTGTCATTACTGAAGCTACTGGCACCCACCGACAGAGTTGCCCGACTGCCCCGCGTATGTGGAAAACACTCTGAAAAAAGCATAGTCCTACCCGAACAGATATTCGAACAATCGTCGCGGCGTGTCAGGTGTTTGCTGCCGGGCCGGGGCTGAAGCGCCGGGAATCAGCGGGGTTTGATGTCGCGGCCAAGCCGCCGCTCGGGCGGGACATCCTGCACATCACACAGCGCAAGCCACACCTGCCGGGGCGGCACGCCTGCCCCCAGGGCTTGGTCGGCGGTCCGTCCGCCGACTCCCGCCAGGACCAGGGAGCTGCTGAGGACGCGGGAGTAGCCCGCCCCGAATTCGTCGTCCATAAGGCGCCAAAAGTCACTGATTCGCACCCTTAGAGTCTCTCACGATGCGGGGGGACTCTAGAATGGTTGCCATGAGCAACTCAGCCGTTGGCCCTGGGATCCCCGGCGGCACTGACGATTCCACCGAAGCGGCCCTGACCGCCGTCGAGCACCAGTTGAGCATGCTCTGGCGCCGCGCCCGGTCCATCTCCCATCACCTCTCCCGCCAGGTCCACCCGGACATGGAACCGGCGGCCTACGGGCTGCTTTCCGTGATCCGCCGGCAGGGCGCCATCCGGCTGACCGAACTCGCGTCCAGCATCGGCGTCGGGAAGCCCTCGGTGAGCCGGCAGATCGCGTTCCTGGAACGCCTCGGCCTGGTGGCCAAGGAAGCCGACCCGCTGGATGGCCGCGCACAGATGATCCGCCTGACAGCCAAGGGCGAGGAGAAGATGCACGAGGTGCAGGACGCCCGGCGCGAGGTGTTCCGCGATCGGCTGGGCGAGTGGCCGCCGGAGGAACTGCAGACTCTGGCCCGCTATATCGCCAAGCTCAACGCCACCTACGAGCGGGACGGGTTCCCCCGGGACGAACCGCACTAGCCTGTAGCCCCGGCGCGGCCGGGCACGCAAAAAACCCCGGCACACCGCCGGGGTTTTTTGTCGAGTAGTGGGTGCCGGGGCTAGCGCGCCCCGGAAAGAAGGCCCTTGGCCAACTCTTCGTTGAGGTCCGTGTTGAGTTCGCGGTCCAGGTCACGGCCGTAACGCTGGGCAAACTCCTGCGGGACGGTGTCCGGAACGGCAACACCTTCGGCGACGGCGACACGGTCGCTGACTTCGCGAAGCATGCTGGAGAGCGGAACATCGAGGGCCGAGCAGATCGAGGAGAGGAGTTCCGAGGAAGCTTCCTTCTGGCCGCGCTCCACTTCACTCAGGTAGCCCAAGGAGACGCGGGCACTGTGCGAGACTTCGCGGAGGGTACGGCCTTGGCGTTGGCGGACATCGCGCAGTACATCACCGATTTCGTGACGAAGTACAACCATCTTGCGCTCCTTCTGTTCGCTCTTAGCCTGATCGGCGAGGCCCACATCCTTCCAGCGGACAACGCCGTTAACGGATACGGGCTGCTTTACCATCTGTATCGCCTTGCTCCCTCTTGGTGTCGGGCCCGCTGGTCAAAGCGGACACTGATGATGCTTTCATCCTAGGCGCCTCCCTTATTCGGAAGCGACACAATGTAACAACTATTAGGAATCGGTTTTTGTTCCCGGCTACTTTACGCCCGGTAGCTTACGGATGCCAGGGCTTCCAGCAGGCGTTCCAGCGCCGCCGCGCAGGCCTGGCCGCGGATCTCGGGCCGGTTGCCCTCGAAGCTGTACCCGAACGACGTCGTTCCCCCTGCGGTGGCGACGCCGATGTAAACGGAGCCCACGTCCTTACCGCCGTGCGGCTCGGGTCCGGCGACCCCGGTCGTGGAGACTCCGACGTCGGCGGCGCAGACCCGGCGGGCGCCCTCGGCCATGGCCTCGGCGACGCGCCCGTCGACGGCGCCAACGCTGTCCAGCAGTTCCCGGGACACGCCCAGCACCTCGGCCTTCACCGTGTTCTGGTAGGACACCACACCGCCTTGGAGCATCCCGGAGGCGCCGGGTGTGTCTGCCAGCACAGCGGCGACCATGCCGGCGGTCAGCGATTCGGCGGTGGCCACGGTCAGGCCGCGGCGGATCGCCTCGGTGACCGCCTCTTCGGCCAGGTGATGCAGGTTGATCGTGCGGTGGGGATTGCTCATGGCTTGCCCTCCTGGATCTTCTGTTGCCGCGCCCGGATGCCGCTGGCGCGCAGCTTGAGGGCCTCGACGACGTACTCGCCGCCGGTCCAGACCGTGATGGCGACGGCCACCATCATGACCGCGAAGGCCACAAACCCGAGCCACGGGGCGATCGAGGCCAGCGGGAGGATGTACAGGAAGATGGCCACCGTCTGGATGACGGTCTTGAGTTTTCCGCCGCGCGACGCCGGGATCACGCCGTAGCGGATGACAAAGAAGCGCAGCGCGGTGACGCCCCATTCGCGGACCAGGATCAGGATGGTGACCCACCAGGGCAGCTCCCCCAGCAGCGAGAGCATCACCAGGGCCGAGCCGATCAGCAGCTTGTCGGCGATGGGGTCGGCGATCTTGCCGAAGTCCGTGACGAGGCCGCGGCTGCGGGCGATGTCGCCGTCGAGCTTGTCCGTGTAAATGGCGACGGCGAAGGTTGCCGCGGCAACCCAGCGCCAGATGCCGTTCTGGGCGACCAGTCCCGGTGCGTCGAGCAGGAGGAACCAGACGAAGAACGGCACCATCACAATCCGCAGCATCGTCAGGATGTTGGGCAGGTTCCAGATCCGGGACGCGGATCCGGCACTGTTCGCTTCGGCGCTAGTCACCTTCCTAGGCTACCGTCCGGTGAGCGACCAGGCGTCCTCGGAGCCGTCCTCATCGTCTCCGGAGCCAACGTCAGCGCCGTCGTGATACTCGATCGCCTGGGTGCGGTTGTCCAGGTCGGCAGCGACCAGATCCTCCGCGTACCCGCCCTGGGCGATGTTCGCGTTGGCGTTATCACTCAGTGCTGCGGTCTGGGAATCGGCGGTGGCGGGCATCTCCATACCCTTCATGGCGGCGAGGACAGTGGCCAGGTCATCGGGCTTGACCAGGACATCGCGGGCCTTGGAACCCTCGGAGGGGCCCACCACACCGCGGGACTCGAGCAGGTCCATCAGCCGGCCGGCTTTCGCGAAGCCGACGCGCAGCTTGCGCTGCAGCATCGACGTGGAACCAAACTGCGTCGTGACCACCAGTTCGGTGGCCTGCAGCAGGACCTCGAGGTCGTCTCCGATGTCGTCGTCGATCTGCTTCTTCGGCGCATCGGGGGCAACATCGTCCCGGTAGACGGCCTTGAGCTGGCCCTTGACGTGCTCCACCACCTTGTGGATTTCCGACTCCGTGACCCAGGCACCCTGGACACGCATGGCCTTGGAGGCGCCCATCGGCAGGAACAGGGCATCGCCCTGGCCGATCAGCTTCTCCGCACCCGGCTGGTCGAGGACCACACGGGAGTCGGTGACGGAGGACGTCGCGAACGCCATCCGGGACGGCACGTTGGCCTTGATGAGGCCGGTGACGACGTCGACGGAGGGCCGCTGCGTGGCGAGCACCAGGTGGATGCCCGCGGCACGGGCCAGCTGGGTGATGCGGACGATCGAATCTTCGACGTCGCGCGGGGCGACCATCATCAGATCGGCGAGTTCGTCCACGATCACCAGGAGGTACGGGTACGGCCGGATGACCCGCTTGGACCCCTCGGGCGGGTGGACCTTGCCGGCGCGGACGGCCTTGTTGAAGTCGTCGATGTGCTTGAAGCCGTAGTTGGCGAGGTCGTCGTAGCGGGCGTCCATCTCGCGGACCACCCACTGGAGGGCCTCCGCGGCCTTTTTGGGGTTGGTGATGATCGGGGTAATGAGGTGCGGCACACCCTCGTAGGCGGTGAGTTCCACCCGCTTGGGGTCCACCATGACCATCCGGACCTCATCCGGGGTGGCGCGCATCAGGATGGAGGTGATCATCGAGTTCACGAACGAGGACTTGCCCGCGCCCGTGGCGCCCGCAACGAGGAGGTGCGGCATTTTGGCGAGGTTGGCCACGACGTAACCGCCCTCGACGTCCTTGCCGACGCCCATGACCATCGGGTGGTCGGTGCGCCGGGCGTTCTGGCTGCGCAGCACATCGCCCAGGGACACGGTCTCGCGGTCCGTGTTGGGGATCTCGATGCCGATTGCCGACTTGCCCGGGATGGGGCTCAGGATACGCACGTCCGAGCTGGCGACGGCGTAGGAGATGTTCTTGGACAGTGCGGTGACGCGCTCCACCTTGGTGCCCGGGGAGAGCTCGATCTCGTAGCGGGTGACGGTGGGGCCGCGGCTGAAGCCGGTGACCTGGGCGTCCACGTTGAACTGGTTGAGCGTTTCGGTCAGCGACGCGACGATCGCGTCATTGGCTTCGGTGCGTTCTTTCGGGATGGAGCCCGGGGTAAGGACGTCCGAGGCCGGGAGCGTGTACGTCACGTCGCCGGCAAGCGAGAGCTGTTCGGTGCGCTGCGGGATCGGCGTGGGCAGCGGCGCCGGGGCCACGGGATTGGAGGGGACCTTCGCCGCAGCGGCGACGGCGGCCGACGCGGGCGCGGGGGCAGGCGGGTTGAGAGACCCGGCGGCGACCATCCCCGGGGTGACGAGCGGGATCGCCTCGGTGGCGTTCTCCCCCGCCGCGGCGCTTCCGAGGCCCTGGGCGGCCTTGATCTTTTCGACGGCGATTTCGGCCTGGGTGGGCCGGCGAACCCCGGGGGCGACAGGTTCGGCGGCGGGCTTGGAGGCGGATTTGCCGCCACGGGCGGCCCGGGCGGCCTCCGCTTCCTCGTCGGCAATGAGTGCTCGTTCGAAGGCTTCGTCGCCGACGTAGCCTTCGAGCCCGGTCTGGTCGTCCTGGTCCTTGCCGAAGAGGCGGCGGCGTTTTTTCTTCGCCGGGGCCGGGGCGTCATTTTCGTAGAGGTAGCTGCGGTCGTGCCCGTCGCCGTCGTGGTCGTCGCTGTACTGGTCCTGCAGGTCGATGCCCATGAGGTGTTCGTAGGCACCGCGCAGCCGGTCGGGGATCGCGCCGAAGGGCGTGGCGGTGACGATCAGCAGGGAGGTAAAGGCGAGCAGGCCGTAGACGGCCAGCGGGACGGCGGCGTGGATGGCCGCGAGCGGGGCGGCCGCCAGGTAGCCGAGCATGCCGCCTGCACGGCGCAGGCCGTCGAACCCGTCAGCGACGGTCGGTTCCCCGCCGATGACGTGGGCCAGGCCGGAGCCGGCGAACGCCATGATCAGGAACCCGATGCCGATCCGGTTGTTGCCGCGGCCGTCGACGGGCTGGCGGAACAGGCGGAAGGCGCAGACAAACAGCATCAGCGGCAGCAGCAGCGCCATCCAGCCGAAGGTGCCGTTGACGACGCCGTAGACCATGTCCGGGAACCAGCCCTGGAATCCCCACCAGGCGAAGGTGGCGACGAACACGCCGAGGGCCAGGTTGAACAGGGCTGCGCCGTCGCGGCGGTCCTCGGGCGCGAGGTCGCTGACGTCGTAGCCGATCCGGCGGATGCCCGCCCCGACGACGTGGGCGACGCCCAGCCAGGCACCGGCCACAACCCGGACCAGCCAGGGCTGTTTCGGTTCGACGGCGGCCAACTGGCGGGTGCGCGCGGCGCCCGTCGTCCCGGAGGACTTGGTGGTTTTGGATGCAGCCGGGCGGGAGCCCCGGGCCGCAGAGCTGCCTGATTTACCGCTGGAGTTTCCTCTTGGCGCGGAGGAGGTACGTGTCGCCATACCCGCTACGGTACCCGACTCCGGGCCGAATTCCGCGGATTTCCGGGCCTCCGCGGGGATCATGTTGCCTGCCGGACACGCAAAAACGGCCCTCCCGGTCCGCCGCAAGCTCGAGGCTGCGGCAGGCCGGGAGGGCCGTTTCGGTGCGCCGGGAGGCGTTTGGCCTCCAGCGCGTGGGCTCCGGTACTTATGCCTCCAGGACCACCGGGATGATCATGGGCTTGCGGCGGAGCTTGCGGTTGACCCAAGTGCCCACCACGCGGCGGACAACCTGCTGCAGCTGGTGTGTGGTGTGGTCCGTGCGGTTGAGCACGGCTTCTTCCAGGGCGGCGTTGATCTTGGGGATGATCTCGTCGAAGACGGAGTCGTCCTCTGCCACGCCTCGGGCGTGGATCTCGGGGCCGGAAACCACCTTGCCGGTGGCGCGGTGGATCACGGTGATGATGGAGATGAAGCCTTCGTCGCCGAGGGTCTGGCGGTCCTTCAGGTCCGCTTCCGTGACTTCACCGACGCTGGAGCCGTCGACGTAGACGAAGCCGACCTCCACCTGGCCGACGATATCCGCCTGGTGGTCCCGAAGGTCGATGACTGTGCCGTTGTCCGCGAGCAGGATGCTTTCCTCGGGGACGCCGGAGTCCAGGGCGATCTTGCCGTTGGCGATCAGGTGGCGGGTTTCACCGTGCACCGGCATCGCGTTGAGCGGCTCCAGGATGTTGTAGCAGTACAGCAGTTCGCCGGCGGCAGCGTGGCCGGAAACGTGCACCTTGGCGTTGCCCTTGTGGATGACGTCAGCGCCAAGCTTGAGCAGGCCGTTGATGATGCGGAAGACCGCGTTTTCGTTGCCCGGGATCAGGCTGGAGGCGAGGATGACGGTGTCGCCCGGGCCGACGACGACGCGGTGGTCCCCGTTGGCCATGCGGGACAGGGCCGCCATAGGCTCCCCCTGGGAACCGGTGGACATCAGGACCACGCGGTTGTCCGGCAGGTTGTCGATGTTCTTGATATCGACGAGGATGCCCGCAGGCACATCAAGGTAGCCCAGCTTTTCCGCGATGGCCATGTTGCGGACCATCGAGCGGCCGACGAAGGCCACCTTGCGGTTGTGGTTGGCGGCGGCGTCGAGGACCTGCTGGACGCGGTGCACGTGCGAGGAGAAGGAAGCGACGATCAGGCGCTTGGAGGCCTGGCCGAAGAGCCGGTCCAGGGTGGGTCCGATCTCCTTCTCGGCGGTGGTGAAGCCCGGCACGTCGGCGTTGGTGGAGTCCGACATAAACAGGTCAACGCCCTCTTCGCCCAGCTTGGAGAAGTGGCGGAGGTCGGTGATCCGGCCGTCCAGCGGCAACTGGTCCATCTTGAAATCGCCGGTGTGCAGAACCGTGCCGCCGGAGGTGCGGAGGAACACGGCGAGGGCGTCGGGGATGGAGTGGTTGACGGCCACGAACTCGCACTCGAACGGACCGAACTTCTGCACCTGTCCCTCGGTGACGGTCTGGATGACCGGCTTGATCCGGTGTTCCTGCAGCTTCGCCTCGATGAGGGCCAGCGTCAGCCGGGAGCCCACCAGGGGGATGTCGGCGCGCAGGCGCAAAAGGTACGGAACGGCGCCGATGTGGTCCTCGTGGCCGTGGGTCAGGACGACGGCGACGATGTCATCCATGCGGTTCTCGATGTAGGAGAAATCGGGCAGGATCAGGTCCACGCCGGGCTGGGTCTCTTCCGGGAAGAGGACGCCGCAGTCGACAATGAGCAGCTTGCCGTCGATCTCGAAGACGGTCATGTTGCGGCCGATCTCCCCGAGGCCGCCGAGCGGAACGATCCGCAGGGTGTCCTTGAGCAGTTTCGGCGGCGTGACAAGGCCGGGAAGGGCGGTTTGGGTCATAATGCACTACTTTCCAGGCGGTTGCCGGCCTGGTCTTTCCTCATCAGGATCAAACACCCGATCAGGAAAAGACCATTCCGGCTTCCGCCAAGTCCTCGCGGATGGTTTCGATCTCGGCTTCGCCCGGCTCCACGAGGGGCAAACGGACAACCGAGTTGGGCAGGACTCCCTGCCACTTAAGAACTTGCTTCGCAGCAACAGCACCCTGGATATGGGTCATCACTGCACGGACCACGGGGTCCAGTTCGAAATGTATGGTGCGGGCGGTGGCGAAGTCGCCCGCAAGTGCGGCATCGATCATGGCGCGGAACCGCGGCGCCGCGACGTGCGCGGAGACGCTCACGAGTCCGGCGGCGCCGGCTGACATCCACGGCAGGGTCAGTCCGTCGTCGCCGGAGTAGACATCCAGGTCGGTGTTGGCGAGTACCCGGGTCACGGCGGCGAAGTCGGCCTTCGCGTCTTTGAGCGCCACGATGTTCCGGTGCTCCGCGAGGCGGATCATGGTTTCGGGCAGGATCGGGACGCAGGAGCGGCCGGGGATGTCATAGACCATCACGGGAAGATCGGCGGCGTCGGCGACGGCTTCGATGTGGGCCCGGATCCCTGCCTGGCTGGGCTTGTTGTAGTACGGGGTGACGATCAGCTGGCCGTGGGCCCCGGCTTTGGCGGCCCGCTTGGCCATCTCGATCGAGTGTGAGGTGTGGTTGGTGCCGGTTCCGGCGATCACCTTGGCGCGGTCCCCCACGGCTTCCACGACGACCCGGAAGAGCTTTTCCTTCTCATCGTCCTCGAGCGTGGAGGTTTCCCCGGTTGTGCCCGAAATCACGAGGGCGTCATGGCCGTCATCGACGAGCTTGTTGGCCAGCTCCGCGTTCTGCTGGTAATCGACCTCACCGTCGGATGTGAAAGGCGTGACCATGGCGGTCACGAGGGATCCGAACGTGAAAGAGCGAGTGCGAGAGTCAGCCATATGAAAAACGTTACCCTGTCCCCGGCGAGATCGGACAATGACGGCGACGTGATGAAGATCAACCCCGGACCGGAACCTCAGCCGGAGTCCGGCCGGCGGAGTGCGGCCGGCCGGGTGCGGCCCCCGGCGATTCATGCCTCGCGTTCGCCAGCGCGGCCTACGCGGCTCCGCCGGAGGGTGCGGCTCTGCCGGAGGGCGCGGCACAGTAGCGGCTCACCGCATCCTCCCGAAGGCCTTCTGCCCACGCCGCGAGCCGCTGGGCCGCCCGCACATAGTGGAACAGTTCGCCGGGAGTGAGCGCGTCGAGTTCGGTCTCGGCCAGCCGGCGCGCAAGTTCGGCGCCGGGCGCCTGCGCCGACAGGACAGTTCCCTCCTCCTGCCACTGGACGTCCTCCGCCGGCTCGCCGGCGACAAGCTGCCGGAAGAGGAAGTCCACGACGCCCGGACTCATTGCCCTGAGCACGCCGGGAATTGCGTCCGCCGGGAAGGCGGGTTCTGGTGCGTTGTTCATGACGACATAGTATTCGAACATATATTCGAACACAAGACCCTGTGCGGCTCCTGTGAACGCGCGCGGATCCGCCCTTGGCCGCAGACCACCGGAGCGTCTCGTGAGACGATCGGACGATGACGCCGCGCGGAACAACCTCCACTTCACGGTCCGCAGCAGGCAAGCTCGTTGGAACGCGGTTGTCAGGCATTGATGCCGCCCGCGGCCTGGCCCTCCTGGGCATGATGGCCACGCATGTCTTCCCGACGTTCGAGTCCAACGCCCAGCTCACCCCCACGTGGACGGGACTCGTGTTCTCCGGACGCGCCTCAGCCCTGTTCGCCGTCCTCGCGGGTATCGGGCTGGCCCTGTCAACCGGCAAGGAGCAGCCGCTTCACGGTCCCGCCCTGTGGGCGGCCCGCCGGGGCATCGCGCTCCGGGCCCTGGTGATCGGCGCCGTCGGGCTCTCCCTGGGCGGGCTCGAGGTGAACATCGCCATCATCCTGGTCCACTACGCCGTGCTGTTCCTGTGTGTGCTGCCCTTCCTCGGGCTGGACGTCAAACACCTGCTGGTGCTGGCCGCCGGCTGGGTGCTGGTCAGCCCGGCGGTCGCCTTCCTGCTGCGGCCCTGGCTCCTCACCGCCGAGCCGCCCCTGCAGCTGGGCCACAACCCCTTGTGGGAGGACCTGGCCACGCCGGCCGTCCTGCTCGGGGACCTCTTCCTGACCGGCTATTACCCCGTCCTGCAGTGGATTACGTATCTGCTGATCGGCCTCGCGATCGGCCGGCTCGCCCTCACGTCGGCGTCGGTCCCGGTTCTGTTGTTGGCGGTGGGATCCGCGGTGGCGGTCCTCGCCAAGTGGCTCAGCGTCGTGATGATGGAGGACTGGGGTGGCCGGGCGGCGCTGCAGGCCACTCTGCTCGATCCCTCGTACCCGCTGGAGAGCCTCCTGCAGGTCAATCTGGCCGGCGTGGACCAGACCGGATCGGCCTGGTGGCTCGCCACCAGCGCCCCGCACTCGGGCACCACACTGGATCTGCTGCACACCTCGGGGGTGGCGGCCGCCGTCGTCGGAGTCTTCCTTCTGGTGGGCCGGCTGGTCCAGGGGCCCGGGCTGGACGTGCTGCTCCCGCTGCGGGGCGCCGGTGCCATGACCCTGAGCTTCTACACGGCCCACTTGTGTGTGATGGCCTCGCTGCACGGCCGGCCGTTGCCGTCCGGGTGGACGGTTGAGGGCGTCTACTGGGGACAGGCCGTGGCGATCCTGGTCCTGGGCGGCATCTTCGCGGCCCTGTCATGGCGGGGTCCGCTGGAGTGGGTGGCGCATGCGGCCAACCAGCTGGGCCGCTACCAGCCGGCCCGTGTCCGGTAACTGCCCCGGTAACGGCCCGGAGCGGCCCGGAAGCGGCTTCAGGGCTGGCGGGATCCCGTGCGGTACAGCCGGACGGCGTCGCGCATCGCGGCACGCGCCCGCTTGCGGTCGCCCGCGGCGTCATAGGCGCAACTGAGCCGGAACCAGGAGCGCCAGTCCTCCGGCGCAGCTTCCGTCTCGGCACGGTACTTCTCGAATTCAAGGTCGGCAGCCTCGCGGACGATCCGCCCCGCAGGCGTGCGCGGCAGTGTGTCTTCCGGCAGCCCGCCCTCGGCTTCGAGGATTTTGGCCAGCCGTTCCGTCCGGGCGCCGAAGAGCAGCTCGCGGACCAGGGCCCAGGCCCCGATCACCGGGAGGAGCAGATACGCCACACCGATGGCCTTCGCCACCGGGTTGGGGTCCGTCATCAGGAGCACCGCGCGCTGGAAGGACACCACGAGGTAGAACACCAGCAGGAGCGTGACGGCGCCGACCCAGATCTTGGTGCGGTTGGCTTTGAACGCGGTCAGGACATTCGCCAAGGCGCTCAGAGCCCCAGGTCCAGGTAGCCGTCCAGCCCCACCGTGAGTCCCGGGTTCGCCTCAACGTTGCGCACGCCCAGCAGCACGCCGGGCATAAAGGAGGCGCGGTCGAAGGAGTCGTGCCGGAAGGTCAGCTGCTCCCCCGGCCCGCCCAGCAGTACTTCCTGATGGGCCACGAGGCCGCGAAGGCGGACGCTGTGGACACGGACGCCGTCGACGTCGCAGCCGCGCGCGCCGGGGCGCTCGCTGGTGGTGGCGTCGGGGCTGGCAGGCAGGCCGGCGGCTGCGCGCTCGGCGGAGATCAGCTGCGCGGTCCGCACGGCCGTTCCGGACGGGGCGTCCACCTTGTCCGGGTGGTGCAGTTCGACGATTTCGACCGATTCGAAGTAGCGGGCGGCCTTGGCCGCGAAAGCGGAGGCGAGCACCGAACCCAGTGCGAAGTTCGGCGCGATCAGGACTCCCGCGCCGGGATGGCCAGCGAGGAGTTCCTCGAGCCGGCCAAGCCTCTCAGCGTCCCAGCCGGTGGTCCCCACCACGGCATGCATGCCGTGTTCGACGGCGAAGCGGACGTTCGCTTCCGTGCTCTCGGGGACCGTCAGGTCCACCACGATCCGGGCGCCGGCGTCGACGAGCATGTCCAGGGAATCGTTCCTGCCCAGCGCGGCGACAAGGTTCAGGTCCGCGGCGGCCTCGACGGCCTGCACCGCCTCGGCGCCCATGCGCCCGTTCGCGCCCAGCACGGCGACTGCGAGTTGTTCGGTCATGCAATCAACCCTACCGCCGGGGCGGGCGCCGCCTTGAACCGGCGGCCGCGCATGACAACCCCCAGCAGGCCCGCTGCTCGGCGCTGGCGCGCCCTGCTACGGGAGGGCTATTCCCCCGCGCCGACCCACTCGACCGTGCCGTCAGTGAAAAACTGTTCTTTCCAGATGGGAACCTGCGCCTTGATCCGGTCCACCAGTTCCGAGCAGACCGCGAAGGCCTGGCCGCGGTGCGCGGCGGAGACGGCGCAGACCAGGGCGGGATCGCCGATCTCCAGCATCCCGATCCGGTGCGCCGCCCAGATCCGCACCGGCTGTGCTGTGCCGCTGCCGGGCTCTCCCCCGTTCCCGGTGTCAGCGCCGGCTGCCTGTTCGGCGACGAGTTGGGCGACGACGTCGGCCATCACCTGGTGCGCTGTCGGGTGCGCGCTGTAGCTGAGCCGCCGGACCGGTTTGCCGCCGTCGTGGTTCCGGACCACGCCGCTGAAGCTGACCACCGCGCCCGCGGTGTCGGATTCGACGGCGGCGATGGCCTGGTCCACGGCAATGGGCTCGGCGCTCAGGACCGCGTTCACCACGACAAAGTCCGGTTCAAAGGTTGAGTCAGTGGCCATGGCTGCCTTCCAGCTGGTCGCACAGGTGTCCGAGGATGGGATCCAGCACGCTGAGGCCGTCCATCACGCCCTTGGGGGATCCGGGGAGATTGACGATGAAGGTCTGGCCGGCCGCCCCCGCGTGGCCCCGGCTGAGCATCGCCATGGGGGTTTTGGCGGTCCCGGCGCCGCGGATGCCCTCCATGATGCCCGGAATTTCGCGGTCCAGCAGGGGCAGCGTCTGTTCCGGGGTGGCGTCGGTGGGGCTGAGGCCGGTGCCGCCGCTGGTGATAATGACCGCCGGCGCCTGGGTCAGGAGCGCGCGCAGGGCCGCGCCCACCGCTTCGCCGTCGGGGACCACAAGCGCCGGGTAGGGCTCAAAGCCGTGTTCGGTGAGCCAGTCGATGATGACGGGGCCGGTCAGGTCCTCATAGATCCCGGCCGCGGCCCGGGTGGAGGCGATCACGACGCCGGCCTTCCGCCCGGTGGCTTCGCCGTGCCGGTGTGGTTCGGGCATGCTCATAGTGTCCAGTCCCCGCTCTTGCCGCCGCTTTTGGCCAGCACCTTGATGTCGGTCAGCACCGCGTGTTTGTCCACGGCCTTGATCATGTCGTACACGCTGAGGGCGGCCACGGAGGCTGCGGTCAGCGCTTCCATCTCGACGCCGGTGATGCCGCGGGTCTTGACGGTGGCGAAAACCGTCACCGTGGTGGTGTCGAGCTCGAAGTCGACGGTGACCTTGGCGATCGGGAGCGGGTGGCACAGCGGGATCAGCTCCGGGGTCTTCTTCGCGGCCATAATGCCCGCGACCCGGGCCACGGAGAGGGCATCGCCCTTGGGCAGCTCCCCCGCGCCGAGAAGGGCCAGGACCTCGGCGGTGCTGCGGACGGTGGCGGTGGCCGTGGCCTCGCGGGTGCTCTCCGCCTTGTTGGACACGTCCACCATCTGGGCCGTGCCGTCCTGCCGGAGGTGGGTCAGGCGTGGGGTTCCCGTTGCCGGGTTATCTTCGTTCACAGCATCCATACTTCCACTTCGGCGCCCTCCGCGAGCGCGGACGTTCCTTCCGGGATCTGGATCAGCGCGTTGGAGCGGGCCAGGGCACTGACGAGGTGTGATCCTGCGCCGCCTTCCAGCCGGACGGTGCCGTCGGGGAGGGCCGTGCCGCGCCGCACCTGGTGCTTGCCCGGCGGGGACGCCAGCGCCTGGGCCAGCCGGGCCCTCACCACGGGACGCGGCGCGGGCGAGCCGAAGAGGTCGGCCAGGGCGGGCCGGAGGAACATTTCGAAGGAGACGAGGCAGCTCACGGGGTTGCCCGGAAACCCGAGGACCGGGACGCCGTCGAAGGTTCCGACCCCCTGCGGCCCGCCCGGTTGCATCGCGACGCCGAGGAAGTCGACGGCGTGGCCTTCCATCGCCTGCCGGACCACCTCGTAGGCGCCCTTGCTGACTCCGCCGGTGCTGACAATCAGGTCCACGTCCGCCGCATGCCTGCGCAGCAGGGCCGCGAGCTCCTCGGGGCGGTCCGTGGAGATCCCGGTCCGGGTGACGTCGAGGCCGGCCTGGCGCATGGACGATTCCAGCAAGGTGGCGTTGGAGTCGTAGATCTTGCCGGGGCCCAGCGGGCTGCCCGGTTCCACGACCTCATCGCCAGTGGTGACAAGGAGGATCCGCAGCGCTTGGTAGACGGGGACCTCGGTGAATCCCAGAGCGGCCAGGAGTCCCAACTGTCCGGGTCCCAGGAAGGTCCCGGCGGCAAGTGCCAGTGCCCCGCTACGGATGTCGCTGCCCGCGTCGCGGACAAAGTTCCGTGCCGGGGCGGCGGGCAGCCGGACCGTGGCCGGCGTGTCGTGCGCGGGGAAGACCGCTGGCAGGGCCTGTTCGATCGGGACGACGGCGTCCGCTCCGGGCGGCATCATGGCGCCGGTCATGATCGGGGCGGCGGTTCCGGGGGCCAGTTGGGGGGGTGTGGCACCGGCGGGAACGGGGGCGACGACGCGCAGTTCGGCACCGTCGTCGGGCACGTCGGCACTGCGGATCGCGTAGCCGTCCATCTGCGAATTCGGGAACGGGGGCAGGTCCAGCGGAGCCACGACGTCCGCCGCGAGTCCCCTGCCCAGCGCTGCGAGGAGCGGGAGCTGTTCAACCCGGTCCGGGGTGCGGAGCGGAGCCAGGAGCCGGCGGACGGACTCGCGGTGCGCTTCGACGGTGACGTGCCGTGTCTGGGTGCGGTGCATGCGTTGGTAACCCCTCGTCGTGAGCCGGTTACTGAAGGTGCCGGTCCGGCTCCCCGGTCCGGCGCCTTGCCCGGCTGCCTGGCCGGGCGTGTTGGCCCAGTGTATTAGGACTTCACGTCAACTCTAACCGTGTGAAAGCCCGTGGCCCCGCTGGGCACCACCGGCGCCCGGTCCTCCACCTGCGCGGCGCCGGCGAGGTCCGTGGCGCGGACCTGGACCTCGTACTGGCCGGGGGCCAGCGGCAGGGCCAGCTTCCACTGGTACCAGGTGTCCGTGGATATCCCGGGGGCCAGCTCGGCCTGCTGCCACGCCCCGCGGTTTACCCGGAGCTCCACCCGGCCGATCCCGGTGTGCTGGGCCCAGGCCACCCCGCCGAAGGCCACCGTGCCGGCGGGCACGGAGCGGCCGTTGCGGGGCACATCGATGCGGGAGGAGGTCTTGATGGGTCCCCTCTCGCTCCAGCCGCGGGGCGTCCAGTACCCGACGTCGTCCGCGAAGCGCGTCACCTTGAGCTCGGTGACCCACTTGGTCGCGGACACGTAGCCATAGAGCCCGGGCACGATGAGCCGGACCGGGAAGCCATGCTCCAGCGGCAGCGGCTCACCGTTCATCCCGACCGCCAGAAGCGCATCCCGGTTGTCCGTCAGCACCTCGAGCGGGGTGCCGGCGGTCCAGCCGTCAGCGCTGCGGGACAGCACCATGTCCGCGCCCTCCTGCGGGCCGGCGAGGGCCAGCAGGTCCCGGACCGGCCAGCCGAGCCAGCGGGCGTTGCCAATCAGGTCACCGCCCACCTCGTTGGAGACGCAGGCGATGGTGACGTGCCGCTCGACCAGGGGCTTGGCCAGCAGCGTGGCGAAGTCCAGCGAGACCTCGCGCTCCACGAGCCCGGTGACCTTCAGGGTCCACTGACCCGGGTCCAGCACCGGGACGCGCAGGGCGGTGTCGATCCGGTAGAAGTCCTTGTTGGGCGTCACCAGCGGGCCCACCCCGTCCAGCCGCACCTCGGCTCCGGCCGGGATGGGCGGCGCCGGTGACACCGGCGCGGGAAGCACGAGCTTGCTGCGCAGGTCACTCACGACGGCGGCGGCTCCCCGGAACGTCGCGGCGAGCACGCCGGGGGGCGGGGCGGGGGGGGCGGGTTCGCCCGGGAGCGCGGACGCGGGGGGGGGGGAGGCCCCCCCGCGCGGCGGCGCCCCCCGGGAGCGGCGCGGCGTGCACGCGGGGCCCCGCCGCGACGGCGGCCGTTCCGCCGAGCACCTGGAAGAAGCGGCGGCGGGAGGCAGGCTGCGCCGAGGTGGCAGGTTCTTGCGCCGCGGGGGCAGTGTGCTCGGCTGGCGGGGCTGTGCCGTCGGCCGGCGCGGCAGCGTCTCCCACTGCGGGTGCTGTGTCTTCAGCCGGCGGCGCTGTGTCCCCGGCCGGGAGTCCGGCGTCGGTTTGCCAGTCCTCCAGCCTGCGGATCAGCCAGCGCAGCAGGACCATGCCCACCACGGCGGCGAGCAGCGGAACGGGGATCGCGTTCCCGGTCAGTTCGCTGCGGCCCAGCACGGCAGCCAGTCCTGCCACCCCGAAGACGGCGATGATGGCCACCCCGGCGAAGCGGCGCCGCAGCTCCACGATTCCGGCCATGGCGGCCAGCGCGGCGATCACGAGCCCCATGCCGCCGAGCAGGGCGATCTTGTCCGCCGTGCCAAAGAGCGAAATGGCCCAGTCCTTGAGGCCCGGCGGGACCACATCGATCACGGCGCCCCCGACGGCGGTCACCGGCGAGAGTGAGGGACTCACCAGTCCTGCCGCGAGTTCCCCCAGCGCCAGCCCGGTACCGACGGCCACGACTCCGGCCGCGGCCGCCCAGGCAGAGGTTTGCCGGGTCGTCATCCGCGCGACCGGGGTCTGTGGGCCGGGATTTGCAAGGGTGCCCGGCTGCCCGTGCTGGGAGGTGTTCACGCTCCCAGCATAGATTCGCGCCGGCCCCGGCGGCACCGCCCGCCGGGGCCGGCGCAACACGGGACCGGGGCAATACGGCGCCCAACAGGAGTGATGCCGGCGCCGAGGTGGCGTAGCCTGACTCTATGAGTGTTCAGCTTGGTATGCCCCAGCCCCGCGCGGAGGACGGTTCCGGCGCGGGCACTTCCGCCGCGCAGGTGCCCGGGCGCCCGGCCGGGATGCCCGCCGGCCTCGTGGACCGCTACGGCCGCCGCGCCACCGATATGCGGCTTTCCCTGACGGACAAGTGCAATCTGCGCTGCACGTACTGCATGCCGGCCGAGGGCCTGGAGTGGTTGTCCAAGCAGGCTGTGATGTCGGCGGAGGAGATAGTCCGGATCGTGCGGATCGGCGTCGACATGCTGGGAGTTCGGGAACTGCGGCTCACCGGCGGTGAACCGCTGGTGCGGGCCGATCTGATGGACATCATTTCCGCCCTCCGCCACGCCCATCCCGACCTTCCGATTTCCATGACCACGAACGCCGTCGGCCTGGACAAAAAAGCCGCCGGGCTCAAGGCCGCCGGGCTCTCCCGGATCAACGTCTCGCTGGACTCGCTCCATGAGGAAACGTTCACCCAACTGACCCGCCGCCCCTTCCTGAACAAGGTCCTGGCCGGCGTGGATGCCGCCTGGGCCGCCGGCCTTGGCCCCGTGAAGCTCAACGCCGTGCTGATGCGCGGCATCAACGACGCCGAGTCCCCCGCGCTGCTGGCCTGGGCGCTGGACCGCGGCTACGAACTGCGCTTCATCGAGCAGATGCCGCTCGACGCCGACCACGGCTGGACCCGCCGGAACATGATCACCGCCGCGGAGATCCGTGAGCTGCTCTCCGTCGACTACGTGCTCAGCAGCGATCCGCGGGACCGCGACGGCGCCCCGGCCGAACGCTTCGAGGTCCGGGCCCGTGTGCCCGGCACGGCCGACGCCACCGGGCCGGTGCTCGGAACCGTGGGAATCATCGCGTCCGTGACCGAGCCGTTCTGCTCCGACTGCCGCCGCACCCGCATCACGGCCGAGGGCAAGATCATGAGCTGCCTGTTCTCCCGCGAGGAAGTGGACCTGCTGGGGCTGCTCCGCGAGGGCGCCAGCGACGAACAACTCGCGGAGCGCTGGCAGGACGCCATGTGGATCAAGCCCAAGGCCCACGGCATGGACCACGTCGGACTGGACGCCCCGGACTTCGTCCAGCCGGACCGCAGCATGAGCGCCATCGGAGGCTGAACCACCCGTGAACGTACGTTACTTCGCTGCCGCGCGCGCTGCCGCCGGCGCCGACGAGGAACACTTCGACCTCCCCGCCGACGCCACGGTCGATTCGCTGCTGGAGGCCATCCTCGCCGTCGAGCGCCCGGAACCCCCGGCCGGAACACCGCCGCTGGCGCGGCTCCTGTCCCGGAGCAGCTTCCTGCTCAACGAGGTGGCGGTGCGGAACCGTGCGGCGGCGCTGAAGCCGGACGACGTCGTCGACGTCCTTCCGCCGTTCGCCGGCGGATAGGCGAGGCGCCGGAACCCGGCCGCTCCCCCACCAGATGGGGGTACCGCCTACTCCGTGCCGCGCGTAGCTTGGAAGCATCCCTACAACCTGAGCCGGCGCCGGAAGGACCGATGGCGATGTACACCCTTCAGATAGAGCACGCGATCAAGGATTTTGGCATGTGGAAAGCCGCGTTCGACCGCGATCCGGTGAACCGCGCGGCGTCGGGGGTCACCGCGCACCGGATCAGCCGCCCGGTGGACGATCCGAACTACGTGGTGGTCGAACTCGACTTCGAAAGCCGCGACCAGGCCGAAGCGCTGCTGGCGAACCTTCAGGCGAACGTCTGGAATTCCTCCACCGTAGCCCCCGCCCTCCAGGGCGCCCCGAAAACCCGGATCCTCGAGTCGGCGGCGTAAGCCCCCAGCCAGAAACGTGCCGGGCGGGGGCTCACGCAGAGCCAGCTACGCCAGCGCCAGCGCCTCCCGCACGGTGTCCGCGACGGCGGCGGCGCCCGCAGCGCCCATGATGATCGTGTAGTGGTTGACGTCCGGGACCTCGCGCACTGTCAGCGCGGGCAGTTTGTCGGCCCAGGCATCCAGATACCCGGGTGCGTACAGGCCGCCGGGTTCGTCCAGCAGGCCGCGGGGCGCCCGCAGCACCAGGGTCTCCACCGCGAGTTCGTCCAGGGCCTTGAGGAGTGACGGACCGCGGCGCAGTTCGGCGGTGTCGTCCGCCATCGCCTGGTACCGGGTGGCCGGCCGGAGCAGCGGTTCCTCGCCGGTGAGGTCGTAGTCAACGTAGTCCTCCACCAGCGGGCTCCAGTCCGCGCTGAAGGCCGGATGCTGCTTCCAGTAGCTGCGGTACGCCTCCCGGCTGGGGAAGACGGCGTTCAGCCGCTCGGCCGCGGGTCCCAGCACCGCCGCGACAATCTGCTCGTCGCTGAGGTCCGCGGGCACCTGCAACGGCAGTCCGCCGTCCACCAGCACCAGGGACCGCACAAGCTGCGGGAACAGGTTGGCGAGCACCACGGAAACGAAAGCGCCCATCGAATGGCCAACCACAACCACCGGGCCCGTACTCAGCGCGGCAAGCACAGCAGCGAGGTCCTCGGCGTGGGAGGGCATGCCGTACGGCGCGGGCAGGGCGTTGCTGAGCCCCCGGCCGCGCAGGTCCGCGGCAATGATCCTGACGTCCGGCAGGGCTTCAGCCAGCTTCGGCCAGGCCTTGTGGGAGGCCGTCACCCCGTGGACCGCGAGGATGGTCGGCGCGGCCGGGTCCTCGGGGCCCCAGAGGGCGGTATGCAGGGTTCCGCCACGGACGTGGACCTCCGTGGTCCGGTACGTGGAGTTGCCGGCTGGATTGTTGGCGGCTGTGTTACTGGCTGTCTGGTTCACGGGGCTGTCCCTTCCTGGGTAGGGGTGGTGCCGGTAGCGGTGCTTCGCGTCGTGGCTCCCGGTGCGGGGGCGAGTGCGCGTTCGATGAACTGCATCATTTCTTCAAAGACTTCCTCCGGGACGTCCGGCCGGGCGCCCTGCGCGGGTTCGGCGCCTTCCTCGTCCCACAGCACCCAGCGCATGCCGATCAGCTCGCCGATGCCCATCAGCGCCCAGGCCGCCACGGTGGGATCCATGTCCCGGACTTCGCCGCTTAGCTGCGCGGCTTTGAGCCCTTCGATGTAGCCGTTGACGATCCGGGTGTAGTGCAGGCGCAGGGCCCCGGGCGAGACGAACTCGGCCTGCCGGATGATCCGGTACAGCGCGGGGTGTTCCGCCGTGAACTTGAAGAAGGCCCGGAAGCCGGCCCGTTCGGCGTCGAACCGGGT
Source organism: Arthrobacter sp. U41 (assembly GCF_007679325.1). Lineage (GTDB taxonomy): Bacteria > Actinomycetota > Actinomycetes > Actinomycetales > Micrococcaceae > Arthrobacter. Next base: position 161,411 of record NZ_VEGI01000006.1, on the reverse strand, counting down.
GCCGGCGGAGCGGGCGGCGTCGGTCATGGCGTGCCGGACCCGCCGGTTCAGGTCCTCGACCACCTCATCGAAGATGGTCTGTTTTCCCTCGAAGTACAGGTAGAAGGTGCCCAGGCCGACGCCGGCCTCCTCGGTGATTTTTACGATCGAGGCTTCGTGATAGCCCACGGAGGCGAACACGGTTTCGGCAGCCTGGAGCAGCTTGGCCCGGGTACGGGTGCCCCTCGCGGTGCGCGGCACGGCGCTCACCTCCGGCTCCCGTCAACGGGCAGGGACGCGGCCGCGCCGGCGGGGCGGGCAGCGGTCCCGTTCCCGGCGGGGCGTCCAGCATGCCCGCGCTCGTCCAGCTGCTGCCGCAACCGGGCGCGCAATACCTTGTTCAGCGCCGTGCGCGGCAGCGCGCCCACGGTCTCGATCCGTCCGGGAACCTTGAACCGCGCCAGCCGGGCCCCGCAGTGTTCCAGGAGTTCCTGCTCATCCGTGGCCATGCCGGGGCGGATCACCACAAATGCCACGCCGGTTTCGCCCCAGCGTTCGTCCGCCACGCCGACGACGGCGGCCTGGGCCACCGCCGGATGGGCCAGCAGCGCCGCCTCGACCTCGGCGGGGGCCACGTTTTCGCCACCGGAGATGTAGATGTCCTTGAGCCGGTCCACGACTTTGATGTAGCCCTCGGCGTCGCGCTCCACCAGGTCCCCGGTGCGCAGCCAGTCCCCGGCGAGGACGGCGGCCGTCGCGGCGGGATCGCGGAAGTAGCCCGCGAAGACCCCCGGTCCGCCCACCAGCAGCTCCCCGGAGGCGGCGCCCTCCAGGATTTCCCCGGTGACCGGATCGGCCACCGCGACGGCGACGTGCGGATACGGTTTGCCCGAGTATCCCACCATCCGCAGGGCATCCTCGTTGGCGAGGCAGAGCACGTTGGGCGAGGCCTCGGTCAAGCCGTAGCCCTGACTCAACGCCACACCCCTGCGGTGCCAGATGCGCAGCAGTGCCGCCGGCATGGGTGCCCCGCCCACCACGGCGTGCCGGAGGCTGCCCAGCTCGGCGGTGGCGAAGTCGGGGTGCTCGGCGAGCATCAGGTACTGGGTGGGGACGCCCATGAGCATGGTGACCCTTCGCTCCGCGATCAGCTGCAGGACCCGGCCGGGTTCGAAGCCCCGTTCCAGGACCACCGTGGCGCCGGTCCACCAGGCCAGCAGGGGCTGGATGTTCCAGCCGCCGACGTGAAACTGCGGCAGCACGGCCAGCACCACGTCGGTGCTGCCCAGATCCATCGTCCGGGACAGCGAGAGGTTGGTCCAGAAGCAGTTGGCGTGGGTCAGCACGGCGGCCTTGCTGGCCCCCTCGGTGCCGGACGTGAAGATCATCAGGAGCGGGTCGTCGTCGCGGACTTCCCGCGGCTGCTCAGGCCGGCGATCGTCAGGCCCACGATCGCCCGTCCGGCCGGCGCCCGGAGCGGGCACCGTGGCGGCCAGCGCACGTGACGGCGGCGGCACGGATTTTTCGACCCCGCCGGGACCCAGCGCGGCGGTCCGGGGCCGGTGCGCCAGCAGCGCGCACGCGCCTGCCGCGAGGGAATCCAGTTCGTCCTCGACGAGCAGCAGCTGGGGGTCAGCAAGTTCAAGCTGCGCTGCGAGTTCCCGGGGTGAAAGCCGCCAGGACAGCGGAACGAGGACCAGCCCCGCCTTGGCGCAGGCGAAGAAAACCACCACGTGATCCGAGCTGTTGCCGGTCAGGGTGGCGATCCGGTCCCCCGTCACGTAGCCGGCAGCCGCCAAGCCGGCCGCCAGGCAGGTCGCCCGGCGTTCCAGCTCGCCGTAGCTCAGCGTGCAGCCGCGGTCATCGACGGCGATCCGGTGCGGTGTGGCGTGGCTGCGGTCGGTGGTCCAGCGGCCCAGGGTGTGCAGTCCGTCAGCGGGTGTCATGCCGATTCCTCCAGGATCTCGCGGGACGCCTCAGTCCGGTCATGTCCAGTCCTGTCATGTGCCGTGCTGCCTTCCCCGGTGCGGGCTTCCCCGGCGCCCCGGAGCCGGTTGCGGCGCCGGGCGAGCCGCTGCGCGGTGCCCGTCAGGCCGCCCGGCAAGAACAGCACCACCAGGATGAACAGGGTGCCCAGGATGAACAAGGGTTCAGACAACGGTATCCGCAGGATGTCCGGCAGGGCGTCGATAGCGTCGGAGTTCGCGAGCGTTGTGAGGCGCTGGTCCAGGATGGTGTAGAAAACGCCGCCGATCACGGCGCCCCAGCGGGAGCCGACACCGCCCAGGACCACCATAACGAGCAGGGTGATGGTCAGATCGGCGGAGATGGCCCGCGGGACGGCTCCGCTCTGCAGGAGCAGGAACACCATCCCGATGATGCTGACCAGGACGGCTGAGACGACGAAGATCAGCAGCTTCACAAGGTAGGGCTGCAGGCCCAGGACGCGGACGCGGAGTTCGTTCTCCCGGACCGCGGCGGCGACGTGGCCGGCGCGGGAGGACTGCACCCAGGTGACCACGATGAACACCGCCACAAGCACTGCCAGGGCCAGCCAGTAGAGGTTGCGGGTATTGACCACGCCCACGAGGAAATCGGGCAGGTTCTCGGTGCGCAGCGAGAGGCCTTCGTCTCCGCCTGTGGTGCCGTCCGGGTTGCGCCCCACGATGACGGATCCGGCCTGGGCGAAGGCGAGGGTGACCATGGCAAAGGGGATGCCGCTGACCCGCAGGCTGATGCTGCCTACGACATGGGCCAGCACGATCACAACCAGCAGGGTCAGGCCCATCGCCGGAAGCAGCGGGATGTCCAGGTTCTGCAGGATGATGGCCAGCCCGTAGACGCCGGCGCCGAAGTACAGGGCATGGCCGAAGGAGAGGAGTCCGGCGACGCCCAGCAGCAGGTGGTACGTGAGGGCCGCGGCGGCCATCAGCATGCACATGGCCAGCAACTGCAGGGATCCCGGGGTGTAGGTGGGTCCGGGCAGCACTCCGGGCAGGGACAGGTTGAGCAATGGCAGCAGCACCAGGAGGACTATGCCGGCGAGCCCGGCGGCGGCGCCGACGATCGTCCGGCGGGTCGGGCGCGGCTTGCCGGACGGGGTGGAACGCTGGTCGGGCGCTGTCCGGCGGGGAGCGCCGTCGGCCGTGCCGGACGCCCCCGCGCCGGGGATGTCCTGGCTGTTGGCCCCCGTGCTGTTGGTGCCGGCGGCGTCGGTATCGGTGGTCATGAGGTTCTCCCGAGCAGGCCGGAGGGACGGAACAGCAGCACAAGCGCCAGGGCCAGCACCACAACGAAGTCGCCGGTGCCGCCCAGGTAGAAGTTGGCGAACTGCTGCAGGACAGCCACCGCGACGGCGGCAATGGCCGCCCCGGTCAGCGAGCCCAGTCCGCCGATCACGGTGACGATAAAGGCAAAGATGAGCAGGGAACCGCCCAGCATCGGCGAGACGTAACCGAAGTAGTGCGAGGCCAGGACCCCGCCCAGGCCCGCGGCGGCACCGCCGATGGTAAAGACCAAGGTGAAGGCCTTCCGGACGTCGATGCCGAGGGCCGTCACCATGGAGCGGTTCTCGACGCCGGCCCTGATGATCATGCCGTAGCGGGTGTTCTTCAGGAAGAACACCATGGCCAGCAGTACCAGGACGGCGGCGATGATGCAGACAAACCGGTCGTTGGGAACGCGGGCACCGAGGATCTCGGTGGTGTCCTTGAACCAGGCAGGTCCCTGGATGAACACCGGGTCAGTGCCCCAGATGCCATCAAACAGTGCCACCGCAGCGAGCGAGAGGCCCAGGGTGATGAGAAGCTGCTCGATGTGCCGCTGGTACAGCCGGCGGATCAGCACGAACTCGGTGAAGGCGGCGAAGGCGGCGCCTGCCGCGGCGCCGACCAGCAGGGAGAGCAGGAAGATCCCCCAGTCGTCGGAGCCGGTGCGGCGGGCGACTTCCCAGCCGGCGAACGCCCCGAGGGTCAGGAACGCGCCGTGGGCGAAGTTGAGCACACCCATCAGGCCGTAGATCAGGGACAGCCCGGCGGCCACCAGGAAGTACAGCGCTCCCAGGCCCAGACCGGTGAAAAGGAGCAGGACGACGGTACTCACAGGGCGGCGCCTTTCCCGGCGGGGGCCGCCTCTGTTGTCGCCGGAGTTTTGCCCGTGTTTTCCCGTGCGTTGTCCTGCGAGTTCTCCCGGGCAGGGCCTTCGGCGGCGACGCCCAGCAGCCGCTGGGTCAGCTCGGCGTCGTCGAGGAATCCCAGGGCGCTGCCGGTGTGGACCACCCGGCCTCCGGAGAGGACCACCGAGCCTTCCGCGAGCTGGCGCACGACGTGCAGATTCTGCTCGACCAAGAGGATGGGGACGGTCTTCGCTGCTTCGGCGAGGGTCTCGGCGACTTCGGCCACGATTTTCGGGGCCAGGCCCTTGGTGGGTTCGTCGACGAGCAGGATCTTGTTGGTGTTCAGCAGCGCCCGGGCCAGGGAAACCATCTGCTGCTGGCCGCCGGAGAGGGTCCCGGCCATCTGGGCGGACCGGGCAAGCAGGTCCGGAAAGAGGTCCTCGACCAGCTGGCGCCTGGGTGCGTCGTCGCGTTCGGCGAGCCGGAGGTTTTCCGCCACGGTGAGCTTGGAGAACACTTCGCGGTCCTCGGGTACGTAGCCCACACCGCTGCGGATGATCTTGAAGGTCGGCTCCTTCTCGATCCGCACGCCGTCGAGCTCCACGGCCCCGGTGCGGTCGATCAGGCCGATGATGGCCTTGATGGTGCTGGTCTTTCCGACGCCGTTGCGGCCCAGCAGCGCGGTGATGCCGGTGGCCGGGACGGTGAAGGAGACATCCTCCACCACCTGCTGTCCGGCGATATGGGCGCTGAGACCTTCGATCCTGAGGATGGGTCGGGTTTCCGCTGCGGCGGTCATACGGGTTCTCCCAGGTAGGCACTCTGTACGGTGGGGTCGGACATCACGGCCTCCGGGCTGTCCAGGGCGAGCAGGCTGCCATGATGCATCACGGCCACCCGGTCCACGAGGCCCAAGACCACGTCCATGTGGTGCTCCACCATCATCACGGTGCAGCCGCGGTCCCGGTGCATCCCCCGGATAATGGCGCTGAGGGACGGGACGTCCCCCGACGCCACCCCGGCCATCGGCTCGTCCAGAAGCACGACGGCGGGATTCGTCGCCAGAAGGACGGCGATCTCCACTTTGCGCTTCTCGCCATGCGAGAGGTCCCCCGCCGCCGTCGTGAGCTGGCCGGTAAGGCCGACCTCCTCGATGGTGCTGCGGGCTGTCCGGGTGGCCTCATCGGAGGCGGAGGGAAAGCGCAGGAGGCTGTTGCTCCCGCCAAGTTTCGCCTGTGCGGCAAGCCGGACATTTTCCAGCACGCTGAGGCGGGGAAACAGGTTGGAGGTCTGGAAGGTCCGGCCCAGCCCTGCCTTGGCCCGGCGGTGGATCGGCGCGGACGTAATCTCCCTGCCGTTCAGCGCGATGCTGCCCGTGGTGGGCCGCATGACACCGGAAATCAGGTTGAACAAGGTGGTCTTGCCGGCGCCGTTGGGGCCGATGACGCCGATCATCTCGCCGGTGCCGACAGTGAAGCTCACATCCTGGAGGATGCGGGCACCGCCGATCTGGAGACCGAGGCCGTCCACCGCGAGGGCGGGCAGGGCTGGGGAATTCATTCGGGTCCTTTGTGACTCGCTGGGGCCGTGGGGATGGTGCGCGGCGCTGTGCCGTGTTCCGGTGATAGCCGGTGTTCGGCGGCACAGCGCCCCGACGAGTTACTTCTTTTCCGGCGGTGCGACAGTGTCGCCCGCAACGACGTTGACGAGCTCGGGGCCCCAGCTGCCGTCCTTCTGGACGAGCTTCACCTGGTACATGTCCTGGATGAGGGCATGGTCCGAGGCGCGGACAGTCTGCTTGCCCTTGGGGCCGTCGAAGCTGAAGCCCTCGAGGGCCTTGACCATGGCGTCGGCGTCGGAGCCGCCTTCCTTGATGGCCTGGACGATCATCTGGCCGGCCACGAAGCCGTCAGGGGTGAAGAGGTCCGCCTTCTTGCCGGCTTTCTCGACCGAAGCGATCATCTTCTTCTCCACCTCGGTGCCCGAGGCGCCCGGGAAGTAGTGGTTCAGGAAGCTGATCTTGGAGGTCGCCTCGCCGTAGGCCCCGAAGGTGGCGGCGTCGCCAAGCCCGGTGACCACCGGTGCGACGTCGAAGGCGCCCTGCTGGCTCAGGGTCTGCCACATGGTGCCGGTGGTGGCCCCGGCCCACGCCACGAAGACCATGTCGGGCTTGGCATCGACGAGCTGGCGGGCAAAGGGGGTTAGTTCCTGTCCTTCCGGAACGAGGACTTCCTCAACGGTGGCGCCTTTGGCTCCCAGGACGGCCTTGACCGCGGCAACGTTGCCCTGGCCGAAGGCGTTGTCCTGCGCGAAGACAACCACCTTCTTGCCGTTGGTGTCGATGAAGGAGCCGGCGGTGGCCACATCCTGGAGGCTCTGGCGGCCCGAGCGGAAGGTGTACTTGTTGATTCCCTGGATGGCGTCAGTGGCCGCCGGTCCGGAGATGTACAGGACCTTGTTCTGGGCGGCCTGTTCGGCGAGCTTGAGCGCAATGCCCGAGGCGACCGTCCCGCCGATGATCTTGTAACCCTTGCCGATCATGTCCTTCGCGGCCGTCACGGCCTTGTCCGGATCCCCGCCGTCGTCGGCGTAGGTGAGGTTGATCTTGGCCCCGTTGACGGCCCCGGTCCCGTCGGTGGCGTGGTCGATGCCCGCCTGCAGGCCTTCGTAGTAGGTGGCGCCGTAGGCTGCCAGCGGTCCGGTTTTGGAGTAGATGATGCCGACATTAACAGGCTCGGCGGCCGTGGTGCTGCCCGACTCGGCCGGCGCTGCGGTGCCGGCAGAGGGGGCACAGGCGCTGAGGGCGAGCCCGGTGGCCATGACGGCGGCCATCAGGAACTTCTTTGTATCCTTCACGGGATGCCTTTCTTGAGAAATCCGCGGAATCTGAGCACAGGATCTGACTCGAACTGCACTGAACCTGAAAGGTGATTCAGATTACAGTCAATCTAAAGGCGCAGGTCAGGGCGTGTCAACGGATTTCAAAGGCGGCTTTGCAACGTTATGGCAACGGTTGGCCGCTCCGACGCTCCATCAGCACACGTGAGGGAGGGTCCGACGCTCTATCGCATCAACCGCGGGAGCGTGTGTCAGGCCGGGACGGTCGCATCCTCGTCCACACGACGGCAGACCGAGATCATCAGGGGCGTGAAGTCGGTCGCGGACCCCAGCCGGAGCCCGGCGCTGTGCGTCAGCACGCCGTCGTCCACCCGGAAGGTGTGCCGGGACGTGCCGCGGTCGCTGCGCCGTTCCATGGTGAGCGTGCCCTCCAGCCAGCTGGCGCGCGCGGGCGCCTCCGGGGGCAGCCCCATGCTGTTGACGTGGTACCAGAGGGTGTCCGGACGGTCGGGGTCCACGGTGAAGACGCCGTGGCCTTCGGAGCGGGCGCCGTCGGCCTCCGTGTGCCGGTAGCTGTGCGTGACGGCCAGCCCGGCGGCGGCACGAGCGAAGGTCACTTCGACGGCGGCGACCCGCGCCGGCCCCCAGGATGTGGCCTCCCACTGCGTGGTCCCGGTCCAGTGCCCCAGGAACGCTTCAAGCGCCTCGTGTGCACTGCCTGGCAGCGGCCGGTCCATGTCTTCCTTCCAGGGACCCCTTCTGAGGATTCCTTCCAGGGGCCTCCCGAGTGAGCCCATCCCCATCATCACGCGGCGCCGCTCGCCGTGTCTAGGTGCGGCCGCGGGCGTCAGAGGCCGAAGGTCTCGGATTCCTCGAAGGGGCCCACCACGGTGACGGTCCGCGGAGCGGCCGCCAGTTCGCGGGCGAGTTCCTGGACCTCGGCTGCCGTCACGGCTTTGATCTGGCGCAAAGTTTCGTCGATGTCCTGGTATTCACCGGAGACCAGTTCGGCGCGGCCCAGCCGGGACATCCGGGAGCCGGTGTCCTCCAGCGCCAGCACGATGCCGCCGCAGAGCTGCCCGACTGCCTTGCGGAGTTCCTCGTCCGAGATGCCGCCCTCGGCCAGCTTGTCGAGTTCGGCGCCGAGGAGCTCGAGGACCTGGCGGACCTTCGACGGCGTGCAGCCGGCGTACATGCCGAAGTAGCCGGCGTCGGCGTAAGAGGAGGCGAAAGAGTAGGTCGAGTAGACCAGGCCGCGCTTTTCCCGGACTTCCTGGAACAGCCTGGAGGACATGCCGCCGCCGAGCACCGCGTTGAGCACGCTCATGACGAAGCGGCGGTCGTCGGTGGCGACGATCGTGGGGCAGCCCATGATGATGTTGGCCTGTTCCACGGGACGCTTGACGACGTGCAGGCCGGCGGTGCCGGTGATATCGGCCCGGTCGGTGGAGCGGCGCTGCACCGGGGCGGCGTCGGGCTCGAGACTCCAGCCGGCGGAGTGCAGGGCATCCACCACCAGTCCGCAGACGACGTCGTGGTCCAGTCCCCCGGCGGCGGTGATGACCAGCTCGTCCGGACGGTAGTAGCGGCGGTAGTGGTCCCAGACGGAGTCGCGGGCGACGGCGCGGATGGCGTCCGGGGTGCCGCCGATCGGCCGGCCCAGCGGGTGGGTTCCCAGCACCGCGGCGACGAAGTGTTCGTGGGCCACGTCCGTGGGATCGTCGCTGTCCATCGCGATCTCCTCGAGGATGACGTCGCGTTCCTGCTCCATCTCCTGCGGGTCCAGCACGGCGCCGGTGATCATGTCCGCGATGACGTCGATCGCCATCGGCAGGTCGGTGTCCAGCACGCGGGCGAAGTAGCAGGTGCTTTCCTTCGCCGTCGCGGCGTTGGATTCCCCGCCCACCTCGTCAAAGGCCGAGGCGATCTCCAGCGCGGTGCGGCGCCTGGTGCCCTTGAACAGGAGGTGCTCCAGGAAGTGCGTGGAGCCGTGCTGCCCGGGAGCCTCGTCGCGTGAGCCCACGCCGACCCAGAAGCCGATGGTGGCCGAGCGTTGCCCGGGCATCGCCTCGGTCAGCACGCGGACGCCGCCGGGCAAAACCGAACGGCGCACCTCGGAACCGCCGTCGGCTCCGTGGATGAGGGTGTCAGCGTGCTGGTTCTGCTCAAGCGGCAGGGGGACGACAGTCATTAAGGCCTTTCAGTTAACACATGCCAAATCTGCCTGCCATCCTACCTGCCTTTAACGGCGGCGGGGCCGGTGGACGAATCCACCGGCCCCGCCGCTTGAGTCAGGAAAGACTACTCTGCGGACTCCAGGGAGACCTCAGCGTTGTCAGCGCTCTCGGCGCCTGCCTCTTCAGCCACAACGGGTGAGAGGGAGAGCTTGCCGCGGTCGTCGATCTTGGTGATTTCCACCTGGATCTTCTGGCCGACGGAGACGACGTCGTCGACGTTGTCCACGCGCTTGCCACCGGCGATCTTGCGCAGCTCGGAGATGTGCAGGAGGCCGTCCTTGCCCGGAGTCAGGGAAACGAAGGCGCCGAAGGTGGTGGTCTTGACGACCGTGCCCAGGTAACGCTCGCCGATTTCCGGGATCTGCGGGTTGGCGATGGCGTTGATCGCGGACCGTGCTGCGTCGGCAGACGGGCCGTTCGTGGCGCCAATGTAGACAGTTCCGTCGTCCTCGATCGAGATGTCGGCTCCGGTGTCTTCCTGGATCTGGTTGATCATCTTGCCCTTCGGGCCGATGACCTCGCCGATCTTGTCTACCGGGATCTTGACCGCGATGACGCGCGGCGCGAACTCGGAGAGCTCGTCCGGGGTGTCGATCGCGGAGGTCAGGACGTCCAGGATGTGCAGTCGGGCTTCGCGGGCCTGCTTCAGGGCGGCGGCCAGGACGGACGCCGGGATGCCGTCGAGCTTCGTGTCCAGCTGGATGGCCGTGACGAACTCGGAGGTACCGGCGACCTTGAAGTCCATGTCGCCGAAGGCATCTTCGGCGCCGAGGATATCGGTCAGGGCGGCGTAGCGGGTCTGGCCGTCAACCTGGTCGGAGACCAGGCCCATGGCGATACCGGCAACAGCGGCCTTCAGCGGCACACCTGCGTTGAGCAGGGACAGCGTGGAGGCGCAGACGGAACCCATCGACGTCGAACCGTTGGAGCTGAGAGCCTCAGACACCTGGCGGATGGCGTAGGGGAATTCCTCGCGGGACGGCAGCACCGGCATGATGGCGCGCTCTGCGAGGGCGCCGTGGCCGATTTCGCGGCGCTTCGGGGAGCCGACGCGGCCGGTCTCGCCGGTGGAGTACGGCGGGAAGTTGTAGTTGTGCATGTAGCGCTTGCGCGTCACGGGAGACAGCGAGTCGATCTGCTGTTCCATCTTGAGCATGTTCAGCGTGGTGACACCCATGATCTGGGTCTCGCCGCGTTCGAAGATGGCCGAGCCGTGGACGCGGGGCAGAACCTCAACCTCGGCGGTGAGCTGGCGGATGTCCGTCAGGCCGCGGCCGTCGATGCGGATCTGGTCCTTGAGGATGCGCTGGCGCACAACCTGCTTGGTGACGGAGCGGAAGGCTGCGGACAGCTCCTTCTCGCGGCCTTCGAACTGGCCGGCCAGGGAGGAGGTGACCTCGTCCTTGAGCTCGTCGGAAGCGGTGTCGCGCTCCTGCTTGTCGGCGATCTGGAAGACAGCGGCCAGCTTGTCGGCGGCAGCGGACTCAACAGCGGAGTAGACGTCGTCCTGGTAGTCCAGGAAGACCGGGAACTCGACGGTCGGCTTGGCGGCGCGGGCTGCCAGGTCGGACTGTGCTTCGCAGAGGGCCTTGATGAACGGCTTGGCAGCCTCGAGGCCTTCGGAAACAACCTCTTCGGTGGGGGCGGTGGCGCCCTGTTCCTTGATGAGGTTCCAGGAGTTGTCGGTGGCTTCGGCTTCGACCATCATGATGGCGACGTCGTCACCTGCAACGCGGCCGGCGACGACCATGTTGAAGACGGCGTTCTCCAGCTGGGAGTGCTTCGGGAACGCAACCCACTGCGAGCCGTGCTCGTCGGCGATGAGGGCAACGCGGACGCCGCCGATCGGGCCGGAGAAGGGCAGGCCGGAAAGCTGGGTGGACATCGAGGACGCGTTGATCGCGACGACGTCGTAGAGCTCGTCCGGGTTGATGGACAGCACGGTGACGACGATCTGGACCTCGTTGCGCAGGCCCTTGACGAAGGCGGGGCGCAGCGGGCGGTCCATCAGGCGGCAGGCCAGGATGGCTTCCGTGGAGGGACGGCCTTCGCGGCGGAAGAACGAGCCCGGGATGCGGCCGGCGGCGTACATACGCTCTTCGACGTCGACGGTCAGCGGGAAGAAGTCGAAACCTTCACGCGGGTGCTTGCCGGCGGTGGTTGCGGACAGCAGGGCGGTCTCTTCGTCGATGTAGACCATCGCTGCGCCGGCTGCCTGCTTGGCAAGGCGGCCGGTTTCGAAGCGGATTACGCGCTTGCCGAAGCGGCCATTGTCAATGACTGCTTCTGAGAACTGGATTTCGGGACCCTCCATAGAGAGTCACCTCCGTTTCATGGTTCACGGAGTCCAGCCGCATCAACCCAGCCCAGCATCTGTCTACTGGCCTGCACTGCACCCGGTCATCGATCGAGACCCACGGGCTAAGGCTTCGTTCCTTGAAGCCGTTCCCGGGGATCACTACCGAAGACCGCGAATGCGTGATGCGGTTGATCCTCCTGTTGAGTTTTTTGTTTGAAGAAGGCGGCCCTTTCCGGTCCGGAAGGGGCCGCCCCTTAAAGCTGACTAGCGGCGCAGGCCGAGGCGCTCGATGAGCTTACGGTAGCGGGTGATGTCAGTGTTCTTGAGGTAGGACAGCATGCGCTTGCGACGACCAACCATGGCCAGCAGACCGCGCTGGGTGTGGTAGTCGTGCTTGTGCACCTTCATGTGCTCAGTGAGATCCTTGATCCGCTGAGTCAGGACCGCAACCTGGACCTCCGGCGAACCGGTGTCGCCCTCGGACGTTGCGAAATCCTTGATGATGGACTGCTTTACAGCGGCTTCAAGTGCCACAATAACTCCTAGAGATGTGCCGTGAGGCCCGAATCAGTAACTCACTGCCGGGGGTGCCGCGCCGGATCCGCTCTCCAAAGAAGAGCCTTCCCGTACACAACAAGAGCCAGCCGCCACGGACTGCAGCCGGATCCAACGTTTAGTTTACCGGCACACCGCTAATCTTGTCGAAACGGCCAGCCCTGCTACTCCCCGGAAGGGATCCCTGCCAGCCGTTCCCTGATGGCCGCCATGCCGCGGTACAACTCGGTGAAGGACGTGCTGAGCGGGGACAGTCCGATCCGGATGCCCTGCGGCGCCCGGAAGTCGGGAATGACATCCTGGTCCCACAGCGCGGCGGTCATTTCCCGGAAGGCCGGGTGGTCCACCGTGATGTGGCTGCCGCGCAGCTCCGGATTCCGCGGCGTCGACAGCACGACGCCGGCCGGGGCCAGCCAGGCGTCGTGGAGTTCGACGGCGAACGCGGTCAGCAGGCGGGACTTCTCCCGGACCGCGGCCATGCCCACCTCCTCGAGCAGGTCCAGGGTGCCGCGCATGGCGAGCATCCCGAAGATCGCGGGGGTGCCGCTGAGGAACCCGCGGATTCCGGCGGCGGCTTCATAGCCGGGCCCCATTTCGAAGGCGTCCTTGCGTCCCATCCAGCCCCAGATGGGCTGCTGCAGCCCGGGCAGGTGGCGGGCGTTGACGTAGGCGAAAGCGGGCGAGCCCGGTCCCCCGTTGAGGTACTTGTAAGTGCAGCCGGCGGCGAAGTCGACGCCGGCGGCGTCCAGGGCGATCTCCACCGAACCGGCGGAGTGGCACAGGTCCCACACCACCAGGGCGCCGGCGTCGTGCACGGCCGCGGTGATCCCCGGCAGGTCTGCGAGGAACCCGGAGCGGTAGGCGATCTGGCTCAGGACCACGACGGCGGTGGCCGGGCCGGTGGCGGCCCGCACCTGCTCGACGGTCACACCGGAGGCGGGGTCGGCGTCGATCCAGCGCAGCGTGAGGCCTTCTTCGCGGGCGATGCCCTCGACGAGGTAGCGGTCGGTGGGGAAATTGTCCGTGTCCAGCACGATTTCGGTGCGGGCCGGGTCCGTGACGGCGGCCAGCGCGGCCCGGATCATCTTGTAGAGCACCACTGTGGTGGAATCGGCGATGATGGTCTGCCCGGGCGCGGCGCCAAGGACGGCCCGGCCGAGCTGGTCGCCGATTGCTTGCGGGAGTTCCAGCCATTCCTCGTCCCAGCCGCGGATCAGCCGGCCGCCCCAGCTGTCCTGGATGAAGCTGCTGATGTCTGTGACGGTGCGCTTGAGCGGGCGGCCCAGGGAGTTGCCGTCCAGGTAGGACAGCTCCGTGTCCGTGCCGATGAAGTGCTCCCGGTAGGCGCCGAGCGGGTCGGCGGCGTCCAGTTCCCGGGCTCGCTGCAGGAGTGCTGTGTTGTTGCCGGCGGTGGCCTGCGCCTGGGCGCCCGCGGTTTCCGGCTGCACGGCGCTCACTGGCCGATCTCCGTCCGGACGGCGAAAAGCTCGGGGAAGAAAGTCAGTTCCAGGGCCTTTTGCAGGAACGCCGCGCCGCTGGAGCCGCCGGTCCCGGACTTCATGCCGATGGTGCGCTGCACCGTGCGCAGGTGCCGGAACCGCCAAAGCTGGAAGTTGTCCTCGAGGTCCACGAGTTCCTCGCAGGCCTCGTAGGCGCCCCAGTTGTCAGCCGCGTTCTCGTAGATGTACTTGAACACCGGGACCAGCTCGGCGCAGAATTCGTGGGCCTGGGTGACGTCCCGTTCCAGCAGGGACGCGGGAACGTCGAAGCCCTGGCGCTTGAGGTAGGCGAGGAAGTCGTCGTAGATGCTCGGGGATTCGAGGAGCTCCAGCAGCATCGCGTGGGCCTCGGGGTCGGATTCGAACACCGGCAGCATTTTGCGGTTCTTGTTGCCGAGCAGGAATTCCACCGCACGGTACTGGCTGGACTGGAACCCGGAGGAGTTGCCCAGGAAGCCGCGGAACTGCGAGTACTCAGTGGGCGTCAGGGTGGCCAGCACGGACCACTGCTCGGTCAGGGTCTTCTGGATGTGCTTGACCCGGGCGATCGCCTTCAGCGCCGAGCCGAGATCGTCGGAGCGGAGCCAGGCGGCGGCGCTGCGGAGCTCGTGCAGGACCAGCTTGAGCCACAGCTCCGTGGTCTGGTGCTGGATGATGAACAGCATCTCGTCGTGGTGCTCCGGAGTACTGACCGGCTGCTGGGCGCTGAGGAGCGTCGGCAGCTGCAGGTAGGACGCGTAGCTCATCCGGGAACTGAAGTCCCGGACGATTTCCTTGTCCAGTTCCCGCGTATTCTTCTCAATGGTCACAGTCTTGCCTTCCTTGCCAAATGGCTGTGAGTCTCAGTGCCGACCGGCCGGCGAGCCGCCGGGACCGCTCCGAATCATCTCGGCGGTCCTGTCCGGCAGTTGCGCAGCTGTCCTGCCCAGTGTTTTGCGCGGTTCTTGAGCGCAGTTTCTTAGCGGGCGAACAGGATGTTGTGGGCCTGGACCACGTCCAGGCGCATCTGGTCCACCAAGGCCTCAGGGCCACGGTACGCCACCATCCCCCGCAGCCGGGCGACGAATTCCACCACAACTGTCTGGCCGTACAGATCAAAGTCCTCAACAGCTTCTTCCGGGCGGTCGATGACATGGGCTTCGACCTGCCGGCTGACGCCGTAGAACGTGGGGTTGGAACCGACGGAGATCGCGGCGGGCCAGCGCGTTCCGGCCTGGTCCACGAGCCAGCCGGCGTAGATGCCGTCCGCCGGGATGTAGCCGCTGGCGTCGGCGGCGAGGTTGGCCGTGGGGAAGCCGAGGTCGCGGCCGCGCGCGGCGCCGTGGACCACCTCGCCGCGCATCCGGTGCGCCCGCCCCAGGACGGCGGCGGCCGTGGCCACGTCGCCCTCGCTCAGAGCCTCGCGCACCCAGGTGGAGGAGCAGCGGCGGTCCGTGCCGCCGTCGTCGTGCACGTCGCCGTGCAGCGGGAAGCCTTCCGAGCCGAACTCGCTGATGACCAGCACCTCGAAGCCGAGCTTCCTGCCGAGCTCCTGCATGGTGTCCAGGTCCCCGGAGTTGCCCCGGCCGAACCGGGCGTCGTGGCCGATCACCACGTGGCTGGCCTTGAGGCTGCCGACCAGGATGTCGGCGACGAATTCTTCGGGTGTGAGGCTGGCCAGCTCGAGGGAGTACTTCATCACCAGCACGGCGTCGAGGCCCAGTTCGCCAAGCGCCACCAGCTTGTCCTCCAGGCCCATGATCAGTTCGGGGGCGGATTCGGGGCGGTGGACCTGCGCCGGATGCGGGTCGAAGGTGATGGCGACGGCCTTGGCGTGGTTCAGGCGGGCGACGCGGATGAGCTGCGAGAGCACCTGCTGGTGACCGCGGTGAACGCCATCGAAGTTTCCGAAGGTAACGACGGAAGGACCAAAGTCCGCCGGGACTTCGGACGGATCGTTCCAGATGTGGACCATCAACCTCGCCTTTTGCTTCCTGCCATGTGCTTCTCCGGAGAAACCTGCCCGCTCCGGAACTCTCCTAGATTACCCGCAAACGTGGCAGGTCTCCGACGGCGTTCCCGGCCCCCGGGGGCGTTCTTTCGCGTTCAGGATGCCCGGACTACGATGCAAGGGCAACAGTCCGGCGGCGCCTGCCCTGGCGCCGGTTCCAGCGAAGCCCGCACCGACATGCGGCTGAAGGAGTACCCCATGACCGAGCTCCACGACATCCTGCGGCAGATTCCGGTAGACCAGATTGCCGGCCTGCTCGGCACCGACCAGCAGACCGCCCAGGCCGCGGTGGAGGCCGCCGTGCCCACGCTGCTGGCCGGAATGCAGGTCAACGCGCAGGCTTCCGACGGCGCCGCGTCGCTGGAGTCCGCGCTCGGCCAGCACCAGGACGGGCTGCTGGAGGGCGGCGTCGACGTCGCGCAGGTGGACACGGCCGACGGTGAAAAGATCGTGAGCCACGTCTTCGGCGGGCAGCAGGACCAGGTGGCCAGCCAGCTGGCCGGGACGTCCCAGCTCGGCGGCGTCGGCGGCGACCTGATGAAGAAGCTGCTGCCGATCCTGGCGCCGATCGTGATGTCCTATCTTGCGAACAAGATCCTCGGCGGCCGCGGGCAGTCGGCTGAAGCGGGCGGGTCCGGCGGCGCCGGTGGGTCGGGCGGTCCGGGCGGCATTGACCTCGGCGGAATTCTGGGCGGGATCCTGGGTGGCGGCGCTGCTGCCGGCGGCGCCAGCGGCATGGGCGGGCTGGGCGATCTGCTGGGCGGGATCCTTGGCGGCGGCCAGCCGTCGTCTCAGGCAGCTGCGCCGGAGGCCGGACAGGACTCTCCGCTGGAACCGCAGGCCTTCCCGCAGGGCCAGCCCGCCGGCGGGGCGCCGCGTCCCGGTGAGCTGATCGACGTCGACTTCCCGGAGAGCCAGCCGGTGGAGCGTAAAAACGAGGAAGAGGGGCGCGACGGATCTGGCGGGCTCGGCGGGATCCTGGGCGGCCTGTTCGGTAAGAAGTAGGCCGCGCATCTCGGCGCGGTGGCCGGGCGCGCCGGCGGCGGGGTGACCGGGCGGGCCGGGCGGATGCCAGCTGAACCCTGGCGCTGGCCGCGGCCGGCGTTGCCGGGCGGTCCACCCAGGTCACGGATGTTCCCTACACCTTGGTGCCGCCGGCGGCCCGGTAGTTGCGCCAGTGCAACAGCACGGCGGCGAGGATCAACGGTACGTGGATGCCAGGGAGGTTCCTCGCGAACCACCGCGGCAGATAAATGTCGGTGACAGAGCCCGTCTCGTCGCCCAGGTCCTTCGCCACGGCGGTCAGCGGGCAATGAAATCCGTTGGCGGCAAAGACCAAGGTCTCAGTCGCCACAACGCCAGCGGCCAGGCCCACTTTCCTGTCGGTGCGGCCGCGGGCACCGGCATACAGGACGTAGACCATGCAGGCCTCGATGGTGAACCACGCAAAGGTATGTATTGTTTTCACGGCCCTGAGCAGGGAAGCGCGATCAGCCTCCCGCAGCCCATGCGGGACCTTGAGTTCAGCCATGGGTCCAGCGTAAGCACGTTCCGCCGTTGTTCGGTCAGAGGCCTTCGGCCCGCCCGGACCGCCCGTCCTTGGCGGGCAGCTGCGCGAGCCAGGCGTCAAGCTGCCGGGGATGACGGAAGAGGATCGCCGGCGGCATGGCAGGGTCGGCCTGGAGTCCCCGCATAACCTGGCGTTTCCTGGTGAACGACCGGAAATGCCAGCGGAGAATCGAGTCTTCGACGAAAAGCCGGGCCAGGGTTTCGTGATTGCCGTTGCAGACGGGTTCGCGGGTCAAGGCCCGCCGCAGCGATCGGCGTATCAGCCTGGCCAGCGAGAGCCAGCGCGGATAATCCAGGCCGACGACGAGCTCCGCCCGCGGCACAACAACGTCGCGCCAGACACCGTAGGCGCTGTCCAGCACCCAGCGGTCCTGGGCCGCAATCCCGGCGGCGATGTCCCGTTGCTCCTCCACGGTGCGCTGCTGCCACCCGGGCAGCCAGCCAATGTCATCGTCCGCCGAGAACTCAGGCAGCCCCGTGGCCTTGGCGTAGGCGCGGGCGGCGGACGACTTGCCGCTACCGGTTACTCCGTAGAAGAGGACCCGGGAGGGCGCAGCCGGGGGTGTGTGCGCTGGTGAAGCCCTGGGTGCTGGGGACCCGTCGGCGTCCGCAGCCGCTCCACGATTGTGGCCCGCGGATGAGCTCATAGGTCGTCCCTCCTGGGTTGGCGCCACAGCAGACCCGGACCGCAGCGCACGTTCGGCGATACGCTAACACCTCTTGCCCGGGCCGCGGGGTACGCCGGTGTGCGACACTGTTCCGATGCCTGAGTTCACGGTCCTTGCCGGCACGCCAGTTTCCGACTCCGAGGTGCTGGCGCTGTACCAGTCCGTGGGCTGGACTGCGTATACCCGCGAACCCGGCGTCCTCTCCCGCGCCATCCGCGGCTCTTCCTTCGTTGTCACTGCCCGGACTGGCGGCGGCGGGCTGGTTGGGCTGGCCCGCGCGGTCTCGGACGACGCCACCATCTGTTACGTGCAGGACATCTTGGTGGATCCGGCCTTCCAGAAATCAGGTGCCGGCCGCGCGCTGCTCGACGCCGTGCAGAAGCGTTACGAGCATGTCCGGCAACTGGTGCTGATCACCGACGACGAACCCGGACAACGTGCCTTCTATGAGGCCGTGGGTTTCACGGAAGGCTCGGATTTTCGTCCCGAACCGGTGAGGGTCTTTGCGCAGTTCCGCTAGTTGCGCAGTTGCCTCGCTTGCGCAGTTCCCTCGAAAGCGCGGTGGCGGCAGGCTTCAGCCCCAGCCGTCCAGACAAGTTGCCACGGGAGGTCTTCCGGAAATGACTGGTCGAGGGGCACCAGCCAGCCCTGATCGTCCATTTCCGCCACAGGCCATTCGTGCCGGGCAATGAATTCGTGCCAGTCCGGGAACGGGTCGGGAGGCAGGTCCGGCTCGGGGCCTTCGTCTTTGAGCGGGCCGGGGTCCGGGGGAATGCTTCGGTTCGGTCCGTCATCTATGCGGAGAATGCGGCCTGGCCAGTGGGGTGGTTCCCAGTCCTGGTGTTCGCTGCGATAGTGCCGTCCTGACGGTGAAATCCATCCCGGCGGATGGTCCTTGCTGGCGCCGGTGGGTGTCCAGGCGGAGGTGTGTTTGAGGCGGTGGTGTTTGCGGCAGGGCTGGCCGAGGTTGGAGATTCCGGTGGTGCCTCCGCCGGCCCAGGCCAGCAGGTGGTCTGCCTCGTTGTCGAGGGAGGGGTTGTTGCAGCCCGGGAAGGGACATTTTCCGTCCCGGAGCCGGAGCCATTGCCGCACGGACCTCGGGATGCGGTAGCTGGTCCGGCCGATTTCCAGCGGCGCCCCGTCCCGCGGGTCTATCAGAACCCGGTGGAACGAGTCGGCGCCGTCGGCGATCAGGCGTCTGGCCATGGACGGCGGGATCGGCCCGTACCCGTCCAGCATCGCCGGTTCATCCGTGAGGCCCAGGAGGGACATCACCGGGACGGTGACCAGGACCTGCGCCCGCGGGACCGGCACACCCCCGCAGATCCCCGGTTCGGCCATGCGGCCGGCACTGGCGCCGTCCACCGCGCCGGCTAGCCCCTCCCCGGCCGGGGTTCTTGTCCCGCTGGCTGGGGTTACTGTCACGCTGTCGGCAAGTCCGCTGCTCAGAAGCAGGCTGGCCGCGATGTCGGCTCGGAGCTGGGTCAAAGTCCGGGACTCGCCCGGGCCCTGCAGCGCCCGGGCCCCGGCGGTGGTCCTTTCCCAGATCCCCGCAGCGGTGTCCGCCGGGAGGTAGGAGTTGAGCCAGGCCATGCCGTCGCGGTCCGGGACGAACTCGACCCTCCGGTCCGCCGCACACTTCCTATGGCGTTTTTCGATGCTCACCGGGTGGTGGCGTTCCCGCCACACCCGTGCCTTGGCCCGGAACCGGCCCGGCACCAGCTCCCCGGCCGGACACCCCCGGGCCGGGTCCGATACGTCCGGGTCCAGGAAATGCGCCTCCAGCGCCGCCGCCCCGGCCGCGTCCAGCCCGGCGGTTTCGTCGACCATGATCCGGGCGTGCTGCCACGAAATCGCCCCGGCCTGCAAGGCCCCCAGGGTCAGCGGCAGCGCCGTCGTCAATTCCTGAGCGTCGGACAGGAGGGCGGAGGCAGAACGTTCGCTGACGGTGAGCACACATGCGACCTCGGCCACCACCGCCATGTCCCGGGCAGTACATTCCTGCGGAGACGCCGCCGGGGCCGCCAACGCCGCAGCGGCCGCCGCGTACTCCGCGGCCAGCCGCACCTTCAACGCCGCAGCCCGGGCCTCCAGCCGGCGGACCTCCGCGAACCCTTCCAGACAGGCATCCGCCACATCCCGCAACCGATCAGCCCCCGGCTGATCCTCGACATCCACACCCACACCCACACCAGCAAGAACAGCCAACGCGGCAGCAGACGTGGCAACGGCCTCCGCCGCCTCCCTGAGTTCAACACTCAACGCCGTCCTGTTGTCCACACTCAAATCATCCCGCGAAGCTACGACATTTTTCACCGATCGGGCTGTCACCTGATCTCAGGCACGCAGCATCCCGCGAAGACCTGCACCGCCCCCGGCCCGCGGGGTCACACTTCGGCCGGGGTGAGCAGTCCCGTGGGAAACTGGGGGCATGGACCGCCCAGTCGCCCCCACCTCCAGCTCCGCATACCCCCACAAGGAGCGGCCCGACGACTCGCAGCACGGCGCCGCACCAACCCACGAGCTTCCCTTCGAGCTGCGTCGTCCACTCGGACCCCGCGATCCCGGTGACGCGTGGGTTGAAGGCGACCGTGGCCGGTTCTGGGGGCGCTTCGGCTCGGCAGGGCTGCTGGTTCACGACCCCGCCAAGGGCATCCTGCTGCAGCACCGGGCGCTGTGGAGCGATCAGGGCGGAACGTGGGGACTCCCCGGCGGCGCCCTGCACCAAGGCGAACAGGCAGTCGACGGCGCCCTCCGCGAGGCGAAGGAAGAGGCCGCCGTGCCGCCGCAGAGCGTGCGGGTGCTGTTCACGTCGGTGTTCGACGTCGGCTACTGGACCTACACCACCGTTGCAGTCGACGTTGTGGAGTCGTTTGAACCGGAGATCAGCGACCCGGAAAGCCTGGAGCTGCAGTGGGTGCCGGTCGAGCATGTCGGCGACAAGGAGCTGCATCCCGGATTCTCAGCGGCGTGGCCGGGCCTGCGCCGCAGACTCTTGGGACTCGACGCCGGACCGGACTGAGC
Organism: Arthrobacter sp. U41; assembly: GCF_007679325.1. Lineage (GTDB taxonomy): Bacteria > Actinomycetota > Actinomycetes > Actinomycetales > Micrococcaceae > Arthrobacter. The sequence continues at coordinate 140,639 of NZ_VEGI01000006.1, read as the reverse complement.
CCGCGACGCCGGTCCGGGCGGCAGTAGCGAACAGCAGTGTTCCGCTCTGAATCAGCCCAGATTAGGGTTCGGGTATGACTACCGAAAACCACACCCCGCCTCCTGTCCGGCAACTGCGGCTCGTCGTTGAGACGGAGGATTACGATGCCGCCCTGACCTTTTACCGTGACGTCCTCGGACTCGTGGAACGTGAGACGGTCCCCAGCGAGGGCGAAGCACGCATCACGATCCTGGACGCGGGCCGCGCCACCCTGGAACTCTCCAACCCGGCGCAGGTCAAATACATCGACCAAGTGGAAGCCGACGGTCAGCCGAGCGCCAGAATCCGGGTGGCCTTCGAGGTTGACGACGCGGAAGCGGCCACGCGGGACCTCGTGGAGGCCGGCGGCACCCTCATCGCGGAGCCGCGGGAAACACCGTGGCGCTCCGTGAACTCACGGCTGGACGGCGCGGCCGGGCTCCAGATCACGCTGTTCCAGGAACTGGACCGGCCAGCGGACCCGCCCACGGTCCAGCCTACGGACCAGGACGCGGGCTAAAGCGCTCAGGCCCGGTTCGGCGCCGGACGGCGGCGGTACAGCCAGATCAGGCCCAGGACCGGCAGCAGCAGCGGGATGAATGCGTAGCCCCGGCCAAACAGGGACCAGACGGTCTCGTGCGGGAAGTTGACCGAGTCGAACACGCTGAGCGCCCCGACCACCAGCACACCCACCAATTCCACGAGCACTGCCACGACGGAGACTCTGAACCAGGTGCGGCCGGACTTCGCGAGGGAAACGGTGGCCACGAGGTAGACGACGGCGGCGAACGCCGACAGCAGGTACGCCAACGGGGCCTCGGAGAACTTGGTGAGGATCTGGTATCCCGCCCGGGCCGTCGCCGAGATCGCGAAGACGGCGTACACGGCAATCAGCAGACGGCCGGGACCGGTGTTACGCGTATCCGGCGCCGCCGGCGCCGCCGAAGAATCGCCGGCCGAGGTCTCACCCGCCGGAACGGATCCAGCCGGAACGGAACCGGCCGAGCTGGCGCCTGGCGGAGCAACGCCCGGCGTCGTACCGGTGTCCTCAAGCGAAGGTTTCGCCGTCACGTTCTTTGCCTCTTCCATGTCAGTACCAAATCTGATTCATTCGGGCCGCCATCACCAGCGCGGTGACGCCGACGGCGGCCAGCACGAAGTTGCTCCAGCGGGTGCGTTCCAGGATGGCCCAGTAGACCGCCGCGACCGGCAACAGGAGGGCAGTCAGCAGGTACCCCCAGAACTCCCACGGCTCCCCCGCGATCGGCTCGCCGCCCGCGACCCGCACGATCGAACCGACCAGGTACACCAGCAGGGACAGTTCGACGGCGGCCACCGAGAGGATCGTTGTGTCGTTCGGCGCCTTCTTGAGGATGCCGGCGGTCAGGCAGATAACCGTGGAAACCAGCCCGACCACCATAATGATGTAGAAATACGCGTCCACTACTGCCCGGCCTGCTGTTCCGCCGTCGGCGGCTGCGGTGCCCGCTTCTCATTGTCCGGAGCGAAGACCAGCACCGGCTTGGCGTAGCTGCCGGCGTCGGCCAGCAGCGCCACCAGCGTCCCATCCGGCGAGAAGCCTGCGGCCGGCTTCTCCGGCGTGGCTGCGGAGGGCGTCCCGGCGGCCGCCCCCGCGGCGATCCTGCGGCCGAAGGAAATCTCGGTGGTTTCCTCGTCGGTGAGTTCGCGGTTGGGCATCAGCGCCCGGGCGGCGAGCGACATTTCCAGCACGTCCAGCTCTTCGGCGAGCTGTTCAAGGGTGTGGGCCTGGTCCAGGGTGTAGGGGCCCACCTGGGTCCGGCGCAGCGCCGTCAGGTGACCGCCGACGCCGAGCGCCTCGCCCAGGTCGCGGGCCAGCGCCCGGATGTACGTGCCAGAGGAGCACTCCACGGTGACATCCACATCGAGGACGTCCACGTCCAGAGCCTCGCCGCCACGCGCCGGACGGACCCCGTGGACCTCGAAGCGGTGGATGGTGACGGGACGTGCGGCCAGCTTGACCTCTTCGCCCGAGCGGACCCGCGCGTAGGCGCGTTCCCCGTTGACCTTGATAGCGCTGACGCTGCTGGGAACCTGTTCGATCTCCCCGGTCAAAGCTGCGACGCCGGCCCGGACCGCAGCCTCGGTGACCGAGGCAGCGCTGCGGGTGGCGGTGACCTCACCCTCGGCGTCGTCGGTGACAGTTGATTCGCCCAGCCGGATGGTGGCGGTGTAGGTCTTGGAGGTGCCCACGATGTAGGTGAGCAGCCGGGTGGCCTTGTTGATACCGACCACCAGGACGCCCGTGGCCATGGGGTCCAGCGTTCCGGCGTGGCCCACTTTTCGGGTACCGGCGATCCGCCGCATCCGTCCAACCACATCGTGGCTGGTCCAGCCTTGCGGCTTGTCCACTATTACCAGTCCAGAAAGCACGCTCCCCAGTATATCTGCGCCGGAGCCGCCCCCGGCGCGGGAGCTGCCCGCGACGGCTAGGATGGCAGACATGCCCGAGCTAGCCGCCCACGTCCGCGATGTTCCCATCAACCAGATCCGCGAGATCACCGAGGCGGCCTGGGGAACTCCCGGCGCGATCATCCTGAGTATCGGGGAACCGGGTTTCGCCGTGCCCCGCCATATCCTCGACGCCGGGATGGCCTGCCTGGACCGCGACGAAACCAATTACACCCCCAACGCCGGCATCCCGGCCCTGCGCGAGGCGTTCGCGGCCAGGTTCCGCGAACACAACGCGACGCCGGTCGGGGCGGACCGGGTGTACGTGGTCGACGGCGCCCAGCAGGGCCTGCACTTCACGATGAGCCTGCTGCTCTCCCCCGGCGATGAGATCCTGATCCCCAATCCGGGCTACCCCACGTTCGCGATGACCAGCAGCCTGCTGCACGCCGTCCCCGTCCGGTACCCGCTGTACCCCGAACACGATTTCCAGCCCCGGATCGCGGACATCGAGGAGCTCATCACGCCGCGGACCAAGGTGCTGATCCTCAACTCGCCGTCGAATCCGCTGGGTGCCGTCCTGGGCGAAGAGCTGACCCGTAGCCTCGTGGAACTGGCCGTCCGCCATGACCTGTGGATCATCTCCGACGAATGCTACGAGGCGTTCACCTACGACGTACCGCATGTGAGCCCAGCCCGTTTCGACAGCGACGTCCCCGGCGAAGCCCGCGTGTTCACCTCGCTCACGCTCTCCAAAACCTACGGCCTGACCGGGCTGCGCATCGGCGCCCTGATCTGCCCGCCCGGCCTGGAGCAGCAGATGAACAACGTGATGGAGGCGATCGTGTCCTGCGTTGCCTCCCCCTCGCAGTACGCGGCGCTTGCCGCCCTGACGGGCCCGCAGGACTACGTCAGCCACGCCCACGCGCACTACCGGGCCAACCGGGACGCCGCCTCGGCGGTGTTGGAGGCCAAGGCGATCCCGTTCCTCACCGCGCAGGGGGCCTTCTACCTCTGGGCCGATGTGTCCCACGTCAGCGGCGGGGATGTGCGCTCCTGGGTCCGGCGCTTCCTGGCCGATTCCGGGGTGTCCTTTGCCCCCGGCACCGCGTTCGGCTCGATCGGCGAGGGCTGGATCCGGATTGCGCTGTGTGGCAGCCAGGCTGAACTGGTGGAAGGCCTCGGCCGGCTCCCGGCCCGGCTGGGCTGAGGGCCGCGCGGGCTGAGGGCCGCGCGGGCTGAGCCGTGCGGGCTGAGACCTGCGCCAACGGGTCCCTGTCCCCTACCGCCGGGGGCGGGCAGCGCCTACCCTGAGCGCAACGCATGCTTTCCGCGCGCGTCCCGGGACGTCCGTTTCCGGGTTGGTGGTTCCGTGCCTGGTGTATCCGGGCCCGGTGAGGGAGGTTCACATGTGGTGGCAGGACTTGTTATGGGGCATCTGGAACGGGCTCACGGCGTGGATTGTGCTGATCGTCCACGTCTTCGGGCAATGGAGCGAGTTTCCGTTCTACAACTCGGCCCGTGCCGGAAACTGGTACGACTTCGGCTTCCTGCTGGGGGTCGGCTCGCCGTTCCTGGGCGGCCTGGGCGCCCAGGGTGCGCGGAGCAGGCGCCGCTGAAGCCGCTCACAGCATGATTTCTTCCTCGGGCGCCAGGTGCGCGGCGGGAGCCTGCGTGAAGGACATGGTGACGATGAAGTGGCCCTCGGAGCAGTTCTGCGCAATGATCGCCCCCGCTTCACCGGCCAGCTTCACGCCGAATTGAAGTTCCAGGCGCTCGGCGCCAACTTCCTTGAGGACCTCCGCCGCCGCGTTGGCCGCCGGCCGGATGGCGGAGAGCGCATCTTCCAGCCGCCGCCCGGCGTCCGTAATTCCCTGCTCGTTCCGCGCGGGCCGTTCGACGCCGAAGCTGTTGTCCGCGACCTCCACCAGGACGGTCCCGGATCCCACTTCGTAGCGCACTATCTCGGTCATAGCTTCCTCCGTCTCGCCGTTGGGCCCGTCACGGACGGCCTGCCGCCAACGTCCCGTCGAGCCACTGGCGCAGGGCCGCGGCGGGCGGCGCTCCCGCTTGGCGGGCAACTACTTTGCCGTCCCTGATCAGCAGGATGGTCGGGATCGCCTGGATGCCGAAACGCTGCGAGAGCGCCGGTGACGTGTCGACGTCGACCTTGACGAGTTTGACCTGGCCGGCGCGCTCCTGGGCCAGCTTGTCCAGCACCGGGCTGACCATGCGGCAGGGACCGCACCAGGCAGCCCAGAAGTCGACCAGCGCCGGCGTCGAGGACTGCTCGGCGATAACAGCAAAGTCGGCGTCACCGGCCGCGACGATCCAGGGCAGGTCCTTGCGGCAGTTGCCGCAGCGCGGATGACCGGCAGCCGATGCCGGAATCCGGTTGGTCTTCCCGCAGTGGGGGCACGTAATCAAGCCGGAGCCCACGGCCCACCGCCTTCCCGAGTCCCCGCAGTCATGGTTCCATGGGACTCCCCGGCGCGGAGGGGGCCTAGAGTCCAAAGACCCCCGGGGCCGGGTGCCTTAGTACTCGATGCGGCCCGGGTTCGCGCGCCAGGCCTGGAAAGGAACGTCCGACGCCGGGACGGACGCCTGCCGGACCGGCATGAGTTCCGGCCGGGTTCCGTTGAAGTACTCATAGAACAGCGCGTCGTCGAACCCTGCGGCGGCGGCCGCGTGGCGGTCCGCGGCGAAGTAGACCAGGTCCACCCGGGCCCACAGGGCCGCGGCGAGACACAGCGGACACGGTTCACAACTTGCGTAGAGCACGGCGCCGCTGAGATCGAAGTTGGCGACGGCGGCCGCGGCCGTGCGGATGGCCACCACTTCGGCGTGGGCGGTGGGATCGTTGTCCCGGGTCACCCGGTTGACGCCCGTGTGGACCCGACCGTCGGCCGTTACCACCAGTGCCCCGAACGGTCCGCCGCCGTCGGCCGCGCTCCCGGCGGCGAGCTGGATGGCCTGATCCAGGAATCGGTTGATGTCCGGGGCCGGGGGTGGTGTCAGCATGGTCCGATCATAGCCAGAACCGCCGTCAGCCGCGGAGGATCCCGGCCTGCCGGGAAGTCATCGACTTTGCGGCTCCCGCGGCCTAATATCCGCTGTAGGGGCCGCCTCGAAGAATCGGGCGGCCACTCCACCGGTCTCAATGGTCTCAGCGGTCTCAGTCGTCTGGATAAATCATCACTCGCCTCGGGAGCCAACCATGGGAATGGGATTGTCACTGCTAGCCACGGCCGTCACGGCCGCCGTGTTCCTCTCCGCTGGGACAGCTGCCGGCGCAGCCCCGGGCCATGCCACCGGCACAACGTCTGGCGGGACCACCGAAGCGAAGGCTCCGGTGGTGCTCACCGACAAGCTGGTGGGCCCGCTGCATGTCACTGCCGGCCGCCACGGTTCCGTGACGGTGAGCGAGTCCTTCGCCGGCCGGCTGACCCGTGTCGATTCCAAGGGCACCCGGCACGTCCTCTACGAAACCCCTGACTGGAGCGTTGCGGGCAATGCCCGCCAGGACGGCGAGACGTATTTCCTGGAGAGCAAGGGCGCCGGCCCCAACCCTGCAGCGCTGGCCGGCCACGTCCGCATCATCGGCGAAGACGGGAAGCAGCGGACCCTGGGCGATTTCGCCGCGCTGGAAACTGAAGAGAACGCCGACGGCGACACCCGGTACGGCTACCGCGACCTGCCCGATGGCTGCGCGGCGAAACTGCCTCCCACGATGCCCGAAACCTACGAGGGAGAAATCGATTCGCACCCGTACGGCATCGCGCTCACCGACGAGACCATTTACGTCGCTGACGCCGGGGCGAACAGCGTGGTCTCCGTTGACACCAGCAGCGGCGAGACCCAGACTGTCGCGGTGCTGCCGCCGCGGCCGTATGAAATTACCAAGGACGTCGCGGCCGCCAACGGCCTGCCGGACTGCGTGGTGGGATCGACCTACGATTTCGAGGCCGTCCCGACCGACGTCGCCGTGGGGCGTGACGGCTGGCTGTACGTGACCTCGCTCCCGGGCGGGCCGGAAGACCCGAGGATGGGCGCCCGCGGGGCGATCTACAAAGTGGACCCCGACGGCGACGAGGTGGAGCTGGTGGCCGATGACATCCTGACGCCCACCGGACTGGCCCTGGCCGACAACGGCGACATGTATGTTGCCTCGCTCTTCGGCGACGGCGTCCTCAAGATCGATCCGGACTCAGGCGAACAGACCCTGGTGCTGGCCGCCGTCTTCACGGCCGACGTCGATCTCCGCGGGGACACCCTATACGCCACGGTCAATTCCCTACCCGGAGCCAACGGTCCGCCCGACGGCAGGGTGGTGTACCTGGACCTCGGCGACGACTGACCCGGCTGAACTGTCCCCCACCGAAGACCCGACAGAAATGGCCGGTCCCCTGCAGGGGCCGGCCATTTCCGTACAGAAAGTCACTTGTATCAGTGACTGCGTTGTTGCTGGACTACTTGTTGCTGTCTTCGTCGACGTCGTCTTCGTCGATGAGGTCCAGGTCCTCTTCGTCGAAATCGTCCTCGTCGAGCTCCACGTCCTGCGGAGTATCGCTCTTGTAGGGGTCGGCGTCGCCGGCGTGCTTGGCGCTGGCAGCGAGTGCGGCCACCTCGGCGTCGCGCTTCTTCGCGGCCCGGAGCAGTTCCTCCAGGTTCGAGGCGTTGACCGGGATCTGGTCCGCCACGAACTCCAGGGTGGGGGTCAGCCGGACGGTGATGTTCCGGCCGACTTCCTGACGCAGCACGCCCTTGGCCTTCTCAAGCCCCTTGGCGGCCTCAGCCTGGACCAGCTGGTCGCCGAACACCGTGTAGTAGACGGTGGCGTGCTGAAGATCGTTGGTCACGCGCGCATCGGTAACAGTGACGCCCTCAAGCCGAGGATCCTTGACCCTCCGGCCCAGCGCCTCAGCAACAACAACCTTAATCCGCTGCGCCAACTTGGCAGCCCGTGCGGGATCAGCCATTTCCACTCCTAAAAAATTTTGGATGTACGACGGCGCCGGAACGGTGGTCGCACAACTGTTGAGTTTTGATGCCACGCCTTTAAGGCGAGTCTACGACGGACTACCGTTGGGTTTTTTCCGGCGGCCTGGGAGTGGCATCGGGCCTGTCGGAGCCGGTCGGTTTGCGATCGAAGATCGAAACCGTCCGGCGAAGGGGCGGGGCCGCCGGGAAAAACCCAACGGCCCCGCACCTGTAACGCTAAACCAACTTAGACGCGCGGCTTTTCGCGCATCTCGAAGGTCTCGATGATGTCACCTTCGGTGATGTCGTTGAACGAACCAAGCCCGATACCACACTCGAAGTCCGTGCGGACCTCAGTGGCGTCGTCCTTGAAGCGCTTGAGCGTCTCAACGGTGAGGTTGTCACCGATGATCTTGCCGTCGCGGCTGATGCGGGCCTTGGCGTTGCGTCGGATAACACCCGAGCGCACGATCGAGCCTGCAATGTTGCCGAACTTGGAGGAACGGAACACTTCGCGGACCTCGGCGGTGCCAAGCTGGTGCTCTTCGTACTCCGGCTTGAGCATGCCCTTGAGGGCTGCCTCAATGTCATCGATTGCTGCGTAGATGACGGAGTAGAAGCGCATGTCCACGCCTTCGCGGTCTGCCAGTTCGGCAACACGCTCGGCGGGCTTGACGTTGAAGCCGATGATGACGGCGCTGTCGACCGTCGCCAGGTTGACGTCGTTCTGCGTGATCGCACCGACACCGCGGTGGATAACGCGGAGCTGGACGCCCTCGCCGACATCGATCTTGAGCAGCGCGTCTTCGAGGGCTTCCACGGCACCGGACACGTCACCCTTGAGGATGAGGTTGAGGGTGTCGATCTTGCCATCGGCGACGGCCTGGTCGAAGTCTTCCAGGCTGATGCGCTTGCGGCGCTTGGCCAGGGCGGCGTTGCGGTCCGCAGCTTCACGCTTCTCGGCGATCTGGCGGGCGGTGCGCTCGTCAGCGGTCACGAAGAAGGTGTCGCCGGCGCGCGGGACGTTGGACAGACCCAGTACCTGAACCGGGCGGGACGGACCCGCCTGGGTGAGGGCGCTGCCGTCGTCGTCGAACATCGCACGGACGCGGCCGTGGGCCGTGCCTGCCACGATGGTGTCGCCGACGTTCAGGGTGCCGGACTGAACCAGGACGGTAGCAACCGCGCCGCGGCCCTTGTCCAGGTTGGCTTCAATCGCGATACCGCGGGCGTCCTTGTTCGGGTTGGCGCGCATGTCCAGGGCTGCGTCTGCGGTGAGCAGTACGGCCTCGAGCAGCTCGTCGATGTGCAGGTTCTGGCGGGCAGAGACCTCCACGAACATGGTGTCGCCACCGTACTCTTCCGGGACCAGTCCGTACTCGGTCAGCTGGCCGCGGACCTTCTCCGGGTTGGCGCCTTCCTTGTCGATCTTGTTCACGGCCACGACGATCGGCACGTTGGCCGCCTGGGCGTGGTTAAGGGCTTCAATGGTCTGCGGCATTACGCCGTCGTCCGCTGCAACCACCAGGATGGCGATGTCGGTGACCTTCGCACCACGGGCACGCATGGCGGTGAACGCCTCGTGGCCCGGAGTATCGATGAAGGTGATCTTGCGATCGGTACCCTCGTGGGCGTGTGTGACCTGGTATGCACCGATGTGCTGCGTGATGCCGCCGTGCTCGCCCGCCATAACGTCGGACTTGCGGATGGCATCGAGCAGGCGGGTCTTACCGTGGTCGACGTGACCCATGACGGTGACAACCGGAGGACGTGCCTCAAGTTCCTCGTCGCCTTCGGCTTCCAGTTCGGCTTCGAAGTCGATGTCGAAGCCGGACAGGAGCTCGCGCTCCTCATCCTCCGGGGACACGACCTGGAGCTTGTAGCCAAGCTCCTCGCCGAGCAGGGCGAAGGTCTCTTCATCCAGCGACTGCGTGGCCGTAGCCATTTCGCCGAGGTGGAAGAGCACGGTCACCAGTGCAGCGGGGTTCGCCTCGATCTTGTCGGCAAAGTCCGTGATGGACGAGCCACGGCGAAGCCGGACTACGGTGTTGCCGTCGCCGCGGGGTACGCTCACGCCACCCAGCGACGGAGCACTCATCTGCTCGAGTTCCTGACGCTTGGCTCGCTTCGACTTGCGCTGCTTGCCACGTCCTGCGCCGCCCTTGCCGAAAGCACCCTGGGTGCCACCGCGACCGCGGCCACCCTTGCCGAAGCCGCCGCCGGCCGGAGCGCCGCCACCGGCACCGGGAGCACCGGTTCCTGGAGCGCCACCCGGACGCCCCGGACCACGTGCGCCGCCGCCGGGACGGCCTGCACCAGCCGGTGCGGGACGTTCGGTGCGGTTGGGCATCATGCCGGGAGTCGGACGGTTTCCGCCGGCGCCTGCCGGACGGCCGGCGCCGGGAGCGCCAGCCGGACGGGGAGCACCCGGGCGTGCACCCGGAGCGCCGCCGGTGCGGGGAGCACCCGGACGGGGACCGCCGGCGCCTGCTGCGGGACGCGGGCCGCCGGGGCGTTCACCCTCGGTGCGGCTTCCGCCCGGACGCGGCATGCCCTGGGAAGGAGCGAACGGGTTGTTGCCCGGACGCGAGGGACGATCGTTGTCGCCGCCGCGGCCGCGGGGCATGCCCTGGGACGTGGCGAACGGGTTGTTGCCGGGACGGGGACCGCCCGGGCGGGGTGCCGAGCCCTGGCGTGCCGGAGCAGCCGGGGTTTCAGCCTTGGGAGCCGGACGTGCGCCGGGCTTGACGCCCGTCGACGGCGCGGCCGGAGCCTGCGCAGCCGGAGTCTGGGCAGCGGGGGCTGCCGGTGCAGCGGGAGCCGCCGGGGCGGCACTGGGCGCCGGAGCAGCTGCTGCCGGAGCCGGAGCTTCAGTCTTGGCCTCTGCACCTGCCGGCGCTGCCGGGGCCGGCGCGGGCGCCGGACGGGTTGCCGAGGGGCTGGCGGGTGCCTTGGGGGCGGACGCGGGCGCTTCGGACTTCGAAGCCGCTGCTGCGTCGGGGTATGCGTTGCGGAGTTTCCTCACAACGGGGGCCTCAATGGTGGAAGAGGCGGAGCGAACGAATTCGCCCAGTTCCTGCAGTTTGGTTACTGCATCTTTGGAAGTAATACCGAGCTCTTTAGCAAGCTCATGTACGCGGACCTTGGCCACATTTCTCCTGTCTCGGTCCGCACCGAGCCAGGCACGAACCGTCTACTTCTTACTGCGGGCCTCCGCCGCGAGTGCAGCTGAAAGGCCCATTGCAGAGCGCAACAAAGTTGTCATCGTTGCGCACTCATCGCTGGGAACTCATCGGGTTTCCATCAGTTTTCTGACCCGCTTTCAGGTTGGACGGTTGTTGCTGCGGCCACCGGGGTGTCCACGGCTTGCGTGCCTGCCAGGATCCGGCGTTCGACGTCGGCTGTTCCGGCGGCGCCATTGAGGGCGCGACCGAACGCTCGACGTTTGACCGCCAGTGCCAGGCACTTTTCGCTGGGGTGCAGCCATGCACCCCGGCCAGCCATCCGGCGTCGTTCATCCACTACGACGGCGGATGAACCGCTGACGTCGGCGACGAGCCGGAGTAGCTCCGACCGCGGACCTTTTTTCCGGCATCCAATGCAGGTGCGCTGCGGCTGATTCTCGAGGTGTTGCACATGTGCCACTTACGAGTATCTTCCTGCCAGTACATATCTGCCGGCCCCGGGCTTCCGGAGCTTGCCTGGCCAAGGGTTGCGGACAACACCTTCGCCGGACTGAACCCGGACGCGTTGAGGACACGCGGATACCGGCCGTTAGGCGCGGTCATGTCTATTCTAGCCCCTCAAGCGCCCGGTCCCCGAACTTGCGGGGACTCGGACGCTGACGGGCGGGCCTGAGTTGCGGCCCTTGTGCCGGTTCCCGCGTGCGCGGGACCGATTTGTCTGGAGCTATTTGTCGCGGCCGGTTGCGGCGTCGGACACGATGTCAATCCGCCAGCCGGTGAGCTTGGCGGCGAGACGGGCGTTCTGGCCTTCCTTGCCGATCGCGAGCGAGAGCTGGTAGTCCGGGACCACCACGCGCGCGGAGCGGGTTGCTTCGTCCGTGATGGTGACCGAATTCACCCGCGACGGGGACAGCGCGCTGGCGATGAACGTCGCCGGATCGTCGCTGTAGTCCACAATGTCGATCTTCTCGTCGTTGAGTTCGTTCATGACCGCGCGGACACGGGAGCCCATTTCACCGATGCAGGCGCCCTTGGCGTTGATGCCGGGGTTGTTGGCCTTGACGGCCATCTTGGTGCGGTGTCCGGCCTCACGGGCCAGGGCGACGATCTCCACGGAGCGGTCCGCGATTTCCGGAACTTCCATTTCGAAGAGCTTCCGCACAAGACCCGGGTGGGACCGGGACAGCGTGATGGACGGGCCCTTGGTGCCGCGGTGCACATCGATCACGAACGCGCGGAGCCGGTTTCCGTGGGTGTACTTCTCCCCCGGGACCTGCTCGGGCGGCGGGAGCAGTGCCTCCACCGTGCCCAGGTTGACCTGGATCATGTGCGGGTTGTTGCCCTGCTGGATGGTGCCGGCCACCAGCTCGCCCTCGCGGCCCTTGAACTGGCCCAGCACGTTGTCGTCCTCGGCGTCGCGCAGGCGCTGCAGGATGATCTGCCGCGCGGTGCTGGCGGCAATGCGGCCGAAACCGGCGGGGGTGTCTTCGAATTCGCCCACCGGGGCGCCGTCGTCGTCGATCTCGGTGGCCCAGATGGTCACGTGCCCGCTCTTGCGGTCCAGCTCGGCCCGGGCCTTCTCGAAGGCTCCCGGCGTCTTGTGGTAGGCCACCAGGAGGGCCTGCTCGATGGTCGGAATCAGGAGATCCAGCGGGATTTCACGCTCACGCTCCAGGAGTCTCAGTGCGCTCATGTCAATATCCATTAGGCCTCCTCAGAAGGTCCGTTGTCTGCGTTCTTCAGGCCGGCCTCTTCGAGGTGGCTGAACTCTATCTCGACTTTTCCACTGCGGATCCTGTCGAAAGGAAGCTTGATGGGCTCGCCCTGCTTGGGCTTCATGCCCTTCTTCACGGTGATTTCCGGGACCAGCGTGACGCCGTCGGCGTCGACGGCCTGGACCCGGCCGGTGACGTTTTCACCCTGCAGGACGTTGACCTTGACCATCCGGCCGCGGGCGCGGTGCCAGTGCCGTTCTTCGGTCAGGGGCCGGCCGACGCCGGGCGAGGAGACTTCAAGCTCGTACGGGCGTGAGTCGGTGCTGGGATCGTTGTCCAGGGTGTCGGAGAGGGTCTTGGAGATCTCGGCGATGACGTCGAGGCCGACGCCGCCGGTTTCCTCCTGGGGCAGGTCCACCACTACGTGGACTACCCGGTTGGCCCCGGCGACATGAATGGAAACGTCCTCCAGATACAGCCGGTTTGCGAGAACTTCGGGTTCCAGGAGGGCATGCAACCGCTCGGCCTCGAAGTTGTGGGCGGGTGCGGCTTCAGCCTTCCCCGTTCCGGTCCGGTCTGTTGAAGTCGTGGCTTCTGCGTTGGTCATGATGCCGGCCGCCTCCCGTTAGATGATGTTGTGTGTACTAGCCTAGCCATTTTCCGGGCGCCGTGGTGCACCGAGTTCCCGGCCTGCATGCCAACCATGACAAAATGGTCTGTTGTGAAAGACGACACCGGGGAAAAGCGGCGGCGGGAGCTCATTCCCCGCGTCGCGCTCCTGGCCTGCCTTGCCCTGGTGGTGGTCAGCCTGGGCATGGCACTGCGCCCCGGGAGCCCCCCGGAGCCTGCCGAACCGCCGTTTTCCGAACAGGCGAGGTCCGCCGCGCTAACTGAGACACTGCGGCTGCGGGCTGCCGGCGAGCAGCTCGCCCGCTCCACCGCGGGCGACGAAAAAGCCGCCGCGGCAGGGACTGTGAGTTTGCTGACAAACCAGGCCCGGGCCCTCCTGGTGCCGGGCCAAAGCGCGCCGGCCTCCCCTCCGGCGCCGCGCTCCCCGTCCGCTGGTACATCTGCTTCCCCGTCCGTTTCCCCCACCTCTTCCCCGGCTGTCGCTCAGCCGCCTGCTACGGCCGCCGCGCTGGCTACGGAACTTGCGGCCAGCGCCTCGCAACGGTTCGCCGACGCTGCCGGGTCCGACGGCGGCATGGCCAGGCTGCTGGCCGCCGTGGGGACCGCCCAGCTGCTCCAGGCGTCATCGCTCGCCGCGGCCGCAGGGGCACCGGCCCCTGCCGGACCCGACCCCGGCGCCGGGGCCCCGGGAGTCGACGGCCTGTCCGGCGCTTGCCAGGACGCCACGGGGTCGCCGTCGTCCTCCCCGGCGGAACCTTCGGCTGACCAGGACTCCGCCGCCGCTACGCTGCACGGCGCGCTGGCGGCCACCGTGCGGACCGAGCTGGAAGCCGTGTACGGCTACCAGGTGGCCCTGACCAGGATGGACGGCGCTGCGGCTGCCTCGGCGTCGCGGCAGCTCACCAGGCACGAAGCCCTCGCCACGGATGCTGAAGACCTGAGCAGGGTGCACTGCGCCCCGGTGCCGCCCCGCGAGGCCGGCTACACCATGACCCCGGAGTTCCTCGCCTCCCCCGCCGCCGGCCTCGGAGGCCTGGAAGCCACGGCGTTGCCCGTCTACGGCGACCTGGTGGCCCTGAGCGAGGGCCCGACCCGTCAGTGGGCGATCTCCGGCCTGGTGGGTACGGCCCGTCGGTCTGCCCTCTGGGGCGCGGAGACCGGCGCCCTGCCCGGCCTGGCAGCAGACCCGCAAGGGTTCCCGGAACTGCCCGCCCCGTCGCCCACTCCCAGCCCCTAGCCTGCTGGTTTTCCCCTCACCGGGGAAGCCGGGGCTTACTTTGCTTAGCCTCCTCATGCTGGCCAGCAGTGAGTTCCGGTGCTTTGCTGTAGTCATGGACAGCCAAACCGCCCCCATCCAGCATGAGAATGAACCCCACCGTAACGACATCGCGCACCGGCTCAACTGGCTGCGGGCGGGCGTGCTGGGCGCCAATGACGGCATCGTGTCCGTCGCCGCCATCGTGGTGGGCGTCGCCGGTGTGACCACTGATTCCGGGCCCATCCTCGTCGCCGGTGCGGCCGGCGTCGTAGGCGGTTCAATCTCGATGGCCCTGGGCGAGTACGTCTCCGTGAGCAGCCAGAAGGACAGCCAGAAGGCCCTGATCGAAAAGGAACGCCGGGAACTGGCCGAACAGCCCGAGGAGGAGCTCGAGGAACTCGCCGCGATCTATCAGGGCAAGGGCCTCAGCGCCGACACGGCCCGCACCGTGGCCAAGGAACTCACCGCCCACGATGCCCTGGGCGCCCACCTTTCCGCGGAGCTGCACATCGACGAGACCGATATTGTCAGCCCGTGGCATGCCGCGTTCGCCTCCGCTGCGGCGTTCCTCATCGGCGCGATCCTGCCCATGCTGGCCATCCTGCTGCCGCCGGAGGACATCCGCGTACCGCTGACGTTTGTGGCCGTGCTGATCGCACTGGCCCTGACCGGAGCCATCGGCGCCTGGATCGGCGGCGGTTCCAAGACGAAAGCGGCCGTCCGCGTGGTGATCGGCGGAGCCGCGGCGCTCATCGCGACCTTCCTGATCGGCAGCTGGCTCGGCGCCAGCGGCATCACCGTCTAACAAGGGCCAGCCACTACGCTGGATCCGATGAGCCAGCCTGCAGACATCCCCCTTCCGCCCGACCTCGGCCGCCGCTACGGCGCCAGCTCCACCGGCCGCGACTGGCTGTCCTCGCTGCCCCGGCTGGTCGGGCGCTGCCTGAAGCAGTGGCAGCTTGAGCTGGACCTCGCGCCCGGCGCTCTGCCGTGGAACGGTCACGGGGCCATCGTGGTCCCGGTGCGGCGCCGTGCCGACGCCGACCGGGCCGATGCAGTCGGCAACGCCGCCGACGGTAAAGCAGCCGTTCTGAAGATCGCCTATCCGCACGACGAAGCCCTCGTGGAACCCCATGCCCTGGCCCTCTGGAACGGGCACGGCGCGGTCCGGCTTCTGGCCCACGACGCCGATGCGGGCGCGCTGCTGCTGGAACGCCTGGCCGCCGACCATTCCCTCCAGGACGTGCCCATGGACGAGGCCGTCCCGGTCTGGGGCGCTCTGGTCCGCCGGCTGAGCCTCGCCCCGGACGGGCGGCCGGAATGGCGGGAGTTCAGCCACATCGCGGCGCGGGCTGAGCAATGGAGTGACGAACTGCCGGAGAGCTGGGAACGGCTGGGCCGGCCCTTCCCGCGCTGGCTGCTGGAAGCCGCGCTGGAGGTCTGCCAGACCCGCGGAGCCGTCGGCCGCCGCTCCGGGAAGGATGTGCTAGTCCATACCGATCTGCACTACCTGAATATCCTGGCCCGGCCCGGCCGCGAACTGAACATGCCGGCCCGGTCCGGCAGGAACAACCCCGACGGCGGCCATGACCACACCGACAGCTGGGCCGCCATCGATCCGCAGCCCATGATCGGCGAGGCGGAGTTCGCAGTGGCACCGTTGCTGTGGAACCGGATCGGTGAGCTGTCCCGGGCGGACCCGGAACGGGGCCTGCAGGAGCGCTGCCGCGACTTCAGCATGGCCGCAGGGCTCGACGCCGAGGTGGCCCGGCAATGGAGCCTGGCCCGCGAGGTGGAAAATGCCCTCTGGTACGCCGCGAAGCCACGCCACGGGGGCGACCTTGCCCGGTCGCTCTGGGTGGCCAGCACGCTGGCCGGCCGGACCCTTCCGGAGCTTCCCGCGCCGCACGAACTGCCGGCGCCCGGAGAAGCTGCCAGCTAGCCGGCGGACCCGCGGACCGCTGCCAGGGCGTTCCGGACGGCGTCGACGGCGACTGCCACATCGGCGTCGTCCGTGCTCCAGTTGCTGACCGAAATCCGCAGGATGTCGCGGTCCTGCCAGCGCGATCCGGACATCCAGACCCTGCCGTCGGCGATGATCCGGGCGGTGACCGCGCGGGTGGTGGCGTCGTCGCCGAAGGCCAGCGAGACCTGGGTGTAGTCGACGTCGTTGAGCACCTCGACGCCGTCCAGCGCGGACAGCCGCTCCGCCAGCTGCCGGGCGTGCCGCACCAGCCCGCGGACCTGGGCGACCACGCCGTCCCTGCCCAGCGATTTCAGCGCGGCCCAGACCGGCACCCCGCGGGCCCGGCGGGACAACTCAGGTACGGATTCGAAGGGGTCCGGCGCGCCATCCGCGTCCTGGATCAGGTAACTCGTGTGCAGGCCCATGGCCGCGCGCAGGGCCCGGGCATCCCGGACCACCGCGATCCCGCAGTCATAGGGGACGTTGAGGGTCTTGTGCGCGTCAGTCCCCCACGAATCGGCGCCCTGCATCCCGGCGGTCAGGGCGGCGAGCTCCGGGACGGCCGCGGCCCAGAGCCCGAACGCGCCGTCCACATGGACCCAGGCGCCGCGGGCCTTTGCGACGGCGATTGCCTCCAGGAACGGATCAAAGGCTCCGGAGTGCAGGTTGCCGGCCTGCAGGCAGACCAGCAGCCGGGCCGGGCCGGAACCGGCGGCTGACGCCTGCTCGACGGCGCTGCCCAGGGCCCGGTCCAGCTCCCGCGGGTCGATGCGGCCCTGCCGGTCCACGGGGACCACCGTGGGCCGCCCCAGCCCCAGATACCGCAGGGCAAGGTCGATCGAGTCGTGCCGTTCCCGCCCCACGAAGCACTCGATCCGCGGGGCGCCGAAGAGGCCGTCGCCGTCGAAGTCCCACCCGGCGTCGGCCATCAGGCGCCAGCGCCCGGCCGCCAGCCCGGCAAAGTTCGCCATCGTCGCGCCGGTGGCGAACCCGACGTCGGACTCTGCCGGAAGCCCCAGCAGTTGCAGCAGCCACGCTCCGGCGGCCTCTTCGACGGCGGCCGCGGCTGGGGACGCGTAGCGGAGCACCGCGTTCTGGTCCCACGCGCTGACCAGCCAGTCCGCGGCCAACGCGGCCGGCAGGGTGCCGCCGATGACCCAGCCGAAGAACCGTCCGGAGGGCATGGCCATGAGCCCCGGTTCGGCCTTCGCAGCCAGATAGTCCACCACCTCCGCTGGCGGCATTCCGCCTTGGGGCAGCGGACCTCCGAAGGCGGACGCGAGGTCCGCCGCGGTCACCCGGGGGCCGACGTGCCGTGTTACCTGGCTCTCCAGCCACCGGCGTGCGTGCCGGGCGGCGGACTCCAGGGCGTCGCTGTAGCGTTCTTCAGGAGCTGACATAGCTGCATGCTACGCCCGGGGCGAGGGGACGGGGAGGGGTGTCAGGCGAAGTTGTCGTACCAGATGTCGGAGCCCAGCTTGACGATCAGCGCCGCCACCACGGCGAGGAACACAATGCGGATGAATTTGTTTCCCTGCGTCACGGCCGTCCGGGCGCCGAGGTAGCCGCCTGCCATGTTCGCAACGCCAAGGACCAGCCCAAGACCCCACAGCACGGCACCGTGCGGCACGAAGAACAACAGCGCCCCGGCGTTCGTGGCCATGTTCACGATCTTCGCCTTGGCACTGGCTTCGAGGAAGGCATAGCCCATGGCCGAGACCAGCGCGATGACCAGGAAGGACCCGGTGCCGGGGCCGATCAGTCCGTCGTAGAAGCCGATCACACCGCCGATCAAGCATGCCAGCACATAGTGCCGGTGGCCGTTGTGCCGCAGCTTGGTCAGCTCCCCCACGTTGGGCCGGAACGCGGTGAACAGCGCGACGGCGACCAGCGCCACCACGATGATGGGTTTGAACACGCTGGCCGGGAGGTTGGCCGCGAGCACGGCCCCGCCAAAGCTCCCGGCCATGGCAATGACGGCCATGGGCAGCGCTGTGCGCAGATCCGGCCGCACCCGCCCGTAATACGTAACGGCGCTGGTGGCGGTGCCGAAAATCGACCCCATCTTGTTCGTCGCCAGCGCCTGCACCGGGCTGATGCCCGGCACCAGCAGCATCGCCGGGAGCTGGATCAGTCCCCCGCCGCCGACGACGGCATCGACCCAGCCCGCGGCGAAGCCGGCGACCACGATCAGGATGAGGGTGCTGAGCTCGATCGATTCGAGTCCGGAAACCACGCCTGGAAGGGCGGGTTAGTGGTTGCGGACGGCGTCGACCACGTAGTCGACAGCCTTCTCAACG
Organism: Arthrobacter sp. U41; assembly: GCF_007679325.1. GTDB lineage: Bacteria > Actinomycetota > Actinomycetes > Actinomycetales > Micrococcaceae > Arthrobacter. The sequence continues at coordinate 122,156 of NZ_VEGI01000006.1, read as the reverse complement.
GCGATGTTTTCAGCGTTGCCGCTGCGGCGGTCCTTGATCTCGACCACGCCGTCCACCAGGCCGCGCCCGACGGCGAGGATGGTCGGCACGCCCACCAGTTCCGCATCGCCGAACTTCACACCCGGAGACACCTTGGGACGGTCGTCGTAGATCACGTCGAGACCGGCGGCTTCAAGTTCGAGGGCCAGCTTCTCGGCGGCGGCGAAGATTTCCTCGCCGCGGCCCACGGCCACAACGTGGACATCGGCCGGCGCGACGGCGCGGGGCCAGACGAGGCCCTTGTCGTCGTGGTTGGATTCGGCCAGGGCCGCGACGGCGCGGGTGACGCCGACGCCGTAGGATCCCATGGTCACCACCACCTGCTTGCCGTTCTGGTCCAGGACTTTCAGCTCCAGGGCTTCGGCATACTTGCGGCCGAGCTGGAAGATGTGGCCCATTTCGATGCCGCGGGCGGTTTCCAGCGGGCCGGAGCCGTCCGGGGCTTCGTCGCCGGCGCGCACCTCGGTGCACTCGATGACGCCGTCCCAGCCGAAGTCGCGTCCTGCGACCAGGCCGAAGACGTGCTTGCCGGCCTCGTTGGCGCCGGTGACCCATGCGGTACCGCTGACCACCCGGGGATCCACCAGGTACAGCAGCTTGGCGGCCCCTTCGGTGCCGAGCAGCGGAGCGTCGAGGGACAGGCCCGGTCCGAGGTAGCCCTTGACGATGAGGGGCTGCTTCTTGAGGTCCTCCTCGCCGGCGGCTTCGAGGGTGATCTCACCGGCGATCGGCAGGAAGGATCCGATGTTCGCTTCCACGCGCTTGAGGTCCACGCCGCGGTCGCCCGGAACGCCGATGACGACGATCTGGCGTTCGCCGGTGGGCAGGGTGACGGCGAGGACGACGTTCTTGAGCGTGTCAGCGGCAGTCCAGGCGCCGCCGTCGGCCTCTGCCCGGGGCACCAGGACGTTGGCGGCATCGACGAGCGTCTCGATGGTGGGGGTATCCGGGGTGTCCCGGACCTCGGCGGCCGGGGCGTTGCTGAAGTCGATGTCCGCGGGGACCACGGTGGTGACGGCCTCGACGTTGGCCGCGTACCCGCCGGCGGAGCGGACGAAGGTGTCCTCGCCGATCTCGGTGGGGTGCAGAAATTCCTCGCTCTTGGACCCGCCCATGGCACCGGCGGTGGCGGAGACGGGAACAACCTCGAGGCCCAGGCGCTCGAAGATCTTTAGGTAGGCGCCGCGGTGCGCCTCGTAGCTGGCGTCCAGGCCGGCGTCGTCGACGTCGAAGGAGTAGGAATCCTTCATGATGAATTCGCGGCCGCGCAGCAGGCCCGCCCGGGGACGTGCCTCGTCGCGGTACTTGTTCTGGATCTGGTAGATGCTCAGCGGCAGGTCCTTGTACGAGGAGTACAGGTCCTTGACCAGCAGGGTGAACATTTCCTCGTGCGTGGGCGCCAGCAGGTAATCATTGCCCTTGCGGTCCTTGAGCCGGAAGATGCCCTCGCCGTACTCGGTCCAGCGGTTGGTGGCCTCGTAGGGTTCCTTAGGCAGCAGGGCCGGGAAGTGGACTTCCTGCGCGCCGATGGCGGACATTTCCTCGCGGATGACCGTCTCCACCTTGCGCAGCACGCTCAGGCCCAGCGGAAGCCAAGTGTAGATGCCCGGGGCGGCACGGCGGATGTACCCGGCGCGGACCAGGAGCCGGTGGCTGGCCACTTCGGCGTCGGCGGGATCTTCACGCAGGGTGCGCAGGAACAGCTTGGAGAGTCGAAGGACCACTGGGTATCTATCCGTTTCTGGGAAGGTGCTGGGCAACAGTAAAAACCGGGCAACCGGGCAACCGGCACAAGAGTCTAGGTACTAATCTACCGTCAGCCCGGACGCAGAAGAGCCACGCCATAACTGACGGAAGCCCCTGGCCGTCTCCGGCTGGTCATCCTGTCATGGCGTGGCTCCGCGGCCCCAGCACCGCCAAAGTCCTGGCTGTGAGTTCCGTTGTGTTGCCCTCCAGGGCGTCTGCACCCCCGGCTGTTGCTCCCGGGGAAACACGTGCCCAAGCGACACGGCTAGATCGAACCTATGTGACGCGCGACACGAAAACAAGAGTCCGCACCCAGATATTTTCCGTGTGGCCAGTGTTACCACCGGGATAGAAGAGCACTGAAGTTAAAACCGTGCCGGAGTTAGAACAGTACGGTGGCGAACGTGCCGACCTGGCGGAAACCCACCCGGTCATACGTCGCCCTCGCCCTGGTGTTGAAGTTGTTCACGTAGAGGCTGGTGACCGGCGCCCGGGTTTGGGCCAGGACCACGACGGCGGCCATGTATCCGGCGCTGAGGCCCTGGCCCCGGAGGGAGGGGTTCATCCACACGCCCTGGACCTGCGTCACCTCCGGGGTGACCGCGCCAAGTTCCGCTTTGAAGACCACCTCGCCGGCGGCGTCGAGGTGGACCAGGGAATGCCCCTCACGGATGAGCCCCTTGACCCGGCGGCTGTAGTACTCCCGGCCGCCCAGGTAGGGGGAATAGCCCACTTCCTCTTCGAACATCGCCGCACACGCGGGCAGTATTTTATCGAAGTCCGCCAGCTGGCCAAAGCCCAGCTGCGGATTCGGAGCCACGGCGGGCGGCCCGGCAATCGTCAGCAGCGGCTGGTCCTCGCGGATTTCATGGGCCGCCTGGCCGAACTGTTCCAGCCCCTCGTACAGGGCAAGCACCGAGTCGGCAGGACCAAAGATGGAGGCGTACCGGCGGCCCGAGCGGTGCGCGGCGAGTGCAACCGCGCCGGCAAGCTCCGGGCCCAGCTGTACCGGCACCAGGTTCGCGCCGGCCCAGCAGGCCCCGAGGAGGGTGCCGCCGTCGAACACGCCAAGGATGCTGGCGCCGCCGGCGGTGGGAGCCGCCGAACCGGCCGACTCCAGATGGGACAGGATAAAGACATTGGCCACGGCGTCCTGCCGGGCCAGGTCCCGCAGCTGGGAGGTGTCCGATCCCCCCAGGGTCCGGACGGCGACGCCGGTTCCGGCGCCGTCCTTACGAGACGCTAACCACGGGGCTACCCTTGACAGCATCTTCGCCATCGGCCTCCCCCATCTCTTCGGCGATACGCATGGCCTCTTCGATCAGTGTCTCAACAATCTGGCTTTCGGGAACAGTCTTGATGACCTCGCCCTTCACAAAGATCTGGCCCTTGCCGTTGCCCGACGCGACGCCCAGATCGGCTTCGCGGGCTTCGCCCGGCCCGTTCACGACGCAGCCCATCACGGCAACGCGCAGCGGGATCTCCATGCCTTCCAGCCCGGCGGTGACCTGCTCGGCGAGCGTGTACACGTCCACCTGGGCGCGGCCGCAGGACGGGCAGGAGACGATCTCGAGCTTGCGCGGGCGCAGGTTGAGCGACTGCAGGATCTGGTTTCCCACCTTGATCTCCTCCACCGGCGGCGCGGAGAGGGACACGCGGATGGTGTCACCGATGCCGCGGGAGAGCAGTGCACCGAAAGCCGTGGCCGACTTGATGGTGCCCTGGAACGCGGGACCGGCCTCCGTGACGCCAAGGTGCAGCGGCCAGTCGCCCTGTTCGGCGAGCATCTCGTAGGCGGCAACCATAATCACGGGATCGTTGTGCTTGACCGAGATCTTGAAGTCGTTGAAGCCGTGCTCTTCGAACAGCGAGGCCTCCCAGACGGCAGATTCCACGAGGGCTTCCGGGGTGGCCTTGCCGTACTTCTTCAGGATGCCGGGCTCCAGCGATCCGGCGTTGATGCCGATCCGGATCGAGGTGCCGTGGTCCTTCGCCGCGCGCGCGATCTCCTTGACCTGGTCATCGAACTTGCGGATGTTGCCGGGGTTCACGCGGACGGCGGCACAGCCTGCCTCGATGGCGGCAAAGACGTACTTCGGCTGGAAGTGGATGTCCGCGATCACCGGGATCTGGGACTTCTTGGCGATGATCGGCAGCGCCTCGGCGTCGTCCGCAGACGGGCAGGCGACGCGCACGATGTCGCAGCCGGACGCTGTGAGCTCGGCGATCTGCTGCAAGGTGGCGTTGATGTCCGTGGTGGGCGTGGTGGTCATCGACTGCACGCTGATGGGCGAATCGGAACCGACGCCCACCGAGCCCACCTTGATCTGGCGGGTTTTGCGGCGGGGCGCAAGGACGGGGGGCGGTGCTGCAGGCATTCCCAGGCTGACCGAGGTCACATGGACTCCTTGTATCGAAGTAGGTGTAGCGAAGTAGGTCTGGCGGGGCTGGTCAGGCGGCGTGGCCGGCCAGGAGGCCGGTCACAGGTGCCCACACCATGGTGCGGGTACCTGAGATGGCACCGGCGGAGGCGAAGGGATCCTGCTTGAGGACCTCGTTCAGGGCCTGCTCGTCGGCGGCCTTGAAGATGAGCAGGGCACCGGCGCCGTCGCCGTAGGGGCCGCTGGCGAGCAGCGTTCCCTCCTGGGCAAGTCCTGCGGTCCATTCGCGGTGCGCGGGGCGGGTGGCGTCGCGGGCTTCGGAGGATTCGGCGTCGTAGACGTACTCAACAGCAAAAACAGTCATATGGATACACTATCGCTCCGCCGGGCAGGTACCCATCCGGGCGCCTGCCGCGGTCAGCCCAGGAAGAGCACTTTGGCCAGGGCTGCGACGCCGGCGGCCCACAACAGGGAGGTGAGGGTGCCGATGATGAACCGCTCCGCGGCAACCGGCGTCTCCTTCAGCTCGGCAAAGCGGCCCAGTCCCTTGATGGCAACCACGTAGGCGATGGCCACCGGTTCGCCGGCGAGAATGGCGAGGCAGACCGCCAGCCGCTCCAGCACACCGATGATCGCGCCGCCGCGCAAAATCCGCACGCTGCTGACCGAGACGGTCGCCGAGCCTGCCGCCGAAGCCGCAGGGCCGGCGTCGGAACTGCCGCTGCCGGAAGTAGCGGTGCCGGAAGTAGCGGTGATGGAAGCGCCGGCGGTCGGGTGGTCGACGGTGACATCCGCCGCGGGGTCATTGGCCGGGTCGGCGGCGCCGGCGTCGGCCCTGTCGTCGATGGTGCGGGCGAGCCGGAAGACCAGGGCGGTTACGGGCCAGCCGACGAAGCCGGCAGTGAGCAGGGTCAGCGTGATCCAGAGCGCGTCCACCGGTCTCCTTCTGTACTGTCCCGGGGGCGGGAATCCGGGTGCCGGCCCACGCCCGCATCCCGGGCCTGGTCCGCAGGTTGCTCGCCAGCGTCGCCGGTGCCGGTGATTGCTTCATGGGCGAAGGACAGCAGCATTTCCGCCGCCGGCCTCGCGGCCCATTCTTCCTGCCAGCCGGAGCGCAGCAGCGCACGGCTCACCGATTGTTCGGTAATTCCCAGTTCCTTGGCAGCGATTTTCTGCGTGCCGTGTGTGCCGGAGTGGCCGTGCTGCACCGAGCGCAGCACATCCACGACCTTCCATTGGGCGGCAGTCCGGTCCTGGACGAGCCGCCCGATCAGCCGCAGCACCGCCTCGGCATTGGCGCAGGCGCGGGCGCCGGCAGATCCTGCGGGCGACGGCGCGGCCGCTCCGCGGCGCAGTCCTCCGGAGACAATGGCCAGCGGCACATGCGCTGATCCGGACTTGGCGTTCTCGACGGCCACCCGCGCGGCCACGAAGGCCGGCCCGGAGCCTTCCCTCGGGCTGGCAGGCAGGGGCCGGTCCACCGCCCCCACCCCGATGCCCACGTACCAGCGTCCGCTTCTCAGGGCGTGCAGTGCAATGTCGACCACTTCGTCCGGGCGCTCCACGACGCCTTGGACCTCGTCTCCCACGGAACGCTCGAAGCGCCCGGCCGTGGACAGCCCGGTCAGCTCCGCCAGGAGGCCCGGGACACGGTCCACGTCGGCGCTGCTGCCGCGCTGGTCGATGGTCATCACGTACATAGCCCCACCCTAAAGGGCTGATCTTAGATAATCAATCACTTTCAATTGATTACTAAAAATAAGTCACAATAGGCTGATATTGAGAAATCAGCACAATCCGGTTGGCCCGGGAGGGCGCCTGCGCAGGACCGCCGAAGCCGCCAGGTCAGCCGAAGAGGTTGACGGGCTTGACGATGTCCGCGTAAATCAGCAGGGCGCCCATGCCCATCAGCAGCACCGCCACCACGTAGGTCACCGGGAGCAGCTTGGCGATATCGAAGGCGCCGGGGTCCGGGCGGCCGAAAAGCTTGGCGATCCTGCGGCGGGCCCCTTCGTACAGCGCGCCGGCCACGTGGCCGCCGTCGAGCGGCAGCAGCGGAATGAGGTTGAAGACGGCCAGGGCGAAGTTGAGGCCGGCCAGGAGCCCCACCAGGGTCGCCACCCGGGACTGCATGGGAACCTGTTCCATGGCGGCGACCTCGCCGGCAACCCGCCCCACCCCCACCACACTGATGGGTCCGTTGGGGTCGCGGGGCGCCTCGCTGAACGCGGCCTCCGCGACGCCGGCCACCCGGGCCGGCAGGTTCAGGACGACGCCGGTGATCTGCTTGATGTTTTCGCCCGCCATCGGCAGGACCGTCGACGCCGGCTGCGGCACCAGGGCGGTCTGCGCGCCGATGCCCAGGAAGCCGACGTCCTGGTACTGGAGGGTGCCGTCGTCGTTCTTGGCCTGGCGTCCGTCGTCGCCCACTACGGGACGCGCGGAGAGGACCGGCGTGACAGTGGTGGTGACCGGGACGCCGTCGCGCTCCACGGTGATTCTGACCTGCTTGTCCGCGGACGCGCGGATCCAGCCGGTGAGTTCTTCCCAGCTGGTGACGGCCTTGCCGTCGAAGGAGGTGATGACGTCGTTGGGCAACAGGCCCGCGGCGGCGGCGGGCGTGAGCTTGCAGTCGGCGGAGTCCGGGTCCACGGTTTCGCCGGCGGCCACCTGGCATTTGGAGACGTCGGCGATGGTGGTGGTCTGAGTGGCGATGCCGAAGCCCATCAGCAGCACGGCCGTCAGCGCGAGTCCGATCAGCATGTTCATGGCCGGCCCGCCCAGCATCACAACGATCTTCTTCCAGACCGGCAGCTTGTAGAAGACGCGGTTGCCGTCGGCGGGGCCGACTTCCTCGTGGGCCAGCGAGCGGGCGTCCGAGGCCAGGGACTGGAACATGCCGGTGCTGGAGGGGCGCACCGTGCCGTCGTCCTTGTTCGGCGGGTACATGCCGATCATGGAGACGAAGCCGCCCAGCGGAATGGCCTTGAAACCGTATTCGGTCTCGCCCTTCTTGCGGGACCAGAGCGTGGGCCCGAAGCCGATCATGTATTTGGTGACCCGGACCTTGAAGAGCTTGGCCGGCAGCAGGTGGCCCACCTCGTGCAGGGCAATGGACACGGCGATGCCGCTCGCCACAAAGACGACACCGAGGATAAAGAGGAGGACGGGGCTCATGCTTGACTCTGCTGCTTCCTAGAAACTGGCAAACTAGACACTTCTGACGGCTAAACGTTCGTGGGTGCGGGCGCGTGCCCATCTTTCAGCATCCAGCACGGAGTCCACCGTCAGCCCGGAGGATCCTGAGTGTTCGCTGAGGACTGCTTCGATGGTATCGACGATGTCGGTGAACCGGATCCGGCCGGCATGGAACGCCATGACGGCTTCCTCGTTCGCGGCGTTGAAGACTGCCGGGAAGGTGCTCCCCTGCCGGGCGGCGTCCTTCGCCAGTCCGACGGCGGGGAACGCCCCGGTGTCCAGCGGTTCGAAGGTCCAGCTGGTGGCCTGGGTCCAGTCGCACGACCGGGCCGAGCCGGGGACGCGGTCCGGCCAGCCCATGCCCAGGGCGATGGGCAGGCGCATATCCGGGGGTGAGGCCTGGGCGATCGTGGAGCCATCGATGAACTGGACCATCGAGTGGACCACGGACTGCGGGTGGACCACAACGTCGATCCGGTCCAGGGGGATGTCGAAGAGCAGGTGCGCCTCAATCACTTCAAGGCCCTTGTTGACCAGGCTGGCGGAATTGGTGGTGACCATCAGCCCCATGTCCCAGGTGGGGTGGGCCAGGGCATCCTGCGGGGAAACATCGTGCAGCTCCTCGCGGGTCATGCCGCGGAAGGGACCGCCGGACGCCGTGAGGATAAGCCGGTCCACCTCGGCCGCGGAACCGGAGCGCAGGCACTGGGCGATGGCCGAGTGTTCCGAATCCACCGGGACGATCTGCCCCTCCCGGGCCGCGGCCTTGACCAGCGCGCCGCCGACAATCAGGGATTCCTTGTTGGCCAGGGCCAGGGTGGCGCCGGACTTAAGTGCGGCCAGGGTGGGCGCCAGGCCGATCGAGCCGGTGATGCCGTTGAGCACCACGTCGGCCTCGATCTCCGCGATCCGGGTGGAGGCGTCCGGCCCGGTGATGATCTCGGGACCGTAGCCGGTCACGCCGGCCGCGGCGGCGGCGGCGTCGATCATTGCCTTGAGGGCGTCCGCGTCTCCGGACGCGACGCCGACGGCCCCGGCGCGGGTGTGGACGGCCTGCCGGGCCAGGAGGTCGAGGTTGCCGCCGCCCGCGCTGAGCGCCACCACCTCGAAGAGGTGCGGGGCACCGTCGACGACGTCAATCGCCTGCGTGCCGATGGAACCGGTGGACCCGAGGAGGACAATCTTGCGCGGCTGCATGATTCAAGTATCCCGCACGCGGCAGGTGCCCCGGTGTGCCAGTCGAGGTGGCATGTCGCGGCAGTGTCGGCACGGACACTGCCGCGACGTGCCAACTCGACGCCCGCCGTTGACGCCGCGGACCGCTGGCGTAACGTGGGATTCGTGGAGTGGACCGCCTGGTTCGACGCGCCGGAGTACGAGTTCGCCCGGCAGGTGCTCCAGCGCGGCGTCGCCGCCGTGTTCCTGGTCGCTTTCCTGTCCACGCATAACCAGTTCCCGGCCCTTCTCGGCGAGCGCGGGCTGTTGCCTGTGCCGGATTTCGTGGCCCGCTCAGGCCGCCTCCGCCGGCCCACCCTGTTCAGCTGGCGGTACTCGGACCGGCTGTTGCGCGCGGTGTGCTGGGCCGGGATGGCGGTTGCCGCCACGCTTGTCCTGGGCCTGCCGCAGCTTGGCCCGCCGTGGGTTCCCATGCTGGCGTTCCTGGCGCTGTGGCTGTTGTACATGTCGATCGTCAATGTGGGGCAAACGTTCTATGGCTTCGGCTGGGAGATGCTGTTGCTGGAGGCCGGGTTCATTGTGGCCTTCCTCGGCTCCGACCAGACTCCCCCGCCGCGGACCATCCTGATCCTGCTGGCCTGGCTGGTGTTCCGCCTCGAGTTTGGCGCGGGCATGATCAAGATCCGCGGCGGCCGGGAGTGGCGTGACCTGACGGCCCTGTACTACCACCACGAGACCCAGCCGATGCCCGGGCCGCTCAGCCGGCAGGCCCACCTGCTGCCCAAGGCGTGGCACCGGCTGGAGGTCCTCGGCAACCATGTCGCCCAGCTGGTGGTGCCGTTCTTCCTCTTCGCCCCGCAGCCGCTGGCCAGTATGGCCGCGGGGATCATCATCTTCACCCAGCTCTGGCTGGTGGCGAGCGGGAACTTCGCCTGGCTCAACTGGATGGCGATCCTGCTTGCCTTCGCCGCGGTCAGCGACCCGGTGGCGCACGCCCTCGTCCCGGCCATCCCGCTGGACTGGCATGCTGCGGCGGGTGCGGGAGCCGCGGACGGCGGGGCGGCCGGCGCTGCGGACCCGGCTGCGGCGGCGGCTGCGGCGGGCAGCCAGGCGCCGGTCGCGTGGCTCGTGGTGGTACTGGTGGCCACGGTGTTACTCGTTGTGCTCAGCTACCGGCCCGTCGAGAACCTGTTCTCCCACTACCAGCTGATGAATGCCAGTTTCAACCGCTGGCAGCTCGGGAACACCTACGGCGCCTTCGGCACTGTCACCAAGCAGCGGATCGAAATCGCCGTGGAAGGAACCCTCTCCGCGGAGCCCGACGACACCGCGGAGTGGCGGGAATACGGCTTCCGCGGCAAGCCCGGTGACGTCCGCCGCATCCCGCGCCAGTGGGCGCCCTACCACCTGCGCCTCGACTGGCTGATGTGGTTCCTGCCGCTGCGCACCGTCCACGAGGAGTGGTTCTACGCCTTCCTGGCCCGGCTCCTGGAGGCCGACCGCCCCACCCTTCGCCTATTGCGCCATGACCCGTTCGACGGCGCCCGGCCCCGCTGGGTGCGTGCCCGCAGCTACCTGTACCGCTTCGCCACCCGGGCTGAGTTCCGCGCCACGGGCCAGCGCTGGATCCGGGTTCCGCTGCACGAATCCATCCCTCCGCTGTCCCTGCCGCCGGAGGACTGAGCCACCAAAGGAATGAGCCGCCTGAAGGGCTGAGCCGCCGGAGGACGGGTCCCGGCCGAAAAAGCTCTGTCCCGTTCGACACAAATGGCCGGAACGGTGGTCACCATTCCGGCCATCTGTGTCGAATCAGCGGTGCATCCGCGCCTACACGGACAACTCGTCTTTCACCGGCGCGGCCTCCAGCGAGGCCTGCCGGCGGCGAAGCCACCACGAGCCCACGAAGATCAGGGCCATGGAGACATACACGATCACCGCGAACGGCGAGGAGAACAGCGCCGCGGGATCGTTCTGCGACAGCTGCAGCGAGCGCCGCAGCTGCACCTCGAACATCGGCCCGAGGATCATCGCCACCACCATGGGCGCCACGGGATAGCCGTAGCGGCGCATGAAGTAGCCCAGGATGCCCACCACCAGCAGGATCCCCACGTCGGCCGCCGCGAAGTTGACCGAGAACGCGCCCAGTGCCGCGAAGACCAGAATGCCCGCGTACAGGTAGGGCCGCGGGATCTGCAGGATTTTCACCCACAGGCCCACGAGGGGCAGGTTCAACACCAGCAGCATCAGGTTTCCGACGTACAGGGAGGCGATCAGGGTCCACACCAGCGCGCCCTGGTTTTCGAAGAGCAGGGGCCCGGGCTGGATCTGGTAGCGCTGGAACGCCGTCAGCATCATGGCCGCCGTCGCCGTCGTCGGGATACCGAGCGTCAGCAGCGGGACCAGGACGCCGGCGGCCGCGGCGTTGTTCGCCGCTTCCGGACCGGCCACGCCCTCGATGGCACCCTTGCCGAACTCTGCCTTGTTCCGGCCCTTGGCCAGTTTCCGTTCCGCGGCGTAGGACAGGAACGTGGAGACGTCCGCGCCGCCGGCCGGCACCGTGCCGATCGGGAAGCCGATGAAGGTGCCCCGCAGCCACGGCTTCCAGGACCGCTTCCAGTCCTCCTTGGACAGCCAGGCGTTCTTGCCTTTGCTGACCGGGATGACCTCGACCGGCCCGTGCCGCAGCTTGGAGGCCACGTACAGGGCCTCACCGAGGGCAAAGAGCCCCACAGCCACCAGGACCATGTCGATGCCGTCCACCAGGGTGGGGTTGTCGAAGGTGAAGCGCTGCTGGGCGGTGCTGTCGTCGATGCCGATCATCCCGATGAACAGCCCCAGGGACAGCGACGCAAGGCCGCGCAGTACGGAGGCGCCCAGCAGTGCACCGACGGTGAGGAACGCCACCACCATAAGCGCCACATAGTCCACGGGTCCCAGGCCGACGGCCAGTTGCGCGACCACCGGCGCCAGGAAGGACAGCAGCACCGTCGCGATGGTGCCGGCGACGAACGAGCCGATCGCCGCCGTCGCCAGTGCCGCGGCGCCCCGGCCCGCCTTGGCCATCTTGTTGCCCTCGAGCGCGGTGACGATCGAGGACGACTCCCCCGGTGTGTTGAGCAGGATGGAGGTGGTGGAGCCGCCGTACATGCCGCCGTAGTAGATGCCGGCGAACACGATGAGGGCGGCCGCGGGGTCCAGCGCGTAAGTGATGGGCATCAGCAGCGCGACGGTCATCGCCGGACCGATGCCGGGCAGCACGCCGACGGCGGTGCCGACGAAGACGCCGCCCAGGGCGTACAGCAGGTAGACCGGCTGCAGCGCCGTCGAGAAGCCCTCCAGGAGCATCATGAAGCTATCCATTGAAGAACGGCACCCCCTCAAGCAGCGGGCCCGGCGGCAGGGATACGCCCAGCAGCCCGCCGAAGACGTACTGGAGAACGAGCGCCAGCACCACGGAAATGATGACCGCCTTCCAGAGCGGCTTGGCCTCAAGCGACCAGGCCGCCCCGCTGAACAGCACGGCGGCGGCAACGGGCCAGCCCGCAGGTTCGATCAGGAAGATGTGGAGCACCACAAAGCCCACGAGTTTCGCCAGGGCCACCCAGTCGGTTTTGGCGGTGACGTCGAGGTCTTCGCTTTCCTCGGCCTGGCCCACCTTGCCGCGGAACACCTGGGCGACGATTCCGGTGCCCACAATCACCAGCATGCTGCACACGATGTACGGGAAGGCCCGCGGGCCGATGCCGGTTTCCGACGGCGGGATCGGGATGGACCCCGCCGTCAGGAGGCCGGCCACGCCCACGCTGACGAACACCAGGGCGAAGAGGATCTCCCCCGTGGGCCGCCTGGCGGGGGTGCTGACTTGGACGGACATTGTTACTTGACCAGGCCGATCTCAGTCAGTGTGGTCTTGACCTTGGCGATGTCCTCCGTGAGGAAGGTCTTGAACTCGTCGCCGGCGAGGAAGGCGTCGGACCAGTTGTTCTTGGCCAGGGTGGCCTTCCAGGCTTCGGTGCCGTGCAGTTTGGTGACTACTTCGGTCAGCTTCGCCTTTTGTGCGTCGTCGATGGAGCCGGGGGCCACCACGCCGCGCCAGTTGGTCAGCACAACGTCGACGCCCTGGTCTTTCAGGGGCTTGACGCCCGGCAGGGCCGGCGCCTCGGACGTGCCGGAGACGGCGAGCGCCCGCACCTTGCCGGCCTTGACCTGCTCGGCGTACTCCCCCACGCCGGAGATGCCGGCCTGGACCTTGTTGCCGAGCAGCGCGGCAATCGATTCGCCGCCGCCGGAGTAGCCGATGTAGTTCAGTTTGTCGGATTCGACGCCCTGGGACTTGAGGATCTGGCCGGCCAGGATGTGGTCCGCTCCGCCGGCCGAGCCGCCGGTGATCGATACGCCCTTGCCGTTGGCCTTGATGTCATCCACGAGGTCCTTCACGGACTGGTACTTGGACGACGCCGGGACCACCAGGACCAGCGGCTCCTCGGTCAGGCGCGCAATGGGGGTGGTGTCCTCCAGCCGGGTCTTGGCGGCGTTGGTCTCCACGGCGCCCACCATGACGTAGCCCATCACCATGAGGGTGTTGGCGTCCTTCTCGGTGGCCAGCTTGGCGAGGCCGTTCGTTCCGCCGCCGCCGCCGATATTGCTGACCTGGGCGGAGGTGACCAGTTTGTTGGACTGCAGGTCCTGCTGCATGGCACGGCCGGTCTGGTCCCAGCCGCCGCCCGGGTTGGCCGGAACGATGATGCTCAGCTTCTTGATCTGGTCCGCGGAACCGTTCTGGCCGGACGCGCCGCTTGCGCCCCCCGCACAGGCGGACAGGGCGAGGACGACGCCGGCCGCCCCGGCCACGAGAGCGGCCCGGCGGGTGAAGTTGGGCCGGGTGAAATTGGAGTGGGAGGTCATGGTTTCTCCTAGTAGAAATGTGATGCACGTCATCGGAATCACTTCCCAGAGACTAGGAGCGGACCGGGGCGGGGGCCAGAATTTGGCCATAGAGGTAGTAGTGGTCATATTGGTCACAGCCTGGAGCCCCGGTTTGGGTCCGGAGGCGGCGGCCGGATGGGAAACTTGTGACATGGTTCACAGGATTCCCTTACGCTTCCAGCTGGTGGCGCTGCAGCTCGGTATTGTGCTGGCCGTCCTGACGGCAGTGGGGGCCGTGACCATCCGCATGCAGGAGCAGCAACTCCGGGACGCGTACAAAGGCCGGCTGATCGGAGTGGCGGAAAGTGTGGCCCGGCTGCCCTCCGTGGTGGATGCCCTCGGCACGCCTCAGCCGGCGCAGACCATCCAGCCCATCGCCGAAGTCATCCGCCAGGCCTCGAATGTCACCTACGTGGTGGTGACGGACCGCGACGGCGTCCGCCAGTCGCACCCGAACCCGGCGGAAATCGGCCGGCCCGTGTCCACCGACCCGTCGGTGCCGCTCTCCGGCGAGATCTACGTCGGCACCCAGACAGGGACGCTGGGTGAGTCGTGGCGGGTCAAGGTTCCCATCTTTGCCCCCGACGGGACCGTGATCGGCTCGGCCTCGGTCGGCGTGCTGGAACGGACCCTGGCCGAGGACCTCTACGAGGATCTGCCACAGCTGTTCGGCTGGCTCCTCGGAGCGGCACTCCTCGGGTCGCTGGGGGCGATGTACATCTCCAAACTCGTGTGGCGGCGGATCTACAAGCTGGAGCCGGAGGACATCGCCGCCCTGCTGGAGACCCGCGACGCAATGCTCCACGGCCTGGGCGAGGGGCTCGTCGCCGTCGACGCCGACGGGAAGGTGGCGCTCGTCAACGACGAGGCGCGCCGGCTGCTGGGCGTCGGCGAGGAAATCACCGGACAGCCGGCCAGCGAATGCCTGGAACCCGGGATCCGCGCGCTCCTCGCCGCCGGATCGTCCACCGAAGAACTGGTGCTCTCCGGCGAACGGATCCTGCTGGGCAAAGTGAACGACGCCACGGTGGACGGCCGGGAAGTCGGCAAAGTCCTCATTCTCCGCGACCGGACCGAACTCCACACGATCCTCCGCGACCGCGACGGAGCCCTGGACGTGACCCAGGCGCTGCGGGCCCAGGCCCACGAATTCGCCAACAAACTGCATGTGATCTCGGGCCTCCTGGAGCTCGGCGAGCAGGCCAAGGCCGTGGAATACCTGGGCCGCAGCCACAGCGACGCCGCCTTCGTCAACCGACCGCTGGCCGCAGGAGTCACCGATCACGACGTCCGGGCGCTGCTGATTGCCAAGTCCACGGTCTGCGCGGAGCGCGGCGTGGAAATTCTGGTGGACCCGGATTCGGTGTGCACCCCGGACGGGACCGGCGACGTCATCACGGTGCTGGGGAACCTGATCGACAACGCGGTGGACGCCGCGGGCTACGACAGCACCGTTGCGGTCCGGCTTGAGGAAACTGCCGACGGCGAACGCACCATCACGGTTGAGGACGACGGGCCCGGTGTCCCCGAGCCGGAGCGGGCCGCCGTCTTCGAGGCCGGCGTCACCACCAAGCAGGCCGAGGGCATCAACAGCCGGGGCTTCGGCCTGGCCCTGGTCCAGCGCGTGGCGCGGCGCCGGGGCGGCGCGGCGTCGGTGTCGCCGTCCGCGCTGGGCGGAGCCTGCTTTACGGTGGTACTCCGGACAAAAGAGGCGGAACTGCAGAAACTATGAGCTCGATTCGCACCCTCATCATTGACGATGACGTGGCAGTGGCAGGGATCCACCACGGGTTTCTGCTGGCCCGCGGCGGCTTCGACGTCGTCAGCCTGGCCCACACCGGGCAGCAGGGCCTCGACCTGGCGGCGGAGCTGCGGCCCGAACTGGTCCTGCTGGACATCCACCTTCCGGACATGTCCGGCCTGGATGTGCTGCAGCAGCTCCGCGGCCGCCAGCAGCCCCTGGACGTCCTGGTCATCACGGCGTCGCGGGAGCTGGACACGGTCCGCGGCGCCATGGCCGGCGGCGTCCTGCACTATCTGGTCAAGCCCTTCACGTCCCAGGCCCTGAACGAGCGGCTCGACGAGTACCTGCTTCTCCGCCGGGAACTTGCCGCGGGCGGGGCGGCCGGGCCGCTAGACCAGGACAGCATCGACCGGCTCGTTGCGCCGACCCGCCGGGCCTCCGCAGCGGACCCGGTTGCCGGGCCGGCGGCAGTGCCGGCGGCCGTCGCGCCGGTGAGGTTGCCGAAGGGCCTTTCACGGCCGACGCTGGACGCCGTCATCGAGGCGCTCAAGTCAAGCCCGGAGGACGTCTCGGCAGCCGGGATGGCCCTTCAGCTCGGACTGTCGAGGGTCAGCGCCCGCCGCTACCTCGAGTACCTGGTCATCCACGGCTTCGCAAGGCTCACGCCCCGCTACGGTGCTGCCGGGCGGCCGGAAAACCGGTATCTCTGGAAACGCTGAGCATGTCCGGCGTTCGCGACCGGCACGGAGCATGCTCATTCGTCGCTGCGGAACACCACGCAGGGTCGGGCCGGGGAGCACCATTCGACGCAATTGGCCGCTATTCGCCTCATCAAAGTGGCCATTCGTGGGGAATCGACGACGGTTCCGGCCTGGGAACCTAGCGCCGGAACGTTCCCGAAGCTAGTGCCCGGCGCGCCGCAGAGTGGATGCGGCGTGCTTGAGGATGGGCCCGTCGATCATCTTGCCGTTGAACTGGAAGACGCCCGAGCCTGCCGCGGCGGCGGCGGCCAGTAATTCCGTGGCCGCGGCAACCTCGGCCTCGGACGGCGCATAGGCCCCGCGGACCACAGCCACCTGGTTCGGGTGGATGCATGCCTTGGAACCGAACCCGGAGGCGACGCCGTCGCGGGCTTCGACGGCGAGGCCGGCGAGGTCCGGGATGTTGACGTAGACCGAATCGACGGCTTCCTTGCCGAATGCGCGCGCGGCCAGCAGCACGGTGGAGCGGGCGTGGAGCGCGACCGCACGGTAGGCGCCGTCGTCCGTCCTGCTGGAGGTGCCGCCGAGCGAGGCCAGCAGATCCTCGGCGCCCCACATCAGCGCGACCACATTGGGTTCGGCCGCGATGGCGGCGGCGTTGACCACGCCCAGCGCCGTCTCGCAGAGCGCGATGACGCTGTAGCCCTCAAGCTCCTTGAGCTGGGCGGCACTTTCGGCCTTGGCCAGCATGATGTGCCGGTAGGGGGTGTGTTTGAGGCAGTGCAGGTCCTTCTCGAACTCTTCCGTGCCGGCTGGGTTGATCCGGACGATCGTGCGGCTCGGGTCCAGTTCGGGGACATCCCCGGTGGCGCCCAGCTGGGCGAGGATTGCGCCGCGGGCCCGCTGTTTGTCCGCCGGCGCGACGGCGTCCTCGAGGTCCACGATCACGGCGTCGGCGCGCTCGGCGGCCTTCTGGTACCGCTCGGGGCGGTCGGCGGGGCAGAACAGCAGGGCGGGGCCCATCAGGAAGCTCATGATTCTATTCTGCCCTTTTGTGCGCGCTGCGGGCCTCGGAATGCGCGTCCCGGGTCCACATCAGGCAGCTGCGGGTGGCGAGGGCCACCACCTTGCCGTCCTGGTTCCGGCCGGTGTGCTTCATGGTCACGATCCCCTGGCCGGGCCGCGAGGAGGACAGCCGCTTTCCGGTCACCACGGTCTCCGTGTACAAGGTGTCGCCGTGGTACATCGGGTGCGGGAAGGACACATCCGTGAGCCCCAGCTGCGCGATGATGGTGCCCTGGGTCAGCTGCGGGACGGACTGTCCCACCACCGTGGCCAGGGTGAACATGGAGTTCACCAGGCGCTGGCCGAAGGGCTGCTCCGCGCTCCACGCGGCGTCAAGGTGCAGCGCCTGCGTGTTCATGGTCATGGTGGTGAAGAGGACGTTATCCGCCTCCGTGACCGTCCGGCCGGGCCGGTGCGCGTAGACCACGTCCTCCTCGAGCTCGTCGAAGTAAAGTCCGCGCTGCTCAATGACGCGCGGTTCGATGACGCGCGGTTCAGCCGCATGCTGGGAATCAGTTGTCATACCGTCAGTTCCTGGTCTTCCTCGAAGAGCTCGGCGCCGGTGGCCGCAGCCACGTCCTCGGCGGTCACGTTGGGGGCGAGTTCGCGCAGCACCAGCCGGGACTGTCCGGCTTCGGTCACGACGTCGATCACCGCGAGGTCCGTGATGATCCGGTCCACACAGGCCTTGCCCGTCAACGGCAGCGTGCACTCCTCCACGATCTTGGGCCGGCCGTTCCGGTCCACGTGTTCCATCATCACGATCACCTTCTTCGCGCCGAACACCAGGTCCATGGCGCCGCCCATGCCTTTGACCATCTTGCCGGGGATCATCCAGTTGGCCAGGTCGCCGTTCCGGGCCACTTCCATCGCGCCGAGCACCGCGACGTCCACATGCCCGCCGCGGATCATCCCGAAGGAGGCGGCGGAGTCGAAGAACGCGGCCCCCTTGTTGACCGTAACGGTTTCCTTGCCGGCATTGATGAGGTCCGGATCCACCGCGTCTTCGGCCGGATACGGCCCGACGCCGAGAATCCCGTTTTCGGAGTGCAGCACCACTTCGACGCCGGCGGGGATGTAGTTGGGAATGAGCGTGGGCATGCCGATGCCGAGGTTGACGTACTGCCCGTTGTGCAGCTCCCGCGCCACCCGCGCGGCCAGTTCGTTGCGCGTCCACCCCTTGCTCTCCACACCGGCGGGGTGCTCGACGGCGGCGGGCCGGTATTCGTGGCGGATCGCCTCGGGCCGGGGCGGGGCGCCGGGCAGGCTGTTGGATTCCATGGCCTAGGCTCCTGACGGGTAGGTTGTGGGGGCTGCAGTGGAGGTAGCGGCAGGTGCGCCTCCGGAGGACGACGCTGCAGACAGGGCCACCGTCCGCTTCTCAATCCGCTTCTCGACGTCCGGCGCGAGCACAATGCGCTGGACGAAGATGCCGGGAATGTGGACGTGTTCGGGGTCCAGTTCGCCAGGCTCCACGAGCTCCTCCACCTCGGCGATGGTGATCTTCCCGGCCATGGCGCAGAGCGGGTTGAAGTTCATCGCGGTGGCGTGGAAGACCAGGTTGCCGTGGCGGTCGCCCTTCCAGGCGTGCACCAGGCCGAAGTCGGGGGTCAGCGATTCCTCGAGGACATAGTCGGCGCCGTGGAAGCTGCGCACCTCCTTCGCCGCCGAAGCGATCGCGATGGTGCCGTCGGCGTCGTACTTCTGCGGCAGGCCGCCGTCGGAGACCTGGGTGCCGACGCCGGCCGGGGTGTAGAACGCCGGGATCCCCGCCCCGCCGGCACGCAGCTTTTCGGCCAGCGTGCCCTGCGGGGTGAGGACCACCTCGAGTTCGCCGGCGAGGTACTGCCGGGAGAACTCCTTGTTCTCCCCCACGTAGGAGCTGATGGTGCGGCGGATCCGGCCGTCCTTCAGCAGGATCCCCAGCCCCCAGTCGTCGACGCCGCAGTTGTTGCTGACGGTCTCCAGGTTCGTGGACCCGCGCTGATGCAGGGCCTCGATCAAGGTCACCGGGATGCCGCACAGGCCGAACCCGCCGACGGCGAGCGAGGCGCCGTCGTGGATGTCCGCCACGGCCTCGGCGGCGCTGGCAACAACTTTGTTGATCATCGTTGATCCTTCCCTCGGCGGTTGCGGCCAGCGGGCGGTTAGAGCCCCAGTTCGCGGGCGATCAGCATCAGCTGGACCTCCGTGGTGCCCTCGCCGACTTCAAGGATCTTGGAGTCGCGGTAGTGGCGCGCCACGGTGAATTCGTTGATGAAGCCATAGCCGCCGAACACCTGGGTGGCGTCCCGCGCGTTGTCCATGGCTGCCTCGCCTGCGACCATCTTAGCGATGGCCGCCTGCGTCTTGAACGGCTTGCCGGCGAGCATCCGGGCGGCCGCATCGTAGTAGGCCAGCCGTGCGGTGTGGGCGCGGGCTTCCATGCGGGCGATCTTGAAGGCGATGGCCTGGTACTTGCCGATGTTCTGTCCGAACGCGCTGCGTTCCTTGGCGTATTTCACCGACTGGTCCACGCAGCCCTGCGCGGCACCAACGGCCAGCGCCGCGATCGCGATCCGGCCCTCGTCCAGGATGGACAGGAAGTTCGCGTAGCCGCGGCCCTGCGTGCCGAGGAGGTTTGCCTCCGGGACATGGACGTTGTCGAGCGTCAGCGGGTGGGTGTCCGAGGCGTTCCAGCCGACTTTGTTGTAGGCCTTCTCCGCCTTGAAGCCCGGGGTGTCGGTGGGCACCAGGATGGTGGAGATTTCCTTCTTGACGCTGCCGTCCGAGCGTTCCTCCTGGCCGGTCACCGCGGTGACGGTGACAAGCCGGGTGATGTCGGTGCCGGAGTTGGTGATGAACTCCTTGTTGCCGTTGATGACCCACTCCCCGCCGCCCAGCTTGGCGGTGGTTTTGGTGCCGCCGGCATCCGAGCCGGCTTCCGGCTCGGTCAGGCCGAAGCCTGCGAGCGCCTTGCCGGAGGCCAGCAGCGGCAGCCACTCCTCTTTCTGGGCGGCGTTGCCGAAGCGGTGGATCGGCATGGCGCCGAGGGAGACGCCGGCCTCCAGGGTGATCGCGACGGACTGGTCCACGCGGCCCAGCTGTTCGAGGGCGAGGGCCAGGGCGAAGTAGTCGCCACCCATGCCGCCGAATTCCTCCGGGAAGGGCAGGCCGAAGAGGCCCATGTCCGCCATCTGGGAGACCACCTCGTAGGGGAAGCTGTGCTCCTCGTCGTGCTTGGCGGAGACCGGAGCCACCACTTCGTCGGCGAACTGGCGGACGGTGTCGCTGAGGTCCTGGTAATCCTCGCTGAGTTCAAAATCCGGCATGGTGACTCCTTTGTCTGTGGTGCTGTCTGTGGTGCTGTCTGGGAATTGTGGTCTGGTGTTGGAGCTATTCCGCCGCGCCCATGGCGATGACGGCTTCTTCGATGGTGTCCTCGGCTTTCGAGGGTTCGGCCGAGAGAACAGCGGGGTGGATGGTGGCGAGGACCTGGTCTGCCTTGACCAGGTCGCCGGAGGCGATGCTGATGTGCACGGTCCCGTCCAGCGGCGCCGTGAGCTGGTGTTCCATCTTCATGGCCTCCACCGCGAGCAGGACCTGGCCGGCGGTGACGGCGTCCCCGTTGCTGACGGACACGGACACCACCGTGCCCGGCATCGGCGAGCGCACCGCGGGGTCCGCGGCGCCTTCCTCGCGTTCGACGGCGGCCAGCACCCGGGCAAGCCGGGTCTCACGGGTGAGCACTTCGAGCTTGCAGGACCAGCCGTCGTTCCCGAGGAAAAGTTCGGTGGGGACGCCCGGCGTCGGCTTGTCCCAGGTCGGTGTAACGGGACCGGTGTAGACGGGCGCAAGACGGTAGATCCGGGCTGTGCCGTCCAGGGTCAGCACCATATCGTTGCGCCGCCGGAACTGCAGGGACGCCCGGCGCTGCGGGCCGTCGCCGACCGCCACGGTCACTTCAGCCGAGGTTGCGCTGCCGTGAACGTAAACGGAGGCCACGCCGCCGCCTGGTGTTCCTAGACTGACCATTCGTGGAGCCTGAGCGCCGAGACGCCAGCCGTCCCGCCGCCGCCACGGTCCGTCAACGGCAGCGGTGTTGTGCTCCTCCATGGCCAGGGCATACACAGCGGCGGCGACCAGTTCGAAGTCGTCCACACGCCGGAAGCCGAAATCGGGCATCTTCCGCTCGATCAGGCCGGTATCGAGCCGCCCGGCCCGGACGTCGGCATCGTTGATCAGCAGGCGCAGGTATTCGACGTTGGTGTCGACGCCCAGCGCCGTGTGCCCGGCGAGCGCCTCGTCCAATGTATCGAGGGCTGCCGTGCGGTCCTCACCCCACGCGATGACCTTGGAGATCATCGGGTCATAGCTCGACGAGATCTCAAGGCCCTCCGCAAGGGCGGAGTCCACCCGGACGCGGCCCTGGCTGGCCACGACCTCGGTCCGTTCGGGGGCGCTTGGCCGTGGTGCGGGGCCGGGTAGCTCGTCCAGCAGGAGGACATGTCCGGTGGACGGCATGAAGTTCTTCTCCGGCACCTCGGCGTAGACGCGCGCCTCCACCGAGTGTCCGGTGAGGACGACGTCGTCCTGCCGGACGGTGAGTTCCTCGCCTGTGGCGATGCGGACCTGCCATTCGACCAGATCGACACCGGTGACCATTTCGGTAACGGGGTGTTCGACCTGCAGGCGGGTGTTCATCTCCATGAAGAAGAATTCGTCCGGGGCGTTGTCGGAGACGAGGAATTCCACGGTGCCGGCGCCGCTGTAGTTGACGCTTCGGGCGGCGTTGCAGGCGGCCTCGCCCAGACGCGCCCGGATTGCCGCGCCGTCGGGCAGGGATTCCAGCAGCGGGGACGGGGCTTCCTCGATGACCTTCTGGTGGCGGCGCTGCAGTGAGCACTCGCGCTCCCCCAAATGGATGACGTTGCCGTGGTTGTCCGCGAGGACCTGGACCTCGATGTGCCGCGGCGTGAGCACAAGCCGTTCCAGGAACAGGGTGTCGTCGCCGAAGGCGCTGGCCGCGACCCGGCGGGCGGTCGCCAGGGTGGCTTCGAGGTCCTCGGGGCGTTCGACGATGTGCATGCCCTTCCCGCCGCCGCCGGCGGAGGGCTTGATCAGCAGCGGGAAGCCGACGCCGGCCGCGGCCTCCATCAGCTGGGCGTCCGTCATGCCGGGTTCGGCGATGCCCGGAACCACGGGAACGCCGTAGCCGGTGACGTGGTTTTTGGAGCGGATTTTGTCGCCCATGACGTTGAGGGATTCGACGCCGGGACCGATGAAGGTGATCTCGGCCTTTTCCAGGGCCCGGGCGAAGTCGACGTTCTCGCTCAGGAAGCCGTAGCCCGGGTGGACGGCTTCGGCGCCGGTGTCGCGGCAGGCCTGGATGATGGCCTCGACCTTGAGGTAGCTCTCGGCCGCCGCGGCGGGGCCGATCCGCACGGCGACGTCGGCCTCGCGCACGTGGCGAGCTCCGGCGTCGGCGTCGGAATAGACGGCCACCGAACGGATGCCCAGCGCGCGAAGGGTGCGGATGACGCGGCAGGCGATCTCGCCGCGGTTCGCGACGAGCACGGTGCCGAAGAGGGGTTTGGCGCCCTGCAGCTGCTGGGGAGTGGAGGTTGTAGTCACTTCTGGCTCACATCCGGAAAAGGCCGAAGGAGGTCTCCGGCAGCGGGGTGCGGGAGACGACGTCGAGCGCCAGTCCCAGGACGGTGCGGGTGTCCGCGGGGTCGATCACGCCGTCATCCCAGAGGCGGGCGGTGGAATAGTAGGGGCTGCCCTGGTCCTCGTACTGCTGCTTGATCGGGGCTTTGAACGCGTCCTCGTCCGCGGCGGACCATTCCTCGCCGCGGGCCTCGTACTGGTCCCGCTTCACGGTGGCGAGCACGCTGGAGGCCTGGTTCCCGCCCATCACGGAGATCCGGCTGGCCGGCCACATCCACAGGAACCGCGGCGAGTAGGCCCGGCCGCACATGGAGTAGTTGCCCGCGCCGAAGGACCCGCCGATCACCACGGTCAGTTTGGGGACCCGGGCGGTGGCGACGGCTGTGACCATCTTGGCGCCGTTTTTGGCGATGCCGCCCTGCTCGTAGTCCTTGCCGACCATAAAGCCGGAGAGGTTCTGCAGGAAGATCAGCGGGATGCCGCGCTGGTCGCAGAGTTCAATGAAGTGGGCTCCCTTGAGCGAGGATTCGCTGAAGAGCACGCCGTTGTTGGCAACGATCCCCACCGGGTGGCCGTGCAGCTTCGCGAAGCCCGTGACCAGGGTGGCGCCGTAGTTCTTCTTGAATTCGTGGAAGCGGCTGCCGTCCACCAGCCGGGCGATGACCTCTCGCACGTCGTACTGCGCGTTGACGTCGGTGGGGACGGCGCCGTACAGCTCCTCCGGATCCGCCAGGGGTTCCACCACCGTGTCGATGTCCCAGGCGGGGGCGGACGGTCGGGGAAGGGTGGAGACGATGTCTCGGACGATCTGGAGGGCATGCTCATCGTTCTCGGCCAGGTGGTCGGTGACCCCGGAGATCTTCGAGTGCACGTCGCCGCCGCCGAGTTCCTCCGCCGTGACGATCTCTCCGATCGCGGCTTTCACCAGCGGCGGACCGCCCAGGAAGATGGTGCCCTGGTTGCGGACAATCACGGTCTCGTCGCTCATCGCGGGGACGTAGGCGCCGCCTGCGGTGCAGGAGCCCATCACGGAGGCGATCTGCGGGATCTTCGCCGCGGACATTTGGGCCTGGTTGAAGAAGATCCGGCCGAAGTGTTCCTTGTCCGGGAAGACCTCGTCCTGCTTGGGCAGGAAGGCTCCGCCCGAGTCCACGAGGTAGATACAGGGCAGCCGGTTCTCGAGGGCGATTTCCTGGGCCCGGAGGTGCTTCTTCACCGTCATCGGGTAATAGGTGCCGCCCTTGACCGTGGCGTCGTTGGAAATGACCAGCACCTGGCGGCCGTGGACCAGGCCGATCCCGGCGATAACGCCTGCACCGGGCGAATCGTCGTTGTACATGCCGTTCGCGGCCAGCGGCGCGATCTCCAGGAACGGGCTGCCGTCATCGAGCAGCTGGTCGATACGTTCGCGCGGCAGGAGTTTGCCGCGGGCCACATGGCGTTCCCGGGACTTTTCGGGCCCGCCCAGGGCTGCCGTGGCGAGGCGTTCCTTCAGCTCGCGGGCCAGTCCCAGCTGGGCCTCGCGGTTCGCGGCGAAGGCGGCGCTCGTGGCGTCCACCTGGCTGGCGATTGTCTCCATTGACTGCTTCCGTTCCGGGCCTTCATGCTGGGGGCCTCAAATGCGCCCGTTCCAGCCATTTCGGTTAGTACCGCATAACTGAGATTTAGGTTAGTCTCTATTAACTGTGATGTCCAACACAGCACCCCGCGCGGCGCCGCGCGGGCCGCTGGTTCATAAGACGAGGAATGTGCCGGTGACCGACCCCAGCCAGACGAACCAGACCGCCGCGCCGCCTGCGGCCTTACTGCCGCCGACGCCGCTGCCGCCCACCACGCAGCGCGGCCAGGCCAAGGAGAACCGCCGCCAGGCGCTGCTGTCCTCCGCGGCCGCCCTGTTCGCCGTCGACGGCTTCAACCGTGTGTCCCTGGAGGACCTGGGCGCCGCGGCCGGTGTCAGCGGGCCCGCGGTCTACCGGCATTTCGCGGGCAAGCAGGCCGTCCTGGGGGCGCTGCTGCTGAGCGTCAGCCAGGATTTGCTCGACGGCGGCCGGCGGGTGGTTGCCGATTCCGACGACGCCGCCGTTGCGCTGCGACACCTGGTCGAGTTCCACGTGGACTTCGCGCTCAACAATCCCGACGTCATCCGGGTGCAGGACCAGGACTTCAGCAACCTCGCCGACGACGACCAGGCCGAGGTCCGCACCCTGCAACGGAACTATGTGGAGCTGTGGGTCGACGTCCTGGCCGGGCTGCACACCGGCACCGAAGATGCCGAACTCCGGATGCGTGCCCACGCCACGTTCGGCCTGATCAACTCCACCCCGCACTCGGTGCGCAGCCACGGGCGGCGGATCGCGGTCAAACGTGCCCGGCCCCTGCTGCAGAGTATGGCGCTGGCGGCCCTCATGGCCCCGGCCGCCCCCGGCCTGTCCGGCTGAGCCAGGGCCCCGCGCCCCCGTTCCCTTCCATGGCGCACGCCTGCAAACAGGCAACACGGCTCTCGGGCTTTGGCAGGCGTGGCCAATTGGCTTACTTTTCATTCCAATTCAACCGGCAAGAGGGGGTTCGAGTGGCGGCCTTACGCGACCCGGACTTCTGGGGGGATGATGGCCGTGTCGGCGTCATTACCCAAGGGGACTGGACCAATCGCCTAATTCTGGTTTATCCGGACTCCCTCGGGACTTGGACCTTCATAGCAAGCTCTTCTGCGGAAGAAGAGATGCTGGATTTCTACCCGATATCGGACCAAGCCGCTGGAGAAGTCATTGCCGAACTCGGCATCGTCTGGCTGGCCCGCAACCAGCAAGAGAACCAACTTGAAGAACTGATCTTCGACCAGCGGTCTCATCTGGGCGAGGACACATCCATACGAGGAATGCTGGCTGAAGCAATCAAGAGGCTGTTCAGGAAAAAATAGACAGGCGGGGCGTCAAGCATGCCAACCTGTTGCGGCACCCACGGATTGAAGCCTCGTGAGCCGCTTCCGCCAGGCTTTCCAAGGCTGGGCACGAGCATTGCTTGCTGTGGCCGACTTGCGGCCCGGGGGCACTTTGGCGCGGACACGCCGGGGAGCAAGCCGACGACGTCGAACATCGCGCCCAAAGTGCCCCCGGACGGCAACACGCAGTCGCCAAGTACTCCAGACAAACAGAGCTGCCGGCCGCCCCCGGGTGGGGACGGCCGGCAGCTCTGGGAGCGTAAACGCTAGACCATGGCGAGCGCCATGCCCGGATCGGACAGGATGGCGCCGAGGTCCTGAAGGAAGCGTGAACCCTGCTCGCCATCCACCAGGCGGTGGTCGAAGGACAGGCTGAGCGTCATGACCTGGCGCAGTGCCACTTCGTCCTGGTACTCCCAGGGCATCTTCCGTACCGCACCGAGGGCCAAAATCGCCGCCTCGCCCGGGTTGAGGATGGGTGTGCCGGCATCGATGCCGAAGACGCCGATGTTGGTGATGGAGATGGTGCCCCCGGAGAGCTCGGCCGGAGCGGTCTTGCCGGCGCGCGCCGTGTCCGTCAGCTCGGTCAGGGCCGTGGAGAGTTCCAGCAGGGACATCCGGTCGGCGTCCTTGATGTTCGGTACGGTCAGGCCGCGCGGCGTGGCGGCCGCGATGCCCAGGTTCACGTAGTTGTACTGCACGATCTCCTGCGTGGCCTCGTCCCAGCGGGTGTTGAGCGTGGGGTGGTTGCGCAGGGCGATGAGCACGGCCTTCGCCACGATGGTCAGCGGCGTGAGCTTGTAGCCGGCAAACGCGCGGCTGGCCTTGAGCTTCGCCAGCAGTTCCATGGTGGGGGTGACGTCGACGGTGAGGAACTCCGTGACGTGCGGTGCGGTGAAGGCGCTGGAAATCATGGCGGCAGCAGTGAACTTCCGGACGCCCTTGATCGGCGTCCGGGTTTCCCGCTCGCCCTGCGCCGGAGCCTGCGTGGACACACCGGCCAGGTCCTGCGGCGCCACCGGCAGGTCTCCCCCGCCCACAAAGTTGCGCACATCATCGCGGGTAATGAGCCCGTGCTCACCGGTACCGGTGACGGCCGCGAGGTCGACGCCGAGATCCTTGGCCAGCTTGCGCACCGGCGGCGTGGAGCGCGGGCGCTCCGCGGACACAGGCGCGGCAGGCAGTGCCTCCGCAACCGCCGGGGCGGACGCGACCGGCTCGACGACCGGCGCGACCGGTTCAACCACCGGGGCGGGCGCGGCGACGGCAACGGCCGGGGCGGCGAAGCTGCGGGCGCGGCGGGACGGCCGGCCGGAATTCTCCAGGACGGCGCCGTAGCCAACGAGGTTCGGTTCACGCTTGGCCGGCGCGTCCGCGCCGGCACCTCCGGCAGTTTCAGAACCGGCGGGACCGCCGTCGTCGCCCTCTACTTCAAAGGAAACGATCGGCTTGCCCACCTCGACGACGGTGCCGGGCTGTTCGTGCAGGGCCGCGACCACACCGGCGAACGGCGAGGGCAGTTCGACGACGGCCTTGGCCGTTTCGACCTCGGCGATGATCTGATTAAGCGCGACGGTGTCCCCCACCGCGACCTTCCATGCGACGATTTCCGATTCAGTGAGACCCTCGCCGAGGTCCGGCAGCCTGAATTCCTTGATCATGGTGGCGCTCATCCTTCCAGCCCGCTCAGGGAGTTGGGGCGGCCCAGAGCACGGTCCACGCCGTCCAGGATCCGGTCCAGACCCGGGAGGTGGTGCATCTCAAGCTTCGAATAGGGGTACGGGACGTCGAAGCCGGTGACCCGGACCGGGGCAGCCTCGAGGTGGTAGAAACAACGTTCGGTGATGCTGGCGGCAACCTCGGCGCCGATGCCGCCGGTCTGGGAAGCTTCATGGGTGATGACCAGGCGGCCGGTCTTCCGGACCGAAGCCTCCAGGGTGGCGAAGTCCAGCGGGGCGAGCGAGCGCAGGTCGATAACCTCGATCGACACACCCTCGTCCGCGGCGGCGAGGGCGGCGTCCTTCGCGGTCTTGACCAGCGGGCCGTAGGCCACCAGAGTCACATCCGTACCTTCGGTGACCACACGGGCCTTCTCCAGGGACAGGGCAGCGCTGAGCTCAAGGGTCTCGTCCACCTCGCCCTTGTCGTGGTAGCGGCGCTTGGGCTCGAAGTACAGCACCGGATCATCCGAGGCGATGGCCTGCTGGATCATCGTGTAGGCGTCCTGGGGGTTGGAGACGCTGATGACGCGGAGCCCCGAGGTGTGTGTGAAGTAGGCCTCCGGCGATTCGGAGTGGTGTTCCGGGGAGCCGATGCCGCCGCCGAAGGGCACACGGATGGTGATGGGCATCTTGACCGCACCCTGGGTGCGGTAATGCATCTTGGCGACCTGGCTGACGATCTGGTCGAAGGCCGGGTAGATGAAACCGTCGAACTGGATCTCCACCACCGGGCGGTAGCCGCGGTACGCGAGTCCCACGGCGGTGCCCATGATGCCGGACTCGGCAAGCGGCGTGTCCACCACACGGTGCTTCCCGAAGTCTTTCTGCAGGCCGTCGGTGACGCGGAAAACACCGCCGAGGGCGCCGATGTCCTCGCCCATGAGGATCACCTTGGGATCGTTTTCCAGGGACTTGCGGAGGCCCGAATTGATGGCTCGGGCGAAGGTCATCTTCGTCATCAGCGTGCACCTTCTTCAGAAGCGGCTTCTGCGGGATCGCCGAAGGAAGCCAGGTAACGGGAATAGTGGTCCTGCTGGCGCTCCAGCGAGGAATTGGGGGTGCTGTAGACGTGCTTGAAGATGTCCATCGGCTGTGGCTCGGGCATGTTGATGGTGCCCGCCCGCAGCGCCTTGGCCACGGCGTCGGCCTTGGCGGCGACGGCGGTTTCGAGGTCCTCGGTGAGCAGCCCCTTGCGTTCCAGCAGCGACTTCAGCCGGGCGATCGGGTCCTTGGCCGCCCAGTCCTCGAGCTCGTTGGCGTCGCGGTAGCGGGTGGGATCGTCCGCCGTCGTGTGCGGGCCCATGCGGTAGGTGACGGCCTCGATGAAGGTGGGGCCGCCGCCGTGGCGGGCGCGGTCGATGGCGATGCGGGTTGCGGCCATGACGGCCAGGACATCGTTGCCGTCCACCCGCATGCTGGGGATGCCAAAGCCGGCGGCGCGGTCCGCGATCTGAATGTGGGACTGCAGCCGAACCGGCTCGGAAATTGCCCAGTGGTTGTTCTGGCAGAAGAAGACCACCGGGGCCTGGAAGCTGGCGGCGAACACCAGTGCCTCGTTGACGTCGCCTTCGCTGGTGGCGCCGTCGCCGAAGTAGGCCACGGCCACCGAATCGGCGCCGTCGTTCTGGATTCCCATCGCGTAGCCGGTGGCGTGCAGGGTCTGGGCGCCGATGATGATTTGCTGTGTTGCGACGTTGACCGTGTACGGATCCCAGCCGGCCAGGGCATTGCCCCGCCAGGCCTTGACGATGTCTTCCGGGTTGACCCCGCGGCAGTACGCGACGCCGTTGTCGCGGTAGCTGGGGAAGACGAAATCGTCGTCGCGGAGGGCCCGGGCCGAGCCGATCTGGGAGGCTTCCTGGCCCAGCAGCGGCGGCCAGAGCGCAAGTTCACCCTGGCGCTGCAGCGCGGTGGCCTCGGCATCGATCCGGCGGATGACCACCATGTCTTCGTAGAGCGCACCGAGTTGTTCGTCGGTGACATCCTGGAGCCAGGGATCGAACTCGGGATGGCTGACCCGTTCTCCCCCGGGAGTGACGAGCTGGACAAGATCCCCGCCCGTCCGCCTGTTTGATTCTGCACTGTTCCCGGGGCCGCCGGCGGCAATGCCGCCCTTGCCCGCGTCGTCGGTAAACACAGTTGTCCGCACCTTCTGACGTCGTCTGACCGGTGCTCGCAGGACTCGTGATCCCGGTGCGCGCCGGCCGCCCGGGCGCCGTTGCCCCGGATAGTTGTGACCCTACTCACAATGCCCATTGGGTACAACCACCTGCGAAGAAGTTGAGCATTCTGCACTGTCTGGTGGCTTGGCACCGTGCTAATCTTGCGCATTATGCAACGCTTGGATGGCACCGACACCCGCCTGCTTTCGGCCATGGCGCGCGATCCCCGGCGGACGGTCGTGGCGCTGGCGCAGAAGCTGGGGCTGTCGCGGAATACCGTGCAGGCCCGGATGGCGCAGCTGGAGAAGAAACACGTCTTCCTGTCCTTCGAACGCCGCATCAATCCGGCCTCGCTGGGCTACCCGCTGATGGCCTTCATCTCCGTGCACGTCCAGCAGCAGAAGCTCGGCCAGCTGGCGGCGGAACTGGCCGATATTCCGGAGATCCTGGAGGGCTACGGCCTGACCGGCTCGGCGGACCTGCTGCTGCGCGTGGTGGCGCTCGACGCCGAGGACCTCTTCCGGATCAACGGCAAAATCCTGGCCTGCGACGGCGTGGACCGGACGGACACCGCCCTGGCCATGAGTGAAATGATCCCCTTCCGGATCCAGCCCTTGCTCGAGCGTGGCTCCGCCGAAGGCTGACGTAGAGCCGGGCTGACGTCAGCCCGGAGCCGTGGCCCGGGGCCGGGCACGGC
Organism: Arthrobacter sp. U41; assembly: GCF_007679325.1. Lineage (GTDB taxonomy): Bacteria > Actinomycetota > Actinomycetes > Actinomycetales > Micrococcaceae > Arthrobacter. The sequence continues at coordinate 92,013 of NZ_VEGI01000006.1, read as the reverse complement.
TCCAGGCAAGGCTGCGGGCAGGGCGCCGGCCACGGCAGCGGCCACAGCGTTCACAGCCAGACGGCAGGAGCCCCCGTGCGGTTGCGCGGGGGCTCCTGCTGTTTGGCAGCCGGTGTGGACCACCAGGGGTCGGTGCTTAGTGTTCGGTGGCCTTTTCGGCGCCCACACCCGTGAGGGAGCGGACTTCCATTTCGGCCTGCTTGGTGATGTCTTCCACATTCTTATCCAGCACCGAACCGAGCCAGCCCAGGAAGAATGCGAGCGGGATGGAGACGATGCCGGGGTTGCTGAGCGGGAAGATCGCGAAGTTGGCGCCCGGGATCATGGACGTCTTGGCGCCCGAGACCACCGGGGACAGCGCGATCAGGATGATCGCCGAGCCGAGCCCGCCGTACATGCTCCAGATGGCACCCTGCGTGGTGAACTTGCGCCAGTACAGCGAGTACACGATGGTGGGCAGGTTGGCCGATGCCGCCACCGCGAAGGCGAGGGCCACCAGGAACGCCACGTTCTGTCCGTTGGCGAAAATGCCGCCGATGATGGCCAGCACGCCGATGACGACCACGGTACGCCGCGCCACTTTGACCTCGGTGGCAGCGTCAGCCTTGCCCTTGGCAATGACGCTGGCGTAGATATCGTGCGCGAACGAGGCCGCCGCGGTGATCGTGAGGCCGGCGACGACGGCCAGGATGGTGGCGAACGCCACCGCCGAGATGAAGCCGAGCAGCAGCGGCCCGCCGAGGTGGAACGCCAACAGCGGTGCGGCGGAGTTGACGCCGCCCGGGGCACTCTTGATCGTGTCAGCGCCAACCAGCGCCGCAGCACCGAAGCCCAGGACCAGGGTGAACAGGTAGAACAGGCCGATCAGCCAGATGGACCAGACCACGGACTTGCGGGCTTCCTTGGCGGTCGGAACCGTGTAGAAGCGCATCAGCACGTGGGGCAGGGCCGCGGTGCCAAGCACCAGGGCCAGGGCCAGAGACATGAAGTCGATCTTGGAGGTTTCAGTCTTGCCGTACTGCAGGCCCGGGTTAAGGAGGTTCTGGTTGCCGGAGGCTTCCACCGCGCCGCCCAGCAGGGAGGAAAGGTTGAAGCCGTAGATGGCGAGGACCCAGAGGGTCATCACGGCAGCGCCGGCGATCAGCAGCACGGCCTTGATGATCTGGACCCAGGTGGTGCCCTTCATGCCGCCGATCAGTACGTACATGATCATCAGGGCGCCGACCACGATGATGACCAGGGCCTGTCCGCCCCAGTCGCTGATGCCCAGGAGCAGGGAGATCAGGGTGCCGGCTCCGGCCATCTGGGCCAGGAGATAGAAGAAGCAGACCACGAGGGTGGAGATGGCCGCCGCAATGCGCACGGGGCGCTGCTTGAGCCGGAAGGAGAGGACATCGGCCATGGTGAACTTGCCGGTGTTGCGCAGCAGTTCGGCCACGAGCAGCAGGGCGACGAGCCAGGCGACCAGGAAGCCGATGGAGTACATAAAGCCGTCGTAGCCGTTGATGGCGATGGCGCCGGTGATTCCCAGGAACGAGGCCGCCGAGAGGTAGTCCCCTGCGATGGCGGTGCCGTTCTGGGATCCGGTGAAGGACCGTCCGGCGGCGTAGTAGTCGGCGGCCGTCTTGTTGTTTTTGCTTGCCTTGATCACGATGATCATCGTGATCGCCACGAACAGGGCGAAGATGCCCATGTTAAGCAGCGTGGTTTCCTTGAGATCCGCAACGTTCACTGCGGGGACCATAAACATCATTTCTATACCCCGCTGATCTGGTTGCCGTGCTTGTCGAATTCGTGGCCCTCGATTTCGTGGCGGATTTCCGCTGCGATCGGGTCAAGCTTCCGGTTCGAGTAGTTGACGTACCAGCCGGTGATTGCGAACGTGGTCACGAACTGAAGCAGGCCCATGATCAGGCCGACGTTGATGTTGCCCCAGACCTTGGTGGACATGAATTCCACCGCGTAGTCGGCCAGCAGGACATAAGCGAAATACCAGAGCAGGAATGCAATGGTCATCGGAAAGACAAAGCTGCGGTGACGCTTGCGCAGTTCCTGGAACCGCGGCGTCGATTGGACTTCCTTGAAGTCCACGTCCGCCGTAGCGTCCGTTTCTTGGGCTTCGTGACCCATCGTTCCTCCTCATTGAGACTGGCGAGTCCACACCGGCTTGCTTTGACCTGCTCCGAACAGCCCACGGGCCAATGTGACTGCTATCACTGTCTCCCGTGATGCGGCCAACAAACAGAACCGCCCGGCCCTGCGTCGCTCAGCGGTCGGGATGCTGCGGTCAGCGGTGCCTCCAAGAGGGTCCCGCGTCCGTTCTGCCCCCACTCGGCAGGGGCCGCGATACGCTGGGCCCATGCCCGACTCTCCCCTGTTCACCGCCGCCGCCGTCGCCGTGATCGCGGCGGCGATCGCCGTCGTCGTCGCCGTTGGGCTCAAGGTTCTCCGCTCCTTCCGGGAGCTCGGCACCGACGCGGAGCGGGCCACGTACAAGACGCTGCACGCGGCCTCGCGGGCCGGCCAGCATCTGCGGACCGGGCTCAACCCGGCCGGCGCCGCCAAAGCCAGCCGGCAGCTGCGCAGCCTGCTGGGCTGCGACGCGCTGGCCATCACCGACACGTCCGGTGTCCTCGCCTGGGACGGGGCCGGGGAGGAGCTCAAGCCGCTGCTCATGGAGCTGTCGGCAGGAGTGCTCGACGGCGGCCACACCGCGGTGATCCCGGCCGGCGAGGTGCAGGAACTGGCGCAGGGCGCCGACGCCGTCGCCACCCGCACGGACGTGGAACGCGCCGCGGTGATCGCCCCGATCAAGGCGGGGACCAGGGTGGTGGGCGTGGTGGCAGCCTTCGCCCCGGCGGTGGGGGCCGGCCTGGTCCGGGCCACCAGCGAGGTGGCCGACTGGGTCGCGACGCAGGTGGAACTCGCGGAACTCGACGCGTCGCGCACGCTGCTGATGGAGGCCGAGGTGCGCGCCCTCCGGGCCCAGATCAGTCCGCACTTCATCTACAACTCCCTGAACGCGATCGCCTCGTTCATTAACACGGACCCGGTCCGGGCGCGCGAGCTGGTGGTGGAGTTCGCGGACTTCACCCGGTATTCCTTCCGCCGGCACGGTGACTTCACCACCCTGGCCGAGGAACTGCGCTGCATCGACCGGTACCTGCTGCTGGAACGCGCCCGGTTCGGCGACCGCGTGCAGGTGAGCCTGCGGATCGCCCCCGAAGTGCTCAGCACCGTGATCCCGTTCCTGAGCCTGCAGCCCCTGGTGGAAAACGCGGTCCGGCACGGCCTCGAGGCGAAGGAGGGGCCGGGCCACATCTCCATCACGGCCAACGATTCCGGTGCGTTCGCTGAGGTGACCATCGAGGACGACGGTGTGGGCATGGACCCGGAGCAGCTGCGGGCGGTCCTCGCCGGGCACGGCGACGGCGAACACGTCGGGCTGCGCAACGTCGATGCCCGGCTGCGGCAGGTCTACGGCGACGACAACGGGCTGGTGATCGAGACCGCGCCCGGGGAAGGCACACTGATCACGATGCGCGTCCCCAAGTCGCAGCCCCGCCACGATGCCTGAGCCTGCGGCCGGCTGAAGTGCCTGCCGCAGTAGTCTTGATCCATGATTAACGTCCTCGTCGCCGATGACGAGCTTCCCGCCGTTGAGGAACTGGCCTTCCTGCTCGGCCGGGACGACCGGATCGGCACCATCTACCGCGCGTCCTCCGGGACCGAGGCCCTGCGGGCCCTCGAGGCCGAGGCTGTCGACGCCGTCTTCCTGGACATCCACATGCCGGCACTCTCCGGCCTGGACATCGCGCGCGTCATCTCGCGCAGCAGCAGGCCGCCCGCGGTGGTTTTCGTCACGGCCGATGAGGACTGCGCCCTGGAGGCCTTCGAGCTGGCGGCCGTCGACTATCTGCTGAAACCCGTCCGCGCCGAGCGGCTGGCGAAGTCGATCGGCAGGATCAGCGAACTGCTCAAGGACGGCGCCCCGCGGCCGGAGATGATCACCGTGGACCTCGGCGGCACCACCAAGATGATCCGCCGCGAGGACGTCACCTATGTCCAGGCCCAGGGTGACTACGCCAGGCTGCACACCGCGGATGCCAGCTACCTCATCCGCGTTCCGCTGGCTGACCTGGAACAGCAGTGGGCCGAAGCAGGTTTCATCCGCATCCACCGGTCCTACCTCATCGCGCTCCAACACGTCAGCCACATGAAGCTCACCGCTGCCCGGCCCAGTGTCACCGTGACGGGTGCCGAACTGCCGATCAGCCGGCGGCACCTGCCGTCCGTACGCGAGAAGCTTGAGTCGACCCGGATCCGGCCGCAGGCATGACCCGCGTCCGCGTCACCGCGCCCCGCGGCATGAAGGCGGGCAGCACCACGGCAGGCAGCGCGACACCGGGCAACGGCACGGGCGGCAGCGCCCTGACGGCCGCACGGTCGGCCGCCGCGTCGCGCGAGGCCGCCGAGGAATCCGACGCCGGCCAGGTGTTCGTCCGCTCGCTGATCCGTTCCCAGCTGCGGCTCGGGGTGGTGGTGGCCGCGGGGTTCCTGCTGATCCTGGCCGCGTTCCCGCTCATGCTGGGGCTGGTTCCCGGGCTCGCGGAGTCCACAATCATGGGCCTGCCCTTCGACTGGGTGCTGCTGGGCGCCGGGATCTACCCGGTGGTCGGGCTCAGCGCCTGGCTGTACCTCCGGACTGCTGCCCGGAACGAATCCCGTTACCGGGATCTTGTCGGGGACAAGTGAGGCGCCCGTGAACCCGGCCGTCGCCATCGCGGCGTTCGCCGCCGTCTCGCTGGCCACGGCCGGCATCGGTTTCTACGGGCTGCGGATCTCGCGCACCACCGGGGACTTCTACGTGGCGTCCCGGACGGTCCGGCCCTGGTGGAACGCCTCGGCGATCGGCGGGGAATACCTGTCGGCGGCGAGCTTCCTCGGCGTGGCCGGACTCATCCTGCTCTCCGGCACGGACGCCCTCTGGTTTCCGGTGGGATACACCGCGGGGTACCTGATGCTGCTGCTCTTCGTTGCCGCGCCGCTCCGCCGTTCCGGCGCCTACACGATTCCCGACTTCACCGAGGCGCGGCTCGATTCGCGGGTGGTCCGCAGCGTCACGAGCGTCGTCGTCGTGATTGTCGGCTGGCTCTATATCGTCCCGCAGCTCCACGGCGCGGCGCTGGCCATCCGGATCACCACCGGGCTGCCGGCGTGGGTGGGGATGGTGGCGGTAGTCGTGGTCGTCTGCGTCACCGTCGTCGCGGGCGGCATGCGGTCCATTACCTTCGTTCAGGCGTTCCAGTACTGGCTGAAATTGACGGCGCTGGCGGTGCCGATCCTGTTCATCGTCTTCGTCCTTGCGGACTCCGGAACTGCTGCGGTGGCGGAGGCGTCCGCGAACCCCACCGGCGCGGCCCCGGCGGGCCTGTACCAGAACATCTCCCTGCTCGTGGCGCTGCTCTTCGGGACCCTGGGTCTGCCGCATGTGCTGGTGCGCTTCTACACGAACCCGGACGGGCAGTCGGCCCGCCGGACCACCCTGATAGTCCTGGGCCTGTTGTCGGTCTTCTACCTGTTCCCGACGGCATACGGGCTGATCGGCCGGGTCTTCGCCCCGCACCTGGCGCAGAGCGGGCAGGCCGATGCGCTGGTTCTGCTGCTGCCCGGGGAGCTGATTGGCGGGATGGCCGGTGACCTGCTGTCCGCGCTGGTGGTGGCCGGAGCGTTTGCCGCGTTCCTGTCCACGACCTCCGGGCTGGTGGTCTCGCTTGCCGGGGTGATCAGCCAGGACCTGTTCGGCGGCAGTGTGCAGGGCTTCCGGCGGGCGGCCGTGATTTCGGCGGTGGTCCCGCTGGGCATCGCGTCGATGACGGGTTCGCTCGCGCTGGCCGGGAGTGTGGGGATGGTGTTTGCGTTTACCGCGTCGACGATTTGTCCGGTGCTCCTGCTGGGCATCTGGTGGCGCGGACTGACCGACGCCGGGGCGATCGCCGGCATGGTGACCGGCGCGGTGCTGTGCGGCGGGGCGATGTTGGCCGGAGCCTGGCTGAGTCCAGGCGGAACCCCGGCGTGGCTGGCGCAGCCCGCTGCCTGGACGGTGCCGGCGGCGTTTGCCGTGATGGTCCTGGTCTCCCGAGCCACCCGCGGCCGCGTGCCGCGGACCATCACCCGGCTGATGACCCGGCTGCACACGCCGGAACGGCCGTTGGTCACCGAGCGCTGAGGGCGCTCAGTCGATGGCGGCCATCAGCTCAACGACGCGGTCCAGGAAGGCGTCCACCTGGTTTTCCTCGTAACCGTCCTTGCCGACGGCGGGCCGGAACACGGCGCGGCGGACATTGTCCACGCTCAGCGGCTTGTCCTCTTCGAGGTAGCCGATCAGGTCGTGGCAGAGGTCATCCACGTCGGTAGTGTTGTAGCTGCGCGCCTTGGCCTTGGCCGGACGCCGGAAACGCTCGCCGTCGGGGCGGTGCAGCCGTCCGCGGAGCAGGCCGGCCAGCCGGCCGATTTCGCGGAGCCAGGCGTCCTCGCCACGTTCGGCCACCAGTTCGTCGCGCTCCCGCAAGGCGAGGGCATCCTCCAGGCGGTCCAGGGCGGCGTCCACGGCGGATGCGGAGTAGCCGCCCTTAACGGGGTCAAAGGACACGGCCCTGACGTCTGCGCTTTTGACCGGACGGGCGGCGGAACCGGGCGATTCGAACGAAACCCGCGCCCGCTGCATGAACTGGTCCACTTGCTTGGCGTTGTAGCCGTACTGATTCCGCTGCACGCGGTCAAAGGAAGCAGGAATCTGCCGTTGAATGTCCACTGTTACTTTTGTTTCCTTCAATGCCGTTCGGCTGGTTTGCCCGGCACCATTCTAGGGCCGGGGGCGGAGGCGGAAGTCCCTCACGCGCCGGCGAAGATTGAGTAGAGGATAAAGGCCACCGGGGACGCGAAGACGATTGAGTCCAGGCGGTCCATAACCCCGCCGTGGCCGGGCAGGATGCTGCTCATATCCTTGATCCCGAGTTCGCGCTTCACCATGGATTCCGAGAGGTCCCCTGCGGTGGCCGCAGCCACCATACCCACGGCCAGCACCACGCCCACCCACCAGGGCTTGTCCAGCAGGAAAACGGCGGCGAGCACACCGACTGCCGTAGCCCCGCCCATGGATCCGGCGAAACCCTCCCAGCTTTTTTTGGGGCTGATCTTCGGCGCCATCGGATGCTTGCCGAGCGAGGCGCCGACAAGATATCCGAAGGTGTCGTTGGCCACCACCAGCAGCAGCAGGGTGGCGATCTGCCACGCTCCCGGCGGAATAACGCCGTCGGGCCACAGCCCCACCGGGGTCTCCCCCACGAACGTGTGCAGCGGCAGCACCGCGAAGCTGATCAGGAACGGGACCCAGGCCAGCGTGAAGACGCCGGCGAAAATGCTGCGCGCGGATCCGGCGGCGCCCTCAAGGGACCGCCAGATCAGCGCGGCGACGCTGCTGAGCATCATCACGAACAGGAGGCTTTCGAGGCCGCCGAAGTAGGCCGCGGCCGGCATCGCAATCGTGCCCGTCATCACCGGGATGATCGGCAGCCTGGTGCCCGAGGCCTCCAGGGCCCGGAAAACTTCCCAGACACCGAAGATCGCGAAGGTGGTGACAATGAGCACGAACCCCAGCGGCAGGAACAATAATCCGCCGAGCACGAAGATGAGCATGCCGAGGCCCACAGCGGTGGCGGCGGGAAGATTCCTGCCTGCCTTCGGCGTCGGGTTCCTCCGCTGCTTCCCCCGTACCCGGAGGTGCGCTCCGGGGTCCCCCTGTTCCTGCGCCATCAGACCTCGAGCAGCTCGGCTTCCTTGCGCTTGAGAAGCTCGTCGATGCCGTCGACGTGGGCTTTGGTGATGGCGTCCAGTTCCTTCTCGGCGCGGCTGCCCTCGTCCTCGCCGGCTTCGCCGTCCTTGACCAGCTTGTCCAGGGTTTCCTTCGCCTTGCGGCGGATGTTGCGGATGGACACCTTGGCGTCCTCACCCTTGGACTTGACGATCTTGACGTATTCCTTGCGGCGCTCGGCCGTCAGGTCCGGGATGGTGATCCGGATGACGTTGCCGTCGTTGGAGGGGTTGGCTCCCACTTCGGAGTCGCTCAAGGCACGCTCGATGTCGCGCAGGGCGGTCTTGTCGAACGGCGTGATGAGGATGGTGCGGGCGTCCGGGATGGCAAAGGAGGCCAGCTGCTGCAACGGCGTGGGTGAGCCGTAGTAGTCCACCAGCACTTTGTTGTAGAGGCCCGGGTTGGCACGGCCGGTGCGGATCGAGGCGAAGTCTTCCTTGGCTACTTCAACCGCCTTGTCCATCTTGTCCCCGGCTTCGAGCAAGGTTTCTTCGATCACGATCTCTCCTCAGAAATTGGTGCATCCGCCGCTGGCGGGGTGCTGCACGGTCTTAATGGCGTTCCGCCTGCTGGCCCCGGGCTTCGAGGTGCGGAAATGTCCTGAAAACATCCTAGCCGTTGCTAGGGGGTGACGACGGTGCCCAGGTCCTCGCCGAGGATGGCCCGGGTGACGTTGCCCTCGCCCTCCATGCCAAACACCACCATGGTGAGGTTGTTGTCCTTGCACATGGTCATGGCGGTCTGGTCCATCACGCGGATGTCGCGGCGCAGCGCGTCGTCATAGCTGAGGTGGTGCAGCTTCTCGGCCGTGGGGTCCTTCTTCGGGTCTGCGGTGTACACGCCGTCCACCCCGCTCTTCGCCATCAGGACGACGTCGGCGTGGACCTCCATGGCGCGCTGCGCGGCCACGGTGTCAGTGGAGAAGTACGGCAGACCGGCGCCAGCGCCGAAGATGACCACACGGCCCTTTTCCATGTGGCGGATGGCGCGGCGCGGAATGTACGCCTCTGCCACCTGGCCCATGGTGATGGCGCTCTGCACACGGGTTTCGACGCCGGCCTGTTCCAGGAAGTCCTGGAGGGCCAGGCAGTTCATGACCGTGCCGAGCATGCCCATGTAGTCGGCGCGGGAACGGTCCATGCCGCTCTGCGACAGTTCGGCGCCGCGGAAGAAGTTACCGCCGCCGACGACGATCGCGACCTCCACGTCGGGGACCGCCGCGGCGATCTGCTTGGCAACGCCCCGGACGGTATCAGGGTCGACGCCCAGCTTCCCGCCGCCGAAGACCTCGCCGGAAAGCTTCAACAGGACTCGACGCCGGCTCTTCTTTGGCTGGGCTGAAGTAGTGACGGTTTCCATGGTGCCTTCCCGTTGGTGAACTCTGCAAAAGGTTATCGTGCCGGGGGCCAAAGGAGTCATTCGGCCCGGACCCGGATTTATCCGGATCTTCCGGGACTGCCCGGAGGTTGCCGGATCTGCCCGGATTCTTTCGGGAGGGTGTCCCGGTTGCATGCAAAAGGGGTGGCCACCGCAGTGACCACCCCCTCAGCGTGTCTGACTAGTGTCTGACTAGGAACCGACGCGGAAACGCGTGAATGCGGTGCCCTTGACGCCGGCCTCTTCGAGGACCTGAGCGACAGACTTCTTGGCATCCTTGGCGAATGCCTGGTCGAGGAGGACCTCGCCCTTGTAGAAGCCCGTGACGCGGCCTTCCACGATCTTGGTCATCGCTGCTTCGGGCTTGCCTTCAGCCTTGGCGGTCTCCTCGGCGATGCGACGCTCGGACTCGACGAGCTCGGCCGGAACATCCTCGCGGGAGAGGTAGTTCGGGGACATCGCAGCGATGTGGACGGCGACGTCGTGGGCTGCGGTGGCAGCTGCTTCGCCTTCGCCGTCAACAGCGAACAGGACGCCGACCTGGGCCGGGAGATCCTTGGAGGTCTTGTGCAGGTATGCGTCGACCGTGGCGCCCTCGATGCGGGAGATGCGGCGGACAACAACCTTCTCGCCCAGAACGGCGCCTTCTTCGACGACGACCTCGGAGAGCGGCTTGCCGTCGACCTCGGTGGCCAGCAGGGTCTCGAGATCGGCTGCGCCGGACTCGACTGCAATGGCCAGGACCCGGTCGGCGAGCTGGATGAACTTGTCAGCCTTCGCGACGAAGTCGGTCTCGCAGTTGACTTCGATCATCACGCCAACGCCGCCGTCGACCTTGGCAGCAACCAGGCCTTCTGCGGTGGAGCGGCCTTCGCGCTTGGTAGCGCCCTTGAGGCCCTTGATGCGGATGATTTCGATGGCCTTCTCGGCGTCACCGTTGGCTTCGTCAAGAGCCTTCTTGACATCCATCATGCCGGCGCCCGTGCGCTCGCGCAGAGCCTTGATATCAGCGGCAGTGTAGTTCGCCATGTGAACCCCTCTGTCTAGAAATTTTATGTGGTGTACGGACTGACAGGACGGCAGCTCACCCTGTGAGCGGCCATCCTGTCAGTTCCCCTGCGCCGCGGAGAGCGTGCGGGGAGATCCGGATTTATTTGTCAGCTGAGCTGGCAGTCAGGGTGTCTGACTACTTGGCTTCGCCGGCGGCGTCGTCGGCAGCCGGAGCTTCCTCGGCAGCGGCGGGTGCTTCTTCTGCAGCCGGAGTGGCTTCTGCGGCCGGAGCAGCAGCAGCTTCTTCGGCCTTGCTGCCTTCGAGGAGCTCGCGCTCCCACTCGGCCAGCGGCTCTTCCGGTGCTTCCGTGGTGCCGGTGGCGCGCTGGTTGCGGGCGATGAGGCCCTCAGCAACGGCGTCAGCAACAACGCGGGTCAGCAGGTTGACGGAGCGGATGGCGTCGTCGTTGCCCGGGATCGGGAAGTCGACTTCGTCCGGATCGCAGTTGGTGTCCAGGATGGCAACAACCGGGATGTTCAGCTTCTTGGCTTCGTCGACAGCAAGGTGTTCCTTCTTGGTGTCAACGATCCACAGCGCGGACGGCGCCTTGGTCAGGTTGCGGATACCACCGAGGTTGGTTTCCAGCTTGGTGAGTTCGCGGCGAAGGAGCAGCAGTTCCTTCTTGGTGTACGCGGAACCGGCGACGTCGTCGAAGTCGATCTCTTCGAGTTCCTTCATGCGCTGGATGCGCTTGGAGACCGTCTGGAAGTTGGTCAGCATACCGCCGAGCCAACGCTGGTTGACGTACGGCTGGCCAACGCGTGTGGCCTGCTCGGCGATGGATTCCTGCGCCTGCTTCTTGGTGCCGACGAAGAGAACGGTGCCGCCGTGTGCAACGGTGGCCTTCACGAACTCGTAGGCACGGTCGATGTAGGACAGCGACTGCTGCAGGTCAATGATGTAGATGCCGTTGCGCTCCGTGAAGATGAAACGCTTCATCTTCGGGTTCCAACGGCGGGTCTGGTGTCCAAAGTGGACGCCGCTGTCAAGCAGCTGGCGCATAGTTACGACGGGCATGCCGACGCTCCTTCCGGCAGGTCATTCATGAGAGAGCCCAAGGGCTGTCTTACCCTGCCAATAGTTGACGGTTGATTAGCAACACCCAGGCGGGCGGTGCTCCTGGCATCCACTGCGCTTCTTATCCCGGCCATGGGCCGGGACCGAAAGAGGCGCAGTCCTCCGCACCCTGAAGATTTGAAGCTTCGAATGAGGAGGGCTGGATACGCGTAGTCAGCTGCTGCTCCCCCGCACCCCTGAATGAGGTGTGCCGGCTGGGACAACTACTTTGCTCGCATAAAGATGTTCGCCAAAATACGTTGATCAAGCGTGAGGGCACAGCAAACTGCTCCACCAAGTGTACTACAGGGGCGGTGCCGAAATGGACGGTTTCCGGGGGCTGCGGAGGGGCCCCGGAGCGGCTGCGGAGGTCCTGGAGCAACCGTCTGGGGCACATTCTCTGCCGGGCTTATCCACATAGCCACGGGCGGGTCTAGCAGCAACACGGCGGTAGCTGGAGGCTGGGTGTATGAAGATTCCGGCGAACCGTGCCGCCGTTGTTCCCGCACTGCTTGTCATGCTCGTCCTCGGGGTGGGGTCAGCGGGCGCTGGCCCGGCCCTGGGGTCCGGCACCGCTGTCCGCCAGGGGTCCGGCATCACGTCGGGCCCGGGCTCCGGTATGGAGGCCGGCCCGATCTCCGGCATGACGCCGGGCCCGGGTCCCGGCATGGCTGCCGGCGAGTGGAGCTGGCCGCTGAATCCCCGGCCGGCCGTCGTGCGCGCCTTTGATCCGCCGGCGAGGCCATGGCTGAGCGGTCACCGCGGCGTCGATCTCCAGGCCGGGTTCGACGGCGCTCCAGTCACCTCACCGGCGGCCGGAACCGTGAGCTTTGTCGGCGTCGTGGTGGACCGCCCCGTCATCACCATCGACCACGGAAATGGATTGCGCAGCAGCTTCGAGGCAGTGCGCAGCGATCTCACGTCGGGCGACGCCGTCGCGGAAAGAGATGTCCTGGGATGGATCCAGCCCGGCCACTGCAGACCGGGACCCTGCGTGCACTGGGGCGTCCGCCGCGGCGCGGACTATCTCAATCCCCTGGCCTTCGTGACGAACCTGCGGCCCTCCGTCCTGCTGCCGCCCGTGGATCCCGCACCCGGATAAAGTACGGCGGAGATGCGAGGAGAGGGGCCGCAGGCAAGGGCGCGGCGGAGATGCGGGACGAAAGGCCGTAGGCCAGGCCGGGCACCGCAGGCCAGGCCAGCGCCGCGGGCGGGGCCGCCGCGGCAAGCCAGACCCGGCGCCGCGGGCTAGACGATCGCGGAGATGCCGGTGATCGCCCGGCCGGTGACGAGCGTGTTGATCTCGTGCGTTCCTTCGTAGGAGTAGATGGCCTCGGCGTCCGAGAAGACCTTGGCCATCTCGTAGTCGGTCACGATCCCGTTGCCGCCGAGGATGCTGCGACCGAGGGCTACACTCTCACGCATCCGAGCCGTGGTGAAGGCCTTGGCCAGGGCGGACTGCTCGTCCTTGGCCTGGCCGAGGTCCTCCAGCTGGGAAAGCCGGACCATCATGCCCATCGAGCTGACAGCATTTCCGAGGATCTGGACAAGCTGGTGCTGCACCAGCTGGAAGGAGGCGATCGGGCGCCCGAACTGGCTGCGTTCCACGGCGTACCGGCGGGCGACGTCGAAGGCGGCGAGCTGCTGGCCGACTGCCTGCCACGCAACGGCCAGCCGGGTGACCTTGAGGACTTTGTTCGTGTCGCGGAAGCTGTTGGCGTTGGCGAGCTTGAAGAAGTCCGGCACCACCACGTTGTCGAGGGTGATGTCCGCGTTCTGCACGGTGCGCAGGGAGATCTTGTTCTCGATCTTGGTGGCGCGGTAGCCCTCGGTCTTGGTGTCGACGAGGAATCCCTTGACCTGGTTGTCGGCGAGGTCCCGGGCGTAGATGACTACCCAGTCCGAGAAGGTGGCGTTTCCGATCCAGCGCTTGGCGCCATTGAGGATCCAGCTGTCGCCCTCCTTGCGCGCCGTGGTGCGGGTGCCGCCGGCGACGTCTGATCCGCCGAGCGGTTCGGTGAGGCCGAAGGCGCCGATCTTCTTGAGTGAGTAGATGTCCGGCAGCCACGCTTCCTGCTGCTCCTGGGAGGCGAGTGCCTCGATGGAGCCGGTGAAGAGTCCGTCGTGGACACCCATAAAGGTGGCGATTGACGTGTCGGCGCGGGTTGCTTCGGCGTGCATGATTCCCGCGAAGACGTTGGAGTAACCCTGCCTCCGGACCGGGCTGACCAAGTCGATCTCGGCAAGTTTCGGGATCAGGTCCATCGGGAACTCGGCGCGGTTCCAGCAGTCGACGGCGATCGGCTTGACCTCGCGGGCAAGGAACTCGCGGACCTCCGCGAGTCGGTCCTGCTCCTTGCCGCTGAGCAGCTGCTCGAAAGCGAAGAAGTCGCCGTCGGCGTACGGGAGGTTGTTGATGTCGATGTCAGCTTTGGACATGGTGTTCCTTCACGGGTGATCAGCGGCGACCAAATGATGCCGGCTTCGCGCCAGCTATGTTACTCACCAGTAACTTACCGCAGCGCGGAAGTCCCCGCAAGTGACGGACGCCATCGGGACATACGTCGCCGGAGGGTTCCTCCCCCGCTGCGGGTATGCAGCGCCAGAGGGAAGAGAGAAAAGCGCCGGGGAATTGGGAAAGGTTCCGGGAACATGAAAGGAGCCGGGCCGACGTCGAAACATCGGCCCGGCTCCCGTGGACGCGGCTCCCGGTCCGGGTTCCGCGTGGTGGTAGGGCTACTCGGACTTGAACCGAGGACCTTAGGATTATGAGTCCCGCGCTCTAACCAGCTGAGCTATAGCCCCGTGGGCCCGGAAACCGGCCCGGCCAAGGCCGGACGGTTTCCGGGCGAAAATCACTCTAACAATAGTAGTGGCCCGGTTCAGACCGCGAGGTCGTCGTAGCTTGCGCCGCGGTAGAGATCCTCGAACGCGTGCAGGGTGCGCTCGATGCTGTGGTTCTCCACCATCCCCCGGCTGGCCTTGCCCATCGCAGCGCGCTCGTCCGCCGGAAGCGACAGGACGCGGACCATTTTGGCCGCGAGGTCGTCGCTGTCGTTGGGCGTGAACAGATAGCCGTTTTCGCCGTCGCGCACCAGGTGCGGGAGCGCCATGGCGTCCGCCAGCAGCACCGGCGTGGACGCGGACATCGCTTCCAGCGTCACCAGCGACTGCAGTTCGGCCGTGCCCGGCATGCAGAAAAGGTCGGCGGCGATATAGGCCCTGCGGAGTTCGGCGTCGCTCGCCAGTCCCAGGAACTTGACCCGGTCCTGGAGACCGAGCCTCGCCACCTGCTCCTCGAGCGCCGGCCGGACCTCGCCGCCGCCGACGATCTCGAGATGGACGTCCAGCTCCTTGGGAGTTTTGGCAACGGCGTCGATCAGCACGTCAACGTGCTTCTCCTCAGCGAGCCGGCCGGCGAACAGCACCGTGGGGCTGGTGTGCGGGGCCACTTCCTCACCCGGCTTGAGTTCGTAGGCCGCCGAGTCAATACCGTTGGAGAGCGGCAGGACCTGGCGGAGGAAGGCGTGCTGGTGCATCGCCTTGGCGGCCAGCGGCGTGGGCGTGGTGACGACGTCGGCCTGGCCCATGACCTTGCCCATGTCCTTCCAGGAAATGCGCCCCACGATGTCCTTGAACCATTGCGGGAAAGGAAGGAAGGGGTTCAGGTTCTCGGGCATAAAGTGGTTGGTCGCCACAATCCGGATGCCGCGCTTGACGGCCTCGTAGAGCACGTGCTCGCCGATCATGTAGTGGCTCTGGATGTGCACCACGTCCGGCTGGATCCGGTCGAACAGCAGGCTGATTTCCTTCTTGATCTCCCACGGGAAGGTGATCCGGAAGTACTCGTGCGTGGGAACTGAGTGGGAGCGGATCCGGTGGACGGTGCCTTCGTCGCTGAACTCGGTATAGCTCTTGCCCTTGTCCGGGCGGCAGGCCAGGACGTGCACATTGTGTCCGCGCGCCGTCATGCCCTTGGCCAGGCGGTAGCCGAACATCGCAGCGCCGTTGACGTGGGGCGGGTAGGTGTCCGCGGCAATCAGGATGGTGAGCGGGTGCTGGTGGTCAGGCATGGTCACGTGGAGAGCTCCTGGTGGTCACGGTGCGGGCAGCTGGATCTGAAAGTGGCCGGCTGGCCGTCGGCGCAGGCGTATCGGGCCTACTGCTGCAGTCGGGTCTTGTCCTGGGCCGCCCGCCCCGCAGCCTTCCGCGCGTCCTTCTTGCGCTTGGTGACTTCGGGGTGGTGCCTGGACAAGGCGATCACTCCCACGATAGCAAGCAAACCGGCCGCGCCCATCGCAATTGCCGTCACGGCGTGGACATCAGGGCGCAGTTCGCCGAGGATCGTGATGCCGATCCCGATGCCCACGATCGGGTCGATCACGGTCAGCCCCGCTATCACAAGATCCGGCGGGCCACCGGAGTAGGCGTTCTGGACGAACCACGAGCCAAGGACGCCGGCAGCCACAATCGCGACCACCGAATACCACGGCACATTCAGCACCCCCAGGCCGTTGGGATCCAGCAGGTGCTTGCCGATGATCCGGGTCAGGACGGCCACAAAGCCGAACAGGATACCCGCGCCAAGGATGTAGATGAAGGCGCTCATCCGGTGCCGGAACACCAGGGCGAGCGTCCCGAACAGCCCGACGGCCAGGGCCAGCAGCAGCACCACGGTCAGTTCGTCGGAGGCGCTGACCTGGTGGTTCTCCTGGGTTACGTTGACCGCCAGGATCACGAACAGGGCCGAGCCGGTGACACAGGCGGTGATGGCCACTACCGTGGCCCGGTTGATGCTCAGCCCCTGGTCCTTGGCGTTGACGATCGTGGTGATAACGAGGGCGATCGCTCCGATCGGCTGGATCACGGTCAGCGGTGCCATCACCAAGGCGACGGAGTTCAGGGCCATGCCCGCACAGAGGAGAAGCAGACCGAACACCCAGCGGGGATTGCGGAGCAGCCGGACCATGCCGTGGTTGCTGAGCGCCAGTCCCCCGGTATCCGCCTTGACTGCACTGCCCTGGCGCTGGGCGCCGAACGCGAGGCAGAACGCGCCAAGGACGGCCAGCAATACCGCGAACCACATCATCAGCGGGTGCCGCCGTCGACGTCGGGCATGCTGTCTTTGAGCTTTTTACCCTTGCGGATGATGGCCCAAAAGTAGTTGTAGGCCGCAATCCAGTGCCCCACCAGGCCCAGCCCCAGGAAGATCCAGGCCGCCACGAAGTACGCTTCGGCGCCCGGGACAGGAAGTTTCGAGAGGACCAGCAGCGGCGTGCCGACCAGCAGGAGCGCTGTCCGGATCTTGCCGATTTTGCTGACGGGCAGGTCGGGGTGGCCGTGGAAGTAGTGGAGCGAGAGGGCAAGCAGGATGGCGTCCGGGATGAGGAGCGCTGCGAGGTACCACCACTCGACGACGCCGGCGACCACCAGCGTGACGGCAACCGCGATCAGCGACAGCCGGTCGGCGATGGGATCCATGATCCGGCCGAGGTTGGACATTTGGTTGAAGCGGCGGGCCACGTAGCCGTCCACCCAGTCGGTGCTGCCCATGATGGCCAGGACCAGGGCCGCGTAGCCGTATTCCTGAACCCCAAGGACGAGCCAGACGAACAGCGGGACGCCGAGGAACCTCACCACGGTCAGGACGTTGGGGACGGTGAATACCCTGTCGTGGTGGATCTGGGCCTGACCAGGCCGGGAACCTGCGCCGATGAACCTCATCCAGTCCCCCTTTCCGTGGCCGGCAACGATCGGAGCGGGCTGCTTAGCCCTTGATGAATTTGCGCAGGAGGAACACGAGGGCAGTTGCTGAGGCGGTGAGCGCGACGAGCGGCTTCCACCGCTGGCTCAGCTGGCCGGCCACGCCGGTGCCTTCCCCGGTGGTGCCGGCGGGGGTCGCCGGACGGTTCGCGGTGCGGGCAGCCGCGGACCGGAGGTTGGCCACCTTGTTGCTGAGCTGTTCCTTGCCCTCCTGCAGCTTCACCTGGGCCGCGGCCAGCAGCACCTGGGCTTGGGTTTTGACGTCAAGTTCCTCGTTGAGTTCATCGCGGACGCCGGTGAGGTGCGTGCGGCGCTGGTCCACCCGGCGTCGCAGTTCCGCTTCTGTGGGCGGCGGACCGAAGTCCGGCTCGGCGGCCTTCTTGGCTTCTTTCTCAGCCTTGGCCTTGGCGGCGGCCTCCGCTTTGGCGGCTTGGGCCGCTTTGTAGACGTCGGACTCCGGGTCCAGCACGGCAGGATCGAAGGCGGAGCCCTGTTTGGCGATGCCGAGGTCGTACTTGATGCCACGGATGGTGTCCTCGGGAACCAACGGCATGGCCTTCTTGAACTTGCTGACGCCCACCAGGCCCGCGATCGCGGCGATCACCAGGAAGACACCGCAGACAAGCAGGGCAGCGAGCCAGGCAGGCATGATCGTGGCGAGGCCCATGATGGCGGCAACGATGAGGCCGACGACCAGGAAGGCGACAAAGGCCAGCGCGACGGCGAGGAACGCGCTTGCGATGCCGACCGCGATGCCCTTGCGCTTGAGCTCCACATTGGCGAGGGCAATCTCGTCATTGAGCTGCCGCGGAGCCAGCTTGAAGATCAGTTTGAGGGTTCTGGGGAGCGCGGAAATGCGCAGCCCCTCGCTTGTCCCGCCGCTGTGACGTCCGCTCATCGGTCCCGCCTAACTGGTTACATCCGTGATTCCCGCCTTCGCGCGGCTTGCCGGTCTGCGCAGCTTCACGCACACCCCGGTGTCAAAACTACCATTCAGGCTCCCGGCCGGGACGCGGCTGCGGGCTGTGGCGCGCCCCGGCCGCACACGGGAACGGCTGCCGCGCGCCCTAGGATTGACCTCTGTGACTACACCCACCAATCCCGGCGATTCCCTGAGCCGCCGCCGCAAGCTCCTCTACATTCTGATGCTCGGCGCCCTGACCGCTTTGGGACCCTTCACGGTGGACCTCTACCTTCCGGCCTTCCCGGCGCTGGAGGAGAGCCTGGGCGTCTCCGAGGCGGCCGTGCAGCTGACGCTGACCGGCACCACCATCGGTTTTGCCCTTGGCCAGCTTGTGGTGGGCCCGCTCAGCGACAAGTTCGGCCGCAGAATCCCGCTGATCCTGGCGACGGCGGTGCACATCTTTGCTTCCCTCGGGGCGGCGCTCTCGACCGACATCACCACTTTGGGCGCCTTCCGGGTGCTGATGGGCATCGGCGCTGCGGGAGGCGGCGTGGTGGCCATGGCCATGGTGCGCGACCTGTTCAGCGGATTCGCCATGGTGCGGATGTTCTCCCGGATGGCCCTGGTAAACGGTCTGGCGCCGATCCTCGCGCCGGTGATCGGCTCGCAGCTGCTGCTGTTCATGCCGTGGCCGGGGATCTTCTTCTTCCTGGCCGGCTACGGCATGTGTGTGCTGATTGCCGCGGTGTTCGTGGTGCGCGAGACACTGCCCCGGGAACTCCGCGGAAAAACCGGGATGACCGCCCGCCAGCGCTACGGCGTCCTGTTCGCCGACCGGATCTTCGTTGGGCTGTTGCTGGTGGGCGGAATGAATTTCGCCGGACTGTTCACCTACCTTTCCGCGTCGCCGTTCCTCTTCCAGGACGTCTACGGCTTCACCCCGCAGCAGTATGGCCTCCTCTTCGGCGTAAACTCCCTCGGCATCGTCGCCGGGGTGCAGACCAGCTCGCGGATCATCCGGAAGGTCCCGCCGCAGTGGATCCTGGCCTTCTCCACGGCATGGATGTTCCTGATGGCCGTGCTGATCGTCATCTTCGACCAGCTGGGTTTCGGACTCTGGGGTGTCATGGTGCCGCTTTGGTTCTACATCCTCGGCGCCGGCTTCACGTTCCCCTGCGTCCAGGTGCTGGCGTTGGCCAAGCACGGCGCGCAGGCCGGCACCGCTGCTTCCCTGCTCGGTGCCGCGACCTTCCTGATGGCCGGCCTCATCTCGCCGGTAGTGGGCTGGTTCGGCGTCTCCTCCGCCACGCCGATGGGCGCCGTCCAGGCCGCGTGTATCTTCCTGGCCGCTGCGGCGCTCTGGCTGGTTGTCCGGCCCCGCACCGTCCCCGCGATCCAGTAGCCCGGGCACGCGGCAGCTTCGCCCACTGGACATGTCCAGTGGCCGCGGCCAAGAGTGAGCGTATGGGCCCTATGTCCACCCGCTGACCCCAACAGTGGACATGCCCCTTGGCGAGGACAGCACCCCGCCAGCCTCCCCCGTTGGACATGTCCAGTGGCCGCGGCCACGAGTGGGCATATGGGCCCTATGTCCACCCGCTGACCCCAACAGTGGACATGTCCCTTGGCGAGGACAGCACCCCGCCAGCTTCCCCCGTTGGGCATGTCCAGTGGCCGCGGCCACGAGTGGGCATATGGGCCTTATGTCCACCCGCCGGCGCCGGCAGGGGGCATGTCCCCCGGAGGCGGAGCAGGAGGCTGGCGCCGGCCGGCCCTGTTCCCGCCCACCCGCGGGCGATAAAGTTGTAGATGTGCCCCACTGGCAGGATCATCCGCCCCTACCGGCCACGTGGCAGCGGTGTGATGCCGGAATCCTGCCCCTGTGGTGGGATCGTTTGTGCAGCCAGACCAGCCAGCAGTCCGCGGCCCTCTTCGCGGCAGGACTGTTCACCGAGGACCGGCGGCGCCCGATCGCCCAGTGGTACAACCCGGCCTACGACTCGGCGCTCCTGGTCGCCCCCGAGACCTCCCCCGAGTGGCCGGTGCAGCGCTTCGGCATCTTTTACGCCCCGCCCGGCGGCGGGTTCACCCAGATCCATTCCGCCCCGCACGAGTGGCACCCGCGCGAGCCCCGCAAGTCACCCACGGAGTTTGACGCCTTCCAGGGGGCCGTGGCGGAAGCCGAGCGGTTCCTGCAGGTGGAGATGTACTTCGTCTAAGGACGGGATGAGCCGCCGTAAGAGGGCAAAAAAAGGTCCCGCAGCCAGTGATTCACCAGCTGCGGGACCTGTCCGCTCCTCCTGCTGGACTTGAACCAGCAACCCTTCGATTAACAGTCGAATGCTCTGCCAATTGAGCTAAGGAGGAATGAAGCAGGTACGACATTAGCAAAGGTTTCGCCGCTTAGGAAATCGGTGCCGGCTTGATCCCGGCCGACGCCCTAGATACCCCCGCCGGGTATAAAAAAGTCCCCGTCCCGGTGACCCGGAACGGGGACTGCGCGCTCCTCCTGCTGGACTTGAACCAGCAACCCTTCGATTAACAGTCGAATGCTCTGCCAATTGAGCTAAGGAGGAATGAAGCGGATATAAGCCTAGCAAACACCCGGCCGGGAAGTGAAATTGACACCGAGCGGGCGCCCCGAATGGGACCGGCCGGGACACCCCCGGAGCCGTCACGCCTCCGAGCGCAGCGACCGCCGTTGCATCTCCAGCTGCATAAGCTCGCGGTTCAGCCGCTGGAACTCCTCCGGGGCGGAAGTCGCGTCCAGCCGCTGCAGCTGTCCCATCTTTTCAGCCTTGACCCTGGTGATCTGCAGCTCGAACAGCCGTGCCAGGATGTCCCGGCAGTAGCGCAGGACGCCGTCGGCGGTGCTCGCCGGCAGCGGCACCACGGACAGCTCGGACACCAGCGGGCGCAACGGCTCCGGCACCTCGTGCAGCAGCTGCTCCACCCAGCGCACGGGGTCACCCGTGAGCGCCAGCCCGTTGGCCCGGATGGCCTCGTGGATGGCCAGGTACGCCGGCGTCGAGAACCTCGCCTCGGAGAAACGCTGCCAGGTCTCGCCTTCCAGCATTCCGGGCTGTTGCAGGGCAACCTCCAGCGCCTGCCGTTCCATGGCGGCCACGGGGTCGCGCGGGTCCGGCCGGTTGAAGGACGGCAGGGCGGGCGACGGCGGCAACGGCGCAACTCCCGGCGCGGATCCCGCGCCGTATCCGGAGCCGCGGCCCGGGCTGCTGCCCTGCCCCTGGTGGCCGGACACGGCGCTGCCCGACGGCGGCTGGGCCGCACGCTTGGCGGCCGCACCCACGGCGCGGCTGACTTCCTCCACCGGCATACCCAGCCAGCCCGACAGTTCCCGGGCATAGGCGGGGCGGATGCCGGCGTCGCGGATCTGGGCGACCACCGGGGCGGATTCCCGCAGGGCCGCGATCCGGCCCTCAACGGTGTCCAGGTTGTGCCGTTTCAGGGCTGCGCGGATGGCGAATTCAAACAGCGGGCGCCGGGTGCCGATCAGGTCACGGACCGCGGCGTCGCCCTTGGACTGGCGCAGCTCACAGGGGTCGGCGCCGTTGGGTTCCACGGCCACGTACGTCTGTGCGACGAAGCGCTGGTCTTCCTCGAAGGCGCGCAGGGCCGCCTTCTGGCCGGCGGCGTCGCCGTCGAAGGTGAAGATAACCTCGCCGCCGCTGCCGTCATCGGAGAGCAGTCGGCGGGCAACCTTGATGTGCTCGGTGCCGAATGCCGTACCGCAGGTGGCGACCGCCGTCGGAATCCCGGCAAGGTGGCACGCCATCACGTCGGTATAGCCTTCCACCACGACGAGCTGGCGGTCCTTGGCGATGTTGCGTTTGGCGAGGTCGATCCCGTAAAGGACCTGCGACTTCTTGTAGAGCGCCGTCTCCGGGGTGTTGAGGTACTTGGGGCCTTGGTCGTCCTCGTAGAGCTTGCGGGCACCGAAGCCGATGGTCTCCCCCGCGATGTCCCGGATGGGCCAGATCAGCCGGCCGCGGAAGCGGTCGTAGATCCCCCGGCCGCCTTCGGAGAACATCCCCGTCAGTTTCAGCTCAGGGTCGGTGTAGCCCTTGCCGCGGAGGTGCTTGAGGAGGGAGTCCCAGCCCTGCGGGGCATAGCCGACGCCGAATTGGTCCGCCGCCGCGCGGTCGAAGCCGCGGGCGTGCAGGAAGTTGCGGCCCTCGGTGGCGGCCGGGGTCAGCAGCTGGGCGCGGAAGAATTCGTCGGCCACCTTGTGGGCATCAAGCAGGCGCTGCCGCCGGCCGACTTCTTCACGGTTGGGCCCGGAGCCGCCGTCCTCGTAGCGGAGTTCGAAGCCGATCCGGGCGGCCAGTTTTTCCACGGCCTCGTGGAACGTCGTGTGGTCCAGTTTCTGCACGAAGGAGATGACGTCGCCATCCTCGCCGCAGCCGAAGCAGTGGTACCTGCCCACCTGGGGCCGGACGGTGAACGAGGGTGAACGCTCGTCGTGGAAGGGACACAGACCCTTGTAGGAGCCCAGGCCGGCGCCCTTGAGCGTCACGTAGCCGTCGACGACTTCCTTGATGTCCGTGCGCTGGCGTACTTCGTCGATGTCTTCACGTTTGATCAGGCCGGCCACAGTGCCATCCTAGTACCCGGGTACGACGCCGGAAGGCCGGTTATGGCTCCCGTCACCACAGCGACGGCAGGCTTCCGACGAGCCGCTCATACATGGCCAGCGCGGAGCCGTCCGTCAGCGACGCGACCTGGTCGATCACCACACGCAGCCGCGCGCCGTCGTCGGAGGCGTCGAGCCAGTCGGCCGCGAACATCGGCTCCAGATGGCGGTCTCCGGTGGCGCTCAGGGCGGTGACGAGGGCGTGCAGGACTTCGCGCTGGCGTTCGTAGATGGGCTGCCGGTGCTCGGTGGTCATCACGAAGGTGGTGGCCAGGCCCTTCATCACGGCGATTTCCATCACGGTCTCGTCCGGAACGATCAGCTCCGCGTTGTAGCGGGTCAGGTTTTCCGGGCCGTACACCTCGCGGGTGGACGCCAGGGCGCTCTGACAGAACCGGCCGATCAGCTGGCTGGTCATGTCCTTGAGCGCGGCCATGGACTTGCGGCTGCCGTCGGCCTCGCGGACCCAGACGCTGGTGGCTTCCAGCCGGGCGAGGGCGGCATCGATCGCGGCGGGGTCGTTGTGCGGCAGGTACCACTGTTTGGCGTAGCCCACCACGCGGGCCCGGTGGTCCGGATTGTCCATCCAGCGGAGCTGGAAATGGCCGGCCACAATCGCGTCCTCGACGTCGTGCACGGAGTAGGAGATGTCGTCCGCGAGGTCCATGACCTGCGCCTCGAGGCAGGACCGGCGCTCGGGGGCGTCCTCGCGGATCCAGTCGAAGATCGGCAGGTCGTCCTCGTAGGCGCCGAACTTGCTGGTCCGCTCGCCGTGGATGACGGGCGCGTTCGCGGCTGACCAGGGGTATTTCGCCGCGGCATCGAGGCTGGCCCGCGTCAGGTTCAGCCCGGCGGGCCGCCCGTCCAGGGCAACAACTTTGGGTTCCAGCCGGGTCAGCAGGCGCAACGTCTGGGCGTTTCCTTCGAAGCCGCCGATCGCATGGGCGACCTCGTTGAGGGCCGATTCGCCGTTGTGGCCGAAGGGCGGGTGGCCGAGGTCGTGGCTGAGGCAGGCGGTGTCCACAACGTCAGGATCGCAACCCAGGGCACGGCCCAGTTCGCGGCCCACCTGGGCCACCTCGAGGCTGTGCGTCAGGCGGGTACGGACGAAGTCGTCGGTGTCCGGGGCCACCACCTGCGTCTTGGCCCCGAGCCGGCGGAGGGCCGAGGAGTGCAGCACGCGGGCGCGGTCACGTTCGAAGTCGGAGCGGTAGGTGGACTTGGGCGGCTCTTCCACCCAGCGGGCGGAGTCACGGGCCACATAGCCGTCCAGCACCGGTGCCGTGGTCCTGGTTTCAGCCACCGGACACGTCCAGTTCCGCGTGGCAGATCTCGCGGGACTGCTCGGCGTCCATCTTGCGGTCCAGCAGCCAGTCCTTGGGCAGGGCGGGCTTCTTGGGCGAACCCGCGCGGCCGCGCGGGCCTTCCGCGTCAACGCCGGGGTACGGCGAATCAAGGTCCAGCTGGTCAAGCGTCGCACGGAGCACTTCGAGGCTGGTCACCATGGCCAGTTTGGTCCGCAGTTCACTGCCGACCACGTAGCCCTTGAAGTACCAGGCCATGTGTTTGCGGATCTCGCGGAGCGCTTTACCTTCGTCGTTGCCGAAGGTTTCCACCATCAGTTCGGCGTGGCGGTACACGCCTTCCGCCACCTGCCCCAGGTCCGGTTTGTGGCGGGCATCGCTGCCTTCGAAAGCGGCCATAAGATCGCCGAACAGCCACGGGCGGCCCTGGCAGCCGCGGCCCACCACCACACCGTCGACGCCCGTCTCGCGGACCATGCGGATGGCGTCCTCGGCGGACCAGATATCGCCGTTGCCAAGTACCGGGATGTCCGGCAGCGCTTCACGCAGGCGCGCGATCGCGGACCAGTCGGCCTGGCCGGAGTAGAACTGGGCGGCCGTGCGCCCGTGGAGGGCGACGGCGGCGACGCCGGAATCGCGGGCGATCCGGCCGGCGTCGAGGTAGGTGAGGTGGTCCTCGTCAATGCCCTTGCGCATCTTGATGGTCAGCGGGACGTTGCCCTTGGACGCTTCCTTGACGGCCGTCTGCACGATCGAGGTGAACAGGTCGATCTTCCAGGGCAGCGCGGAGCCGCCGCCGCGCCGGGTCACCTTGGGCACGGGGCACCCGAAGTTGAGGTCGATGTGGTCCGCGCGGTCTTCCTCGACGAGCATCCGGACGGCCTGGCCGACGGTGACGGGGTCCACGCCGTAGAGCTGGACGGACCGGACTTTCTCGTCGTCATCGTGCGAAATGATGCGCAGGGACTCCGGCGTGCGCTCCACGAGGGCACGGGACGTGACCATCTCCGCGACGTACAGGCCGCCGCCGTATTCACGGCAGAGCCTGCGGAACGCGGAGTTGGTGATGCCCGCCATCGGCGCCAGGATCACGGGGGTGTCCACCGTGAGGGGTCCAAGCTTCAGGGGCGGGAGTTCCAGCTTGAGGGCGGGAGGGGTCGCTACAACAGTCACCCGTTCATTGTCTCAAATCCGGGCAAATCGGCAGGATCCGCGCCGGCCATGTGGAAAATCCGGCGTCAGTCCCGTTCGGCCGCACGGCGCCCGCGGCGACCCTCCGGTGCGGTGTCGGAGGCCCCGCGGCGCCCCGCCGACGCCGTTTCGAAAGCCTCGTCGGGCGCGCCGGCGTCGATGTCCCGCCGCCGGCCGGCGTCGTGGGTGAGTGCACTGTTTTCCAGGGCCCGGCTCCGGGAAGACAGGGGGCCGGTTGTCTTCGCGCCGGTTGCCGTGAAGCCCGCGGCCTTCATTCCCGTTGCCTTGACCACGAGCACGGCGATCAGCGTGGTGACCGGGATGGCCAGGACCAGCCCGACGGAGCCGACGAGGGTGCGGATGACTTCCTCGGAGAGCTCGGCGCTGGTGAGCGCATCACCGAGTGGCCGCTCGTAGAGCATCACCAGGATCAGTATCGGCAGGGCCGCACCGGCATAGGCGAACGCGATGGTGTACACGGTTGAGGCGATGTGGTCCCGGCCGATCCGCATGGCTGAGCTGAAGAGCTGGCGGGCGGACGTTTCCGGGGCCAGTTCCCAGAGCTCCCACACTGCCGAGGACTGCGTGATGGTGACGTCGTTGAGGACGCCCAGGCCGGAAATGATGAGGCCGCAGAGGATGATGCCGGAGATGGAGATGTTGTCCGAGATGTTCGCGAGGGTGGCGGAATCGTGGCTGCCGACGCCGGCGAGGTTGGCGGCATCGGTGGCCCAAGCGGCGAGCAGCGCGGTAATCGCCAGGCCGAACATCGTGCCAAGCAGCGCCGTCGAGGTCCGGGCGGAGAAGCCGTGGGCGAAATACAGCACCCCGATCATGATCACGGTGGACCCCACGAGCGCCAGCAGGAGCGGCGGCTTGCCCTCCACCAGTCCCGGGAGCATAAAGGACACCAGCACCCAGTAGGCGCCGACCAGCCCGATCAGCGCGCGCAGTCCACGCCAGCGCGCCACGGCGATCACGACGACGGCGTAGAGCACCGCGAGGAAAATGATCGGCAGGGTCCGGACAAAGTCGACAAAGACATAGGCCGGGGTGCCCTGCGCGGCGGCGCCCTGGGCCTTGGAGAGATTCAGGTAGCGGATGTTGTCGCCGGCCTTCACGCCGTGGGATTTTGCGACGTCGGGGTTGATGACCACCTTGACGGGGTTGCCGCCCCGGTCCGGGTCCGTGAACGCAAAGGTGCACTCGGACCCCTGTTGCGGCGCCGCGTCGGCCCCGGGCTGGCCCTGCTGGACGGCGTCCATGCAGCTGCCGGTGACCACGCGCTGGATCTTTCCGGTGTCGAACGTCACTCCCGGCGCGGCCGCGTAGGGGCTGGCGAGCGTGATCCCCTCTTTGCTGCCCGAGGGCCACAGAAGCGCCATCGCCACGAGCGTGAGCAGGGTCAGCGGGATCAGGATGGCGGCCAGGATGAGGTTGGCCCGCTTCCGGGCGGCGAGCGCCTGGGGCGTCGGTTCCGTATGCCCTTGCGGGGTGTGTGAATGTCCGGCGCCCATCAGCAGTTCAACCTCATGCCGAAGACTTTACGGGGTCCCGCGGCCATGTTTTGACGCATGGCATGCCGGGGCGCCCGCCGCGGCGGGCGCCCCGGCGTCGGGCGCATGGCGGCTACGCGGGCTGAATGTTCTGGTTCACGTGGAAGAGGTTCTGCGGATCGTATTTGGCTTTGACCTCGCTCAGGCGGCTGTAGTTCGGCCCGTAGTTTTCCGCGACCCGGCTCAGGTCGTCGCCGTCCATGAAGTTGATGTAGCCCGCAGCCTCGGAGTAGGGCTGCAGCGCCGCCGCGTAGCCCCGCACCCAGGCAATGTTGGCTTCACTGTCCCCGGGATCCTCCCAGTGGCACGCGATGACCGGGGAGAACGTGGCGTTCCGGTTGGGGAACGCTGTGTCCGCGGCTCCCACGCGGTGCACGGCGCCGTCGATCGGGTAGAGGTGAACGGCGGTCTGCACGGTGGGCACGCGGCGCCCGAACTCGAGGTGGGCGCTGATGGCACCGTCGCTGAGTTCGGGCAGGAAGGCCGCTTTCCAGTACGCCAGCAGCCCCTTGGGGTACATTCCGTCGAAGGCCGAGTTCAGGGCGGGATAAGGCATCGGACCCACCATGGATCCTGCCACCGGTGCGACGTCGAGGAACGGCTGCCAGCGTGCCGGCCCTTCGGACAGGTCACCGGTCCACATGCCGACCACAATGCAAACGGGTTTCCCGTGCCACTGCTCCGGGAGGAATGGCACCGGCGGCCCTTGATGGAACGCGAGGAAGGCGCCGAACTCCTCCGGGGCGGCGGCCAGGTACCCGCGGTAGAACTTCGCCACGGCTTCGGCGTGCTCCAGCGGGTAGATGACGATGCCGGCGTGGACCATGTCCACGGGATGCACCCGGAATTCCAGCGACGTAACGACGCCGAAATTCCCGCCGCCGCCGCGCAGCGCCCACAACAGGTCGTCGTTCTCGGTTTCGCTGGCTGTCACGAATTTCCCGTCGGCGGTGACGACGTCGGCCGAGAGGAGGTTGTCGCAACTGAGCCCGTATTTCCTGGCCAGATAGCCGATGCCCCCGCCCAGGGTCAGCCCCGCGACCCCGGTGGAGCCGACGATCCCGCCTGTGGTCGCCAGCCCGAAGGCGTGCGTGGCGTGGTTGAAGTCGGCCCAGGTTGCCCCGGCCTCGGAGCGGGCGGTCATGTTTGCCGGATCCACCCGGACGCCGGAAGTCTCGGCGAAGTCGATGACCAGCGCGTCGTCCGCGGTGCCAAAGCCGGGGCCGCTGTGGCCCCCGCCGCGGACGGCCAGGTCCAGGGAGTTGTCCCGGGCGAAGTTGACACTGGCGATGACGTCCGCCACCTGCGACACGCGGACCACGGCTGCCGGCCGCTTGTCGATCATGCCGTTGTGTACCGCCCGCGCGGCGTCGTAGTCCGCGTCGCCAGGCGTGATGACCTGCCCGCGGACTTGTTCGCGCAGGCTATCGAAGATCGTTCCGTTCATTTCTGTACCGTCGATTTCGTCGTGGTTCCGACCCGGACGGCGATCTTTGTGCTCCCAGCCGGCATGGCGTCCGGAGGTTTACGAGCACTGGCTTACTCCTCCGCCCCGGACGCGTCAAGAGGAGCCGGCCCGCGGTCGGAGGGCAGCGCCGCTCGACGGCGGTTGCGCCCGCCCCATCTTCCGGAGGCACCGCTCCGAATGTTCAATAGGCATGATGGAATGGACGGACGAGACGTGGAGGACACAGCGTGGCCAGACGCAAGATAGACGACCGTGAGCCCGCAGCGGCGGGCGCCGGGGCAGGTGCCAGGGCCGCATTGAGCATTGCCGGGGCCACCGGGGAAACCCGGGGGGTCGCCCTGGTGCTGCATGGCGGCCGCGCGGACAGCTACGAACCCGTCCGCGGGACGCACCTCAGCCCCGCCCGGATGCTGCCCTTCGCCCGGTCCCTCCGGCGCGGGGGTGGACAGGACGGGCTGGCCGTCTGGACCCTCCGGAACCGGTACCGGGGCTGGAACGGAAAGGACATGTCCCCCGTCGAGGACGCACGCTGGGCACTTTCCCACATCAGCCGCGACCACCCCGGCGTGCCGATCTATCTTCTCGGCCATTCGATGGGCGGCCTGACCGCACTCTGCGTGGCGGACCACCCTCAGGTGGAGGCCGTCGTCGCGCTCGCCCCCTGGCTCAACGGCGACACCCCGGTGAACCGCGTGGCCGGCCGCCGGATCCTGATAGTCCATGGCACCGAGGACCGCTGGACCAGGCCCGCGAACTCGCTCGCCTACGCACGCCGGGCCGGCGGCGTCGCGGAGTCCGTGGACTACGTCGCCCTCAAAGGGGCGGGGCACTTCATGTTCCGGCGGGTGGGCCTGTGGAACTCACTCGCGACCGGCTTCATCCTTGATGCCTTCGCCGCCAGTTCAGGCGGGAACGTCCGAGGCAGCGCCGACGCGTTCCGCAGCCTGGTGCCCGCGTCCGGCGCCAGTCTTCCGGTGGTGCTGTGATGCCGGGCTTCCCGCTGGGGGCTTTCCTGGCCAGCCTGCCGTGGGTTGCGGCCGGGATAGCGGCCCTGCTGGCCGTCACGTTCGCCGTCGCCGTCCGCCAGAGCCGGCATTCCGTCATGGACACCGTCTGGGGCCTCGGCTTCGTCGTCGTTGCCGCCATCTCCTGGTTCCTTTCGGCCGGACACGGCGACGACGGCCGCCGCCTGCTGCTGCTGGCGCTCGTGGCCGTGTGGGGCATCCGGCTGGCCCTCCACATCGGCCTCCGGGCCCGGGGCGGTCACGAGGACCCCCGGTACGTGGACATGCTCTCTTCCGCGCCCGGCTCCCGCAACATTTACGCGCTGCGCAAGGTGTACCTGCCGCAGGGCGTGATCCTGTTTTTCGTTTCGCTCACCGTCCAGGTGGGGATGTTCAGCACCGGAAACCTCGGCTGGCTGGCCTGGCTTGGCGTGGTGCTCTGGGTGGTCGGTTTTGTCTTCGAGACGGTCGGTGACTGGCAGCTGTCTCAGTTCAAGGCCGATCCGACGAGGCGCGGCACTGTGCTCGATACGGGTCTCTGGCGTTACACCCGCCACCCGAACTACTTCGGCGACGCCGCCGTCTGGGCCGGGATCTTCCTGGTTGCCGCTGATTCCTGGCCGGGCGTGCTTACCATCCTCTCCCCCGCCCTGATGATCTGGCTGCTCGCCGGCAAATCCGGGAAGCCGCTTACCGAAAAGGCCATGTCCGCCCGCCCCGGCTATAAGGAATACGTGGAATCCACCTCGGGCTTCCTGCCGCTGCCGCCGCGCCGGGCTGGCCGGCAGAAGCCGCGCCAGCAGAAGCCGGGACGGCAGCAGCCGGGCGGGCGCTGACATGCCCTGGCGCCCCCGGCCGAACGACCCCTTCTACCGGTTCATAGTCCGCACCGGGCTGGCGTTGCGCTGGCTGTTCCGGATCCGGGTCATCGTGACCGGACAGGAGCACCTCCCGACGCCGGAGCCGTCCAGCGCACCTCACAGCAACGCCCGGCGCCGCCTGCCCCGCAGTTCTTCCGTCGGCTCTTCCCGCAGTTCGGCCGTCGGCTCTTCCCGCGGTTCGTCCCACGGCTCTTCCCGTCCCGTGGTTCCGGGGCGGGGCGCCGTCTTCGCGATTACGCACTTCGGCTACCTCGACTTCGCGTTCGCCGAACTGCTGCTGTGGCGGCATTCCAGGGCCCAGTTGCGCTTCCTTGTCACGCAGGGGGCGGCCGACCACTGGCTTGCCGGGCCCGCCGTCAGCGCCGCCGGGCACGTGGTGGTGGGCTATGAGAGCGGATCCCACGCCTACGACGCCGCCGTCGCCAGGCTCCGCGCCGGCGAGTACATCGCGATCCTGCCCGAAGCCGGTGTCAGCCGCAGTTTCCGTGTGCGCGAATGCAAGACCGGCGCCGTGCGGATGGCGGCAGAGGCCGGAGTGCCGGTCATTCCGGTCTCCGTCTGGGGCGCGCACCGGCTGATGACCCGCCGCCACGGGTTCTCCCCGGCCCGCGCCTGGCGCGCCCCGGTACGGATCCACGTCGGCGAACCGGTAATTGTTGCCCCCTCCCCTGACGCCCCGGCGGCCACCGAATCACTGCGCGCAACCCTCCAGGCCGGAATCGATGCCTGCATCGCTGACTTCCCCCTGAAACCGGCTCCGGGCGCATGGTGGATGCCTGCGGAACTGGGCGGCGGGGCGCCCAGCGACGAGGAACGGCAGCGCCTGGACGAGGCCGAAGGCCCGCGGCGCGCAGGGGGCCGGCGCCGATAAGTGGCTACCCTGCCCTTAGCGCCACCGGTCTTAAAAGCCACAGACCTTAAACGCCACTGACCCGCAGTAGTCCACTACTGCGGGTCAGTTGGGTTGAGTCCTACGCGGGGTCCGAGACGATGAGCGTTTCGGCGCCCTGGACGCGCGCCTTGCCGGTCTCCAGCAGGGGCTCGACGACGGTGCGCAGCGCCTCCATCGAGTCGTCCAGTTCCAGCATCACGGGGTGCTGGAACGCAATCAGTGCCAGCAGGTCCCGGACGGCGGCCTGGGCCTCGTCCACGGTGAGTTTCGGATCGTGGCCCAGGAACACGTCGGTCGGCTGGCCGGACGCGGATGTCGCACCGTCCGCAGGGGCCCCGGCGGCGTGGTCCCCCGCGGCGAGCTCGGCGTAGCTGATGGCGAAGGCCTCGAGCCGGCCCTTCCTGCTGGCCGCCACCCCCTCGCCGAAGGCGCTGACCTTCGGCGCCCGGAGCACAATCGCGCCGTGGGCACCGCTGAGCTCGTCCAGGAACAACCGCTGGACCGTCGCGATGCTGAGCTCACCGGGGCTGTCCCAGCCGTGAACAGCCGTGTAGTAGCGGCCCACGACGTCGCTGAGCTCCACCGAGCCGGTAGCCAGGTCCTCGACCTGCTCAGAGGCGGCGGCCTCGGAACCGTCACCGAAGACGGGCAACCGGAGCGCCCCCGGCTCCACGACCACCAGCCGGGACCGCTGGATCGGGGCCAGGCCCGCGGCCTCGGCGAAGGCCGCGCCGGGGGTGCCCGGTTCCACCTTGGTCCGAAGCCGGGAGACGCCCGACGGCGACTGCGCGGCTTCGTGCCGCAGCATGGTCAGCAGGGTGGAGCCGACGCCGGTGCGGCGGTGGTGCCGGTCCACCTCGATGTAGGCCCAGAGCCGTTCCGGGTGCAGCGTGGCCTCGTGGACAACGCCGGCCGCGACCGGGATGGCCACGCCGTCGACGATGTCTTCGGCAACGATGCAGCGGCGCCACGGCGAGTTGCCCGAAGGCGCCAGGGTGCCGCGGAACTGCCGGGCCTGTTCGGTTTCGGGGCCGCCCCAGATTTCCAGCAGGGCGAGGTCGTCGCCGTCGCGCCATTCACGGTATGCAATCGCCATGATCAGGCGCCGATCAGCCGTGCGGCCAGGTAGCCCTCCACCTTGTCCAGGGAGACGCGTTCCTGGCTCATGGTGTCGCGTTCGCGGATGGTGACGGCCTGGTCGTCCAGGGTCTCGAAGTCCACGGTGATGCAGAACGGGGTGCCAATCTCGTCCTGGCGGCGGTAGCGGCGGCCGATGGCGCCGGCGTCGTCGAACTCGATGTTCCAGCTCTTGCGCAGCTGGGCGGCGAGGTCCTTGGCCTTCGGGGACAGGTCCTCGTTGCGGCTCAGCGGCAGCACGGCCGCCTTGACCGGCGCCAGGCGCGGATCGAGCTTGAGCACCGTGCGGATGTCGACGCCGCCCTTGGCGTTGGGGGCCTCATCCTCGGTGTACGCATCGATCATGAACGCCATGAAGGACCGGGTGAGGCCGGCCGCGGGCTCGATCACGTACGGGGTGTAGCGCTCGTTGGTGGCCTGGTTGAAGTAGCTCAGGTCCTGGCCGGACGCCTTGGCGTGCGTGGACAGGTCAAAGTCCGTGCGGTTGGCGATGCCCTCGAGCTCGCCCCACTCGGAGCCGTGGAACCCGAAGCGGTATTCGATGTCCGTGGTGCCTTTGGAGTAGTGGCTGAGCTTTTCCAGCGGGTGCTCGAAGAAGCGCAGGTTCTCTTCCCGGATGCCGAGGCCCGTGTACCAGGACATACGTTCCTTCATCCAGTACTGGTGCCACTGCTCGTCGGTGCCGGGCTCGACAAAGAATTCCATCTCCATCTGCTCGAACTCACGGGTGCGGAAAATGAAGTTGCCCGGGGTGATCTCGTTGCGGAAGGACTTGCCGATCTGGCCGATGCCGAACGGGGGCTTCTTGCGGGAGGTGGTGAGGACGTTGCTGAAGTTAACGAAGATGCCCTGGGCCGTTTCGGGGCGCAGGTAGTGCAGGCCTTCTTCGTTGGCCACCGGGCCGAGGTAGGTCTTGAGGAGGCCGGAGAATTCCTGGGGTTCGGTCCACTCGCCGCGGGTGCCGCAGTTGGCGCAGGCGATGTCCTTGAGGCCGTTCTCGGCCGGACGGCCCTTCTTCTCCTCGTATTCTTCCTCGAGGTGGTCGGCGCGGTAGCGCTTGTGGCAGGAGAGGCACTCCACCAGCGGGTCGGAGAACACGTCGACGTGCCCGGACGCCTCCCAGACCTGGCGGGGCAGGATGACCGAGGAGTCCAGGCCGACCACGTCCTCGCGGCCGCGGACCACGGACTGCCACCACTGGCGCTTGATGTTTTCCTTGAGCTCGGCACCGAGGGGCCCGTAGTCCCAGGCAGAACGCGAGCCACCATAGATTTCACCGGCCTGGAATACGAAACCCCTGCGCTTGGCGAGGGAAATGATCTGGTCGAGGACGGATTTTGCTGCCATGGGAACTCCACTTTCTACAGGGCCGCTGGGTGCGGTCCGCGGTCTCAGCCCCGGGACCCCGGCTGGTTGCCGGACGGGGCACTACAAAAACGCAAAACTTATCCGCCCAACAGCACACACAACAAGGTGTGGTGCTGAATGATGGCGGTGCAGGAAGCTGCGCCTCCTAGCCTACCGGCCTGCCGGCTCCGAGCGCCGCCAGTTTCCGGCCGGCCCATGTCGGGATGGCCGCCCGGCGTCGTGCGGGTTATCGCTGCAGTGTCACCGTTTGAGGGGCACGACGGCGGGCACGCTGCGGCGTCACCGCTTGAGCGCCCCCTTGGGCCAGGGCAGGCTCGCGAGCACGATCGCGGCGAGCGTCAGCAGGGTTCCAAGGACGGTGGGCAGCGCCACCACGGTGCCGGGCGCCGGGAAGGCAAGGTCCAGTCCCAGGGAGCCCAGCAGCTGGCCCGCGATCATGCCCAGGCCCGTCACCAGCACACCCAGGCTGCGGACCAGCAGGGCCCCGACGCCGATAAACACACAGCCCAGCGGCCCGCCCAGGTAATACCACCACTCCCCCGGCAACGGGTTGCCCGGTCCCGTAACGGCGGTCTTGATCAGCCAGGCGGTCCAGAGCATGACCGACCCCGCGATGAAATTCATCAGGGTCGCCGCGATGGGCGTGCCGTAGTGCACCGCGGCGGTGCCGTTCATGGCCTGCTGGAAGCTCATGAGGAACCCGGCCAGCACCGGAAGGAGCACCGGAACCAGCAGTTCCCCGGGGCCCGGCCCGGTGCCGGAGAACCGCGGCGAGACGGCCCAGGCGACGGCGGCGACAGTCAGGATGCTGCCGATCACCCGGATCCCGGTGATGGATCTTTTTCCGGCCGGGCCGATCCCCATCCTGTCCACGAGCAGCCCGCTCAGGGTCTGCCCGGTGACGGTGGCGACGGTAAACAGGGCGACCCCCAGCAGGCCCACGGTGAAGGACTGGGCAAAGACGAAGAACCCGCCGATACAGCCGGCCAGGAGGTAGTACGGCGGGAACTTGCGCTCCCGGACGGCCGGCAGGATGCCCCGCAGCCCGGCCCGGCCGCGTGGCAGCGCAAGCGAGATCACGATCATCAGGGCCAGCCCGGTGGTGAAACTCACCACGGCGGCGGCGATCCCGTCCGCGAGCGCCGCCCCGAGGGCGCCGTTGATCCTGCCCTGGACAGGCATCAGCAGCCCCGCCGCCACCGCGAGGGGCAGCCCCGCGAGGAACGGAAGCCGGGGAGTGTGGGTCATTGCTGTCACCTTACGTCAGGCATTATTGCTTGTATGAGCAACCCGGAAATTGAAGAAATCCCCATCCGCGACGACATGATCCGGCTGGGCCAGCTGCTGAAGCTCGCCAGCCTGGTGGAGGACGGAGTGGAAGCGGCGGAGCTGATCAAAGCCGGGCTCGTCAAGGTCAACGGCGAGATCGACGAACGCCGCGGCCGGCAGCTCCACCACGGCGACACGGTGACCGTCAACGGCCGGACCGTGCGGATCAGCACTCCCGCCGGAGCCTAGCACCGGCGCCGGGGCCTAGCCCCGGCACCGGGGGGCAGGCGCCGGACGACGGGCGGGACCCGCCCGTCGTCGTGAGGTCTACGTCCGCCGCGTGGTTACTTGTTCAGCACCCCGTGGGTGAGGAACTCGGACACGTGTCCGATTTCCTGCTGGTTGATGCCGTGCCACATTCCGGTGTAGAGCACCTTCGTGAGCTTCACGTGCTTGCGCACCCAGCCCATGGTGAACTCAACCTTGTCCGGCGTGATCACCGGGTCCTGCTGGTCACGGCCCCAGAACATCGGCACCGTCCCGTCCAGTTCGGCGTCGCGGAAGGCGGGGTCGCCGTCGGCGTCGACGGCAAAACCGGACAGCCCGATGACGGCGGCGTAGTCCGCGGGCCGGCGCCGCAACAGCGTGGTGGCCAGCGCCATCCCCATGGAAAAGCCCAGCAGCGTCACGGAAGGGTGGTTCGGCCGGACGGTATCGAGCCAGTCCTCCACGTAGGAGGCGGCCTCCTTGACCGCGTCGAGGGAGTAGTCGATCGAGGCGGTCAGCGGGAACCACGTGAAGCCCGCCCCGGAAACCATCGGAGCGCGCACCGAGGCCACGGCGAATTCCTGCGGCAGCAGGTCCGCCAGGCTCAGGAGATCCTCTTCGTTGGCTCCGTAACCGTGCAGCAGGACCAGGAGCGGCTTTCCGGCGCGCTCCTCCTCGGGCTTTGACCATAGGACAACGGGGGCGGGGAAGGCAGCGGCGTTCGTCATGGCTCCATTCTTACAGTTACCCGGAGGTAACAACCTACGGTGGCGTAGCTTTGCAGGAACAGTGCACCATATGAAGGTGAGCGAAACCGAAGCCATGGAGAACACTCCAGACAATGCCGTGACCCACCCTTGGACCCGCTATGTGGCCATGGGGGATTCCTTCACGGAAGGCATCGGCGATCCCGAGCCGGCGAGTCCGGGGGGCCACCGGGGGTGGGCGGACCGTGTGGCGGAGGAGCTCAGCCGCGGCCACGAAGGCTTCGCCTACGCCAACCTGGCCGTCCGCGGCAGGCTCCTGCAGCAGATCGTGGACCAGCAGCTGGCGCACTGCCTGTCCCTCCGGCCCGACCTCGTGACGCTCTCCGCCGGCGGTAACGACCTGATCCGTCCCGGCGGTGACCCGGACGCCCTGGCAGAAAAGCTGGACTCGGTGGTGCAGATCCTCACCCTGGCCGGCGCCACGGTGGTGCTGTTCAACGGCCCGGACACCGGCTCGTCCGTGCTGGGGCGGGTGCGCAGCAAGGTGGCGATCTACAACGAAAACCTCCGCACCGTCGCGGCACGGCACGACGCCGTCATCGCGGACATGTGGTCCCTGCGGCAGCTGAACGATCCGCAGATGTGGGACGTGGACCGCCTGCACTTCTCTCCGCTGGGCCATCACACCATCGCGGCGATGGTCCTGGATTCCCTCAACGTCGAGCACACCCTGGAGCCCCTCTCCCCCAAGCCGCTGCCGCAGCAAAGCTGGCGGCAGGCGCGCTCCGGCGATCTGGTCTGGGCCCGCGAGCACTTTGTGCCGTGGGTGGTCCGCCGGCTCCGGCACCGCTCATCCGGCGACGGCATCACGGCCAAACGCCCGCTCCCCGGACCGGTCTTCGGCCCCGGGATGCCGCTCGGCTCGGGCGAGGGTCCGCCCGGCGCCGAAGAGCCAGTGCGCTCCTGACCTGCCCTCTGCCGCCCTGCCCGGCCGAGGGGGCAGCCGGGCACGGGCACTGACGCCTGGCCGTGGGCGTTAAGCTGGAAGGACACTTCCTGAGAGGCCCGGTACCGTGAACAGTCTGTTCTTTTGGATCATCATCTTGTCATTCCTGATCCCGATAGCGATGCGCTACTACAAGAAGTCTATGCGCGGACGGAACCAGGACCAGGGTATGCCGGGCGGCTACCCCGGCCAGTTCGGGCAGTTCCCGGGGGATGCTCCCGGAAACTACCCCGGCCAGCAGAACAAGCAGCCTCGTGACGGCTTCACCCAGCGCGACTACTACGGCGCCTTCGGCCAACTGGGCGCTCCCCAGCAGCCCGCTCCCCCGGAAACCAGCCGTACGGCCAGCAGTACCCCGGGCAGCCGTTCCCGGGGCAGCAGCCGTACCAGCCCCCGGTCCCCTACGAAGACAGCCCCGACTACCCGGCCAACCAGCCCGGGACCGGAGCTCAGCGGGATGCGCAGCAGTTCAACAGCCAGCAGTTCAACGCTCAGGAGTCTCCGGCCCGGCCGTCCGGCCCCGCAGTGCCTCCTCCGCCGCCGTCACCGGCGGCGCCGCAGGGATTCCGGGCGCGCAAGCTCGCGGAACTGGACCAGCGATACAGCGACGGCGACCTCACCATGGAGGATTACATGGCCCAGCGCGCGGAAATCATGAAGGGCTGACCGGAAACCGCTCCAACAAGGACGACGGAAAGGGGCCCTGCAGCAGTGCTGCAGGGCCCCTTTCCATCGGTTCCTGTGTCAGTCGACCTGGGGGAAGCCGAGGTCGATCACGGAGGTGGACGGGTCCGGCCAGCGGGTGGTGACCACCTTGCCGCGGGTGTAGAAGCGGATGCTCTCCGGGCCGTACATGTGGGTGTCGCCGAAGAGCGAGTTCTTCCAGCCGCCGAAGGAGAAGGTACCCACCGGGACGGGGATCGGCACGTTGACGCCCACCATGCCGGCCTCGACGTCGAACTCGAACTGCCGCGCTGCGCCGCCGTCGCGCGTAAAGATCGCCACGCCGTTGCCGAACTCGTTGTCGTTGACGAGCTTGACGGCGTCGGCGTAGGTCTCAACGCGGACCACGGACAGGACCGGGCCGAAGATCTCGTCGTCGTAGACCTTCATGCCGGGCTTGACGTGGTCAACCAGGCTGACGCCGATGAAGAAACCGTTGGAGTCGAACGTCTGGTCCCGGCCGTCCACCACCACGGTGGCGCCTTCCTGGGCCGCGCCGGCGACGTAGGAGGCCACCTTGTCGCGGTGCTCGGCGGTGATGAGCGGGCCCATCTGCGATGCCGGGTCGGTGCCGGGGCCGATCTTGAGCGTGGCCATCCGGGTGCTGATCGCCTCGATCAGCTCATCGGCGATGTTCCCGACGGCCACCAGGACGCTGACGGCCATGCAGCGCTCGCCGGCGGAGCCGTAGGCTGCCGAGACGGCTGCGTCGGCGGCCATGTTCAGGTCCGCATCCGGCAGCACCACCATGTGGTTCTTGGCCCCGCCGAGCGCCTGCACGCGCTTGCCGTGGTCGGCGGCGCGCTTGTAGATGGACTGGGCGATCGGCGTCGAGCCGACGAAGCTGATGGCCTTGACGTCGGGGTGCTCCAAGAGGACGTCCACTGCTTCCTTGTCGCCGTGGACCACGTTGAGCACACCGGCGGGCAGGCCGGCTTCGGCGAAGACCTCCGCGATGAAGATGGCCGAGGACGGGTCCTTTTCGCTGGGCTTGAGCAGCACCGTGTTGCCGCAGGCCAGGGCGCTGCCGATCATCCAGAGCGGCACCATGGCCGGGAAGTTGAACGGCGTGATGCAGGCGACCACACCCACCGGCTGGCGCACCGAATGGACGTCGACGCCGCCGGCCACCTGCTCGGAGCGCTCACCTTTGAGCATGTGGGACAGCCCGGTGGCGAATTCGATGTTCTCCAGGCCGCGGGTGATCTCGCCCTCGGCGTCGGAGAGGACCTTGCCGTGTTCGCTGGTCAGCAGGGCCGCCAGTTCGGGCCGGCGCTGCATGAGCAGTTCGCGGACCTTGAAGAAGATGTTGGTGCGCTTGGCGAGGCTCGTTGCGCGCCAGCCGGGCAGGGCGGCGCGGGCGGCCTGGACGGCCTCCTCGACGCGGGCGGCGGAGGCCAGCGCCACCTCTTTCTCCTGCTCGCCGGTGGCCGGGTTGAAGACCGGGCCGTAGCGCTCGGCGTCGGAAATCAGGGCGCCGTTAATGAAGTGTGGAATGCGTTCCATGGGGTAAGTCTCTTTCGTGTGGTGCTGTGTGTGCGGGGCAGCGGCGTGTGGCCGCTGTGCGGGTGAACCGGCCGGGACGGCTATTTGGCGGTGTCGAGGGAGCCGTCCACCAGCTTCACGATCGCGGAGCAGTCCATGCCGGACTGGCCGGAGTCGATGAGGCGCTGGAAGAGCTGCTGCACGTGCTCGCCGATTTCCAGCGGGGTGCCGGTGTCCCGTGCGGCGCTGATGGCGAGTCCGATGTCCTTGTTGGCCAGCTCGGTGGTGAACGTCGGGGCGAAATCATTGTTGGAGGCCGCGGTGGGAACCACTCCGGCTACCGGGTACCACGTGCGCAACGCCCAGCTGTCGCCTGAGGAAACCGAAGCGATGTCCCAGAAGACCTGCTTGTCCAGCCCGAGCCGGTCGGCCAGCACAGCGCCTTCCGCGGTGGAAGCGAGGTTGATGAAGAGCATGAGGTTGTTGCAGATCTTTGCGGCCTGGCCGGTGGTGGCGCCGCCGGTCGGGATGATGTTGGCGGCCATCGGCTTGATGTATTCGGTGGCCTCGGCCACGGCGCCGGCCTCACCGCCGATCATGAACGTCAGGGTGGCGGCCTTCGCGCCGCTCATGCCGCCGGACACCGGGGCGTCGACGAAGCGGAAGCCGGCGGCAGCCGCGGCGTCGTGCAGCGCCTGGGCGGAGGCGATGTCGATGGTGGAGGAATCCACC
This sequence comes from Arthrobacter sp. U41, assembly GCF_007679325.1. Classification (GTDB taxonomy): domain Bacteria; phylum Actinomycetota; class Actinomycetes; order Actinomycetales; family Micrococcaceae; genus Arthrobacter. Next base: position 52,345 of record NZ_VEGI01000006.1, on the reverse strand, counting down.
AGCAGCGTGCGGGTGTCGGCGTGGGCCAGGACCCCATCCTCGCCAAGGTAGACGGCGCGGGCGTGCTCGCCCTTCGGGAGCATGGTGAAGACGACGTCGGCACCGTCCACGGCGTCGGCGATGCTTCCGGCGGGCTTCACGCCCCCTGCCTCCGCGGCGGCGACGGCCTCCGCGTTGAGGTCGAAACCGCGGACGTCGTGGCCTGCCTTGGCGAGATTCACCGACATGGACCCGCCCATGTTCCCCAGTCCGATCCAAGCGATTACTGCCATGGCATAAGCTCCTTTGCTCTGCGTCGTACGGTGCGTCTTTGCTGCGCTGCTGCTGTGCGCGGTGCGCGCTATCCGGATGTTCCGTGTCAAGCATCACACCCTGCTACAGTGCAATCAAGGGAAAAATTTACAGATGGCATGTGCATGGATGCACATAGCCGGATCCAGAGGAGTTCGTGTGGACTTGAGGCGGCTTCCGAGTCCGGATGATCTGCTGATCCTGCTGACCGTCGCCCGGCTGGGCCGGTTCAATGCGGTGGCGGAAACCCTCGGCACCACCCACACCACCATCTCCCGGCGGATCCTTGCCCTGGACAAACAGTTGGGCGGCCGCACCCTGGAGCGGAGCCCGCACGGCTGGGAACTCACCGATCTCGGTAACGAGGCGGTGGCCGCCGCCGAGGCGATCGAGGGAACCCTCGGGGCGCTGAGCAACCGGATCGCGCAGTCCGAAGATGTCCTCTCGGGCCTGGTCCGCATCAGCACGCCCGACGGCTTCGGCGCAGGGTTCGTTGCGCCGGCCCTCGTGCGGCTGCAGCGGCAGCACCCGCTGCTCAACGTCGAAATGCTCAGCGCCACCCGCAAGGTCAGCCAGAACCGCTCCGGCGTGGACCTCGAAGTGGTGGTGGGCAACCTGGACGTCAGCAATGCGCAGACGATCTTCCTGTCCAACTATTTCCTGCGGCTCTATGCGAGCCCGGAGTACTCCCGGGACCACGGGCTGCCGGAGACGCTCGACGACGTCCGGCAGCACGGGTTCGTCTCGTACGTGGAGTCGGCGCTGCAGGTCGCAGAACTGGGCCACCGGTCCACCCAGCTTCCCGTCCCGCGGTCCAGTTTCCAGGCCACCAGCATCTTTGCCCAGCTGGAGGCCGTCCGGCGGGGCGCCGGGATCGGTCTGCTGCCCAACTTCCTGGTGGCCGACGATCCCACGTTCCTGCCGGTGCTGCCGGACGACTTCCAGCGGCAGCTGCCCATCTGGGCGGTGGCACGCGCGGAATCACTGCGCTCGGCCCCCGTGCAGGCCGTGCTGGAGGCGATCCGGACCGAGATCTCCGCCCGCCAGGACGTTCTGGCAGGCTGAGTCGTCGCGGAGGCGCCCGGATCCGGAGGTTCAGGAGTCGGTTAGTCCGTCATAGGTGGACCAGAAGTCGGCCATGGAGCGGGGCTGACCCAAGAGCAGAGATTCAAGGTAAAGAAGGTGTGTGTGCCAACCAGGCAGGTAGTCGGCGGCCTGGTTTCCGAGCCCTTCGTGCTGCAACGCCAGATGGGTTGGCCCACCGGCGGGAGTGAGCACAATCCTCACTTGCGACAGTGGTTCGTCTGGGAACTCCCACGTCATGCCGAGAACCCGCTCCGGCTCACACTCCTGAATACGGCTGCTGCAGAAATAGCCATCGGCATGCTGAATCGTGATGGCGCTCCCGGCGACGAACTTCCCAGAGGTCAGCTTACCCAGCCAGCGCGGCAACGCCTCAGGGTCGGTTAGCCCCCACCAGATGCGCGCCGGGGGCGCGGCCATGGACCAGTTGTGGGTCAACCGCTTGTTCGCAGCATCGAGCGAACTGTTGATGATTGGCATAACCGGAGCCTAGTGCAGTGCCGGGTATCTGCCGTAGGAGCGGCCGGCAGCACCGAAGGCACATCTGCAACGGCAACAGCCCGGGTCCCGCAGTGCGGGGCCCGGGCTGTTGCCGTTAATTCGTCGTTACACTTGCCTACTTCTTGGAAGCGGCAAGCAGGTCCGCGGTGCCCTGGGCATCAGCGGCGTCGACGTCGTGCAGGGAGATGCCGCGGGTTTCCTTGAGGAAGAACACCGCGACCATGGTGACCACACAGGCGCCAAGGAGGTAGATGGCCACCGGGACGGAGGACTTGTACTGGCTCAGCAAGGCGACGGCGATGATCGGTGCCATCGAACCGGCCACGATCGAGGTGACCTGGTAGCCCAGCGAAACACCGGAGTAGCGCATCCGGGTCGGGAACATTTCGGCCATGATGGCCGGCTGGCCGGCGTACATGAGCGAGTGGAACAGCAGACCGATGGTGATCGCCGCGAGGATGATGAGATCGTTCTTGGTGTCCATCATCGGGAAGGCGAAGAAGCCCCAGGTGCCGCCGAGGACAGCGCCGGCCATGTAGACCTTCTTGCGGCCGAGGTTGTCGGAGAGCTTACCTACCATGGGGATCACGGCGAAGTGGATGAAGTGCGCCACCAACAGCAGCAGCAGGATGCGGGAGGTGTCCGTCTGCACAATGACCTTCAGGTACGTGATGGAGAACGTGACCACGAGGTAGTAGAGGATGTTCTCCGCGAAACGCAGGCCCATCGCGGTGAAGACACCGCGGGGGTAGCGGCGGAACACTTCGCCGACGCCGTAGCCCTTCTTCTCAACGGTGACTTCCTTCTGGGCCTCCAGGAAGATGGGGGCGTCCGTGACCTTGGTCCGGATGTAGTAGCCAACCAGCACGATGACAGCGGAGAGCCAGAAGGCCACGCGCCAGCCCCAGCTGAGGAAGTCGTCGGAGGACAGGGTGGCGGACAGGGTGAACAGCACACCGGTGGCGAGCAGGTTGCCCAGCGGAACGGCGGACTGCGGCCACGCGGACCAGAAACCGCGGGACTTGCTCGGGCTGTGCTCGGCCACGAGGAGGACTGCACCGCCCCATTCACCGCCGACGGCGAAGCCCTGGGCGAAGCGCAGGAAGACCAGGAGGGCCGGGGCCCAGTAGCCGATCTGCTGGAAGGTGGGCAGGCAGCCCATCAGGAAGGTGGAGACACCCACCAGGATGATGCTGAGCTGGAGGAGCTGCTTGCGGCCGAACTTGTCGCCGAAGTGGCCGAAGACGATGCCGCCGATCGGGCGGGCGACGAAGCCGACAGCGTAGGTCAGGAACGCGGCGATGATGCCGTCCAGCTCGGTGCCCGAGTTCGGGAAGAAGATCTTGCCGAAGACGAGGGTCGCCGCGGAGGCGTAGAGGAAGAACTCATACCACTCGACAACGGTGCCGGCCATGGAGGCCGTTACTACTTTTTTGAGGCCGGACGATTTGACGTCTTCCTCTTCCGGCCGCCTGGCGGCAGCGTTTTGCGTACTCATTTCGACTCCTTTGGCGTCTCCGTCGACACCCTATGGACCTCTGGGCAATGGATGCCTGTGATTTGGGACACGGGCATCATTCTCAACGAGTATGGACGCTCAAGCCCCGGGCCTCAACGGCCATTAGTGCAGAGCGCATCTGCAAAAATGCACATTTGGGCTCATTCCCCGACGCTTCCGTCCACGGATTCGCGCAGGAGATCGGCATGGCCGTTGTGCCGGGCGTACTCCTCGATCATGTGGCACATGATCCAGCGCAGGCTGGGCACCCCGCCGTCGGACCATGCACGCCCGGCCGGCGAGTCCAGACCGCCCGCGGCCAGGGTTTCGGCCACGAGGGAGCGCGAGCGCTCGACGGCGTCCTGCCAGCGTCCGCGGAGGTCGTCTGCTGAGTCTTCGGCGGCCGAGTGGAAATCCCAGTCGGGCTGCGCCTTCCAGTCCACCGCGTTCCACGGCGGCTGCCGGTCCTGGCCGTGCAACGAGTAGGAGAACCAGCTGTCCTCCACATAGGTCATGTGCTTGAGCAGCCCGCCCAGGGTCAAGGCGGAGGCGGCGGTCTTCGCGCCCAGGGCCGCGGCATCAAGGCCGGCGCACTTCCACTCAAGGGTGGCCCGCTGGTAGTCGAGGAAGCCCAGGAGCGTGGCGGCCTCACCGTCCGCAAGGGGAGGTTCCGGACGGCCTTGTTCATCGATGGTGATCATGCGCCGTGAGCCTACCGGCGGACGTGCCCCGGCGGAAATCCGGGCCCGCCAAATGAATTGTACCGCAAGCTAGGTCGTGACACTATCTATCCATGCAGGAGGATGACTGGAACCAGGAGCTGACCCGCGCAGCGCTCCCGCAGGCGGTACTCGCGGTACTCAGCCACGGCGAATCCCACGGCTATGCGATCGCCGAGATTCTCCGGCAGCACGGCTTTACGCGGATCAAGGGCGGGACCCTGTATCCCCTCCTGAAAAGACTGGAGGACCAGGGTCTCGTCGTGCATTCATGGCAGCACGACCAGTCTGGCCCCGGGCGCAAGCAGTTCTCGATCACGGAGCACGGCCGCAACACACTGGAAAACTCGGCCGCGGCCTGGCAGCGCGTGAGCACGGCCCTCACCGAGATTCGATCAACCCGACAGGAACGCCCATGAGCTACGAACGAGACCTGGCTTTCAACCTGCGCATCCGCGGGCTCCCGGAGGATGCGATCGCCGAGACCCTGGATGAGGTTCGTGCCCACACGGCCGCCAATGGGTCGCCGGCCGATGAGGAATTCGGTAGCCCGCAGGAGTACGCGAAGCAGTTTCCCAAGCAGAAAACGCGCTCACGCGGCTACGCCATCGCGATGGTCGGAGCGGTGCTGGCAATTACCTATGCTGCCGTCGCGATGCTTCTTCTACCGTTCGTGCGCATCGATGTCCGAGACCTCGTGGGGCCCATCAGGCTTTGGCCTGCGCTGGTGCTGATTCTGGGTGGTGTGGTCTCTGGCTTCCTGACCGACTACTTCCGCCCGCCTAGCCGAAGAAGTGCTGCCGGAGCTGGTCGGTGAGCTGGCCGATCTCGGTCAGGAAGCCGTCGTGCCCGATCGGCGCCTCGATGGTGTGCACGGCAACCTCTCCCGGAAGCGCGGCGGCGAGCGCGCTGGTCTGGGCCGGGAAGTACAGCCGGTCCGAGTCGACGGCCGCCAGCAGGAATTCCGCCGTTGCCGGAGCCAGGGCGTCCGCGAGGGCGCCGCGGCCCCGGCTGATGTCGTGGCTCATCAGCGCTTCCGTGATGGCGATGTAGCTGTTCGCGTCGAAGCGGCGGACCAGCTTGTTGCCCTGGTGGTCAAGGTAGCTCTCCACCTGATAGCGCCCGCGCCCGGCGAGCGATCCGGCTTCCAGCGGGGCTTCCGGGTCCTGGGCCTTGCGGCCGAACCGTCCGTCCAGCTCCGCGGCGGAGCGGTAGGTGATGTGCGCGATCCGCCGGGCCAGCGCCAGACCTGCTTCCGGCTGCGGGCCCCCGTAGTAATCCCCGCCGTTGAAGTTGGGGTCCTGCCGGATGGCAAGCGTCTGGGCCTGGGCGAAGGCAATCTGTTCGGCGGTGCTGCTGGCCCCCACCGAAAACACACCGCAGCGCCGGACCCGGTCCGGGTAACTGACGGCCCACTCCAGGGCACGCGCTCCGCCCAGCGAACCGCCCAGCACGGCGTACCAACTCCGGATGCCCAGGGCGTCCGCCAGCCTGGCTTCGGCCGTCGTCGTGTCCCGCAGGGTGACCAACGGGAACCGGGAGCCCCAGGGCCGGCCGTCCGGTGCCGGCGTCGAGGGTCCCGTCGAGCCGTAGCAGCCGCCCAGGATGTTGATCGAGACGACGAAGTACTTGTCCGTGTCCACGGGGGCGCCGGGGCCGGCGAGCTGTTCCCACCAGCCCGGTTCCTCGCCGGCGCCCCGGGTGACGTGGGTGTCCCCGGTCAGGGCGTGTTCGATCAGCACCGCGTTGGAGCCGTCCCGGTTGAGTGTCCCCCACGTTTCATAGGCGAGGATCACGTCCGGCAGCCGGGCACCGGACTCGAGGTCCAGGTCGCCGATCCGGGCGTACCGGACGGTTCCATCCAGAACCGTTCCATCCAGCACCGCACCGTCAGGGACTGCCTGGGGATGGGAGGTCGTGTTTACGGGTGCACCCTGGCGGGTGACGGCAATAGTCATATGAGGACCTAACTTCGCGCTTGCCCACCGTCAGCAGACCGGCAGGCCAGGTCTTCACCCGGGGCACCCCGCCGCAAAAGGAGGGTTGCCGGCCAGCAAGCCGGGGCTGTCGCTGGCACTCATGACCTTCCCTGAGTGTACGAAATGGGGCGGCCCCGTGGCGAAGATTGTGACTTCCATGTGACGGCCGTCTGCGTCAGCACCGCAATTTCCCCACTTTCGAAGGCCGTGTCCGGCGGGTCGCCCCCGAACTGTCGGCGATTACCGGCGTCGCGCCGGCTAAGGTGGGGAAATTCGGCGTTGAATTGTCTCAGGCGTTCTTGGCCGCCCGGAATCCGGCTTCGAGGTCCGCGAGGATGTCGTCAATATGCTCCAGTCCCACGGAGAGCCGCACGAGGCCCGGGTTCACGCCGGCAACAGCCTGCTGTTCCGCCGAGAGCTGGCTGTGCGTGGTCGACGCCGGGTGGATGACCAGCGAGCGCACGTCACCGATGTTCGCGACGTGGGAGTGCAGCTCGAGGGCATCGACAAAGCGCTTCCCGGCCTCCGCTCCCCCGCCGATGTTGAAGGACACGACGGCGCCGGTTCCCCGGGGACCGTACTTGCGGCCGCGCTCGTACCAGGGGCTCGACGGCAGCCCCGCGTAAGCGACCGATTCGACGTCGTCCCGGGCTTCGAGCCATTTGGCCACCCTGGTGGCGTTGGCGACGTGCCGCTCCATGCGCAGGCTCAGGGTCTCAATGCCCTGGGCGATGAGGAACGCGTTGAACGGCGAGACCGCCGAGCCGAGATCGCGCAGGAGCTGCACGCGCGCCTTGAGGATGAAGGAGAGGTTGGCGCCCAGGGCGCCGTCCTTGCCCAGGTCCCGGGCGTAGACCAGTCCGTTATAGGTGGGGTCAGGGGTGTTGAAGCCCGGGAACCGCTCCGGATCCGCGCCGAAGTCGAAGTTGCCGGAGTCCACGATCACGCCGGCGATCGCGGCGCCGTGGCCGCCGAGGTACTTGGTGGCGGAGTGCACCACGATGTCCGCACCCCACTCGATGGGACGGATGAGGTACGGCGTGGAGAGGGTGTTGTCCACGATGAGCGGGACACCGGCCTCGTGGGCCACCTTCGAGATGCCTTCAATATCCAGGACGTCCTGGCGAGGGTTGGAAACCACTTCGCCAAAGAAAAGCTTGGTGTTGGGCTGCACGGCGTCCTGCCACTGCGCCAGGTTGTCCGGGTCCTCCACGAACGTCACGGAGATGCCGAACTTCTTCAGCGTGTGCGCCAGCAGGTTGTAGGTGCCGCCGTAGAGGCTGGGGCTGGCCACCACGTGGTCGCCGGCCTCGGCGACGTTCAGGATGGCAAGGGTCTCCGCGGCCTGGCCGGAGCTCAGGAGCAGCGCCGCGAGGCCGCCCTCCAGGCTGGCCACCCGCTGCTCCACGGCGTCCTGCGTGGGGTTGCCGATCCGGGTGTAGATGGGGGCCAGTTCGGCGAGGGCGAAGCGGTTGGCGGCGCTTTCGGCGCTGGGAAAGACGAACGACGTCGTCTGGTAGATCGGGAGCGACCGGGCACCGGTGGCGCTATCCGGCTCCTGGCCGGCGTGGATCTGGCGGGTTTCGAAGGACCAGGCATTGGACATCGTGAGACTCCTCAAGGGTCTGGGCACACCGGCTCCGGCACTCCATGGCCGGTCAACGCTGGCGCCGCGCTTGCCTTCCGGCGGGCGCCGGACGGCCAGGTCTTCACCCGGGGCACCCCACCGCGATACGAGGGTTGCCGGCCAGCAAGCCGGGGCTGTGTGCTGGCACTCATGACCTGGCCCTAGTCTAGGAACCGCTTCCGGGCCGAGGATAGCTTTGTGACGAAGATGAAGCCGCACGCCCGGCGCGCCCGGCCGGGCCCAGTGGGCCCCGGTTCCCCGTCATGACACGGAAAAGTCCCCTTCCCGCGCTCCCCGAAAATGACATCCCATCTCGGTAAGGCCAGCCTAAGCTGAGAGCCGCATCACAAAGTGCCAAGATGAGGGCATGCGCATGGATCACGTCTCTTACGCCTGTGAACAAGATGGCCTCGCGGCCACCACCGAACGAATTGCGTCTGCCCTCGGCGTCGAAGCCGTGAAGGGCGGAGTACACCCCCGATTCGGGACCCGCAACATGATTATCCCGCTCGCGGGACACAAATACGTCGAGGTGGTGGAGGTCCTGAACCACCCGGCATCCGACAAGGCCCCCTTCGGCCAGGCCGTCCGCGCCCGCTCCGAAGCCGGCGGCGGCTGGATGGGCTGGTGCGTCGAGGTTGACGACCTGGCCCCGTTCGAAGAGCGGCTGGGCCGCGCCGCCGTCAACGGCAACCGCAAGTTCCCGGACGGCCGCGAGCTCGTCTGGAAGCAGATCGGCATCCTGGGGCTCATCGCCGATCCCCAGGTTCCGTACATGCTCAAGTGGGAAGGCGATCCGGAACTCCACCCGTCGAAGGCCTACGAGAGCAACGTCAAGATGTCCGCGCTCACGATCGCCGGCTCGGCGGAGCGGGTCACCGAATGGCTCGGTGTCCCGGTCGAGAAGCCGCTGGAAGACGTGGCCGTGAACTGGCTCGCTCCGCGCGGGACACCCGGCATCATGTCCGTCACGTTCGAGACGTCCTCCGGAGCCGTCACGATCTGACTTTTCCCGCCCCACACTTCGGCCGCCATCAGCGGGTGCCAATGACGTCACCCACCGATGGCGGCCGAATCTTTTAACGGCACGGGTTGCCGGCCCGTGAAAGGCAACGCCGGGGTCAGATCGCGTCCATCCAGGGGCTCCGGATGGGCGATACGTGACCCCGCGTTGCCCTGTGGACGCTCCCGCTCAGCCCAGGCCGATGGCCCGGCCAAAGAGGCTGAAGCCGACAAATGCCACGATGTCCAGCACAGCGTGAGCGATTACCAGCGGCATCAACCGGCGGGTCCTGGTGTAGAAGACGGCGAAAATGACGCCCATGATGGCGTTGCCGATAAACGGCCCGAAGCCCTGGTAGAGGTGGTAGCTACCGCGCAGCATGGCGCTGGCGAAGATCGCCGCGGGCATGGCCCAGCCGAGCTTTCCGAGCCGGTCCAGGAGATAGCCCACCACGATCACCTCCTCCACGATCCCGTGCCGGATCGCGGAGAGCACCAGCACGGGAACGGTCCACCAGTAGGCGTCCAGGGCGCTGGGAATGATCGCCGTTGTGATGCCGAGCGCACGGCCGGCGGCGTAGAGGACCAGCGACGGGATTCCGATGAGCGCCGCCAGGCCGAAGGCCTGCAGCAGGTCCCTGCCGGGCCGGTCGAAATCCAGGCCCAGGTTCTGGAAGGCCGTGATGCCGCGGCCGCTGCTCCCGGGGAGGCCGGATGGCCGGTTTTCGCTCAGGAAGTAGATCACCAGGACCACGGGAACCAGGGCGAAGATGATATCCAGCAGCTGGTAGGTGAGGTCAAAGTACTCGCGGCTGCTTTGCGAGCGGTTCAGCGTGGAGGTCCCCTCCGCGAGCGGGGCCCTGGTCATCTTGTCCAGCAGCTGAACCACCGAATACACGGCCGACTGGCCCAGGGACAATCCCAGGACAATCCACATTTCAATCCGCAGCCGGCGGCGGGAGGGAACCAACATAGTTCCATCTTGCCCGCAGTGGCCGGAGTTGCCTGAATCCGGGCCGCCGCACCGCCGGGCCCTATGCTTGGGGTTTATGAGTGCGCCCGGGAAAATCATCATGATCCGGCACGGCCAGTCCGCCGCCAACGCCGACACCTCGATCTACAACCGGGTCCCCGATTACCGGATTCCGTTGACCGCACTCGGCCTGGAACAGGCCCGGGCCGCCGGCGAGGAGGTCCGGCGGCTGCTGGACGGCCGGCAGGCCTGCGTGTACGTCTCCCCCTACCTGCGGGCCTACCAGACCCTGGAGGCCCTCAACCTCGGCCCCCTGATCGAGCGGGTGATCGAGGAGCCCCGGCTGCGGGAGCAGGACTGGGCCAACTTCCAGATCGCCGGTGAGATCGAGGACCAGAAAGAACTCCGGAACGCCTACGGCCACTTTTTCTACCGCTTCCGTGAGGGCGAGTCGGGGTCCGATGTCTATGACCGGATCTCATCCTTCATGGAAACCCTGTACCGGCACTGGTCGAAACCGAGCTATGCCCCGAACGCGCTGTTTGTCACCCACGGACTCACCATGCGGCTGTTCTGCATGCGCTGGTTCCACTGGTCCGTGGAGTACTTCGAGTCGCTCAACAATCCGGACAATGCCGAGGTCCGGACCCTGCTGCGGACCGAGCTCGATAAATATGAGCTGGACAAGCCTTTCAGCCAGTGGGTGGAGCGCCGCGTCGACGAGACCGTCCTCGACGCTCCACCGATGTTTTTCTAGCGAACGAAAGTGACTCGCAGCAGGGGCCGTTTTGAGCGCCCAAAACGGCCCTGCTGCGAGTCAGTTGGGTGGGTCAGCGGGCGCGGACTCCGGCGCGCCAGACGGCGTGGGTCAGCGGAATGCCCGGCCGGTAGGCCAAGTGGGTGGCGGACGGCGCGTTGAGCAGGTGCAGGTCCGCACGGTGCCCGACGGCGATCGAGCCGACGGCGCGTTCGCCGTCGACGTCGTTCCCGGACTCCCGGCCGAGGGCCAGCGCGCCGCCGTACGTCGCGGCGCGCACGGCCTCGTGGACGCTGAGGCGCATCTGGAGCACAGCGGTGGTGACACAGAAGGCCATCGAGCTGGTGTACGAGGTGCCCGGGTTGCAGTTGGAGGCCAGCGCGAGCTGCACGCCGGCGTCGAGCAGTTCCCGGCCGGGTGCCAGCGGCTGGCGGGTGGACAGATCGCAGGCCGGCAGGCACGTGGCCACTGTGCCGCGCCCGGCACCGGTTCCGCCGTCCCAGCCCGACCAGCTGGCGGCGAGGGCGTCGACGTCGGCCGCGGACAGGTAATTCACGTGGTCCACACTCGCGGCGCCGAATTCCACGGCGAGCCGCACGCCGGGGCCCTCGCCGAGCTGGTTGCCGTGCACGCGCAGGCCCAGTCCGGCGTCCCGGCAGGCCTGGAGCACGCGCCGGGACTGGTCCTCGGTGAAGGCGCCCCGCTCGCAGAAGACGTCGGCCCAGCGCACGAACGGCCGGACGGCGGCGAGCATGGGACCGCAAACCAGGTCCGTGTACTCCTCGGCGTCCATTCCGTCGGGCACCAGGTGCGCGCCGAGATAGGTGACCTCGTCCACCACGGTGGAGGCAATCCTGGCGCTGCGGGCCTCGTTGTCCACATCCAGGCCGTACCCGGTTTTGGTTTCGAGGTAAGTGGTGCCCTGCGAGACCGCTTCGGCCACCCGGCCCATGGCGAGCCGGGTCAGGTCGAAGTCGCTGGTGCTCCGGGTGGCGCCGGTGGTCACGGCGATTCCGCCGGCGCTGTAGCTCTCCCCCGCCATCCGGGCCTCAAGCTCCGCCGTCCTGTCCCCGGCGAAGATGAGGTGGGTGTGCGAATCGACCCAGCCCGGCAGCAGGGCGCGGCCGCCGGCGTCGACGGCCTCGTCGGCGGCCGGCGCGTCCGCCGCCGGCCCGAGCCAGGAGATCCGTTCGCCCTCGACGACCAGGGCTGCGTTCTTCAGGACCCGGTGCTCCGCGTCCTGGGTCATCAGCTCGGCAATGTTGGTGATGAGGGTGCTCATGAATCCATTCTTCAGCGCCGGATGGACCAGCGCGTCGCAGCCAGCGCTTCCGCTGTCCGGGATGCCGGACCGGCCGCCTGGGCCCCGCCTGGAACGGCAGCGGCGCCCTGGCCTGCGAGGATGAGGTCCGCGGCGAGTTCGGCGATGCCGGAGGACGTCTGGAAGCCGTAGCCGCCCTGGCCCGCGAGCCAGAAGAATCCGCGAGCCTCGGCGTCGAACCCCACCACCGGAACACCGTCTGCCGCTTCCGTCCGCAACCCCGTCCAGGCGGTGCGGATGCCGCGGATGCCGAGCGTGGTGAGGCTGTTGAGCCGGGCGATCAGCGCCTCGATGTCGCCCGGGTGCGGCTGCGCGTCCTCGGGGCCGCTCGGTTCGTGTTCCGACGGCGAGATGAGGACCTGGCCGCCGTCGCGCCGGAAGTAGAACGAGTCGTCGGCGGCCGCCACCATGGGGCAGCTCTCCGGGAGGGGATGCTCGACGTCCACGATCGCCGCGGTGCGCCGGTACGGCTGCAGCTGGACCTTCTCGACGCCGCTGAGCACGGCGAGTTCGTCGGCCCAGGCACCCGCGGCGTTGACCACGACGGCGGCCTGGAAGCCTTCCTGCCCGGCGCCGAGTTCCCAGCCGGAGCCGAGGCGCTGGGCCGAGTGCACCCGGGCACCGGTGATGATGTCCACGCCGCCGGCTTCGGCCCGCCGGCGGTGGTCCTCGAGCAGGAGGGGCGCGTTGCAGGCGAAGGAGCCGGTGTCCAGGCCGGCAGCGGTGAAGGAATCCGGGACCAGGGCCGGGCAGAGTTCCATCGCCTCGGCGTGGGAAATCGGCCGCATGTGGCCGCTGGCCTGTTCCCGGACGGCTGCGTCGTCACCGATCAGCATAAAACTGCGCGGTGAGAGCACGGGTTCGGGCCGGTCTGCGTCCTGGGCGGCGATCAATTCGAGGGTGCGGAGCGTGAGTTCCTGGACCGCGGGAGGGCCGTAGCTGGGGATCAATTGCCGGGCCGAACGCGCCGAGGTGTGGTACGCCAGCGTCTGCTCGGCTTCCACCAGCGCGACGCTGCATTTTCCGGCCAGGGCTGAGGCCAGGGACAGGCCGGCGATCCCGCCGCCGACAATCACGACATCGTAATTAGCTGACATGGGTCCATCCTTGCAGACGGAACGGTTGCGGCGCCGTTTGTGGCGCCGCAACCTCGATTCTTCTCAGCGCTGACGCTCCGCTTAGCCGGCGACGGCGGCGCGGCTGCGCACGAAGGCCTGCACGCAGGCCTCAACGTCTTCGGCACTGTGCGCGGCGGAGAGCTGGACGCGGATCCGCGCCGCGCCCTTGGGGACCACCGGATAGCTGAACGCCGTCACGAAGACGCCGTGGTGCAGCATGGCGTCGGCCACCTTGGCGGCCATGACGGCGTCGCCGAACATGACCGGGACAATGGCGTGCTCGCCCGGGAGCAGCTCGAAGCCTTCCTCGGACATGCGGCTCCGGAAGAGCCCGGCGTTGGCGAAGAGCTTGCTGCGCAGTTCTCCGGAGTTCTCCACGAGGTCCAGGGCCTTGAGCGTGGCGGCAACGATGGCCGGGGCCAGCGAGTTGGAGAACAGGTACGGGCGGGCCTTCTGGCGGAGCATGGCCACGACTTCGCGGCGGCCGGAAACATAGCCGCCGGACGCGCCGCCGAGGGCCTTGCCAAAGGTGCCGGTGTAGATGTCCACGCGGTCCGAGACGCCGGCGTGCTCCGGGGTGCCCGCGCCCGTGGCGCCCATAAAACCGACGGCGTGGGAATCGTCCACCATGACCATGGCGTCATACTTTTCCGCGAGGTCGCAGATCGCTTCCAGCGGGGCGAGGAAGCCGTCCATCGAGAAGACGCCGTCCGTGACGATGATCTTGCGGCGGGCCGGGTTCTCCTGTGTGGTGGCTTCGATCAGCTTGGATTCGAGGTCCGCCATGTCCTGGTTGGCGTAGCGGAAGCGCTGGGCTTTGCAGAGCCGGATGCCGTCGATGATCGAGGCGTGGTTGAGCGCGTCGGAGATGACGGCGTCCTCCGGGCCGAAGAGCGATTCGAACACGCCGCCGTTGGCGTCGAAGCAGCTGGAGAACAGGATAGTGTCCTCGGTGCCAAGGAACTTGGAGACGCGTTCCTCGAGGGCCAGGTGCAGGTCCTGGGTGCCGCAGATGAAGCGCACGCTGGCCATGCCGAAGCCGCGGTCGTCCATCGCAGCCTTGGCGGCGGCGATGATCTCCGGGTGGTCCGCGAGGCCAAGGTAGTTGTTGGCGCAGAAGTTCAGCACGTCCGCGCTGGACTCGCCGATCTGGCCGGCCTTGATGTGGTTGGCCTGGGGCGAGTCGATGTGCCGCTCGGTCTTGAACAGGCCGGCGCTGCGGATCTCGTCCAGTTCGTGCTGCAGCTGGTCCTTGATGGCTGAATACATTTCGGTGGGCTCCTCAGCGGGTGTGGGGTCGGTGGTCCGGAACGGTGGAGGTTAGAAGCAGGTCCAGTCGAGGACCACTTTGCCGCCCACGCCGGCGCGGGCGATCTCGAAGCCCTTCTCCCAGTCGGTGGCAGGAAGGGTGTCCGTCACGACGGCGGAGATGTTGGCGTGCAGGACCGGGTTGGAGGACAGCATGGCGCTCATGGCGTACCAGGTCTCGAACATTTCGCGGCCGTAGATGCCCTTCATGGTCAGCATGTGCGTGACCACCTTGCCCCAGTCGATGTTGATGGACTGGCTGGGCAGTCCCAGCATCGCGATCCGGCCGCCGTGGTTCATGTTGTCGATCATCTCAGGCAGGGCCGTGGGGTGTCCCGACATTTCCATGCCGATGTCGAAGCCTTCGCGCATGCCCAGTGCGCGCTGGGCGTCCTTGACCCGCATCTGCGAGACGTCGATCGCCAGGTCGACGCCGAGCTTGCGGGCCAGTTCCAGCCGCGGGGCGGAGACGTCGGTGATGGCGATCTTGCGGGCTCCGGCGTGGCGGGCGACGGCGATTGCCATCAGGCCGATGGGGCCGGCGCCGGTGATCAGCACGTCCTCGCCGACGAGGGGGAAGCTGAGCGCGGTGTGGACGGCGTTGCCGAAGGGGTCGAAGATGGCACCGAGTTCCGGCGTCACGGACTGGTCGGTGTGGACCCAGACGTTGGTCTCGGGGATCACGACGAATTCGGCGAAGGCGCCGTCGCGCTGGACGCCGACGCTGACGGTGTTGATGCACATCTGCCGGCGGCCGGCGCGGCAGTTGCGGCAGATGCCGCAGACGATGTGGCCCTCGCCGGAGACGCGGTCACCCACCTTGACGTCCCGGACGTCCTCGCCGATCTCCACCACCTCGCCGTAGAACTCGTGGCCGGCGATCAGGGGGGCATTGATAATGCCCTGCGCCCAGGCATCCCAGGACTGGATGTGCAGGTCGGTGCCGCAGATGCCGGTGGTCATCACCCGGATCTTGACGTCGCCGGCGCCGGTTTCAGGCTCCGGACGGTCGACGAGTTCGAATCCTGCATGGGCGCCGGCCTTGTAGAGAGCCTTCATGGGCCTTCCTAACTTCAGGGTGCACCCGCCCGCTGGACAGGTGGTGTGGGTCAACTCACCCCATTAGAGCCGCTGCAAAGCGTTAGCACAACCGAATTTTTCTCAATCGACGATTTAGCTTTTCCTTGCGCATAGACTGGTCGGCATGGAAATCCACCAGCTCGAAATGCTCCGCGAACTCGGGGCCCTGGGCAGTGTGAAGGCGGTCGCCGAAACCCTGTTGGTCACACCTTCGGCGGTGTCGCAGCAGCTGGCCGCGCTGCAGAAATCGGTGGAGGTCCCGTTGACCCGCAAGGACGGCCGCAACCTGGTCCTCACCGAAGCCGGGCAGGTGCTCGCGGACGCCGGGGCCGCCGTCGTGAGCGCCATGGCGGACGCCCGGACGGCCATCGGCGCGTATCACGGCTCTCCCGTGGCGCCGGTAACGCTGAGCGGCTTCCACAGCGCGGGCCAGGCGCTGTTCGCGCCGCTCGCGCGACTGCTGGCGGCGCCCGGGCAGCCGCGGATCCTGCTCTCCGACGAAGATGTGGCACAGCAGGACTTCCCGGCGCTGACTGCCCGGTACGACCTGGTGCTGGCGCACCGGATGGACCACAGCCCGCGCTGGCCCCAGGAGCGCGTTGCGGTGATCCCGCTCGCGCACGAACCGCTGGACGTCGCGCTGCCGGCCGGGCACCGGCTGGCGGGCCAGCGGGCGGTGACGGCGGACGACGTCGTCGGGGAACCCTGGGTGACCAGCCGCACCGGTTACTCCCCCGCGGACGTGCTCTCCGCCGTCGCGGCCGTGTCCAGCCGGGAACTGAACATCGTGCACCGGATCAACGACTACTCCACCGTGGCCGCGCTGGTGGCCACCGGGAACGTGATCGGGCTGCTGCCCCGGTACACGGCGCGGCCGGTGCTGAACCCGGACATTGTGCTGCGGCCACTCGAAGGCATCAGCACCCGGCGCCGGATCGACGTTCTGGCCCGGCCGGAGAACCTTAAACGCACATCGGTCATGATGGTCTGCGAAGCACTGCAGACCATCATGACCGATTTGGTGGGCGGCTAGAACCTAGCCTTCGACGCCGAGGCGTTCCAGGATCAGCTCGCGCACACGGCCGGCGTCGGCCTGTCCGCGGGTGGCCTTCATGACGCCGCCGACGATCGCGCCGATGGCCTGGATCTTGCCGCCGCGGATCTTGTCCGCGACGCCGGGCTGCGCGGCGAGGGCAGCGTCGATGGCTTCGAGCAGGGGCCCGTCGTCGGAAACCACGGCCAGGCCGCGCTTCTCCACGATTTCCGCCGGGGTGCCTTCGCCGGCGAGCACTCCGTCGAGGACCTCGGTGGCCATCTTGTTGTTGATCTTGCCGTCTTCGACCATCTTGTTCAGTTCCACGATGGTGGCCGGTGCGACGCCCAGCTGGCCGGGATCGACGTCGGCGTTCTTGGCACGCCCCACGATCTCGCCCATCCACCATTTGCGGGCCACCGTGGCGGTGGCGCCGGCGGCGATGGTTTCCTCGATCTCGTCCATGACGCCGGCATTGACGACGTCGCGGAACTCCAGGTCGGAGTAGCCCCAGTCGGCCTGCAGGCGCTTGCGGCGGGCGGCCGGAGGCTCGGGCAGCGTGGCCCGGAGTTCCTCGACCCACTCGCGGGAGGCGACGATCGGCACCAGGTCCGGTTCCGGGAAGTAGCGGTAGTCATCGGCGTCGGACTTGGGCCGGCCCGACGTCGTGGACCGGGTGTCCTCGTGCCAGTGGCGGGTTTCCTGGACCACCGGCTCACCGGATTCCAGAACGGCGGCGTGCCGCCGGATCTCGTAGTGGACGGCGTGTTCGACGGCGCGCAGCGAGTTGACGTTCTTCGTCTCGGAGCGGATGCCGAAGCGTTCGCGGCCGTGCGGGCGGAGCGAGACGTTGGCGTCGCAGCGGACGTTGCCGCGTTCCATCCTGGCGTCCGAGACGCCGAGGTTCTTGACGATCTCGCGGACCGCGGCCACGTACGCCTTGGCGAGCTCGGGCGCGCGGCTGCCGGCGCCCTCGATCGGCTTGGTGACGATCTCCACCAGCGGCACGCCGGAACGGTTGTAGTCCACCAGCGAGTAGTCCGCGCCCTGGATGCGGCCGGCGGCGCCGCCCATGTGGGTGAGCTTGCCGGCGTCCTCCTCCATGTGGGCGCGTTCGATCTCGACGCGGAACACGGTGCCGTCGGAGAGCTCGATGTCCAGGTACCCGTCGTACGCGATGGGCTCGTCGTACTGCGAGGTCTGGAAGTTCTTCGGGGTGTCCGGGTAGAAGTAGTTCTTCCGGGCGAAGCGGCAGGTCTCGGCGATCTTGCAGTTGAGCGCCAGGCCGATCTTGATCGAGGACTCGATCGCGGTGCGGTTCACCACCGGCAGCACGCCGGGCATGCCGAGGTCCACCTCGTTGACGTTGGTGTTGGGCTCGTCGCCGAAGACGTTCGGCGCGGAGGAGAACATCTTGGTCTTGGTGTTGAGCTCCACGTGGACCTCGAAGCCCAGGACGGGATCGTACTTCTCCATCGCCTCTTCGAAGCTGAGGGTTGCGTCAGACATTAGTGGGAACCTCCGTGGCTCAGGGCGGCGCCAGCCGAAGAAGAATCAGCCGAAGAAGAATCGTTAAGTGAGGGGGCCGCGGTCAGGGACGGAGCCTTATCCAGCAGCGGGCCGCCCCACTGCGCCTCGAGCAGGGATTCCAGCACGGCGCCGACGCGGTACAGCCGGGCGTCCTGGCGGGCCGGGGCCAGCAGCTGTACGCCCACCGGCAGTCCGTCCTCGTCAGCCAGGCCGCCGGGCAGGGAGAGCCCCGGGACGCCGGCCATGTTGGCGGGGATGGTGGCGACGTCGTTGAGGTACATGGCCAGCGGGTCGTTGAGCTTCTCGCCGAGCTTGAACGCCGTGGTGGGCGCGGTCGGGGAAATCAGCACATCGGCCTTGGCGAACGCGGCGTCGAAGTCGCGCTGGATCAGGGTGCGGACCTTCTGGGCCGAACCGTAGTAGGCGTCGTAGTAGCCGGCGCTCAGGGCGTAGGTGCCCAGGATGATGCGGCGCTTGACTTCGTCGCCGAACCCGGCGGCGCGGGTGGCGCCCATGACGCGTTCAATCGTCATCGGGCCGTCTTCGGGCAGGACCCGCAGGCCGAACCGGACGCCGTCGAACTTGGCCAGGTTGGAGGATGCCTCGGAGGGCATGATCAGGTAGTAGGCGCCCAGGGCGTACTTGAAGTTGGGGCAGGAGACCTCGACGATTTCCGCGCCGGCTTCCTTGAGCAGCTCGAGGGACTCGTTGAAGCGGTTCTCGACGCCGGCCTGGTAGCCCTCGCCGTGGAGTTCCTTGATGATGCCGATCTTCATGCCGCGCACGTTGCCGATCGACGCGGCAGCGACGAGGTCCTCCAGCGGGTCCGGCAGCGACGTGGAGTCATGCGGATCGTGCCCGCCGATGACCTGGTGCAGCAGCGCGGAGTCCAGCACGGTGCGGGAGACCGGGCCGATCTGGTCCAGCGAGGAGGCCATGGCGATCGCGCCGTAGCGGGACACGCCGCCGTAGGTGGGCTTCACGCCGACGGTGCCGGTGACGGCGCCGGGCTGGCGGATCGAGCCGCCGGTGTCGGTGCCGAGGGCCAGCGGAGCTTCGAAAGCGGCGACGGCGGCAGCGGACCCGCCGCCGGAGCCGCCGGGGATGCGGTCCAGGTCCCAGGGGTTGTGGGTGGGGCCGTAGGCGGAGTGCTCGGTGGAGGAGCCCATCGCGAATTCGTCGAGGTTGGTCTTGCCCAGGATCGGCATCTTGGCGGCGCGGAGGCGCTGGACCACGGTGGCGTCGTAAGGGCTGTGCCAGCCTTCGAGGATCTTGGAGCCGGCCGTGGTGGGCTGGCCGACGGTGACGATCAGGTCCTTGACGGCGATCGGCACACCGGCGAGGGCATGCAGTTCTTCGGCAGCGGCGCCGCCGGCGGCACGGATCGCGTCCACCTCGGCGGCGACGGCAAGCGCCTCTTCGGTGTTGACGTGCAGGAAGGCGTTGACCTTGCCGTCGACGGCGGCGATGCGGTCCAGGTGCGCCTGGGTGACCTCGACGGCGGTGACTTCGCGGGCGGCCAGCTTGCCGGCGAGCGCGGCGGCGGAGGAGCGGATCAGTTCGTTGTTCTCAGTCATGTTCTTAGCCCTCATCCAGGATTGCCGGGACCTTGAAGCGGCCTTCGTACGCATCAGGGGCGCCGGAGAGTGCCTGTTCGGCCGTGAAAGTGTGGCCCACAACGTCCTCGCGGAAGACATTCGTCAGCGGAATCGGGTGGGACGTGGCCGGGACGTCGTCACCGGCGGCTTCACTGACGGACTTCACTGAATCGACGATGACGGCGAGTTCGCCGGCCATCCGGTCCAGCTCTTCAGCACTCATCTCGATGTGCGCGAGACGCGCGAGATGCGCGACGTCGTCGCGGTTGATCGCAGCCATGGATCTCCCCTGCAAGTTCGGATTATTTTCCGTCCCAGTCTACGTGTCTTGGTCTGCTGTTCCGCACTCGTTAGCGGCGCCTCCCGCCTTACGGCGGCAGACCGGACGATCCTCCGCGTGCTCGCTCGTGCCTCGCTTAGACGCACGCTTCCGGATGCCCGTCCTGCCACCGATGTGCTTCTCTCGCCTTCCGCAATGCGGAATCAAACAAAACGAGACTGTCGGGTCCGGAAAATCTCCGGACCCGACAGTCTCGTTGTTTGTTCTTGTGGTGCTCGTTGGTTGGTTAGCCGATTCCGATGGCTCCTGTGGCTACTCCTACTCCGAGCATGACCAGGGAGACGACGGCGGTGCGCCAGAGGACCTTTTTGTGGTGGTCGCCTAGGTCCACCTTGGCGAGGGAGACCAGGAGGAGGATGGCCGGGACCAGGGGGCTCTGCAGGTGGAAGGGCTGGCCGGTGATGGACGCCCGGGCCATGTCCGCCGCGCTGATGCCGTAGTGGCCGGCGGTCTCGCTGAGGACGGGCAGCACACCGAAGTAGAAGGCGTCGTTGCTCATGAAGAACGTCATCGGGATGCTCAGCACGCCGGTGATGACGGCCATGAACGGGCCCATGTCGGACGGAATGATTGCTACGAGCCACTGGGACATGGCCTCGACCATGCCGGTGCCGTTCAGGACGCCGGTGAGCACCGCGGCGGCCATGACCATGCTGACAACGGCGACGATCGACGGTGCGTGGGCGATCAGCTGGGCGCCCTGGTCCTTGACCTTGGGGAAGTTCACCAGCAGCGCGATGGCGGAGCCCACCATAAAGACGAAGGGCAGCGGCACGAGGTCGGCCACGAGCAGGGCCATGATGGCCACGGTCAGGCCCAGGTTGAACCACAGCAGCTTGGGCCGCAGGGTGGGACGGTTGGGATCCAGGGCGGTGTCCGCCATGGCGGTATCGCGCTCGTCGACGAGGTCCTCGGTGCGCTCCAGCACGGCGACTGAGGAACCTCCGGCTGCGGGGCGTCCGACGGCGGGGACTCCGCCGGCCGGTGCAGAGCCCTTGCTGCCGAAACCGAAGCGGCCGGTGCCGCTGCCGCCGTCGGGCGTCCCGCCGTCGATCATGTCGGCGGAGGTCCAGATCTCCGGAGCGGTGGCGCGGAGGCGGTTGCGCTCCTGCAGGCCCAGCAGCCAGGCAAAAACGAATACAACAACCAGGCCGGCGATCAGCGAGGGGATCATGGGGACGAAGACGTCGGAGACGCTGAGGTTGAGCGCGGAGGCGGCGCGGGCAGTGGGGCCGCCCCAGGGCAGGATGTTCATGGTGCCGTTGGCCAGGCCGGCGACGCAGGTCAGGACCACGGGGCTCATCTTCAGGCGGAGGTAGACCGGGAGCATGGCCGCGGTGGTGAGGATGAAGGTGGTGGAGCCGTCACCGTCGAGCGAGACTGCCGCGGCGAGGATGGCCGTGCCGAGGACCACCTTGGCGGGGTCGTTGCCGAGCTTGCGCAGGATGAACCGGACAAGCGGGTCGAAGAGGCCGACGTCGATCATCAGGCCGAAGTAGATGATGGCGAACATCAGCAGCGCCGCCGTGGACGTCATGGACTTCATCGACTCGAGCACCATGTCGCCGATGCCCAGCCCGGCGCCGGCAAAAAGTCCGAAAACGGTGGGGACGATGATGAGCGCCAGCACGGGCGTCAGCTTCTTGGTCATGATCAGCACCATGAATACCGCGATCATGGCGAATCCTAGTAATACCAGCACGGCCGGCTCCTTCTTCATTGAATCGCACCACCCCGGTGTGATGCGTACTACAGACGTTAGAGTGGCGTCCGTCACGGCTGGGCCTTTGCCTCATTTGATTGGCATACTGCTTGTTGGACGCATTTTGCGCATTGTGCTCACACCTGAAGGAGGACCGCCGTGCCCCGCGTAGCCCGCCTGACCGGCCGTACTCCGCTGCGTTTTTCCACCCAGACCCTGCTGCTCCAGCTGGGGGTCGTGGCGCTGGTGGTGCTCCTGACCAGCGCCGTCCACGTCTGGCTCACCTACGAGCGGCTGGGCCGCGAGGCGGAGAACCAGGCCCTGACGCTGGCCCGGACCGTGGCATCGGACCCCGAGGTACGGGCGGAAGTGCAGCAGATCAGCGCATTGCCCGGCACTCCCCCGGCCGCCGAGCTGCTGGCCGGGCCGCTAATGGCCGCTGCCGAGGGCGCCCGCACCCGCACCGGCGCACTGTTCGTGGTCATCACCGACGAGACCGGCCTGCGCCTGGCCCACCCCGAAGCCGAGCGGCTCGGCGAACGCGTTAGCACGGACCCGTCCGAGGCCCTGGCCGGCAACGAGGTCACCACCCGGAACACCGGAACTCTCGGCCCCTCCGCCGGGGCCAAGGTTCCGGTGTTCGCCCCGGACTCGGGCACCGTCGTGGGAGAGGTCAGCGTGGGCTACTCCACCGAAACCATCGGCCAGAGCCTGGCCCGGGACGTTGTCCCGATCGCCCTGACCGCCGCAGGCGCCCTGATGGTGGGCGTTTTCGCCTCCTTCCTGCTCCGGAGCAGGTTGCAGCGGCTGACGCTGGGCCTGGAGCCGGAGGAAATCAGCACCCTGGTCCACGATCAGGTGGCGGTCCTGCAGGGTGTCGACGACGGCGTGATCGGCATCGCCGCCGACGGCAGGATCAGTGTGTTCAACGCCGCCGCCAGGCGCCTGCTGGGCCAGCCCGACCTCACCGGGACGCCGTGGGCCGGTGCCCCGGTGCCGGCTCAGCTGATCGCCCTGACCAACGCCGACGCCGCGGAGGGCGACGCGGTGGAGCTTGTGGCCGGCGGCCGCGTGCTGGTGGCGAGCGCCCGCAAGGCCCTGCACGGCCGCGAGGACCTGGGCTGGGTGGTCATGCTGCGGGACCGGACCGAACTCCAGCAGCTGACCCGCCAGCTCGACGCCGTAGGGACCATGTCCAGCGCACTCCGGGCCCAGCGGCACGAGTTCGCCAACCAGCTCCACACCATCGCGGGGTTCATGAGCATCGGCGAGCACCAGCAGGCCCGCGACTACCTGGCCCGGCTGGCAGCCACCGGGCCGCTGAAGTTCCCGGTGGACCAGGCCGAGCTGCTCCAGGACCCGTACCTCCAGGCGTTCCTCGGCGCCAAGGGGGTGGAAGCGGACGAACGCGGCGTGGCCCTGAGGCTCGGCCCGGAAACCCTGGTCCGCGGCCAGGTCACCGAGCCGCAGGAGGTCACTACGGTCCTGGGCAACCTGATAGACAACGCCGTGAACGCCGCCGTCGGGGGCTCGGCGCCGGACCGCTGGGTCGAGGTGGAGGTCCTCGACGGTCCCGGCACCGGGGCCGACGGCGGGACCCTCCATATCGTCGTCGGGGATTCCGGTGACGGACTGCCGGCCGCAGCGGCGGGCGGCGACGCCGAAGCGGTGTTCACGGAGGGATTCACCACCTCGGAACGCCCGGTCCGGACGGGGGCAGGCCACGGCCTGGGCCTGGCGCTGGCCCGGCAGCTGGCGCGCCGCCGCGGCGGGGACGTACGGGTCCTGGACCCGGGCTCCCCCGGCGGCCCCGGCGCGGTGTTCATGGCGACTTTGCCGGAGACCACGGCGCCGTATGCGGCAGTGCCCCACGAGGCAGCGCCCGATAAGACGAAGCCCACTGAAACGAAGCCCAACGAAAGGGACAACGATGCCTGAGGACTTCCGGGTGTTGATTGTGGATGATGATTTCCACGTCGCGAAGCTGCATGCGGCCTATGTGGACTCGGTGGCCGGGTTTCTGGCGCTGCCTCCGGCCGGCTCGGCGTCGCAGGCACTGCAGGCCATCCACAGCCTGCGCCCGGACCTGGTGCTGCTGGATGTCTACCTGCCGGACGCGTCGGGCCTGGACCTGCTGCACCAGCTGGACGTGGACACCATGATCCTCAGCGCAGCCTCGGATACGGCCTCGCTCCGGCTCGCGTTCCGCCGCGGTGCGCTGGGGTATCTGCTGAAACCGTTCACTGCCGAGTCCCTCTCCCAGTTGCTGCGTTCGTATGCGCGCTACCGGCGAATCCTGGCCCAGCCGGGGAACGTCACCCAGGAGACGGTGGAGCGGGCCAAGCGCGCGCTGATCCCCGGGGACGTTATTGCATCGGCCAAGCCCCGGTCCGCCACCGAGGCCGCGGTGCTGGAGTCGCTGGAACCCGGCGAGCAGTATTCGGCGGCCGAGGTGGCCACCCGGGTGGGCGTTTCCCGGGCCACCGCCCAGCGGTACCTGTCAGCGCTCGCCGACGACGGCGCCGTCGACATCCAGTTGCGCTACGGCACCACCGGGCGGCCGGAGCACCGCTACGGGCTGCCCCCGGCGGCGGGCGGCTGAGCCTGCTGCGGCGCAGACCGGTTAGCCGGTGCTTTTCTGGGCGACGAGTTCGATCTCGACCAGCATCTTGGGGTCCAGGAACGGCAGCACGTGGACCAGGGCCAGGGTGGGGCGGATCTCGCCGAAGACTTCACCGTGGGCGCGGCCCGCTTCCTCCCACTGGCTGATGTCCGTCAGGTACAGCTTGGACTGCACAACGTCCGCGTAACCAAAGCCGGCGTCGGCCAGGACGGTGCCGAGTTTGTCCAGGATGAACCGGGTCTGGGTGTAGAAGTCCTCGCCCACGATGCCGTCCTCGCCGCTGGCGGCGGTGGCGGAGATGTAGAGCGTGTTGTCCACCTGGACAGCCCGGGAGTAGCCGACCTTCTGTTCCCAGACGGAACCGGTGCCGAATGTTTTGCGCATGGAAGTGCCTTTCGCAGTATGGCGTGGAGTCGGCACCACTTTAGGGCGGCCGAGGCCGCTGCCCGAAAACCGGTGGAAATGTGTCGGGGTGGGCTGGGTTCTTGCATGGCTGCACCCCGCCGCCTGGGCTTTCGGCACCCCGGGGGAACATTGGCGCGGACACGCCGTCAACTAAGGCGCCGGCGTCGAACATCGCGCCCAAGTGCCCCCGGACGGAGGTAACCGGTCGCAGAATAAGACCGCCAGCCGCGCTTGGCCCCCTAGAACCCTCGGCCCCTCGGCCCCTCGCCTCTCAGCCAGCAACTCACCCGGGGCTGCCGGCACACCGGGGGCACGTCGACTCGGACACGCCGTCAACTAAGGCGCCGACGTCGAACATTGCGCCCAAGGTGCCCCCGGACGGTCACGGCACGGAATGACGGCTTAGACCCTCAGCTGCCGATGTCCCGGTTCTGCCGGAACGCGTTGCGGCGGGCGTGCTCGTGGACACGGCTGAGCGCCTCGATCTGGGACCGGGCGTCGTCGCCCAGGGCGGCGAACTTAGCCGGGTCGAGCCCCAGGTCGGGGGCCAATTCCTCGAGGGTCTGCCAGCCGCCGAGCTTTCCCAGGATCGCGGCGCGCATCAGCTCGGCTTCCAGGACCATGGTCATCGGGGAACGGCGCACGACGCGGCCGTTGAGCTTGAGGCGCCCGGCGTGCTCGGCCAGCCAGGCCGCGGCCTGCCGGTGCGGGCGCTGCCGCACGCCCAGATCCTGGATCAGGCCGAGGAGGACCTCGCGTTCCTTGGTGATTTCCGCGCTGACCCGGGCGAGCTCGGCGGACACCGGGGTGTCGGCGAAAGCCTCGGCCATGCGCTGGATCCGGGAAACGCCTGCGGTGGCGCCGGTCAGGTGGTCCGATAGGTACAGACCAAGGAGTTTGCCGTCGATTGAGCCGGGGATGTGCGGTGCCATGGATCCTCCAGAGTGAAGTGCTTTGGCCTGAGCATTGGCGTTTCGGTTGACCAAAACCCTACACGGTGACGGCGGCGTTCACAGAGTGTCGCCGCCCTGCTGTTGCCGCTGAAGGCAGGAACCGGGAGTTACAGCTCCTGGCGGTACACCAGCAGTTTGATGTCCGTGTCCGGCACCACCCAGTCCCGCTCCGGGGCCCGCTGGAAGCCGGTCTTGAGGTAGAGGCCGTGGGCGCTTTCCCAGGTCAGGCCGGTGGTGAGTGCGACGGCGTTGATCCCGGGCAGCGACCGGGCGTGGTCCAGGATGGCATGGACCATGGCCTTGCCGGCGCCGCTGCGCTGCACGTCCGGGTCCACCACGAGCATCCGGAATTCCAACTCATCGCCCTGGGCGATGTCCGCGAAGGGCTCGCCGGCCACGGCCAGGGTCACGGAGCCGACGACGCGGCCCCCGCGTTCGGCCACCCAGATGGTGGCCTTCGCGGCCCGGCGGGCCACGTCCTGGATCTGGAGCATATACGGGTGCTCGGCGCTCTCAAAGTAGCCCGCGGCCAGATAGGCGTCCCGGGTGATGCGCGCGATGGCGTCGTAGTCGGCCGGAACTGCGGGTCGGATGAGGATCTGAGGATGCACCTGTCCATGCTACGGGCGCGCACGGCCGTCCGGACCCGGAACGGCCGTTTCCGTGACTGAACTATCAGTACGGGGCTACCGCAGCAGAACGGGGCTACCGCAGCAGAACGGGGTGCCGCCAGCAGACCTACCTGCCTTGCAGGCGGACCTAAAGCGGGAACTTGCCGGAGAGTTCCAGTGTCCCGGCGCACGTCCAGGCCGCGAGGCGGTCGTCGTCGGAGGGGCCGCCGTCGAGCGGGCTGGTCAGCCGCGGACGGCGCACCCAGCAGCCGGCCTCTTCGGCGATCAGGGCACCGGCGGCGAAATCGTGTTCGTTGAGGCCCCGTTCACCGTAGGCGTCGTGGGTTCCGTCCGCGACGAGGCAGAGGTCCAGGGCGGCCGAGCCGAGGCGGCGGACGTCGGCGAAGCCATCCATGAGGCCGCCCAGTCCGGCGGCCTGTTCCGCCCGGACGGCGGGGTCGTAGCTGAAGCCCGTGGCCAGGATCTGCCCGGTACGCCCTGCGACCGGACCGTAGAGCTGAGTCCGCCGGCCGCCCTCCTCCAGCCATGCCCCTTGCCCGCGCAGGGCGTAGTACCTCCGGCCCAAGGCCGGTGCGTCAACGACGCCGGCCAGCCAGACGCCGTCGGGGTCCGCCACAGCCACGGAGGTGCCGTAGTAGACGATGTTGCGGATGAAGTTGGTGGTGCCATCCAGCGGGTCGATGGACCAGCGGTAGCCGCTGGCCGCCGCGGGCAGGACGGTGCCGCCTTCCTCGCCGGTGATGGCGTCGTCGGGCCGCGCCCCCGTGATGACGGCGCGGACCGCGGTTTCCGCGGCGAGATCGAAGGCGGTCACCCAGTCCCCCGAGTCGCCCTTGTTGCTGACGTCCAGCCGGGCGGTGTTCCGGCCGGCCAGGACCGCCGCCCCGGCCGCCGCCGCGGCCAGCGCGAGGTCCAGCAGCGCGGCCGGCAGGGTGCCGGCAGACCCGCCGGGGGCGTCGGCGCTCATTCGGTCACAACTTCCTGGTGGTCCTCTTCGGCGTCCTCCGACTCCGCGGTGGCGTTGTCCGGGTTCTCCGGGCTCGCCGAGCCGTCCGGGCTCTCCGGACCGTTGGCCAGCAGGGCGCGGAAGCCGTCCTCGTCCAGGACGGGCACACCGAGCTGTTCGGCCTTGTCCAGCTTGGTGCCCGCGTTCTCGCCGGCCACCACATAGCTGGTGTTTTTCGAGACAGAGCCGGCGGCCTTGCCGCCGCGGACCAGGATGGCTTCCTTCGCCTCGTCCCGGCTGAAGCCCTCCAGGCTGCCGGTGACCACGATCGTCAGTCCCTCCAGGGTCCGGGGCATGGATTCGTCGCGTTCGTCCTCCATCCGGACACCGTCGGCAGCCCACGTGTCCACGATTTCGCGGTGCCAGTCCTCGGCGAACCATTCGATCAGGGCCGCGGCGATCACGGGCCCGACGCCGTCGACGTGCGCCAGTTCCTCCTCGGAGGCCGCCCGGATGGCGTCCATGCTGCCGAACGCCGTCGCGAGCGCCCGGGAGGCCCGCGGGCCGACGTGCCGGATGGACAGCGCCACCAGGACGCGCCAGAGCGGCTGGGTTTTGGCTTTCTCCAGTTCGCGGAACAGTTTGTCGGTGGTGGCGGTGGGCTTGGACGGTGTCTTGGCCGTGCCCTTGCTGTAGAAGTACGGGACCAGCTCGAACTCGCCGGTGGCCACACCCTTGGACCGCTTTTCCCGCCGGATCCGGACCTCGGCCAGGTCAGCGGGGGTCAGCCGGAACAGGTTCGCCTCGGTGGTGAGCGGCGGCGTTTCCGGTTCGGTGGGCTGGGTCAGGGCGATGGCGGCTTCCCAGCCGAGGGCCTCGATATCGAAGGCGCCGCGGCCGGCCAGGTGGAACACCCGTTCGCGCAGCTGCGCCGGGCAGGAGCGGGAGTTGGGGCAGCGAATGTCCACGTCCCCTTCCTTGGCCGGCGCCAGCGGGGTGCCGCAGGCGGGGCATTCGGTGGGCATCACGAAGTCGCGGACCGGCGGGTCCTGCTGATCGCGGAGGGCCAGGACGGGTCCGACGATTTCCGGGATGACGTCCCCGGCCTTGCGGAGCACCACGATGTCGCCGATCTTGACGCCCTTGGCCTTGACGACTTCCTGGTTGTGCAGGGTGGCCATTTCCACGGTGGAGCCGGCCACCTTGACGGGTTCCATCACACCGTACGGGGTGACCCGGCCGGTGCGGCCCACGTTGACGGCGATGTCCAGGAGTTTAGTGTTGACCTCCTCGGGCGGGTATTTGTAGGCGACGGCCCACCGCGGAACCCGGGAGGTGTAGCCGAGGGCGCGCTGGGTGGCGAAGTCATCAACTTTGACCACAATGCCGTCGATCTCGTGGGTGAGGCTGTGCCGCTTGTCACCGTAGCGGGTGATGAATTCCAGCACGTCTTTGAGTCCGGGCAGGACCTCGAAGTACGGGCTGGTGGGCAGCCCCCACTCCGCGAGTCGCCTGTAGGTGTCGGACTGGCTGGCGGTGTCCAGCCCCTCGCGGGCACCGATGCCGTGCACGTACATCCGCAGCGGACGTTTGGCGGTTTCCGCCGGGTCCTTCTGGCGCAGCGAGCCGGCGGCGGCGTTGCGGGGGTTGGCCAGCGGCGCCTTGCCGGCCTCGATCAGCGCCTCGTTGAATTCGGCGAAGGCCTTGGACGGGATGAACACCTCGCCCCGGACCTCCATTTCGGCCGGGAAGCCCTCCCCGCTGAGCTGCTGCGGGATTTCCTTGATGGTGAGCACGTTGTGGGTGATGTCCTCGCCCGTGGTGCCGTCGCCGCGCGTGGCCGCCCGGATCAGCACGCCGTCGCGGTAGAGCAGGTTAACGGCGAGGCCGTCGATCTTGAGTTCGGTGAGCCAGGCTGGCGTGCCGTTGCCGAGTTTGGCGATGTTGGCTTCGGCCTTGGCGATCCACGCCTCCAGCTCCTCGAGGGAGAAGACGTCCTCCAGGCTGTACATCCGCTGCAGGTGTTCGACGGCGGCAAAGGCGGCGGACACTTCCCCGCCCACCTCCTGGGTGGGGGAATCGTTGGCCACCAGCTCCGGATGCATGGCTTCGATCGTTTCCAGCCGCCGGTAGAGTTCGTCGAACTCGGCGTCCGAAATGATCGGCGCGTCCTCCTGGTAGTACGCGAAGCGGTGCTTGCGGACCTCCTCGACAAGGACCTCGTACTCTTCGCGCACGGCCTCGGAGGGAGTGGGTGTTTCGGCTTCTGCTGCAGTGTTCGCTGTGCTCACAGACCTATCCTGCCCTAGATCGCCGACATTGTCCGGTCAGATACGTGGGCCCGGGACGTCGGCGCGGGGGGCCTTCGCCAGCGTGGCCAGGTGCCGGCCGCTCTGGCGCGCAAAGTCGCGGGACCGCTGGCTCGACAGGGCGATAATCAGAAGGATGTCCAGCGAGAGTCCCACCAGGTTGGTCGCAAAAGTGACTCCCGGGCCGCCGTTGAGGACAGCAACCCATTGGGTCACGATGGCGGCAGAACTCAGGGCCATGGCCCCCAGCCGGGACCGGTTACCGCCGCGAAGAATGAACCAGGCCAGCAAGATCTCCGTGACCCCGAAGACGGCGAGGACCACAGCGACAGGCGGTAAGAGGGCGTCGGCGTCGATCTCGGCCACCACGGCAGGACTCCCGGCAATCAGGCCGGCGGCGAGCGCGAGCGCCGCCACGCCTCGGAGGACAACGAGGACGCCGCCAAACAGTGTCGGTGCCGGCCGGCGGTGCCGGCGGTCCGTCGCCACCGGCACGACCGTTCCGGGCTGTGGCCTGAGCCTCGTGAGATCGACGACGGGCAGGTCTCCGTCCGTCGATATGCTGTCCCCGCCGCCGTTGCGGGCGTGGTATCCGGTTGAAAAGTCCCGGATCAGGCGGACCTCCACGCCGGTTACACCCTGTTGCAGGGAAGCCAGCACGTAGTCGCGTTCCGTGTCGGTATTCTCCTCGATTTTGTGCGTGATCTGCAGCGTGAACAGCGACAGCCCTACCGAACGGTCATAGGTGCCGGCGGCAAGCCAATCGACCTTGACCCCGCCGGGCAGGACCCACCCCGGCGGGCAGCGCCAAAAGCGGATGTGGTGGCGCTTCCCCGGGTTCCCGTCGACTTCCTGCTGGTACGCGAAATCCTGCTGCCGGCCGAAAAGGAACAGCGGGCTGACCGGGGCCTCGTCGTAGCTGCGCCGTGTCAGCGTCGCGGTGACGATCCGTCGGCTGCTCGCCAGATCGACGTCGTCCGCCAAAGTCCAGCCGGCCTGGTGCATGGCCGAATGGAGTTGCTCCTCCGAGCCGAGCAGCGCCACGTTGACGGGGTCTCCGAGCAGCCCGTCGCTGGTGCGGGCCCGGCCGATGAAGTAGTCGGGCAGGTAGATACGGGTCAGGATCCGGTGCAGCCGTGGCAGGACCAGATACGCCAGGGCAGCCCAGAAGATGACGGAGAACCAGAGGCGGTCCCAGTGCAGGCTCTCCTCGAAGAGGAGTGTGGCCAGCCAGATGGCGGCCATCCCGCTGAAGGCGAAAAACGCGGTGTCCACGACAGTGCCGCTGTCCTGGATACCGCCACGGGTCTCGGCTACCCGATTCGTCGCGTCGGCCATACACAGACATTAGCAACCACAACTGATAGGCAACGGGTCTAGTTCCGATTCTCGGGCGGCAGCGCCACCTGGAGTTTGCGGACCTTGCCGCGGCCCACGATGTAGCCGCGGCCCGGGATGAAGTCCGTGCTGATCCGGCCCAGCGAGGTGCTGAGCAGGCTGTCGCCGTCGATGTCGCCCGGGTTGAGCAGCAGGCCGCGGCGGCCGGACTTGAACGGCTGAGCCAGCGACCAGGCCGAGGACCAAGTGGAGGTCTCGGCTTCGCCCACCACCCACTGTTCGGCCTTGATCGACGCCGTGACCAGCCGTTCGATCCCGGACTCCGCTCCCGTGTCGGTGAAGTCGGTCAGCCCCTCGATGAAAATGGCCAGCTTGCCCGGGGTGCCGGTGGAGTAGTCCACCAGCTCGTCGATGGCTTCCTCGACGTCGTCGGCGCCCACCACGGAGCGGTCCCAGAGCTTCAGGGCCGCCGCCGCGGATCGGCGGGAGCCGACGTAGATCAGTTCGACGCCGGGGTTGGAGCGGCGCAGCGCGTAGGCCAGGGTCACAAGGGCCACGGTGCGGCCGGAGCCGGGCGGGCCGGCCAGCAGCAGCGGTCCCTTGGCCAGGATCTCGGCCGGCTGGAGCGTCTCGTCGTCGACGCCGATCACCGGCAGGTCCGGGCTTCCGGCGGGCAGGATCTCAAGGTCCACCTGGTCCGGCAGTCGTTCGATCTGCGGGGCGCGCTCCACGCCCTGGCGCACCATGGCCTCGCTGAGCTTGTGCACCTCACGGGCCTGCACGGCCAGGTTTGAGTTGCCGCCAAGCACCGCGAGCTGCACTTCGAGGTTGCCCAGCAGGCCGCGGCCCGGAGGCGAGGCCTGGCCCAGGACATCCTTGGGCACATCCATGGACAGGTAGTCGTCCTCCGAGGACAGGCGCAGCACCAGCCGGCGCTGGATCGAGGCCAGCAGCGACGCCGGCACCGAGTTGGGCCGGTCCCCGCTGACCACAAGGTGGATGCCCAGCGGACGGCCGTCGGTGGCGAGCTGCAGGAAGATGTCCCACAGCGCCGAGAGCTTGCTGTATTCGTAGGCCTCCCGGAAGGAGGACATGCCGTCCACCAGCACGAAAATCCGCTTCTCGTCCGGCCGGTCCGCGAGCTTGCGGTACTCCACGATGGTGGACGCGCGGACTTCCGAATAGCGGGCCGCGCGGTCATCGGCGAGGTCCCGGAGCCAGCGCAGCAGCCGGCCGACGCGTTCGACGTCGTCGCCGTTGATGATTTCCCCGACGTGCGGCAGCTCATCGAGCATCTTCAGTCCCGAGGAGCCGCAGTCGATGCCGTAGACGTTGACCGGCCCGCCGCGCGGGGTGACCGCGGCGGCGATCGCGATGCCGCGCAGGGCGGCGGACTTGCCCGAGCCGCCGGTGCCGTAGATGGCCATGTTGCCGTCCTGGTCCGGCTCGTAGAACACGGTGGGCTGGTCCTGGTGCGCGGGGTCGTCCGCCACGCCCAGGAGCAGCCGCTCGTCGGTGCGGGGGTTTGGCAGCTTGGAGAAGTCGTAGGTCGTGGCGAGTTCGTCCAGCCAGGGTTTGCGCGGCGGCTCGATGGAGAGCACGTCGGCGGCCCGGATGATGTTGGCGGTCATCCGGGCGATGTCGTTGGGACCGGCGGCCTCTTCTTTGACGGGGCTCTCGGGGGCCGGGGCGGCCCAGGCCGGCCCGGACCCGAAGGCCATCTCGACGATTTCGATCTGCGGGCGCTGCGGCTTCTCGGTGGTCCAGCCGCCGGCGTATCCGGTCTGGAATCCCTGGATCCGGCCGGGGCCGGTCTTGGCGGCGCCGCGGCCGGGAATGGAGGGGTCGAAGTACGCCGCCGTGGGCACGCCCAGGATGTCGATCGCGTCGTCCTCGTCGGCCATCCGCAGCGCCACCCGCAGGTTGGTGTTGGCGCGCAGGCTTTCCTTGATCACGCCGGCCGGGCGCTGGGTGGCCAGGATCAGGTGCAGGCCCAGGGACCGGCCGCGGGCGGCGACGTCCACCACGCCGTCGACGAACTCCGGCACTTCGGTGGCGAGGGCCGCGAACTCGTCCACGATGATGATCAGGTAGGGCGGCGCGTCCGGGTCCGCTTCCCGCTGGAGTTCCAGCAGGTCCTTGGCCTTTTTCCGGTTCAGCAGCCGTTCCCGGTGGTGCAGCTCGGCCCGCAGCGAGGTCAGGGCGCGGCGGACCAGGTGCGGGGACAGGTCGGTGACCAGGCCCACGGTGTGCGGCAGGTGCAGGCAGTCCGCGAACGCGGCGCCGCCCTTGTAGTCCACGAACAGGAAGCTCACCCGGTCCGGGCTGTAGGCGGCGGCCATGCCCATCACCCAGGACTGCAGGAACTCGGACTTGCCGGCGCCGGTGGTGCCGCCCACGAGGGCGTGCGGGCCCTCGTTCTTGAGGTCGAGGTAGAGCGGTTCGATGCCCTTGGAGCCCACCAGGGCCCGGAGGGTGCCGTTGTCCTTCCGGTTGGGCACGGCGGAGGCCCGGACCGAGTTGTTTTCGGTCCAGCGTTCGGCCACGGCCGCCGGGTTGTCCAGGAAGTCCTTGCCGATCAGGGCCGCGTAGGAGACGGCCCGCGGCAGGTCGGAGTCGTCCTCCAGCGGCTTGCCGACGTCCACCACCGGCGTGAGCATCCGGGCCAGCTGGGCGGCGAGCCCGGCGTCGAGGCTTTCGCAGCTCACCGGGAAGGTGTGCCGGCCGAGCCGGACCTGGCCGGTGGTGGTGCCATGGTCGCCGTCGACCGCCATGAAGTCCCGGCACGCGGCCGGAAGCTGCTGCACCGAGGACGCCACCCACATCACGTGCACGCCGGAGTCGGGGCCCCGCTCGAGGACCCTGGTGAGCCGGCCGCGGTCCACCGGGGCGTCGTCTTCGACCACCACCAGCACGGTGGGCAGCAGCGGTTCCGCCAGGTCCGTGCTGAGCGGGTCGACGCCGGGCCGCAAGGCCGGGCGCGGAGTCTGTGACGCGGCCTCGCGCTGGTCGATCAGGTCTTCCAGGCGGGAGAGAAGGGCTGAGCCGCCCGCGGGCCCGGCGGCGAGGTGGTCGCCGCTGAGCGGGCTGTGGCCGGAGCCGACGTGCGGGAGCCACTGCAGCCATTCCCAGCGTTCCTTCGACTGCGCCGAGGTGATGGCGGCCAGGACCACTTCGGCGGGCGAGTGCAGCCCGACGAGCTGCAGGACCATGCCGCGGGCCACGTCGTCGACGAGTCCGCGGGAGCCCGCCAGGCCGAAGGAGCCGGCGGAGCGCAGCTGCGAGACGATCGGCACGCCTTCGATGTCCCGGAACTGCGCCATGCACTCCTGGATTTCGGCCATGTATTCGGCTTCGGTGTCGTTGCTGTTGGGCTCTTCGAACTGGATCCGCGAGGGCGCGGTGCCCAGGCCGAAGCGCAGGCCGAGGAAGCCGGTGTGCTCGGGCCGGTGGGTCCAGAGCAGCGGGCCGAGCTTGTAGATCGAGTCCACCGTGTCGCTGACCGAGGGTGCTTCCTGCAGCCGGACGGATCGCTCCACGTTCTGCAGCCGGGTGATGTCCGTGCGGAACACGGCCATGGACTCGCGGAACTGTTTGAGCTGTTCCTTCCGTTCCCGCTTTGCCTGCAGCTTCTGGTCCACGTGATGGCCCACGATGAACAGCGGCATCATCAGCATAAACACGACCGAGAGCACGTTCTGCGTGACGGCGAACAGGATGGCGCCCATCATCAGCGGCGCCATCAGCATGATGTACGGGAAGGCGTGGTGCTCCTGGCGTTTGGGTCCGGCCGGGAGCATCCGTTTCTGCGGTTCGAAGCGCGGCACCACCCGCGGCGAGCGGTTGAAGTCGATCAGCGGGGAGCTCGGGGCCGAACTGTGCCCGGTGCCCAGCGACACCACGGACACGGTGGTGTCGCCCAGGGCCACGGTGTCCGAGGAGTTCAGCGTGGCGCGGGTGACCGGCAGCCCGTCCATCAGCAGGCCGTTGGCCGAATTCGTGTCCACGATTTCGATCGTCTCGCCCACCGTGATGCGGGCGTGCCGCTTGGAGGTGAGCGGGTCCGTGAGCCTGATGTCGACGTCGCGGTCCCGGCCGATGTAGCTGGTGCCCGACGGCAGCGGGAATTCGCGTCCGACGTCGGGCCCGGACAGTACGCGCAGCGTCGCCGCCGCCGGCCCCCGGTTCGCACCGGGGGTCGCGAACTGCTCACTCAGCCGGGTCAGCGAAACAATCGAGCCCGGCCGCAGCCCGGATTCGAGCAGGTTGTCCTGGCGGTCCAGGACGCTGCCCTTCATGCCGCCGGCGGCGAAGGCCTCCTCGATGCGCAGGGACAGGTTCGACGGCGGCGGGGTCCCCCGCCGCGCCGGGTCGGCGGCCCAGAGCTGGGTGGCGATGTCCGCCACGGTGGCGAGCCCGTCCACGGTGACGGCGAGGTCTTTGGCCTCGGCCGGGTCGCGCCGCAGCGTCAGTCGGATTCTCATGCTTCGTCTGCACCCTTCTTGCCGGTGCTGTTCGTGCCGGAACCCTGCTCCTCGAGCAGATACAGGTCCGCCGGCGTCACCAGGTGCGAGGTGACGGCGTGTTCCACAAGCCGCGCGCGCCGGTTGGTGGCGAGTTTTCCGCCACCGCCGCGCAACCCGGCGACTCCCACCCTGTCGAGCTTGTCGCACACGTTGTCCAGTTTTCGGTTGAACCGGGTCAGGGCCCAGCCCAGGGTCCGGGCGGCCTCGGCCGAGGACGGGATGGCGCTGAAGCCGGTCCCTTCGCGGCGCAGCATGGGTTCGGCGAGGGCCACGATCAGGGCCTTCTGCGAGTCGGTGAAAACCACCGGGCCGATCGTGGTGTCGCCGCCGCTGTCCTCGTCGCGGGATTCCTGCCGGAACGCGGGGGTCCGGAGGTGCACGGCGAACTCGTAGGTGGTGGGGCCGGCGGTGAAGATGACGTTGGTGTGGCTGAAGACCAGCGGGATCCGCGCCCCGGGCGCGAGCCACGCCTGCATGCCGCCGGAAGCGTCGGCGATGGTCGCGGAGAGCATACTGCCGACGTTGCTGAGCCACCAGATGCCGTCGTAGCGGGCGATCTGCAGGAACTGCCGGTGCAGGTACGGGTTGTCATCCACCTCCAGGTCGCCTTCGCGGCCGATGCTGAAGATGTCCTCGTCCGAGGGCTCATGCCACTCGCCGCAGAAATCTATTGCCAGATCCCCCATAATCCGTGCCTTTCTGGAAAGTCGTTGGTGCTGCTACTTCGGGACGCAGGCGATGGAATCCGGGCCGAGCGGCGAGGAGGCCCCGTCGCTGCGGACGATCATGACCTGGATGCAGCTGGGTTCGGACGGGTTCGCCGCCATTTCGGCGGCGGGCCCGGCGGTGGCCTGGTACTGCCCGTCGCCCTTGAGGGTGTGGACCCGCCATTTGTAGGTGTCGCCGGCTTTCGGCTGCGGGTTGGTCCAGGTGAAACGGACTTTTCCGGCCGGCCCGGCCGCTCCGGCGAGCCCGGTGACGTCCGGCACGGTGCCGTTGTCCAGGGCGTCCGCGGGCGGTTTGCTGACCTGGTCCGTGGCTTTCGGCGCCGGCTCCGGCCGGGTGGTGCCCGCCACAATCCCCAGCACGACGGCGGCCACCAGGACGGTGCCGCCGACGATCGAGAGCAGCAGATTCCTGCGGCCGTGCCCGGCCGGGTGCTCCCCCGCGTCGTCGCCACTGCTGTCCCCGCCGCTGCCGGGCCCGCCGCTGCCCGGGGACACGGCAGCCGCGGCGGCGCTGGACCGGTTGACCGTGGCCGCGACGTCGTCCTCCGGGGCCGTGTTTGTGTTCCGGGGCCCGGGGGTGTCGAATCCGGGCAGCGCCGGGGGCCGCGCGTTGTTGACAGCTGCTTTTCTAAACGTGGTGGCGTTGTCCGCCGTGGGGCGGGCGTCGGGATTCGGGACCCTGGCCGGGAAGGTGGGGGTGCTGCCGGTGGCGTCCGGGTCGATCGCGGCGACGCTGCGGACCCGGGTTTCCTCGAAGCCGTCGTCGGGGTGGCTTTCCTCGGCGCGCGGTTCTTCCAGGACCTCGAACGGCGTCACGGACAGGTTCAGTTCGGCCTGGATCCGCTGCAGGGCCAGGGCGAAGGCGTGCGCCGAGGAATAGCGGGAGGCTGCCGACTTGGCCATCGCCGTCGAGAGCGCCAGTTCCAGGGATTCCGGCACGTCGGCGCGGCCCAGTTTCGGCACGGGCAGGTTCGTGATGCGCGAGATCAGCTCCCGCTGGGAGTTGTCGGCGCCCGGCAGCACAAACGGGGACCGCCCGGCCAGCAGGGTGTAAAGGGTGGCACCGAGCGCCCAGACGTCCACCAGGACGCCGTCCACCTGGTGCCCGGTGAACTGCTCCGGCGGGGACCACGGGATGGACATGCCAGCGTCCTCGTCCGCATCCCCCGCGAGGGTGCCGGAGATACCGAAGTCGGTCAGTGCCGGCCGGTTGTAGTCCGTGACCAGGATGTTGGCGGGCTTGATGTCGCGGTGCGCGATCCCGGCCCGGTGGGCGGTCTCGACGGCGGATGCCACCTGGATGCCGACAGCCAGGACCTCGTCCACGCTGAAGCGCTGCCGACGGTACCGGACATCCAGGCTGGGCCGGGAGCAGTACTCCATGGCCAGGTAGGAATGCCCCGTGTCGGTGATCTCGGCTTCGAAGATGGTCACGATGTACGGGTGCGAGGACAGCTGCGCCATCAGGTTCGCTTCGGATTCGAACCGGCGGCGCGCGCCCTCGGTCTTCAGGTCCGAGAGCAGCACCTTGACAGCCACCTTGCGGCGCGGCCGGTCCTGTTCGTAGAGGTAGACGTCGGAGAACCCGCCGGAGCCGAGCAGGCTGATGTAGGTGAAGCCCGGGATGATTGGCGGCGGGGCTACGGGCCGTTTTGAGCTCACGGGATCTCCTCAAAGCGCAGCGAGACGCCGTCGCCCACCTCGGCGATGTCGCCGTCGAGCAGGATGGCCATTTCGCCCTGGGCCAGCCGGCGCGGGGGCTGGCCCTCGCGGACCAGCACGGTGCCGTTGGTCGCCTTGAGGTCACACAGCATCACGTGCCAGCCTTCGAGCCTGACCTCCACGTGCGAGCGGGAAATGTCACCGCTGGGGCTCGCCACCTGGATCAGTTTGGGCATCACGGCGCCCTGGACGCGGGACACCGAGGGCTGGCGGCCCACGATGAGCGACTGGTTGAGGTCGATCAGCTCGCCAGTGGACAGGCGCATCCGGCCCAGCCGGGGGCGACGGACCTGGACCCCGTCCCCGGGCAGCGGCAGTCCGCAGCGGCCGCACTGGGCATAGGTGGAGGGGTTCGCGTGACCCTCCGGGCAGACCCGGGCCAGGACCATGGGCCCGGTGGACGGTTCCGTGGCCGGTCCTGTGGACGGGCGCTGCGCACCGGCACCTTGCGGGCCTGCGCCGGCGAGCTCGCCCTTCATGATCGTCTGGCCGTCGTGGTCCGCATCGGCTCCCGGCTCCGCGGCCGGCATGAGCTGGTCGGGTGCCTGCTGCTGGGCGGGTGCCTGCTGTGCCGTCGGCGCGGGCGGCACAGGCGTAAATGCCGGCGGCTGCGCTGCGGCCGGTGGGGACGACGTCGGCCGGTCACCGCCGGTGTGCCAGGGCACGGAGTCGATCAGTCCGGCGGGTACCGCCGGGCGCGGCGCCGCGGGCGGTTCCGGCGCAGGAGCAGAGGCGGCTGCGGCTTCCGCTCCGCCTGCCGCTGACCCGTCCGATTCAGGGGTCCCGGACACTGGCTCCGCGCTGGCGGATTCAACGGCGGGCACGGCGCTGGCGGGCCCGACGCTGGGTTCTGCATCGGCGTCAGGGTCCTCGCGGACGGCGGCGTCCTCGATATTGCGCATCACCGTTCGCTCCCACAGGTGGTCGTAGCTGCTCGTCAGCTCCTGTTCGGCGGGTTCGGGCCCGGGTTCTGGTTCGGGTTCTGGTTCCTCAGCCAGTCCACGTTCCGGTTCCGGTTCCGGTTCCGGTTCCGGTTCCGGTTCCTGTCGCGGTTCCGGCTGCGGTTCCGGTTCCGGTTCTTCGTGCAGGGTTCCGTCGTGCTCGGAGTCCTCGCCGGGGAACTCCAGGACGGTCTCCGCGGAGGCACCATGGTCGCTTAGCTCTGCGGCGATGTCGGCTTCGGCCGCTGCCAGGACTTCGTCCTGCACCGCTGTTTCGGCGTCGGGAGCGGGCCCTGCGGCGGTGAGGCCGGCTGCAGCCGTGGCCGCGGCAGGGACCGCCGGGGCGTCCGCCGGTCCGGCAGCACGGGTGAACTGCAGCCGCAGTCCCTTGAGCAGGACCACGCCGTCCGTCAGCGGCAGGTCAGGTCCGACGCCGGATGCCCCGGCGGCGGATGTCCCGGCGGCGGCGTCGGGGACCGTCACGTTGAATCCGTCCGCAGCGGCGAACCGCCGTTCCGTCCAGGTGGTGACTTCCCGCCCGCTCAGTTCCACCGGCCCGGAGGGCAGGTCTACCGTCAGGTCGATGTCTCCGCGCAGGAACACCTGCACGGAGCTCCGGCAGTCGACGATCGCGAACCACGGCAGCCGGGCGAGCGAACCGCCCGAGGCCGATGTCACGGCGTCGAGCACCTCGTGCACTGCGGGACCGGCGTCGAGGAGGTCCCACAGCGAGTCAACCAGGGCGGGCGCGCTGTCCGGGCGCAGCAGCACCACGGTTTTGGAGCGCACCACACCGAGCCAGCTGCCGGGCGTGTAACGCGCTGCGGCGGCGGGGTTACTGCTTGCCATCATTGGGGCCCTTGGCGTGTCCGTCGGCAGCAAGTTCGCCAGCTGCCTGCTCCCCGGCGGCAGGCACGTCCCCGGAGGCCAGTTCCCCATTGGGGGCGAGGTCCAGGGCATCGGTCCGGGGCAGGGTGTCCTCGTCCTCCGCGTCGGCGGCGGAGCGCGGTGCGGTCTGGGCGGCGCCGTCGTAGTCGCTGGCAACATTGGTGGCGTCCAGCACGATGCAGGTGACGTTGTCGCGGCCGCCGCTGCGCAGGGCCGCCTGGATCAGTTCGTCCACGGCCGCCTGCGGGTCCGCATGGGAGCGCAGGATGTTGGAAATGTGCTGGTCATCGAGTTCGCCGTTGAGGCCGTCGGAGCAGACCAGGATCCGGTCGCCCTCCTCGATGGGCAGCAGCCAGTAGTCAGCCTCGATCTCGTCGCCGGAGCCGAGGGCACGCGTGACGACGTGCCGGCGGGGGTGCACGGCGGCCTGGGTCTGGGTGATCTGCCCGGCATCCACCAGCTCCTGGACTTCGGAGTGGTCGACGCTGACCTGGCTCAGCTTCCCCTGGTTGAGCCGGTAGGTCCGGGAGTCGCCGATGTTGAGGACCAGCCAGTAGGGGGCGCCCATCTGTTCCACCACCACGACGCCGGAGAGGGTGGTCCCGGCGCGGGAGCCGGTGGCGTCGCGGATGCCTTCGTCGGCCATCTGCAGGTACTCCTGCAGGACGCCAGCCGTTGCGTCCCGCTCGCCGCTGGCCAGCTGCGGGATCCTGGCGAGTGTGCGCACGCAGATGCCGCTCGCGATCTCGCCGGCTTCATGCCCGCCCATGCCGTCCGCGACGGCGAAGACGGGATCGGAGGCAATAAAGGAATCCTCGTTCATTTCGCGGCGCAGGCCGCGGTCGGTGCCGTAGCCGCAGTTGAGCCGCAGGCTGGAGGTACTGCTGGAGGAACTGCTGGAGGGAGTGCCCGGAGCCGGCACGGGGGCGGCATCGGAACTGTCTGAGGGTGGAACGGCGGCCGGCTGGGTATTCATGCCTGTCCTAGGTAGAAGGAGCGGTCACCGAAGTGGACGGTGGAACCTGGGCGGACGTGGGTGGGCTCCCCCGCCGCGAGGGCGGTACGGATACCGTCCGGCGTGGTCACGGCGCTGCCGTTGGTGGAGTTGCGGTCCGTCACCCAGACTCCCCCGTTTCCGGCGAGGAGATGGAGGTGGGTCTTGGAAATTGAACGGCCCGGATCGGCAACCGGGATCAGCTGCACGGAGTCCTCACCGGGGTGCCCGGAGGGGTTCCGGCCGACCAGCACGGTGCGGTCAAGTTCGATGTCGCGGCCGTCGTCCAGCCGGATCCGGAGCATCGCCACGGTGACGGGGGCGTTCGTGTCGCCGCGGACCTGGGTGCGGTCCAGGTCGTCGTCGGGATGCGGGAGCTCCTGGGACGACGACGGCGACGGCGACGGCGCGGACGCGGCTGGCGGCGCAAACGACGCCGCTTGCGGAACGGGCCGGACCTGCGGCGAAGCGATCACAGCCTGCGGCGCTCCGGGCGCAACCTGTGGCGCTCCGACGACAGCCTGCGGCGCTGCGGCACCGGCCAGCGGCGCTGGGACCCGAGCCTGCGGCGAAGCGACAACAGCCTGCGGCGCTGCGGCACCGGCCAGCGGCGAAGCGACCTGCTGGACCGGCGGAAGGTCCAGCGGCGCGAAGCTGTAGGGTCCCGCGATGCCGCCGGTGGTGATCGGGTTGCGTCCGGACTTTACGTCGAAGACGAGGGTCTTGGCGGCCTTGTCGTGCCAGCCGCGGAGCTGTCCGTTGCGGTCCCACGCGTTGGAGAGCACCACGAGGACGGCCCAGGCGGCACCCAGAAACAGGAGCGGTCCCAGCACCAGCAGGGCCACGCCGAACCATTGGAAGACCACCACGACGGCGGCGGCGATCACGGCCAGGAGCACCCCGGCGCCGGTGATGAGGCCACGCAGGAACACCGCGCCGCCGCCCGGGGCGTAGCCGTCAGCATCCGTGCAGCGGATGCCCATGAGGCTGTTGCCGGGGGTTACACCGGACCGGCCTTCAAGGGCGGCCAGGACCAGGAGGTAGACCAGGGTGAGGCCGGCACCGATGCCGCCGAACAGCACCACGGACGAGGTGTCATACACGATGAAGCCGCCGCTTTGGCTCCTGGTGATCCCGGCGAAACCGACCGCCAGCAGGATTGTCAGGACGGTGACGGGCGGCAGCCAGTCGAGCACGGCCGCTCCCAGCCGCTTTCCGGCAGCTGCGGGCACCACCTCAAGCTTGCTCGGCATGGAAGGACCTCCCCCTTGTCCGCGGCCCGCGGCTGGGCCCTGCGCTACGGGGATGCTACCGGGGATCAGCGCGGCAGCAGGAACCTCCGGGGCGTTGCGGGCGTTCCGCGCGGAACGGTTGCTCAGCGGTGTGCCGCACGAGGTGCAGAAGGCCGCCCCCTGACGGAGTGGCTGCTGGCAGCGCGGGCAGCGCTCGGCGTCGTCGGTCATGGCTTGTTGCGGTTCTTCCTGGCGGACTGGCGGGACTCGGCTGCGGCTTCGGCGGCACCATCACGGCGGGCTGTGGCGGCAGGACCGGGTTCCACTGTACCCGCGGGCGGTTCCGGCGCTGCGCGTCCGGCGCGCCTGCCGCCGGGCGGCACCGGCCCGGGGCCCGTCAGTTTCGGTGTGGACCGGCGCTTGAGGGCGGCCCTGCCGTCGGCCAGCAGGGAGCGCGGCGAAAACCTGGCGCGCTGCCGTCCCCAGAACCCCAGCGTCCCGGTCAGCTCCTTCAGCGAGCCGTCCACGATGTCCCAGTACTCCCGCACCTGGTCCTCGCTCGGTTGGCCGGCACCGAAGATCGCGGCGTCGGCCCGTTTGGCGAGCAGTGTGGTGGTCCCCCCTGCGGCCGGGAAAGCATCGGCGAGCACCGCGGCGGACTCCCGCCGGGTGGCACGGGTATCGACGCCCGCACCGAGGTCGGTCGCGAGGCTGACAACTTCGTTCCAGCCGCCGCCGACGCGCTGCGCCGGGGGGCCGTCGCTGAAACGGGCCTTCCGGCGCCGGGACTTGAGCAGCGCAATCAGCAGCAGCGGCAGCGCCAGGATCCCGACCGGGATGAGCGCGATGCCGATCGCCGTGAGAAGTGGACCCCAGAACAGCCAGGGGTTGTTTTTCTTCTCGTCAGCGTCCAGCGCATCCGGTGAGGAGTCGGGCGGCAGGTCCGCCGGCTCCTGTGGCGGGGGCGGCGGCTGCAGCACCTGCGGCTTGGGCTTGGACTTGTTCTCCGGATCCGGCGGGATGGGCACGTTGTCCTTGGGTGGCGTGGGGTCGAAGGACACCCAGCCCACCCGGTCGAAGGCGACTTCCACCCACGCGTGGACGTCCTTGCCGGTGATCTTCACGTCGCCGGCGCCGTTCTCCGGGCTCTTCGGATCCGGGTAGAACCCCATCACCACGCGGGAGGGGATGCCGAGGTGGCGCAGCATCAGGGACATCGCGACGGCGTACTGTTCGTCGTCACCGAGCATCTGCTTGGCGGTGAGCAGGCTCCGGACACGGTTGGCGCTGTGGCCGGAGACACTGGGCAGCTGCCCGTCGGCGATCAGGCCGTTGCTGAAGGCGCCCTTCTTCTGGAAGTGCGCCTCGACCTGGCGCACCCGGTCGATGGCGGTGGGCGCGTCGGCGGCCAGGTCGTTCGCCTGGGAACCGACCACCGGCGGCACTTCGGCGGGATCCGGCAGGGCCAGTTTGGCGAAGTCGTACTGGGTCAGCTGCCCGTGTTCCAGGGTGGCGGGATCGGCCACCTGCACCTGGTAGGCGTCCCCCTTGGCGAGGCCCCTGGTGGTCACGGCCGTGTCCGTTCCGGCGTTGAAGTACAGTCCCGCGGCGGCACCCGAGCCGTCCCGGGCGAAGCTGATTCCGGTGGTCTTGCTGCCGCCGGGCAGGAAGTAGCCCTGGTAGTCCTCGATCGTGATGTCCAGGGTGTAGTTGATGCTCGGCACGATCCCGGTGGAGTCCGCGAGGGTGTTGATGGACTTGGCGTCGCCCACCTTGCTGAAGCTCCCGGAACCGTTGGGGTCCATGTTGTAGTTGGTGCCGTTGAAGGAGTCCAGCGCGGCGAGGCGCACACGCGCGTCCTTGGGCAGGCCCTTCACGGTGAAGAGAGTGTCGTCCTTTTTGTCCTTGACGAAGGTCCGGAAGCTCGCCAGCGGGGTGAT
Source organism: Arthrobacter sp. U41 (assembly GCF_007679325.1). Taxonomy (GTDB): domain Bacteria; phylum Actinomycetota; class Actinomycetes; order Actinomycetales; family Micrococcaceae; genus Arthrobacter. The sequence goes on along the minus strand of NZ_VEGI01000006.1, from coordinate 8,708 downwards.
GTAGTCCTTGGGATCGAACGGCGGAACGATCGTGTTCCGAAGTACCCGGCGGTCGTCGCCCGCGGTGACCAGCGGGGACGCGACGGCGGTGATCCCGACGGCGGCCGCGATTACCGCCGCGGCGGTTCCCATCCGGCGCAGCTTGGCCGCGCGGGCGGTGGCCTCGTCCTTCTCCAGCCGGTTGACGGAGATTTTGCGCGTGTCGCTGCGACGGAGCGCGTCGCGGCGGAACGTGGCCCAGGCGATGGCAATCACGGTGAGTGAAATGCCGCGTTCCACCGTGAGGAAGCCGGCATTGGTGCTGAAGGCGATGCCGGTGACGAACAGCACCAGCACCGGCAGCAGCGGCCAGTACGGGCTTTTGAGCCGCCAGATCAGCAGCCCGGCGGCCAGCGCGGTGAGGAGCGAACTGAGGAACGGCACAATCAACATGCCGCCGGCCGTGCCCACCGGCACCCCGACGGTGAGCATGTCCTTCCACGCGAACACCACGCCGAGCAGCAGGGTACGCAGCGAGTCGAGAGTGGGCAGTACACCGGCGATCGAGGCCTCGGGGACGGCCAGGGCGGTGCCGAAGACGAGGTAGGCGCCAAGTGTCAGGGCGGTGGTGATCAGGAGCCCCAAGCGGAAATGCACAGCGGCGGCCGCCAGGCCCAGGCCCAGCAGGATGCCGCCGAAGCCTGCGACCAGGTAGTAGGGGTCGCCGCCGAAGCTGAGGCTGAAGCCGAGGACGCCAAGGCCCAGCAGCACGGTGAGGGCGCCGGCGTCGAGCGCCAGATGCCAGAGCGGCTGGCCGTCGGCGAAACCGGAGCGCTGCGCTGCCGTGGTGTTCCGGGGGCGGAGCGGTGCTGCGGCGCTCATGCTGCCGCCTTCCTCAGCACGATGGCCAGGTCAGAGAGGTCGCCGAGGGTCAGGACGGTCAGGTCCCCGATGTTGGCCCGGGCCGGTGCGGCGCCGAGCTGGAGCCGGACGGCGAGGCTGCGGACCCCCATGGGCACCGAGGCCGACGCGGAGCGCAGCTGGGTGGGGGTGATGTTGCTGCCGACGATCAGGAACACGACGGAGGCGTTGGGGACGGTGTCCGCCAGGGTCCGGGCGAGGTCCACCGCATTCTTGCGCTGGGGTGCGCCGACGATCCGGGTCATGTCATCGAGCATGTTGCGGCCGGTTTCGCAGCGGAGCGGGCCCTTCTGGGTCAGCACGTCGAGGTCGCGTTGTTCACGGATGGCCTGGCGTCCGATCGAGGCGGCGGCGGAGACGGCCAGCTCGAATTCCTCGTCGGAGGCGTATTCGTCGGTGTTGATGGACAGCGAGATGGCGAGGTGCGCACGTCGGGTTTCCTCGAACTGGCGGACCATCAGCTTGTTGGTGCGGGCCGTGGTTTTCCAGTGGATGTGCCGGCGGTCATCGCCCGGCACGTAGTCGCGCAGCGCATGGAAGGACACGTCTGCGCTGGAGAGGTCGGTGGTGGGCATGCCCTCGAGGTCACGGATGAATCCGGCGGCCGAGCCTGCCAGCGCCACGGTTTTTGGGTGCACGAACAGGTCCTCGGGTTCGGTCCAGAGCACCTGGCGCCGCAGCAGGTGCAGCGGGTCGGCGCGGACCGAGCGGACCGGGCCCACCACGATCACGGCGCGGCGGGCGGTGGGGATGGTGAACAGGTCCTCGTGGACCTGCCCGGGTTTCATCCGGGGCAGGTGGAACACAGCGGTGGCGGCACCGACCGGGAGCTCCAGGTCCGCCGGCAGCAGCGGCCGCGCGGAGGTGTTGGAGACCGCGATGCTGCCGACGGCGCTGTCCCCCACCGCCACCCGGGTCCGGGCGAGGTCCAGGACGACGCCGTAGGAGGAACGGCCCAGGATGAACCCGACGGCGAGCACGAACAGGACGAACGCGGCGATCGCGGCGGCTTTGGCTTCCTGCCAGCCGAAGGCCTGGCCGACGGTCCACAGCAGGATCGAGGCCGCCAGCACGGACCAGCCCAGGACGCTCACCACCGAGAGGACCGGCCACAGGTAGCGCAGCCAGAGCGCGCGGACGGCGCTCCGGCCCGGGGCGAGGGCCAGGCCCGCGGTGCCGCCGGCCTCGGTCCAGAGTGAGGCTGGGTGCAGCCGGGTGGGCCTGCCGTGCCGGTGGAAGGGCCGTTGCAGGCGTTCAGCAAGCCGTGTCAGCGGAGTGCTGGAGGACATATGGGTGCCTTTGTTCGTGCTGGGTCGGGGGTGCCGGTCGGGGTGGCGCAGGCTAGCCGCTGCAGTTAGACAAGAGCGGCGCGCTGCTGCGGCGCGGCGACCTCGGCCAGGACGCGCGCCAGCACGGCCTCCGCCGTGGCGCCGGAGAACTCTGCTTCCGGGTCCATCACCAGCCGGTGGGTCCAGACGACGGCGGCAAGGTCTTTGACGTCGTCCGGCAGCACGAAGTTGCGGCCCTGGCTGGCGGCCCAGACTTTCGACGCGCGGACCATGGCGAGGGCGCCGCGGACGGAGACGCCCAGGCGGGTCTCCGGGGCGCTGCGGGTCTCCTCGCAGAGCCGGGAGATGTATTCCAGCACGGCGGTGTCCACGTGGGTGGTGGCGGCGAGGTCGGCCATGTCGGCCACCGCCTGGGTGGTGATGACGGCGGTGATGTCCTTGGAGCGGTCCTTGAGGTTGGCACCGCCCAGCAGCTGCACGGTGGAAGCGTGGTCCGGGTAGCCGATGGAGGTCTTGATCAGGAAGCGGTCCAGCTGGGCCTCGGGCAGACGGTAGGTGCCCGCCTGCTCGATCGGGTTCTGGGTGGCCATCACCATAAACGGCCGGCCGGCCTCGTAGGTGGTGCCGTCCACCGTGACGCGGGATTCCTCCATGACCTCCAGCAGCGCCGACTGGGTCTTGGGCGAGGCCCGGTTGATTTCATCGGCCAGGACGATGTTGTTGAAGATGGGTCCCTTGTGGAACTCGAACTTCTGCGTCTTCTGGTCGTAGATGGTCACGCCCGTGACGTCCGAGGGCAGCAGGTCCGGGGTGAACTGGATGCGGTTGTTGGAGCCCTGGACGGTGGCCGCCAGGGCACGCGCCAGGGAGGTCTTGCCGGTGCCCGGGGCGTCCTCGAAGAGGACATGCCCCTCGGCCAGCATCGCGGTGAAGGTCAGGCGGATGACGTGGGACTTGCCCAGGACGGCCTGGCCCACGTTGTCGACGAGCTTCTCGAAGGTGCCGGCAAACCATTCGGCCTGTTCGGTGGTCATGGTCATGGGTTGGTCCTCTTCTGTTCTGGGTGGAGCGTTGCAGGGGCCGCCGGCAGGGAGTTCCCGCTTGGTGCGGCGTCGGGTCTAGTTGTGGGCATCAGCAGCCGCCGGGCCTGGGGCCGTAGAGATCCACGGTGGTGGATTTGACGAACCAGCCCGGGTGGCTGCCTTCGGTGACGCGGAACCAGGGGGTGCCGTTGCCGTAGATGTCCTTGGTGCAGTTGATGGCGAGCCGGCCTTCGGACCGTTCAACCCAGCCGGCACCACAGGTCTTCGGCGGCCCCTCGGAGTACGTGTCGGTCCGGCCCGGCATGCCGGGACACGTCCGGACCGTAGTGGCCTCCACCTGGATCTGGGATGTCGGGACCGGCGGCGGCGGCTCCGAGCCGCTGCGGGAGGTGTCGCTGCCGATGCGGCCGGGCTGGCCGGCGCTGATGGCGCGGACCCGCAGGGTGTGGGTTTCGCCGAAGCCCACGCTCTTGGAGAAGGACCGCTGCTGGGTGTTCTGCCAGGCACCGCCGTCGAGGCTGTACTGGTAGCCCGAGACCGGGCGCCCGTTGCCGTTGGGCTGGTTCCAGGTCCAGGACACGGTCCTGTCCCCGACGCCGCTGCTCTTGCTGCCCGTCACGGCCGGCGCGAAGGCCAGTCCGTAGGGGTTCACCGAATTCGAGGCAGGGCTGGCGTCGCCGGGGCTGGAGCTCCGGGACGAGACCGCCCAGACCACAACGGCGGTGGCCGTCCCGTTAGGGGCGGCCACGACGCCGCCGCCGGCCGGGATGGTGCCGCTGCCGCTGCCGGAGGTGAGCCTGTACTTGTAGGTGATTTCACCGGCGCTGGAGCCGTTGCGTTGCTCGGCGGTCAGGACCGGGAACCTCACGTCGATCTTGCCGCCGTCGCCGCCGGTGTCCTTCAGGGCGGCGGACGGCTGGCCCACCATGCCCGGCTTGCCCACGGCGCGCACGGCGGCGGACGGGGCGCTGGTCCGGGACGTTCCGGCCTTGTTCGTGGCGGCCACCGTGAAGGTGTAACCCGCCTCCGAGTTGTTCACGGTGACGTTCTGTGTGGTGCCCGAGACCTGCTGGGTCGCCACGGCCGCCCCGCCGCGCAGCGTGGTCAGCGTGTAGGCGGAGATGGCGTCGCCGTTGTTGTCCGGCGCGGTCCAGTCGACCTTGAGCTGGCTTTGGTTGCCCACGGAGCCGGCCGCCGTCGCGCTCGGCGCTGGTGGGGTGGCGGGCACCCCCGCGGGGGTTTCCGCGGCGGAGTAGGCGCTCCATTCGGAGGGCTCCTTGGCATCGTTGCGGGCCAGGACGCGCACCTTGTAGGCCACTCCGTTCTGGAGGCCCTTCCAGACGTAACTCACCGAGGTGAGGTTCTGGATCTGGGCGTTCTGCCCTGCCGGTGCCGGCGAAATCTCCAGGTCGTAGCTCTTGACCGGCGAGCCCTTGGACGCCGGGGCCGCCCACGTCACGGTGAGCTGGGTGTCGCCGAACTTCACTGCGGGCGCGGCCGGGGTGTCCGGCTTGACGTCCGGGCGCACCTCGGCCGACGCCGGGGACCGCTCGGATTCGCCCAGTGCGTTGGTGGCGGTCACCTGGAAGTGGTACTTGGCGTTGTTGGTCAGCCCGGTCAGGGTGCAGGAGTTGGCCGGGCAGTCCTGCCGGTAGCCGCCCTCGCCGTACACCGTGTACTTGGTGATAGGTGAGCCGCGGTCCGCCGGGGCGGTCCAGTTCAACAGGGCGGTGCTGTCCCCCACGCTCGCGGCCTGCGGTGTGGTGGGCGCCAGCGGCTTGTCCTTCACCGTCAGCCGGATCCTGGCCGTCGCGTAGCGGGACGCGTCGCCGGTCTTGTCGGCCACGGTGTAGGACACGATCATGGTGCCCGAGAAGCCTCCGGCCGGGGTCACGGTCACGGAGTCGCCGGCGGCGACGGCGGAGCCCTGGCCGGTCTCGGTCACGGCGGACACGATTTTGAGGGCCGTCTCCGGGAACGGGTTGGCGTCGTTCGCAAGCACCGGAACGGTGACGGGTTTGCCGGCCGCGGCGTTGGGTTCGACGTCGTCGTTGGCCACCGGTTTGGGCCGGTTGGAGGCCGTGACGGTGAGCTGGTAGGTCGCGGTGGCTTCAAGCCCGCGGGGGTCCCTGGCCTTGACCTGGACCGCGCCGCTGGTGCCGGCGTCGGCGCCGTCCTTGGCGGAGGCCTTCAGGGTGGTCCCGTCAATGCCCGCGTTGAAGCCTGCGGGCACGCCGCCCACCAGTTCGTACGTCATCCGGTCCGCGTCGCCGTCGTCCGGGTCAGTGGTCAGCCGGGCCAGGTCGGCCGTGGCGGAGTCACCCGTGGGCACCTCCAGCTGGCTGCCCAGCAGCACCGGCGGGTTGTTCCGGTTGGGGTCCGGGAGGACCTTGGTGCGGATGCTCAGGGTCGCTTTCAGGCCGGCGGGATCGTCCGGGCCGGAGCCGTCGGTGACCTCGAAGCTGAGCGAACCGGGACCCACGTAGTCCTGGCCCGCGGTGTACTTCAGGGCGGTGCCGTTGCCGGCCACCGGGTCCGAACCGTCGGCGCCGATCAGCGTGATCCGGTCCGTCTGGGTCAGGCGCGGCGAGCGTCCGTCGCGGACCTTGACCCATTCCTTCAGGTCGACGGTCACGGACTGCCCGGCGACCACTTCGATCACCTCGTCCTTGGCGAGGGTGGGGACCTGCTGGCCCACGCCGGGGACCCAGATGATGGCGGTGGATTTCTGGCCGTCCAGGTCCTCCACGGTGTACGGGATGAGCTGCGGCTGTTCGGTCAGTTCCACGATCATGTTGCCCGCGGTACCCGGCCGGGCGGTGGTGGCCTCGGTGGCGATCTTGAGGTTTTCGCCGACTCCGTCCGGGTCCTCGTCGTTTTTGAGGACGGGGACGTCCACGGCGGTCTTGCCGAGGGTCTGGGCGGAGGTCACCCGGTCATCCCGGGCGACCGGGGCCTGGAGCGGGACGTCCTTCTTGACCTGGACGGCGACGGCGGCCTGCGCTGTGGCGCCGCGGTCATCCGCCACCGAGTACCGCACGTTGACCGTGCCTTCCGCGGCGGGGGCCAGCAGGAGCAGGCGGGAGCTTTGTTTGCTGACGGTGGCCTGCAGTTCCGGCGCGGCCTCGATGCCGTCGCTGAGGATCCGGATCGGATCGCCGTCGGGGTCGGTGTCGTTGCCGGTGGCGTCGACGGCGATCTGGCGGCCCGGCCGGACCTTGACCTCATCATCCACCGGGGTGGGTTTCTGGTTCATCTCCCCGCGCGGGGCGATGCCGACCGTGACGGTGCCGGTGTTGACGGCGCCCTGCCGGTCCACCACCTTGTAGCGGAAGGTGTCCGTGCCGGCGCCGTCCCCGGCCGCCGTGAAGTCGATAAAGTTGCTGCCCACGGTGGCGGTGCCCATCGCCGGGGTGCTGTCGATCCCGGTCAGCTGGACGGAGTCGCCGTCGGGATCGATCCCGTCGAGCTCCACCGGAATCCGCACCGTCCCGGCCGCCACCGCTCGGGCGGTGAGGTTCTTCGGCTGCGGGCGGGAGTTCTCCGCGCCTTCCAGCGGCAGGATGTGGATGGTGACGGCCGCGGCGCTCTTCTGGCCCTGCGGGTCCACGGCGTTGTAGATGGCACGGACCGTCTTGGGCTCGGCGCCGGCGATGAAGCGGAGGGTGTTTTCGGAGACGAAGCTTTTCCCGTCCGCTGCGGGAACCGGCTGCGGAAGCGCCGGGTCCACGGTCAGCTTTTCGCCCTGCGGGTGGGTGTCGTTCGCCAGCACCGGGATGGTTACGACGTCGTTGACCCGCACGTTGACTTCGTCCGGCTTGGGCTGCGGTGCCTCGACGACGGCGGGAGCCGGGACCGGGACCACGGAGACACTGCCGGTGGCGGACTGGGTCCCGTTGGACATGGTGTAACGGAATGTGAACGGGTCCTTGGTGCCGATGACGTCGGTGATCCGCAGGACGCTGTGGTCGATCACACTGACCGACGCGGTCGCGTTTTCCGGGAGCTGGACAGACTGCAGGACCAGCACGCCGCCGGACGGGTCGGAGTCGTTGGCCAGCGGGTCCAGGAGCACGCTGCCGCCGACCGGCATCAGGGCGACATCGTGCACGGCCACCGGGTTGCCGGCGTCCTTGCCGGATTCGACGTCCACCCGGATCAGGCCCTGGCTGCTTTGCGGGCCGTTACTGGCGATATAGGTCAGGTAGACCGGGCCCGGCGTGTTGCTGCGGAACGTGAAGGTCCCGCCGTCGGTCACGGGGCCCAGCTGGGCGGTGCCGGCGGCCTCCACCTGGGCGAGGCGCAGCGCGCCGCCGTTGGGGTCCACGTCGTTCTTCAGCGGCGCGATCACCAGGTCCTGGCCAACGACGGCGGTCACATGGTCCGCGTTGACCACCGGCTGCAGGGCGCCCGGCGGCTGGACGTTCACCACGACTTTGCCGGTAGTGGTGGCCCGGCCGTCCCAGACGGTCACGGTGACGGATTTCTTGCCCGGGGCGGCGCCGGCGTCCTGGTAGGTGAGCAGGCCGTCGCGGCGGACCTTGACCTGGTCCAGTTCGTTGTCGGCCTTGGCGTCCATCAGGACAAGGTCGTCGCCGTCAGGATCGGTCCAGTCGGTGAGGATGTTCTGGCTGACGGTCTTGCCCTGTTCCAGGAGCAGGGTGGTGGGCTCGCCGCGCTTGAACTGGGGCGGTCGGTTCTCGTCGGGGCCGACGACGTTGAGGGTGATGCTTCCGTCGGCGGAGAGTCCGCGGCCGTCGGCGGCGTTGTAGCCGAAGGTTTCGGTGCCGGGTTTCGCGTCCGCGGGAACGGTGATCTGGAAGGCCGTGCCGCCGTTGATGTTCTCGAGGCTGCCGGAGGTCGGCCCGTTGCCGCCGGCGGTGGCCGTAAGGACGTCGCCATCGGGGTCCGAGTCGTTGTCCAGCACGGAGAGGATGGTGGTGCGGCCCGGACGGACGCCGACGGCGTCAGGCTTGGTTTCCGGGGGCCGGTTGGGTTTGGTGCGGTCCGGCAGGATATTGATGGTGTTGTTGTCCGCCGATTCCTGGTCCTGGTCATCGGACTGGTTCTTGGGCGGGATGACGTCGTCCCAGTTGTTGACCAGCTGCATGTTCTGGTTCACCAGCCACACATTGCCGGAATTCACATCGTTCAGGACCACCAGATCCCGGTTCACCCGGAACACATACGACGGCGACGCACTCGCCTTCGGCACATCCACCGTCTTGTCACCGGCATCATCCGTGCAGTCCCGGACATACTTATTCGCCCCCGACCACGCCGCATGCACACACCCGCCCAGCTGCACCGGAGCCGCCGGCACCCCCTGCCCGCCAAACGTGACCGCCTTCGCCGCCGACCCATCCAACGGCTGCCGCAACAACGCCTTCGGCGTCGCGACCGCCACCGCATCCGCAGCCGGACCCGAAAGCTGCAACTTCGCATCCCGCGCCTCCGCCAGGGCCAACTCACGCCC
>NZ_VEGI01000005.1:251470-252617 GCF_007679325.1 Arthrobacter sp. U41 | reverse complement strand
CGATGGTACTGCACCCGGGAGGGTGTGGGAGAGTAGGTCACCGCCGGAACATCATTAAGGTCGAGGACCCCCAACCAGGTTGGGGGTCCTCCCGCATTTAACCCCCAAACCACCCCCAGGACCCTCCCGCAGCCCCTGCACGGGCCCCGCCGGAGCTGCGGGAGCGTCCCCGCTGTTCCAGCCGGAGCCGCGGGAGCGTCACCGCCGTTCCCGCCGGAGCTGCGGCAGCGTCTGCGATTCGTGGACTCGAACTGCGGGGTCCATGGCTAAGGAGTCTCTGTGAGACTTGCCACCGCCCTGGTCGAATGACCCCCTGGCGTTCGTCGCGCGCAGGCGTCTCGCCTAGAATTGGATGAGATGTACGGACTTCGAAGCGCTTGATTTCGGGTTGCGTAGGAACGAGACACGGAACAGAGCGGCTGCGATTGCGCCAGTGGTCAGCTCATAACAGGAGGAATCCAGCATGGCTGAGCACAACGACGGACATCGCGGCGGAAACGATCGCGGTAACTATGGCGCCGGCCGCAATTCGGGCGGCGGCGGATTCCGCGGCACCAACAACTCCGGTGGCGAGCCCCGTGGGTACCGTGCCCGAGATGACCGCGGATCCGAGGGATCGCGTCCTTCCTCTAATGATCGGGATCGCAAGCCGTATGGCGACCGCCCGGCGCGTGAAGGTGACCGTAAGCCGTACAGCGGTGGTGGCGATCGTAAGCCCTACGGTGACCGTGGTCCTCGTGAAGGTGGGGGAGAGCGTCGTAGTTTTGGTGCCGGTGGTACCAGTGACCGTAAGCCGTACAGCGGTGGCGGCGATCGTAAGCCCTACGGTGACCGTGGTCCTCGTGAAGGTGGCGGGGAGCGCCGCAGTTTTGGTGCCGGTGGTACCAGTGACCGTAAGCCGTACAGCGGTGGCGGCGATCGTAAGCCCTACGGTGACCGTGGTCCTCGTGAAGGTGGCGGGGAGCGCCGCAGTTTTGGTGCCGGTGGTACCAGTGACCGTAAGCCATACAGCGGTGGCGGCGATCGTAAGCCCTACGGTGACCGTGGTCCTCGTGAAGGTGGGGGAGAGCGCCGCAGTTTTGGTGCCGGTGGTACCAGTGACCGTAAGCCATACAGCGGTGGCGGCGATCGTAAGCCCTACGGTGAC
>NZ_VEGI01000005.1:40919-251375 GCF_007679325.1 Arthrobacter sp. U41 | reverse complement strand
GTGACCGTGGCCCGCGCGAAGGCGGGGGAGAGCACCGTAGCTTTAGTGGCGACCGTGACCGCAAGCCCTACGGTGACCGTGGCCCGCGCGAAGGCGGGGGAGAGCACCGTAGCTTCGGCGGCGACCGTGACCGTAAGCCCTACAGCGGCGGCGACAACCGGAAGCCGTTCGGCAGCCGTGATGACCGTCCGGCCCGCGGCTTTGACCGCGGTGACTCCGGCCCGCGCCAGTTTGGCCGTGACAAGGCGGAAGACCGCCCGGTCCGCGTCCCCAATGCCCGGGACCTGCGCAGTGCCAACCGCCCCGACCGAGAGCGGTCGCCGCAGATCGACGACGACGTTACGGGCAAGGAACTGGACCGCGCCACACAGCACCAGATCAAGACCCTTGAGGACAACAGCGCCGAGTGGGTTGCCCGCCACCTCGTGATGGCCGGGCGCCTAATCGACGACGAACCGGAACTCGCTTTCCAGCACGCCCTCGCAGCCAGCCGCCGCGGAGGCCGCCTCGCCGCCGTCCGCGAAGCCGTGGGACTGACCGCCTACGCCGCCGGCCACTACGGCGAAGCCCTCCGCGAGTTCCGCACCTACCGGCGGATCAGCGGCTCCAACATGCACCTGCCCGTGATGGCCGACTGCGAACGCGGACTCGGCCGGCCCGACCGCGCCCTGGAGATGGCACGCTCCGAGGAAGCCAAGGACCTGGACGCCCCGGGCAAGGCGGAACTGGCCATCGTGGCCGCCGGCGCCCGTACCGATCTGGGTCAGCTCGACGCTGCCGTCTCCGAACTGGAAATCGTCCAGCTGGACATCAACCGTGCGTTCTCCTACAGCCCGCGCCTGTTCCGCGCCTACGCCGAGGCCCTGGCCGCAGTAGGCCGCACGGCCGAATCCGAGAAGTGGCAGCGCCAGGCCGTCGTTGCCGAAAACGCCCTCGGCCTCGACATCACAGAGGACCCGGACATCATCGACCTCGGCTGGGACGAGGAAGAGGAAGCCCGCGAAGAAGAGCAGCAGCGCCGCCTCCTCGCCGAACAGACTGCCCAGCGGTCCGCGGCGGCCGGGGAGCAGGCGCCGCGTGCCGCCAGTGCCGAGGCTGTTGCGGGTCTTCCGGAAACTGCTGACGGGGCTGTGAATGCCCATGACGAAGGATCCGACGACGCCGAATCCGACTTCTGGGAGTCTGACGACGCCGAGTCCGATGACGACTCCGTCGAAAAGGACGCCCTGGACCGCTCCGAGGTGCTGACTGGTGACGACTCCGACGCCGGACACGACGACGCCGGCTATGAGGACAGCGAGACCGGACACGGTGATTCCGACGACGACTCCCGAGACGCCGATTCCCGCCAGTCGGAACGCTTCGAGAGCTGATCGGGAATGGCCGCACCGGATCTGATCTCGACGTTCGACGCCCTTCTCGCTGATCTGGACGGTGTGGTCTACGCCGGGCCGCACGCCATCCCGGGCGCCGTGGAATCCCTGCGCCGCCTCGCCGGGATCGGCGTCGGCCTTGGCTACGTCACGAACAACGCCTCCCGGACGCCCGCGCAGGTGGCCCAGCACCTGCGCGAGCTGGGGGCACCGGCGGAGGACCACCAAGTGGTGAGCTCCTCGCAGGCTGCCGGTGAGCTGCTGGCGTCACTGCTGCCGGCGGGTGCCCGTGTGCTGATCACCGGCGGGGCATCGCTGGCCCAGGAGATAGAACTTGCCGGGCTGGTGCCGGTCCGCAGTGAAGCGGAGGAGCCTGTCGCCGTCGTGCAGGGCTTCCATCCGGACCTCGGCTGGAAAGACCTGGCGGAAGCCGCGTATGTCATTGCCGGCGGCGCCCTGTGGGTGGCCACGAACACGGACATGTCCATTCCCCAGGCCCGGGGCATTGCGCCCGGCAACGGGACGCTGGTTGCCGCCGTAGCCGCCGCCACCGGGCAGCGGCCCCTCGTCGCCGGAAAGCCGGAAGCGCCCTTGTTCCACGCTGCCGCCAAACGGCTGGCTGCCGACCGGCCGCTCGTCGTCGGCGACCGCCTGGACACCGACATCCTGGGCGGGAACAACGCCGGGTTTGCCACGGTCGCCGTGCTGACCGGCGTTGACACGAGGGAGTCGATCCTTGCCGCCCGCACGCTCGAGCGGCCCGATTTTCTCATCAACGACCTCACCGACCTCTACCGCCCCTACCCGGTGGTGGCGTTCGACGCCGGGCAGCACCGCTGCGGCGCGGCCTCCGCCGCCGTGGACGGGCAGACGGTCCGGGTCAGCGGCGATCCGGGCGACCTGGACGCCTGGCGGGCCGCGTGTTCGGCCTGGTGGACGGCCAACCCCGAGACCGCCGCGGCCTCGGCACCGGTCCTGGAATGGCTGGACCACTAGGCCGGCCGGATTAAGAGACGGACGGGATCACTAGACTGGTGACCATGACCGAGCAGAACCACCCCACTGAGACGGACCCCGCCAGCGGAGACGTCCAGGTCACCTGGCCGGCTGTTCCGGGGGATCCGGCGGAAGCGGGCGACGCCGCAGGGAACGCGGAGACCGCGGACCCCGACGTCGACATCCTGCTGGACCGCCTCGGCCAACTGCCGGAACTGCCGGTGGCCCGGCACGGGGAAGTCTACGCCGGCCTGCACGACGATCTGCTGGCGGCCCTGAACGAGTCCGTCAACACCACCTCAACGGGGGATGCCACGAATGAGCAGGCTTGACCAGGCTCTCGTCAGCCGCGGGCTGGCGAGATCCCGCACCCATGCCGCACGCCTCATCGCCGAAGGCAAAGTCAGCATCGACGGGGAAGTGCTGGCCAAGGCTTCCCTCCAGGTCGGGGACGACACGCACCTGGACGTGGCCGCCTCCGTCGAGGACAACTACGTCAGCCGTGCCGGGCACAAGCTCGCCGGCGCGCTGGACGCCTTTCCCGCCGTCACGGTGGCCGGCAAACGGTGCCTCGACGCCGGTGCCTCCACCGGCGGCTTTACCGACGTCCTGCTGCGGCGCGGCGCGGACCACGTGGTGGCGGTCGACGTCGGGCATGACCAGTTGGTCCCCGCGATCCGGAACGACCCCCGGGTGTCCGTCCACGAAGGCCTCAACGTCCGGTACATGACGCCGGATGAGATCGGCGGGCCGGCGGCGTTGACCGTCGCGGACCTGTCCTTCATCTCGCTGACCCTCGTGCTGGCACCGCTCGCGGCCTGCACCGATCCGGGCGGGGACCTGGTCCTGATGGTCAAGCCGCAGTTCGAGATTGGCAAGGACCGGCTGGGCCGCACCGGCGTCGTCACCTCGGAGTGGGAGCGCCGCCTCGCCGTGGGCAAAGTCGCGGCGAAAGCCATGGATGCCGGACTGGAACTGAAAGGCCTCGCGAGCAGCCCGCTGCCCGGCCAGGACGGAAACGTCGAGTACTTCCTGTGGATAAGCCGCGGGATCGCAACAGACCTGCCTAAGATCGAAGAGCGGGACGCAGCCGTTGCTGCGTTACTCGGATCAATCTGGCCCAAGTACTAGTAGCACCAGAAGGCGGAACCCGATGAGCAGGCGCGTCCTCATCCTTGCCCACACAGGCCGTGAGGAGTCCCTCAAGGCTGCCTGGGAAGCGTGCGCCCGGCTCCACGACGCCGGCATCGTTCCCGTGATGCTGAAATCCGAGCTCGGCGACATGGTCCGATTCTTCGGGCGCCTCGACCAGCCCGTCGAGATCCTCCACGACCACGTGATGCTGCCCGACGTCGAACTCGTCATGGTGCTCGGCGGCGACGGCACCATCCTCCGCGCGGCGGAGCTGGTCCGCGAAGTCGACGTGCCCCTGCTCGGCGTCAACCTCGGCCACGTGGGCTTCCTGGCCGAGAGCGAGCGGGCGGACCTGGCCCAGACCGTCGAATGGATCGCGAGCCGCGAGTACACCGTGGAAGAGCGGATGACCATCGACGTCCAGGTCTGGGTCCGCGGACAGAAGATCTGGCACACCTGGGCCCTCAACGAGGCCGCGATCGAAAAAGGCAACCGGGAACGGATGCTCGAGGTGGTCACCGAGGTGGACGAACGTCCCCTCACCTCCTTCGGCTGCGACGGCGTGGTCCTGGCAACCCCCACCGGTTCCACCGCCTACGCCTTTTCGGCCGGGGGCCCGGTGGTGTGGCCCGAGGTGGAGGCGCTGCTGATCGTGCCCATCAGCGCGCACGCGCTCTTCGCCAAGCCGCTGGTGGTCTCACCCCGGTCCCGGCTGGCGGTCGAAATCCTGAACCGGACCGATGCGCAGGGCGTGCTGTGGTGCGACGGCCGGCGCTCGGTGGACCTTCCGCCCGGAGCCCGCGTGGAAGTGACCCGCTCCGCCACACCCGTGCGCCTGGCCCGCACACACCAGACGCCCTTCTCCGGCCGCCTGGTCCGCAAGTTCGAACTGCCCATCCAGGGCTGGCGCGGGCCCATGCCGCAGGCCGCCAGCATCCACACCGGGCCGGTGCCGGTCATCCGCACACCCCGCCCGATGCCCCCGCTTCCCACTCCGCCGCAGGCAGGGCCACCACACCCGGGGCCGGGCGAAACCACCGATCCATCGACTGCGAAGTGATCCATGCTTGAAGAACTGAGAATCCGCGACCTGGGCGTCATTACCGACGCCACGCTGCCCCTCGGCCCCGGCCTGAGCGTCGTGACCGGTGAAACAGGGGCCGGCAAGACCATGGTGGTGACCGCCGTCGGCCTGCTGCTCGGCGCACGGTCCGACGCCGGCGCCGTCCGCAGCGGCGCGAAAAGCGCCTCCGCGGAGGCTACCGTCAAGCTCGACGCCGGGCACCCCGCCGTGGCGCGCGCCCGCGAGGCGGGGGCAGAGGTCGAGGAGTTCGACGGCGGCGCCGAACTGCTGCTGGCCCGCAGCGTGGGTGCGGACGGGCGAAGCCGGGCCTACCTCGGCGGACGCGCCGCACCCGTGGGTGTGCTCGGGGAGATCGGCGAAACCCTGGTGGTGGTCCACGGCCAGTCCGAACAGATCCGGCTCAAGAGCCCGGTCGCGCAACGCGGGGCCCTCGACAAATTCGCGGGGGAGAGCCTCGCCGCCACACTCAGCAGCTACCAGGAGCTCCACGCCCACTGGAAGTCCAGCCAGGCCGAGCTCGATGAGCTTCGCAGCGCCGCCCGGGAGCGGCTCCGCGAAGCCGAATCGCTTGAGGTTGCCCTGGCCGAAATCGACGCCGTCGACCCGCAGCCCGGCGAGGACGAGTCGCTGAAAGCTGAGGCCGTCAAGCTCGCGAACGTCGAGGAACTCCGGATCGCGGCCACCACGGCACACCAGGCGCTCATCGCCGAGGACTTCGGCGACGGCAACGACGCCACGGCCCTCGTCGACGCCGCCAAACGCACACTGGAGCACGTCGCCGAGCATGACGAGGAGCTCGGCTCCGCGGCCGCGCGGCTGGCCGAGGTGGGTTTCCTGCTTAACGACATCGCCACCGAACTTGCCAGCTACCAGGCCGCCCTCGACACCGAGGGCCCGGAACGGCTCGCCGAGATCGAGGACCGCCGCGCCGCCCTCGCTAAGCTGGTCCGCAAGTACGCTCCGAGCATCGACGAGGTGCTGGTGTGGGCCGAGGAGGCCCGGAAACGGTTCCTGGAGCTGCAGGACGACTCCACCCGGATCGAGGCGCTGGACGCCGAAGTGACGCGCGCCGAAGCGGAGCTGATCAAGCAGGCAGCCGCCATCAGCAAGCTCCGGAAGAAGGCAGCCAAGGACCTCTCCGCCCGCGTCAGCGCCGAACTCAAGGCCCTGGCGATGGCGGACGCCACCCTGGTCATCAACGTCGAATCCGGCGGGCAGCCGGGACCGTACGGCGCGGACGAGATTGGCTTCCTGCTCCAGCCGCACTCCGGCGCCCCGGCCCGGCCGCTGGGCAAGGGCGCCTCCGGCGGTGAACTGTCCCGCGTGATGCTCGCCATCGAAGTGGTGCTGGCCGCCGTCGATCCCGTCCCCACCTTCGTCTTCGACGAGGTCGACGCCGGCGTGGGCGGCCGCGCCGCCGTCGAGATCGGCCGCCGCCTGGCCATGCTCGCCCGGCACGTCCAGGTGCTGGTGGTCACCCACCTGCCGCAGGTGGCAGCCTTCGCCGACCAGCACATCCGGGTCACGAAGACCTCGGTGCGCGGCGCTGACGGGGCCACGGCCACCGGGTTCACCTCCAGCGACGTCCAGCTCCTCGATGAAGGGGAGCGCGTCCGGGAGCTGGCCCGCATGCTCGCCGGCCAGGAGGATTCCGAATCCGCCCAGGCCCACGCCCAGGAGTTGCTGGACGACGCCAAGCTCCTGCCGCAGCAGGCCTGAGCACTCCTCGCGCGGCGGGCCCGGGCTGGATGACAATCACACCCGCTTTGCCGCATACAGACCCCTGGAAGGCTGAAATGATGATAGGCTCGAACTCCGTGGTGCAGCGATCAAATTCCCGTGTAAATTCCCGGTTCCCGGGCTCGTCCAAGACGACCAAACACATCTTCGTCACCGGTGGTGTGGCGTCCTCGCTCGGTAAGGGACTGACGGCTTCGAGCCTCGGTCACCTCCTGCGGGCACGCGGCTTGTCTGTAACAATGCAAAAGCTCGATCCCTACCTGAATGTGGATCCGGGCACGATGAACCCCTTCCAGCACGGCGAAGTCTTCGTGACTGACGACGGCGCCGAGACGGACCTCGACATCGGCCACTACGAGCGCTTCCTCGATGAGAACCTCGAAGGCTCGGCCAACGTCACCACCGGCCAGGTCTACTCCACTGTGATCGCGAAGGAACGCCGCGGCGAATACCTCGGCGACACGGTCCAGGTCATCCCGCACATCACCGATGAGATCAAGCGGCGCATGCGGCTTCCCGCTGAGGGCAAGCACGCTCCCGACGTGATCATCACCGAAATCGGCGGCACCGTGGGCGACATCGAGTCGCAGCCGTTCCTCGAGTCCGCCCGCCAGGTCCGCCAGGACATCGGCCGCGGAAACGTATTCTTCCTCCACGTCTCCCTGGTGCCGTACATCGGCCCGTCCCAGGAACTGAAGACCAAGCCGACGCAGCACTCCGTTGCCGCGCTGCGTTCCATCGGCATCCAGCCCGAGGCGATCGTGATCCGTTCGGACCGCGAAGTCCCGCAGGCCATGCGCGACAAGATCGGCCGCATGTGTGACGTCGACATCGACGCCGTCATCGGCTGCCCGGATGCCCCCAGCATCTACGACATCCCGAAGACCCTGCACTCCCAGGGCCTGGATTCCTACATCGTCCGCGCCCTGGACCTTCCGTTCAAGGATGTTGACTGGACCAGCTGGGACAAGCTCCTGGACGCGGTCCACAACCCCAAGCACGAGGTTGAAATCGCCCTGGTCGGCAAGTACATCGACCTGCCGGACGCCTACCTGTCGGTGACCGAGGCGCTGCGCGCCGGCGGTTTCGCCAATGACACCAAGGTTAAGATCCGCTGGGTCCCCTCGGATGAATGCGACACCCACGAGGGCGCGGTCAAGTCGCTGGAGGGCGTCGACGCGATCTGTGTTCCGGGCGGTTTCGGCATCCGTGGCCTCGAAGGCAAGCTCGGCGCGCTGAAGTACGCCCGCGAGAGCAAGCTTCCCGTCCTGGGCCTCTGCCTCGGCCTGCAGTGCATGGTCATCGAGTACGCCCGCAACGTGGTGGGCCTTGAGGGCGCATCCTCGTCCGAATTCGAGCCGGATTCGAAGTACCCGGTGATCGCCACCATGGAAGAGCAGCTGGACTTCGTGGACGGCAAGGGCGACCTTGGCGGCACCATGCGCCTGGGACTCTACGAGGCCAAGCTGGACGAGGGCTCCGTGGTCGCCGAGACCTACGGCACCACCAAGGTCAGCGAACGTCACCGCCACCGTTACGAGGTCAACAACAAGTACCGCGAGCAGATCGCCGCCCAGGGCCTGGTGTTCTCCGGAACGTCGCCCGACGGCAAGCTTGTGGAGTACGTCGAACTTCCCCGCGAAGTCCACCCGTACTACGTGGCCACCCAGGCGCACCCGGAACTCAGCTCACGCCCGACCCGGCCGCACGCACTGTTCTCCGGACTGGTCAAGGCCGCCCTGGAGCACCAGCATGGCGCAGGCCAGCCTGCTGCGCCCGTTGCCAAGGCCGCCGCTGCCAAGGCCTCCCCGGCAGTGTCGAAGTAAACCCCAACTGAATCAAAGGACGGCGCGATGCCCGGTAACCCCGAGACCCCCCATGCTGCACGGCAGGTTTCGGATGTACCGAGCCCGCGCCGTCTTTTGTCTTCCCGGACGGTCTACGAAGGCCGGATCTGGGACGTTGTCAGTGACAGTTTCCAGCTCAACGACGACGGCGATCCGCTGGTCCGCGACTACATCGACCACCCCGGCGCCGTCGCGGTCCTGCCGATGAACGACGCCGGCGAGGTGCTGCTGATCAAGCAGTACCGGCATCCGGTCGGCATGGACCTGTGGGAGATCCCTGCCGGGCTCCTCGACGTCGAAGGCGAGGACTTCGTGGCCGGTGCGGCCCGCGAACTCGCCGAGGAAGCTGACCTCATCGCAGGCCAGTGGAACGTGCTGGCCGACTTCTTCAATTCCCCCGGGTCCTCCAGCGAGGCCATCCGCATTTACCTTGCCCGCGGCCTGAGTGACGTGCCCGGCCACGAACTCCACGTCCGCACTGACGAGGAAGCGGAAATCGAGCTGCACTGGATTCCCCTGGATGAGGCCGTCCTGGCCGTGCTGGAGGGCCGACTGCACAACCCGTCCGCCGTCGTCGGAATCCTCGCCGCCGCCGCTGCCCGGGACAATAATTTCAACGGACTCCGCCCGGGCAACGCGCCGTGGCCCGCTCATCCCAGCCAGCGCTGATGGTGGAACCGCTGACTGCCGAACCTGCGCAGCTCCCGGCACCCGGCCCGGCGGAGACAGCCGAATCGGGACAGCCGCCCGCCCGGGCGCAGACAGCGGTAGACCGCGCCATGACGGATTACTTGCAGCATATGGGCGTGGAGCGCGGGCTTGCGGCCAACACCCTCTCCGCGTACCGGCGGGACCTGGCCCGCTACGCCAGGTACCTCGCCCACGCGGGGCGCCAACGCCCCGCCGAGATCACCCGGCACGACGTCACCGGCTTCGTCCAGGCATTGTCCGACGGATCCGACGGCGGCTCGGCACTGGGTGTCCGGTCGGCAGCCAGGACCGTGGTGGCCGTGCGGGGACTCCACAAATTCTGGGCACTCGAAGGCGTCACTCCCACCGACCCGGCCAGTGATGTCCACCCGCCCATGCCCGGCAAACGACTGCCCAAGGCCATCAGCGTCGATGAGGTCACCAGGATCCTGGAGGCGGCAGGAACCGACACGGCCACCGGACTGCGTGACCGGGCGTTGCTGGAGTTCCTCTATTCCACCGGCGCGCGCATCAGCGAGGCCGTGGGACTCGACGTCGACGACATCTCGCTGCCCGCGCCCGGCGAGGAAAACGAACCCGGCCCGGCCATTGTGCGGCTCTTCGGCAAGGGGTCCAAGGAGCGGCTGGTGCCGCTCGGTTCGTTCGGGGCCCGCGCCTTGGACGCCTACCTGGTCCGTGGCCGGCCGCTGCTGGCCGCCAAGGGCAAAGGTACGCCCGCCCTGTTTCTGAATGCCCGCGGAGGACGGATAAGCCGGCAGAGCGCCTGGACCATCCTCAAGACGGCCGCGGAGAAGGCCAACATCACCAAAGACGTCTCGCCGCACACGCTGCGGCACTCCTTCGCCACCCACCTGCTGGAGGGCGGGGCAGACGTCCGGGTTGTGCAGGAGCTGCTGGGCCACGCTTCCGTGACCACCACGCAGGTCTACACCCTGGTCACCGCCGACACCCTGCGCGAGATCTACGCCGCCGCGCATCCGCGGGCGCTGGGTTAAGCCGCGTTCCACCGGTTTCGCCGGCCTGGGCCGGGGCTGACCACGCCTAGCACTGCAAAACACGGGAACCCCGTCGGACAAGCGGCCGGCAGGACCTGGCGGGGTGGCCTAACCCCAAGCCCTTTCCTGGCTGCCGCGTCCTCGCCACGACACGGCAGAGTCTTGGGGATGCGACGCTGGCGTCACACTATGAGCTCAGTGTATAGATTGAAGCGTGAACAACTCCATCACCCTGTTGGGCCTCCTGGGCCGCGAGCCGAGCTACGGCTACGACCTGAAGCACTCCTATGACCGCTACTTTGGAGCCGGCAAGGCCTTGGCCTTCGGGCAGGTGTATTCGACCCTGGCCCGCATGGTCCGCGACGAGCTGATCCGGGCCCTCGGGGAGGAGACCGGAGGCGGTCCGGACCGCAAGAAGTACGAGATCACCGTGGCCGGCCAGGACAGGGTGCGCGAGTGGCTGTTTACTCCTGACGTTCCCTCGGAGTCCCTGCAAAGCAACCTCTTTGCCAAGACCGTGATCGCTCTGCTGCTTGACGACGACGCGGACCGGCTGCTCGACGTGCAGCGAAGTGAACACATGGCGCGGATGCGGGAACTGACCCGGCTGAAGAAGGATGCGGACCTGCTGCGGGTCCTGGTGTGCGACCACGGTCTGTTCCACATCGAAGCCGACCTCCGCTGGATCGACCTCACCAGCGCCCGCTTGGCCCAACTCAAGAAGGAGCTCCAGAGCGCATGAGCACCAACGACACCGCAGTGCCCATCCTCAGTGCCCGCGGCCTGCACCACTCCTTCGGACAGACCGAGGCGTTGCGGGGCATCGACCTTGACGTCCATACAGGGGAGGTACTCGCAGTAACGGGCCCGTCCGGGTCCGGCAAGTCCACACTGCTGCACTGCCTGGCCGGTGTTTTGGTGCCCGACGGCGGTTCGGTGACCTACCGTCCCGCAGAGCTGGCCCCGATGGGGATCAGTTCCCTCGGTGAGCCGAAACGGGCCCGGTTGCGCCTGACCGATTTCGGGTTCGTCTTCCAGTTCGGCCAGCTGCTGCCGGAACTAACTGCGGTGGATAACGTCAGCATCCCGCTGCTCCTGTCCGGGACGCGGCGGCCGGAGGCGCAGCGCCGATCCACGGAGCTGCTGGAACGCCTTGGCCTGGAGGGGATAGGCGCCAAGCTCCCCGGTGAACTGTCAGGAGGCCAGGCCCAGCGCGTCGCTGTCGCCCGGGCGCTGGTGACGTCCCCAGCCGTGCTGTTCGCCGATGAGCCCACGGGTTCGCTGGATTCCCTCGCTTCAGAGAATGTCCTGACGCTGATGCTCGACCTTGTCCGCGAAGCGGGAACCACCGTGGTGATGATCACCCACGACGCGCGCACCGCCGCCTACGCGGACCGGGAAGTCATCGTGCGCGACGGCGCCATCGGCGCCGGATACCGGGTGTCCGCGTGAATCCTGGTTTGCTCAAACTGGCAGTCGTTGGCAGCCGGTCCGCCTACGGCCGGCTCACCGGAATCGCTGGCGGGGTTGCCGCCGGCGTGTGCCTGTTGCTGCTGCTGTGGGGTGGCGCCAACGGCCTGAGCGCACGTGACGACCGCGGTGCCTGGCTGCGCGAAACCGGGAGTCCCTCCGTGGCCGCCTCGCCAACGGAGGATCCCACGACTGCAGGACCGGGGGCACAGGTGCCGCTGACCGCAGACACGGTGCTCATGGAGGCCAACCCTGCGGAGGTCTTCCGTGACCAGCTGATCAGCCGCCGCGACGTCGCGGCCCTGGGCTCGACTACCGTCAAGATCCCCGGGATCGGCCACCCTCCGGAACCGGGCCGCTACTATGCATCCCCGGCCCTGCAGCGCCTGATCGAGTCAACGCCGCGGGATGAACTCGGCGACCGTTTCGGGTCGTTTGCCGGCACGATCGACGAGGCCGCTTTGCCCGGACCGGATTCCCTGATCGTCGTCACGGGAGCACCGGAAGCCGACCTCCGCCAGAACGGTCGGGCTTTCCTGGTATCAGACTTCACCACCAACGCTTACGGTGGCAGCGCGGCCGCCTACAACACTGTGCTGTCCATCGGCGCCATTGCAGTGTTCTTCCCCGTCCTTCTCCTGATCAGCATTGTCACCGGCTTGGGGGCTGCCCAGCGCCGGGAACGCTTCGCGACCCTGCGCCTCATCGGCGCATCCCCACAGGTTGTCTGGCGGATCGCCGCCGTCGAAACCTCTGTTCCCAGTCTGATCGGTGCGGTGCTCGGCGTCGGATTGGCCATTCTGCTGAGGCCGGCTGCCGCGCAGATACCCGTCAACGGCACCAGGATGTTCGCCGCGGATCTGACCACCGGCTGGGCGGCCGCCGTCGTCGTCGTCGCCGTGGTGTTCGCCGCCTCGGCACTCGTGGCTGCGCATCGCACGGCCCGTGCAGGAATCGGCCCTCTGGGCGTGACGCGGGCCATACACGAAAAAACCCCCACGATGTGGCGGTCCATGCCCTTGTTCGCGGGCCTGGCTGCCATGATCGCGGCTGTACTTATGATCCGGGTCCTGAAGGTGAGGCATTGGCTGGAATCACCGCTCCTTATCGTTGGCTTTTTGCTGATCCTCGTCGGCATCGTGATCATCGGCCCCTGGCTGACCCGCCTCGCGAGCCGGATCGGGCTGCGCCAGGCGCGGAGCGCGTCGGCCGTTATTGCCGCCAGCCGGATGCAGCAGACCCCGGTGGCGACGTTCCGTTCCGTATCAGGGCTCGTGATCGCCGTGTTTGTCGTCTCTGTCTTCGCTGGAGGATCCAGCATCATCGAGTCCACTGAGGTCCCTCCTGCCCGGCCGGGCCTGCTCCAGCCCACCAGCCTCCACGCCACCGTGAACGCCGGACACACCCCTGCCCAGGCCGAGGACGCCACCCGCAAGGCCAGGGAACTCTCCGGAATCCTGAGCGCCACCGTCGGCTTCGGTCCCGGAGCGCTCTCCGGACCGGATGCCGGCCCTGAAATCTATCTTCGTGCCGCGGACGCCCCCGGCCTCGGATTCGAGGACGTCCCGGCAACAGAGACCGTCGCCGTCGATGCCTCGTTCCTCTACGACTGGACAACGCAGCCGCTGGCACTGAGCCCCGCGCCCGCCGCCAACCTGGACGGAATGGTGCCGGTCGTGATTGTGCTCGGTACCGACGGGACCCCTGAGGCCATGGACCGTGCCCGGACACTCTTGAATAACTCAGGTGTTACAGCACATTCCGCCACCTCCACCTTGGACGCAGGACTGCAATCAAGCACCCGCCTGATTCAAGGCCTGGCGGTGCTCGCCTACCTCGGCATGTTTGTCGCGATCGCTATCGCCGGCCTGTCCCTGGCCGTCGCCACCGCCTCGGCCGTTCTGGACCGGAAGCGAGTTCTCGGTCTGATGCGGCTGATGGGGATGCCGGTCTTCGTCCTGCGCCGGATCATCACCCGTGAAGCAGCCGTCCCGCTCCTGACCGTGCTGCTGCTCTCGGTCGGCCTCGGGTTCCTCGTGGCCTGGCTGATGGTGACCTTCATCGACGACACCTACCAGATGACCTGGCCGGAGCCCGGTTACTTCATGGCGCTGGGCCTCAGCCTGCTCCTGGCCCTCGGAGCGGTCACCGCGACATTCGGTCTCATCAGGGGCACTTCCCCAATGACGGCTACACGCTTCGAATGAAACCGCGGTCCGCAAGAACGCCGACCCGTTGATGGCAGAAGGCTGGCCGGGGGAGTCTGTGAAATTCCCGGCTTGGCCGGGAGGGGGCGTGCTTCAGCATCGCGGACGTCATCACTAAATTGTCGGTGCCTCGCGGGATCATAAGAGTGTGGAAAGCAGGGCAGAGTGGAGTGCGAAATGCCGGGAGGCGGTGGACGCCGTGACCGCGTCCGTTGCTGCGCTGACTGCTTTGATCAAGGCAGCGGAGGAACGCGCTGATTTGCCTGATGCTGATCTGTTGCGGGAGTTGGCGGATGCGTGCTTGGAGGGGATGGCCGAGGTGGCGCGGCTGGAGGCCCGGGCGGCGGCGGTGAAGGTCCGGCTGGCTGCGGAGTACGCGGCGGCCGTCGCGGCGTTGGCTCCGCTGGTGGCGTCGCCGCAGGAACGCACCGCGCAGGAGATGGCCGTGGTCGCCGAAGTTGCGTGTGTGCTGACGGTCAGCGAACGGTCCGCCGGAGCCCTTTTGTCTGACGCTCAGGTGTTGACGACGGCGCTGCCGCTGACCCTGGGTGCCCTGGAGGCCGGGACGATTTCCTGGCAGCACGCCCGGATCATGGTGGATGAAACAGCGAATCTTGATCCGGTAGGGGCGGCGGGGCTGGAGGCGCATTTCCTGGACCCGGACGTATCGGATCCGGCCCGGGGGTTCCGGGCCGGGGAGCTGGTGCCGGCCCGGTTCCGGGTGAAGGCACGCACCTGGCGCGAACGCCACCACCCGGTGAGCATCGAGAAACGCCATAAGAAGTGTGCCGCGGACCGGCGGGTGGAGTTCGTTCCGGACCGGGACGGCATGGCCTGGCTCAACGCGTACCTCCCGGCCGACACCGCCGCGGGGATTTTTGAACGGACCACCGCCGCGGCCCGGGCCCTGCAGGGTCCGGGCGAGGACAGGACCCTGACCCAGCTCCGCGCCGACGTCGCCGCGACCTGGCTCCTCACCGCCGGACTCGACGACAGCGGCACCGGCTGCGGGAGGGCCGGTGCCGGGACGTCCGGCGGAATCGCAGGTCCCGGCGCGGGCCGACCGGCCGGCAACGGCGGAGCCGGGACCGGCATGAGCGCGGAAACGTTGAGCGGCGCCGGCGGCCGGACCGGGCTGGGTGGTGCGGGCGGCTGTCCGAGCGGGGGTGTGCCGGTCCCGCGGGCGCAGGTCTTGGTCACCGTCCCGGTGCTGTCGCTGCTAGGCCTCACGGAGGAACCGGCGATGCTGGACGGGTACGGGCCGATCCCACCGTCGATGGCGCGCCGGCTGGTCGCCGACGGCGCCGACTCGTTCCACCGGGTTCTGATAGACCCGCGGGACGGGGCGCCGCTGGAAATCGGCCGGACCAGCTACCGTGTCACGAAGGCCCTGCGGCAATGGCTCCGGCTCCGCGACGGCAAGTGCTCCTTCCCGGGCTGCAACAACCCGTCCCTGGATAACGAGGCGGACCATCTCCTGGCCTGGGCCGACGGCGGCACCACCGGCATCTCGAACCTGGGACAGCCCTGCCGCAAACACCACCACCTCAAACACGGATCAGCCTGGACCCCCACCAAGGCCACCAAGGACGAACCTCCGGGATGGATCTCACCGTCCGGCCGGACCTACCCCAGCGAACACCAGGACCTGGAACCACCCCACTGGCCAGACCGGGGTATTCCCCCTGATCCCGTCTGGGACCACGATCCGGCATTGCCACAGGACCCCTTCCCTGAGTGGTACCGATTCACGGCCGCACATCCACCGCCCGCTGCGCAGACGGGCGATCGGGGCTGGTCAGCGAGCCTTGCTGACAGCTACCCGGACGACCTCCTGCTCGAATACGTGTGATCGAAAAGTTGATTGCCTCGGCCACAGCCCCAGCCGGGCAACCCCGCAGCCGGGCAACCCGGCAGCCCGCACCCCGGCCCGGCGCCCTGATGGCTGTGACATCCGGCAGCGGCGATAAGGTGAATCACATGACGTTCACGCCGGTCACCCTCTGCTTCCTGCTCCGTGACGCGGAGAACGGCACAGAGGTTTTGCTGGGCCTGAAGAGGACCGGCTTCGGCACCGGCAAGATCGTCGGCATCGGCGGCCACGTGGAGCCGGGGGAGAGCGATGCCGAAGCCGTGGTCCGCGAGGTCTGGGAAGAGGCCGGGGTCGTAGTGCTGCAGGCGGACCTGGTGCACGCCGGCGTCGTCGAGTTCAACTTTCCCGCCCGGCCGGAATGGAACATGTCCTGCCGGCTGTTCACCACCCGGCGGTGGAAAGGCGAACCCGCCGAAAGCCCGGAGATCACGCCCGAGTGGTTCGACGTCGACGCGCTTCCGCTGCACCGCATGTGGCAGGACGCGGAGCACTGGCTGCCGCCGGCGCTGGCCGGCGAGACGATCGACGTCGTGGTGGTTCTCAATGGAGACAACGAAACGGTCGCCTCGATCCGCTATCCATCCGCGCCGGGCTGAGCAGGGCTTCCGAGCCGACAACTTCCGCGCCCACCATTTCCGCGACTCGAATCGTGATGCCGGGAATGCCGCGGCTTGTGCAGTAGCCTGAGGCTCGAACATCGCGCCGCGGCCGGCCACGCACCACCTTCGCCCGGCAGCAGGCGGCACACGGACCAATTGGGGGCAGGGCATGGACTCGCACAATCTCGACCTTCCGGACACGGATTCCTACGACGAGGAACTGTCCACGGACAACAGGGCGCGCCGGCGCTGGCCGCTGGCGGCTGCCGTCGTTATCGTCGCCCTGGCGGCCGTCGCCGGGGGTGTTGCCGTGGCCGGTAACTTCCGGTCCACAGACCCGGCCCCCGCAGCGGCCCCGACGTCCACTATGGTGGCACCGACAGCTTCCGCTTCCCTGACGACGACGCCGTCGCCCACCACCGCGACGCCGGTAGCCGTGCCGCCGTCGGCAGCAACGGCACCCGCAACGGAGGAGGCGTCCAGCGAAGCCCCAAACGGGCGATACGTCAGTGCTTCGGCCGGGGTCTCGTTCACTTTGCCCGAGCGCTGGACGGTAGAAGAAACCACGGACCGCCCTGCCGACTACCCGGGAACCAAAATCATCGTCTTCAATGAAGCCAGGATGCAGGTGGCCGAGCTTTACCACGGCGCCACCGGGGGAGTTGGCGGCGCCTGCGGGGCGGGCACCTACAAAATGACCGAGTTAGACACCGCGCCGGCACTGGATACGCCGTGGGCCAAGGCAAGCGGCGTGCGGTTTTCTTACCGCGTGCTGGACATGCGGGCCAGCGGGGGCGCCTTCGACTACCAGATTGGACTGGTCGACAAAAACAGCGGAGAAATCAAAGACAGCTGCTTGATGTACTCTTTCGTGGCCGGTGCTCCCAAGGGCACCTTGATCTTCGCGGACCGTTCCTACCAGAGTCAGAACAACGATGACCCCATCTTCAACTCGATGGCCGAGGCCAAGGACTACATGCAGAGCCCGGACTACCGGAAGCTCAAGGCCATGATCGTCAGCCTGCAGATGCAGCCCTAACGGCAAAAGCAACAAAAAGCGCGGGCCGGCCACCTTTGAGAGGTGGCCGGCCCGCGCTTTTTACTGCCGCGAAGCGCTTACGGCATGTGCCGTTCTTCAACGCCGTTGTATTCGCTCAGCGGGCGGATCAGGGAGTTCGAGTCCAGCTGCTCCATGATGTGCGCGGTCCAGCCCGTGATGCGGCTGGCGACGAACAGGGGAGTGAAGGTGGGAGTGTCGAAGCCCATCAGATGGTACGTGGGTCCGGCCGGGTAGTCGAGGTTCGGCTTGATGGCCTTAGCCTCGTCCATCGCCGTTTCCAGACCGTTG
Organism: Arthrobacter sp. U41; assembly: GCF_007679325.1. Classification (GTDB taxonomy): domain Bacteria; phylum Actinomycetota; class Actinomycetes; order Actinomycetales; family Micrococcaceae; genus Arthrobacter. Next base: position 233,998 of record NZ_VEGI01000005.1, on the reverse strand, counting down.
TACAGGCCCAGCAGTTCCGGCCGGCCGTAGTGCGCGATCATCTTGTCCAGGGCCGCCTTCATGGTGGGCACCCGGGAGTCGCCGTGCTTGTAGACACGGTGGCCGAAGCCCATGACCTTCTTCTTGTGGGCCAGGGCGTCTTCCATCCAGGCCTTGGCCCGGACGTGGGCGTCCTCCAAAGACTCCTCCGGCCGGATGCCGATTTCGTCGAACGTGTGCATCACGGCCTCGTTCGCCCCGCCGTGCAGCGGGCCCTTGAGCGCGCCGATCGCCCCGGTCACGGCCGAATGCAGGTCCGAGAGCGTCGAGGTGATCACACGGGCCGTGAAGGTGGAGGCGTTGAAGGAGTGCTCGGCGTACAGGATCATCGAGACGTTGAAGGCCTCAACGACTTCCTGGACAGGCTCCTCGCCGAAGGCCATCCAGAGGAAGTTGGCGGAGTAGCCCAGATCGTCCCGGGGCTCCACCACATCCTGCCCGTGCCGGCGGCGCTGGTCGTAGGCAACAATCGCCGGCATCGCCGCGAAAAGGTCAATCGCCTTGGCCATGTTGGCCTCCCGCGAGGAGTCCTCCGCGAGCGGGTGCCGTGCTCCCATGACGGACGCCGCCGTGCGGCAGACATCCATCGGGTGGGAGGTGGTGGGCAACGCGTCCACCACCTGCTTCACCACCGGATCGATCGCGCGGCCCGCGCGTTCCCGCGCCGTAAACTCCGCCAGCTGCTCCGGGGTGGGCAGCTCGCCGTTCCACAGCAGGTAGGCGACTTCCTCGAAGCTGCAGTTGGCGGCCAGCTCCTGCACGGGATAGCCGCGGTACAGCAGTGAATTGGTATCCGGGTTTACCTTGGAGACCGCGGTGTAGTCCACCACGACGCCGGCGAGGCCCTTTTTGATCTCTTGTTCAGCCATGCTGAAACTCCTTTGTTCCTGTCGCCTGTGTTGGCCCGGCCGGAGCCGGAAGTCCGATGCGGGGGCTTACTGTCCGGGGATCTGGAAATTGAAAACCCCGGCATCGAAGCTGTTGTAGGCCTCGTAGTCGACGAGGTCATACAAACGTGCCCGGGTCAGCATGTTCCCGACCTGGGCTTCCTGGGTACCGTCAGCCTTAATCGATTCCAGCGTACGCTCCGCAGCGCCCATGGCACTACGGAGCAGCGTCACCGGATAGATGATCATGTTCACCCCGACGCCGGCGAGCTGCTCCACCGTGAACAGTGCGCTTTGGCCGAACTCCGTCATGTTGGCCAGGATCGGCACGTCAACGGCGTCACGGATCGCTTGGAACTCGCTGAGGTCCTTCATGGCCTCCGGGAAAATGGCGTCAGCACCGGCCTCCACAAGGGCCTTTGCACGGTCCTGCGCTGCCGTGAGGCCATCCGTGGCGCGGATATCGGTCCGCGCCATGATGAGGAAGTTCGGGTCGCGCCGGGCGTCGGCCGCCGCCCGGATCCGTTTGGTGGCCGTCTCAAGGTCCACGACGTTTTTGCCGTCGAGGTGGCCGCAGCGCTTCGGGTTGAACTGGTCCTCGATGTGCAGGCCCGCGAGGCCGGCGTTCTCTAGTTCCTGCACCGAGCGGGCCACGTTCATCGGCTCGCCGAAGCCGGTGTCGGCGTCGACGATGCTCGGCAGGTCCGTCATCCGGGCGATCTGCCCGGCACGGGTGGCCACCTCGGTGAGCGTGGTCAGCCCGATGTCCGGCAGGCCCAGGTCGTTGGCCAAGACGGCGCCGGAGATGTACACCCCGGCGAAGCCCTTTTCCTCAATCAGCCGGGCCGAGAGCGGGTTGAACGCGCCCGGGAACTGCTGGATCGTCCCGGACGCGAGGAGCTCGCGGAACCGGATCCGCTTCTGCTCCGGCGTGACCTTCGAGTACAGCATTTAGAAGAGCCCCTTCGGTGCGGCGGACAGGTCGATCACGCCGTCGGCAGCCTTGATGTTGAGCTGGTCCAGCTCGCCGGCGGCCAGTTCGGGCAGGCGGGCGGCGGCAGCCAGGAAACGTTCGATTTCCTCTTCGGCGACCAGCCCGGCGGCCAGGGTGCGGAACTTGTTCACGTACTGCTCCCGTGCGAACGGCCGGGCGCCCAGCGGGTGGGCGTCGGCGACGGCGATCTGGTCGGTGATGACCGTGCCGTCCTTGAGCGTGATGACAACCGAGCCGCCAAAGGCCTTCTCTGCGATGTCCAGGGAGTGGTAGCGGCGGGTCCATTCCGGGTCCTCGACCGTGGTGACTTTGTGCCAGAGGTCCACGGTGTCCGGGCGTGCGGCGCGCTCCGGGGCGTAGGAATCGACGTGGTGCCACGCGCCGTCCTGCAGGGCGACGGTGAAGATGTACGGGATGGAGTGGTCCAGGGTTTCGCGGCTGGCCGTGGGGCTGTACTTCTGCGGATCGTTGGCGCCGGAGCCGATCACGTAGTGCGTGTGGTGGCTGGTCTTGATCAGCACGGACTCCACGTTGGCCGGGTCGGTGACCTCCGGGTGCTCGCCGTGGAGCTTGCGGGCCAGGTCGATCCACGCCTGGGCCTGGTATTCGGCCGAGTGCTCCTTGGTGTAGGTGTCCATGATGGCGCGCTTGGTTTCGCCGGGGGTCGGCAGCGGCACGGTGTAGGAGGCGTCGGGGCCGTCCAGCATCCAGGCGATGACGCCGTCTTCGCCTTCGTAGATCGGCACGGGGGAGGTCTGGCCGCGCATGGCGCGGTCCGCGGACTCGACGGCCATCTTGCCGGCGAACGCCGGGGCGTGGGCCTTCCAGGTGGAGATCTCGCCCTTGCGGGACTGTCGCGTTGCCGTGGTGGTGTGCAGGGCCTGGCCGACAGACTGGAAGATCGTCTCGACGTCGAGTCCCAGCAGGGTGCCGATGCCGGCCGCGGCGGAGGGGCCGAGGTGCGCGACATGGTCGATCTTGTGCTTGTGCAGGCAGATGGCCTTGACCAGGTTGACCTGGATCTCGTAGCCGGTGGCGATGCCGCGGATCAGGTCCTGGCCGCTGGAGCCCACGTGCTGGGCGACGGCGAGGATCGGGGGGATGTTGTCGCCCGGGTGGGAGTAGTCCGCAGCGAGGAACGTGTCGTGGTAGTCCAGTTCGCGGACGGCGACGCCGTTGGCCCAGGCAGCCCATTCGGGGGCCACGCGCTCCTCGATGCCGAAGACCTTCGAGCCCTTGCCGCCGGTGGTGGGCCCGTGCGTCAGGGCCTGGGCGCGGGCCGCGACGATCGGGGCGCGGTTCAGCGAGGCGATGGCTACCGAGGCGTTGTCGATCACCCGGTTGATCACCATGTCGGTGACCTCGTCGGAGACGGCGACGGGATCCGCGGCCACCTGCGCAATCTTGAAGGCGAGCTGGTCCTCGCGGGGCAGGTTTTCCTCGCTCTTGTAAACGCGGACGTGGTGTTCCTTAACCATGGTGCTCCTTCTTAGTGAGGTATGTGTGTGGCTTTGACGTGGGAAAGACTGCGGTGCAGATGCAACGTGGTGGCGGCCTCCGCCAGGCGGGGGTTGCCGGCGGCGATCGCTTCGGCGATGGTGGCATGCTCCGCGGCGGCCGCGGTGAGCCGCTCGGCGTCGTCGGCCGCCAGCCGCCGGACGCGCACTAAGTGGACGCGGAGGCTGCGCATCGCCTGGGCGAGGTAGGAATTGTGGATCGCGGCGTCGATGGCTGCGTCCAGCCGGCCGACCAGCCCGTAGTAATCGTGCCGGGCCGGATCCCCGGCGCTGATCAGCGACGGCGCCTGGCGCAGTTCGTCGCGGAGCTTTTCGAACGTCGCGGCGTCGCCGCGTTCGGCAGCCAGCGCCGCGGCCTTGCCCTCAAGGGTTTCGCGTAGTTCGAAGAGTTCGTCGATGTCTTCCAGCGAGATGTCGGTGACGACGACGCCGCGGCCGCCCGCCGTTGTCGTCAGGCCTTCTGCCGTGAGCCGGCTCAGTGCCTCGCGCAAAGGGGTGCGGGAGATGCCGAGCCGCCCGGACTGCTCCACTTCCGCGAGCACCGTCCCGGGCAGGAGGCGCCACTCGATGATGTCGTCGCGCAGGGCCGCATAGGCCTTTTCGCTGGCGCGCATCCTGCCTCCTTCGTTGGCTGACGGAATTCAGTGTATACACGGATGGCACAATTGCCCAGTATCTGGCGCGCATACACCGTTCTGGTCGCTTCCGTGTATACACAAGCCTTGTGCGCCGGCCCGGGGCGGGGCTACCATAACCTCCATCACATCGTCGTGGACGGGACTCATTTCATGGTTACCAAGAACTACCGGGACAGCTACGCGCGCAGCTTGGAGAAGCCCGAAGCCTTTTGGCTGGACGCCGCCGGGAAGATCTCGTGGTCCGCCCCGCCGCAGCGCGCCCTGGATTCCAACAGGGCGCCCTTGTTCGACTGGTTTCCCGACGGCGTGCTCAACACGTCCTACAACGCGCTGGACCGCCATGTGGAGGAAGGCCGGGGCGGGCAGGACGCCCTGATCTATGACTCCGCCATGCTCGGCACGCAGCGGCGCTACAGCTACGCGGAGCTCACGGACCTCGTCGCCCGCTTCGCCGGTGTCCTGCGCAGCCGGGGCGTGGGCAAGGGCGACCGCGTGGTGATCTACATGCCGATGATCCCCGAGGCCGCCATCGCCATGCTCGCCACGGCCCGGCTCGGCGCCGTGCACTCGGTGGTCTTCGGCGGCTTCGCTCCCAAGGAACTTGCCGCCCGTATCCGCGACGCCGCGCCCGCCGCCGTGGTCACGGCGTCCGGCGGCATCGAACCCTCGCGCCGGATCGAGTACCTCCCCGCCGTCGAGGAGGCTCTGGGTCTGGCCGGGGCGCCGGACACACCGGTGGTGGTCAAGGCCCGGGACGGCTTCGAGTCCACGGTGGCCCGCCACTCCGGCTGGCTGGACTGGGACACCGAGATGGCCACCGCCGCGCCCGCCGCTCCGGTGGACGTCAAGGCCACCGATCCGCTGTACATCCTCTACACCTCGGGAACCACGGGGGCGCCCAAGGGCGTCGTGCGGGACAACGGCGGCCACGCCGTGGCGCTCAGCTGGACCCTGGAGAACATCTACGACGTCGGGCCCGGCGACGTGATGTGGACCGCCTCGGACGTCGGCTGGGTGGTGGGGCATTCCTACATTGTGTACGGGCCCCTGCTGGCCGGCGCCACGACCGTCATCTACGAAGGCAAACCCGTGGGCACGCCCGACGCCGGCGCGTTCTGGCGGGTGATCGAGGACCACAAGGTCAACGTGCTGTTCACCGCACCCACCGCCCTGCGGGCCATCCGGAAGGCCGATCCCGACGCCAAGCTGCTCGAAAAGTACGACATCTCCAGTCTGCGCACCCTGTTTGCCGCCGGCGAACGCCTGGACACCGACACCTTCCACTGGGCCTCGCGGATGCTGGGTGTCCCGGTGGTGGACCACTGGTGGCAGACCGAGACCGGCTGGGCCATCTGCGCCAACCCGCGCGGGCTGGACGGGCTGCCGATCAAGGCCGGCTCGCCCAGTGTGCCGATGCCCGGCTTCAAACTGAACATCGTCGACGGGGCGGGCCTGGACGTCGAGGCAGGGACCGAAGGCAACATCGTCCTGGCGCTCCCGCTGCCGCCCGGCACGCTGACAACGCTGTGGGGCAACGACGAGCGCTACATCTCCTCCTACCTGCAGGCATTCGACGGCTACTACGCCACCGGGGATTCCGGTTACCGGGACGAGGACGGGTACCTGTTCGTGATGGGCCGCACCGACGACATCATCAACGTCGCCGGCCACCGGCTGTCCACCGGCGCCATGGAGCAAGTGATCGGGCAGCACCCGGCTGTGGCCGAATGCGCCGTCATCGGCCTGGCGGACGCGTTGAAGGGCCAGCGTCCCAGCGGCTACGTGGTGCTCAAGTCAGGGGTGGATGTGCCCGAGGAGATCCTGGTCAAGGACCTTATCGCGCTGGTCCGGCGCGACATCGGCGCCGTCGCCGATTTCAAGCACGTGACCGTGGTGGAGGCCCTCCCGAAGACCCGCTCCGGCAAGATCCTGCGCAAGACCATGCGCCAGATCGCCGACGGCGAGGACTACGTGGTGCCCTCGACGATCGAGGACGCCGGTGTGATCGACCAGCTCATCGGAACCCTGCGTCCCGCCGCCACGGGGGAGTAGCTGCGGAGTAGCGGTGTTACGTGTCACTAGTTGGATAGGCGCATATCTATGGGCCGTGGGAAGAAACGAGCCAGTGGCCGTACGAAGGACGAACCCTCAGCAGCCGCTCCTGAACGGGATGCGTGGCTCAGGTAGGCTCGGGACACCAAGCCTGAGGGGTCGCATGGAACCCGAGCACTACAGCAGACCGGTCAACGAGCACACCACCAGCAGTGAGCCCGCTGCCAAAACGTGGGAACAGCAAAAGCGAATCAGGTTCTCAGCCTGGCTCGGTATCGGCCTCGCCATATTCATCATGGTTCCAGCCGTATACAGGCTTGCCACAGAACCGCCTAGCTGGCCAGACGCTATATTCCTCAGCGTCGGAGTGGGGTTAATCGTTTTTCACATCGTCCGGGTCATTCGTCTACGCAGGGCCAACTAAACGGTCTCCTGCAGGGTATGGAGGACGAAGAGCGGCAGTAGGGTTCGAGTGTCCGACGCCGTAGACTCCGGTTCGTTTGGGGATCCACCAACGCTCTTTTGCGAGTGGCGTCGCTAGTATGGCCCTATGAGCAGTAGGTCGCACACCGTCAACGCCGTCCGGACTGAGATCGTTTCCGCTATTGCCGAGGTTCGCGCCGCCGCTCGGTTGGGCCAGGATGAGCAGCGAGTTCATACCGCTGACTGGCTAGATGAGTTGTTCGCTGGCGTCTTTGATCGGCGTGGTCTCCGAGAGGCATCAGCACAGGGCCTTACCCTTTATCGCGGTGGCATGGGCTCATTCCGTGACGTGGGTTATGCAGCTGCAGGACACGCCGTCGACCGTCTGTATACCGCCTTGCGGCGCGGCCGGTCCTGGTTCCTGCGCGACTCCTGACCGACACATTTGGCCCTGCGAGGGCCTAGAGAAGGTGAGTCTAGGTATGTGCGTCGACGGACCTCCGTAGGTGTTGCGCTGGGGTATCCTTTACCGGACACGCATACGGCGCCTCTCTTTGGAGCGCAATCGGAGCCCTCCTGCGACAAGATGGTGTCATGCTCGTGAATGAGATCCAGAGCTGGGGCAAAGCCACTTTCAGCGCCCCCGCTTCGCCGGGCGCTCTAATGGCGTGCGAAGCCCAACTGCGCAACAAACTCCCTGACCACCTTCGACGACTCTTGGCGGAGACGAATGGCATCGAGGGTGAATATGGACTTGGTCTGCTGTGGAGCGCCGAGCGGATCGCCGAAGACAACGACCGCTTCCGGAACAGCACTGTTTTCCGACAGCTCTACATGCCTTTCGACGGACTCGTCTTCTTTGCTGACGCCGGCAATGGTGACCTATTCGCCCTGTCGCTCAGCGGGAATCACGAGGTCTTCGTCTGGAACCACGTGGACGACAGCCGAATGTGGGTCGCGAGGACTGTCATCCGCTACCTCGAGGACTGGATGACTGGAGCGCTCACGGTCTGAACACCGCAGGCTGTCCCCGTGGAGGATCCTTCACCGCTCCCAGTACGACTCACGGATGAGTGCTGCGGCTTTAGTCGTGTTCAGGGTGCAGGGTTGCATCTGCATCGGTCTCAACCCATCGGGTGAAGGTGGTCGTGAGGTTAGCCCGAGTGGGCGAGGCACAAAATGGGCCGACCTCGGCACTTACTGTTTCATCCAGAGGAGCAACGCGGATTAGCCGGAAAGCCTCATCCCCGGCACGGGCCCTGATGGTGACGGCGTTACCGGCCCTGCTCGGCCGCACTGTGATTTCCCGATTGATCCACTCAGGGACAGGTGCCACCGACCAGTCGGAGACCCCACGTGTTACGACGGCCCCAACCTGTGGGACTCCGTCGGACACCTCCACACCGGCCTTGATCCAAGAAAATTCCGAAACGTGAAGATAGATCCCCGCCTGGTCGAACTGCTCGGTGTAATTCAGAAGGAATGAAACCTCCACCGCCCCCTCAGCGGGCAGCGGTGCCAACAGGGCATGCGCGCTGTCATGGACGAAGCCGTATGAGGTGTGCCTCCATGCGTCACTGTTCTCGGCTGCGGTTACCCGCAGAGTCCGACCATCCGCGACGACACGCACGGGCGGGTTGCGCCACCTTCCCCGGTCCCAGGAATCGTGTTCTTCCTTTATCACTTGTGTCACGTCAGATCCCCTAAGTCGATCGTTCAGTCCGTAAGCCCTATTCAAGCAGTGGAACATCCAACACAACGGCTACTGCCCGTTGACCGATCCTCTACTGACTCAGTGGTACGTCGGTCTCAAGGATCGACATGTAGTGAACGTCAATCCATTGCTCGTCGAACCACAGCGCGTCCCGGCCCGTCCCTTCGTAGCGAAATCCCACTTTCTCGTAGACATGCCGGGCGCGTGGGTTGAAGGCGTAAACCTCAAGAGCTATCCGATGAAGACCAAGCTCGTGGAAGCCGTGCCGGACAATCAGCTCGGTCGCCTCACTGCCAAGCCCCCGGCCGCGGCCTTCGGCGCCAAGGAAAGCACGGAAGCCGCAGGAGCGATTCAACTCGTTCCAGTCGTTGAGCACGACTTCTCCAACCATCGCGTTCGTCGCCTGATCGATCACGGCGAGGACGAGACGGTCATCGGCGGAGCTCCAGCGTTCGTACGTCTCGCGGAGGTCATCAACAGTCCAAGGCAGCGCTGTCTGGCTGCTGGAGTGCACTGTTCCGGTCAGAATTGCAGCTTCGGCGTCCTGGAGCATCCGATGCACTATAAGTGCATCCCGAGCCTGAATCGGCCGCAGTTTGACGCGTTGGCCCTCGATTGTCGGCTTATGCGTGAAGATCGTGGTCATGCGGCCAGTTTGTCAGAAACTCTAGGAACCTCGTCCGTAAGCCAATCCGTTGAAGGAACCTTAATCGGAACGGCCTAGCGGGGCTTCCTCGGGAACGTCCGTTCAGAGCAGGAGTTTAATCTCGGCGATCAGCGCAGGAAGCGTTTCGGGTATTGCCTCAGCGAGGCTGGTATCCGGCATTTTCGTTACCGCAGTCCCCGAAACAAGCAGGCGACCCGTGGGGCCGGATAGGGCTGTGTAAGTACCATCGTCGTTCTTGTGCAGAAATAGCATCGAGGACTCTCCTGGTTGCATCAGGGGATCCACAACAGAGACGGACGCGCCCGGTACAGCCCCGCCAGTTTGTTTCACTGTGATGGCCGATGCCGATTCTTTCCCCTTGAGCCAGATATTTACGGCCACAGTGGCGTCCGTAAAGGGGATGCCATCTACCGCTGAGGCCGGCGTGGATTTCTCCACCATTCCGACCAGAATGGCGTCGGCGTCTTGGGTAAGTTCTTGAAGGGTGGGGTACGCCTTCGCCCAGCTTGCACTGGCTCCCTGTGTCCGGGCCGGTGAACAGCCGCCCAACAACACAGCTCCCCCTAGTAGTAGGGCGAGTGTCGGAGAAACGGACTGCTTCTTCATGAGGGTCAGCCTGCCAGCGGATTCGCGCTGGCGCCATGCTTTCCCGACACTTCTCAATAACGAAGGTTTCCGAGGAACATCAAATCGTGAATCCCTGTTAGCCCGGAATGGCGGTTAAGTCGCAGCTTGAAACGGCGGTTTTGCCCTTTCGTATGGGATCCCCAACCGGCCACTTCAGAGCCTGGCTACGTGCTCACGGCATAGCTGTTGAGACCCCAGTGGTGGTATTGAGTGTGTCAACCTGATTCAGGAGCACTGAGACAATCTGATCCAGGACCACCCACAACTCCGTGCGTAACACAGTACTCATCGGCTCCTAGGCCGCGATTTCTAGTCGCGGTCTTGAGGTATAACACCCGCGACTTCCATGGCTCGCGGTTGTATGCTCCGAACATGTCAGACGTCACCGAACCAAGGGCTGCCCACCAGAAAAAGCGTCAGTTCCCGACTATTGGCGGTGTATTTGCTGGGATCCTCGTCTTGGTCATGGGGATAATTGCGCACTTTTCTAACCCCCGGCCATTCTGGGCGGCCGTCAACGCTGTGGTGATTGTGCTCAGCATCGCGTTTGCTTTGGCAAACCTGATTGGACTCTTCGTGTTGAGGAAGCGTCAGTAAAGCTAACGCCGGACCGATCACCCCCGAACCTTCTGCGGCACAAACTTCCGAGTAGTCAGGTGGTACCGCCGGGACTCTCGCTACGATCCTCATGCAGTCGGAATTCGCGTGGAAGCTGCTTCAGATGCCTTGCAGTCATAATCGCGCCGAGGAGTGATAGGAAGGCTGCCACGGTTGCAATAGCGACCTCTTCCAGGGTCAGTTTGGCGAGCAAGACCAGCACTATCATCGCAATGAGAACACTGATGTTGAGCACGAGCAGCGTTGAAAAATACCACCTGGCTCGGCGCTCCCGCGGGTCGATCCATGGTTCCATGCCTTAGCTCGCCTCTCCTACTCAAAAGAAGCATGTCCTATGTGCTGGCAGCGTTCAATCCCCCAACGGACGGACCGATTCACGCCGTCGGGCATGTGCCAAGGCTGGTTTTGACTGGATAGTGCCCGGCTGTATGGGGCCTACACAGCGCCGCATTAGGACGGGGAACAATGTGACGGTGTTCCTAGGGATCCGTTGCCTTTGCCCTCGGTGTCACTTCCGCTGCCCTTCCGCTTATTTAACCAATCCTCGCGATAGGCGTCAGTATCTTTCTTCTTCTTCTGGGCCTTGTCCACGGCCCAGCCGCCCACGAAGTAGAGCAGAAACACAAATGGCGCGAGTTGCCAGTTGACGAGCAAACCAGTGGCCAAGGTCAGCAGAAAGCCCACTGCGATCAATACCGACCATCTGACCGCTTTTGAGGGTCGTGAATTGTTGGGCATGGCTCAGCGTACTGGCCTGCTGGGCCATAGACCAGAGCAACGGTTCACCAACGAGACCGTGAGAACGTCCCGGATGCCGAACGCTAACCGGGCATCATTGGAGGGTACGCCGCGAGTACTGTTGACTGGTGTTTGAACCGCGTCAGCTCAGTGAAAATGTCAGTATGCGCACATTGCATTCGAGTGATGCGTCAGCGCTTGCCGCTGCGTATGTGCGCAACCGTGAGTACCTTTCTTCCTGGGAGCCGGTGCGTCCCGAGGAGTACTACACCGAAGGGTGGCAGGCCGCGGATATTGCGAGGCGCCTTGTTGCGGCTGATTCCGGGGAAGGGTTCCCCTTGGGATTGTTTGCTGGCGACGCCCTTGTCGGCAGATTCAACTTGGCCGGCATCGTGCGTGGACCGTTCCAAAGTGCAGGGCTGGGTTACTGGGTAGATGGCGCTTACGCGGGCCGTGGTCTGGTATCCGCTGCCGTCCAGACGATCGTCGAAACGGCACGTGACGTACTTGGGCTGCACCGCATAGAGGCGAGCACACTCCTGCACAATGCTGGTTCGCAACGGGTGCTGTTAAAGGCGGGCTTCCGGCAGATTGGGATGGCTCCACAGTACTTGGAAATTGCGGGGAAATGGCAGGACCACAACCTTTACCAGGTTGTTCTTCATTAGTAGGACCCTGACCTGGCGTCAACAAGCATCCAGCGCTATTCACGACACCCCCAATCCGTTTGGGGATCCTCTAGCGGGCGTGTTGTTGCCCGGCGACGCGCCGGTGCAAGGCGTGAGCAAGAGTCTCAGCCGTGTTGGCCCAGACTTGGCCTGAGGAATGGATGACTAGTCTTGGGGGCGGATATCACTTGACGACCATTGGTACGGACCAACGGGGCACCAGCAACTGGGCCGGCGTTGGCCGCCCATACTCACAGAGCTTTGCGCACTTATGCGCCGGGGCAATCGTGCCGTTGCTGGACGCGACAGAAGCCGTATTAGGCAGATCCGCAGGTTGCCGTTTGGCGGATGTTGGGTGTGGAACCGGTAACCTCACGGCCCGTGCAATCGATCGAGGTGCAGAGGTGACCGGCATCGATCCTGATGCCGAGATGCTCGCCTTAGCCCGCGCAACGGCACCTCATGCAGAACTGCTCTTAGGTGGGGTACCGAACTTGCCCCTCGCCCCAGATACTTTTGATGCAGTTGTGGCAAACTTCGTCGTCAATCACGTCGACGACCCTCGTGCCGCTGTGGCTGACCTCAAGCGAGTCTGCCGACCGGGCGGCGTCGTCGCTGTGACGATGTGGCCCTCTGAACTCTCTGCCATAAATAGGCTCTGGTCAGACGTAGTGGAAGCCAGCGGGGCAGCTGCCCCAGGCCAGCAGAGACTGCCAGAGGATAAGGACTTTGACCGTACCGAACAGGGATTGAATGAATTGCTTGTGGGTGCAGGTCTGGACGAGGTGCAGACGGAGACTCTTGCTTGGGATTTCGCTATCGATGCTGAGGATTTGTGGGCGGGCCCGGCCGGCGGCGTGGGAGGAATCGGCAAAATCGTAACCAGTCAGTCGCCGTCGATGCAGTCCACAATGCGGCACGAATACTTGCGCCTTGTCGCGCCCATGACTAGCGGTGGAAAAGTGGTGTTACCTGCCGTTGCCCTGCTCGGGATTGGGCAGGCACCCCAGCCAGACCGTCTCGGCACTTGCTACTAGCCACCCTCGTCGGGTCCGGTAGAGGATCCGCCCGCGGGCATAGTTGAGCGAAACTCTCCATCACCGGGCGAAGAGGGAGCCACCGAACCAGAAAACCCCGATCACCATATAGAAGAACCCCATAGCTTTAATGGAGCCGACGTCAGCGAACGTGAAGTGCTCCGGCGAGATTCCGCGACCCTCCTTGTAGAGGCGAGACCACGCCGTTGTGGCCCCTGAGACAAGCATCTGGGCGGTCATCTCTTTCAGAACGACGTTTCGATTGATCCTCTGGCGGTGAGCCTTAACAAGTGCCAATAGTGCCCGAAAGAAGCACCATACAGTTGCCAGTGCCGAAACGGATGGCGGGAGGCACAGGTTCACTACTGTTGCTGCCTGGATCAGCTACGCTGCATCCACTATTTCTCCTCAGACCGGTAAAGGTTTTCAATGACCCTCTCGGCGTGGGCTGTTCCGATCCTGGGTTGCATCATTCGTAGTTCCCTAACGGCAGCGGCGTGTCCTTGATTTACGTGGATGGCTCGCAACCAGATGATCTGCATGCCAGTTAGACGCGGCCCTGTCTTGCCCACGTGGTGTTGTTCCAGCATCCGCCAGATGCTTACCCCGGCTTGAACGAGTGCGGTCGTGATAACCCTTGGCGTCCAAGTATCCACACTTAGTGGGGAAGTTAAGTACAGCACCGAAAACCAGACTGCAATGAAAAGAGTTCCTGTACCGAAGCTCTGGATTCGCACCCAGTCCAACAACTTCATCGAGCGAAGCGGCGGAATCTCTAAGAGCGAAGCAGTTTTTGCCGGCCTCACTGAAATGGTCGCCGAGGCAAGAACCAGGATAAACAACCACAGGGCGGGACTGGCGGGATCTCCGATTTCCCGGAGAGCCACGACGAAAGACACGACCACGATTACAGGCAAAATCGCTACAAGGGCATCTGCCGCCTGCGGCCGCATCAGAGCACTGGGGGTTGATCGGCGGTCCCAAAACAGAATGACGAAACCTCGGATAAAGGCCACGACAGCAAGCATTCCAGTCAATGCTGCGACTCTGCCCGGTTCAGGCTCGTTCAACAGCACCGCAGTTCGCCACAGGCCAAGGCCACCCGCAATGACTAAAACCCCACCACCAACGACAGACACCCGCTTCGCATTACGAATCACCCGCACGAACGCCGTTCCTTCCGCCATAACAGCACCCCCTCATGCTGCCTAGCTGAATCCTAGACCGATCATCGTCCCGCATTGAGATCCAGTTGGGGAACGCGCTCAACGGTCTCATTCTGGGCTATTCCCCGACTCTGCGTTTGCGGATCTGCCTCCCTCGCGCCGCACAGCGCGTGCCAGCAGGAGAGTAACCAGGAATAAGACAAGTAAAGGGATTCCATACGTTATCCAAGGAGACCAACCAGTTGCGATGCTGACGAGAGCACCGATAAACGGGATGAGAACGACTCCGATTATCCCGACAATTTTGAATCGTCTTTCTTGAGGCCTCTCCGCGCCGCTCTTCATCGGGCAAACATAGCCCTTGGCTCTGGGTTTTCGTTAGCCGATCCCTCTACGGGGCGCTCGTGGACGGTAGCGTTAGACTATGTCTCTGCTCGTCCGCCCTTCGGTTGGCCTGTATGCGGCGTGGCGAGAAGCGCACGAGGAATGGGGCGACGGCCTCCACGAGGATGGTTTCGGCCTGCTGGACACCGACGATGTTCGTTCTTCAGAGGGATTCCGCGCGTTCGTCGATCGGCTCTCCGCCAAGGAGTCGTCAGCTGGAGACGACGGGGCCACCTTCCGTTGGATCTTCGAGGACGGCGAAGTACTCGGGGGAATCGCTCTGCGTCACGAATCAGCCCGGGACCTGGACGTCTTGGGACACGTAGGCTACGGACTCCGGCCGTCCGCCAGAGGACGCGGGCTTGCCGCTAAGGCACTCCGTGACATGCTCGGCGTGGCCAAGGCCCGCGGTATGAATCGAGTTCTGCTGTCCTGCTTTGTGGATAACGTCCCCTCGGTGAAGACCATAGAACGCTGCGGCGGAGTTCTTGACGGGGTCGTCACGACGAGCCGAGGGAAAGTAGGACGCTACACAATCATGGTCCGATAGCGCCCATGCCTAGAATGCAGGAATGTTGCTAAAGCCCACGGCAGTCGCAGACCTGGATGTCTTCCTGAGCTGGATTCCAGACGAGGCATCCATGGTGATGTGGTCAGGACCTACGTTCTCGTGGCCGCTGGACCGACCCCAATTGGAAAGGTACCTGACCAATGTCAACCGCCAGTACTGGACGGCGATTGACGAAAGCAGCGGGGCGATTGTCGGTCACGGTTCCCTTCTCCTCGATGATGCGCGTGCGTGCCGCCTGGGCTTTGTCATTGTCGATCCAGGTCGGCGGGGAGAGGGGTTGGGGCGGCAGCTGATGGAGCGGTTAGCGGCCGCAGCCTTCGCGGCCAAGTCAGTATCCGAACTGACTTTGGGCGTGTACGCCCAAAACGGGCCTGCGCGGAGACTCTACGAGTCGCTTGGCTTTCAGGGACGTGACGTTGTCATGCGTACCCCAGTGGGTGGCCAGACGTGGGAAGTAATATCAATGAGGAAAAGTCGCGAACAGCAAAACTGAGACTCTCCGGGACCGGGGACGCATTGTGGGTTGGGAATGTCCACACTCGTCTGCACGACCCACTACATGTGCGTAGGGGGAACCCTGAACGGGCGCCCTAACCATCTATTCTCGGACACGAGCTTTGTCACCCGCCGATCTCGTGTGGGTGAAGATATCGTCGGCGACATGATGATTTGGATCAACGGAACCTTCGGGGTGGGAAAAACAACTGCCGGCCAGGCACTGGTGGAAACGCAGCCTGGTCTGCGGCTGTTTGACCCCGAAGCTGTCGGCTACATGCTTATGCACAGTCTGAAGGACCAAGCCTTCAGCGATTTTCAGGATCTGCCGGCCTGGCGGGCTCTGGTTCCAGCTACAGCTTTCGAAATTCGTCGGCATACCGGACAACACCTGGTGGCGGTCCAGACCGTGTTGCGGCAGGACTATTGGGCAGAACTGAAAGCGAGTTTCAGTGAACTGGACGATCAAGTGGTCCACATAGTGCTGGACGCGGACGAGGCTACCCTCCGAAATCGAATTGAGAACGACCAGGTCGAGTTGTCCGGCAGACAATGGAGACTGGATCACCTCGAAAAGTATGCAGCAGCCCGGAAATGGATGATCAAAGAAGCTGACCTCGTCATCGACACGTCTCGACTAGCGGCGGAGGATGTAGTTTCCCGAATCGCCGACGCTATCCGCGCGGAACTACCTGTCCGCTAACCCTCTGCGGGACGCCTCACGATTACGAAGCGGACTCTGCTGCGACACTCCGGCTGAGCAGAAACGAACACCAACAGCCAAGATGCGGTCAAGGTCGCGTTGTCGCGTAGAGCAGCATGTCGCGCCGGGTGCCACCAATCTCCTGGTGGCTGCGGAGCAGGCCCTCACGCTGGAAACCAGACGCCTCGGCAACACGGCTTGAGTTGCTGTTCCACGGCTCGATGTACAGCTCGATCCGGTGCAGAGTGGGGATGGTCCAAGTGAACGCGGTCAGTGCCTTCAACGCGCTGCTGGCGATCCCGCGGCCGCGGTGCGCGGGGGCAACCGAGTAGCCGATCGTCGCGCGGCCGGCCGGCATATTCTGAAGCCACAGTCCGATGGCACCGACGGCGTTGTACGACTCGGCATCGGCGATGGCGAAGGACAGCCCTTTTCCTTCGGTGAACCGGCCGCGCTGCCGGTGGATCCACTCCAGGGCCTGCTGTTTTGTTGGGAGTGCGGGAAGGCTACCAATGAGAGGGATGTAAGGATCGTCCCCAAGCTCGAAGGCCAGATGTACGTCGTCGTCAGTGAACTCGCGCAAAACGACTGAATCGTGGGTCGGTGGTGTGGTCGGCCAGGACGGTAAATGCTCAGTCATACGGCACCGGGCTGAGTTAGAGCGGGCGGCGGCGGAAGCTGAAAGATGAACCGGTCATCGGGGGACCAAGTGTGCTCGTCGTCGCATCGGTAGCCGCGCAGCCACGCTTGACCGTCTACCACGCGAAGATAGAAGCCTTTCGGATACTCGTCGTCCTTGCTAAGCGCTTCGGCGGCCACTGTGAGGCCGCCATCGGGTGCGCCACCCGAAGACATCACTGTGTCGCGAGACGCGACCTGCTGGTTCAGAGCCATGCGCAAATAGGGTGCAGTATCCACTGGGCACAGGAACAAGCCCTGTTGCTGTGCAACCTCGAAGATCTGAGTAAGCGTCGCCCCACTGGGAAGCCCTAGTTCGGCGACCGTCCGCTCCGTGACCACCACAGGACGAGATGCCTGGTCGTCGAAGATGACGTCCTCGATCAGGGTTTCCGCGTGACCGTTGACCAGGATGCCACGCGAACTCAGGCTGTCTATGAGTTGGCGTCGGGAAAGCCCTCCGACGCTTACTTCGAGTCGTTCGACGCGAGGGCTCTCTGGCATGAGTCTCCTTGAAGCGAGTGTCTGCTACAGGCTGGTGCCCAACTCTACGGGGGACGGGATCGCCGCGCGCACTGAAGCACAGCCAACGGGCTGCTCAGCTGCACGCCGGCGCACCCGCAACCCGATCGGCTTGCGGGCACCGACGGGGCGATTGCTGCACTCGGTGTCGTAGGTCTGCAGTACCATCAGCGCATGGCTCAATGCACAGCTCCAAGAGATGGCCACCGCACTGCAAGCGGTCGGGCTAACTGCCCTGCATGCTCGTCCGGCTATGGGCGTTCGTCATACTCGCCGTCTCGGTCGTACCCCTCCTACCCCACACCGGCCGCGCCTGTGCGTAGGAGCGGGAGCCTGTCGGGCAGTAGCGGGGGCGGGGACGTGGTGTCGCCCGCCCGACTTGGCAGCCCAGCGGGTCGACTGCCTCGTACACGGAGCAGCAGGTGCGCGATCTAGAGTCTGTCCGCGCCGCGACGGTCTTACGGACTCAGGCGAATGACGTGTTCCTCTGTCATGCCTGGCCCGACCGTCAAGCAGCCGCGAATGACGTTTACGAGTTGCTTCTCGGAGAAAACGTGTCTGTGTGGTTCAGTGAAGTGAGCCTGAGACCTGGCACGGACATGCGAGTAGCCATCGACCGTGGATTGGTGAGTTCGCGCATGGGGATCGTGCTGGTGACGCCCGCCATGCTCGACAAGCTGCGTACAGACCGCAGCATTGCGAGCAACGAGCTCAGCGCTCTGCTGCGCCGGAGCCTCTTAGTACCAGTCATGCACGGGGTAACGTTCGAGGAGCTCGACCAGGTCACCCCGACACTCGCGTCGCGTGGTGGATTCAGCACGGCCGAAGAGCCCATGGAAGACATCGTCGTGAAGATTGCCGAGCTCGTCGGAATCGTTACGGAGGAAGAGGCTGACGAACTCAGCATGAAGTCGGCCGCCAAGTAGCGCTGAGTAGCAAACCTCCACGACGCGTCGATGGCCCAACCAGGGACAACCCGATGAACCAGCGCCAACGCTAGCCGGCCGGTTAACGACATCAGCGGCTGGCCCGTTAGCCGGTTCTCCACCGGTCGCACACACCGCTGAACTGCACCATTGCGAGCTGCGGTCCATCGGCGTCCCGTAAGACCTGTCCGGTGAAGCGACCGGTGACGGGGCATGATATGACACACTTTTTCCATGTCTGAAATACTGGTCGGCTACGCGCGAGTGTCCACCGAGACGCAAGACCTCACTGCGCAGCGGGATGCCCTGGCTGCCCTCGGCGTTGAGCTCGATCGAAGTTATGTTGACCACGGCTTTACTGGCACAAATAAGAACCGCGCCGGACTTCGCGAAGCCCTGGCCGCGTGCCGGGCGGGAGATACGTTCGTCGTCACGAAACTGGACCGTTTGGCCCGTTCCGTCCGGGATGCCCACGAATTGCAGATAACCTCGCTAACCGCGGAATCAAAACTCAGCATTGGGGGCTCCGTCCATGACCCAGTTGACCCGATGGGCAAGCTGCTGTTCAACGTGTTGGCGATGATCTCCGAGTTCGAAGCCGACCTCATCCGCATGCGCACCCGTGAAGGAATGAAGGTTGCCAAGGCCAAGGGCCGGCTACGAGGGAAACAGCCGAAACTCACCGTCAAACAGGAAAACCACCTCCTCGAACTGCACGCCGCAGGACACTAGAGCAAGGCAGAGCTGGCCGAGCTGTTTAGCGTCGGTCGCTCCACTGTGAACCGGGCAATTGAACGCGGGCAACGCAGGGCGGCCGAAGCCATGCGCCCCTAGGAGTCATTGTGCACAGGAGCACTGAGCGAGCGGTGCGAAGCGTGCAGGGAAGTACTGAAAATTCAACGCTCAATACTGCCCTGCACAACCTTTGGAAACACGCGGGACGCTGTGCAGGCGAGTCCTGCAAATGAGAGGCAGTTGATGTGGCGGTGTCCGTCGATACCGAGGAAGGTGCGTCCGTTTAGTTTCGCCTCCAGCGGTATTCGTTCTCCGGCCGGCCGGGCGCGCCGTAGCGTGCCGTCCGGGACACCGTGCCGGCGTCGGCGAGGTATTCCAGGTAGCGCCGGGCGGTGACCCGGGACATGCCCAGGGCATCCATGACCTCGCTGGCAGATACGGCCCCGGACTGTTGCTTCATGAAGTCCTGCACCGAATCCAGCGTGGACGCGGCCAGCCCCTTGGGCAGCGGCAGCTCGGAGGGCGCCCGCAGGCTCGCGAAGGCCTGGTCCACATCGCTCTGGGACGCACCGGGGCCGGCCTGGCCGGCGGCGGGGGAGGCCAGCTGCTCCCGGAAGAGCCGGTAGCTGGCGAGCTTGTCCGCGAACGTCGCGAAGGTGAACGGCTTGATCAGGTACTGGACCACCCCGGTGGCCACCGCGCTGCGGACAATATTCAGTTCCCGGACGGCCGTGATGGCGATGATGTCCGCGAACAGCCCGGCGGCCCGCATCCGCCGCGCGATGTCCAGCCCGTGCAGATCCGGCAGGTTCATGTCCAGCAGAACCAGCTCCACCGGCGTGCCCGCCGCCGCGAAGTCCGTCATCAGCCGGAGCGCGGACTGACCGTCGGGGGCCGAACCGGCCAACGTGAATCCCTCCAGCCGGCCGATGTAGGCGGCGTGGGCTGCCGCGGCGATGGGCTCGTCTTCGACGACGAGTACACGGATGTCACTCATTGCTGTCCCTCGGTGGTCAGTGATGTCGCCGGTGGTGCGGCCGTTAACCCCGCCGGCGACGTTGGCAGCGTGACCCGGAACAGTGCTCCGGCCGGGCTGGTGATTGTCATGGTACCGCCGAGCCGCTGCACCGCCTGGCGGACCAGTGCCAGGCCAAGGCCCCGCCCGAACGGTCCCGGAGATTTGGTGCTGAAGCCGTGCCGGAAGATGTCATCCACGGCCTGCGGATCGATCCCCGGCCCGCTGTCCTCCACCGTGATCTCCAGGGCGCCGGGGGCAGGTTCCACCGTGAGCTCCACGAGTCGCGGCGCGGGTGCCTCGGCCGCGGCGTCGATCGCGTTGTCCAGGAGGTTGCCCAGGATGGCCACAAGGTCCTGCACCGCCAGCCCGGTCACTGGAGCGGGCCCGTGCCCGTTCCCGCCGGTGTTGAGGGTCAACTCGACGCCCCGCTCGTGGGCCTCGGCCGCCTTGCCCATGATGAGGGCGCCCAGCACCGGCTCCTCGATGGAGCTCACCAGGTCATCGGTCAGCCGCTGGCTGAGCTCAAGGTCCTGGGTGGCGAAGTCCAGGGCTTCCGTGCCCCGTCCCAGTTCCATCAGGGAGACGATCGTATGCAGCCGGTTGGCGTGCTCGTGGGTCTGGGCGCGCAGGGCATCGGAGAGCGTGCGCATGGTCTCCAGTTCGCTGCCGAGGGACTCGATTTCCGTGCGGTCGCGGATCGTGGCGACGGTCCCGTAGACGGCCGCGCCGGTGCGTCCGGCGGCGGAGCCGGGCCCGACGGCGGGTCCCTGGTTCACCACGAGGATCCGCGAGCCCGTCAGGTGGATCTCGTCGAGCGCGGTCCGGCCCGACTCGAACAGCTCCCTGAGGCTGGGGGCCAGCGGGAGGTCCGCGAGCGACGGCGCCTCCTGCCGGCCGCCGTCGGCCGCCGTACCGTCGCGGCCGGCAGCCGGATCTCCGCCGTCAGACGTGCGGGGAGCGAGGCCCAGCAGTTCGGCGGCCTGGTCGTTGTACATCACCACCTTGCCCTTGGGATCGATCAGGATGACGCCTTCGCGGACCGAGTGGAGGACCGATTCGTAATAGGCGAAGAGCTGGGCGAGCTGCTCCGGACCCCAGCCCCGGGTGACCTGCCGGAGGTACCGTCCCAGCAGCCAGGACGCCGCCGATCCGCCCGCAAGCAGGGCCAGCCCGATGGCCAGCAGCGCCGGCAGCCTGCCGGAGACGGCGATGTCCACCGTGCGGACCGTTACCCCGGCCGCGACGAGGGCCCGCACCGTGCCGTCCGCGTCCTTGACCGGGGCAATGGTGCGGACGGAGGGGCCCAGGGTGCCGGCCGTGATCTCCGTGAAGACCTGGCCGTCCAGGGCGGCGTCGATGGACCCGATGTAGGGCTTGCCGAGTTCCTCGTCCTTGGGATGGGTCCACCGGGTGCGGTCCGGCGCCATGATCGTGATGAAGTCCGCGTCCGCGTCCGCCATGACCTTCAGGGCGTACGGCTGCAGGAGGGGCGTGGGATTCGCGGCGCCGGCCGCGTCCAGTACAAGCGGGTTGTCCGCCATGGTGGTCGCGACGGCGGCCATCCGCCGGCCGGCCTCGTCATAGGCCTGGTCGCGGGCGTCAACGAACGTGGCCGTGCCGACGATGGCGGTCAGGGCCAGCATGAACAGCAGATGGGCCACAAACAGCCGTCGGGCGATGCTCCAGCGGTGGATCATCAACACCTTCCATGACCAATATGAACGCAAGGGTGATGCGCGTCACTCCATCCCCAATGATGGTGGAACACGCAGAACGGACGCGACAGGCCCACAGCCTGGGCCGCCGACTTCCAGCCTACTAAGGAGAACACCATGGCCTCTCAACGAGGAGAGTCAGCGGCACTGGCCGCGGCGCCGGTCAAAAAGCGCAAGGGGCTCGACAAGTCCCATTACCTGTACATCGCGGTCATCGCCGCCGTCATCCTCGGCGCACTGGTGGGGCTGCTCTTCCCCGAGTTCGCCAAATCCCTGAAGCCCCTCGGTGACGGGTTCATCAAACTCATCAAGATGATGATCGGCCCGGTCATCTTCTGCACCATCGTGCTGGGCATCGGTTCGATCGCCAAGGCGGCCACTGTCGGCAAGGTCGGCGGGCTGGCACTGGGCTACTTCATGGTCATGTCCACCTTCGCGCTGGCCATCGGCCTCGTGGTCGGCAACCTGATCCACCCGGGCGAGGGCCTCAAGCTGGCCCCCTACGATCCGAGCAAGAAGGCCGCCACGGACAGCACCGTCGACTTCCTGCTGGGTATCATCCCCGGCGACATCCCGGTCCTGCCGACCCTGCTCGCCGCGCTCTTGGTGGGCTTCGCCCTCCAGCAGATGGGCCCGCAGGGCGCCCCGATCCTCAAGGCCGTCGGCTACGGCCAGGCCCTCGTCTTCCGCATCCTGGTCATGATCATGTGGCTGGCCCCGATCGGAGCGTTCGGTGCGATTGCCGCCGTCGTCGGTGCCACCGGCATGCAGGCCATCCTCAGCATGGCCACCCTGATGGGTGCGTTCTACGTCACCTGCGCCCTGTTCATCGTGGTGATCCTGGGCGGCCTCCTCAAGATCGTCGCCGGCGTCAACATCTTCCGGCTGATGAAGTACCTGGGCCGCGAGTACCTGCTGATCTTCTCCACCTCATCCTCCGAGGCCGCCCTGCCGCGCCTGATTGCGAAGATGGAACACCTGGGCGTGTCCAAGCCGGTCGTCGGCGTCACTGTCCCCACCGGCTACTCCTTCAACCTTGACGGCACCGCCATCTACCTGACCATGGCGTCCCTGTTCGTCGCCAACGCCATGGGCACGCCGCTGGACCTCGGCGCTCAGGTGTCGTTGCTGATCTTCATGATCATTGCCTCCAAGGGCGCTGCCGGTGTCACCGGCGCCGGACTGGCCACCCTCGCTGCCGGACTCCAGGCCCACAAGCCGGAACTGCTCGGCGGAGTCGGCATGATCGTCGGAATCGACCGCTTTATGTCCGAGGCCCGCGCCCTGACCAACTTCACCGGAAACGCCGTCGCCACCGTGCTGATCGGCACCTGGGTCAAGGAGATCGACGGCGGACGCGTGGAGCGGGTCCTCGCGGGCAGCGAACCCTTCGACGAGCAGACGATGATCGCCGGACATGGTGTGCACGAGACAGCCCCCGAGGCTGCCACCGAGCCGGCCCGACCGGTCCTGGCGAACGCCTGATTCGCAGGACGGCCCAAGACAAACCGCCCGGACGCCCCCAAGGGTCCGGGCGGTTTCTCGTGCCCGCATGGCAACCTTCGACTTCTACCAGAAGGTTGAGGCTCAAATATTGGCCGCTGTCAAGGTCCGCGGAATACCGTGTCGGGCGCTGTAACCTTGGGAGGAATAAGATCTGCGCTGGAGGTTCAGCGCAGATCAAAAAGCAGGTAGATCAAAGCAGGCAGAGAAATCACGCAGGCAGAATATCAAGCACCACCATCACCGTCATCGAAAGTGTGGATAGATACGTGAGCAGCGAACAGGGTTCAGCAACTCTGGAAGGCACCGAACTCGATCTGGAAGACGCCGTTATGGGCCCCACCGGGCGCCCTCAACGCGACTTTCCGGAGCCCGCGCCGCTGTCATCCCACGGCCCCGCGCGGGTCATCGCCATGGTCAACCAGAAGGGCGGAGTGGGTAAAACCACCTCCACCATTAACCTGGCTGCCGCGCTGGCCGAATACGGCCGCCGGGTGCTCCTCGTCGATTTCGACCCCCAGGGCGCGCTCTCCGCAGGCCTCGGCATCAATCCCCACGAACTGGACCTCACGGTCTACAACGTGCTGATGGACCGCAAGGTGAACATCCGCGACGCCATCCACAAGACCGGCGTCGAGAACGTGGACCTGCTCCCGGCCAACATCGACCTCTCCGCCGCGGAAGTCCAGCTCGTCAACGAGGTTGCCCGCGAGCAGGTGCTGGACCGCGCCCTCAAGAAAGTCGAGGACGATTACGACGTCGTCCTGATCGACTGCCAGCCCTCCCTCGGCCTGCTCACCGTCAATGCGCTGACCGCCGCCCACGGCGTCATCATCCCGCTCATCTGCGAGTTCTTCGCCCTGCGCGCCGTCGCGCTGCTGGTGGAGACCATCGACAAGGTCCAGGACCGGCTGAACCCCCGGCTCCAGGTCGACGGCGTCCTGGCCACGATGTACGACGCCCGCACCCTGCACAGCCGCGAAGTGATCTCCCGACTGGTGGAGGCCTTCGGCGACAAGGTCTTCGAGACCGTGATCAAGCGGTCCATCAAGTTCGCTGATGCCAGCGTCGCGGCCGAGCCCATCACCAGCTACGCCGGCAACCACATCGGCGCCGACGCCTACCGCAACCTGGCCAAAGAGCTCATTTCGCGCGGCGGCGCGCCCTAGCCAGGACCGTGACGGTTACAGGGACCCCCACAGCGCAGCCGGAGTCGTCGCCGCCCGCGAAAAAACCCGGATTCGAGGTCCGGCTTGCCAACTTCACCGGCCCCTTCGATCTCCTGCTCGGCCTGATTTCCAAGCACCAGCTGGACATCACCGAGGTGGCGCTGTCCACCGTCACCGACGAATTCATCAAATACATCAAAGGCCTGCAGAAACTGGGCGAGGAGTGGGCTCTTGATGAGGCCAGCGAATTCCTCGTCATCGCCGCCACCCTGCTGGACCTCAAGGCAGCCCGGCTCTTGCCGGCCGGCGAGGTGGAGGACGAGGAAGATATCGCCCTGCTGGAGGCCCGTGACCTCCTCTTCGCCCGGCTCCTGCAGTACAAGGCGTTCAAGCAGGTGGCGGGCATGATGGGTTCCACCCTCGAGCTCGAGGCCGCGCGGTATCCCCGGCAGGTCGCGCTGGAAGGCCACTTCGCGGCACTTCTGCCGGAGCTCCTGTGGCGGCACACCCCGCAGCAGTTCGCCGCCCTCGCCGAGGCCGCCCTCAAACCCAAGGAGGCCGCACCCACCGAGGTGGGCCTCGCCCACCTGCACGGCACCCCCGTCAGCGTCAAGGAACAGGCCGAACTGCTGGGGCACCGGCTGCAGCTTGCCGGACCGCTGACCTTCCGGGCATTGATCGCCGACGCCGAATCCACCCTCGTCGTTGTGGCGCGCTTCCTGGCGCTGCTGGAGATGTTCCGGGACAAGGCAGTGGGCTTTGAGCAGGTGCTCCCGCTGGGGGACCTGACTGTCCGCTGGACCGCCGACGGCGAAGCCTGGAGCAGCGCGAACCTGAGTGAAGAATACGAGGAGCAGCCGTGAACGAAGCATCCGACGCCGCACCCGACACCGGTCCCGGCATCACCGGTCCTGACACCACAGGCCCGGCCGACGTCGGAAGCCTCCCCGGCGGCGGTGAGTTTCCCGGGAGCGCCCGGGCAGCCCTCGAGGCGGTCCTGATGGTGATCGACCAGCCGGCGACGGCGGCCGAGCTCGCCGCCGGGTTGGACCTGACCGTCGACGTCGTCGAGGACCTGCTTGCGGAACTGCAGCGGGAGTATAACGGCTATACTGTTAATGCCCCGGATGTGGACGATGCCAGTTTCGCTATCAAGACTGCTGGCTTTCGTGCCGCCCCCCGGG
This sequence comes from Arthrobacter sp. U41, assembly GCF_007679325.1. Classification (GTDB taxonomy): domain Bacteria; phylum Actinomycetota; class Actinomycetes; order Actinomycetales; family Micrococcaceae; genus Arthrobacter. The sequence goes on along the minus strand of NZ_VEGI01000005.1, from coordinate 208,610 downwards.
GTTTTGAATTGCGGAATATCGCCGGAGGCTGGCGGATCTATTCACGCGCGGAGTTCGCCGACATTGTCGGCAAGTTCGTGCTGGAGGGACAGACAGCCAGGCTGACGCAGGCGGCGCTCGAAACGCTCGCCGTCATCGCTTACCGCCAGCCCGTATCAAGGGCGCGGGTGTCTGCAATTCGAGGAGTCAACGTTGACTCTGTCGTGCGGACGCTGACGCAGCGGGGGTTGATCGAGGACTCAGGAAATGATCCGGAGTCCGGGGCCATCCTGTACCGCACGACGTCGTATTTCCTCGAAAGAATGGGAATCGGCTCGGTGGCGGAACTACCGCAACTTTCACCCCATCTTCCGGGGCTGGAAGGCATCGAAGAGTACTACGACGCAGGAAGAATGTAGACATAATTGGTGCGGGTGCAACAACCCGCACACGAGTATCCACCGGGGCGCTGTTCGCCCCAGCCTGCGGGTGCTGTCGGGAGACAGTGGCCGTGGACAACAAACGAAGGACGGGTCATGACACAGGCGGGACGCCAGGGTTCACCACGTAACAGTTCGGGACGCAACAGTGCCGGACAAAACAAAGCACAGGGCTCCGGCCGCGGCGCACAGGGCTCCGGCGGCGGCGCCCAGGGCGGCGCAGGCCGCAGCGGCGGAGCCGACTACAAGGGCGGAAGCCGCGGCGGGGGAGCCGGCTACAAGGGCGGCAGCGACCGCCCCTTCAAGCACCCCAAGCCCCGCGAAGAGGCCTTCATCGATCCGGACCTGCAGGGACCCGACGGCGCGCCGTCGGCAAGCCGCTCCGCCTCCGGGGACTGGAAGTCCAAGGCGCCCTCCGGCAAGGAAGCGGCCCGCAAGGCTGCCGCCCGCAAGCCTGGCTTCGGCAAGGCCCCCGGCACGCCCGGGGCCCTCAAGCCCAAGCCGCGCATCGGCGCCGGGGCGGCCAAGGCCACCGGTTCCCGAGCCTTCGGCAGCGAACGCTTCGGCCAGAGCCTCGGGCCCGTGCGCAAGCCGGCCCGCAAGCGCGGCCCCCGCGCCGAGGTTCCCCAGTCCGAACTGCACGACCAGGACGGCATCCGCCTCCAGAAGGTCATGGCATCGGCCGGCGTCGCCTCACGGCGTGTCTGCGAAGAAATGATCGCCGAGGGCCGGGTTGAGGTCGACGGCCAGGTGGTCACCGAGCTCGGTGTCCGCGTGGACCCCAAGTCCGCCGTGATCCACGTTGACGGTCTCCGCATCCAGCTGGACGAGAACATGGTCTACATGGTGTTCAACAAGCCCAAGGGCGTTGTCTCCACGATGGAAGACCCGGACGGCCGCCCGTGCATCAGCGACTTCGTCCGCAACAGCCACGGCGAACGCCTGTTCCACGTCGGGCGCCTCGACGTCGCCACCGAGGGACTGCTGCTGCTGACCAACGACGGCGAACTCGCCAACCGCCTGACGCATCCGTCCTACGAAGTGCCCAAGACCTACCTCGTGCAGGTCCGCGGCCCGTTCCCGCAGGGTATCGGCGCCGAGCTGAAGGCCGGCGTGGAACTCGAAGACGGCATCGCTTCGGTGGACTCCTTCAGGCTCGTTGACTCCACCCCGGGCCACGTGCTGATCGAGGTCGTGCTGCACTCGGGCAAGAACCGGATCGTCCGCCGCCTGTTTGACGCCGTCGGTTTCCCGGTGCTCCGCCTGGTCCGCGTGAAGGTCGGGCCCATCGGCCTGGGCGACCAGCGCCAGGGCAGCATCCGCAACCTCGGCAAGCAGGAAGTCGGCCACCTGCTGGCATCCGTAGGGCTGTAGGCATGTCCGCCTTTCGCACCCACGGCCGCGGCCACCTCAACGGCCCGGTCGTGGTCGTGGGGACCGGGCTCCTTGGCACCAGCATCGGTCTGGGCCTGCGGGGCCGCGGAGTGGCAGTCTTCCTCTCCGACCCTTCGCCCACCAACCAGGCTGTCGCCGTCGACATCGGCGCCGGCCTGCCTTTGGCGCGCCTTGACGGCGAGCAGCCGGAACTCGTAGTGGTCGCCGCACCGCCGGATGTCACCGCGGACGTTGTGGAACGCGCCCTCAAGGACTACCCCGAGGCTACCGTCGTGGACATCGCCAGCGTCAAGGCCGGCATCCAGTCCGAGCTCCGGGCCCGCGGCGCCGACCTCGGCCGGTACGTGGGCACCCACCCGATGGCGGGCCGCGAAAAGTCCGGTCCCGTCGCCGCCCGCGGCGAACTGTTCACCTCGATGCCGTGGGTCCTGTGCCCCTCGGAAGAGACCCTTCCGCAGGCCCTCAAGGCAGCGCGCGCACTGGCCGGGGACCTCGGCGCCGTCGTCTCCGAGTTCGGGGCCGAGGAACACGACGAGGCGGTGGCGCTCGTCTCGCACCTGCCCCAGGTGGTGTCCTCACTCGTGGCCAGCCGGCTGCAGGGCACACCCCTGCATGCGCTGTCCCTCGCCGGCAACGGACTGCGGGACGTCACGCGGATCGCAGCGAGCGACCCCACCCTGTGGGTGCAGATCCTCGGGGCGAACGCGGACAAGGTCGTGGAAATCCTGCACGGGGTCCGCGAAGACCTCAACCGCCTCATCGGCACGCTCGAGAACCCGACGGCGCCTGGCGCCCGGCTGGACCTCGCACAACTGATCAGCGAAGGCAACGCCGGGCAGTCCCGCATCCCGGGCAAGCACGGCGGACCGCCGCAGGCGTACTCCTGGCTGACCGTCCTGGTGGACGACACACCCGGGCAGATCGCCAAACTCCTGACGGAGATCGGCGAGATCGGCGTCAACCTCGAGGACCTCCGGCTGGACCACTCCTCGGGACAGAACGTGGGCATGGTGGAAATCTCCGTGCTGCCCAACAAGCACGAAATGTTAATCGAAGCCCTCAATGACCGCGGATGGCGGGTACTCCAGTAATGACCCAGGAACTTATTGAAACCGTGGACATCCTCCGTCCCGGGAAAAGCCTTGTCGTCGCAATCGACGGGCCCTCCGGATCAGGCAAGTCCAGCGTCAGCAAAGAGGTGGCACGCCGGCTCAAGCTGGCCTACCTCGACACCGGTGCCATGTACCGCGCCCTGACCTGGTACTGCCTGGACAGCGGCACGAATCTGGACGACGGCGCCGCCGTGGAAACGGCCGCCGAGAACCTCCCGCTGGAAATCAGCACGAGCCCGCTGGAGGAATACGTCCGTGTCGGCGGCACCGACGTCACCCACGCGATCCGGGAGCCCTCCATCTCCGCCGCCGTCAGCGCCGTCGCCACCACCCTCGGCGCCCGCACCGAACTGATCCGCCGGCAGCGCGAGCTGATCGAAAAGCACCACCGCCGCATGGTGGTCGAAGGCCGGGACATCACCACCGTCGTCGCGCCCCATGCCGAAGTGCGGATGCTGCTCACGGCGAGCGAGGAGGCGCGGCTGCGCCGCCGGGGCATCCAGCTCGGCGGGAGCCAGAACGCCGAACAGCTCGCCGCGCAGGTAACCCAGCGCGACGCGAAGGATTCGACCGTGGTGAACTTCACCCGGGCCGCCGACGGCGTGGTGACGCTGGACTCCTCGGAGCTCGACTTCGCCGAGACTGTCGACGCCGCGCTCAGCATCGTGAACGGTGTTATCAACCATCAGGCCCTTAACCGTGACTGACGCCGGGCAGCGGCGCGACATGTCTCCTGCCGGAGCGTCCGACGCCACGGTGCCGGCCCGCTGGACCACGCTCTGGAGCCGGCCTGTGGGCTGGACCCTGAACCACGTCCTGTACCGGACCTCGGTGACCGGCCGCTCGAACGTCCCGGCCACCGGTCCGGTGATCTTCGCCGGCAACCACATCAGCTTCCTGGACGGACCGGTGATGTTCGGGGCATCCCCGCGTGCCATGCACATCCTGGTCAAGAAGGAGATGTTTAAGGGTTTCCTCGGCCGGGTGCTCCGGGCCTCCGGCCAGCTGGCGGTGGACCGCACGGGCGACCGGGCGGCCCTCCTGACGGCCAAGAGCGTGCTGGACGCCGGACGGTGCGTCGGCATCCTTCCCGAAGGAACGCGGGGGAGCGGCGAAGCCTCCGCCATCAACAAGGGCGTCGCCTGGCTCGCGCTGAACTCCGGTGCCACCGTGGTCCCCGTGGCCATCCTTGGCACCCGGACCGGCGGAGAACACCTCGACGCCGTTCCGCGGCTGCGCCGGCGTTTGCACGTCAGCTTCGGCGGAGCCCTCAACGTCAGCCGCAGGCCCGGCGAGACCGGGCGTGTTTCAATGGACAGGGCCGGAACCGAGATCCGCGCCGCGCTGGCCCGCCATGTCCAGGACTCGATCCAAAGAACCGGGCAGCCCCTGCCCGACGCGGATTCCCCGCAAGAACGTCATGAAGCAGCAGCCGGGACGCCGGCAGATCACCCCATAAGGAAAGTGCAATGAGCGATACGACTCAAACCTCCGGCCCGTTTGGCGCCGGCGAAGACGAATACACGCCCACCGGCACGGACCAGGTGGCCGAACACCTTGCCGCCCTGGACGATGAGGAAGCCGAGCTCCGCGCGGCCTCCCTCCGGGCCGGCCTGGACGACTACGAGCTGGATGAAGACGACGCCGCGCTCCTGAGCGGCGAGTACGATGACGAGGATTTCGACGGCCCGGTCAAGCTTGACCCCGTCCTGGCGATCATCGGCCGGCCCAACGTGGGCAAGTCCACCCTGGTGAACCGAATCCTCGGCCGCCGCGAAGCCGTGGTGGAAGACACCCCCGGCGTCACGCGTGACCGCGTGATGTACTCGGCCACGTGGAACGGCCGGAACTTCACGGTGGTGGACACCGGCGGCTGGGAGCACGATGCCCGCGGCATCCACGCCCGTGTTGCCGAGCAGGCCGAGATGGCCGTGGAACTCGCCGACGCCGTGCTGTTCGTCGTCGACTCCGCCGTCGGCGCGACGGCCACGGATGAAGCCGTGGTCAAGATGCTTCGCCGGTCCAAGAAGCCGGTCATCATGGTGGCCAACAAGGTGGACGACTTCGCGCAGGAAGCCGACTCGGCAACCCTCTGGGGCCTCGGTTTCGGCGAGCCCTACCCGGTCTCGGCTCTGCACGGCCGCGGGGTCGCCGACCTCCTGGACCACGTGATGGACACGCTGCCCGAGTTCTCCACCATCGAAGGCCTGGAGCGTTCCGGCGGTCCCCGCCGGATTGCCCTGATCGGGCGTCCGAACGTCGGCAAGTCCTCGCTCCTGAACAAGCTGGCCGGCTCCGAACGCGTTGTGGTGGACAACACCGCCGGCACCACCCGTGACCCGGTGGATGAGTTCATCGAGCTCGGCGGCCGCACCTGGCGTTTCGTGGATACCGCCGGTATCCGCCGCCGCCAGCACATGGCGCAGGGCGCCGACTTCTACGCCTCGCTGCGAACGCAGAGCGCCCTTGAAAAGGCGGAGGTCGCCGTCGTGCTTCTCGCGGTGGACGAGGTGCTCAGCGAGCAGGACGTCCGCATCCTGCAGCTGGCCATCGAATCCGGCCGTGCCCTGGTCCTGGCGTTCAACAAGTGGGATCTGCTGGACGACGAGCGCCGCACCTACCTGGAGCGCGAAATCGAGCAGGACCTGGCCCACGTGGCGTGGGCGCCGCGCGTGAACATTTCGGCGCTGACCGGCTGGCACAAGGACAGGCTGGTCCCTGCCCTGGACACCGCCCTGGAGAGCTGGGACAAGCGCATCCCCACGGGCCGGCTGAATGCCTTCCTTGGCGAACTCGTCGCGGCGCACCCCCACCCGGTCCGCGGCGGCAAGCAGCCCCGCATCCTCTTCGGCACCCAGGCCTCCAGCCGTCCGCCGAAGTTCGTGCTCTTCACCACCGGATTCCTGGACCCGGGCTACCGCCGCTTCATCACCCGCCGGCTCCGTGAAACCTTCGGATTCGAGGGCACCCCGATCGAGGTCAACATGCGTGTACGGGAAAAGCGCGGCAAGAAGCGCTAATTCCGGACCGCCCGCCGGGGGAAAAGTTCCCGTGACAGGCCAAAAGTGTCACGGGCACCCTCCGGGATCGTGTAAGCTTTTCAAGGTGGTTCGGCCGGACTGCTCAGATGAAATCTTCTGGAGACACAGGGGATGGAATCGGGAGCGGAGAACGGCGGAACCAGCGGGCTGTAGCGCAGCTTGGTAGCGCACTTGACTGGGGGTCAAGGGGTCGCAGGTTCAAATCCTGTCAGCCCGACCAACAGAAAGTACCCCGTCATTCCCTCTCAGGGAATGGCGGGGTTTTCTGCTTCCCGGCGCGGCCCTCCGGCACAGCTCTCAGGACAGCGGTATAGGACACACCCGGGCCGCGACGCTTATTTCAGGAACCGGGACGTCCGGCGGTCGGCCAGGATCTTGCCCTGCGTCTGGCAGCCGGGACAGTACTGCAGGGCCGTATCAGCGAACGACACCTCGCGGACGGTGTCCCCGCACACCGGACACGCTTCACCGGCCCGCCCGTGGACCCGCATGTGGCTGCGCTTCGTGTCCTTGAGTTCAGCGGGCGGCTTCCCGCCGGCTTCCCGGAGGGCCGTCCCGAGCACGCTGTGGATGGCGTCGTAGAGCCGCTGGACCGCCTCCCGGTCCAAGGACTTCGCCAGGGCGAAGGGCGATATCTCGGCCGCGTGCAGGATCTCGTCGCTGTAGGCGTTGCCGATGCCGGCCATCACGCTTTGGCTCCGCAGCACACCCTTGATCTGGTGCGCACTGGCCGCGAGGATGCCCGCCAGGGTGTCGGCGTCGAACCCGTCACTGAAAGGATCGGGCCCCAGTGCGGCGATTCCGGGAACGTCGGAGGGGGCCCGGACTACATAGACCGCCAGGCTCTTTTTCGTTCCGGCCTCGGTCAGGTCGAGGCCCAGCGGGCCGGAGCTGCCGGCAAATGTCAGCCGCGCCGCGATGTAGCCCTTGCCCGGTTTCAGCGGGGTATCGGTGGGCGCTTCGGTAAAGCGGACCCAGCCGGCCCGCGCCAGGTGGAAGACAAAGAACAGCCCCTCGGCTTCCAGGCTGACGAATTTGCCGAAGCGGCGCACGCCGGTCACTGTCCGGCCCTCCAGCGCGGAGAAGGGCGGATCAGCGGTTTTCAGCACGGCGAAAGAGACGATCTGGACCTTTGTGACGAGGGCGTCCCGCAGGTGCGCGTCCAGAAAGTCCGCGAGGGCCGCCACTTCCGGAAGCTCTGGCATTGCCTAGCCGATTTCGGCGTTTTCGGTCATCGCTTCATGATGCCAGAGTCCTCCCCGGGCTGCCCGGATATGCCTATACTTTCAGCGGCGGACAGTTCAGCTGGCCGCCGAAGACAATGGTGGTTGACCCGATGAAAGGCCCGTCATGAGCATCATTCCCGAAGAGCTGTCCTACACCGCAGAGCACGAGTGGGTTTCCGCTCCGAACGCCGACGGTGTGGTGCGCGTGGGTATCACTGATTTTGCCCAGGACGCGCTGGGGGACGTCGTGTACGCGCAGATGCCGGAGGCCGGCACCGCGATCAAGGCAAACGACGTCATCGGCGAGGTCGAGTCCACTAAGAGCGTCAGCGACATCTACGCCCCGGTCTCCGGTGAAGTGGTGGCCCGGAACGAGGCACTGGACACCGATTCCGCCCTGATCAACTCGGATCCCTACGGTGAGGGCTGGCTGATGGAAATCAAGCTCGCGGAGGCCGACGCGATCGAGTCACTGCTCAGTGCATCGGAGTACGAACAACAGGTAGGCTAAAGCTAAAGGCCATTCGGGCCGGGGCGTTGGGATAACTGCTGGGAAACCAGCCCAACAACGCCCCGCCGGAAGGCCGGATCCCGGATTTGCGAGGCTTTTCCGGACGGCATGCGTTGTTTGCAGGGGGGACACCTGCAGCGAATGGAGGAATCAATGTTTGGGCACGAACGCAACAACACCGGTGACGGTTTTGGCACGGGTGGAGTGAAGGCTTCGGAGACCACGTCGATCAACCTCACCCCGGTCCGCGACGAACCCACCGTCGCCCCGAAACTCTCGGCTGAGGAGCGGGCCGCCGTGGAGGCGCTGCCGTATGGCTCCGCCCTGCTGGTGGCGCACAGCGGACCCAACACAGGCGCCCGTTTCCTGCTGGACTCGGACGTCACGACGGCGGGCCGTCACCCGGATGCCGACATCTTCCTCGACGACGTCACGGTTTCCCGCCGTCACGTCGAGTTCCGCCGCACGGCGCGCAGCTTCGAAGTGGTGGACACCGGAAGCCTGAACGGCACCTACGTGAACCACGACCGCGTCGACAGCGTGGAGCTGAAGTCCGGCAACGAAGTGCAGATCGGGAAGTTCCGCCTTACCTTCTATCTGAGCCCTGCCCGCGCAGCAGGCAACGTCTGATTCCGGGGTAGCTGCCTGTGGCCATGGCACAAGCGGAACGGCGCGGACCCCAGGTTCTGAACATCGGGGAAGTCCTGGCTCAACTGAGCGACGATTTCCCCAGCATGACCGCGTCAAAAATCCGGTTCCTCGAGGAAAAGGGTCTGATCAACCCCCAGCGGACCCCGGCCGGATACCGGCAGTACGCCGAGAACGACGTCGAGCGTCTGCGCTTCGTGCTGTCCCTCCAACGGGACCAGTACCTGCCGCTGAAGGTCATCAAGGACTACCTTGATGCGATCGACCGCGGGGAACGCCCCGAGAACCTGCCCCCGGGTGTCACGGTATCGCCGCGGATTGTTTCCGAGGAGCTGGCCTCCGAACTGCACAACCGGGTCCGCCGGCTCAGCGAGGAACAGCTCCGGGCCGAGTCCGGGGCGAGCGTTCCGCTGGTCGAATCGCTCCTGAGCTTCGGCCTGATCGGGCATGTCAACGGCAAATTCGATGAGAACGCCCTCCAAGTGGCCCGCGCCTGCGTTCAACTGGAGCAACACGGCCTGGAACCGCGGCACCTGCGGCCTTTCCAGGCCGCCGCCGAACGGGAGTTCGGACTGGTGGAGCGCGCGGTGGCCACCCTGACCTCCCGCAAGGACGCCGCTTCCCATGCCCGGGCCGCCGAAGCCGCCCGGGAGATCAGCGAACTGTGCCTGACGCTGCACCGTGCGTTGGTTCAGGACCGCATCTCGAGGATGGACATCTGATGATTGAGGTGGAAATTGTAGGCGTGCGGATCGAACTGCCGTCTAACCAGCCGCTCGTCCTGCTCAAGGAAATCCACGGGGAGCGGCACGTGCCGATCTGGATCGGCACGCCCGAGGCCAGCGCGATCGCCCTGGCCCAGCAGGGGGTGGTGCCGCCGCGCCCGATGACGCACGACCTGCTGATCGACGTCGTCGAGTCCCTCGGGCACAACATCGTCAGCGTCAACATCGTGGCCGTGGAGGACAACATTTTCTACGGGCAGCTTCAGTTCGAGAACGGCACCACCGTCAGCTCCCGCGCCTCCGATGCCCTGGCACTCGGCCTCCGGGCCAAGTGCCGGATCTGGTGCGCCGACGCCGTGATGGAGGAGGCCGGAGTCCGGATCACCGAACACGACGAGGGCGAAGACACCCATCCGGGGCCGGCCGTCGACGAAGAGGGTGAGCTGCGCAGGTTCCGCGAGTTCCTCGACGACGTCGAGCCTGAAGACTTCGCCGGTTGAGCGGGCTGGCGCCCCGCAAAGCTTAAAGTCGAGGATGAAAGTTTCGACACGCCCCGGCAATACCCCGAACGTCTTTGACCTTGGGCCCCGGCAGGCCTAACGTCAGAAGTACAAGTTCCCATTGCATGCAACAGCCGCTCAGGTCACACTGGAAGGTGCAGCCCCGGCAGAATTACACGGATGAATTTTATCCACCTGTGGTTCGTTTTAGCTAGGCGTAACCGGTTGTTGGTGCATTTTCCGCAGGGGAGCCATGACAAGGAGGAACCACGTGAGTCCTAAAGGCGAAGCAGGCGAGCTGAAGCAGCCCTCGACGGCTGGTGTAGCCGTGCCCGCTAGCGGTGCCCAGGGCCTGCTGTTCACCGAGGACCTCCCTGTCCTGGACGAGGACGCGGGCTACCGCGGTCCTACCGCCTGCAAAGCGGCCGGCATCACGTACCGCCAGCTGGACTACTGGGCGCGTACCGGTCTGGTGGAGCCCGCCGTCCGCGGCGCTGCCGGCTCCGGTTCCCAGCGACTCTACGGTTTCCGCGACATCCTGGTTCTCAAGGTGGTCAAGCGCCTCCTCGATACCGGCGTCTCCCTGCAGCAGATCCGCACCGCCGTCGAGCACCTGAGGGAGCGCGGCGTGGAGGACCTTGCCCAGATCACGCTTATGAGCGACGGCGCCAGCGTGTACGAGTGCACGTCGGCGGACGAAGTCATCGACCTCGTCCAGGGCGGCCAGGGTGTCTTCGGCATCGCCGTCGGCCGGGTCTGGCGCGAAGTGGAAGGCAGCCTCGCGGCCCTTCCCAGCGAGCACGCCAGCGACCAGACATTTCCCGACGACGAACTCAGCAAGCGCCGGGCCGCCCGCAAGATCGGCTAGGCTGCAGGCCCGCGAGCAAATCCACGAACGGCGAAGGCCGCCTTCCCAAGGGGAGGCGGCCTTCGCCGTTGAAGCGTTCGGGGGCCCGCCGGGCGTCTTTCGGCCCCGCCGGGGCGGGCGCATCCGCTTAGCTGTGGACACGCTCCCGGACCCGGGCGCCGGCTTTCCGGCGGTCCGTGTCCAGCACGTTCACCAGCAGGGCATCGAACAGGGCGGCGGCGTTCTTCGCCGATTCCCCCGGCCAGTGGTGGATGGAGTGCGCGGCGCCCTGTATCTGCTGCCAATTGGCCTGCTCCGGGATGTGCGGGGAAAGCAGCAGCCCGCCGAACATGGCCTCCATCTCTGAAAGCCGGAAGGTGTGCTCCGCGGAGCCGGTGCGCACCCTGTTGGCGACGATCCCGGCGGGGGAGAGGTTCGGGGCGAATTCCTGGCGGAACAGCTGGATGGCGCGCATGGTGCGTTCCGTGCCGGCGACCGAGAACAGCCCGGGCTCGGCCACGAGCGTGACTTTGTCGCTGGCGGACCAGGCCATCCTGGTGAGCCCGTTCAGGGAGGGCGGGCAATCCACCAGGACCAGCTCATAGTTCTGCGCACCGGCCAGCACGGTGGAGAGCCGGCGCAGGTCGCGGCGGCCCAGGTCGGGGCGGTCATAGATCCCCGTGTAGGCGGAGCCGACGGCCACATCCAGGACGGGTGCGGCGGAGCCGGGGACGACGCCGTTGGCGTGGGCCCGTTCCACCCAGCCGCTGGGGACCACGTTCTCGGCCAGGCGTGCCCGGCGGGGGGCCTTGAGCATCCGGCCGATATCCTGCTGGTCTCCCGGCCGGACGCCGAGGGCCGTGCTGGCATCCGCGTGCGGATCAAGGTCGACAACGAGGGTGGGGATGCCGGCGGCCAATGCCGCGGACGCCAATCCGGTGGTCACCGATGTCTTGCCGACACCGCCTTTGAGGCTGCTGATGCTTACTACTTGCACTTGAAAAACCAATACCTAACGCCGGTTGCCGGGACGGGGTCCTGCCGGCTCCTGCGTTCTCCGGAGCCGGGGCGAGCATGCGCCACCCACCCACTCATCATATGTTGCCGTCCCGGGGAAACCTGCCTCATCGGGTGCCGGGGCGGCAGATCATGGATAAGCTTCCACCAGGGGCGCAGGCCGCCCTGGCTAATCCGGTATCCCTACGTGACGCACGTCCCTGTGACGGTCGACACAATAGTTTGTGTTTGCCCGTTCACGTCTTGGACACTGTGACCAATTACAGATACACCCGCGATGATGCAGGAGAAGTATGTTTTCGAAGATTCTGGTGGCCAACCGCGGCGAAATCGCGATCCGTGCCTTCCGCGCCGGCTACGAACTTGGCGCCAAAACCGTGGCAGTCTTCCCGCACGAGGACCGCAACTCAATCCACCGTCAGAAAGCCGACGAGGCCTACCTGATCGGTGACGAGGGCCACCCTGTCCGGGCGTACCTCGACGTTGACGAAGTGGTGCGGGTGGCCAAGGAAGCCGGGGCCGACGCCATTTACCCCGGCTACGGCTTCCTCTCCGAGAACCCGCGCCTGGCCCGGTCCGCCGCCGCGGCCGGCATCACCTTCGTAGGCCCTCCCGCCGAGGTCCTGGAACTCGCCGGCAACAAGGTCGCAGCGCTTGAGGCGGCCCGCAAGGCCGGCGTGCCAGTCCTGAAATCCAGCCAGCCCTCTAAGGACCTCGATGAGCTGATCGCCGCCGCCGACGAGATCGGGTTCCCCATTTTCGCCAAGGCCGTCGCCGGCGGCGGCGGGCGCGGCATGCGCCGCGTCGACACCCGCGAGGCCCTGCCCGAAGCCCTGCAGGCCGCCATGCGCGAAGCCGACGCGGCCTTCGGCGACCCCACCATGTTCCTGGAGCAGGCGGTCCTCCGCCCCCGCCACATCGAGGTCCAGATCCTGGCCGACGCGGAGGGCAACGTGATGCACCTCTTCGAACGCGACTGCTCCATCCAGCGCCGCCACCAGAAGGTCATCGAGATCGCCCCGGCGCCGAACCTCGACGAAGGCATCCGGCAGGCGCTGTACCGCGACGCCGTGAAGTTCGCCAAGGCTCTGAACTACGTCAACGCCGGCACGGTGGAGTTCCTCGTCGACACTGTGGGCGAGAGGGCTGGCCAGCACGTCTTCATCGAAATGAACCCGCGGATCCAGGTCGAGCACACCGTCACCGAGGAAGTCACCGACGTCGACCTCGTCCAGGCCCAGCTGCGCATCGCCTCCGGAGAGACCCTCGCGGACCTGGGACTCTCCCAGGAGACGGTCCAGCTCAAGGGCGCCGCCCTGCAGTGTCGTATCACCACTGAGGACCCGGCCAACGGCTTCCGGCCCGACGTCGGCAAGATCACCGGCTACCGCTCGGCCGGCGGCGCAGGCGTCCGGCTCGACGGCGGCACCGTCTACTCCGGCGCCGAGATCAGCCCGCACTTCGACTCGATGCTGGTCAAGCTGACCTGCCGCGGCCGCGAATACCCGGCCGCCGTCGCCCGTGCCCGCCGGGCCCTCGCCGAGTTCCGCATCCGCGGCGTCTCCACCAACATCTCGTTCCTGCAGGCCGTCCTGGACGATGCCGACTTCATTGCCGGCAACGTGGCCACCTCGTTCATCGACGAACGCCCCGAGCTGCTCAAAGCACGGGTGTCGGCGGACCGCGGCACCAAGCTGCTGACCTGGCTTGCCGAGGTCACGGTGAACAAGCCCAACGGCGAAATCACCGTCCACAGCGATCCCGCCGCCAAGCTCCCGGCCCTGGACGAGGCCGCGGCCCAGCCGGGCTCCCGCCAGCGGCTGCTGGAACTGGGGCCGGAAGGCTTCGCGGCGGCACTGCGCGCCCAGGGCGCCGTCGCCGTCACGGACACAACGTTCCGCGACGCCCACCAGTCCCTGCTGGCCACCCGGGTCCGCACCCGCGACCTCGTGGCAGCCGGACCCGCCGTCTCCAAGCTCCTCCCGGAACTGCTTTCCGTCGAGGCCTGGGGCGGTGCCACCTACGACGTCGCCCTCCGTTTCCTGGGCGAGGATCCCTGGGACCGGCTCGCCGCACTGCGCAAAGCCCTGCCGAACGTCTGCCTGCAGATGCTCCTCCGCGGCCGCAACACGGTCGGTTACACCCCGTACCCGGAGGAAGTCACGGTTGCCTTCGTCAACGAGGCCGCCGCTACCGGCATCGACATCTTCCGCATCTTCGATGCACTCAACGACGTCAACCAGATGGCCCCGGCCATCCGCGCCGTCCGCGAGACCGGCACGGCCGTCGCCGAAGTGGCCCTGTGCTACACCGCGGACATGCTGGACCCGGACGAGACGCTCTACACCCTGGACTACTACCTCGAGCTCGCCCAGAAGATCGTCGACGCCGGCGCGCACATCCTGGCGATCAAGGACATGGCAGGCCTGCTGCGTCCCGCCGCCGCCGCCCGGCTGGTGTCGGCACTGCGCGAACGCTTCAGCCTCCCGGTGCACCTGCACACGCACGACACCGCGGGCGGGCAGCTGGCAACACTGCTGGCGGCCGTCGATGCCGGCGTGGACGCCGTGGACGTGGCATCCGCCTCACTGGCCGGCACCACCAGCCAGCCCTCCGCCTCCGCCCTGGTTGCGGCCCTGGCCCACACGCCCCGCGACACCGGACTGAACCTGGCCAATGTGTGTGCCCTGGAACCGTACTGGGAAGCCGTGCGCCGGGTCTACGCACCCTTCGAGTCCGGCCTCCCGGGACCCACCGGACGGGTCTACCAGCACGAGATCCCCGGCGGCCAGCTCTCCAACCTGCGCCAGCAGGCCATGGCGCTGGGGCTCGGCGAACGGTTCGAGGCCATCGAGGACATGTACACCGCGGCGGACCGCATCCTCGGCCGGCTGGTCAAGGTCACTCCGTCCTCCAAGGTCGTCGGCGACCTCGCCCTGCACCTCGTGGGCCTCAACGCCGATCCCGCGGACTTCAACGAGAACCCGCAGAAGTATGACATCCCGGATTCCGTGATCGGGTTCCTGTCCGGTGAACTGGGCGATCCTCCGGGGGGCTGGCCGGAGCCGTTCCGCACCAAGGCCCTGCAGGGGCGGACGGTGAAGCTCCGCGACGTGGAGCTCAGCGCCGAGGACAGTGCCGCGCTCAAGTCCGATTCCAAGACCGTGCAGCAGACCCTCAACCGGCTGCTCTTCGCGGGCCCCACCAAGGACTACCAGAAGAGCGTGGAGACCTACGGCAACCTCTCGGTCCTGGACACCCGCGACTACCTCTTCGGCCTGCAGCGCGGCGCCGAGCACGAGATCGAGCTGGAGAAGGGCGTCAACCTGATCGCGTCGCTCGAAGCGGTTTCCGAGCCCGATGAGAAAGGCATGCGCACCGTCATGTGCACGCTCAACGGCCAGTCCCGGCCGGTGTCGGTCCGCGACCGTTCCGTGATCAGCAACGTCAAGGCCGCCGAACGCGCCGACACCTCCCAGCCGGGCCAGGTGGCCGCACCGTTCGCCGGAGCCGTCACCCTGACCGTCAAGGCCGGGGAAGCGGTCAAGGCCGGCGATACCGTCGCTACGATCGAGGCCATGAAGATGGAAGCGTCCATTACGACGCCGGTCGCCGGCACGGTCTCGCGCCTCGCCGTCGGTGCGATCGAACAGGTCCAGGGCGGTGACCTGCTGCTGGTTGTCGAATAGCGGCAGCGAACAACCCCGAGCCGGACACACAAAGGGACCCTCCGCTGATGCGGAGGGTCCCTTTGCCGTTGTGCTTAGAGCTGGGTGGGACGCGGCGCGCCGTACATCTCCTCGATGACGTTCTCGAAGTCCTTCATCACCTGGGCGCGCTTGACCTTCATGGACGGCGTCAGGTGGCCGGAGGCCTCCGTGAAGTCGGCCGGCACGATCCGGAAGGACTTGATCGCCTCGGCCTGGGACACCGACTGGTTGGCGCCGTTGATGAGCTCCTGCACCGCGGCCTTGACCACCGGGTTGTCGGTGGCTTCGGCGATGGTGGTCGAGGCGGGCAGCCCGTGGCGGTGCAGCCAGCCGGGCAGGGCCTCCTCGTCGAGGGTGACCAGGGCGCCGATGAAGGGGCGGTTGTCGCCCACCACCAGCACCTGGGACACCAGCGCGTCCGCACGGATCTGGTCCTCCAGGAGGGCCGGCACCACGTTCTTGCCGCTGGCCGTAACGATGATTTCCTTTTTCCGTCCCGTGATGGTCAGGAAGCCCTGCTCATCGAGCTGGCCGATGTCGCCGGTGCGGAACCAGCCGTTGTCGAAGGCTTCGGCGGAGAGGTCCTCGCGCTTGTAGTAGCCGCGCATCACGCAGACGCCCTTGGCGAGGATTTCGCCGTCGTCGGCGATCTTCACGGCGTTGCCGGGAATCGGGGCGCCGACGGTGCCGATCTTGATGAGTTCCGGCGTGTTGACGGTGACGGGGGCCGTGGTCTCGGTCAGGCCGTAGCCCTCCAGGATCTGCATGCCGATGCCCTGGAAGAAGTGCCCCAGCCGCTCGCCCAGGGGGCCGCCGCCGGAGACCGCGTGGGCTACCTCGCCGCCCATGGCGGCGCGGAGCTTGCTGTAGACGAGCTTGTCGAAGACGGTGTGCTTGAGCTTGAGGCCCAGGCCGACCTTCCCGGCCTGCCGGGCGCGGGAGAACTCGATCGCGGTGTCCGCGGCGCGGTGGAAGATGGCGCCCTTGCCGCCGTCCTCGGCCTTGGTGAGCGCCGAGTTGTAGACCTTCTCAAAGACCCGCGGCACCGCGAGGATAAAGGTCGGCTTGTAGCTCTGCAGGTCCGGCAGGAGGTTCTTGATGTCGGGTGTGTGCGCGACGGTGACGCCGGCGGCCACGGCGAGCACCGAAATGAACCGCGCGAACACGTGGGCGAGCGGCAGGAACATGATGGTCCGGGCGTGCTCGTGGACGATCTTGTTCAGCGAGGTGGCCAGCGCGTTTTCCGAGAGTTCCACGAAGTTGCCGTGGGTCAGCTCGCAGCCCTTCGGCCGACCGGTGGTGCCCGAGGTGTAGATGATGGTCGCGAGGTCCGTGAGCGACGCCAGGCTGCGCCGGGCCTCCAGCTCCTCGTCGCTGACGGCCGCACCGGCGGCGCGGACCTCGTCGAGGCCCTTTCCTTCGAGCTGCCAGACGTGGGCCAGGTCGGTGAGCCCTTCCGAGGTGGCGGCCTGCCGGATGATGTCCTCGTGGTGGGCGGACTCGCCGAAGGCGGCGACGGCGCCGGAATCGCCCAGGTTCCAGGCAACCTGGGAGGGGGAGGACGTCTCGTAGATCGGCACCGACACGGCGCCGGCGAACCAGATGGCGAAGTCGATCAGCGCCCATTCGTACCGGGTGCGGGACATGATGCCCACCCTGTCGCCGGCCCCGACGCCGCTGGCCATCAGGCCCTTGGCGAGCAGTGAAACATCGGCCAGGAAATCGGTGGCCCGGATGTCCTGCCACTGTCCTGCGTCGTCCAGTCGGGAGAACAGGGCCGGGTTGGAGGCCTTGGCGGCCTGACGCAGGACCAGGTCCGTGACGTTCGATTCCGGGGGGACGGTGACCAGGGGCGGGACACTGATTTCTCGCACGTTAGCTCCTTTGATATCCATAGACCCGCGAGGGGTACGACTAACACTAGTATGTGGGCCGAGAGATGTGTGTTCCACCACATCTACTGGTGAGTAACCTTACGGTTTGGTAAAGCCGCGGCGCCAGCGGCGGGTCCCGGAGCAGGACCGGAGGCGCATGACCGGAGCCGCGGCTGCCGCCGTCGGAGCGCCGCCCGCCTGCGCGCGCCCGTCTGTCAGGTCATGCGCCCACCGGAGTGGCCGGGCGACGCGGCCCCCGCCGGGGCGCTCCGGAGAATAGGATGGGGAATCATGCACACACCTACACCCGGACAGCAGCCCGGCCCGTATCGCAGGACCGCCGCCTGGCGGCGCCGGACCCTTGCCGGGGCGGCTGCCGGACAGGCCGGCCACGGATTCCGGGAGCATCTGCGGCTTGGCCGGAAGGGCCTCGCCATCGGTGTGGACATCGGCGGCACCAAGGTCGCGGCCGGCGTGGTGGACGCGGACGGCAGGATCCTCGCCCAGGCCAAGCGGTCCACTCCGGGCAATGATCCCCGGGCGGTGGAGCAGGTCATTGTTGAACTGGTGGAGGAATTGGGCGCGGGCCACCGGATCTGGTCGGTCGGGATTGGTGCGGCCGGCTGGATGGACCTCGACGGCGGCACCGTGCTGTTCAGCCCCCACCTGGCGTGGCGCAACGAGCCGCTCCGGGACAACCTGCAGCGCCTGCTCCGCCGGCCCGTACTGCTGACCAACGACGCCGATGCGGCCGCCTGGGCGGAATGGCGTTTCGGCGCCGGGCAGGGCCAGAACCGCCTGGTCTGCATCACGCTCGGCACCGGAATCGGTGGTGCCATGGTGATGGACGGCCGGCTGGAACGCGGGCGCTTCGGCGTGGCCGGGGAGTTCGGCCACCAGATCATCATGCCGGGCGGCCACCGCTGCGAGTGCGGAAACCGAGGCTGCTGGGAGCAGTACGCGTCCGGCAATGCGCTTGGCAGGGAAGCCCGGGAGCTTGCCGCCGCCAACTCGCCGGTGGCCCAGGAACTGCTTAAAGCGGTGGACGGCCACGCGGAGCGCATCACCGGAGTGATT
Source organism: Arthrobacter sp. U41 (assembly GCF_007679325.1). GTDB lineage: Bacteria > Actinomycetota > Actinomycetes > Actinomycetales > Micrococcaceae > Arthrobacter. The sequence continues at coordinate 190,508 of NZ_VEGI01000005.1, read as the reverse complement.
GTCACCGAACTGGCGAAGGCGGGGGACGCCACCTCCCGGGAGCTGCTCGAGGACGTCGGGGAGTGGCTCGGACTGGGACTCGCCAATCTCGCAGCCGCCCTCGATCCGGGCAAGTTCGTGATCGGCGGCGGACTCTGCGACGCAGGAGAACTGCTGGTGGGCCCGGCCCGGAAGGCCTTCGCCCGGAACCTGACCGGCCGGGGTTTCCGGCCCGCGGCGGAAATCGACCTGGCGGCCCTCGGGCCGAATGCCGGCCTGATTGGTGCTGCGGACCTGTCCCGGGTCAGCAGCCGGATGCACAGCTAGCAGCGCTAGATGCGGGCGCCGTCGTCGTGCTCGTCCTTCTCGCCCGGCAGCTTCATGATCAGGAAGACCACCGACGCCGCGAAGGCGGCCACCATACCGAGGATGGCCATCAAGGGGGCCGAGCGCCAGAACATCGCCGACATCACGAGCGCCACGGGACCGCCCACAGCGCCCAGCCAGGCCAGCACGGTCATGGGGTCGGCGCCGGCGAGGCTGGGCGGTTCCTCCGGCACGAACTCGCCCGGGATGAACGGATCGCCGTCCTCGGCCTCATAGTCCCGGGGCCCCGGAGCGCCCCCGGGATCGTCCGCGGCTGCCGCGCCGGCGGGTGTACCGGCTGGTGGGCTTCCCGGTGTGCCTGCTGTTGAACCCCCTGTTGAACCCCCGGAGGGCTGGCCTTGCGCGAGCCGCTCCTCGGCGGAGAGTTCAATCGGTGCTCCGGCGGACAGGCCCAGCGGGTCGAAGTCGCTGAACGGCCGGCGGGCTGCCGGGCCGTCGAGGCCATGGCTGTCGATGCTCTGGCGGTCGAGGTCCCCACCGTCCGTCACAGGAGCTTCCGGCCGCTCGGCCCCGTCCGCGCTGTCCGTGGCTCCCGGTACCACCGGGGCGACGGGGTCCGCTGCAGGGTCCCGCCCTTCCAGCCTCGCGACCAGATCGAGCCAGACGGCGTCGTCCTGGCCGGCGCGGGAATCCGATGAATCGGGATCAGGAGAGTTGGAGTCCGGTCTACTCATCTGCCGTGTCCTTTTGGCTAGCGTGGGCAGCGTCCGGGGCGTCTCCCGCAACCAGCGACCGGATGAACTCGGCCGAGCCACGGAAGATTTCGGGCGCATCGTTGTCCATCGTAGCCACGTGGTAGCTGTTTTCCAGCCGGATCACCTCCAGCGGGGCGCGGGTCAGGCCGCGGCGCAGGGCCAGCATGCTCGAATCGGAGACCACATGGTCCACCGTGGAACGGTACACCCGCACCGGAGCGGTGATCCGGGGGAGCAACCGCACTGTGTCTTTGAACATCCTGTCCAACTGGTACGCCGCGGCGACCGGCGTCCGCGGGTAGGCTCCCTCGTCCATGCCCTCCTTCAGGATGTCGTTGGCGATCGCGGGGGTGCTCTTCAGCACGAATCGCAGGACGCCCGCCAGCGGTGCCCGGGGATCGTCAATGACAAGGCCGGGGTTGACCAGTATGGCCCCGGCCACCGGACGCGTGGCGGCTATCCGCAGCGCCAGCGCTCCGCCCATGGACAGGCCGGCCACGACCACCTGCTCACATTCCTCGGCCAGCTCGACGTACGCGGCATCCAATGCGCCGTGCCAGTCCTGCCAGTGCGTCCGTGCCAGCTCGTGCCAGCTGGTGCCGTGGCCGGGAAGCAGCGGCGTCCGCACCGCGTAGCCGGCGTCGGCCAGCGACCTGGCCCAGTCCCTGACGCCATGCGGGCTGCCGGTAAAGCCATGGGACACCACAACGCCGGTGCGGGTGCCGGTTCCGGTGAACGGGCTGCTGAACGGGCTGTGGTCCAGGGGGATGGTCATGGGGTCTCCGGGGCTCGGGCGGCGGACTGGACAGCTGACGCCGCGGACTGCGGGGCGGCGGTTGCGTGGTGGCGGAAAAACTCTACGGACTGCCGGAAGATCGTGGGGGCGTCGACGTCGAGCGTTGCCACATGGCCGCTATCCGGCAGGACCACGATGTCAACGTCCCGCGATCCCAGCCGCTTCCGCAGCAGTGCCGTCGACGACGGCGGAACCACCGTGTCCGTCGCGGACTTGAAGACGAGGGCCGGAGCGGCGACGGCGGGCAGTTCGCGCAGCGTCGTCTTGAACAGCCTGCTCAGCTGGTGGACAGCTTCCAGCGGCGTGAGCGAGTAGTCACCGTCCTCGGTGCTGACGGGCGTCGGGTTCGGTTCCTGGACCGGTACCGTGGTGCGCTGGACGTGCTTGAGGAGGCCGATGTAGCGCACCCGGCGGTCGTAGAAGCTCAGCCCCGGGTTGACGACGGCGACCCCGGCGACGTTGTGGCGGGCAGCCACGCGCAGGGCGATGGTCCCGCCCATGGAGAGTCCTGCCACGTAGCAGTGCCGGGTTCCCGCGGCGAGGTCCAGGTAGGCGTCCTCGAAGGCCCGGTACCAGTCCTGCCACCCGTGGCGGGCGAGGTCGCGCCAGTCCGTGCCGTGTCCGGGCAGCAGCGGGACGGATACGGCGAAGCCCTCGCGGGCCAGGTGTTCGGCCCAGGGGAGGACGCTGAGGGGGCTGCCGGTGAAGCCGTGGCAGATGGCCACACCGATGCCCGCGTTGCCGCCGTGGCCGGGGTAACTGAACGCTGCGGGCGCCACGGGAGAGCTGCTTCCGGTCATGAGCCCATCGTGTCACTGTTCCGGATAAAACTCACTAGAGTAGGGTGTCATTGAAGTCCGGGCCGGGTCCGATGCGGGGCCTGCCAGACGCCTGCCGGAGGGGTACACCACGTGTTTTATTGGTTCATGAAGACGTTCGTTCTCGGGCCGGTGCTGAAGACGCTTTTCAGGCCGTGGGTCAAGGGCCTGGACAACGTCCCCGCCGAGGGTGCCGCCATCCTGGCCTCCAACCACCTCTCGTTCTCGGACTCCATTTTTATGCCGCTGATGGTGCCCCGGCCCGTGGTGTTCCTCGCCAAATCGGAGTACTTCACCGGCAAGGGGATCAAGGGCAGGCTGACGGCCACGTTCTTCCGGCTCACCAACCAGCTGCCGATGGACCGTTCCGGCGGGGCCGCGTCCGCGCGCTCGCTCGATGCCGGCATGGACGTACTGAAGAACGGCTCGCTCCTGGGCATCTACCCCGAGGGAACCCGCAGCCCGGACTCCCGGCTGTACCGGGGGAAAGTAGGGGTGGCGCGGCTGGCGCTGCAGGCCCGCGTTCCCGTCATCCCCGTCGCCATGATCGGCACGGACAAAGTCCAGCCGATCGGCAAGCGGATGCCCAACATCCGGCGCATCGGCATGATCTTCGGCGAGCCGCTGGACTTCAGCCGGTACTACGGGATGGAGGATGACCGGCTGATCCAGCGCTCCGTGACCGACGAGATCATGTACGAACTGATGCGGCTCTCCGGCCAGGAATACGTCGACGAGTACGCCGCCGTCGTCAAGCTCCGGCTCGCCGGAAAAGCCACGGAAGTCCCGGAGGAAGGCCCGGCCGGTGCCGGCCCGGCCGCCCCCGGAAGTGTCTGACCCCAGCGTGTGACGGGACCGGCGCCATCAATGACGGTCCGGGGCCGACGAACGGCACGGAGGCTACTATCCTTAGAAGGTGACTGAGCTATCTGCGCCTTCGGCCTCCCCCCTGAACAGTTCCCTGAGCGGCTCCGCCCTGACCGGCCCCGCACTGACCAGCACAGCCCTGGCCAGCACCGCCCAGAGCGGAGCGGCAAACTATCCCGGCCTGGATCACTGGCGGGAACTGCCGGCCTCACAGCAGCCCAACTGGTCCGACCCGGCCGTTTTTGAAGCCTCCGTCAAGGAACTTTCAGTCCTCCCGCCGCTCGTCTTCGCCGGCGAAGTGGACATCCTGCGCGAGCGGCTCGCCGCGGCTGCCCAGGGGAAAGCCTTCCTGCTCCAGGGCGGAGACTGCGCGGAAACCTTCGAGGCCGCCACGGCAGACAAGATCAGCGCCCGCGTCCGCACCATCCTCCAGATGGCGGTGGTCCTCACCTACGGCGCCGCGATGCCCGTCATCAAGATGGGCCGCATGGCCGGACAGTTCGCCAAGCCGCGTTCCTCCAATGATGAGACCCGCGAGGGCATCACGTTGCCGGCCTACCGCGGCGACATCGTCAACGGCTTCGACTTCACGCCGGAATCCCGCGCCCACGACGCCAGCCGGATGCTCAAGGCGTACCACACCTCGGCCTCCACCCTGAACCTGATCCGCGCCTTCACTCAGGGCGGCTTCGCGGACCTGCGCCTCGTGCACCAGTGGAACAAGGGCTTCACCGAGAACCCCGCCCACGCACGCTACGAGTCCCTGGCCCGGGACATCGACCGCGCCATCAAGTTCATGGCTTCCTGCGGCGCGGACTTCGAGGCCCTCAAGCGGGTGGAGTTCTACGCCAGCCACGAAGCGCTGCTGTTGGACTACGAGCGCGCGCTGACCCGCATCGATTCCCGCACGGGCTTCCCGTACGACACGTCCGCGCATTTCCTCTGGATCGGTGAGCGCACGCGCGAACTGGACCACGCCCATGTCGACTTCCTCTCCCGCGTGCGCAACCCGATCGGCGTGAAGCTGGGGCCGGGCACCTCCGGCGACGACGCGCTGCGCCTGATCGACAAACTCGATCCGGACCGCGAGCCCGGCCGCCTGACCTTCATCACCCGGATGGGCGCCGGCAACATCCGTGAGAAGCTGCCTCCGATTGTGGAGCGGGTCACGGCATCCGGTGCCCAGGTCCTGTGGGTCACCGACCCCATGCACGGCAACACGGTCACCTCGCCGAACGGCTACAAGACCCGGAACTTCGACGACGTCATTGACGAGGTGCGCGGCTTCTTCGAGGTCCACCACGCGCTCGGCACCGTCCCCGGCGGCCTGCATGTCGAAATGACCGGCGACGACGTGGCCGAGTGCTTGGGCGGCGCGGACCCGGTGGACCAGGAGTCCTTCCTGGACCGCTACGAATCGGTCTGCGACCCCCGCCTGAACCACATGCAGTCCCTGGAGATGGCCTTCCTGGTGGCCGGCGCCCTGTCCAAGCGCTAAAGCTCCTCAACAACAAAGCTCCGCCCGGCTGGATTCAGCCGGGCGGAGCTTGTTTAATCCGGGGTGGCTGTCAGACCACGGTCAGGGTGACCACGGAGCCCTCCGGAACCTCCTCGTTCACCGGGTCCTGGTCCCGCACGGTGCCGAAGAACCCGCCCAGGATGTCGTTGACCTGCACTTCGAAGCCCAGTTCCCTGAGGGCCGCCTCGGCCTCGTCGGCCTGCTGGCCGATGAAGCTGGGCACTTCAACGAGCCGGGGTCCCTTGGAGATGGTGAGCGTCACCGTTCCGCCCTTGGTCAGGTTTCCCGACGCCGGATCCTGCGCCACCACGGCTCCCTCGGGCACCTTCCGGTCGTTGACGGGTTCGGGTGCGACGACGGCTTTCAGCCCGGCGGCTTCGATGGCCTTGACAGCGTCGGCCTGGTTCTGGCCGCGCACGTCCGGTACCGGAATCGGCTGCGGTCCCTTGGACACGGTCAGGTCGACGGGGGTGCCATGCCGCACCGGATTGCCACTACGGGGCGCCTGCGCAAGGACCGTGCCGGCGGGTTCGGATTCATCGAAGGTTTCGGAGATCTTCCCCAAGGCCATGCCCGCGCCGTTGAGGGCGGTCTTGGCCTCGTCCAGGGACTTTCCGGTGAGCTGCGGCAGGGGGAACAGCTGGGGGCCCTTGGACACGGAGAGGGATACCGGCAGGAACTTCCGGATCACCTCGCCGGCCGCGGGATCCGTGCCCACCACCAGTCCCGGCTTGACGTCGTCGTCGTAGACGTCCTTCGTGGTGGACTGGAACCCGGCGGCGCGGAGCAGCTGCTGGGCCTCGGCCACGGTTTTGTTCGAGAGTTGCGGGACGGTGCCGGGAGAGCCCGGCCCCATCCCGAAGAACCAGCCCGCCCCGCCGGCCAGCAGTGCCGCGACCACCAGCACCAGAATCCAGAGCAGGCCGCGGCGCCGGGGGTTTCCCGCACGCAGGCTCCGCACCGGCGTGGCGGCGGCGCGCTGGCGTGCCTTTTCCTCGTCACGGTCGTGCTTGCGCTGTGCCCGTTTGCTGGCCGGGGCCGCGGAGTCCGCTGCGTCGTCATAGTTGCCGGCGTACTCAACGTCGTCCGGTGTGGCCAGCGGGCCGTAGCCGTGACCCCGGGGGGCGGCGGACATCACGGTGGTCGGGTTGTTGCCGCGGGCGATGAACTCCGTGGGCTGCTGCCTGCCGCCGATCACTTCGGTGGCGCCGTCGCCGGTACGTGGTGCCTGGGCACCGGGCTGCCGGGCCGGCGGGCTGGGCGCCGGCGGTACGGGCGGCAGGGCCGGGCGTGCTGCCGGGGGCTGCAGGTCGAGCTCGGCGTCGCTCAGGTTCCGCCGGATGTGCCGGAGCTCGGAGAGCAGGGCGTTTCCGTCGACGGGACGCTTGTCGGGCTCGTTGGCGGTGCACCACTGCACCAGCTCGTCGAGCTCGCCGGCGAGTCCCGGAACCAGCTCCGAGGGGGCGCCCACGGACGAGTTGACGTGCTGGTAGGCGACCTGGATGGGTACCTCGCCGTCGAACGGCTGCCGGCCGGTGATCATCTCATAGAGCATGATCCCGACCGAGTAGATGTCGCTGCGGGCGTCGGCCTGCCTGCCCAGGACGAGCTCGGGGGAGAGGTAGGCGACCGTGCCGATCAGCGCGCCGGTACTGGTCGACGTCGAAATGGCACGGGCCAGTCCGAAGTCGCCGAGTTTGATGCGGCCGTCGTCGGCGATCAGCACATTTTCGGGTTTGATGTCCCGGTGGATAAGGCCGGCCTCGTGTGCCGCGCCCAGCCCCTCAACGACGGGGTCGATCAGGGCAAGCGCCAGACGTGGAGGCAGCGCGCCCCGTTCCTTGAGGACGTCGCGCAGGGTGTGGCCCTTGATGTACTCCATCACCAGGTAGGCCACCCGGTCGTCCTCGCCTTGGTCGAGGACGCCCACGACGTGCGGGTGTGAGAGCCGGGCGGCGGTCTTGGCTTCGCGGCCCAGCCGGTCAAGGAACTGCGGGTCGCCGGCCATGTGGGGGTGCAGCACCTTCAGCGCCACATCACGCTCCAGCCGGCGGTCGGTGGCCACGTAAACGGTGGACATCCCGCCGCTGGCGAGCCTGGACTGAATCAGGTACCGGCCATCCACCAGGGTGCCAACAAGGGGGTCCGACGAATATTCCTGCACTATACGATCCTAATCGCTGCACGGAAACGGGCCCGAATTAACATGCGATCCGGGCCCGTATCGTTATCCGCCGCAGTGGCCAGGGCGGCTGGTCGCGCGCGCGGTTGTGGCCGCCGCGGACTCCTAGCTGAAGTTCTTCTGGTGTGCCTTGATGGATGCGACGTAGTGCTTGGTGTCGTCATACATGCCGTACTTGCTGACCGAGTACTGGCCCTGGTAGTAACCCGCGATTGCCGTGTCACGGTCCTTGCTGGTGCGGATCAGCTGGCGGATGATGGCGACGCCGGCGGTGGCGTTGTCATAGGGGTCCAGCAGGTTCAGCTTGCGTCCCACCAGATCCGAGGCCCACTGGCCCGAGGACGGGATGACCTGCATGGTGCCGATCGCGTTGGCGGGGGAGACCGAGCGGTGGTCGAAGCTGGATTCCTGGAAAGCGAAGGCCAGGGCCAGCGAAGGATCGACCCCCATGCGCCGGGCGGTGTCCGCCACGATCTTCTTCATCTGTTCGCGGCTGGGCACCGGCGAGGCGTTCAGCAGGGCCTTGTTCTGGTTGGCGGAGCTGACGACGGCGGCCGGGTAGCTGAAGCCGAGGAAGGTGCTGGGGACGAGCGGCGTCACCGTGGCGGCCGGCGGGGTGGAGGCCGGGGCGACGGACGAACCCGCCAGCGCAAGCTTCTGGCCGGGGTAGATGATGCTGCTCATCGTCAGGCGGTTGGCGGCGAGAATGGCGGAGAGCTTGACGCCGTGCCGTGCCGCAATGCCGGACAGCGTGTCGCCGGACTTGATGGTGTAGGAACCCGCCGGCGCGGAAGCTGTGGGAGCAGCCGGAGCCGACGCAGCGGGCTTGGACGGGGCTGGCTTGGACGGGGCAGGCGCCGCAGCGGCGCCGATCTTGATCTTCTGGCCGGGGTGGATGATCGAGCCCATGTTGAGCCCGTTCAGGCTGAAGACCTGGGAGAGCTTGACGCCGTGGCGGGCGGCGATCGCACCGAGGGTGTCGCCGGATTTCACGGTGTAGACGCTTCCGCCGGCAGCAGCCGCCGGTTTCGCGGCGGCCGGTGCCGCCTTGGGGGGAGCTGCGGCCGTGGCGCTGAGCTTGATCTTCTGCCCGGGGTAGATGATCGAGTTCGCCTTCAGCCCGTTCGACCGCAGGACCGCGGCGGTCTCCAGGCCGAACTTCCCGGCGATGCCGCTGATCGTGTCGCCGAGGGCAATCGTGTACGTCGCCGGCACGGAAACCTTGGCGGGCCGGAAGGCGGCAGGGACGGCGGTCGGGACGGCGTTGGCCGGGATGAAAGCGGAAGCCAACGACTTGGCGGTCTGTCCCTGGGCCTGGGCCTGGATGGCGGCGGCCAGTGTGGCCGGGATGGCGCGCGGGCGTGATTCGGCCGCGGCCGGCTGCGCGATCGCCAAAGAAGAAAGGACGACGGCGGGAAGTGCCGCCGTCGTGGCCGCAATCATCGGCAGGCTGGGCCCCGGGTTGGGCTTTGGCGAACGTGACGTCATGGGGAAGATCCTCTTCTCAGCGGCGAACGCTGCGGGTCTGGCCTGGCTTGCTCGATAGGGCTGGTACTGGTGTTACCAGTGTGACTTAAGTTGTCAGTGTTACAAATGTGATCCATGTGAATCTCTCACGAATTGTGAAATAGCACAAGAAACGTTTCATATTCCGAAAATGCAGCCTCTCCGTTCGTTCCCCGGGAGTATTGGACGGGCGCATCGCTCGCTTCCCTGAACCGACAGGTGGTCTGCTTTCACTAGCGGGCGCCGACTAGGCGCGGAGCCCGCCGGCATGGCAATCTTGATCCGTGAGTAATGTAGAAAGCCTTGTGGGCGAATGGCTGCCCCTGCCCGACGTGGCACAGCTCCTGAACGTTTCCATTACGAAAGTCCACGCGCTTCTTGACGAGCGCGCGCTGGCTGCATTAAGGGTTGGTGAACGCCGGATCCGTTCCGTTCCTGCGGAATTCATTCAGGATGGGCATGCCGTCGAGAGCCTAAAGGGAACTATTGTGGTCCTCGCGGACGCAGGCTATTCCGACGAGGAACTCATTGTCTGGCTGTTTACTCCGGACGAATCGCTGCGCGGCCGGCCGATCGATGCCCTGCGCGAGGGGCGGAAGACGGAAATCCGGCGCCGGGCACAGTCCCTGGCCTGGTAGGACCGGAATATCCCGATACTTAAACAAATGGCAGGCCCTGCACCTCGGACATGAGGTGCAGGGCCTGCTTTGTTGGCGGCCGCCGAGGTCTGGCGCAGCCAGCCGGCCAGGCACCGGGTTTAGGCGCCGGATGCAGACCGGGCATCGGTTCAGACGCAGGCTGCAGGCCGGGTCAGGACGAGCGGCTGACCGTGGCCTCAGCCAGCTTCCGGAGCGCCGTTTTGGGAAGTTCGTCCAGTTCCAGGAGCTCCAGTTCAGCGAAAGCCGCCCGTCCGAATTCCTCGATCAGTACCTCCGTGGCCTGGAGTGCACCGCAATCCGTAATGATGCGGCGGATTTCGTCCACGTCGGCGTCATCGAGTTCGGGGCTGCCGAGCTTCGCGTCGATGTAGGCGGACTCGGCCTGGCTGGCGAGGTCCAGGGCGAAGGCGATCAGCACCGTCCGCTTGCCTTCGCGGAGGTCGTCTCCGGCGGGCTTCCCGGTGGTCACCGGATCGCCGAATACTCCCAGGACGTCGTCGCGGAGCTGGAATGCCTCGCCGAGTGGGAGTGCGAAGGCGGAGTAGCCCCGCAGCAGCTCGTCGCTGGCACCGGCCAGGGCGCCGCCCAGAGCCAGCGGATGCTCGGTGGAGTACTTGGCCGACTTGAAGCGGATGATGGACTGGGCCCGGCTGACGGCACCGGCGCGGTCCCTCTTAGGCCCCGCGACTTCCTCGAGGATGTCGAGATACTGGCCTGCCATGACTTCGGCGCGCATCAGGTTAAAGATCAGCCGGGCCCGGCTTCCGGACGCTGCGCTCTGTCCGATTTCGGTAAACGACTCCTCACTGAAGGAGAGGCACAGGTCGCCGGTAAGGATGGCGGCCGCATGGCCGAACCGTTCGCTGTCCAGCGCCCAGCCCTGCGTCTCGTGCAGTTCGCTGAAGCGCCGGTGCACGCTGGGGCCGCCCCGGCGTGTGTCTGATCGGTCGATGATGTCGTCGTGGATGAGCGCCGCGGCCTGGAAGAGTTCCAGTGCAGAGCCCGCCGTCACCACTTCTCCGGCACCGGCGTCGCCGCCTGCGCCGCGCCAGCCCCAGTAGCACATGAGTGCCCGCAGGCGTTTCCCGCCAGTGACCAGGTTCGAAATGGATCCCATCAGCGGGTCAATGTCGGGAGAGATTGACGACATCACCGCCTGGCGGGTGGTCAGGAAGTCGGTGAGCTTCCCGGCGACGGCGGCAACATACGCGGCCTGCTCGAGCCGCAATTGCTCCGCGAGCGTCACTTGACGGACCCAGCGTTGACATTGGCGCCGATGGTGAAGGTGGAAGCCCCGGCGGACGTCACGACGGCGATGTTGACCGTTTCATTGTCACCGCGGAGGAAATCCTTGGACGGTACGGCCCCCACAGTCTCCCCGGGAACGGCCTTGAAGCCCTGGGCCTGGAGTTGCTTCGTATAGAACGCCATCACCTCAGCCGGCGGCGCCGGGATGCTGCCGACGAGTGCCACGGTGGCAGGCACCGTGGTCTTGTCGAAGCTGCTGGAGACGATCTTCGCTTCGGGCATCACCGGAAGGAGCTTCTTCGGGAACCCGGGAACCATGGCGCCGACGGTGGCTGAGGTGCCGGGCGCGGCGGACGGGCTGGCCGGCGCTGTGGTGGAGGGCTGGGCCGCGGACGGCTTGGCCGAGGCCGACGATGAACCCGCGGAAGGGGTCGCCTGGGTGGCGGGGGTGCACGCGGCCAGGGCCATCAGCGTGCCCGCCGCCACTACGGCTGCCGCGGCACGTTTGCGCTGTCCAAATACCTTCACAGGGGCTTTCCTCCTGGTGTTGACGCCGGATTCAGCCTCCAGTTTAGTCAGCCCCGGGGCATAGGATTGAAGTTGTGGGGCCGGAGAAGGATAAACAGCAGCGGGAGCAGTCTCCCCAGGGCGCAGCCAGGCGGCTCAGCGAAGCGCAACTGCGCGAGGTCCGGCGGAGCAGCATCATGCATGTGGACATGGACGCGTTCTTTGTCTCCGTGGAACTGCGCAGCCGTCCTGCGCTTGTCGGAAGACCCGTTATTGTCGGCTACCCCGCGGACCGCTCGGTGGTGCTGTCCGCCTCGTACGAGGCCCGGAGGTTTGGGGTCAAATCCGCCATGCCCATGGCGGTTGCCATGCGGATGTGTCCTGCCGCGGTGGTGATCGAGCCCCGGCACAAGCTGTACTACGAGGTCTCCGGCCAGATCATGGATATATTCGGTTCGATTACGGAACTGGTGGAGCCGCTCAGCGTGGATGAGGCTTTCCTCGACGTCGGCGGAGCCATCCGGCGGCTGGGTCCGCCCCGGGAGATCGGGGAACTTATCCGCACCCGGGTCCGCAGCGAACTGGGCATCACCGCGTCCGTGGGAATAGCCGCCAGCAAGTTTGTGGCGAAGATCGCGTCCACCCGCTGCAAGCCGAACGGGCTGCTGCTCATCGGTCCGGAGGAGACGGTCCCGTACCTCCACAGCCTTCCGGTCAGCGCACTCTGGGGTGTCGGAGCCAAAACCGTAGAGGTGCTGTCCCGGATGGGCATCCGGACCGTCGCGGACGTCGCGGCGTCCCCGCTGCCGTCCCTGCGGAAAGTGCTGGGTGCTTCCGGGGAGCACGTGCACCGCCTGTCCTGGGGGATCGACCCCCGCCCGGTAACCCCCGTCCGGCTCGAGAAGAGCATCGGGGCGGAAGAGACCTTTGCGGTGGATACCGCCGACGAGGCGCAACTGCACCGGGAACTGCTGCGGCTCTCGCACCGGACGGCGGAGCGGCTCCGCAGCGCCGGCATGCACGCCCGCACCGTTGCCCTCAAATTGCGCTACGCCGACTTCTCCACCATCACCCGCAGCCGCACGGTGAGCACCCCGATCGACAGCGCCCAATTGCTGTACGCCGTGGCCGTCCAGTTGCTGGAGTCACTTGGTGACCGGCCCATGACGGTGCGGCTCGTGGGGATCCGCGCCGAACAGCTCGAGGAAGCCGCCCATGCACCCCTGCAGCTGAGCCTTGACCGCAGGGACGACAACTGGCGTGCCGCCGAGCAGGTCCTGGACCAGGTAACCCGCAAATTCGGCACAAAATCGGTGCTGCCGGCCCGGCTCCTGGACCCCGGGAACCATTCGGGCTGATCCGGGCCGCGAGCGGCCCGCTTTAGGGTGTCAACAGGACGTTCGGCATCTTTCAGAACAGGGCGCGACAAACTATCCTTATTTATACGTAGGTTTGGAACGACTGGATCGAGCGTTCGGACTAATGCAGGACCAGTTGAACACCCCGTTAGGGGCCGTGGAAACTCCCGTTCGACCAATGGCGGCGAAGGGGAACCACGCGGGAATCCCACACGTTGTGGGTTTAGGGACACTGGCCGCGTCAGTCTGGACGTTGGCCAACTTAAGGAGGTCGTGATGCCGCTCTCGGAGCACGAACAGAAGTTGCTGGAGCAACTTGAGAAGCAGCTGCATGAGGACGATCCCAAGTTCGCCAGCTCGATGGGCTCGGACGCAGGACGTTCATGGTCAACCCGGCATTTGGTGATCGGAGTCCTGGCCACGCTGGCCGGCGTCGTCCTCCTGCTCTTTGGCGTGACGATCCAGAACATCTTCGTCGGCGTCCTGGGCTTCGTGGTGATGGGCGCGGGGGTGTACTACGCCACCATGCGCGGTTCGGCTGCCGGGAAGGCGAAGGCCGCGGGAACGGGCCGGAAGTCCGGAAAGCCCCGGAGTTCATTCATGAGCAGTCTTGAGGAACGCTGGGACGAGAGGCACCGCGGGGAATCCTGACCGCCCGCCGGACTGGCGCTCCTCCGTCCGCTGGCTTCCAGTCGCCGGCATTGAGTCACCTGCCCCCGGTTACCCTGCCCCCGGTTACAAGGTCCAGTACCCGCACTCCATTCCGCACCACCGGAAGACCACAGGTGGCATAAAAGACCCGCTTCGGCGGGTCTTTTGCCGTTAATCAGGCCATTTGGGCCGCAAACAGGCGAGCAGGAATGCCTCCGGGAGGGTTGCGGCCCTTCCTGCACCCTTCCCAGGCGCCGCCGCGGGCGCGCCGGGCGCCCGGCACTCCACAATCCCTCCACTACGCACCACCAGGCCCGGATCCTTGCCATTGCAGGGAACCGCTGAGGGGTTTCTCCCACAAATCGACGTCGAATCGTTCGGCGTGTCGTTGACTGTGGAGGGATGTGGAGTAATGTGGAGGACGTAAGAGGGTAGTGGCAGCACAGGGGACGTTGGGCTTCCTACGAACAGACAGGCGGTGGGCCGTGTTTCTCGGCACACATTCGCCGCGTCTTGACGAAAAAGGTCGAATCATCCTTCCCGCGAAGTTCCGCGAGGAGCTTGCCGGCGGACTGGTTCTCACAAGGGGCCAGGAACGCTGCATCTACGTCTTCAGTGAGGCGGAATTCGGCCGGGTTCACGAGCAAATGCGGGAGGCTCCAATCTCCAACAAGCAGGCTCGCGACTACATCCGGGTTTTCCTCTCTGGAGCCTCCGACGAGGTACCTGACAAGCAGGGGCGCGTGACGATTCCGCCGGCGCTCCGGGAGTATGCAGGACTCGGCCGGGAACTCGCCGTAATTGGTGCAGGCACCCGCGCAGAGATCTGGGACGCCCAGGCCTGGAACGAGTACCTCGCCGAAAAGGAAACGGCCTTCTCGGAGACCGACGATGCCATACCGGGAATTCTCTGAATCCCCACCGGAACCACGCAGCACTGCACGATTCTTGACCGAGATCTCCAGCCGCCCATCCCGCGGATTCTCCTGGCTCACTTCCCCGGAGCCAGGCGGACGCAGGATAGGCGCGGATGGGGATCTGGATCAAGAAGCGGCAGGTACAGACCGCCCTCCAAAAGACTCAACCGAACCATGAAAGGACGCAGGCATGACGGACCCTGACCAGGCGAAGCCTACGTCCGAACGGCATGTGCCGGTCCTCAAGGACCGGTGCATCAATTTGTTGGCTCCCGGATTCGAGGCGGCCCGCAGCCGCGGGGAGACCCCCGTGGTCATCGACGCCACCCTGGGCATGGGCGGCCACTCCGAGGCCATGCTCCAGCGCTTCCCCGACCTGCACCTGATCGGCATCGACCGCGACGAGGAAGCCCTGGCGCTGGCGGGGGAGAGGCTGAAGCCCTTCGCCAACCGGATTGACCTGGTGCACGCGGTGTACGACGAGATTCCCGAGGTCCTGGCGGACCTCGGCTTCACCGAGGTCCACGGAGTCCTGATGGACCTCGGGGTCTCCTCCCTCCAGCTGGACGAGCGGGAACGCGGTTTCGCGTACTCCTTCGACGCCCCGCTGGACATGCGCATGGATACGAGCCGCGGCCAAACCGCCGCCGACGTGGTCAACAACTACTCCGAAGAAGACCTGGTCCGGATCATCCGGAAATGGGGCGAGGAGAAATTCGCCGGCCGCATTGCCAACCGGATCGTCGCCGCCCGCGCCGCGAAGCCATTCACCACCACGGGGGAGCTGGTCGAACAGATCCGCGACGTCGTCCCGGCCGGCGCCGCGAAATCCGGCGGGCATCCCGCCAAACGCACCTTCCAGGCGCTCCGGATCGAGGTCAACGAGGAACTTGACGTCCTGGAACGTGCCATCCCCGCAGCCATCGACGCGATCGCCGTCGGCGGCCGCGTCGTCGTGATGTCCTACCACTCGCTGGAAGACAAGATCGTCAAGGGCTTCTTCCAGGCCGGCTCAAAATCCTCCGCACCCCTCGGGTTCCCCGTGGAGCTCGAAGAGCACAAAGCAGAACTGAAAACCCTGACGAAGGGCACCGAAGTGCCCACCGCCGCCGAAATCGCCGAGAACCCGCGCGCCGCGTCCGCCAGGCTCCGCGCCGTGGAACGCATCAAAGCCAGGAGGGCCGCATGAGCACCGCCGCTGTCAGCAGATTCCCCGTTGCCACAGGCGCGACCGCCCGCGCCCTGCCCGGGCTCACCCCGGGCACCGGCCCGTCCCGGAAGGCGCGCACTCCACTGGCGCTGGTCCGGTCCGCTCCGCGGAAGCGCCGGGCCCCGTTTGTCGTGCTCTGCTTCGGCATCCTGGCCGTGGCCCTTATGGCCGTGCTGGTCCTGAACATCTCCGTCTCCACCGCGCAGTACCAGCTGGTGCAGCTCCGGGGCGAGCAGTCCACCCTGACGAAGCAGAACCAGGACCTCACCCAGCAGGTACAGAACTTCGGTGCCCCGCAGAACCTGGCGGCCAAGGCCGCCGAACTGGGCATGGTCACGTCCACCGCCAAGGGGCAAATCGACCTCTCCACACTGACCGTAACGGGCAAAGCCAAGCCCGCGGTCAAGGCAGACGTCGCAGGCGCCGTCATCGCCGCCCCGGCCGTCGCCGGGCAGCTCAGCGTCGTTCCGCCCGCCACCGTCAACGAGCCGCTCGCGAACCGCAAACCCGCCGAGGCGGATGCCAACTCTGCACCCGCAGCCGCCGCACCCAAGCCGGCCGCGCCCAAGCCGGCCGCGCCCAAACCGGAGCCGAAACCCGCTGCGCCGGCCGTCGAACTCCACGGTGGCTCCGTTCCCGCCCCCGCGCAGAAGGTTCCGGGACAGTAAGCAGGACGGACCACCAGCCAGGCAAGCAGCAAGGAAACATCGTGGCGCAGAACACCGGCAAGGCACGCAAGGCGAAAGTGCCGAGCGCAACCCGGCGGCTGCGGCTGGGCCTCGGGGTGATGCTGACGCTCCTGCTGGTCGTCGGCGGGAAGCTTTTCCTCGTCCAGGGCCTCGACGTCGGGGGCATGGCCGAGGCCGCCCTCCAGAACAGGCTCACCCCGATCGAGCTTCCGGCCGAACGCGGCAGCATCCTGGATGCCAACGGCACGGTCCTGGCCAGCAGCGTCATCCGCTACAACGTCGTCGTCGACCAGCGGGTCAACACCAAAACCGAGACGTTCCGCCGGTTTGACGAACGCACGGAGGAACTCGTCGAGGTTTCCCGTGACCAGGGCATCTCCGACCTTGCCGCGCTGCTGGGCATGGATGCGTCCGCGCTCAAGGATGCCCTGACCGGCCAGAAGCCCTATTACATTGTGGCCAAGGACGTGAAGCCTGACATCGAGGACCGCATCTCCAAACTGCAGATCCCGGGCATCGTCACGGTAGGCACCAGCAAGCGGGTGTACCCCAACGGCTCCGTGGCCGGCGGGATCGTCGGCTTCCTGCAGGACGGCACCACCGGCCAGGCCGGCCTCGAGCAGACCCAGGACGGGATCCTCAAGGGCACCCCCGGAAAGCGGCTCTTCGAAATCGGCGCCGACGGGCTCCGCATCCCGGTCGGCGTGGACCAGCTCACTCCGGCCGTGAACGGCAAGGACATCAAACTCACGCTGAACTCGGACCTGCAGTACTTCGCCCAGCAGGCCATTCAAAGCCAGCGGGACAAACTCAGCGCCGAATGGGGCGTCGTGATCGTCCAGGACATCAAGACCGGCGACATCATCGCCATGGCGGACACCAACTCCCCGGACCCCAACGATCCTGGCAAAGTCGACGCACAGGACCGCGGCGTCCGTGCCGTGACCGCCGCGTACGAGCCCGGCTCGGTGGAGAAGATGATCACGGCAGCAGCCCTGATCGAGGAGGGCAAGTCGAGCCCGCTCGAGAAGTTCACCATCCCGTCGTCGTACACCGTGAACGGCCAGACGTTCAACGACGCCTTCGCCCACGGCACCGAGGACCGGACGCTGGCGGGCATCCTTGGCTGGTCGATGAACACCGGTACGGTCATGGCCGGCCAGCGACTCAGCAAGGAGCAACGCTATAACTGGCTGAAGAAGTTCGGCATCGGAGAGGCACCGGACATCGGCCTGCCCGCCGAAGCCAAGGGCATCCTGACGCCGCACGAGCAATGGGACGGCCGCCAGGAATACACCGTACTGTTTGGCCAGGGCGTCTCGCAGTCCACGCTCCAGACGGTGCGGGCCTTCCAGAGCGTTGCGAACGACGGCGTGATGCTCCAGCCGCGGCTCATAGACAGCTACATCACCCCCGATGGCGTCGAGGAAAAGGTTCCGGCGAAAGAGCCGCGGCAGATCGTTTCCGCGGACACCGCCAAACAGGTGCGGGACATCCTCGAGAGCGCTGTTACGGAGGGCCAGATCAAGGAAGCAGGCCTGGACGGCTACCGGGTCGGGGCGAAGACCGGCACCTCGCAATCGCCGTGCGACGACGGCACCGCCGGGTTCTGCGGCTTCACGGCGTCGATGGTGGGGATGGCGCCGATGGACGATCCGCGGTTTATTGTTGAAGTGGTCCTGCAACGGCCCAAAGGCGATATTTACGGCATCTCGAACGGACCGGTGTTCCGGTCCGTGATGAGTCAGGCGCTGCGGACGTACAACGTTCCGCCGTCCAAAGGCCAGCCTGTCAGGTTGCCGCAGTACGCCAAGTAGCACCCGCGCAAGAACCAGCACCAGCCCGTCCATGAAACCTGTTCCGGGAAAATGAGCCTGCGGGCCGGGGGACCCCTCCCTGCGCAGCGCCGGATCCACCAGCACCACCAACGGAGATGCACGTGTCAGATCAGAATGCCCCCGGCGCTTCCGCCGCGCCGTCCGGCCCCGGGTCCACCGCGGGGTTCCGGCCCACTGCGGTTGCCGCAGTGCAGCTGGCAGCCATCGGCGAGTCGATCGGCGTCGTTGTCCCCGGGGCTTCCGGCTCCGTCCCGGTGACCGGGATCTCCCTGAACTCCCGCGCCGTGCAGCCCGGCGACCTCTACGTCGCCCTGCCCGGCGCGAGCCGGCACGGGGCCGACTTCGTCTCCCAGGCGGTGGAGGCCGGCGCGGCCGCCGTGTTGACGGACGACGCCGGCGCACGCCTTCTGGCGTTCTCGCACGACATCGCCGTTCCCGTGCTGCTGGCCGAGGAACCTCGCAGCCTCGTGGGCGGGCTGTCGGCGCTGATCTACCGGAGCCGGCCGGAGGACGCCCCGTCGCCTGCCCTCTACGGCGTCACAGGCACGAACGGGAAGACCACCACCACCTACTTCATCAACGCCCTCCTGCAGGCCCTCGGGCAGAAGACGGGACTGATCGGCACCATCGAGATCCTGGCCGGCGGTGAACCGATTCCGAGCCTCCTCACCACGCCGGAATCCACCGATGTCCACGCCCTGCTGGCCCTCATGCGCGAACGCGGCCTTGACGCGGCCTCGATGGAGGTCTCCTCGCACGCCATCTCCTTCCGGCGAGTGGACGGCGTCGTGTTCGACGTCGCCGGCTTCACCAACCTGACCCAGGACCACCTCGACCTGCACGGCAGCATGGAAGAGTACTTCCAGACCAAAGCAGAGCTCTTCACCCCCGCGCGGGCCAGCAAGGCCGTCGTCACGGTGGACGACGACTGGGGCGCCAAACTGTCCGGCACCGCAGCCATCCCGGTCACCACGCTGGCCACCCACGCCGACGCCGGGGCAATGGCCGGGACCGGGGCGCCGGCAGCGGCGGACTGGACCGTCAGCCGGCAGGCCCCGCGCGGACTCGGCACCGACTTCACCCTCCGCCACCGCGACGGCACGGAACTGCGGGTCCACACCGGGCTGCCGGGGAGCTTCAACGTGGCCAACGCCGCGCTGGCAACTGTGATGGTGCTCGCGGGCGGCCACGACGCCGCCGCCGTCCAGACGGCCCTCGACGCCGCCGACCCCTTCACGGTCGCCGTCCCGGGCCGCATGCAGCTCGTCTCCACCGCCCCCGCCGCGGTGGTGGACTTCGCCCACAACCCGGACGCCCTCGCCCGGGCACTTGACGCCGTCCGGTCCCCGGAACCGGGGTCACGCGTGATCATCGTCTTTGGGGCCACCGGCCAACGCGACCAGGGCAAGCGGCCCGCCATGGGTGCCATCGCCGCCCGCCGCGCCGACACCGTGATCATCAGCGACGACGACCCGCACGACGAGGACGCCGCGGCAATCCGCGCCGACGTCCTGGCAGGCGCTGTCGAGGCGAAGGAACGCGAGGGCCTGGACTGCAGCATCATCGAAGTTTTCCCCCGCGATGCCGCCATCCGGAAAGCCGTGGAACTCGCGGGCCCGGCGGACACCATCCTCGTCGCGGGACGCGGCCACGAAGTGTGGCAGGAGGTCAAGGGCGTCAACCTCGCCCTTGACGACAGGGTGGAGCTCCGCTCCGCCTTGACAGCTCGGGGATTCACCGTTCTCGAAGACCAGCGGATAGAGTCCTAAACCGACATGATTGCATTTACCGCGGCGGAAATCGCCGACATAACCCACGGCCGCCTGGCTGCGGAGCCGGGGATCACCCCCGGCTCCGTGGTGACCGATTCCCGGGAAGCGGCCCCAGGCTCCCTCTACGTGGCCAAGCCGGGGGAGACGGCCGACGGCCACGACTTCGTTGCCGCCGCCTTCGCACGCGGCGCCGTGCTGGCGCTGGTGGAGCACGACGTCGCCGACGACGCCGGGGTCAACTACCCCGCCGTTGTGGTCCAGGATTCGGTCCTCGCGATGGGCGCCCTCGCGGCGGAAGCGGTCCGGCGGATCCGTGCCGGCCGCGCCGCCGCCGGCGGGACGCTCACCGTTATCGGGATCACCGGTTCCGCCGGCAAAACCACCACGAAGGACCTGCTGGCAGGCATTCTCTCCGCCGAAGGCACCACTGTTGCACCGCAAGGTTCCTACAACGGTGAAGTCGGCGTCCCGCTCACGGTCTTCAAGGCGGACGTGGACACCCGTTACCTCGTCATCGAGATGGGCGCTACGGGAGTGGGCCACATCAGCTACCTGGCGGACATGGTCCGTCCCGACATCGGTGTGGTTCTTGGCGTCGGCACCGCCCACGCCGGGGAATTCGGCGGCGTCGAGAACATTGCCCTCGCGAAGGGCGAACTCGTCGAAGCCCTGCCGTCCGAAGGGACCGCCATCCTCAACCTGGACGATGCGCGGGTGGCCGCCATGGCCGGACGCACCCGGGCCACCGTCCTGGGATTCACCGCGCAGCCCGCCCGCGGAGACGGATCCGACGCAGCTGGTGGAGGAGGAGCCGGTTCAGGAGCAGCCGCTGACCGGGTCCGCGCCGAGCGAGTCGAACTGAATGCCGGCGGCAGCCCCGAATTCGAACTTTTCCTGCCCGGCGGCACCACCGGGCACCACGTCTCAGCCAAACTGATCGGGGCGCACCACATCGCCAACCTGCTGGCCGCAGCGGCGGCCGCCCACGCCGCCGGCGTGCCGGCCGCACGGATCGCCGCTTCCCTCAGCGCCCAGACCGCCGCCAGCCGCTGGCGGATGGAACGCACCGAGCGGGCCGACGGCGTCACCGTCATCAACGATGCGTACAACGCCAACCCGGAGTCCATGCGCGCTGCCTTGCGCACGCTCGCGGACCTGGGACGGGGCCGCCGGACCTGGGCCGTACTCGGGGCCATGCTCGAACTGGGCCCCGACTCCATCCGCGAACACATGGCCGTGGGCACGCAAGTGGTCCGGCTCAATATCTCCCGGCTCGTCGTGGTGGGCCGCGAGGCCCGCTCGCTCTACGTCTCCGCCGTCAACGAGGGGTCCTGGGGCAACGAATGCGTCTTCGCGGAGACGCCGGAAGAGGCCTACCAGCTCTTGCAGGCGGAGCTTGAGCCCGGTGACCTGGTGCTGTTCAAGTCTTCCAACAGCATCGGGCTGCGCCATCTGGGCGATCGGATAGCATTACCCCCACAGGCCCCCGGGACCGCTGCGGTTTCCGCAAAAGGACAGGCTGCCGAAAACGCTGCCGGAGATACGGCCGGAACCGCCACTGAAGGGAGTGCGCTGCTGTGATTGCACTGCTGATGGGGGCCGGGCTGGCCTTGCTGTTTGCCTTCCTGGGCACACCGCTGTTTATCCGGTTCCTGGTTCGGAAGAGCTACGGGCAATTCATCCGGGATGACGGACCCACCACCCACCACACCAAGCGCGGCACGCCCACCATGGGAGGCACGGTGGTGGTCCTGGCGGTGCTGGCGAGCTACGGCATCACCCACCTTGTCATGTGGATGATCAACCCGGCCTCGCCGGGCCCGTCCGCCTCGGCCCTGCTGCTGCTGTTCCTGATGGTCGGCATGGGGCTGGTGGGCTTCCTGGATGACTTCATCAAGATCTCCAAGCAGCGCAGCCTCGGCCTGAACGCCAAGGCCAAACTGATCCTGCAAGCAGCCGTGGGCATCATCTTCGCGATCCTCGCCCTCTACTTCCCGGACGAGAACGGTGTGACGCCCGCGTCGTACCAGATCTCCCTTGTCCGGGACATCCCGTGGCTGAACCTCGCCTTCGCCGGCACCCTCCTGGGCACCATCCTCTTCGTGCTGTGGTCGAACCTCATCATCACCGCCGCCACGAACGGCGTGAACCTGACGGACGGCCTCGACGGCCTGGCCGCCGGCGCCTCCATCATGGTCTTTGGCGCCTACACGCTGATGGGCATCTGGCAGAGCAACCAGTCATGCGGTTCGCCGCGGCAGGCCGGCTCAGGCTGCTACATCGTCCGGGACCCGCTGGACCTGGCCCTGCTCGCCGCCATCCTCAGCGCGGCGTTGGTCGGCTTCCTGTGGTGGAACACCTCCCCGGCGAAAATCTTCATGGGCGACACCGGGTCGCTCGCCATCGGCGGCGCCGTCGCGGGTTTTGCGATCCTGTCCCGGACCGAACTGCTGCTCGCCTTCATCGGCGGCCTCTTCGTCCTGATCACCCTGTCGGTCATCATCCAGGTGGGCTACTTCAAAATCACCAAGGGCAAACGGTTCTTCAAGATGGCCCCGCTCCAGCACCACTTTGAGCTCAAAGGCTGGGCGGAAGTCACGGTGGTGGTCCGGTTCTGGATCCTGTGCGGACTCTTCGTCGCCGCCGGACTGGGCATTTTCTACGCCGAATGGGTGGTACTGCTGTGACGAGTCCGATTCCCGCGCCCCTCACCACGTCACCCCGGCTCGAGAACCTGGTCACCTGGGACTCCGACTGGGCCGGGTTGCGCGTGGTCGTCACCGGCATCGGGATCTCCGGCTTCGCCGCCGCCGACACCCTGATCGAACTCGGCGCCCGCGTCGTCGTCGTGGACGCCGCCACGGGACCGAAGGCCCAGGCCCAGGCGGACACCCTGCGGATCGTCGGGGCCGCCGACGTCCTGCTGGGCGAGGACGCCGTCGACACCATCCCCACAATCGACGGTGCAAAGCCGGACCTGATCGTCACCTCCCCGGGCTGGCGCCCGGACCAGGCACTGCTCGCGGCCGCAGCCAGGGCCCACATCCCGGTCTGGGGCGACGTCGAACTCGCGTGGCGGGTCCGCGAACGCAAAGGACGCAAGACCGCGGACTGGCTCACCATCACCGGCACCAACGGAAAGACCACCACTGTGGGGCTGACCGAATCGATGCTGCAGGCCGCAGGACTCAAAGCCATCGCCGTCGGCAACGTCGGCACGCCCATCCTGGACGCCCTGCGCGACCCGGTGGACTACGACGTCTTCGCCGTCGAACTCTCCAGCTTCCAGCTGCACTGGAGCAATTCCGTCTCCCCGGTGGCGAGCGTCTGCCTCAACGTCGCCGAGGACCACGTGGACTGGCACGGGTCCTACGCGTCGTACCTGGCGGACAAGGCAAAGGTCTACGAAAACACCCAAAAGGCCTGCATCTACAACGCCGAACAGATCGAAACCGAGCGTATGGTGGAGGACGCCGACGTCGTCGAAGGCTGCCGGGCAGTGGCCTTCACCACCGTCACGCCGGCCGTCAGCATGCTCGGCGTCGTCGAGGGCCTCCTGGTGGACCGCGCCTTCATCGCCGAGCGCAAGGACAGCGCCGCCGAACTGGCGTCCGTCTCTGACCTCGGCGCCGTCGCTCCACGCCACATGGTGGCCAACGCCCTGGCAGCGGCGGCCCTGGTCCGGGCCTACGGCGTGGAGCCGTCCGCCGTCCGCAAGGGCCTGCTGAACCACCTGCCGGGGGACCACCGCATCCAGCTCGTCGCCCGGCACAACGGTGTGCTCTGGGTCAATGACTCCAAAGCCACCAACCCGCATGCGGCCGCAGCGTCCCTCTCGGCGTTCGAAAACGTCGTGTGGATCGCGGGCGGACTGTCCAAGGGAGTGAACTACGAGGCGCTGGTCCAGGAGCACGCCCGCCGGCTCAAAGCCGTGGTCCTGATCGGGGCGGACTCCAGCGATCTGCGGTCCGCCCTCCAGCGACACGCGCCGGATGTCCCCGTGATCGGCGAAGCGAAGGGCGAAACTGAAGAGGTGCAGACTGCCGCTACGGCCGACGCCCAAGCAGGACCCTCACCGATATTCGGTGAGACTGTGATGGCCCGGGCCGTCGCTGCGGCGGCGCAGCTTGCCGCCTCCGGGGACACTGTGCTCCTGGCCCCGGCGGCTGCATCCATGGACCAGTTCTCTTCCTACGCTCACCGTGGCGACGCCTTCATCGAAGCTGTCCGCGAGCTCGTGGAAGGGCAGGCTCAGACCAGCAAGGAGTAACTATGGTCAGCACGCCCACACCTTCGCCCGCGGCCTCCCCGGCCGCAACCATGCCAACGGCGGCCAGGACGGCGCCTGCCCAGGCACCATCAGGCCTGCAGGCGGTCGGCCACACAGTCCGGGACTGGTACCGGGGGTTCTGGTCCGCCCTCGAAGGAACGGGGAAGTCCCGCAACGGTTCCACGTACTACCTGATCCTGGGCTCCACCCTCGCGCTGACGGCGATCGGCATCCTGATGGTGCTCTCCGCCTCCAGCGTCGAGGCCATCGCAGCGGGGGAGTCTCCGTACACGGCAGCCCTCAAGCAGGGGCTATTCGCCGGGATCGGCCTGTTTAGCATGTTCCTGCTTTCCCGGGTCAACGTGGTCTGGCTCAAGCGCGGCGCCTGGATCGCCATCATCGTCGCGTTCGTGCTGCTGTTGCTGGTGCTGGTCATCGGCCGCAGCGCCCTCGGCAACAAAAACTGGATCGACGTCGGACCCTTCACGTTCCAGCCGTCCGAGGCCGCCAAACTGGCGCTGGCGCTCTGGATGGCCACGGTGCTGGACCGCAAAGCCAAACTCCTGTCCCAAACGAAGCATGTCCTCGTCCCTGTGGTCCCGGGGGCCGCCGGAATTGTCGGGCTCATCCTGATGGGCAACGACCTCGGCACCGCCATGATCGTCATGATGATCACGGCGGCCGCCCTGTTCTTCGCCGGGGTGCGGCTGTACCTGTTCGGGATCGCCGGCGTCATCATCGCCGCGGGCACGGTCGTTATGGCCATCACCAGCCCCAACCGTGTCTGCCGCATCCTGTCCTGGACGGGGCAGACCTGCGCGGACGGCTCCGACCTGAACTACCAGTCGACCAACGGCCTGTACGGCCTGGCGTCCGGCGGTTGGTTCGGGGTGGGGCTGGGGCAGAGCCGGCAGAAATACAGCTGGATCCCGGAAGCACACAATGACTTCATCTTCGCCATCATCGGCGAGGAACTGGGACTGGTGGGAACCCTCGTGGTGCTGGTGCTCTTCGCCATCCTCGGCACCGCCATCTACCGGGTTGTGGTGGCCCAGAAAGACATGTTCCACCGCGTCCTGGCCGGCACCATCATGGTCTGGCTGCTGGGCCAGGCGACCGTCAACATGGCCGTGGTCACCGGCCTCGCTCCGGTGGTGGGAATCCCGCTCCCGTTCATTTCCTACGGCGGCTCGGCCCTGCTCATGTCCTTGTGCGCAATCGGCGTAGTGTTGTCCCTGGCCCGGGCACAAATGGCACCGGGGCTCCAGCCGAAACGGCTCACCCGGTTCGGGCCGGCCGGGCTGGCGGCGTCGCTGCGGAAGCGGATCGCGGCACGCAGGGCGGCAACGGCCGCACCCGGCAAATCAGCCAAAACCAAAGCCGGCACAACGGCCGGCGGCCCAGTAAGGACCCAAGCGAGGACCGCCGACGGCAGCGCCGTCAGGACGCCGCGGGCCAACACCGCAGCCCGTACAGCGCCTTCCACCAGGACACCGGCTGCCACACCTCCGGCCCCAGGAACGCCGGCCGCCCGCACGCCGTCCACCCGAACTCCCGCCCCAAAAAACCCCGCACGAAAGCGTAAATAGGCCTTTATGAATACCGAGTCGTCTTTGTCCGTTGTCCTTGCCGGCGGTGGAACAGCCGGACACATCAGCCCGCTCCTGGCCATCGCGCACGCGCTTCGGGAGACCCGCCCCGACGTGAGGCTTCTCGCCGTGGGAACTCCGGGCGGCATGGAAGCCCGGTTGGTGCCGGCCGCTGGGGTGGACCTCGCCACCATCCGCCGGGTTCCCTTCCCCCGGCGGCCCTCGCTGGACCTGCTCCGGCTGCCGGGACGGCTGGTCGGCGCCGTGAAGCAGGCCGGTGTCATCCTGGAGGACGCCAAAGCGGACGTCCTGGTCGGCGTCGGCGGCTATGTGTGCACGCCGATGTACCTTGCGGCACGGCGCCGCAAGATCCCCATCGTCATCCACGAGGCGAACACGCGCCCCGGACTGGCGAACCGGGTGGGGGCACGGCTGGGCGGACACGTTGCCGTCGCTTTCGCAGGGACCCGGCTGGGCGCCTCCCGCCACGTCGGCATGCCGATGCGCCGGGAAATCTCCAACCTTAACCGGTCCGCGGCCAGGGCCGCGGCACGGGCGGCCCTCGGACTGGACCCGGACCGTCCGGCCCTGATCGTAACCGGCGGCTCCTCCGGCGCCCAGAGCATCAACCGCACCATCGCGGCGTCGGTCGGTCTCCTGGCGGAGTCCGGCATCCAGACCCTGCACATCACCGGACGGGGCAAGGCCGTCCACGACGCCGACGGAAAGCCGCTCGCAGCACCCGGCTACCAGCAGCGCGAATACGTCGACGGGATGGAAACGGTGTACGCCGCTGCGGACCTGCTGCTGGCACGCTCCGGTGCCGCGACCGTCTGCGAGGTCGCCGCCGTCGGCGTTCCGGCAGTCTTTGTTCCGCTGCCGATCGGCAACGGCGAACAGGCGCTCAACGCCGCCGGACTCGTCGAGGCGGGCGGCGCCCTCCTCGTGGAGGACGGCACGTTTTCGCCCGCCTGGGTCCGCGAGCACATCATCCCGTTGCTGCAGGATAAGGACAGGCTCGCGGTCATGGCGGCCAGCGCCGAAAAGCTCGGTATCCGTGACGCTGACCAGCGCATGGCAGACCTCATCCTGGAAACGGCCCAAGTGTACGCACCATCAGAAAAGCCCTCGAAGCAGCACGGCAGGAAGCGGTAGCGGAATGACCCAGCCCGAACACCAGCACACCACCACGGCCACCCGCACCGCGGAGTCCCTCGGCCGGGTGCATTTCATCGGCATCGGCGGCGTGGGAATGTCCGCCGTGGCCCGCATCATGGTGGCCCGCGGGCTGTCAATCAGCGGCTCCGACGCCAAGGACCTGCCGGTCATGGCAGACCTCGCCGCGGCCGGCGCCCGGATCTGCGTCGGCTACGACGCCGCCAACCTGGGCGACGCTCAAAGCGTTGTTGCGGGCTCGGCCATCCGCCCGGACAATCCCGAACTGGCAGCGGCCCGGGCTGCCGGGCTGCCGGTGCTCCACCGCTCCGAGGCACTCGCGGCCGCCATGGCGCAGGACACCGCGGTGACCGTGGCCGGCACGCACGGCAAGTCCACCACCACGTCCATGATTGCCGTCCTCCTGCAGGGCGCGGGCCTGGACCCGTCGTTCGCCATCGGCGCGAACGTGCCCGCCCTGGGCGTCAACGCCGCCAGCGGCAGCACCCCGATCTTCGTCGCGGAAGCGGACGAATCCGACGGGTCCTTCCTGAACTACCGCCCGCAGATCGCCGTTGTGACCAACGTCGAACCGGACCACCTCGACCACTACGGCACCGCCGAGGCCGTCTACGCCTCCTTCGACCGCTTCACCGCCCTGCTCCCGGCCGACGGTGTGCTGGTTGCCTGCGCGGACGACGCCGGAGCCAAGGCCCTGGCGCTGCGGACCCTCGAGCGCGGCAACACCCGCGTGGTGCTCTACGGCACCGGCGATGACGCCCAGCTTGTGCTGCACGACGGTGGCCCGGGGGACGTTGCCATCACCACGCCCGCCGGCCGCTTCCCCCTCGAGCTGCACGTTCCCGGGCGGCACAACGCCCTCAACGCGGCGGCGGCATTCGCCGTCGCCCTTGAACTCGGTGTGGACCCCGCGGTTGCCGCCGGCGCCCTGTCGCACTTCACGGGGGCGTCCCGACGCTTCGAATTCAAGGGGGAGGGCCGCGGCGTCCGGGTCTACGACGACTACGCGCACCACCCCACCGAAGTACGGGCGGCCCTGTCCGCGGCACGGTCAGTAGCCGGCGGCCACAAGTTGCACGTCCTCTTCCAGCCGCACCTGTTTTCCCGGACCCGGGAATTCGCCGAAGAGTTCGCCGCGGCGCTCAACACGGCGGACACGGCCCTGGTGCTGGACATCTATCCCGCCCGCGAGGACCCGATTCCGGGTGTGAGCAGCCAGCTGATCGCCGCGCACCTCGGCGCCGGCGGGAGGCTCGTCGGACCGGGCACGGAGGCAGTGCAGTCGATCGTGTCCGCCGCCGGGCCGGGGGACATCGTGCTCACCGTCGGCGCCGGCGACGTCACGGCCTACGGGCCGCTGATCGTTGCGGCCCTGGACGACGCTGCTGACCGGAACGGCAGTGCCGATCGGAACGGCAGTGCTGATCGGAACGACGGAGTGTCCGGTGCCTAGCACCCGCCGCCCCGGTTACACGGCTGGCGCTGGCCGGTCCCCGTCCGGGAGCGGGGACCCGGCGGCTCCGGATGTCATCTCTGCCTCCAAGGACAGCAGAGCCGGCACAGGTACCGCCGCCAGTGGTCCCGTAGCCGGAGTCCCCGCACGGGGACCCGCTGCAGGCCCCGCAGCTGCGCCCGCAACCGGATCAAAGCAGACGGCCTTGTCAGCCCGGGACAATGTGCTGTCCTTCCCCGAACCAAAAGCCAGACGCCGCAGACGCATCATCCAGGGCACCATCGCCGCCCTGGCGGTGCTGGTGGCGGGGATCGTCGCCGGGGCTGTCTACTCTCCGGTCCTCGCGCTGCAGACAGTGAGCGTGGAGGGGACGAAACTGCTGACGGCAGCCCAGGTCCAGAAGGCCCTCGCCCCGCTGCAGGGCAAACCCCTGCCGCAGATCAGCGACGGCGACGTCACTGCCCTCCTGCAGCCGCTGGTCCAGGTCAAGGAAGTCACCACTCAGGCCCGGCCGCCGTCGACGCTGCAGGTCAAGGTGACCGAACGCGTGCCGGTGGCCCTGGTCAGACAGGGCAAGGCGCACCAGCTGGTGGACGCCGACGGGGTGAAACTCAGCGACTCCGCCGACCCCGCGGCGGTCAAGCTCCCGGTCATCGACGGCGGGGGAGGCACGCTGCCCAAGGACCTGTTCCATGCCATCACCGGGGTCCTGGGCGCGCTGCCCGCGGACGTGCTCGCCCGGCTCTCCAACGCTTCGGCGAAGTCGGTGGATGCCGTTGAACTCAAGCTCGTTGACGGCCAGACGATCGTGTGGGGCAACGCGGGGGAGAAGGAGCTGAAGGCGAAGGTCCTCGAGGCCCTGCTGAAGGTGCCCGCGGACCCGAAGAACCCGGTCCGGATCTACGACGTCAGTGTCCCGCGGCACCCTGTCACCCGATAGCCGCCAATCACTTGACCTCAGACCGGCGTGGGCGGCAGCCAGGGCTGGCGCCTGGCGCCCAACTCCGGCGCCGGCACGGCACCACGCGGCCGTGATGACCGGCACCAAGGCAGCACCACAAGAGGCGATTTCTGCGGTATTACCGCGACACGCGGCGCCGGTTATTGAATGTCATCACACAAGGAAATAGCGTCACAGCATGAGTTACTTGACATAACTATAACCTTCAAGTCGAAGGTTAAGGTTCAAAGCTTCAAGCCCGACTCCATCAGTTTTCGCAATAGAACACGAACAAGGGACACGTAACGTGGCAGCTCCGCAGAATTACTTGGCCGTCATCAAGGTCGTCGGCATCGGCGGCGGTGGCGTGAACGCAGTCAACCGCATGATCGAGGTCGGTCTTCGCGGCGTCGAGTTCATCGCGGTCAACACCGATGCGCAGGCATTGTTGATGAGCGATGCAGACGTCAAGCTCGACATCGGGCGTGAGCTGACGCGCGGGCTGGGCGCCGGTGCGAATCCCGAGGTCGGCCGGCAGGCTGCCGAGGACCACGCTGAGGAAATCGAAGAGGTGATCCGCGGCGCCGACATGGTGTTCGTCACCGCCGGCGAGGGCGGCGGCACCGGCACCGGCGGCGCGCCCGTCGTGGCCCGGATCGCACGCTCCCTGGGCGCGCTGACCATCGGCGTCGTCACCCGCCCCTTCACCTTCGAAGGCCGCCGCCGCGCCGGCTCCGCGGAGGCCGGCATCGACGCCCTCCGCGATGAGGTCGACACGCTCATCGTCATCCCGAACGACCGCCTGCTGTCCATCAGCGACCGCAACGTCTCCGTGCTGGACGCGTTCCGTTCCGCCGACCAGGTCCTGCTGTCCGGTGTCCAGGGCATCACCGACCTGATCACCACCCCCGGCCTGATCAACCTCGACTTCGCCGACGTCAAGTCCGTGATGCAGGGCGCAGGCTCGGCCCTGATGGGCATCGGCTCGGCCCGCGGCGAGGACCGCGCCGTCAAGGCTGCGGAGCTGGCCATCGCCTCGCCGCTGCTGGAAGCATCCATTGACGGTGCCCACGGCGTCCTGCTGTCCATCCAGGGCGGCTCGGACCTGGGCCTCTTCGAAATCAATGAGGCTGCCCGGCTGGTCCAGGAAGTCGCCCACCCCGAAGCCAACATCATCTTCGGTGCGGTTATCGACGATGCGCTCGGCGACGAAGCGCGCGTCACCGTCATCGCCGCCGGCTTCGACGACGTCAAGGCCACCTCGCCCTCCATGGACCAGTCCCTTCCGCAGGCCGCACCGCAGCGCCCGGCGGCGCCGGCGGCAGCCCCGGCTCCGGCCCAGGCTCCGGCCTCGGCCCAGGTCCAGCCGCTGCACGCCACGGTGGGCGCTTCAGGTTACGGCGGCTGGGGCCAGCAGCGCCCGTCCGCGGTCCCTGCAGACTCCGGATTCGACGTCGACCTTCCCTCTGTCGTGGAGCCGGATCTGTCCGGACGCCACTCCGATGACCTGGATGTCCCTGACTTCCTCAAGTAGGTCCTGAAGCACCATGGCACTGCCGGATGGCAGTGCCATGGTGCTTTCTCGTAGGATCGTAGTTCTGCAAACACGTTTGGCAACGAACTGGGGTTTTGAATGTTCTCGTGGCGGGCTGAAGTCCGGCCGGGCGTCTGGGTGGCTTTCACCAACGCCGCCGCCGGCAACCTGGCGCTCCATGTAGGCGACAACCCGGTGGACGTCCATCGCCGGCGCGGGGACCTCGAAGCCGCAGTTGGACTCGCCGGCCGGCCCTTCCGGTACATGAACCAGGTTCACGGCAACCAGGTCGCCGGCATCGGCGCCGCGACGGTGGCCGGTCACCGTACTTTTGCCTCTGCCTCTGCCTCTGCCTCTGAGGCTGACGCTGATGCCGGTGCCGACGCCCCGACCGCTGACGCCATGGTCTCCCTGGGGGAACCCCTGGCCGTGATGGTGGCCGACTGTGTCCCGGTTGTCCTGGTCGGTGACCGGGCCGCCGGCGGAACGCCCGTCCTCGCTGTTGTGCATGCCGGGCGTCCCGGCGTTGCCTCCGGCGTCGTCCCGGCCGCTGTCACGCGGATGCGGGACCTCGACGCGGCCCGGCTCAGCGCCTGGATTGGCCCGTCCGTCTGCGGAGGATGCTACGAGGTCCCCGAGGACATGCGCCGCGACGTCGCCGCCCGGGTGCCCGCTGCATGGTGCACCACTACCAGGGGCACACCGGGCCTGGACCTGCCCGCCGCCGTCCGCAGCCAACTTCAGGACGCCGGCGTAGCGGTCGAATACTCCGGCAACTGCACCCTGGAAGACGAACAGCTGTTTTCCTACCGCCGCGACCCGGGCACCGGACGGTTCGCCGGACTGGTGTGGACGGAGCGAACGGATGACTGAACACCCCAATACCCAGCAACCCGACGGCGTGCCCGATCCGCGGCTGGAACAGCTCCGGGAGCGGCTGCAGGCCGTCCGGGAACGGATCGGCAGCGCCGCGGCAGCAGCCGGCCGGGCGGAGTCGCCGCCGCAGCTGATCGTGGTCACCAAATTCCATCCTGCCGAGGACGTCCGGCGGCTCGCCGCCCTGGGCGTCACGGACGTGGGGGAGAACCGGGACCAGGAAGCCTCGGAGAAGGCGGCTGCACTGGCGGCCCTGGAGCTGCGCTGGCACTTCATCGGCCAGCTCCAGAGCAACAAGGCCAAATCCGTCGTGAAGTACGCCCATGCCGTGCACTCCGTGGACCGGCTCCAGCTGGCCGCTGCCCTGGCCAAGGCCATGGCCGTCGAACAGGATCGCACCGGGCGGGCGCCCCTGGATTGCTTTATCCAGGTCAGCCTCGACGGCGACTCCGGTGGGCACCGCGGAGGGGCACTTCCTGCGGACGTCCCGGCGCTGGCCGCGCAGTTGGCCGGCTCGGCGGGGATCCGCCTCGCGGGTGTTATGGCTGTAGCCCCCTTGGGCGCGGATCCGGTCCCGGCCTTCGAAAAACTCGCGGAGCTCTCGGCGCGCCTCACGGCAGTCCATCCCGGGGCCGCCGGCATCTCCGCGGGCATGAGCCAGGACTTGGAACAGGCCGTCCGTCTGGGGGCGACACACCTTCGCGTTGGCTCCGATATTCTCGGTCCGCGTCCGGCGTTGCGGTAGGTTCAACGTATTGGAAGGTAATGGCGGGGATTCCAAGGCTGCTAAGTCATTGATCGGCCCGCTCACGGACACGATTAGGAGTCGACCATGGCCGGCGCTCTGCGCAAGACAATGATCTATCTTGGGCTCGCCGACGGCGACGAACACTACGAGTCCGAACACCAAACATCGCACAAGGATGAGGACGACTCCATGGAGCATGACCGCGAGGAACGCCGTGCACCGGCGCCCGTCCGCGAGGTCCCCAAGGAAGAGCCCTACGCCGCTGAAGAGGAATATCGCGCACCTGTGACACCCATCAAGCGAGCGGCATCGAGCCGCGAAGAGCACACCGGCCTCCGCCAGATCACCACGATCCACCCGCGGTCCTACAACGATGCCAAACTCATTGGTGAAAGCTTCCGTGACGGCATTCCCGTCATCATGAACGTCACTGACATGGGCGAGGCGGATGCCAAACGGCTCGTCGACTTCTCCGCAGGGCTGGTCTTCGGACTGCGCGGCAGCATCGAGCGCGTGACGAACAAGGTCTTCCTGCTCTCGCCGTCGTACGTCGAAGTCATCGGCGACGATAAGAAGATCAGCGAGACACAGGCGAGCTTCTTCAACCAGAGCTAGTCCAGGATTTTGCCCAAGGATGCCAGGCGGGGACACCCTGCCTGGCATCCTTGCTGAATTATCCGTGTTGAAATAGAGGCGTAACTATCAAGAGGACACTGCGGTATCCGGAATGAACATGGAGATATGAGATAACTCATGGGAATTGTTTTCGGACTTGTCTATATCGCACTGCTGTTGTTTTTTGTTGCCCTCATCATCCGGCTGGTCTTCGACTGGGTGCAGATGTTTGCGCGGAGCTGGCGGCCGCGCGGCGTGGCGCTCGTCACCGCCCACGCAGTGTATTCGGTCACAGACAGGCCCCTTAAACTGCTCCGTCGGCTCATTCCGCCGCTGCGGCTGGGTGGAATCTCGCTGGACCTTGGCTTCCTGCTCCTGTTCGTGGCAGTCACCATCGCCATGGGAGTAGCCAAGTTTCTGGTGTACTCCCAGCCCATCACGGCGTAGCCGGGCGGCGGACCTGGTCCGCGGCTTCAACTGATAGAAACTCCGGTTTGACACTGCGGTGTTGAATTAGAGGAACCAGACCATATTTAGGTACCGTAGTTTTGACGGCCGGAAGGCCTACTGACTAACTAGACCAACGAGGTGACCAGATGGCTTTGACGCCAGAAGACGTTGTCAACAAGCGCTTTCAGCCGACCAAGTTCCGCGAAGGCTACGACCAGGATGAAGTTGATGACTTCCTGGACGAGATCGTCGTCGAACTGCGACGCCTGAACCAGGAGAACGACGAGCTCCGCAAGAAGCTCGCCGAACTCGGCGCCGGCACGCCTGCCAGCTCCGCCGCCGCGGCTCCCGTCGTGGAAAAGGTCCCGGCACCCGTCAAGGCTGACAAGGACAAGGAAGACCGCGCCAAGGCAGAAGCCGAGGCCAAGGCCGCGGAAGCCGCCAAGGCCGCTGAGGCTGCCAAGAAGAAGGAAGCCGAGCAGGCAGCCGCACCGGCCCGCAGCGCCGCCACTCCGGCCGCCGAGTCCGCTGCAGGGCTGCTGGCCATGGCACAGCAGATGCACGACAAGCACGTCGCCGACGGCGAGCAGCAGCGCGACAAGATCATCGCCGAAGCACAGATCGAAGCCAGCAGCCTCGTCAACGACGCCCAGGAGAAGTCCCGCAAGATCCTCGGCGCCCTCGAGCAGCAGCGCTCCGTGCTGGAACGCAAGGTTGAGCAGCTCCGCGGCTTCGAACGCGACTACCGTTCACGCCTGAAGGCCTACATCGAGGGCCAGCTGCGTGACCTGGACGCCCGCGGCTCCGTGGCTGCCCCCGAGGTCGAAGCAAGCCAGGGCTAAAAGCCAAGTATTCTAAAAGCCGGTGGCTGAGGATTCCTCGACCGCCGGCTTTTGGCATTAACCGCAGGTTCCGCCGGCGGCCGTGCCCAAGCACCCAGCTCCCAGTCCCCGCACTGGCCCGTGAACGAAAGCCCTATGACTGACGCACCATCACCCGACGCCGCGCAGCCCGCTGAGTCCGCCCAGGCACGTCCCACCCGGCCGCGGCCGCGGCGTGCACTGCTGCTGACCCTGTTCTTTGGCCTGGCGGCATTCGCCTATGTCTTCGACCAGCTGACCAAACTGTGGGTCACCGCCAACATGACCGAGGGGGAGAGGATCCCCGTCCTGCCCCCGCTCCTGCACTGGTACTACATCCGCAACTCCGGCGCCGCCTTCTCGATTGGCGAGAACGTCACGTGGGTGTTCACCATCATCATGACCGCGGTATCAATCGCCATCCTGCTGCAGCTGCGCAAACTCGGCTCGCTCTGGTGGGCCCTGGCGCTCGGGCTTCTCCTCGGCGGCGCTTTGGGCAACCTCACGGACCGGCTCTTCCGTGAACCCTCCTTCGCCATGGGCCATGTGGTGGACTTCATCCAGCTCCCCAATTTCGCGATCTTCAACATCGCCGACTCCGCCGTAGTATCCGCGGTGGTCATCATTTGCCTGCTCACCCTGCGCGGGATCTCCCTGGACGGCACGCACCTCACGAAGGACACAGTGAACCATGACTCCTAGGGACGCGGCGCCTGAGCACACGACGCCCGAAGACCTGACCGCGGCCGGCGCACTGCCGGAGGACATCCTGCCGGCGGATGTCGACGAGGACGGTGCAGGCGACGTCACCGGAGCGGCGTCCGCCGCGACACCGGCAGCGTCCTTCCGCTTCGTGGTCCCGGACGAACTTGCCGGGACCCGCGTGGATGCCGGGCTCGCGAAGCTCATGGACATCTCCCGGTCGCAGGCCGCCACGCTGATCGGCGAAGGCAACGTCAGCAGCGGGGACAAAGCGGTCGGAAAGTCGCTCAAGCTCGCCGCCGGCGTTGTGCTCGACGTCGTCGTCCCGGCGCGCCGGGACCCCCTGGAAGTTGTGGAGGAAGTCGTGGAAGGCTTGAAGATCCTGCTGGACGATGACGAATTTGTTGTCATCGACAAACCGGTCGGTGTGGCCGCGCATCCTTCGCCCGGCTGGGTGGGACCCACCGTCGTCGGCGGCCTCGCCGGCCTCGGCTACCGGATCTCCACCTCCGGTTCACCGGAGCGCGCGGGCATCGTCCACCGGCTCGACGTCGGGACGTCCGGGGTGATGGTGGTGGCCAAGACGGAAGAGGCGTACACGGCCCTCAAGCGCGCCTTCAAGGAACGTACGGTGGACAAGGTCTACCACGCCGTCGTCCAGGGCCTGCCGGACCCGCTGGCCGGCACCATTGACGCCCCGATCGGCCGCCACCCGGGCCACGACTGGCGCTTCGCCGTGATTGAAGACGGCCGGGACTCCATCACGCACTACGAGGTCCTGGAGGCGTTCGGCAAGGCATCGCTGGTGGAAGTCCACCTCGAAACCGGCCGCACGCACCAGATCCGCGTGCACTTCTCCGCCTTGCGCCACCCCTGCGCCGGCGACCTGACCTACGGCGCCGACCCGCGGCTCGCCGCCACCTTGGGGCTCACCCGGCAGTGGCTGCACGCCCGGCAGTTGTCCTTCGCCCATCCCCGGACCGGGGAACAGGTCACCGTCACCAGCGAGTACCCGCAGGACCTGCGGTACGCCCTGGAGGTCCTGGAGTCCGGCCAAGCCTGATTGGTTGCCCGGGGGCTGCAGTCGGATCGGGCGGCGTCCGG
This sequence comes from Arthrobacter sp. U41, assembly GCF_007679325.1. Lineage (GTDB taxonomy): Bacteria > Actinomycetota > Actinomycetes > Actinomycetales > Micrococcaceae > Arthrobacter. The sequence goes on along the minus strand of NZ_VEGI01000005.1, from coordinate 154,593 downwards.
AGTGCCGCGCTGAATCGTCCGTGCGCGGCACTAGAATGATTCGGTGACTTCCAGCAACAAATCGTTCGTTCATCTCCACAACCACACCGAATACTCCATGCTGGACGGTGCCGCCCGGCTGGGGGAGCTGTTCGACGAAACCGAACGGCTGGGCATGCCCGCCCTCGCCACCACGGACCACGGCTACCTCTTCGGTGCCTTCGACTTCTGGAAGCGGGCCACGGACCAGGGCATCAAGCCGATCATCGGCGTCGAGGCCTACGTCACCCCCGGAACTGCGCGCACGGACAAGACCCGTGTCCGCTGGGGCGAGGAAAACCAGCGCAAGGACGACATCTCCGGCGGCGGTTCCTACACGCACATGACGCTGCTCAGCTACAACAACAAGGGCATGCGGAACCTGTTCCGTGCCTCGTCGATCGCCTCACTGGACTCGGTTTTCGGCAAATGGCCCCGGCTGGACCGTGAGCTGCTGAACACCTACTCGGAAGGCCTGATCGCCACCACCGGCTGCCCGTCGGGCGAGGTCCAGACGAGGCTCCGGCTCGGCCAGTACCGGGAAGCCGTTGAAGCGGCCGCCGAATTCCGTGACATCTTCGGCGCAGAGAACTACTTCTGCGAACTCATGGACCACGGCCTGGACATCGAGCGGCGCGTCACGGGGGACCTGCTGCGCCTGGCCAAGGAACTGAACCTTCCGCTGGTGGCCACCAACGACCTCCACTACACCCACGAGCACGACGCCAAGGCGCACGAGGCGCTGCTGGCCATCCAGTCCGGCTCCACGCTCCTGGAACCGACGTACGACAACGGCGGATCCCGGTTCGCCTTCTCGGGCAGCGGCTACTACCTGAAATCCCCGCAGGAGATGCGGGAGCTGTTCCGGGACCACCCGGAGGCGTGCGACAACACACTCCTGATCGCCGAGCGCTGCGAAGTGTCGTTCAACACCGGGGCCAACTACATGCCCCGGTTCCCCTGCCCGGAAGGGGAGGACGAAACGTCCTGGCTGGTCAAGGAAGTCGACAAGGGACTCCGCTACCGCTATCCCCAGGGCATCCCCGACAAGGTGCGCACCCAGGCCGACTACGAACTGGGCGTCATCAATTCCATGGGGTTCCCGGGCTACTTCCTCGTGGTGGCCGACTTCATCAACTGGGCCAAAAACAACGGCATCCGGGTGGGTCCCGGACGTGGTTCGGGCGCCGGGTCCATGGTGGCCTACGCCATGCGCATCACCGACCTCGATCCGCTGCACCACGGCCTGATCTTCGAGCGCTTCCTCAACCCGGACCGCGTCTCCATGCCTGACTTCGACGTCGACTTCGATGACCGGCGCCGCTCCGAAGTGATCGACTACGTCACACGCAAATACGGCGACGAGCGTGTCGCCATGATCGTCACCTATGGCACCATCAAGACCAAGCAGGCCCTCAAGGACTCCTCACGCGTGCTGGGCTACCCGTTCAGCATGGGCGAGACGCTCACCAAGGCGCTGCCGCCGGCCGTAATGGCCAAGGACATCCCGCTCGCCGATATCCAGAACAAGGACTCCAAGCGCTACAGCGAGGCCGGCGACTTCCGGCAGCTCATCGCCACCGACCCGGAAGCCGCAAAGGTGTTCGAGACGGCGCTCGGCATCGAAGGCCTGAAGCGGCAGTGGGGTGTCCACGCTGCCGGCGTCATTATGTCCTCGGACCCGATCATCGATGTCATCCCGATCATGCGCCGCTTCCAGGACGGCCAGGTCATCACCCAGTTCGACTACCCGACGTCCGAGGGCCTTGGCCTGATCAAGATGGACTTCCTTGGCCTGCGGAACCTCACGATCATTTCGGACGCCCTCGAAAACATCAAGATGAACCGCGGTGTGGACCTGGACCTGGAGTCGCTCGAGCTCGACGACGCCGCGTCCTACGAGCTGCTGGCCCGCGGCGACACCCTGGGAGTGTTCCAGCTCGACGGCGGCCCCATGCGGTCCCTGCTCAAGCTCATGAAGCCTGACAACTTCGAAGACATCTCCGCCGTGCTGGCCCTGTACCGGCCGGGGCCCATGGGCGCCAACGCCCACACCGACTACGCGCTGCGCAAGAACAAGATCCAGGAAGTCATTCCGATCCACCCGGAACTCGAGGAACCGCTCTCCGAAATCCTCGGCGGAACCTACGGCCTGATCGTGTACCAGGAACAGGTCATGGCAGTGGCGCAGAAGCTCGCCGGGTACACGCTGGGCCAGGCAGACATCCTCCGCCGGGCCATGGGCAAGAAGAAGAAATCCGAGCTGGACAAGCAGTTCGCCGGGTTCTCCCAGGGCATGCAGGACAACGGCTACTCCATGGAAGCGGTCAAGACCCTGTGGGATATCCTCCTGCCGTTCTCCGACTACGCGTTCAACAAGGCGCACTCGGCCGCCTACGGCGTGATCTCCTACTGGACCGCGTACCTCAAGGCGCACTACGCGCCTGAGTACATGGCCGCCCTGCTCACCAGCGTCGGCGACGATAAGGACAAGTCGGCCATCTACCTCAATGAATGCCGGCGCATGGGCATCACGGTGCTGCCGCCGGACGTCAACGAATCCGCGCTGAACTTCACCCCTGTTGGCAACGACATCCGCTTCGGCATGGGCGCCATCCGCAACGTCGGCGTAAACGCCGTCGAGGCAATGGTGGCGGCGCGCGAAAAGGAGGGCGCCTACACGTCCTTCAAGGACTACCTGATGAAGGTTCCGGCGGTGGTGTGCAACAAACGCACCATCGAGTCCCTGATCAAGGCCGGCGCGTTCGACTCCCTGAACCACCACCGGCGCGCCCTGGCGATGATCCACGAAGAAGCCATCGACTCCGTCATCACGCTCAAGCGCAACGAGGCGATCGGCCAGTTCGACCTCTTCGCCGGGTTCGACGAAGCCGAATCCGAGGCGTCACTGAGCATCGAAATCCCCGATCTGCCCGAATGGGACAAGAAGGACAAACTCTCCTTCGAACGGGACATGCTGGGGCTCTACGTCTCGGACCACCCGCTGCAGGGCCTCGAAGGACTGCTGAGCCAGCACGCAGACCAGTCCATCACCTCGATCATCGCCGAGGACGGCCCGCACGACGGCGCCATCGTCACCATCGCCGGGATGATCACCTCGCTGAGCCGGCGGATCGCGAAAGCCAGCGGCAACGCTTACGCCCGGGCGGAGATCGAGGACCTGGGCGGTTCCGTCGAGGTGATGTTCTTCGGCCAGGTCTACGGCCCCATCGCGTCCGTCCTGGCGGAAGACCTGATCGTGGTGGTCAAGGGCCGGCTGCAGCGCCGCGACGACGGCGCCATCGCCCTCAACTGCATGGAGCTCTCCGTCCCCGACCTCAGCGAGGGCCTCAACGGGCCGCTCGTGATCACGGTGCAGACGCACAAGGCCACCGAAGCCGTGGTGACCGAGCTGGGAGACGTGCTGCGGACCCACCGCGGCAAGTCCGAGGTGCGGCTGCACCTGCAGGGCGACTCCCGCGTGGAGGTCATGGGCCTGCCCGTGCATCTGCGGGTCAACCCCAGCCCGTCATTGTTCGGGGACCTCAAGGTGCTGCTCGGTCCAACCTGCCTGGATAACTAAAGAGCGGCTCAGATCTCGTAGTCCAGCGGCACAGGCTGGCCGTAGGCGCCGGAGTGATAGAGCAGGGGAGCGCCATCGGCGCCCACTTCACCTTCCACGACCTCGACCACCACCACGGCGTTGTTCTCGAAGGAGAGCCGCATCTGGACCTTGCCGATCAGCCAGCCGGCCACATCGTTGAGGATCGGCACATCATGGGGCCCGAGCGCCCAGTGGTCGCCCTCGAACCGGTTGCTGGTGCGGGCAAAGCGGTCGGCCAGGGCCTGGTTGTCCAGCCCCAGCATGTGGACGCCGATGTAGGTGGTGTTAGCCACGGCCGGCCAGGAGCTGGAGGTCCGGGCCATGTTGAAGGTGAACCGGGGCGGCTTCGCCGAGAGCGAGGCCACGGAGGTTGCCGTGAAGCCGAAGGGGACACCGTTGAAGTTGGCCGTGATGATGGCCACGCCGGCGGCGTGCCGGCGGAACATCTCCCGAAAAGTTCCCTCGAAGGCTTGGTCCTCTGTGGCCACTGCGATCCAACTCCCTGCTGCATGTGTGATGTTCCTACCCTGCCAGCGTATTGCCCCGCCGCCCGGTCGCGGAACTTGAGCCGCCGGAGGTGTCCTGCGGAATGTCATCCGGGCACGTACGGCGTCATGTGCCCGGCGTCGGAAAGCTTGTTAAGGTTTGTTTCATGACACAGCCAGCAGTACACGGCCCGCACCCGAACGACGCCCCGCAGCCGGCCCGGCAGGGCGATACAGTGCACCCCGGCACGGTACACCCCCGCACAGTACACCCCGACAAAGCGCACCCCGGCTTTGTGCCGGAGGCCGCCTCCGGCCACCCGGCACCGGAGCCGGGGAGGTCCGCCATGTCGTGGCGGAAGGCTGCTGTCATGGCCGCCGCCGGTGTCCCGGTGGGGCTGCTGTGGTGGGTCCTGGCACCCTCGGGGTTGAACCTGCTCTCCGGTAATCCGGAGCTGCGGAGCGGCGGCAACACGGAGGGGTGGCTGCCCAGGGACCTGGTGCTGGCTGGACTGTTCCTGCTGGTCGGCTGCATTGCCGGTGCTGTGGCGTCCGGCACCAAGCACCACGGGCCGTCCGGACGGGATGTCCTCCTGGCCGTGGGCACAGGAGCAGTGGGCGCCCTCGCCGCCTGGGGAACGGGCGTCCTGTGCGGCCTGTGGTGGGGAACGCCTGAGGACACGTCGGCCAGCGCCAGCATCGCGTTTTCCCTGCGGTCCCTGGCCGTGCTGGCAATCTGGCCGGCCGCCACCGCCCTGGCCATCTTCCTGTATACCGTCTTCACCACGCCGCAGCCCGGGGCCGACGGCGAAACGACAGGGGAAAGAACAGGCGGAACAACAGACGAAACAACAGACGAAGCGACGGATCCGGCCCGGTTGTAACGGGCGCGACGTCACGGGCGCGGGACTCTGCGGTGCGGCACGTAAAATGATCGGGTGACCCCTTCAGCTGACAGCACCGTGCCCGCCGTACCCGCCGAACTCAACTTCCGCACCGTCGACCTGCGCGGCCAGCGGCTCACCCTCGCCGGCCTCCGCGCCGCAGTTCCGCGCGCTCAGACCGGCACCATTGCTGATGCCGAGCAGAAGGTCCTGGACATCATCGGCGCCGTGCGCGCCCGGGGATTCGACGCACTCAGCGAGCTCGCCCGGACCTTCGACGGCGTGGAGCAGTCGCACCCCCGGGTTCCCGCCGACGCCCTGACGGCGGCCCTGGCCGGGCTCGATCCCGCCGTGCGGGCGGCCCTGGAAGAGTCCATCAAGCGCGCCCGCCGTTTTGCCGACGCGCAGCGCCCCGCGGACACCGACGTCGAACTCGGCGAAGGTGCCGTGGTCAGCCAGAACTGGGTCCCCGTGGCCCGGGTGGGCCTCTACGTCCCCGGAGGCCTGGCCGTCTACCCGTCCTCCGTGATCATGAACGTCGTCCCGGCCCTCGCCGCCGGCGTCGAATCCATCGCCCTGGCCTCTCCTCCGCAGAAGGACTTCGGCGGGCTCCCGCACCCCACCATCCTGGCCGCAGCATGCCTGCTGGGGATCGACGAGGTCTACGCGATCGGAGGCGCCCAGGCCATCGCCGCCTTCGCCTACGGTATCCCCGGCGCAGGGGACAACCCCGGACTGGACCCCGTGGACGTTGTCACCGGCCCGGGCAACGTCTTCGTCGCCACGGCCAAGCGCCTCGTCAAGGGCGTCGTTGGCATCGATTCGGAGGCCGGCACCACCGAGATCGCGATCCTCGCCGACGCCAGCGCACAGCCCGGACTGGTCGCCGCCGACCTGATCAGCCAGGCCGAGCACGACCCCAAAGCGGCGTCCGTCCTGGTCACGGACTCCGAGGCCCTGGCCGACGCCGTGCGCGTTGAACTGGAGCGCCAGGCGGCAGCGACAAAGCACAGCGCGCGGGTCCGTGAGGCGCTCTCCGGCCCGCAGTCCGGCGTCGTGCTGGTGGACGACCTCGAACAGGGCATCGCGGCGTGCAACGCCTACGCGGCCGAACACCTGGAAATCATGACGGCGGACGCGGCCGGCGTCGCGGGCCGGATCCGCAGCGCCGGTGCGATCTTCGTGGGGGACTACAGCCCCGTCAGCCTGGGTGACTACTGCGCAGGTTCCAACCACGTGCTGCCGACCAGCGGCACGGCGGCGTTCTCCTCCGGGCTGAACGTCACCACGTTCCTGCGTGCCATCCAGGTGGTCAACTACACCCGGGCCGCCCTGGCAGAGGTCAGCGGACACATCGTCAGCCTGTCCGGGGCGGAGGATCTTCCCGCCCACGGCGAAGCCGTCACGGCCCGGTTCGCCGGAGGCTCCTGACCACTACATGTAGTAATTACAGGCTTGTTATTCAGCTACATCTAGTCGTAAACTGATGGCGGAGCCAACAGCTCCAAGAAACTGCCGGTGTGCCCATGTCGACTGCTTTGCTGTCGACCAGTGCGGCCGTCCACCTGCGCCAGGGGAGGAAATAACGTGTATTGCCCGTTTTGCCGCAACCCTGATTCCCGTGTGGTGGACAGCCGGATCGCCGACGACGGCTCGGCCATCCGCCGCCGCCGGCAGTGTCCCGAGTGCGGGCGCCGTTTCACGACTGTCGAAACCACCAGCCTCACGGTGATCAAGCGGTCAGGGGTTGGCGAACCTTTCAGCCGCAGCAAGGTCATCAATGGCGTGCGCAAGGCCTGCCAGGGCCGTCCCGTCACGGAAGACGACCTGGCCATGCTCGCGCAGGAAGTCGAAGAGGCGATCCGGTCCTCCGGTGCCGCGGAAATCGACGCGCATGAGGTCGGCCTGGCCATCCTCAACCCGCTCCAGAAGCTCGATGAGGTCGCCTACCTGCGGTTCGCGAGCGTCTACCAGGCTTTCGAGTCCCTCGAGGATTTCGAGGCCGCCATTTCCCTGCTCCGCCATGAGGCCGAGACCAAGGGACGCGAAGGCACCAGCCAGCAGAAGAGCCCGCTCTAGACCAGCGGTCACGGACCGGGGGAATCTGACCAGAGACTCCGGTGGTGGCAGCGGAGGGGAAGCCGCGGCCACCACCGGCACCACAACAAAGAGCTATCACTCCGGGTCGTTCCCAGCGTTCAGGACGACCCGAAGTGATAGCTCTTTTGGCTATCCCGCGTCTTGGGCTACTTCGTCAGTTTGTGCTTCAGCGCGATTTCGAGGGCAGCCCCCACGATGCCGGCGTCGTTCTTCAGTTCTGCCGGAACAATCGGGGTACGCAGCTGCAGCCGCGGCAGGTATTCGTCGGCGCGCTTGGAGATGCCGCCGCCGACGATGAACAGTTCGGGGGAGAAGAGGAACTCCACATGCGAGAAGTACCGCTGCAGCAGCACGCTGTACTCCTCCCAGCTCAGTCCGTCCCGTTCCCGGGCCACGGCCGATGCCTTGCTTTCGGCGTCGAAGCCGTCAATCTCCAGGTGCCCGAGCTCGGCGTTGGGGACCAGCTTGCCGTCGAAGATGAACGCGGAACCGATTCCGGTGCCGAGCGTGATGACCAGCACCGTGCCGTCCACGAATTCGCCGGCGCCAAAGCGTGCCTCCGCAAGGCCGGCGGCGTCGGCGTCGTTGATGACCTCGACGGGACGGCCCAGCCGGGCGGTCAGCAGGCCGTCGATGTCCAGTTCCAGCCAGGACTTGTCCACATTGGCAGCGGAGTGGACCACGCCGTGCTGGATGATGCCGGGGAAGGTGACACCCACGGGCGAATCGGGAGCCGGCGCCTCCGGGCGCGCGGACAGCGCGGCCACCACCTGGGCCACCACCTCGGCAACGGATTCAGGTGTGGAGGGCTGCGGGGTGGGGATACGCAGCCGGTCACCAATCAACTTGCCCTTTTTCAGGTCTACGATCCCGCCCTTGATGCCGGTGCCGCCGATGTCGATGCCGATCAGCGGGGCGTTCTTCTTCGACTTCTCGTCCTTCTTGGCCAATGTGGTTCCGTTCGTGGCAGGGGCAGGGCTAGGAGGTGGGCGGCGCAGGGCCGACCGGAGAAGACCGGAATCTTCTCGCGGGAATCAGGGGAGGGTGAGGACTTCCGCACCGGACTCCGTGACAAGCAGGGTGTGCTCGAACTGCGCGGTGCGTTTGCGGTCACGGGTGACTACGGTCCAGTCGTCGGCCCACATGTCCCAGTCCACGGTGCCCAGCGTCAGCATGGGTTCGATGGTGAACACCATGCCCGTTTCGATGACCGTGTTGTAGGCGGGCGCGGCGTCGTAGTGCGGGATGATCAGGCCGGTGTGGAAGGCCTCGCCCACGCCGTGGCCGGTGAAGTCGCGGACCACGCCGTAGCCGAAGCGTTTTGCGTAGGACTCGATGGTGCGGCCGATCACGTTGATTTCGCGGCCGGGGGCCACGGCGCGGATGGCGCGGTTCAGGGATTCCTGTGTGCGCTCAACGAGCAGCCGGGATTCCTCGTCGACGTCGCCGACCAGGAAGGTGTAGTTGGTGTCGCCGTGCACACCGCCGACAAAGGCGGTGATGTCGATGTTGAGGATGTCCCCGTCCTGGACCACGGTGGTGTCCGGGATGCCGTGGCAGATGACTTCGTTCAACGACGAACACAGCGATTTCGGAAAGCCGCGGTAGCCCAGGGTGGACGGGTATGCGTTGTGGTCGAGCAGGAATTCGTGGCCCACCCGGTCAAGTTCGTCCGTGGTGACGCCGGGCTGGATGTGCTTGCCGACCTCCACGATGGCCTGCGCGGCGATCCGTGAAGCGACCCGGATCTTCTCGATGGTCTCTGCCGACTTGATCTCCGAACCGGTGAACTTCGCGGGTCCGGGCTTGCCCACGTATTCAGGGCGCGGGATCGACGCCGGAACGGGACGGTGCGGGCTGACTGTTCCCGGGACCAGGGTGCCGATGGGTGCAGTCGAGGCTAGAGAAGGCATAGATTGATCATATAAGGCGATGCCGGAGGCAAATAAACAAACGCCAAGAAACATCAGCGCAAGGAGCATCAATGCCGGAGTACTGGTACAACGTCAACACCCATGAGGTTGAAGAGGACGCCATGTCCGACTGGAGCCAGCTGATTGGCCCCTACAAGACGCGGGAAGAGGCCGAACACGCCCTCGAGAAGGTTAAGGCCCGCAACGAATCCTGGGAAAAGGGCGACGAGGACGATTAGCCTGCGCCCCTGAAAGCCCGGCCGGTGCCGCATCGAGTTGTCGCCGCACGGTTGCAGGCCGGCCGCCCCGGAAGGTCCCTGCCGGCGCCCCTGCTGGACGGCGGGGGCTGATTTTTCTCACCCGGCGGGGATGAGGACGGGCCGGTTGGCCCCGGCCATACTGAGACAATGCCGACGAGCGTTACCCGCACCCGCGGCGCCCGATTTTCTGATCTGGCCAGGCTGGCCGCAGCCTGGGCTGCCTCGACGGTTGCCCTCATTGTCACCGGCGCCCTGTTGCCGGGGTTCTCGGCAAGCAGCTGGTGGTCGTACGCGGCGGTGGCCGCGGCAGCCGGCGTCGTCGGCCTGGTGCTCCGCCCCGTGCTGGTGGAGGTCTCGGCGAGGGTGGGCTGGCTCGCGGTACTCCTGACCGCTCTCCTCGGGCAGGCACTGATCATGTACGTCGCCATCCTGCTGGTCCCCGGCATCGAATCGACGGCCTGGACGGCCTTTGCCGCCACCTGGGTCAGCGCGGCCGTGGGCACCCTCATCTCGTGGACCACCACGGCCGGCACTGACGACGGCCTGATCACCTCATTGGCCGGCAGGGCGGGCCGGCAGCAGACAGTGGACGATCCGGAGGTGGACGGCGTCCTGTTCGTGCAGCTCGACGGTGTTCCCTTCCCGGTGCTGCAGTGGGCGGTCCAGTCCGGCGCTGTCCCGCATATCCGGCGCTGGCTGGCGTCGGGAGAGTACACGCTCAGGGAGTGGACTCCCCAGCTGCCATGCACGACGCCGGCGAGCCAGCTGGGTATCCTGCACGGCACCGTTGACGGGATCCCGGCGTTCCGGTGGTACGACCGTGACCTCAACCGGGTCCTGGTGGCCAACCGTCCGGCGGACGCCCGGGTGATCGAGGAATGGCACAGCACCGGCCGCGGCCTGCTCAGCGACGACGGCGTCTCCATCTCAAACCTGTTCACGGGCGATGCGCCCCGCGCGCTCATGACGATGAGCAGGGCGGAGGTCCAGCGCGGCTCCACGCAAACCCGGCGTGCGTTTGCGTGGTTTTTCACGTCCCCGAACGGGTTCATGCGCAGCTTCACGCGAACCGTCGGGGAGATCGTCAAGGAGCGATGGCAGGCCCGGCGGCAGGTCAAGCGTGACCTCGACCCGCGTGTGCACCGCGATTGGACCTTCGCCCTCCTGAGGGCTGTGACCAACGGCCTGCTGCGTGACCTGAACACCGCTCTTGTCGCCGAAGAACTGCGGCGCGGAACGAAGAGCATCTACGTCGACTACGTTGACTACGACGAAATCGCTCACCACGCGGGCGTGTTCCGGCCCGAGTCGCTCGCCGCCCTGGATGGCCTGGACCGCACCCTGGGATCCTTGGCCCAGCTCGCCGGCGACGCTCCCCGCCGCTACCGGCTGGTGGTGCTCTCGGACCATGGCCAGTCCCAGGGCACCCCGTTCGCTGACCGGTATGGCCAGTCGCTCGGCGATTTGTGTTCGGAACTCATGCAGGAACACGTGCAGAATGTGGACGCGCCCGTCGAGGGGCTGGGGCGCGCGGACTCCATTGCCGGCGACGTCGCGACGGGCGGGATCAGCGGAAGGCTCGCCGTCCGTGCCGGCGAGGGGTTGGCCAAGGCACAGGAGACGCCGGCACGGCAGACGCCGGCACGGCAGACGCCGGCAGGGCAGACGCCGGCAGGGCAGACGCCGGCAGGGCAGACGTCGGCACGGGAAACCTCCGCTCCAGGCGACGCCGCCGAGGAGCCGGTGGTGGTGCTGGGTTCGGGCAATCTGGGCCTGATCTACGTGCGCGGTGACCGGCGCTGGACGCTTGGGGAGCTCGAGCGGGACTGGCCGGCGCTGGTCCCCGGACTGGCGGGCCACCCCGGCGTCGGGTTCGTCGCCGGCATCGACGACGACGGCCGGGCATGGGCGATCGGGAGCGGCGGCCGCCTCAACATCGCCACCGGTGACGTGGACGGGATCAACCCGCTGGCCAGCTACGGTCCGCACGCGGCGCGGATGCTCCTGCGTGCCCTGCTGCTTCGCGAGGCGCCGGATCTGTACGTCAACAGCTCGGTCGATACGGTGACCGGCGACGTTGCAGCGTTCGAGGGCCTGGTGGGCTCCCACGGGGGCCTCGGCGGGTGGCAGGACCGCGCACTGCTGCTGGGGCCGGCCGATCTGATGGCGGGGCTGCCGGAGCGGATAGAGGGCGCCGATCAGCTCCACCGGGCGCTGGTGGCGATGCTCGAGTCCTGCGGCCAGCGCGCCACGCTGCGGGATGTGCCGCCCTGATGTGACCCGGGGGACCGGTGGCAAAGTGGCCGGTGGAAAAACGAGCGGTTGAACGGCGGCCGGTTCAGAGCCGCCTGTTCAAGAGTTAGCCGGGGCAAGGCGGAACGGTTGAAGAGTGACCCGTCGCGGGTCAGGGGACTCGGCTCACGAGGGCATGACCCAGGACTGGCCGGGGGCGAGGACGACGGCCGAGCAGCCCGGAGCCTGCTCCGCCACAGCGTGAGCAAACCGGCGCCCGGGCATTTCCAGCCAGCTCCGGGCAAAGTGGTTGACGAAGGGCGGGTGCAGCGTTCCCCAGTGCACCGGTACGGCGAACCGCGCGCCGCTCGCTGCGACCGCCCGGGCCGCGGTTTCGGGTGTCAGATGCCCGCCGGAGAGCTTTGGTCCCCACCCCCAGACCGGCACCAGGGCGAGGTCGAGGGAGCCACCCGCCATGGCCGGCAGTGCCGCCATCTCCGGATACAGCCCGGTGTCGCCAGCGATCCAGACGACGCCCGACGGGCCCCGGACCAGCTGGCCGTTGGCGTCGTTGGGCCGGTGCGGCATGGGGCGCTGACCATGGTCGGCCGGCACCTGGCGTATCTCGACTCCGCCGCCCACCTGGCTCCAGCCGTCACCCAGGGGAACCGCGTCCATCTGCGTCCGGCGGCGTAACCAGTCGGTATTGGCCGGTGAGCTCATCAGGACCGCCCCGCGCAGCATCCGAAGGGAGCGCAGTTCGGCGTGGTCGTGGTGCAGGTGGGAGACCAGGACGACGTCGGGCCCGGTCCACGATGCCGGGTCCGGCCGGGGTGCCAGGCGCCGCAGTATCCCGGCATGGGGCCGAAGCAGCGGATCGGTCAGGAGCCGGATGCCGTCCAGGTCCAGGACCACTGACGAGTGGCCAAGCCAGGTGATTTTCATGCCCGCACCGCGGTCCGACCGCACAGTGGACTGACCGCGCAGTGGACCGCGGCGCAGCCCGTTGTCAGGTCAGGCCATCGCCTTGGCCTTGAGGGAATCAAATTCGGTCTGGGTGATGGCGCCGGAGTCGAGCAGCGCCTTGGCGTCCGCGATCTGGCTGGCCGGAGAGGCCGACTTGCCGGCGACCTGCTGGATGTACTCCTGCTGGGCGGCCTGTTGTTCCGCTATGGCCTTCATCTGCCGCTCCGTCATGCTGCGGCCCCTGGCGATCAGGTAGATGAGTGCTCCGAGCCAGGGGACAAAGATCAGCAGTATCGACCAGCCGGCTTTACCCCAGCCGCTGAGCGTGCTGTCGCCAAACAAGTCGAACAGGCAACGGAACCACACCATCAAGGCCGCGATCCAGATGAAGAACCAGAAACTCCACAGCAGGACGTCCCAGAAGTCAGTCGAAATTGAGTCCATGGCTACTCCTCCACTAATGTCCCCCGGTGTCTGGCCCATCGCGCTTCACGCGGATCCGGCCGGAATGGCGGAACTTCTGCCGGGGCCCGATGCAGGCCCTCAACCGACAGCCTGCTCGTAATGGAGGCCCTCCACATCGTTCGTGAAGGATGAGGTGACGCCGCAAACCCGCAGGGGCGGACGCGGGAGGGCAGCGGCAGGGAGTGCCTAGAAGGAGTGCTCCGGGCCGGGGAACTGGCCTGAGCGAACATCCTCGCCGTACGCCTTGGCGGCATCGCTGAGGGAGGTGCGCAGGTCCGCGTACTGCCTGACGAACTTGGCCATCCTGCCGCCGCGCAGGCCCGCCATGTCCTGCCACACCAGGACCTGGCCGGTGGTGGCGTTGCCGGCGCCGATGCCGACGGTGGGGACGTCGACGGCGGCATCCACGGCCGCCGCCACCTCCGCCGGAACCATTTCCATCAACACGCAGAACGCACCGGCGTCGGCCAGCGCGATGGCGTCGTCGATCAGCCGCTGGGCGTCATCGCCGCGGCCCTGGACCCGGTAGCCGCCCAGCGCATGCTCGCTCTGCGGTGTGAAGCCGATGTGCGCCATCACGGGGATCCCGGCCTGGACCATGGCCCGGACGGTCTCCGCATAGAACTTGCCGCCCTCGATCTTGACCGCGTGGGCGAGCCCTTCTTTCAGGAACCGCACGCCGGTGGCCACGGCCTGCTGGGCGGAGACCTCGTAACTGCCGAAGGGCAGGTCCGCCACAACGAGGGCGCGCCGGGCGGAGCGGGTGACGGCGCGGCACAGCGGGAGCAGCTCGTCCACGGTGACGGGCAGGCTTGTTTCGTTGCCGAAGACGTTGTTCGAGGCGGAGTCACCCACCAGGAGGACCTCGATGCCGGCCTGGTCGAAGATTTCCGCCGTGTACTGGTCATACGCCGTCAGCATGGCAAAGCGCTCACCGTTGATTTTCGCCTGGCGCAGATGATGGGTGCGGATCTTCGCCGCCGGCTTCCGGGACGGCTCAGTCCCCGCTGTCGCTGCAGCCGGCTGAGCGGGGCTGGCGGCCGAGGGGCCGGTGCCGTAGGGGGCTGCTACTTCTGCTGAGGGCATGCTGGAATCGGGGCTTTTGCTTGTGGCCATGGCACGAGCGTAGTGCGATACCGCGCGTCCTAGCTACCGCGTCCCGGCTGCCGGGCCGGTGAATCATGTCACAATGCCGGGTGGACGGACCCGGTTTCGTGTCCTTGGGCACCGGCTCCCGGCGACAGGATCCCGGAACCGTGTGTTAACGCTGTGTTACGTGAGTCGGCTCCTCCAGCAATCACTGGCAATGATTAGTAAAGTGAATCCTGAGCAGCTGCGGGACCATGCCTGGCGGGAGTCAGGTGGGGCCCCGGGCACGGACGTTGAACCGGAAAGAGGCCACTATGGACCGCCAGCAAGAGTTTGTCCTGCGGACAATCGAAGAGCGCGACGTGCGGTTCGTGCGGCTGTGGTTTACCGACGTCGTAGGTTCGCTGAAATCCGTGGCGCTGGCCCCGGCCGAGGTTGAAGGGGCCTTTGAAGAGGGCTTGGGCTTTGACGGTTCCTCGATTGAAGGCCTCGCCCGTGTCTTCGAATCGGACATGCTGGCGCAGCCGGATCCCGCCACCTTCCAGATCCTGCCCTGGCGCGGCGAGACCGAAGCGACGTCCCGGATGTTCTGCGACGTCCTGACCCCCGACGGCGAACCCTCCGCCGCGGATCCGCGCAATGTCCTCAAGCGCAACCTGGCCAAAGCCGCTGACATGGGCTTCACCTGCTACACCCACCCCGAGATCGAGTTCTACCTGCTGAAGTCCCAGCACCCGGGACCGGACGGCGCCCCGGTCCCCGTGGACGAAGGCGGCTACTTCGACCACGTCCCGGGCGGCGTGGCCCAGGACTTCCGCCGCACCGCCGTGACCATGCTCGAATCGGTCGGCATTTCGGTGGAGTTCAGCCACCATGAGGCGGGTCCCGGCCAGAACGAAATCGACCTGCGCTACGCGGACGCGCTGCAGACCGCCGACAACATCATGACGTTCCGCACCGTGATCAAAGAGGTCGCGCTGCAGCAGGGCACCTACGCCACCTTCATGCCGAAGCCGTTCACGGCGCACCCCGGCTCGGGCATGCACACGCACTTCTCGCTGTTCGAGGGCGACACGAACGCCTTCTACGAGGCCGGGGCCGAGTTCCAGCTCTCCGAAACGGCGCGGCAGTTCATTGCCGGCATCCTCAAGCACGCCCCGGAGTTCACCGCCGTCACCAACCAGTTCGTGAACTCCTACAAGCGGCTCTGGGGCGGCGGCGAAGCCCCGAGCTACCTGAGCTGGGGCCACAACAACCGCTCCGCCCTGGTCCGCGTCCCGCTGTACAAGCCCGGCAAAGGCCAGTCCGCGCGGATCGAATACCGCGGCATCGACTCGGCGGCCAACCCCTACCTGGCCTACGCCGTGCTGCTGGGTGCCGGGCTCAAGGGCATCGAGGAGGGCTACCAGCTCCCCGCCGCGGCCGAGGACGACATCTGGTCGCTGAGTTCGGCCGAGCGCCGCGCGATGGGCCACGACCCGCTCCCGGCCAGCCTGCACGACGCCATCCGCACCATGGAGGACTCCGAGCTGATGCCGCAGATCCTCGGCGAACAGGTGTTCGAGCACTTCCTGCGGAACAAGCGGGCCGAATGGCAGGACTACCGCCTGCAGGTCACGCCCTACGAGCTGCAGCGCAACCTCGGTATCCTTTAGGCGGCCCGGGTGAGCCTGGCACGACGCCTCATTGCCGCCGGTTTCAGCGACCTGGAAAACGGCGAACGGTGGCTGGCGGCCCCCGAGCTGAAGGGCCTGGACCAGGACGTCCTGTTCGCCGGGCTGCAGCTGGCCGCGAACCCGGACACGGCGCTGCAGTCCCTGGTCCGGCTGATCGAGAAGCACCCGGACCTGCGGAAGCTCGCGGCCGCGGAGCCTGAACGCAGCGAACCGCTGTACCGGGTGCTGGGGGCCTCCGAGGCGCTGGGTGAATTCCTGATCCGCCACCCCGGACACCTCGACGCCTTCGACGTGACGGCCAGCCCGGAACCGCGCGCCGCGGACGCCGCCGTGCTGCGGGCCCGGCTGCTGCAGTCCGTACGCGCCGATCCGAAATCTCCCCGCCCGGTGGCCGCCCTGACGGGGCAGGAGGGCTACGAGGCGCTCCGCACGGAGTACCGCCGCGGCCTCGTGGATCTCGCCGTCAAGGACCTCTGCGCCGCGGACCCTCTGGACTTCATGCCCGCCGCCGGCGCCGAGCTGGCCGACCTCGCCGGTGCCGCGATCGAGGCGGCCCTGGCCGTCTCCCGCGCCGAGGCCGCAGGGCACTTCAGCGCCGCGGAGGTGGCCGACGTCGGGCTGGCCGTCATCGGCATGGGCAAATGCGGTGCCCGCGAACTCAACTACATTTCCGACGTCGACGTCATCTACGTGATCGAGTCCGGCGAGCTGGACGACCCGCGCGCCAACACCATCGGCACGGCCCTGGCGTCCGGCATTTCCCGGGCCATCATGTCACCGGGCCGCGAACCCGGGTTGTGGGAGGTGGACGCCAACCTGCGGCCGGAGGGCAAGTCCGGACCCCTGGTCAGGACCCTCGCCTCGCATCAGAGCTACTACGCCCGCTGGGCCGAGAGCTGGGAGTTCCAGGCCCTGCTCAAGGCCCGCACCATCGCGGGCGACGCCGAGCTCGGCGCCAGCTACGAGGCCGCCGTCGCGCCGCTGATCTGGTCCTCCGCCGGGCGGGAAGGCTTCGTGGAATCCGTCCGCTCCATGCGCCGCCGGGTCACCGAACACATCCCTGCGGATGAGGAGCAACGGCAGATCAAACTGGGCCGCGGGGGACTGCGCGACGTCGAGTTCACCGTCCAGCTCCTGCAGCTGGTGCACGGCAAGTCCGACGAGACCCTGCGCTGCCGCGACACCACCTCGGCGATCGCCGCGTTGTCCGCGGGCGGCTACATCGGCCGTTCCGACGCCGCGGAGTTCGACCGGGACTACCGCTACCTCCGGCTCCTCGAGCACCGGATCCAGCTTTTCCAGCTGCGCCGGACCCATCTCATGCCGGTCAAGGAAGCCTCGCTGCGGGCCCTCGCCAAAGCCATGCTGGGGCCCTTCTCCAGCGAACGGCCCAAACCCGATGCCCTGGCCGCGGCTTGGCGCAGCACCAAACGCTCCGTCCGGGAACTGCACGAGCGCATTTTCTACCGCCCGCTCCTGAACACCGCGGCGGCGCTCAGCAGCGAGGAAGCCAGACTCACGCCGGAAGCGGCGCAGGGGCGCCTCGCCGCGCTGGGCTACCTCGATCCGAGCGGCGCGATGCGGCATATCGAAGCGCTCACCGCGGGCGTCAGCCGCCGCGCCGCGCTCCAGCGCCAGCTCCTGCCGATCCTGCTCGGCTGGCTCGCGGAGGGTGTGGATCCCGACGCCGGCCTGCTGGGCTTCCGCCGGGTCAGCGAAGCGCTCGGCACCACGCACTGGTATCTGGGCATGCTGCGGGACTCGACGGCGGCGGCCGAACGGCTCTGCCATGTGCTCTCCAACTCCCGGCTGATTGCCGACCTGCTGGAGGTTTCACCCGAGTCCGTGGCCTGGTTGGGCTCGGACAAGGACCTGGTGCCGGTGACCTTTGAGGCGCAGTGGCTGGAGATTGTCTCCAAGATGTCCCGCCACGCAGAGCCGGAAAGCGCCATGCGCCTCATCCGGTTGATCCGGCGCCGTGAGATCCTGCGGATTGCCATCGCGGACAGTGCGGGGCTGCTGGACCAGGACCAGGTGGGCGCGGCGCTGGCCGACACGGACCGCGCCGCCGTCCTCGGCGCCCTGCGGGTAGCGGAAACCGTCGTTACGGCCGGGGAGCCGCTAAAGACGCACGTGCTGGTGGTCGCCATGGGGCGCCAGGGCGGCCGGGAGATCGGTTACGGTTCGGACGCCGACGTGATCTACGTTCACCGGGGCCTTCCCGGCGTCCCGGAGGATGAGGCCCAGCAGCAGGCGCTGCAGATCGTGGGCCGGCTTTCCAGCCTCCTGACCCAGCCGCTTAAGCCCGCCATCCTCGCCGAGCGCGTCCTGATGGTCGACGCCGACCTGAGGCCGGAGGGCAAGAGTGGACCGATGGTGCGGTCGCTGGAGTCCTACGCCGAGTATTACCGCCGGTGGTCGCTTGTGTGGGAGGCCCAGGCGTTGCTGCGGGCCCGTCCAATGGCGGGAGACGACGAGCTGGCGGCTGATTTCGTGGCCCTCATCGACCCGCTCCGCTACCCGGAGTCGCTGTCCGAGCAGGACGCCCGCGAGGTCAGGCGCGTCAAGGCCCGGGTGGAGGCGGAACGGCTGCCCCGCGGCGCGGACCCCGCCCGTCACCTGAAACTGGGCCGCGGCGGCCTGAGCGACGTCGAATGGCTGGCCCAGCTGCTCCAGCTGCAGCACGGCGGCGAGCATCCGGAACTGCGGACCACGTCCACCGTGGAGGCGCTCGAGGGCGCTGCTGCCGTCGGGCTCCTTGAAGCGGGCGACGTCGAGATCCTGCTCCGGGCCTGGCGCCTCGCGAGCCGGATCCGGTCGGCCAATGTGATCTGGACCGGCAGGGCCTCGGATGTGCTGCCGTCGTCCCGGCGGGATCTGGAAGCGGTGGCCCGCTGGTGCGGCTACGGGCAGGGCAACGCGGCCGCGCTCGAGGAGGACTACCTCCGGCTGAGCCGGCGCGCCCGGAGCGTGTTCGAACGGGTTTTCTACGGCCACTAATGCGTTTATGGCGGGCCCGCGCCAACGGGCCGGGGGAGCGTCCGGGGGCTGACACCCCGGGGGGCGCGGTGCTACGTTATCGGAATGGCCAGACAACTGTTTGTGAACCTCCCCGTCAAGGACCTCGACAAGACGGTGGAGTTCTTCACCGCCTTGGGGTTCTCGTTCAATCCTGACTTCACCGACGAGAACGCCACCTGCATGATCGTCAACGATGACGCTTTCGTGATGCTGCTCGTTGAGTCCTACTTCAAGACGTTCACGTCGAAGGCCGTCGCGGAGGCAAAGGGTGCCGCCGAAGTCATCATGTCCTTCTCCCTGGACAGCCGCGAGGCCGTGGACGAGGTCATCCGGAAAGCGCTCACCGCCGGCGGGGCACCGTCCGAGGAAGCCCAGGACTACGGTTTTATGTACACCCACAGCTTCCAGGACCCCGACGGCCACCTCTGGGAAGTGTTCTGGATGGACCCCGCAGGGCCGCCGAAAGACGCGGCGCTCTGACGGGTTAATGCAGCGCGCGGCGGGACCCGCCGGCTTGGGTACGCTTCTGTTATGCCGGAAAACGTGTGGCTGATGCCGCTGAAAAATCTCGACGACGACGCCCGCGCCATCAAACTGGGGGAGATCGCCGACCTCGAGGTCACCCAGGAACAGCGCAGGTTTGTCGGAGAGCCGCTGCGGATGATGCTCATCGGGCTGGAGGAGGAATCCCGCCACCCCATCGCGATTGACGCCAACGGCGCCGCGGTGGGCGTGCTGACCCTGCAGACCGGAGCCGCCACCCTGGCCGGGTGGGCGGACGACGAATCAGCCTGGCTGTTGCGCGGCTTCCTGATCGACCGCCGGCAGCAGGGCAAGGGCCTCGGCGCCCTGGCCGCGGACGCCGCGGTGCGGGCCGCGGCGAAGCTCACAGCCGCGCTCGGCGGAAACCAGACCGGCGTCGTGCTGTCGGTCAACGAAGAGAACCCGGCCGGGCAGTCCGCCTACCGCAAGGCCGGCTTCGAGGACCGCGGCCAGTACCTCGGCGGCGACGCACGCCCGCAGCGGACCATGTACCGGCCGTTCTGACCTCGCTCGCAACTCCCGGCCCCACCGCTGAATCAGTCGCTGGGCCGTCACGTCCCGAGCGGCGGCTTAAAGACCAGCGGCCCCCGCCGTAAAGGTGGGGGCCGCCGTCGTGGGTCGCGGGCGATTAGACGCCGTAGTACAGCTCGAACTCGTACGGGTTCGGGCGCAGCGAGAGCGGACGGATCTCGTTCTCGTACTTGTACTCGATCCAGGTGTCGATCAGGTCCTGGGTGAAGACACCGCCGGCCTGGAGGAACTCGTTGTCCTCGGCCAGGGCGTCCAGGGCTTCTTCGAGTGTGCCGGGAGCCTTGGGGATGTCCTTGGCTTCCTCGGCGGGGAGCTCGTAGAGGTCCTTGTCGATCGGTGCCGGCGGTTCGATGCGGTTGCGGATGCCGTCAATGCCGGCCATCAGCTGGGCAGCGAAGGCCAGGTACGGGTTGGAGGAGGGGTCCGGCGCGCGGAACTCGATGCGCTTGGCCTTCGGGTTGGAGCCCGTGATCGGGATCCGGATACCGGCGGAGCGGTTGCCCTGCGAGTAAACCATGTTGACCGGAGCTTCGAAGCCCTTGACCAGGCGGCGGTAGGAGTTCACCGTCGGGTTGGTGAAGGCCAGCACGGCCGAGGAGTGCTTCAGCAGGCCGCCGATGTACCAGCGGGCCATGTCGGACAGGCCGGCGTAGCCCTTTTCGTCGTAGAACAGCGGCTCGCCACCGTTCCACAGCGACTGGTGGCAGTGCATGCCCGAGCCGTTGTCACCGAAGACCGGCTTCGGCATGAAGGTGACCGACTTGCCCCAGGCGTCCGCCGTGTTCTTGATGACGTACTTGAACTTCTGCAGGTCATCAGCGGCGTGGGTCAGCGTGGTGAACTTGTAGTTGATTTCTGCCTGGCCGGCGGAACCGACCTCGTGGTGGCTGCGCTCGACCTCAAGGCCGGCCTCGTCCAAGGCGACGCACATGGCATCGCGGAGGTCCGCCTGCTTGTCAGTGGGGGAGACCGGGAAGTAACCGCCCTTGACCGGGGTCTTGTAGCCGAGGTTTCCGCCCTCTTCTTCGCGGCCGGTGTTCCAGTGTGCTTCCTCGGAATCGATTTTGTAGAAGCTGCCCTGCGGGGAGGACTGGTACTGGACGTTGTCGAAGACGAAGAACTCGGCCTCGGGTGCAAAGAATGCGGTGTCGGCAATGCCGGTGGAAGCCAAGTAGGCCTCGGCCTTCTCGGCCACGCCGCGGGGATCGCGGTGGTACGGGTCACCGGTACGCGGGTTCACGATCGAGAAGTTCAGCGCGAGGGTCTTCTCCATGCGGAACGTGTCGAGGAACGCCGTCGTCACGTCCGGGATGAGCTGCATGTCCGACTCGGCGATGCCCTGGAAGCCACGGATCGAAGATCCGTCGAAGAGCTGGCCGTTGACGAAGAAGTCCGCGTCAACGCTCTTGGCGGGCACGTTGAAGTGCTGCTGAACGCCAGGGAGATCGGTGAAGCGAATATCGACGAACTTTACGTCTTCGTCTTTGATGAACTTGAGGACTTCGTCCGCAGTCTTGAACATCTATGCTCCTTATGCATGTGAAAGATCTGGCCGTCAGGCCGTGTGGTCCAGCGCAGTCCGACAGCGGGGTAAACACAAAGGTCTGCCCCGCTCCTATGCCGCCAGCAACTGTTACCACCCTAAGGACACGGGATTTCCCCACGGTGTCCGCTTTGTTTCCGGCAGGTTACAGAATGCCCTGACATGTAAACGGTAGTCGCTGTCCACAACGTGGCCTATCCGTGACCAGAGTGTGGCCTCTGGATGTCCACACTCTGAACAGCGCCGAGGCACGTCCGTTGCCGATAGTCTTGGAGGGTGGTTGATCGTAAAGACATAGGCTCATGGCTCAGCGGCCCGGATACGTCCGGCATCTCAAAGTACCCGGGGGAGCGGCTGGGCCTGCCCGAGTCCGGGACGGAGTCCATTGCCCGCGCCGGCCGGCGCATCGTGGCCATCTTCATTGACTGGGGAATCGCGCTGCTGATCAGCAATTACGCGTTCGCCGGGAATCCGTGGGCAACCCTGGCCGTGTTCGCGGTGGAGCAGGCCCTGCTGGTCGGAACCCTCGGCTACAGCATCGGCCACCGCGCTATGGGGATCCACGTCATTCGTCTCGGCGGCGGCCCCGCCGGACCGGTCCCCGCCTTGGTCCGCAGCCTGCTGCTGTGCCTCGTGATCCCCGCCGTCATTTTTGACCCGGACCACCGCGGACTGCACGACAAGGCCATGAACACGGTCCTGGTCCGGATGTAGCTCTTCGCGGTGCCCGGCATGGCATCCCTGCCCGCCAGCCCTAGAGCCGGACCGGCGCGGCTAGACCCCGGCGGTCTCCTGCGCCGGCGTTGCCGCATCCCGACCGGTGCTGGCCGTCAGGTAGCCGCGGCGGCCTGCCCAGCGCTCGAACCAGACGGTGGCGAACGGGAACACCGCGGAGAGTCCGGCGAAGAACGCCACCCGGAACGGCCAGCGCAGCATCGCCCACAAGCTCAGCGCCGCAATCCCGTAGCCGATGAAGAGAGCCCCGTGGATCGGACCCGCGATCTCCACACCGAGTTCCGTGGTCCGGGTGACCCACTTGAGGAACATGCCCACCAGCAGCGCGGCCCAGCTGAAAGCCTCGGCGATCGCAAGGACGCGGAAGACGCGGATCACAGTAGTGGTGGAAGGCAGTTTCATGGCGGAGTCTCCGGCTCTGTCCCGGCGGGACGTTGAAGTGTCGTGGGCAATGGAAACGCCCCGGCTGCCAGCCATGAAGGCGGTAACCGGGGCGACCCTGTCCTCTGGCGTGTTGCTAGCGTCCGCGGGCGGCTTTGCGGTCCGGGCGGGCCTTGTACGGATCGATGCCCTTGGGGATCGGCAGGCGGCTTCCGAGCGAGGAGATGCGCTTGGAGACAGTGCTGACTTCGAGTTTGGTCAGTTCGTTCTTCATCTTGGTCATCTTCTTGGCGACCTGGCTGATCGGAACCTGGCCCTCGCCGCGGCCGCTCTCAATCACGTGGATGGTGACGTTGGGCAGGATACGGGCGAGGCGCTTGCGTTCGGCGTCGAGGAGCGGCTTGACGCGGGCGCTGGGGCCTTCGCTGACGAGGACGACGCCGGGGCGGCCGATGGCACGGAAGACGGCGTCCTGCGTGCGGGGGTTCACGGCGACGGGCTGGTCTTCGACGATCCAGCCGCGCTTGAGAGTCCCCAGCGCAGCGCCGGAGGCGCCCGGCTGGTTTTCGATACGTGCGAAGGCGGCGCGCTCGGCACGGCGGGACAGGATCAGGGTTGCCGCCAGGACGCCCAGCGGGATACCGATGATCAGGCCGGTGATCCAGTTGTCCAGCAGGAATCCGATGACGAAGCTGACAGCGACGACGCCAAGGAATGCCAGCAGCATGAGCCACGGGACCATCGGGTCGTGCTGGCGGGTCATCTTGAAGACCTCGCCGATCTGCTTCAGGCGGCTCGGCTTCTTGACCTTTGCCGCCTTGGGCTTGCGGGAAAAGAGGCCGCGCTTCGGAGCATCAGAAGCCGGAGTGGAGTTGCTGGAATCAGGGGAAGTCGCCATAGTGCCTTTAATTCTACGTGATGGACAGCGAAGGGCCGGACGCCGGATTCCTCCGGTGCCGGCCCATTACGGTAATCGTTCAGCTGTGCTCAGGAGTGCGCCGCGAGCAGCGAACTGGCTTCCTGGCGGGTACTGCCGGAGCTTTCGATGTGGGCGAGCTGGGCCGGGATTTCCCAGCCCTTCTTGCGCATCGCGGTGGCCCAGAGCCGTCCGGCCCGGTAGGAAGAGCGAACCAGAGGCCCGCTCATCACGCCGAGGAATCCGATCTCATCGGCTTCCTGCTGGAGGTCCACGAATTCCTGCGGCTTGACCCAGCGGTCAACCGGCAGGTGGCGTTCGCTCGGGCGAAGGTACTGGGTGATGGTGATCAGGTCGCAGCCTGCCTCGTGCAGGTCGCGGAGAGCTTCGGAGATTTCCTCGCGGGTCTCGCCCATGCCCAGGATGAGGTTGGACTTGGTGACCATGCCGAGCTTGCGGCCCTGCGTGATGACATCCAGCGACCGCTCGTAGCGGAAGGCCGGGCGGATGCGCTTGAAGATCCGGGGAACGGTCTCCACGTTGTGGGCGAACACCTCGGGCTTGGAATCGCAGATCGCTTCGATGTGCTCCGGTTTCCCGGAGAAGTCCGGGATGAGGAGTTCGACGCCGGTACCCGGGTTGAGTTCGTGGATCTTGCGGACCGTTTCGGCGTAGAGCCAGACGCCCTCATCCGCGAGGTCGTCGCGGGCCACGCCGGTGACGGTGGCGTAGCGGAGCTGCATCGCCTGAACGGAGCGGGCCACCTTGGTGGGTTCGAAAACGTCCACGGGGGAAGGCTTGCCGGTGTCGATCTGGCAGAAGTCGCAGCGGCGGGTGCACTCGGAGCCGCCGATCAGGAAGGTGGCTTCCTTGTCTTCCCAGCATTCGAAGATGTTGGGGCAGCCGGCCTCTTCACAGACGGTGTGGAGGCCTTCCTTCTTGACCAGGTTTTTGAGCTGCACGAACTCGGGACCCATCTGGACCTTGGCCTTGATCCAATCCGGCTTGCGTTCCACCGGGGTGGCCGCATTGCGCTGCTCGATACGCAGCATTTTCCGGCCTTCTGGTGCCAGGGTCACAGTAGAGCTCCTTCATGGGTTGCAACTAGCGCTTCTTCATTGTTGCGCAGTTCTTCGACGATCCGCGAAACGAGGTCGGCGGGGGTGACGTCACGGCCCGTCTCGTGGGAGATGGTGGTGACGCCGGCATCGGTAATGCCGCACGCGATGATCTGGGCGTACGGGGCCAGATCGTTGTTGCAGTTGATCGCGAAGCCGTGCATCGTGACGCCCTCGTGGACGCGGATGCCGATCGCGGCGATCTTGCGGGCAGGGCCCTTCTCGTCCTGGTCGATCCAGACGCCGGCGCGTCCTTTGATCCGGACCGCTTGGATGCCGTAGTCAGCCAGGACCGCGATGATCACGGCCTCGAGCCGTTCCACGTAGTCGCGGATCCCTGCAGGGTTCTTGAGCTTGATGATGGGGTAGCCCACCAGCTGTCCGGGACCGTGCCAGGTGAGCTTGCCGCCGCGGTCCACCGGGACCACGGGGGTGCCGTCAAAGGGACGTTCGTGGTCCTCGGTGCGTTTGCCCGCCGTGTAGACGGCGGCGTGTTCGAGCAGCAGGACCGTGCTGGGGGCGTCACCGGCGACGACCCTCTCGTGGAGTTCGCGCTGGATGTCCCAGCCGCGGGTGTAGTCGACGAATTCCGGGGCGAGACCCAGCCGGGAGAACTCAAGAGTCATGCCATCCAGCTTAGACCCCGTCCCGCATCCCTCCCGTTTGTGTGGTCAAGCTCTCACCCGGCCCCTCTCCAATGCTCTCCTCCCCAAGACTTCGCGAGGGGGCTTTTGCGGTCCTGGACGGGGTGGTACTGTCCCTGCGAGGCCACAGCCTGCCGGTGCCTGGCCACAGGGAGGGACGACATGTCGAGCACCGTTCCGAAGAAGCAGATGACCGTCGTCCAAGCGGCGTTCATCGGCGTGGGGTCGATGGTGGGCGCAGGGATCTTCGCCCTGCTGGGAGCGGCAGGGGCCGTCGCGGGCTCGGCGGTGTGGGTCTCCTTCCTGGTGGCCGGCGCCATCGCCGGGCTTCAGGGCTACTCGTTCGCGAAGCTGGGCGCCGCGTTTCCCTCGGGCGGGGGCATGCTCGCGTACCTGGCCCGCGGATTCGGTGAGGGGCACGTCACCGGCATCGTGTCCTGGCTGTTCTACGTCACCGGCGCGATCGTCGGTGCAATGGTGGCGTCGTCCTTCGGCGGTTATGCCAGCGCCGTACTGACTAACCGTGATCCCGGCTGGGCCAAGGTGTTCGCGGTCGCCCTCATCCTGGTCATGACCGTCCTGAACGCGGTCGGCTCCAAGGCGGTGGCACGGGTCCAGTCCCTGATCGTGAGGATCGTGCTGGCCATCCTGTCGGTGTTCGCGATCGTGACAATCGCCAACTGGGACCCCACGCTACTCGACCCGTCCGGTTACCCCGGCGTCCGGGAGATCATCGCGAGTGTGGCCCTGACCTTCTTCGCCTTCCTCGGGTTCGGTGTCATCACGTTCACCGCGAAGGACCTGCCGGACCCTTCCCGGCAACTGCCGCGCGCCATGTATCTGGCCTTGGCCGTCGCCACCACGGTGTACGTCGCGGTATCCCTCGGCGTGTTCGGCACCCTGACTGCCGGCCAGGTGGTCGAATACGGCGCCACAGCGCTCGCCGAGGCCGCCAAGCCCACCCTGGGCCAGGCCGGATATGTCCTGATGGTGATCACCGCCTTGCTCTCCACCTCCGGGGCCGTGAACGCCAGCCTCTACCCTTCGGTGGGTATGACCCAGCACCTGGCCTCGGTGGGGCAGTTTCCGCCGGTCTTCGGCAGGTCCGTGGGGCTCCGGCGTGTACCCGTCGGACTGCTGGTGATGGCCGGCCTGGCGGCGGTGATGGTGTTGGCGTTCAACCTGAACAGCATCGCATCGCTCGGAAGCGCGGTAGCCCTGCTGATCTTCTCCGCGGTCACCCTGGCCCACTTCAAGGTGTACAAGCAGACGGGCGCCAAGCTCCTTGTGCTCGTCGCAACCCTGGTCGCGACGCTGGGAACGTTTGTTGTGTTCTGCACCACCACGCTCGTCAACGAACCCACCACCGCCGTCGCACTGTTGCTCATCCTTGCGCTCGCGGTGCTGGTCGATCTGCTGTGGAAGCGCTCGCGGACGGCTGGGAGTAGCACCGCAGCACCGTGAAGTACAGAGGAAATTGGGACTATTCGGCTCGAATTCCCAGGTTCATGCTGTACTCATCCCGCACACTATGTGATAGAGGGCAGTGGAATGTACAAATTTTCAACTCCTCGCCCCGGACGGTGTCGCGCCGCCCGGCCCACAGCGCAGGGCCTGCCGGTGGGATGGGGCTGCTGTGAGCAGCGCTGACCAGACTATGGCCCGCCCGAAGGTGCCCACCGCCGTTTGGATTTCCTGGGTTGCCCTGGCGCTGATGACTACAAGTTCGGTGGCCAGCCTGCGTGCCGCCCCGACCATGGCCGTCTACGGCCTTGCTTCAGTCTTCCTGTACGTGGTTCCCGCGATCGTCTTCCTGCTGCCCACCTCTCTCGTGTCCGCCGAGCTGGCGTCCGGATGGAAGGGCGGTATCTACAAGTGGGTCGCGACGGGCATTTCCAAGCCCATGGGGTTCCTGGCGGTTTGGTGCCAGTTCGCGATGACCATTTTCTACTATCCGACTCTGCTGGGGTTCGTCGCGAGCACGCTCGCCTATGTGTTCAACCCGGAGCTGGCCAGCAACGGCGTGTGGACCGCGTTGGTGATTGTGGTGTTCTACTGGTCCGGCGTATATGTCTCATCCCGGGGCACGAAGGGTGTAGCCGGCCTGGCCAGCGGGGGTTTGATCATCGGGACCCTCATCCCGGGCGCGCTCCTCGTTTTCCTGGGCGTTATGTTCCTCGGCCAAGGCAACGAGTCGGCCGCCCCGATGACAGCGGCCAACTTCCTCCCTGAGTGGGCCGGGCTGGCCAGCCTGGTGCTGATCGTGAACAATTTCCTGTCCTATAGCGGCATGGAGATGAACGCGGTGCACGTGTCCTCGCTGAAGAACCCGGCCAAGGAGTACCCGAAGTCGATGTTCCTGGCCATGGGACTGGTACTCCTGATCTTCATCCTTCCGGCGCTGGCGATCAGCTGGATCGTCCCGGCCGAGGAGCTCTCCCTCACGGCGGGCGTTATGCAGGCCTTCGACGCTGTGCTGGCGTCCTTCAGCCTGCAAGCCCTCACGCCGATCCTTGGCATTATGCTGGTCGCTGCCTCCCTTGGCGGCATGCTGACCTGGCTCGCTGGTCCTTCCAAGGGCCTGCTGCTGATTTCGCGTGAGGAAGGCTACCTCCCGCCGTTCCTGCAAAAGCTGAACAAGAACGGCATCCAGCAGAACCTCCTGGTGATCCAAGGGCTCGTCACCACCGTGATCGCCCTCGGCTACGCACTGATCCCGGATGTCTCCAGCGCGTACTGGATTTTCTCGGTCATCACCACGCAGGTCTACCTGATCATGTACCTGCTGATGTTCGTGGCAGCCGTCCGGCTCCGCCGCAACGATCCGGACCACCCGCGTGGGTACCGCGCGCCGATGCTGATCGGGTTGTGCGGCGTCGGATTTGCGGCCTCACTGGCCGCCCTGCTGGTCGGGTTCGTCCCGCCGTCGCAGTTCGGCGACGGCGATCCGATTGTCTATTTCCTGATCGTCGGCGGCGGCGCACTGGGGCTCGGCCTCCTCGTGCCCTTCCTCTTCTACAAGTTCCGCAAGCCGTCCTGGAAGCTGCCTGACCAGGAGGCAAAGACGGAGGTGGCAGGGTCATGAGCACGCATTTGGAGACCTCCACCAAAAAGGGACGCTCGGTGGTGTACGTCGTGTCCATCATCTTGCTGGTGGTACTCGCCGTGATCGCCCTGCTGACATTCCGGTCCGCGCGGGAGACTCAGCAGTCCCTGGAGAAAGCCGACCAGCTGATCGCATCGATCAACGAGGCCGGGGGGAAGGCGCCCTCGCGCGAGCAGATCGCCCGGGTGCTCGGCGACGACGGCGGTGCGGTCTGCGCGAACCCGAACGAAGCGCTGAGCCGGGCCATCCTGCTCAGCCAGCTGGCGAACGGCGCCGCCGGCCCAGGAACCAGGCCGGTGATCGCGGACGCCCGGTTCGTCCAGGGCCAGCTCCGTATCATCCAGATCTATTGCCCGGAGGAGCTTGAAGAGTTCCAGCAGTTCGTCGACGACCTCCAGACGTACCGCTCGGGAGGTGCGTGAGCCATGGACCTGCGCTCCCGCGTCACCGACTTGATGCGCCCGTCGCGGAAGGAGCTGGCAGAGTTCGTGGCGATTCAGTCCGTGGCTGACGCCCGGCAGTTCCCCCCGGAGGAATGCGCCAAGGCGGCGCAGTGGGTACTCGGCAAGTTTGCCGGGCTCGGATTTTCGGACGTCCGCCTCGAACGGACACCGGACGGCTCCGACGCGGTGGTCGGCTCGAGGCCGGGACCCGATCCGGATGGGCCGACAGTGCTCCTTTACGCGCACTATGACGTTCAGCCACCCCTCGATGAGTCCGCGTGGCGCACCCCGGCCTTCGAACTCACCGAGGTTGACGGCCGGTGGTATGGACGGGGTGCTGCCGATTGCAAAGGCAACATCCTCGCCCATCTGCTCGCACTCCGGGCACTGGGCGACGACGTGCCGGTGAATCTGAAGCTGGTAGTCGAGGGCTCGGAGGAACAGGGGACCGGCGGACTCGAGGCGTATGTGGCGGGCCACCCGGACTTGCTCCGGGCAGACACAATCCTGGTGTGCGACACCGGTAACGCCGCCGTGGGACAGCCCGCGGCGACCGTGACCCTGCGCGGCATGGTCAACGTGGTGGTGACCGTGGAAGCGATGGCGTCCGAACTTCACTCCGGCATGTTCGGCGGCGCCGCCCCCGATGCGCTCGCCGCACTCATCCCGATGCTGGCATCACTGCGCGACCCGCAAGGCAACACCACGATCACGGGCCTGGACAACACCCAGACCTGGACCGGCGCGCCCTACCCGCCCGAGCAGTTCCGCACCGACGCCGGGCTCCTGGAAGGTGTCACGCTGCTGGGGGACGGCACTGTATCCGACATGCTCTGGGCGCGCCCCGCCGTCACCGTGCTCGGCATTGACTGCCCGCCGGTCACGGGCTCCTCGGCGTCCATCGTGCCGCGGACCTCCGCGCGCCTCAATCTGCGGGTCCCGCCCGGCATGTCCGCCGCCGACGCCCACACCGCGTTGGCCGGACAGCTCAAGGCCGCCGCACCCTGGGGCGTCCACGTGACGGTGGACCTGGAAGCCATCGGCTCCCCCTTCCGGGCGGCCGTCGGCGGGCCGGCTTTCGAAGCCATGAGCGCCGCGATGCTGGAGGCCTACGGAAGGCCCATGACCACGTTGGGCCAGGGAGGCTCGATCCCGCTCTGCAATGTGTTCGCCGACACCTATCCGGACGCGGAGATCATCCTTTTGGGGGTCGAGGAACCGCTGGCACTCATCCACGCGCCGAATGAGAGCGTTGATCCGAACGAAATCCAGGCCATGGCCCTGTCTCTGGCCCTGTTCCTCCAGCGGTACGCGACCGCCTGACCTCCTCTTTTGCAGGTTCCGGACCGGAGCCGAGTGGTTCGGAGCGCGCCGGGCCCGGCGCCGGTTGGCTGTGGATAACTTCTGCAGGATTCCGCTGGATCCGCTATTCCTTAGCTATGGAGGATTACGCGTGGAACAGCGGCGCGGCACCCGAGGTGCCCGGATTCGACGTCGGCCGCTGCCTGGGGCGCGGCGGCAGCGCCACCGTCTGGCTGGTGACCGAACACGTGAGCGGGACCGAGTACGCGCTGAAGTGTTTCGCCGCCGGGGACGGCCCAGGCCAGGGGGACACGGAGGAAGCGATCCGGCGCGAGGTGAGGATCCTGTCCGTCCTCGACCATGAGCATCTGGTGCGTGCCCGCTCGGTGCTGCGCCTCCGGGGGAGCCGGATGCGTCTGAACAGCGGGGACGACGGTGGCGATGACATCAGGGACGACGGCGTGGCCGACAACCCCGGGGGCGCGGACCTTGGCCTGATCATGGACTATGCAGCGGGCGGCTCGCTAGGGCAGCTCCTGGGGGGCAGGGGGAAGCTGGGACCGGGGGAGACGGTAACAGTCCTGACTCCGATCGCCCAGGCCCTCGCGTATCTGCACGGTCATGGCTTCACCCACGGGGACGTCTCACCCGGCAATGTGCTGTTCACCGCCCACGGCAAACCACTCCTGGCCGATCTGGGCGTGGCCCGCATGGTGGCCGACGCCGCCGCAGCGGCCGACGCCGGGACCGAGGGCTTCCGTGACCCGGCGCCGGTTGACGCCGTCCGGGCCGGACTCCAGCCGGAGCGCGACGTGTATTCCCTCGCGGCGTTGGGCTGGTACTGCCTGACCGGACGTGCCCCTGAACCGGGCGCGCAGCGGCCGCCCCTTCCGCTGCTGGTGCCGGACGTCCCGGCTGCGCTCGCCGCAGCGCTGGAATCCGGACTTCAGCAGGATCGCAGGCTGCGGCCCTCCGCCGCCGAGCTGGCGGCCGCCATCCGCCGCAGCGCTGTGGCCGAACCGGTGGATCTTTCGGTCTCGGTCCACCCGACGGTCATCCCGCAGCTGCTGACCCGGCGCTCGCTGCCCCGCACGGCCCGCGAGCGGCGGGTCGAACGGCTCCGGGCCGTGCCGCTCCGTTTCCGCAGGCGCCGCGTGGTGGCCCCGCTTCCACTGGCAGGACAGCGGGGAACCGGGCGTCCCTCCCGGAGTGACAGCGCGCGCCACGCCGCACGCCGGACATCCGCGGGCCGGCGTGGAGTTCGGGTCGCGGCCGCGGGCCTTGCTCTGCTGGGGGCCCTCGCTGCGGCGTGGGGTTTCGCCGGTGCGCCGCTGCCCCCGGCCTTCCCGGGCTTCGCGGCCACAGGCGCCGATGCGGCGAAGGAACCCGCGGGGACCTTGGCGCCCACCGCCGCGGAACCGGGACCGACGGCCCTGGATGCTGCCGTCCTTCCTCCGGGCGTGCAAGCGCAGCTCGCCTCACAGGACCCCGAGGAAGCGGTCCGCGGACTGTCCTGGCTTCGCTCCCGCGCGTTCAGCACTGGAGACTTCCAGCTGCTGGACCAGGTCAACGTCCCGGCGTCGTCGGCGGCCAGGGCGGACGAACAAATCAGCGCCACCCTTGAGGAATCCGGGCGGGTACTGACCGGATTCACCACTCGGCTGACCCACGTGGCACGTACGGATGGCAGCAACCGGCCACGGGCCGTCGTCGCCGTGACTGTCAGCACGTCCGCTTACCAGGAGCGCGACGCCGCGGGGGCCGTAGTGGCCGTGGCTGTTGCGGCACCGGAACAGCGGCTGCGGCTGGTCCTGGCTCCGGTCGGGGGCCGCTGGCGGATCCAGGACATCCTTCCCGCCGCCTCGGGCTAATGCCCGCCAACGACGCCGATGCCTCCAACTAGCGCACGGAGGCTGCTCAGGCTTTCGGACCGCGTTCAGCCACCCAGGCTGCAGCCTGGGCGAGGGACGGATGCTGCCATGCGAAGCCGGCCTCGCTCAGCACTGCCGGTTCCATCCGCTGGCTGGCGAGCAGCAGCTCGTCGGCCAGCTGGCCCATCACCAGGCGCAGCACGGGCGCGGGAACGCGGAGCACCGCCGGGCGGTGCAGGGCCCCGGCCAGATGCGCGATCAGGGAGTTCACGTCCGCGCTCTCCGGGGCGCAGAGGTTCACGGGACCGGACAACTGGCTCTCGAGCAGGAACGCGAAGGCGCCGGCTACGTCGGGCAGTGTGATCCACGGCCAGTACTGCCGGCCGTTGCCCAGCGGTCCGCCCACGCCCAGGCGCAGCAGCGGCAGCAGCCGTCCCAGTGCACCGCCGGAGCGGCTCAACACGACGCCTGTGCGCGGAGTGACCACCCGGACGCCGGGAGGGGCCTCGTGGGCGGCCGCTTCCCAGTCGGCGCAGATCCGGGCGAGGACGCCGCTGCCAGCGGGGGCGTTCTCGCGAAGGAGTGCCAGTCCGGCGTTGCCGTAGTAGTTGGAGCCCGACTGGCTCAGGAAGACCGACGGTGGAGTGTCCAGACGCCCCATGGCAGCGGTCAGCGTCCGCGTCGGCCCGAGCCGCGAGTTGCGGAGTTCGTTGATGCGGGAGCGGGTCCAGGGCCGGTCGCCGATGCCGGCACCGGAGAGGTTGATGACGGCGTCGGCCCCCTTCAGTGCGGTTTCATCGATGGTGCCCTCCGCGGGGTCCCATTGGAACTCGGACGGCGCGGCGGGCGGCCGCCTGACCAGAGTGCCGACGTCGTGCCCGGCGCTGCGCAGGCTGCTGCTAAGGGCGGTTCCGATCAGCCCTGAGGCTCCGGCAATGATGATTCGCATGTTCCATCTCACCATGCCCGGCACGGCTGGGGTACCTCCCGGGCCGGAGGGCCGGTCTTGACTATGATCGTACGATGACTTCTTCGAGTTACCTCCGTTTCCCGCATCTGCACGGCGATCTGGTCACTTTCGTGGCCGAGGACGACGTCTGGATCGCGCCCCTCGGCGGGGGCCGCGCCTGGCGCGTGTCCGCGCTGCAGCTGCCCGCCCGCAACCCCCGCTTCACCCCGGACGGCAAACAGCTGGTGTGGACGGTGGTTCAAGGCACGGCACCGGAGGTTGTCACCGCGGACGTGGACGGCGGCGGCTACCGCCAGCTGAGCTACTTCGGCCACGCCACCACCAGGGTCAAGGGTTTCACCCCCGACGGCGACGTCCTGGTCACGAGCGCCTTCCGCCAGGCTGACAGCCGCCTCACCCACGCCTACAGCCTGCCCCTCGCGGGCGGCTGGGCCACCGAGCTTCCGCTGGGCCCGGTGGAATCCGTCGCGTTCGGACCCGTCATCGGTGACGAACGGCCTGTTGTCCTGGCCAGCGTGCTCTCCCGCGAGCCCGCCTGGTGGAAGCGCTACCGGGGCGGCGCCGCCGGCAAGCTCTGGATCGATGGCGACGGAAACGGTGAGTTCGAACGCCTCGCCGCCGGGCTGGACGGAAACCTGACCGACCCAATGTGGGTTAACGGACGGATCGCTTTCCTCTCCGACCATGAGGGCTACGGGAACCTTTATTCCGTGTTGCCCAACGGCTCCGACCTGCGCCGCCACACGGACCACGAGGACTTCTACGTCCGCCACGCCGCCACCGACGGCCAGCGCGTTGTCTTCGAATCGGCCGGCGAGCTGTGGATGCTGCCGGACCTCGGCTCGGACGCGGTCAAACTCGAGATTTCCCTGGGGTCAGCCTCGCAGGCCCGCCGCGGTGTGCCGCTGAAGCCGGCACGGCACCTGGGCGATGTGGTCCCGGACCGCACGGGCGGCTCCAGCGCAGTGGAAGCCCACGGCACGCTGCACTGGCTGCGGCACAAGGACGGCCCCTCGCGGATACTGGAAGCAACACCCGGCGTCCGGGCCCGCCTGCCCCGTCCCTTCGGCGAGGGCAGGATTGCCTACGTCGCCGATCACGACGGCGTGGAGGCCCTGTACCTGAAAGAGATCGCCGGCACCCCGAATTTTGGAAACGAAGGTTCCGGCCGGAAGTCCGCAGACCAGTCCGGTCACCAGTCCGCCGCCCAGTCCGGGGGACAGCAGACCGCTCCGGCGCAGCAGCAAGCCTCCCGGCCGCAGAAGGATTCCGACGCCGGCGCGCCCCTTCCGAGGCCCGTCTCGGCGGCCGCCCTCACCCGGCCCGACGCCGTGGCCGCTGTCCCGGCGGCCAGCGCCGCCGGACCGGACCACCACCCCGCTGACGCCGTCGCCGGCGTCACAGCAGACACCGCCGTCATGGCCGGTCCCGCGGAAGGCACCGCCGGAGCCCGGCAGGCCCAGTCCGGCCAGCCGACCAGAATCGAATTCCCCAAGCCCACCAGGGCCAGCGCCATGGAGGCCAGCCCGGACGGCCACTGGCTCGCCGTTGGCACCGCGTTCGGCGAGATCTACCTCGCGGACACCCGCACCGGCACCATGTCGCTCGTCAGCAGCATCGGCGAGGGTAGCATCGAGGGCTTCAGCTGGTCCCCGGACTCGGCCTGGCTGGGCTGGTCCGAGCCGGTCACCTCCTTCGGTTCCCGCAGCCGGCTGCGCATGACCAGGGCGGACGACGCCGGCACGGCAGCGGACGGGAAGCGGACCATCGTGGAGGTCACCGACGGACGCTTCCGCGACGAAGCGCCGTCGTTCACCCCCGACGGAAAGTTCCTCGCGTTCCTCTCCAACCGCAGCTTCGATCCTGTGTACGACGGACACTCGTTCGACTTGTCCTTCCCGAGCCCGATCAAGCCCTACCTTGTGGCCCTCGCCGCGGACACCCCCTCGCCCTTCGGTCCGAGCATCGACCTGCCGGCCGCCCCGCAGGAGGACCCGCAGGTAGAAACTGACGACGCGCCGGCAGGAACGTCCGGCCCGGATCACGTTCCCGCGATCCGGGTCGACGCTGACGGCCTGGCGCACCGCGTCATCAGCGTGCCCGTGCCGCAGGGAAACTACTCCGCCCTTACTGCCACAGCCGGGGCACTTCTCTGGGTCGACAGCGAACTCTCCGGCGTCACCGGCGAGGGCCGCGCCAGCCTTGAGGACAAGAACGCGGCGCCCTGCCTCGTCCGCTTCGACCTGGCCAAGCGGAAGACCAGCACCATCGTGGACGCCCTGGACAGCTACCGTCTCTCCGGCGACGGCGAAAAGGTGGTGGTCCTGCAGGACAAGCAGATCCGCGTCTCACCCGCCAACGCCAAAGCCGACGAGGAGTCCGGGCAGCTGGTCAAGGTGGACCTCAGCCGCATTCGCGTGCAGCTCGACCCGCTCAGCGTCTGGGGCCAGGCCTTCGATGAAGCCTGGCGGCTCCAGCGCGACTTCTTCTGGACGGAAGACATGGCCGGGCAGGACTGGGATTCGGTGCACGCCCGGTACCGCCCGATCGTGGACCGCCTCGGCTCGCACGACGACCTTGTGGACCTGCTCTGGGAGCTCCACGGCGAACTGGGCACCTCGCACGCCTACGTCCGTCCCGCCGCCGTGACCGAGAACGGCAGCAACGGCCAGGGCCGTCTCGGCGCCGACCTCGTCTTCACTGGCGAGGGCTGGGAGATCACCCGGATCCTGGCCGGGGAGTCCTCCGACCCGCTCGCCACGTCTCCGCTGACCCGGCCGGGCGCCGACGCCAAACCCGGCGACGTGCTGCTGGCGATCGACGGCGTCGAGCTCACCGAAGCGCGTACTCCCGCCATGCAGCTGGTAGGCGCCGCGGGCCGCGCCGTCGAACTCACCCTGCGCAACGGCGCCGGGCACCCGGGCCAGGCCGGGAAACAGCGGCGCATCGCCGTCGTCCCGGTCAAGGACGAGGAGCGGCTGAGGTACCAGGAATGGGTGGCGGCGAACCGCCGGACCGTCCGGCAGGCCTCGCAGGGGACGTTCGGTTACCTGCACATCCCCGACATGATGGCCAACGGCTGGGCGCAGCTGCACCGCGACCTTGACACCGAAACGGCGCTCGACGGGCTGATCGTGGACGTCCGCCGCAACCGGGGAGGGCACACCTCGCAGCTCGTCGCGGAACTCATCGGGCGCAAGGTCACCGGCTGGAGCATGCCGCGCGGGGAACGGCCGCGGACGTACCCGCATCACGCACCGCGCGGTCCCGTCATCATCCTGACCGACGAATTCGCCGGCTCCGACGGCGACATCATCACCCAGGTTTCCAAGCTGCGGGGGATCGGCCCCGTCATCGGCACCAGGACCTGGGGCGGTGTGGTCGGCATCGACAACCGCTTCGCCCTGGCCGACGGGACCGGCGTCACCCAGCCGCGGTACGCCACCTGGTTCTCCGGCGGTGTGGGGTGGGGTGTCGAGAACTTCGGCGTCGCCCCGGACATCGAAGTGACGTTCCCGCCGCACGCCTATGCCGCCGGCATGGACCCGCAGCTGGAGTACGGCATCGGAGCGCTGAAGGAAATGATCCAGGAGCTGCCCACCGACAGGCCGCCGCTGCGCGAGGGCTACCGCCTGGTGCGGCCCGCCCCGCTGCCGGCCCGCCGGCCGGTAAACTAGCCGCGGCGTCCGCCGGGGCGCCACCGCCAACGGCGAAGGCCCCCGTTCCCTGACACATCAGGGAACGGGGGCCTTCGCCGTTGGCGCGTCAAACGCTAGGAGGCCAGGGTGGCGTCCAAGGTGATCTTGAGGCCGGTGAGGGCGCCCGAGACGGGGCAGCCCACCTTGGCTTCCTCGGCGATCCGCTGGAAGTCCTCTTCCGAGATTCCGGGGATCCGCGCGCTGACGGTCAGGTGGCTGTCCGTGATGCCGGTGCCGGGCACGAAGGTGACGTCCGCCTTGGTGTTGACTTCCTCCGGGGTGTGGCCGGCCTGCGCGAGGGCATGGCTGAAGGCCATAGAGAAGCACGCCGAGTGCGCTGCGGCGATGAGCTCTTCGGGGCTGGTCTTGCCCTCGGAAGCCTCGGTGCGCGCCTTCCAGGTGACATCGAAGTTGCCCAGGCCGGAGCTGTCCAGCGTGGTGTTGCCGGTGCCCGTCATCAGGTCGCCGTTCCATACTGTGTGTGCGGTGCGTGTTGCTGCCATGTCCACTCCTCGTCGTTTGTGAATCACCGTCCGGCGCTGCGCCGGACCATGCCGTGTCCCATCCTAGGGATAAGGCGCCCCCGGCGCACCGGTGTCCGCTCTCGGAGGATTGTGACGACGCTCAGTACGTCGCCGGCCGGGCTCTTTGCGGAACGACGACGGCGACGCACCCCGCGCGGGGTGCGTCGCCGTTGCAGGGTTGCGGGGCCTACTGCCAGAGGGTGGCGATGGCCACGTTGAGCAGGGCCAGGCCGCCCACGGCGTGCGCCAGGCCCTTGCCGACGTCCTCGCCCTTCTTGTACTTGCGGCGGCCCATAAACGCCAGGACCCCCACGGCCACGGCCACGGCCAACTTGATGCCGAGCTTGGCATAGTTGGCGTCCATGTCCAGGGCAGGGATGAGCCCCATCAGGGCGATGCCGGTCAGGAGCTGCAGCATCGCGCCGTCGAACTGGCGGGGGTGGACGGTGGGCTTCTTCATCTGGCCGATCCAGATGCCCACGATCATGGCGGCGCCGACGATGTGCAGGAAGACCACGATGTTATAGACGATATTCATGGCATCAGTCTAGCCAGAAGATTCTACGCGCCGTAGTAAGACCCGCCCGCCCCGGACGAGGGCGTTTCAAGCACAAAAAGGGCGACGGCGGCACGGTGTCCGGTGGTTTCCCACCGGCGCCCGCACCGCCGTCGCCCTAACGTGTTTCGTGGCGCTGGAGGCTACAGCCCGAGGTCTGCTTCGAAGGCGCCTTCCTCCAGGCGTGCCTTCAGCGTCTGCAGGAAGCGGCCTGCAT
Organism: Arthrobacter sp. U41; assembly: GCF_007679325.1. GTDB lineage: Bacteria > Actinomycetota > Actinomycetes > Actinomycetales > Micrococcaceae > Arthrobacter. The sequence continues at coordinate 116,782 of NZ_VEGI01000005.1, read as the reverse complement.
CGGCGCCGTCCACCAGCCGGTGATCGTACGTCAGGGAGAGGTACATCATGGAGCGGATGGCCAGCGAGTCATCGCCGTTCTCATCTGCGACCACAACGGCCCGCTTGACGATCGCGCCGGTGCCAAGGATGGCAACCTGCGGCTGGTTGATGATGGGTGTGTCGAACAGGGCGCCCACGGAGCCGATGTTGGTGATGCTGAAGGTTCCGCCGGAGAGCTCGTCCGGGCCGATCTTGCCGTTGCGGGTACGGTCCGCGACGTCGGCGATCTTGCCGGCCAAGCCGGCGAGGTTCAGGTTGCCGGCGTCGGCAATGACCGGAACCAGCAGGCCCTTGTCCGTGTCCACCGCAATCGCCAGGTGCTCGGCGTTGTGGTAGGTGATCTCCTGCTTGTCCTCGTCGTAGGAGGCGTTGACCTTCGGGTGCTGCTTCAGGGCCTCGGCAACAGCCTTGGCGATGAACGGCAGGAAGGTCAGCTTGGAGCCGTTCTGGGCCTGGAAGGAGTTCTTCGCCTTGGCGCGCAGCTTGGCGACCTTGGTCATGTCCACCTCGTGCACCTGGGTCAGCTGGGTGGAGATGTCCAGCGACTCGCGCATGCGGCGGGCGATGACCTGGCGGATCCGCGGGGCCTTCTGCACGGTGCCGCGCAGCGAGGACTGATCGGCGGACGGACGCGCGGCGGGGGCGGCGGAAGCTGCCGGTGCAGCCGCCGCGGGAGCCGGGGCTGCCTTGGCTTCTGCTGCTGCCATCACGTCCTGCTTGCGGATGCGGCCGCCGACGCCGGTGCCGGTCAGGGAGGAGATGTCCACACCCTGCTGGTTGGCGAGCTTGCGGACCAGCGGGGTGACGTAGCCGGACTCCGCAGCAGAGGCTGCCGGAGCCTCTTCCTGGGCCGGGGCTGCGGGAGCGGCGGGGGCTGCTTCCTTGGGAGCTTCCTGCTTCGGTGCTTCAGCGGGAGCGGCTTCCTGCTTGGGAGCCTCTTCCTTCGGCGCTGCTGCCTCTTTCGGTGCTGCCGCTTCTTTCGGAGCTTCCGGGGAAGGTGCCGCGGCGGGAGCGGCGGCGCCGGAGCCGATCACGGCCAGGACGGAACCGACCTCGGCCGTTTCGTCCTCGGCAACGCGGATTTCCTGCAGGGTGCCGGCAACCGGGGACGGGATCTCGGTGTCGACTTTGTCGGTGGAGACCTCGAGCAGCGGCTCGTCGACCTCGACGGTGTCGCCGATGCTCTTGAGCCAGCGGGTGACGGTTCCTTCGGTGACGCTCTCGCCCAGGGCGGGGAGCGTGACTTCGTGGCCGTCGCCGGCGGGAGCGGCAGCTTCGGCGGCCGGTGCTTCGGCGGCGGGTGCTTCGGCGGCGGGTGCCTCGGTTTCGGCGGGTGCCTCGGCCGCCGGTGCTTCCGCGGGTGCTTCAGCTTCGGCGGGTGCTTCCTCGGCCGGGGCGGCTTCGCCCGAGCCGGCGGAACCGGAGCCGTCGCCGATGCGCACGAGCGGTGCGCCAACTTCAGCGGTCTCGTCTTCGGCCACGAGGATTTCCTCGATCACGCCGGCGATCGGAGAGGGGATCTCGGTGTCGACTTTGTCGGTGGAAACCTCGAGCAGCGGCTCGTCCACCTCTACCCGGTCACCTACCTGCTTGAGCCAGCGGGTGACGGTTCCTTCGGTGACACTCTCACCGAGGGCGGGCAAGTTAACGGATTCAGACATGTCGTCCCCGTTCTCCTTATTGATCTTTGGTGCGGATGATTGCTGCCTTGGTCGAGCTTAGTGCACCCGGCCTTTTGGGCCGGGTGCACTACGCCCTGTGGTCTTGCGGTGGTGCTGGCGGAACTGCTAGCCGTGAAGGGGCTTGCCGGCCAGGGCCAGGTGGGCCTCGCCGAGCGACTCGTTCTGCGTCGGGTGGGCGTGGACCAGCTGGGCCACGTCCTCCGGGTATGCTTCCCAGTTCACGATCAGCTGGGCTTCACCGACCTGTTCGCCCATGCGGGCGCCGATCATGTGGACGCCGACGACGGGGCCGTCCTTCTGGCGGACCAGCTTGACCAGGCCGCTGGTGCCCAGGATGGAGCTCTTGCCGTTGCCGGCGAGGTTGTATTCCTGGGTCTGGATCTGGTCGTCGCCGAACTTGGCTTTGGCGGCCTTCTCCGTGTAGCCGACCGTAGCGATTTCGGGTTCGGAGTAGGTGACCTTGGGGATGTTGACGTCCTCGACGACAACGGGCTTGAGGCCGGCGATTTCCTCGGCGACGAAGATGCCCTGCTGGTAGCCGCGGTGCGCCAGCTGGATGCCCGGGACGATGTCGCCCACGGCGTAGACGTTGCCGACGCCGGTGTGCAGGCGCTCGTTCGTGATGACGAACCCGCGGTCAATGGTCAGGCCGGCCTCTTCGTAGCCGAGGTTGGCCGTAACCGGGCCGCGGCCGACGGCGACGAGCATCAGGTCGGCTTCGAAGGTCTTGCCGTCCACGAGGGTGACCTTGACGCCGTCGTTGTTCTGCTCGACGCCCTGGAAGAAGGTGCCGGTGGAGAACTTGATGCCGCGCTTCTTGAAGGCACGCTCAAAAGCCTTGACGATGGTGGCGTCCTCGTTCGGGACCAGCGACGGCAGGCCCTCGATGACGGTGACGTCGACGCCGAAGGACTTCCACACGGAGGCGAACTCGACGCCGATCACGCCGCCGCCAAGGATGATGGCGCTCTTGGGGATGAAATCCATGGTGAGGGCTTCATCGGAGGTGATGACCTTGCCGCCGATTTCCAAGCCCGGCAGCGTGCGCGAGTAAGAACCGGTCGCGAGGACAATGTTCTTGCCCTTGTAGGCGGTGCCGTTCACGACGATGGTGTCGGTGCCCTGGAGCTTGCCTTCACCCTCGATGACGGTGATGCCCTTTTTGCCCTTGATGAGGCCCTGCAGGCCCTTGAACTTGCCGGCAATGATGCCGTCTTTGTAGGCGTTGACAGCGGTGATGTCGATGCTGTCGAGGGTGACGTTGACGCCGTACTTCGCCGAGTCACGGGCGTGGTCGGCCAGTTCTGCGGAGTGCAGGAGGGCCTTGGTGGGGATACAGCCGTTGTGCAGGCAGGTGCCGCCGAGCTTGCCCTTTTCGATGAGGCCGACGGTGAGGCCGAGCTGAACGGCACGCAGGGCAGTGGCGTAGCCGCCGCTGCCGCCGCCGAGTACCAGGATGTCGAATTCTTGCGCAGTTGCCTGATCGGCCACTAAAACGCTCCCTCGCGTGAACGATGACACGAGAGTACGCATCATCTGGTCTTGGAACTTCCCTGCCGTGATTATGCCAGCAGGGGAGTTCCCTTTCATTTGTGACTACCGGTGTTCACCTTAGCGAACCACTAATACATGCTCCACCTTGCCGTGGCGTTTGTGGAGCGCTTGTGTCCAGTGTCACGCGCCTTTGTGGCCGGGGGATCAGCCCCGGCCACAAAGGGCGTTGACGGCCGGAAGTTCGCCTTTAGGCGGTTTTGGCCAGGATGTCCTCGACGTAGGCCACCAGCGTGCGCACCGTGCAGCCGGTGCCCTGCTTGTGGTTGTAGCCGTAGGGGCTGCCGTTGTTGAAGGACGGGCCAGCGATGTCGATGTGCGCCCAGGGGATCTGCTCGCCGTCCTTGCCCTTGCCGACGAATTCGCGCAGGAAGACGGCGGCCGTCATCATGCCGCCGTGGCGTTCGCCGATGTTGGCGATATCCGCGACCTGCGAGTCGAGGCTGGGGCGCAGCTCCTCTGGAAGCGGCATCGGCCAGACCAGCTCGCCGGCGCGGTCCGCGGCGGCCTTGAGCGGGCCGGTGACGGAGTCGGAGCCCATCACGCCGGCGGTCCGGTCGCCCAGGGCGATCAGCTGAGCGCCGGTGAGGGTTGCAACGTCGATGATGGCGTCCGGGTATTCCTGGCTCGCGGCGACGATGCCGTCGGCCATGACCAGCCGGCCCTCGGCGTCGGTGTTCAGTACCTCGACGGTCTTGCCGCCGAAGATGGTCATCACGTCGGCGGGACGCTGGGCCGCGCCGGAGGGCATGTTCTCGGCGATGCACAGCCAGGCGGTCGCCTTGACGGGCAGGCCCAGGCCGGCGAGGGCCAGTACGGTGTTGAGGACGACGGCGGCGCCCGCCATGTCCGACTTCATGTCGCCCATGCCCAGGTGCGGCTTGAGCGAAATGCCACCGGTGTCGAAGGTGATGCCCTTGCCCACGAGCGCGATCTTGGCGGTGGCCCGCGCGGGGGAGTATTCCACCTTGACCAGGCGCGGCTGCCGGGTGGATCCCTTGCCGACGCCGAGGATGCCGCCGAAACCTTCCTTTTCAAGCCGCTTCTCGTCCCAGACGGTCACCTTCACGGGCAGGCCCTTGGACAGTTCCTTGGCCGCTTCCGCGAAGGATTCGGGGTAGAGGTGGCTCGGCGGCTGGTTAACCAGCGTGCGGGTCGCGTTCACGGCCTTGCCGATCAGGGCGGCGCGGTCCAGGACCGTTTTGAGGCCCTTGTCGGCGGCAAAGTCCGTGGCGATCACGACATTCTTCACCGGTTCCTTGAGGCCGTCCTTGGAGGAGCGGTACTCAGTGAAGGAGTACGCGCCCATCGCGGCACCCTCGGCGACCGCGGCGACATCGCCCAGTGACGACGTCGGGAGGGCCAGGGCGACGGTGCTGACGCCGGCCAGCTGGCGGACGGCCGAGCCGGCCGCGCGGCGGAGGGCCTCTTCGGTGATCGGCTGCGTTGCGGAGACCTTGCCGACGCCGGCGAGCACCAGGACCTTCGCACCGGCTTCGGCCAGGCCCGGGAGGCGGTGGGCCTGGTCGGCTGCGCCGGTGATGCCAAGAACACTGAGTGATTCCGCGAGGGCCTCGGCGGCCTTGGCCGTCAGGGGGTTGCTGAGCAGGACGGGTCCGTCCGTGCCCTGCCCCACGCCGATGACGAGGGCGTCGCTGGGGGACTTCTTCAGGTCCCCGGCGATTGCACTGAGTTTCACTTCGGTATTCTTGACCACGAGGACAGTCCTCAATTCTCTGAGTTTTTGCGGCAGGAACTGCATGTTCGGCGCCCTGCCATGGAACCTAAGCCATTGTCGGATTGAGACGGGACCATTTGGGACAAAAACATGGTGTCTTCAAGCCGTCATAAGGCCAGCTCCGATCGTAGTCTCTTCCCGGCACGGGTGTTCAATTGAATGAGAGCTGGAGCACACCCTGATCAGGAATGCGCCCGCACAGCAGCGTGTTGTAAGGAGTAACAGCGCCGCCGCCCGCAGGGGCCTTTCCGGCCGCTCCCACTGACTACGACGAAAGGAACATGCCGTGATTGAACGGATTTCCGGCTCCTTGCTGGACCCCGAATCGCTTTACCTGCGTGATGACGCGCTGTTCCACAGCCCCGAACTGCGCGGACTGAACCTCGTCATGGGATTTACCGGGTTTGCCGATGCGGGCCACGTCGTCAAGCAGATCACCGCCGAGCTGCTGGACACCCTGGATGCCGAGATGGTGGCCGAGTTCGACGCCGACCAGTTGATGGACTACCGGACCCGGCGCCCGCAGATCAGTTTCGTCGAGGACCACCTGCAGGACTATCAGGCACCGAAGCTGGCCCTGTACCGGCTGGTTGACGGGCTTGGCAGCCCGTTCCTGCTCCTGGCCGGATTCGAACCGGACCTGCAGTGGGAGCGGTTCGCGCGCGCCGTCGTCGGGATCGTCGAGGAACTGGACGTCAACCTCGTCACGTGGATCCATTCGATCCCCATGCCCGTGCCGCACACCCGTCCGGTGGGCGTGACGGTGCACGGCAACCGGCCGGAGCTCATCGAGGGCATTTCAGTCTGGCGGCCCACCGTTGAGGTTCCCGCCGCCGTCGGGCACATTCTTGAGTTGCGGCTGACGGAAGCCGGGCGCAACGTCGCCGGCTATGTTGTGCATGTTCCGCATTACCTGGCCGAGGCCGAATACCCCACGGCCGCCGTCGCCGGGCTGGAATACCTTGGGGCGGCCACTTCGCTGATGCTGCCCACCGACCGGCTCCGCGAAGCCGGCCGGGACGTCGGACGCCAGATCGCCGAACAGATTGATGCGTCGGAGGACGTGCAGCAGGTGGTCTCGCGGCTCGAAACCCGGTACGACGAGAACGCCGAAGGAACCGTCCGGCGTTCCCTGCTCGCCGACGAGAACGATCAGCTGCCCAACGCCGATGCCCTCGGCGCCGCCGTTGAGGCCTACCTCGCCCGTAAAGAACCCGGCGAATAAATACTATTTTCTTGGACCCGCTGGGCATAATAGGGGAGTGACTGCACCGCGCGCCTGGCTGATCTGGATCATCGGGGTCTTCGCGTACCTCGTGGCGGTCAGCCAGCGCACGTCCTTCGGCGTCGTGGGACTCGAAGCCACGGAACGCTTCCAGGCCAGTGCGGCCGAAATCTCCTTCTTCACCGTGCTCCAGCTGCTCGTCTACGCCGTCCTGCAGATTCCGGTCGGCATCCTTGTGGACCGCTTCGGTTCCCGGGCCATGATCGCCGGCGGCGCCCTGCTGATGGGGCTGGGACAGCTCCAGCTGGCGTTCGCCGAGAACATCCCCGGCGGTGTGCTGGGCCGTGTGCTGGTGGGCGCCGGGGACGCAATGACCTTCATCTCCGTCATCCGGCTGCTGCCCATCTGGTTCGCCCCCGCCCGGGTCCCGCTGCTCACCCAGCTGACCGGCATGTCCGGCCAGCTGGGCCAGCTCTTCAGTGTGGTGCCGTTCGCCATGATCCTGCACCTCGCCGGCTGGACCACCGCCTTCCTGACGCTGGCGGGCATGTCGGCCCTGGCCCTGGTGCTCGTGCTGGTCCTGCTCCAGGACCACCCGCCGGGGCACCCCGTGCCGGAACCGTCCAGCGGGCTGCGCGCCACCGGGGTCTCGCTGTCCCACGCCTGGCGCCAGCCGGGTACACGGCTGGGCCTGTGGAGCCACTTCACCGTCCAGTTCAGCGGCACCGTTTTCGCGATGACCTGGGGCTACCCGTTCCTGATCTCGGCGCAGGGCCTGGACACGCCCGCGGTGTCGGGGCTGATGACGCTGTACGTGGCTGCCGCCATCGCCGCCGGGCCCCTGATGGGCAGCTTCGTTGCGCGGCACCCGCTGCGCCGGTCCACCATGGTGCTCCTGATCTCCGGCGCCACCGCTGCAGCGTGGGCGGCCGTCCTGCTCATCCCGGGTCGTTCCCCGCTGTGGCTGCTGGCCGGGCTGGTGGTGGTGCTCGCTATCGGCGGCCCCGGTTCCATGATCGGCTTCGACTTCGCCCGCACCTTCAACCCGGCCCACCGGGTCGGGACCGCCACCGGGATCGTCAACGTGGGCGGCTTCATCGCCGCCCTGATGGCCATCTACCTGATCGGACTGGTGCTCGACGTCCTGTACGCCACCGGATTCTCCCGGGGAGAGCTGTACGGGCTCGAACCGTTCCGGATCGCCCTCAGCGTGCAGTTCCTGCTGCTGGGAGGCGGGGCTGCAGCAATCCTTGTCATCCGGCGGAAAGTGCGGCGGCAGATGGCTGCCCAGGGCGTGGTGGTGCCTCCGCTGCTGGCGGCCCTTGCCGAACAGCGCCGGCTCAGCGCGGAGCGGCGCCGGACGCCCTGAGCCCGGGACGCCCTGATTGTGGGGACGTCCTGAGCCTGGGAGGCCCCGATCGCGGGGCAGGGCCCTGTCTCAAGGCGTGGCCCGGAGTGGTTCACCCTGGTATGTCCCCGGTTCTTTCTACTGGTTGTCCACATAGGACAAGCGGCCTCTAACGGGCGCCCGCCGGCCCGGCCAAGCTGGCTCTATGACAGCTCAAGATCACCTGAGAATCACGGGCCCGGAGGACATCCTCGGGTTCATACCGCATTCCCTTGGCTACTGGCCGTCCAGCAGCCTGGTGGCCATGACCATGCAGGGTAAGCGGCTCGGAGCCACGCTGCGGGTGGACCTTCCCGGCGCTGATGTTTCCGGGACGTTTGGTTCTGCCGGATGGGCAGGGTTCGCCCGTACCGTGGCGTCCTACTTGGTGGCCGACAACGAAGCGGACGGCTCACTGCTGGCCTTTTTCACCGACACCGACGCCGGCACCGACACCCACGCGACCGGGGCGCCGTGGACGAAGCTCCTGACGGAACTCGAACAGGCACTGGCCGACGGCTCCCTGCCCGTCCGGGACGCATGGTTCGTCGGCGCCGAGTACTGGCGCAATGCTTACTGCCTCGACCCGTCGTGCTGCGCACCTCCGGGCCGGCCCGTGGAAGAAATCCGGAACAGCCGCCTCAATGCCGAGATGGTTTTTCGTGGCAGTACGGTCGGGGCGGCCCCCGGTGACGGTCTGCTGACGCCGCCGGGGGCGGCGGATCCCACAGTGTTGAGCTCCCAGCGGGACTGGGCGGAGCTCTTCTCGGCCCGAGCCCGGGACAGCGTGCAGTTCGGCCAGGTCCTGGACGTGTGGTCGCGGGTGCTGAACGCCGCCGCGCCGCTGCCGCAACTGCCGGCGCCGCTCACGGGCTACCTCAGGGCAACGCTTTGCGTTCTGCCCTGGCGTGACGCCGTCCTGGTGATGGCTGCCGCCGGGCGCGAGACCGCCAAGCGCGGAGCCGAGGAGTTCGGTGTGTTCGACGACGGCGCACCGGGTGCGGGGGCGCTGGCGCCTGTTCCATTGCCGCCGCTGGACGGATTCCCGCCACGGCGGCCGCGGCCCGGGGGAGCCGCGCGCGGCAGCTCCTTTGTGAAACAACCGCCGCCGGAGGTGGCAGGCTACGGGGAAGTTCTGTTGGGTCTGGCGCCGAGAGTGCCTGACTGGTCCGCAATGGCAAGCCTGGAGCGGATCCTTGAGCAACTTGGTACGGCCGGCGGCGAGGCGGGCGCCGCCGCACTGGCCGGCCGGGGCTGGATTGAATGGTGCCGGGGCAAGGGGTCCTACGCCCACGCGTTGTTTAACCGCGCGGACCAGGAGCACCCGGGCTACCGCCTGGCTGCACTGCTGGACGAGCTCGCAAGCCGCGGGACACTCTGCGGCTGGGCGGGCAGGAGGGAGACTGCCTGGCAGAGGTTCAAGCCGGAGGTGGCCTGACGCAAGCTGTCGTCCGGGGAGGGAGACCCGGTGGGCGGGGCGGGCGGCCCCGGAACGGCCGGTGAGGAGGCGCGGCGCAGGCGGCGCGATATGGCGCTCCCGCGCCGACGATCGGTGTCGATTCAGAAAATCGTGAGACAATGGTTGCCGAGACCCGGTTGGGTCCGTGTATTAAGTGCTCGTACTAGTCCTTGGAAACAGGGAACATTACGGTCGCCCCAGGAGTTCTACTTAGTGGCTCTGCTGGTCGTGATTGCACCTGATGTGAAACACGGACTTGACAGGGTCATAGTGGTGTTGCCCGTATGGTGATTCCACAGACCGCCGCTAGAAAGGTTTTCTGTGACCCCGTCTTCCGCGAAGAAGGAACCCGCCGACCAGGCCGTATTGTCCCCCGAGGAGAAGAAGGCGGCGACGAGCGCCAAGCGCGCTGCCACGCGCGCAGCCAACAAGGCTGTCAAAGACGCTGCCTTGGCCGACGGTGACGGCACCGCATCGGCAGTCGCCAAGCCTGAACCCAAGAAGCGCGGGCCCAAGCCCGGAGCCAAGGCCGCTGCCCAGGCAGCCGGCAAAGCCGCCAATGGCGAGGACGAAGCCGAGGACGACGTCGAGGTTGACCTCGACGACGTTGTGGTGGACGCCGTTGAGATTGGTGAAGACGGCGAGGAGGTCCCGGCCAAGGCTGCCGCCGGCGCGACCGGCTCCGGCTTCGTCTACTCCGACGCCGACGACGATGACGCCCCCGTGCAGCAGGTCATGTCCGCCGGCGCCACCGCGGACCCCGTCAAGGACTACCTGAAGCAGATCGGCAAGGTTGCCCTGCTGAACGCCGAGCAGGAAGTCGACCTCGCCCTGCGTATCGAGGCAGGACTTTTTGCCGAGGAAAAGATCGCCGCCGACGACGGATCCATGGATCCGAAGCTGAAGCGCGAGCTCGAATTCGTCATCCATGACGGCAAGCGCGCCAAGAACCACCTGCTGGAGGCCAACCTCCGCCTTGTGGTGTCACTGGCCAAGCGTTACACCGGCCGTGGCATGCTCTTCCTGGACCTGATCCAGGAAGGCAACCTGGGCCTGATCCGCGCGGTGGAGAAGTTCGACTACACCAAGGGCTTCAAGTTCTCCACCTACGCCACCTGGTGGATCCGCCAGGCAATCACCCGCGCCATGGCCGACCAGGCCCGCACCATCCGCATCCCGGTGCACATGGTGGAAGTCATCAACAAGCTGGCCCGCGTGCAGCGTCAGATGCTGCAGGACCTCGGCCGCGAACCCACGCCGGAAGAGCTGGCCCTGGAACTGGACATGACCCCCGAAAAGGTCGTCGAAGTCCAGAAGTACGGCCGCGAGCCGATCTCCCTGCACACTCCGCTGGGCGAAGACGGCGACTCGGAATTCGGTGACCTCATCGAGGACTCCGAGGCAGTGGTCCCGGCCGACGCGGTGAGCTTCACCCTGCTGCAGGAACAGCTGCACTCGGTGCTGGACACACTCTCCGAGCGGGAAGCCGGTGTGGTCGCGATGCGCTTCGGCCTCACCGACGGACAGCCGAAGACTTTAGACGAAATCGGCAAGGTCTACGGCGTCACGCGTGAGCGCATCCGCCAGATCGAATCCAAGACCATGTCCAAGCTGCGGCACCCGTCGCGGTCCCAGGTCCTCCGGGACTACTTGGACTAGGCACGCACCACACAACGCGGGGTCACCTCCGGCCTATCCTCACCAGGGGAAAGGGCCGGAGACGACCCCGCGTTGTTCGTTAAGCCGCACCGATTGTTCGTTAACGCGGAAAGAGCCCCTCCGGAATCGGAAGGGCTCTTTCTCTCGTGGTCTAAGCGGCCGGACTTTAGTCGACCGGGACCGGCGGCTTCTCGTGAAGACGAGCCGTCTCGTCGTGCCAGTCGGAGCTCAGTGGCCGGAGCGTCGGTTCTACGGCGCGGGCGTGGTGGCCGCAGAAAAGAAGCTCACCTCCGGAGGCGCCGAGAACAACCCGGACATACGCCTGTGCTCCGCAACGATCGCACCGGTCGACGGTGGTGAGTGTGCGGTCCGCAACTGCTGTTGTCATGTTCGGCCTCCTTGGTAGATCGGTATACCTATATAACCAGCATTCGCAGCGAAACCATGGCTGGGATGGCCCACTTTCGCTGTGCGCGTATCACGTCTCGGTAACGGGTTCCGGCGCGTGCGGCCGCCGGGGAGTGGCAGCACGCCGCACGCCGGCAGTCCGACTACCCTAGGAAGAGCGCCAAACAGCATTCCCCGTCCTGTAGCGACGGTTCCGTTCCTGAAGGAGTTTCCGCCCCGTGGCACCAAGTTCTGATTACACCGCCCGGCATCTCTCCGTGCTGGAAGGCCTCGAAGCCGTCCGTAAGCGCCCGGGCATGTACATCGGTTCCACCGACTCCCGCGGACTGATGCACTGCCTCTGGGAAATCATCGACAACTCCGTGGACGAGGCCCTCGCCGGTTTCGGCCATGACATCAAAATCATCCTGCATGCGGACAACTCTGTGGAGATCCACGACGACGGCCGCGGCGTCCCGGTGGACATCGAACCGAAGACCGGGCTGAGCGGCGTCGAGGTTGTTTTCACCAAACTCCACGCCGGCGGCAAATTCGGCGGCGGCTCCTATACCGCGTCGGGCGGCCTGCACGGCGTCGGTGCCTCCGTTGTGAACGCGCTGTCAGCCCGCCTCGACGTCGAAGTCGACCGCGGCAGCAAGACCTACCGGATGTGCTTCCGCCGCGGCGAGCCCGGCCGCTTCAAGGACACCGGCACCCGGCCGGACCCGGCGTCGGCCTTCTCGCCCTTCATCGACGGTTCCGTCCTGGACGTCGTCGGCAAGGCCAAACGCGGCGTGACCGGCACCCGGATCCGCTACTGGGCAGACCGGCAGATCTTCACCCCGGACGCCAAGTTCTCCTACGAAGAACTCGCCGCCCGCGCCCGGCAGACCTCATTCCTGGTCCCCGGCCTCAAACTCACCGTCCGGGACGAGCGCAAGCTCCCCGGCACCCCCGGGGAGTCAGGCCCGCACGAGGAAGTATTCCATCACGACGGCGGCATCTCCGAGTTTGTCGAGTTTCTCGCCGCTGATCCCGCCGTCACGGACATCTGGCGGCTCCACGGCGCCGGCAAGTTCAAGGAAACCGTGCCGGTCCTGGACGACAAGGGCCACAGCCACCTGACCGAAGTCGAACGGGACTGCGAGGTGGACGTCGCACTCCGCTGGGGCATCGGCTACGACAGCTCCGTGCGCACCTTCGTCAACATCATCTCCACGCCCAAGGGCGGAACACACCAGTCCGGCTTCGAACAGGCCCTCCTGAAGACCTTCCGCAAAGCGGTCGAAACCAATGCCCGCAAGCTCAAGGCTGGCAACGACAAGATCGAAAAGGACGACATCTTCGCGGGGCTCACCGCAGTCCTGACGGTCAGGCTGGCCGAGCCGCAGTTCGAGGGCCAGACCAAGGAGATCCTTGGCACCTCCGCCGTGCGGGCCATTGTGGCCAAGGTGGTGGAACAGGAGATCAACGCCAAGCTGACCTCGTCCAACCGCAACGACAAAGCCCAGTCGGCGCTGCTGCTGGAAAAGGTCGTCAGCGAGATGAAGTCGCGCATCTCCGCCCGTGTCCACAAGGAGACCCAGCGCCGCAAAAACGCCCTCGAGACGTCGTCGATGCCCACCAAGCTCGCGGACTGCCGCACGGACGACGTCGCGCGCTCCGAGCTGTTCATCGTCGAAGGTGACTCCGCGCTCGGCACCGCCAAACTGGCGCGGTCCTCCGACTTCCAGGCGCTGCTGCCCATCCGCGGCAAAATCCTCAACGTCCAGAAAGCCTCGGTGGGCGACATGCTCTCCAACGCCGAATGCGCTGCCCTCATCCAGGTGGTGGGGGCGGGGTCCGGCCGAAGCTTCGACATCAGCGCCGCCCGGTACGGAAAGGTCATCCTGATGACCGACGCCGACGTCGACGGGGCCCACATCCGCACGCTCCTCCTGACGCTGTTCTTCCGCTACATGCGGCCGATGATCGAGGAGGGACGCGTTTTCGCCGCAGTCCCGCCGCTGCACCGCGTGGAGGTCATCAACGCCGGCCAGAAGGCCAACGAGATGATCTACACCTACTCGGAGGCGGAACTGCACGTCCTGCTGGCGCGGCTCGCCAAGGAGGGTAAACGGTACAAGGAGCCGATCCAGCGCTACAAGGGCCTGGGCGAGATGGACGCGGAGCAGCTGGCCGAGACCACCATGGACCCGCGGCACCGCACCCTGCGCAAGGTCGGCATCGACAACGCCAAGCAAGCCGAGGAGACCTTTGACCTGCTGATGGGCTCGGATGTCGCTCCCCGCAAGGACTTCATCATCGCCGGGGCGTCGAGCCTGGACCGGGAACGCATCGACGCCTGACGCCACGCTTGACGCCCTGCGGGGCCGGAACAGCGGGGGGCATTGTCAGGGTCTGCCCGCGTGGTCGCCAGTGCCGAATTACCCTCTAACCGGGTATGCCTCCATCCGATAGTGTCGTCTCACGGCTCCGGGCAACGACGCCCGGAGCCGGATTCCGCAGCAATCAGGAGACCCCTATGAGGCACACTCGGAATATCCAGCGCGCGGCCGTTGCCGCCACGATCGGACTGGCGGTCAGCTTCGCGCCGCCGGCCCTTGCAGCAACCGGAACCACCTCGGACGCACTGCGCTCCGCGGTTTCCGCAGACAACATCATGAACCACCTCGAAGCCCTGCAGGAGATCGCGAATGCCAATGGCGGCAACCGCGCAGCCGACAGCCCGGGCTACGAGGCTTCGCTCGACTACATCGAACAAGCACTCGAGGACGCTGGCTACGACCCGGTCCGCCAGCCCTTCAGCTACGACCGCTACGAGTTCACGTCGGCGGCCCTGGAGCGGGTCTCGCCGAATGCGGAGACCTACACCTACGGGACCGACTTTCTGGACATGTCCTACTCCGGCGCGGGCGACGTCACGGCCGGCCTGGCCGCCGTCGACCTTAACCTGGCCGGTGACCGAGCCTCCACCAGCGGCTGCGAAGCGGGCGACTTCGCCAATTTCACGGCGGGAAACATTGCCCTGATCCAGCGCGGCACCTGCAGTTTCCGGATCAAGGCGGACAACGCCGCCGCGGCCGGGGCCGCCGGTGTCATCATCTTCAACCAGGGCGACGTTGTCCCCGGGGATGACCGCCTGGGCCTGTTCGGCGGCACCCTGGACCTGCCGCAGGCAGCAATCCCGGTCGTGAGCACCAGCTACGCCACAGGGGCTGAACTCGCCGGGCTCAGCGGCGTTGAGATGCGCCTCGCGGTGGACGCCGGAGTAAGCCGGATCGACTCATTCAACATCCTGGCCGATACCGGCGGACGTGCCGACCGGACCGTGGTGGTGGGCGCGCACCTGGACTCCGTGTCCGAAGGCCCCGGCATCAACGACAACGGCTCAGGATCGGCCGCCATCCTGGAGACTGCCATCCAGCTGGCCACTACGGATGCCACGCCGACCAACCGGATCCGCTTCGCGTTCTGGGGCGGGGAAGAGGACGGGCTGATCGGGTCGGAGCACTACGTCTCCCAGCTGACGGCCCGCCAGCTCAAGGACCACGCCGTCAACCTCAACTTCGACATGGTCGGCTCGCCGAACTTCGTCCGCTACGTCTACGACGGCGACGGCTCGTCCTTCGGCGAGAAGGGCCCCAACGGCTCGGCTCTGGTGGAAAAGGTCTTCCTGGACTACTTCAAGTCCCAGAACCTGCCGGTAGCCCCCACGGCCTTCGACGGACGCTCCGACTACTTCGGGTTCATCAACAACGGCATCCCTGCCGGCGGCCTGTTCACCGGCGCGGAGGACCTGAAGACCGCGGAGGAGGCGGCCGTCTTCGGTGGCGAAGCGGGTGCCCCGCTGGACCCGTGCTACCACGCGGCCTGCGACACCATCGAGAACGTCAACCAGATAGTGCTGGAGGAAATGGCGGACGCGATCGCCCACGCCACGCTCACCTTCGGCATGACCACCTCGGCGGTCAACGGCACGGCCAAGGGCAATGGAGCCGGCAACGTGGACCTCGAGTACAAGGCCAACAAGCTGCTCAAGTAGCCGCCGGGCCGCTGTGCGCATTGGGAGCCGGGCCGTTCCGCCCTCGGGTGGGGTGGTCCGGCTTCTGCGCGGGCAGCCGTCGACGGCGGCAGGCGCGGGATACGTCTCGGCGGGAGTCAGCCAAACAGGCCTCGGGGCTTCGGGCTTCGGGCTTTGGGCCCTGCCAGCCTCAGCCGAGCAGTCCGGGAACGATCAGCAGGGCCGTCGGGACAGCCAGCAGCAGCAGGCAGGCAACCAGCACCGCGGCGCGCACAGGTTCCGGCAGCGGTGGCTGCGGGGAGAGCAGGCGGCTGACACGGGACGCCGTCGTCCGCGCCGAACCCGCACCGCCGAGGGCGCCGGGCTGGCCGGGCTCGACGTCGGACAGTTCCGGTCCGCCGAACGCCATCCGGGCGTCCGGGGCGCCGGGGGAGCCGCTCGCCACAATGGCGATCGCCTTGATCAGCGTGGCCTTGCTCGCGGTCTTCAACGCGACGTCGTCGGCGAGCATCTCGATCAGCGAGCTGACCGCTTCCTGCGCCAGCCGTGTGGTGGGCAGCCAGGGAAGGGCCTGACGCCAGGCCGCAAAGGCCCAGAGCAGCAGATGGTGGCGCTGGTCCAGATGGGCGTTCTCGTGGTTCAGGACCGCGCGGAGTTCTGCGGGTTCCAGGGCCGCCATCAGCCCGTCGGAGAGCACCGTGACTGAGCGGGCGCCACCCGGCAGGCAGTAGGCGACGGGGGAGTCGACGTTGATCACCATGGTCCGCGGGCCATCAGCGGACGGGGATGCCAGCAGTGCCAGCAGTTCGCGGTGCCGCCTCCGCTGGCGCTGGATCTTGTAGAACGTCAGCAGCAGGGTGAACACCAGGTGGGCTGTCAGGAGGGCAGCGGCCGAGAGGGCGAAGATGTGCCAGAAACCCAGCTCCGTGGTGGGTGCATTATTGAAGACCATTCCGGCCAGGGACTTGAGGCCGGCCAGCAGGTTGTCCCCGATGGGTTCCAGCCCGTACACCAGCATGGCGCCGATCATGGACAGCCCGCCGGCGAGGGCGATCGCCTGCCACAGCAGCATGGCCGTAAACGGCGAACGTGCAGGCCACTGGGCGCGGGACAGCAGGATAGGCACCGGCCAGGCCAGCGCTATCGCCAGGACCGCCAGAAACCATGAGGTCCAGAACATCGGGCGCTAGCTGAGTCCCAGCAGCTTGCGCAGCGTTTCTGCCTCGGTGTCGGTAACGGAACCAATAAAGCGGGCCAGTACGGCCTCGCGGTCCGGTGCGGACCCCAGGACCTCGTGCATCAGCTCAGCGGTGTGGTCTTCACGGCTGGAGACTGCCTGGTAGCGGTGCGGGCGGGTGCCGCGCTCACGCTCCACGAGGCCCTTGCGCTCGAGGCGGGAGAGCACGGTCAGCACCGTGGTGACGGCCAGATCCTTGCCCACATGCCCGGCGGTGCCGTTTTCCGCACGCGTACTCTGGGCGAGCAGATCCCGCAGGGTGTTCGCCGTTGCAGCCTCATGGCCTGCCCAGAGCAGATCCATCACTGCCCGTTCCAGTTCACCGAGACTCGCCATTCCGTACGTCCTTCGTGAGTGCCGCTCCGGCCAATCGACTCTGCCGGGCGGTAAGTGAATACTTCAGTCTTAAATTTACCGTGTTTTACGGATAGTTTCTACATGAAGTAGAACTGCCCGGGCCCGGGCGTGTCGCGCCCGGGGTCGCGGCGGTGCTGCGGCGGCACTGCGGCGGAACAACGCGCCGGACCCGCGGACGGGACCCCGGGGCGTGGCGGCGCCGGACGGGAGGGGCAGACCGCCCGGCGGCTCCATTGCGGGCCGTAACGCACCGTGGGACTCTGGGGTGCAGGGAGCCGCCAAAAGTGTTCTACACTCGGTAGAAGAATCTTTCTACGGGACGTAGAAGTTGCTCGCCTAGCAAAGTAGGGACTGCCTTGGACGCCTTGGAAATCGCACGCTGGCAATTCGGAATCACCACGGTCTACCACTTCATGATGGTGCCGCTCACCATTGGCCTTGGCCTGGTGGTCGCCGTGATCCAGACGATGTGGCACCGCACCGGCAAGCCGGAATACCTCCGGATGACCAAGTTCTGGGGCAAGCTCTTCCTGATCAACTTCATAATGGGCGTGGCCACCGGCATTGTGCAGGAGTTCCAGTTCGGCATGGCGTGGAGCGAATACAGCCGCTTCGTGGGGGACGTGTTCGGAGCGCCGCTGGCCATGGAAGCGCTGCTCGCGTTCTTCGTGGAGTCCACGTTCCTGGGCCTCTGGATCTTCGGCTGGAAGCAGCTGAAACCGGCCGTCCACCTGGCCTGCCTTTGGATCGCCGTGATCGGATCGGTCTTCTCCGCCTACTTCATCATTGTGGCGAACAGCTGGATGCAGCACCCGGTGGGTGTTGAGATGATCGACGGCCGTCCGGTCATGACCGACGCCTGGGCGGTCTTCACCAACAACACCGCCCTCGTCGCCGTCCCGCACACCATCTTCGGCGCGCTGGCCGTCGCCGGTGCGTTCCTGTTGGGCATCGCCTGGTACCACCTGTGGCGCCGCCGCCACGACGGAATCGACACGGTCGGCGAGGACGGCAAGGTGGTCCCCGGCGAGTCGGACATTCCCGGGCGGGACCGCACCGACCACGCCGTCTGGATCCGGTCCCTGCGGATCGGCGCCGTCGTCGCCATGATTTCCTTCGCCGGAACCGCCATCACCGGGGACCTGCAGGGCAAACTCATGTTCGAACAGCAGCCCATGAAGATGGCGGCCGCCGAAGCGGCCTGCCACGACGGCACCGGCTTCTCCATCCTGAGCATCGGCAACGTCGGCTCCAAGAACTGCGATGACATCGTCGCGCTCATCGAGGTCCCCGGGATCCTGTCCTTCCTCGCCAAGGGCGATTTCACCACCGAGGTTAAAGGCGTCAACAGCCTGATCGACCAGTACAAGGCCGACTACGGCACGCATCTGCCGGACAACCCCATCTACGGGGAACGGGCCGGCAAGGAGATCCAGTACGTCCCGGTCATGGAGGTCACCTACTGGGGCTTCCGGATGATGATCGGCTTCGGCGGACTGGCGGCCGTGGCTGCGCTGGCGGCCCTGTGGCTGACCCGCAAGGGAACCGTCCCCGCTTCCCGCGGCCTGATGCGGCTGGCCGTCTTCGGGATCCTGGCGCCGTTCGGGGCCAATGCCGCCGGCTGGATCTTCACCGAGATGGGCCGGCAGCCGTTCGTCGTCGCCCCCAACCCGGACCCCAGCGGCATCGACCAGGTCTTTATGTTCACGGCCGCGGCTGTTTCACCCGGCGTCTCGGCCGGCGAGCTGCTGACCTCCCTCGTGGTGCTCACCGCCGTGTACGCGGTATTGCTCGTGGTCGAGGTCAAGCTGCTGGTCAAGTACATCCGCGGCGGGGTGGTCGCCGCCATGCCGGAACTCGCGCACGTCCCCGTGGACGAGAACGAGGATGCCACCCCCAAGGGTGGTGGCCCCGGCAAGCCCGGGGACGATGTCCTAGCCTTCGCCTACTAAGCCTTCGCTCGCACAAGAAACGCAGAGGATACTCAGCATGGAACTGCTTCCCACCATCTGGTTCATCGCCATCGCGGTGCTGTGGACGGGCTACCTCTTTCTCGAGGGCTTTGACCTCGGGGTCGGGATGCTGATGAAAAGCTTCGCCCGGAACAACACCGAACGCCGCGTCCTGCTCAACACGATCGGCCCGGTCTGGGACGGCAACGAGGTCTGGCTCCTGACCGCGGGCGGTGCCACCTTCGCGGCCTTCCCGCTCTGGTACGCGTCCTTGTTCTCCGCCCTCTACCTGCCGTTGCTGCTGGTGCTCGTGGCCCTGATCTTCCGGGCCGTGGCGTTCGAGTACCGCGGCAAAGTGGACAACCCGCGGTGGCGGGCCCGCTGGGACTGGGCCATCTCCCTCGGCTCCCTCGTGGCGGCCTTCGGCGTGGGAGCCGCGCTGGGGCTGACCACCACCGGACTGCCGATCAACGCCAACGGTGACCGCGAAGGCGGCCCCTTCGCCTGGTTCAGCGGCTACGCCGTGCTCGGCGGGCTCGCCGTCGTCGGATTCTCGCTGCTGCACGGCCTCGCGTTCCTGGCGCTGAAGACCGACGGCGACGTCCGGCACCGCGCACGCCGGTGGTTCGTCCGGCTCCTGCCCGTCCTGCTGCTGCCGATGGCGGGCTGGGCGGTCAGCCTGCAGCTGATCAGCGGCGAAGTGTGGACCGTGGTGGCAGTCGCCGCCGCCGTCGTGGCCGCCGTCATGGCCTGGAACTTCGCCCGCACGGGTGCCGAAGGCCGTGCGTTCCTGGCCCTGGGCACCTTCCTCCTGCTCGGCAGCGCCTCGATCTTCGGCGCCGCGTTCCCCGTTGTGCTGCCGTCCACCCTGAACCCGGAGTTCCACCTGACCATCTCCAATGCCTCCTCCTCGGACTACACACTGGGGCTGATGAGCATCGTCGCCTGCATCGGGCTGCCGCTGGTCCTCGCTTACCAGGCCTGGACCTACTGGGTGTTCCGGCGCCGGGTGAGCCACGCCCACATCCCCGAGGCCCACAACTTCCTCCCCGCCATCGCCGCCAAGGCACTGGCACCCAAGGACTAGCACCCGATGAGACCGCAGTTCCCCTCCGGCCCCGCGAACCGGGCCGCCCTCTACCTGCTGGGCCTCCTCGCTGCGCTGAAAGCTCTGTCCCTTGTGCTGATGGGGCAGGCTGTCGCCTCCATGCTCGCCGGGCTGATGGCCGGCGACCCCGCCTGGGGTGCGCAGCTGTACTGGGGGGTCGCGGGCGTGGTGCTCCGGTCCCTGACGGTCTGGGCGCAGGCCGTGGCATCGCGCCGGGCCGCGCTGGGGGTGAAGGAGGAACTGCGCTCTCAGCTGCTGGAGCGGGCATTGCGCAACGGCACCCGGTCCGCCGGCCCCTCCGACGGCGGCCTCGCCATCCTAGCGACCCGGGGGCTGGACGCCCTGGACAACTACTACACCCAGTTCCTGCCCGCCCTGGTGAACTGTGCCGCGATCCCGCTGCTGCTGGGCGCCCGCATCCTGTACGCCGACTGGATCAGCGCTGCCGTGATCGTGCTGACCGTGCCGCTGGTGCCGCTCTTTATGGTCCTGATCGGCCGGTACACCGAAGACCGCGTCCGGGAGGCCCAGTCGGCCCTGTCCCGGCTGTCCGGCCACATGCTGGAGCTTGCCAAGGGCCTGCCCGTGCTCGTGGGACTGGGACGTGCCGCCGCCCAGCGCAAAGCCCTCGAGGACCTCTCCGAGGAATACCGCCACCGGACCATGGGAACCCTGCGGACCGCTTTCCTCTCCGCCCTCGCACTCGAACTTATCGCCACCATCTCTGTCGCGGTCGTTGCGGTCTTCATCGGTGTCCGCCTAGTTCACGGCGATATGGCGCTGGAAGCAGGGCTGCTGGCCCTGATCCTCGCCCCGGACTGCTACCTTCCGCTCCGGGAGCTCGGCACCGCCCACCACGCCAGTGACGAAGGCCGTGCGGCGCTTGCCGAAACCACCGCCGTCCTCGATGCCCCCGAGGCCACGCCGCTGGTGCCCGATGCTGCAGCCACTGCCGCTGTTGCCGGGGCAGGACCCGGATCCCGCGGGCCCGCGGCCCCTCCCGCCATCAGCGTGGCAGGGCTGACCGTCCGCTACGGCGGCAGGACGGATGCCGCCGTCGGGCCCTTGAGTTT
The DNA here is from genome assembly GCF_007679325.1 of Arthrobacter sp. U41. Lineage (GTDB taxonomy): Bacteria > Actinomycetota > Actinomycetes > Actinomycetales > Micrococcaceae > Arthrobacter. The sequence goes on along the minus strand of NZ_VEGI01000005.1, from coordinate 95,902 downwards.
CACCGCCGCCCCGGGCCGGATCACCGCCCTCGACGGCCCCAGCGGCGCCGGCAAGAGCACCGTCCTCGGGGTCCTGGCAGGCACCATCGGAACCGGCGGCGGCTCCGACCGACCTGACGGGCAAACAACCGTCGCCGGACGGCTCGCGGGATTCACGACGGCGGACCTCGCCTGGGTGCCGCAGCATCCCGTCATGGTTGCCCCCACCGTGCTGGACGAGGTCCGGCTGTATCTGGGAGGTGCCGGGGGGCTTGCGACCGGCGCCGACGATCCGGGGCGCGCCGGCGCCGGCGCGGGCGCGACCGTCGACGCCACCACGGCTGACGCCACCGCCCTGCGCTGCCTGGCAGCCTGCGCCGCGGAGCATCTCGCCGCCAAGCACCCCGCCGAGCTCAGCCCGGGGGAGCTGCGCCGTGTCGCGCTGGCCCGCGGCCTCGCCCGGATCGAGGCGGGAGCCCGCGTGTTGCTGCTCGATGAACCCACCGCCCACCTGGACCGGGAATCCGCCACCGCCGTCAGCCGCGCCATCGCCGCGCTCCGCGGAGAGGTCACCGTCCTATTGGTGGCCCACGACCGGCAGACCCGGGAACTCGCCGACGTCGTCGTCGCCGTGGCGCCGGGCGCCGCGGGCACGGCCACCGCCGCCGCTGGAGAAGATGCCGACACCGCGACCGCCACACGCACAGGCGCAGGCGTGGTTGCGGCACCCGGCACCGGCGCCGCGGCCGGGACAGCCGCCCTTGCCGCAGCCTCGTCCGCAGCCGGCCGGTCCTCAGCCGGGCTGCACGAACCTCTGCCGTCCGACACCACGGGCACCGGCGCGACCCAGACACACGCCGCCCAGACACGCGCGCCGCAGGCCGGCACGACCCCGGCCGCGGACCCACGACGCTCCGCAGGCGGTTCCACGGCAGCCCGGCTCCGCCGCCTGCTGGCACCGGTCGCAGCCAAATTCGCCGCGGCCGGCGTCGTCGGCACCCTGGCGGCGCTCTTCGCCGTCGCCCTCGCCGGACTCTCCGGCTGGCTCATCATCCGGGCCAGCGAGCAGCCGCCCATCCTCTACCTGCTCACGGCAATCGTGGGCGTAAGGTTCTTCGGCATCGGCCGGGCGGTCCTGCGGTACCTCGAACGCCTCCTGCTGCACGACGCCGTTTTCGCCGCCCTGACCCGGCTCCGCGGCAGGCTCTGGGAATCGCTGAGCCGCCGCGCCCTTTCGCTGCGCCGGCTGCTGCAGGGCGGCAACGTCCTGGGCACCGTCGTGGACGACGTCGACACCGTCCGGGAGCTGCTGCCCCGCGTGGTCCTGCCGCCGGTGACAGCCGTCGCCGTCGCGGGCGCCGCCGTCGTAAGCTTCGCATTGCTCCTGCCGGCCGCGCTCCCCGCCGTCATCGCGGCCGCCCTGGTCAGCCTGGTGGCAGCCCCAGCCCTGGCACTGGCCGCGGACCGGATGTCCGCCGGAACCGAGCAGCGGCTCCGCTCCGGAGTGCTCCGCCAGGTGGCGGCCGCCCTCGACGCCCGCGCCGAACTCCACGCCAACCACGTGGCCGGCCCGGTGCTCGGCGCCATCACACACGCCGACCGCTCTGCAACCGCCGCCTCCCAGCGCTCGGCATGGGCCGAAGGGCTCGGCCAGGGGCTGACCGTACTGGCCTGCGGCACCGCAGCCCTGGCCAGCGCCGTGCTGGCCGCCCCGCTGGCCCTCAGCGGAGCCGTGGAAGCTTCGACGGTTGCGGTGGTGGTGCTGCTGCAGCTGGCGCTCGTGGAACCCTACGCGGCCATCACGACGGCGGTCCGCCAGTATCCGGCGCTGCGAGCCGTGCTGGAACGCATCGGCGAAGCCGGCGTCCTGGACGGCACCGATGCCGATGCGTCCGGCGGTCTGGTTCCCGTGGCCGGCAGGCCCGGCGGCAAGCCCGGGATCGAACTCCGGGACCTGGCCGCGGCCTGGCCGGGCGGGCCGCTGGTCTTCACCGGCCTCGACGCCACGGCCGAACCCGGGCGCTGGCTTGCCGTCACAGGTGGGTCCGGGTCCGGAAAGTCCACCCTGCTCGCCGTCGTCCTGGGCTTCCTCCCGGCAGCAAACGGCCAGATCCTGCTCAGCGGGCGGGCCGCCTGGTGCCCGCAGGAGGCGCACCTCTTTGACTCGACCATCCGTGGCAACCTGCTGCTGGGGCTCCCCGACGGCGACCGCGGGGGAGCGCCGGAGCAGCGCTTGCAGGACGCCCTGGCCGCCGTGGGCCTCGGGCCGCTGGTCGGTCGGCTGGAGCATGGCCTGGACACACGGATCGGACCGGGAGGGGACTTCCTCAGCGGCGGCGAACGGCAGCGCCTCGCGGTGGCCCGCACCCTCCTGACCGGGGCGGACGTGATCCTGCTGGACGAACCCACGGCCCACTTGGACGCGGAGTCCGGCCGGGCGATGCTCGCTGAGCTCCGGCACGGCCTGCGGGACCGCACGGTGGTGCTTGTGACGCACAACCCGGAGGACATCTCCCCGGACGACAGCCGCCTGGACCTTGACCGCGCGGCGGCCGGGCGTGCGGCACCTGTGGCGGAGCCAATGCCCTTGCTGGCGCGGGGGTAGGCCGGACGTTTAGCCTGTTGCCATGAACGGATACGCCGACCCCTTGGCCAGCCTGGATACCCGCCTGCAGTGGCGTCCCGCCGTGACCGACCACCTCGACGGCTGGGCGGCGCTCATCGCCCGGACTGCCGACGTCGAACGGCCCGTCTGGTTTGAGCGCCGCGCCGACCTGGAACAGGTCCTCGAATCTCAGAAGAACCCGGCCGCGGCGAATACGATTCTCGGCTTCGACGCTCAGGGAACCGCCAGGGCGTACGGCCGGATCACCAAAAACCCGGAGGGCGAGAAGGCGATCGGGTACGGCTGCGTGGACCCGGCCTGGCAGGGCAGGGGCATCGGCACCGGGCTGCTGGGGTGGATGGAGGCCAGGACGCGGCAGCGGTTCGCCGAGGACGCCGTGCCGGGTTCCAGCCCCCGGCTGCGGCTCCACATGGAACAGCAGCACACCCACCAGGCCACCCTCTTCGGCGACGCCGGCTACCGGATTGTCCGCTACTACAACGAGATGCACCGGCCCCTCACGGACGGCCTCCCGGAGCTGCTCCTGGACGACGAGCTGGAGATCGTGGGCTTTGGACCCGCGTTGCACGAGCCCGTCCGGCTGGCACACAACGAGGCCTTCCGGGACCACTGGGGCAGCGAGCCCCGGGACGAGGAGGCCTGGGGCTTTGTGGTGAATGATCCGCTGGCCCGGCCGGACCTGAGCGCCGTCGCCGTCGAGCGCTCCACTGGGCGGGTGGCCGGCTACCAGCTGGCCAGCTACGACGCCGAGAGCGCCCGGACGCGGGGCTACAAGGAGGGCTACACCGACCTGCTGGGCGTGCGGCGCGAGTTCCGCGGCCGCGGCGTGGCTCAGGCCCTTCTCGCCGACGCGATGCGCCGCTTCGCCGCCGCGGGCATGGACAAAGCCTCGCTCGACGTCGATTCGGAGAACCCCACCGGTGCGCTGGCTCTCTATAGCAAAATGGGCTATGTCCCCGTCAACAGCAGCATGGCGTGGGACAAGGAGCTGTAGCTATCCATCCACACGCTATCCGTCCACATCGTGGAGGTGATGGACGACGTCGTGCAGGAAGTACTGCGCGAACGTCAGCACGGTGAACTCCGAGCCGTTGCTGCGGGTGCCTTTGCGGTCCCACTGTTCCTCGGGGACGCGCCCGAACGAGGCGGCGATCTGCTCGCCCTCCGCGGTGAGTTCCGTGCTGACCACGGCCGGGTCGGCGTTGGCATAGTCCTTCTCGACGGCGGTCGCGTCCTGGTCCCAGTCCGCGAACCGGGCGTCGTCCTCGGTCAGCATAAGGCCGAGCCGGTGGTCGAACAGGCTGAACACGTCGCGGACGTGGCAGGCGTATTCGAGGACGGACCACGTGTTTTCGTCCGGGCGTTCAGCCACGTCCGGACGCCGCAGAGCTACCCGCCAGCGGGGTAGCATACTCTCCAGGATCCCTGGCGCTGTGGCAGGTGTCGCCGCGGAGGCATCAAAACCGCATTCCGCGCAGGGCCGCTGCAGCACCCACGTCCAGTCTTTGGTGTCCGGGATGATAGGCATGCGAGCAGTCTAGGGGTATTTCTTCCGGGGCACCGGATCGGCGGAGAGAGCCGTCGGGGGCGGAACGCGGTCCCAATGCGACGCGTGCGGAGCGGAGCGGGGCCCGGCGGCGGGCTTAGTGCAGGCTCGGTGCCGGCCATTCACCACGAATGGCCGCCATGTGGGGACCTATGGGGGCCATTCGTGGTGAATGGGCGGGCGATAACGGCCATTCGTGACAAATGAGCGAGCGGCGGGCGTCACGGCTGCCCCGGGCGCCGCCGGATGGCCCGCCGCCAGCCCCGCAGCCCCCGGGAGGGTCTAGGCTTCCGTCCCGGGCTCCGGCTGCCAGGCCATGCTCGGGCCGATCGCGTCGATGGCCTGGGAGAGCGGGATGCCGGACCCGTCGCGGCGGCCGTGTTCCCCGGGCAGGGACCGTGCCACGCCGGCCAGCGAGGACGCCTTGGCGGGGCCGTGACCGGCCCAGGCGAGCAGCAGGGTGTCCTCACCCTTGAGGAACCGGTGCGCCCGGACCCCGGCGGTGGCGCGCCCCTTGGCGGGGTATTCGGCGAGGGCGGTGACCTTGGCGGCACCCGGGGCGGTGCCGGGCAGTGCACCCTCTGTGCCGGCGATGGTGACAACGACGGCGTCGCTGTCGGCCGGGCTCGCGGCGCCGAAGAACAGCACGCGGTCCCCGGCTGCCAGCTTGATGCCGGCCATGCCACCGGCGGTCCGGCCCTGCGGACGGACCGTACTGGCCGGGAAGCGCAGGAGCTGCGACTGCCGCGTCACGAAGACGAGGTCGACGTCGTCGGACCCCGCGGGAGCCACGCCCACCACGGTGTCCTTGTCCTTGAGCGCGATCACTTCCCAGTCCTCGCGGTTCAGCGGATAGTCCGGCTGGACGCGCTTGACCACGCCCTGGGCGGTGCCGATCGCCAGGACCTCGTCCAGGGGCGCGAAGGCCACCAGCGATTCGCCCTTGAGGAGGGTAATGAAGTCCTTGGCCGGTACTCCGCCGGCCAGGTTCGGGGTGCCTGAGGTGGGCGGCAGCACGGGCATGTCCATCACCTGGAGCCGCAGCATGCGCCCCTGCGAGGTGATGGCCGCGATCTCGCCGCGTGCGGACGTCTTGACCACGGAGGTGAACACGTCGTGCCGGGTGCGCGGGCCGGTCTCGGCGAGGCTGTCCTGGTTGGCGGTCCGGGCGATCTGGCCGGAGGCCGTCAGGATCGCCCAGCAGGGGTCGTCCGCGATCTCCAGTGCCAGGGGAGCGGCCTTGCCTTTGGCCCCGGGCGCGGCGGCCAGGGCAGCGACGGTGGGGGAGACGGCTTCGGATTCGAGAAGCACGGTGCGGCGCGGGGTGCCGTATTTCTCGGCGATCTCGGCCAGCTCGGAGGACACGAGGGCGCGGAGCCGCTCGCTGGAGCCGAGGATGGCTTCCAGCTCGGCAATCTCGCGGCGCAGCTCATCCTGCTCCTTCTCGAGTTCGATCCGTGAGTACTTGGTCAGCTGCCGGAGCCGGAGTTCCAGGATGTAGTTGGCCTGGATCTCAGAGAGGTCGTAGATGGACATCAGCCGGGTCCGGGCCGCGGCCGCCTCGTCCGAGGACCGGATGATCTGGATGACCTCGTCGATGTCCACAATCGCGATCAGGAGGCCCTCCACCAGGTGCAGGCGGTCCTTCTTCTTGCCGAGGCGGAAGGCAGTGCGGCGGCGGACGACAGTGATGCGGTGTTCCACGTAGACGGAAAGCAGCTGGAGGAGCCCCAGGGTCTGCGGCTGCCCGTCCACGAGGGTGACGTTGTTGATGCCGAAGGAATCCTCCATCGGCGAGTAGCGGTACAGCTGCTGGAGCACCGCGTTGGGGTTGAAACCGTTCTTCAATTCGATCACCAGGCGCAGGCCGTGCTTGCGGTCCGTGAGGTCCACGATGTCGCTGATGCCGGTGAGCTTCTTGCCGTTGACGGCGTCCTTGATCTTCTCGATCACCTTCTCCGGCCCCACCATGTACGGCAGTTCCGTGACCACCAGCCCGGTGCGGCGGGCCGAGAGCTGCTCGACCTCCACCTTGGCCCGGGTCTTGAAGGAGCCGCGGCCGGTGGCGTACGCGTCGCGGATGCCGTCCAGCCCGACGATCCGGCCGCCCGTGGGCAGGTCCGGGCCGGGGACGAACTTCATAATGTCCTCGAGCGTGGCGTCCGGATGCTCGATCAGGTGCCGCGCGGCGGCGATCACTTCCACCAGGTTGTGCGGGGCCATGTTCGTGGCCATACCGACGGCGATGCCGGTGGCGCCGTTGACCAGCAGGTTCGGGAACGCGGCCGGCAGGACGTCCGGCTGGGTCAGCTGGTTGTCGTAGTTGGGGACGAAATCGACGACGTCCTCGTCGAGGTGGTCCGTCAGGGTCAGCGCCGCAGCAGCGAGGCGCGCCTCCGTGTACCGCGGGGCTGCCGGGCCGTCGTCAAGGGAGCCGAAGTTGCCGTGCCCGTCGATGAGCGGCAGCCGCAGCGAGAAGTCCTGCGCCATGCGTACCATCGCGTCGTAGATCGCGGTGTCGCCGTGCGGGTGCAGCTTGCCCATGACCTCGCCCACCACGCGGGCGCTCTTGACGTGGCCGCGGTCCGGGCGCAGACCCATCTCGCTCATCATGTACAGGATGCGCCGCTGGACGGGTTTCAGCCCGTCCCGGGCATCCGGAAGGGCCCGCGAGTAGATCACCGAATAGGCGTACTCGAGGAACGATCCTTCCATCTCCGACGTGACGTCGATATCGACGATATTTTCTACAAAGTCCTGGCTGGCTTCCCCTGCCGGGGACGGGGTTTGGCGGCGGGCCATGAGGCGGGTGGGTCCTTCTGAGGGGGGCTGAACGTGTGCTGCAAGAGTTTATGACTAGGCTAAGCCTATGGTGGATCAGCCCGTGGACGGTGTATATCCGGAATATTGGGAAGCCGATGTTGTCCTGCGCGACGGCGGGACGGCACATCTGCGCCCGATCCACCCCGCCGACGCGGACGCGGTCCAGGCCTTCCACGTGGGGCAGTCGCAGAAGTCCATCTACATGCGGTTCTTCGCGTTCAAGTCCAAACTCTCCGCGAAGGAACTCAAACGGTTCACCGAGGTGGATTACAAGGACCGCGTTGCCCTGGTGATCACCATCGGCGGCGAGATCATGGGCATCGGGCGCTATGACCGGCTCGATGATCCCGCGGAGGCCGAAGTCGCGTTCAACATCGCCGACGCGCACCAGGGCCGCGGCATCGGCTCCATCCTGCTCGAACACCTCGCCGCTGCCGCCCGGGAAAACGGGATCCGGAAGTTCAGCGCCGAGGTGCTCCCGGAAAACCGGAAGATGCTGATGGTGTTCTCCGACGCCGGCTACGACGTCAAGCGGCATTTCGACGACGGCGTGGTCAGCCTCGAATTCAACATCGACCCCACGGACAAGTCCCGCGCCGTGATGGAATCCCGGGAACACCGGGCCGAGGCCCGAAGCATCCAGGAGCTGCTTGCCCCCTCCTCTGTGGCCGTGATCGGCGCCAGCCGCAAATGGGGCACCGTGGGCTACCAGCTGCTGGAGCACATTATTGAGGGCCGCTTCACCGGCCCGGTCTACGCGATCAACCCGGAGGCCTTCGAGCTCGCCGGTATGCTCTCCTTCGGCCGGCTCTCTGAAGTGCCGGGACCCGTCAAGCTCGCCATCGTCGCCGTCCCCTACGCCGAGGTCCCCAAAGTGGTGGAGGAATGCGGTGCCGCCGGGGTCAAGGGAATCGTGGTGGCCACCGCCGGCTACGCGGACGACGGCGAACGCGGCCTCGCCCGCCAGCGCGAACTCGTCCGGCAGGCCCGCGCCAACGGCATGCGCGTGATCGGCCCCGCCTCGCTGGGCATTATGAACACCAACCCGGCCGTGTCCCTCAACGCCTCGATGGCGCCCTCGCTGGGGCGCCGCGGCGGGCTGGGCCTGTTCAGCCAGTCGGCCGCGATCGGCGTCTCCCTCTACGCGGCCTCCAGCCGGCGCCGCGTCGGCATCTCCACGTTCCTCTCGGCCGGCAACCGCGCCGACGTCTCCGGCAACGACATGATGCAGTTCTGGGAGGACGACGCCGACACCACCGCCGTCGGGCTGTACCTGGAGTCGATCGGCAACCCGCGTAAGTTTTCCCGGCTGGCACGGCGCCTGGCCCGCACCAAGCCGGTCATTGTGGCGAAGTCCGATGCGATGGGCCTGGGCCTGCCTCCCGGCCACGCCGTCCGCACCACGCAGGCGCCGCCGGAGGCCCTCGACGCGATGATGCGCCAGGCCGGTGTGATCCGGGTTGAGACCATCGAACAGCTCATGGACGTCGCGCAGATCGTCTCCAGCCAGCCCCTGCCGGCGGGCCCGGGGGTCGCTGTGTTCAGCAACTCGCAGGCGCTCGGCAAGGTGGTTGCGGACAGCGCGGCAGCGCAGGGACTCGGCGTGGAGCGGATCGTCACCAACGTGGACCTCGACGCCGGGATGTCCGTGGCGCTGCCGGCGCTGCGGCACAGCCTGCAGGAAGTCCTCACCGTGGACACCGTTCACTCTGCCGTGGTGGCGCTGTTGCCCGCCCGCGGCCTCACCGTGGAAAAGATCGCCGGAGTGCTCGCCGAATGTTCGGTGGCGGCCGGCAAACCCGTGGTGGCGGCGTTCAGCGGGCTGCTGGACCCCTCCATCTACGTGGAAGGAATGGTGGGGGACGAGGCCGGATCAACGATGGTTCCCTGCTACTCCAACCCCGGCGCGGCCGTGGCCGCGCTGGGATCCGTGGTCCGCTACGCCCAGTGGCTGGACCGGGACCAGGGCCTCTTTATCGAGCCCGAGGGCTGTGACCCGGACGGCACCCGCGACGAGCTGGAGAGGCTGCTGTCCGGCGTCGGGGGCGAGCAGCTCGTCCGGCTGGACGCAGAGACGGCCGCGGGCCTGCTGGCCCGCTACGGCATCAGGGTGGTTCCCTCCGTTGGCTTCGACACCGCCGACGAGGCGGTGGCTGCCGCGGACCGGCTCGGCTGGCCGGTGGCCTTGAAGACCACCGACCCCGCGCTGCGGCACCGCCTGGACCTCGGCGGGGTGCGTCTGGATATCCAGGACGCGGACTCGCTGCGGCGGAACGTGCTGGAGATGCGCAGGTCGCTGGAACGCTATGGCTCGCCGTCGCTGGAAGTGCAGACCATGGCGCCGGTGGGGCAGGCCTGCACGTTCCGCGCCATCGAGGACCCGCTGCTGGGCCCGGTGGTCTCGTTCGGCCTGGCAGGTGACGCGGTCAACCTGCTCGACGACTGGGCCCACCGGGTGCCGCCGCTTTCCGGCTCCGACCTCCATGACTTCATCCGGGCCCCCCGGGCCTCGCGGAAACTCTTCGGCTACCAGGGGCTGCCGGCCGTGGACGCCGGGGCGCTGGAGGACCTTGCCGCGCGGCTCACCCGGCTCAAGGACAACCATCCGGAGATCGCCCTGGTCGACTTCAACCCCGTGCTCGCCGGGCCGGACGGGGCCGCCATCCTCTCCGCCGACGTCCGGATCGCCAACGCCGCCCAGCGCACGGACAGTGCCCGCCGCGCCATGCGCAGCTGACGGCCCGCCGCGGCTGACGGCCAGCGATAACCGGGGCCGTGGCTGCTGACGGCGGACCGGCGCCGCTGACGGGCCGGGGGAGCGGAGTGTTGCGGCAGCGGCGGGGCGCCGCCGGGCCGGCAATGGTTAGCATGTCCCCAGCCGATCTGTGAAAATGGAGACCATGAGCTTTCAGTCTCCGACACCCAAGCCCCAGGCAACCATCTCCGGACGCCCGGGCACCCACCACCACGGCCTGCATGACCACAGTGCGCAGGGTCAAAGCCTGGAGGGGGCTCTCCAGCAGGCCGGGTTCTACCCCCGGCTGGTGGCCGACGTCGTTGCCGACGCCCTTGACGGGCGCGACTGCGTGGCCCACCTGGTGCACCTCGAGACGCACTTCGACCGCGCCGAGGTCCGCCGCCACATCACGGTGCTGGTCCTGACCGAGGACATGCTGGTCATCACCCACGTGGACGACCAGCAGCTGGACGACGCCGGAGAGCAGACGGTGGCGCAGGTCTCCACCGAATCCGTGCCCGTGACGCAGATCCGCTCCGTGGTGCTCAGCTACGTGTACGCCCAGCCGCAGGACTACAAACCATCGGATCCGGTCCGCGAGCTGACCCTCTCCATCGCCTGGTCCGGCGGCCAGCGCCTCGACATGGGCCCGGCCAGCTGCGGCGACCCGCAGTGCGAAGCCGATCACGGCTACAGCGGCACCATCGCCCAGGAGGACATTGTGCTCCGGATCAGCGCCGAGGCCGACGGCCTGCAGGCTGTCCAGGACGCCAAGCTGTTCGCCCGTGCGCTCCGCGCCGTGAACACCGGGTCCTCCGCCCCGATGCCCCACACCGGCCCCGGGCTCCCGCCCCGCCCGCGGATGGGCGTCTTCGGAAACCGCGCCAGCCGCGGCCACCAGCGCTGAGATGACGCCGGTCCGCGTGTCCGAACCGACGTCCTCCGCCCCGTCCCTCACCGATGCCCCGGCCCGCAACCTGCCCGCGGCTCCGGCCTTCGGCGACCGCTCTGTCGCCGAAGTGCTCACGAGCGCCGCGGCCAGCCTGGGTGTTCCCGGCTTCGAGAACCGCCTGCACCTGCCCGCCTCCAAGCGCGTCTGCGTGGTCCTCGCCGACGGCCTGGGCCGCAACCTGCTGAAGCAGAAATCGGCGCACACACCGTTCCTTCGCTCCGTGATGCAGTCCGGCCAGGGGCAGGTGCCGGTCGCCCTCGATTCGGCTTTCCCCTCCACGACGGCGGCCTCCCTGGCCAGCTTCGGCACCGGACTCGCGGCAGGGCAGCACGGCATGGTGGGCTACGACGTGCTGGACCCGGATCAGGACCGCGTGGTCAACATGCTCGGCGGGTGGGACGCCGGCGTCGATCCGCAGCAGTGGCAGCCGTTCCCCACCGTCTTCGAACGGGCCGCGGACCACGTCGAGGTCACCACGGTCAGCCTCCCGCAGTTCAGCGACTCCGCCATGACCCGGGCCGCGCTCCGGGGAGGCCGCTATGTCACCGCCACCACCTCGCACGCCAGGACCGCGGCCGCTGCCGAGGCGATGGCCGGTGCGGACGGCTCGTTGATGTACTTCTACGTCAATGAACTGGACAAGGCCGGACACCGCCACGGCTGCCAGTCACCGCAGTGGGAGCACCAGCTCGAGGAACTCGACGCCACCGTGAAACGGCTCAGCGCCACCCTGCCGGCGGGCACCACCATCCTGCTCACGGCGGACCACGGGATGCTCGACGTGCCGGAATCCCAACGCATTGACTATTCGGCCGACCCGGACCTCATTGCCGGGGTCCGCCACACGGCGGGCGAGCCGCGGATGGTCCACCTCTATCTCGAAGAGCAGGACGACGACGCCGGCCGCGTCCGGCTGGTTGACGCCTGGCGGGCCCGTTTCGGCGAACGGATCTGGGCCTTTACCCGGGAGGATGCCATCGCGGGTGGGCTCTTCGGCGAGGTCCGGGCCGAGGTGGCCCCGCGGATCGGCGACGTGATGATCGCTGCCCGGGAGCCGCTGGCTCTCTATGACACGCGGCGCGTCCGGCCCACAGCACTGGAAGTCGTGGGCCAGCACGGTTCACTGACGAGGGCTGAACGCGAAGTCCCGCTGCTGTGCTTTCAGGCGGACGGAAAAAGGGCTCCCCGCTCCTGACTGCGCGTTCAGCCTGCCGGCCCGTTTTGACTGCCGGCCGTTTTTGCCTGTCAGCGGTGTTTGCCTGTCAGCGGTGTTGTGCCGGCCGGCGGGCCGGGACCCGCGGCTTCAGCTAGTCGCCGCGGGCGCCAAAGACGATTTCGTCCCAGCTGGGGATGCTGGAGCGCTTCGATTTCGCCGGCTGCCGCTCGGGTTGGTCCGCATCGCGGTCGTCCGGGGCCGGGGCCGCGGATTCACGCTGCTGGCGCCGCGAGGTCCCGCCGCCCAGGAGTTCGTCGAGCCCCGGGCTGGTTGTGGGACCCTGCTGGCCGACGGGCCGCAACTGGGACGCCGCAATGGTGATTTCCGTGGTTTCGGTGCTGACACCGTCATGCAGTTTGAGCGCATCGTCCGGACCGTCCTCATGGCGCGGAGCAAGAGTCAGCCGCGACATGATCGAGGGCCTGCCGTCGCGGCGGCGTTCCCACGGATCGGAGGCCGGTCCGGGTTCCGTCTCCGCGGCCTGCGGCGCCGGCGTGTCGCCTCCGTCTGCGTAAAGGTCATGGCCGCTGCCGGCCTCGACGCGGTCCTGCCCGTTGCTGTCCTGGTCATCGCCTTCCAAGCCGGCAGGTACTTCGGCAAGGACCTCCGAGGGCCTTGGGTGCGCCGCGGGAACGCTGCTGGTCAGGAGTTTGGCGAGGGCGTCGTCGGCGTCTTCGTCCACGCCGAGGCGCTGGCCCCGGCGGGAACGCAGCATGTCGAGCAAGCCGTCTGACTCCTGCTCCTGCTCCTGCTTCAGCTGCTGGACCACCTGAAGCTGCGCGGTCGCGGTGCGTGCGGCAGCATCGGCGTCGGTCTCAAAATCAAAAGGGCGGTCCGAGACAGCCGTGAGCCGGCGCGCGGGGACCGGTCCGTCGAGGGGCTCCAGTTCGCTGAGCTGCTGAGCCCAGCGGTTCGCGTTCTGCAGGGATTTCCGGGCCGGGCTGAACGTCCACATGGCCGGCGGTTCCTCACCGATACCGACAGGGCCGCCGGGCTTGGCCTCGAAGCGTGCCACCACGTTCCAGCTGCCATCGGGGCGCCGCCAGGAGTCCCACTCCACCGACGAGACTTCGATGCCGTGTGCACTGAGCCGGTGGGCAACCATGTCGCCGAGCAATGCCGGCTGGTCTCCGAACACCGAACGGTACACGTCGTGGCCGGGGGAGGGGGCGGCAACTTCCACCTTGCGGGCCTGCTGGGCAACGTACTCGCGCTCAGCGAGCACGGGACCCTCGTAGCGCTGGACTTTTGCGAGCGGAATCCCGGAGAGCTCCGCCACCTCCGCCGCCGTCGAGCCGCCGCGGATCCGCGCCTGGATATCGCGCGGTGACATGGAAATGGGTGCGGCGGCCGCGACGGAGGCGGCCTTGGCCGTCGTCCGGCTGGCTGCCACCCGCAGTGCTTCATCGATTGGCAGCTGGAACATCTCGCCGCCGGCGCCGCTCAACAGGAGATGCTCCCCGTCGTCGTGGACGCCTACAAGCCGTAGATCCTGCATACAAATCCTCCACCCTGGCATTACTAACAATCGAAACTCTGCCACCGATGCGGACCATTTCCGGTGAGGATGGAGGGCGCGCCGTGATTTTCCGCGAATTTGCGGCTCATTCCGGGTCATCGGCTGCCCCGGCGGGCGCCCGGGCCCGGATGCGGCGGCCGGTGTCCGCAGTCCCGGACCAGAGGACTCTGGCTTTCACCGGAGGCTTAAGCAAAAATGACCCGACATCGGGCACAAAAACCGCGTGACCGGCGTTGACATCGGAGAACCGCTCCCGGAGGGCCAGGGCCACCGCCCGGCAGGACCTTCAGAGGACGGCAACCCAACGGAACGACTGCGGAGTGTGAGCAACAAATAATGGCGACAGACTACGATGCGCCGCGCAAGACCGAGGAGGACCTCAGTGAGGACTCCCTTGACGCGTTGAAAGCGCGCCGCACGGAAAAGCCGTCCACAGTGGTCGATGAAGACGAATCGGACCTTGCCGAAGGCTACGAACTCCCCGGCGCCGACCTGTCCGGGGAGGAACTGCTGGTCCGGGTGCTGCCGGCCCAGGCCGACGAATTCACCTGCGCCTCCTGCTTCCTCGTCCGCCACCGTTCGCAGATCGCCCGTGAGAAGGACGGCCTCAAGTACTGCAAGGACTGTGAGGGCTAAGCCTTCAGCGCGGCGAGCAGTTCGTCCGGGTGGCGGGAGGACGTGAGCCAGTACGGCGTGCGGTCGGACGGATCAGTGATTTCGATCCGGACCACAGGATCGATCCACCCGCGGATGCACAGGAAGGCCAGGCCGTTGAGGCGGGTGCCGCGTTCCGCCGTCGCCTCTTTGCCGCGGTAGGCCGAGGCGGTGCCCACGAAGCGGCGGTCGATGCTGGCCCGGCCGATGCGCAGCGTGGAGCCGGTGACGGTGATGGTGGGGGTGGAGAGGACCAGAAGCACGGCGATGATCGCGAACAGGACAACCGCCGCGGTGAGTCCTGCAGCCATGCTGATGGGCGCGAACACGAAGATCCCGGCGCCCGACAGTCCCGCCGCCACCAGCCAGATCCAGACGTTGGGCCAGAGCTTCTCGTTGTACAGAACGGCGTCGCTGGGGGTGTTGTTGGGGGCAGGCACTGCTGCACTGGATTCGGGCATAGGCCCAGCTTTCCACTTTTCCCGGGCTATTTCACCTTGGCGGCGGAAGCGGCGGCGGGGGTCTGAGAGCGCCGGCCGCGGCTAGGCCGTTCTTCCGTGCTGGCGTTAGAGTGAGGGACTGTGACTGAAGAAACGACTGCAGGAAAGCCCCCGGCACAGCAAGAGACCGCTACCGCGGCGGAATACGGCGCCGCCACGCTGACGGTGGAACTGAAGATGCTCGACGACGGCCTGGAACCGCCGTCGTACGCTCACCCGGGCGACGCCGGTGCGGACCTGCGCGCCCGCGAGGACGTGGTGCTGGAACCGGGGGAGCGCAGGCTGGTCCCCACCGGTGTTTCCATTGCCCTGCCCGATGGTTTTGTGGCCCTGATCCACCCGCGGTCGGGGCTCGCGACGAAGCACGGACTGACCGTGGTGAACGCCCCCGGCACCGTCGACGCCGGCTACCGCGGGGAAATCGCGGTGACCCTGCTCAATACTGACCTCCGGCAGGCGATCGAACTCAAGCGCGGCGATAGAATTGCACAAATGGTCATTCAGCGCGTGGAGTACGCCCGGTTCCTGCCGGTCCAGGAGCTCAGCGGCTCGGTTCGCGGCGGCGGAGGCTTCGGATCCACCGGCGGTTTCGGCGCGCCGGTCTGACCGGCAGCCCGCACCACCCGCAGTATTTACGCAGGGACTTATGAGCAGGACCAACGACAGGACGTATCGGCCGGCCGCTGTTGCTGCACAGAGAGCATCAAGCGGCAGGCGCCGCGCGGTCGCGGACGACGCTGCGGCACAGGATCACAACTAAGGAGAGAACCCCATGGTTTTTGGGCGTGGCAGGAAAACCAAGCAGGAACCGACGGACCCCGGGGAAACCCCGGAGGCAGTTGCCGACGCTTCCGTCGATGACACTGCCGGGACGCCCTCCGCTGTCCCCGGTCGCGGCGCCACGGGTCCCTTCGACGTGTCGGAAATCGAGGACCAGGACGGCTACGTGGACCTGGGCGCCCTCCTGATCGCTCCCGCGGAAGGCCTGCAACTGCGGCTCGAGGTCGAAGAGGCCACGCAGCGGGTCGTCGCCGTCACCATGGACCTGAACGGTTCGAGCCTCCAGCTCCAGGCCTTCGCGGCTCCCCGCTCCGAAGGCCTGTGGGACGAAATCCGCGAGCAGATCGGCCAGTCGGTCGGCAGCCAGGGCGGCCAGGTCGAGGAAGTCCAGGGCGGCTTCGGCACCGAACTGCTCGCCAAGCTCCCGGCCAGCGGCGCCGACGGCAGCCACGGCTACCGCGTGGCCCGCTTCATCGGCGTCGACGGTCCCCGCTGGTTCCTTCGCGGCGTGCTCGGCGGCGAGGCTGCTGTGGACCGCGACGCGGCCGCCGGGCTTGAGGCGCTGTTCCGGCAGATTGTGGTGGTCCGCGGAGAGAACCCGATGCCGCCGCGGGACCTGCTGCAGCTGCGCCTGCCCAAGGACAATGCCGCACCCGCCCCGCAGTCCGCCCAGGACCTCGAGCGGCCCGAACGTGGACCGGAGATTACCCAGATTGGCTGATGCCCGTCGCCAGGATCCGGCTTCCCCGGTCTCCGTGAGGGGGCTGCCGGACCGCGGTCGGGTGGTGTGCCACGGCTTCATTGAGTCGGTCACTTACGCCCCGGCCAGCCAGGTGGCTGCCTTCACGGCGGTTGTTGTGGACCACGATGCGCCCGGCAGTAAGGCGCTGGGGGCCAAGAGCCGCGGCACCGGGGCAGTTCCCGCGGGCCCGGCAGCCGGCCGGCCCGAAACAGTGCAGCCCGGCGCAGCCCGACCCGCCGCATCCCAGCCTGCCGGCGCCCGGCGCCAGCGGCCGTCCGGTCCCAAGGACCGGCTCCGGGTGGTCTGGCTGGGACGCCGCCGCATCCCCGGAGTCGACGCCGGCACCGAACTCCGCCTGCAGGGCATGGTCACCATCCGCGACGGCCTGCCCACCATGTTCAATCCCCGCTACGAAATACTCTCCCGCCAGGAGGAGCAATGACCGTGCCCGAGAAGTCCGAACCAGCAGCCGGGCAGGACCCGGCAGGGCAGAACCCGGCACGGAAGGTTCCAGCCGGGCAGGTTCCGGTTGACCAGCCCGCGGCACCTCAGCCGACCGTCGCGGACCTCGCCGAAGGCTACGCGGCCAAGGCCGGGCTCCACCGTTCCAGCAACGGCAACATCGACGTGCTCAAAAGCGCCGGCGGGATCCAGGGCATCGCCGAAAGCATCCTTCCCGGCCTGGTGTTCCTGGTCACTTTCACGATCACCCGCGAACTGCCCCTGGCTCTGATCCTTTCGCTGGCCGCGGCCGGCACGTTCACCGTTGTCCGCCTGGTCCAGCGCAAACCGCTGACGCAGGCACTGGCGGGGATCGTCGGCGTCGGGATCTCCGCGTGGCTTGCCAACAGCACCGGCAAGGCGGAGGACTTCTACGTTCCGGGGTTCTTCACCAACGCCGCCTACATTGTGGCGATGGTGATCTCGATTGCCGTCCGCTGGCCGTTCGCGGGGCTGATCTTCGGCTTCATCCGGAACGAGGGCCTGGACTGGCGGAAGGATCCCGCCAGGGTCAAGGCGTACCAGATCGGCACCTGGGTGATCATCGCGGTGCTTGCCCTGCGGTTGCTGGTCCAGGTCCCGCTGTACTTCATGGGCGAGCAGGGCTTCGCGGCCCTCGCCACCACACGGCTCCTGATGGGCGCGCCGCTGTACATCCTGGGCATCTGGATCGCCTGGCTGCTGACCAAGCCCGCTCCGGCCGCCAAAACCGTTTGACCTGTCAGTTGGAGCGGTTATCCGGGTGCGATAACCGCTCCAACTGATAGCGCAACGGAGTCAGCCGTCGAAGCCGTCGTCGGCGGCAGCGGCCGCCGGCTCATGCTCAGGCTCGTCCTCGTCCGCAGGCTCAGCGGAGAGCAGGGCGCGCAGCTCGTCCTCAGCCGCAATCGTGGTCACGAAGAACAGTTCGTCCCCGCCGTCGATTACGTCGTCGCGGCTCGGGGTGATGGGCGCCTGGTCCCGCAGGATCGCCACGAGGGTGGAGTCCTCCGGCCAGTCAATGCTTCCCACCGTCAGCCCGATCACGTGCGAATCATGGGGAACCGTGAACTCGACCAGGGATGACACCCCGGTCTGCAGGGTCAGCAGGCGGACCAGGTCGCCGATCTCCACCGCCTCCTCCACCAGTGCGGTCATCAGCTGCGGGGTGTTAACCGCGACGTCGACGCCCCAGGAATCATCGAACATCCAGTCGTTCTTGGGGTTGTTGACCCGGCCCACCGTCCGTCCGACGCCGAATTCGGTTTTCGCGAGCAGCGAGACTACCAGGTTCACCTTGTCGTCGCCGGTGGCGGAGACCACGACGTCGGCGTCCTCCAGTTTCGCGTCCTGGAGCGTGCTCAGCTCGCAGGCGTCGCCGACCAGCCAGTGGGCACCGCGCAGGCCGCTGCGCCCGATCACTTCCGGCTTCAGGTCGATCAGCAGGATCTCGTGTTTGTGGGCCAGCAGTTCGCGCGCGATCGAGGAACCGACGCTTCCCGCCCCGACAATGACGACTTTCATTTAGGACTCCTTGGCGGGGGACTTGGCAAGAATGTGGGCGACTTCGGTGCTCCGGTCCACGCCCAGCATGGCATGCACGGTGTCGCCGTCCTGGTACAGGGTGCCGGCCACGGGCAGCATGCCCTCGCCGAACCGGGTGAGGTAGGCGACCCGGATACCTGCCGCCTTCTCGATCGCGGTCACCGGGTGGCCGATCCACTCAGGGTCCAGGTCCACCTCGGCGAGGACCAGCCGGCCGGAGGGGTCCCGGAAATCGCCGGCGAGGTGCTGTTCGGGCAGGATCCGCCGGAGTACCTGGTCGGCGCTCCAGCGCACGGCGGCGACCGTGGGGATGCCCAGCCGCTGGTAGATCTCCGCGCGGCCCGGATCGTAGATCCTGGCGACGACGTGGGGCACATGGAAGGTTTCGCGGGCCACCCGGGTGGCCAGGATGTTGGAGTTGTCGCCGCTGGAGACAGCCGCGAAGGCATAGGCGTCCGTGACGCCGGCCTGCTTCAGGGTCTCCCGGTCGAATCCGACGCCGGTGACCTTGCGGCCCGTGAAGCCCGCGCGGAGCCGCCGGAACGCGCGGTCATCCTGGTCAATGATGGCCACGGAGTGGCCCGCGTCCTCGAGGGTGTGCGCGAGGGTTGCCCCCACGCGGCCACAACCCATGATCACGAAGTGCGCCAACCGTGCCTCCTACTTATTCCTTTGACTGCTGCTGCGTAAAACAATACCGGCCACTGCCGGGCACGGAGCCAGCCGCGCAACCTGCCGCGCAACCTGCCCTGCAGCAGCGCGGAGCCACCCGCCCGGCAGCCTGCCCGGCCGCCCGCCCGGCGGCCCGCACGGAGGGCTAGACGGGCAGGGAATGCCGCCGTCATGACATCGGGTCCGATTGGGACTAGCTTTGTGTGGTGCCGACAATTTTCAATGCCGTGAAGCGGGTGCTGGTAGGCAGGCCGTTCCGGAACGACAACCTGGCCCACACCCTGCTTCCCAAGCGGATCGCCCTGCCCGTTTTCGCCTCTGACGCGCTCTCCTCCGTGGCGTACGCACCGGACGAAATCCTCCTGACGCTGGCGCTGGCCGGCGTCAGCGCCGTGGCATTCTCGCCGTGGGTGGGACTCGCCGTGATGGTGGTCCTGCTGACCGTGGTCGCTTCCTACCGCCAGAACGTGCACGCCTACCCCTCCGGCGGCGGCGACTACCAGATCGCGAACGAGAACCTGGGCAAGTACGCCGGACTCACCGTCGCCTCCGCACTGCTGGTCGACTACGTGCTGACCGTCGCCGTGTCGATGTCCTCCGCCGCCACCTACCTGACCACCGCCGTTCCCGCGCTGCACGGCCAGCAGGCGGGCATCGCGGCGATCGGCGTCGTGATCCTGGCCCTCGTGAACCTGCGCGGCATCAAGGAGGCCGGCACCCTCTTCGCCCTGCCGACCTATATTTTTATGGCGTCCATCCTCGGCATGACCGCCGTCGGCGTCTTCCAGGCCGCCACCGGCCAGCTGGGCGAGGCGCCCTCGGCAGCCTTTACGATTGTTCCCGCGCCCGGCTTCGACGAAGGCCTTATTGGCCTCGCCGGCGCGTTCCTGCTGCTCCGTGCGTTTTCCTCCGGCGCCGCGGCGCTGACCGGCATTGAGGCCATCAGCAACGGCGTGCCCAACTTCAAGAAGCCCAAGAGCAAAAACGCCGCCACCACGCTGCTGCTGCTCGGCGTGATCGCCGCTTCCATGCTGGCCGGGATCATCTACCTCGCCAATGCCACAAAGGTGCACATCGTGCTGGATCCGGCCACCGAGTTTCTGCTGAACGGCCAGCCGCCCCCTGAGGGGTACATCCAGAGTCCGGCGATCAGCCAGATCGCCCAGACCATCTTCGGCGGCGGGTCCATCTTCTTTTTCATCGTGGTTGCCGCCACCGGGGTGATCCTCGTGTTCGCATCCAACACGGCGTTTAACGGTTTTCCTGTCCTGGGCTCGATCCTGGCCCAGGACGGTTACCTGCCCCGCCAGCTGCGCACCCGGGGGGACCGGCTGGCCTTCAGCAACGGCGTCCTGGCCCTGGCCGCCGGCGCCCTGGTGCTGATCATCGCGTTCAACGCGGACGTCACCAAGCTCATCCAGCTCTACATCGTGGGCGTCTTCATCTCCTTCACGGTCAGCCAGCTGGGCATGATCCGGCACTGGGGCCGGGAGCTGAAGCTCGCCAAGGACCCGGCGGTGAAGCGGCGGATGGTCAAGTCCCGCACCATTAACACCATCGGCTTCGGCATGACCGCGCTGGTTTTGGTGATCGTCCTCGTCACCAAGTTCCAGCAGGGCGCCTGGATAGCGCTGGTGGCCATGTTGGTGCTGTTCCTGATCATGTGGAGCATCCGGGCGCACTACGACAACGTGGCCAAGGAGCTCGCGGTGGACGAGGACACCTCGCCGCGCGCCCTGCCCACCCGCGTGCACGCCGTGCTGCTGGTCTCGCACGTCCGCAAGCCGGTGCTCCGGGCGCTGGCTTACGCCCGCGCGTCCCGGCCCTCCCGGCTGGACGCCATCACCGTGGACATCAGCACCGAAGAGACCGAACAAACGGTCGCGGACTGGGAGAAGCTGGAAATCCCGGTACCGTTGACGGTGCTGGCCAGTCCGTTCCGCGAAACGGTGACGCCCATCATGGAGTACATCAAGAACATGCGGCGCGATTCGCCCCGTGACCTGATCGTCGTCTACATCCCCGAGTACGTGGTGGGCAAGTGGTGGGAGCAGCTGGTGCACAACCAGACAGCGCTGCGCATCAAGACCCGGCTGCACTTCGAACCGGGCGTTATGGTGGCCAGTGTGCCGTGGCAGCTGAAATCATCCGAAGAAGCCAAGAGACTGCAGGACATCCAATGAGTTCCGAGACCCAGACGCAATCCCATACCGAGCTGACCGTCGACGTCGGGCCGGTGGCCCACGGCGGGCACTGCGTGGCCCGGCATGAAGGGCGCGTGGTGTTCGTCCGCCACGGCATTCCCGGTGAAAAGGTCCGGGTCCGCCTCACGGAGTCCGGCCCGGACGCGAAGTTCTGGCGCGCCGACGTCGTGGAAGTGCTTGCCGCTTCCCCGGACCGGGTGGAGCACTTCTGGGACCTGGCAGATTCCGTACGTTCCTGGTCCCACCGCCACCCGCCTGTGGGCGGCGCCGAACTCGGCCACATCTCCCTGGAGCGCCAGCGCAGCCTCAAGGCCGAGGTACTGGCCGAACAGCTGCGCCGCCTGGCCGGCGTCGACCGGCCCATCACCGTGGAAGCGGTGGGGGAACCCGGAACGCCGCAGACGGCCGGCCTCGCCTGGCGGACCCGCGCCGGCTTCGCCGTGACCCCGGCCGGGAAGCTCGGCATGCACGCGCACCGCTCCGAGACCGTCCTCCCCGTCCGGGACATGCCCCTGGCCGTGGACGCCATCAACGCGCTCAGACTCTGGGACATCGACCTGCAGGGCATCGACCGCATTGAAGTGGCCGCCCCGGCCAACGGTTCCCGCCCGCTGGTGCTCCTGGTCCCGGCCGCGGGAACCCGCGCGAAGCGGCTTAGTGCGGTTCTCTCCCACTTGCCCGAGGACGTCTCGGTGGCCAGCTTCGACCCGGTCAAGGGCGAGGTCCTGCGGCTGCGCGGGCGCACCTACGTGCAGGAATCCGCCGCCGGCCACGACTACCGCGTCACCGGCGACGGTTTCTGGCAGATCCACCGCGACGCCCCGGACACCCTCATCGGCGCCGTCACCGGCTTCCTGCACGACGGCGGCTTCCTGGACGCCGGCGCCGCGGTCGCGGACCTCTACGCCGGGGCTGGCCTTTTCACCGGGCCGCTCGCGGACGCCGTGGGCGTCACCGGGTCCGTCCTGTCCGTGGAAGGCTCGCCCGGGACCAGCCGGGACGCCCGCAAGAACCTCCATGACGCACCCCAGGTCGAAATCGTCCAGGGCCGGGTGGAGCGGGTGCTGCGCGATAAGGCGCGCACGTTCGACGCCGTCCTGTTGGACCCGCCGCGGGCCGGCGCCGGAAAGGCCGTAGTGAACCAGCTGGTCGCCGCCGGCCCCCGGGCCGTCGCCTACGTGTCCTGCGATCCCGCGTCCTTTGCCCGCGATGTGGGCTATTTCCAGCAGTCCGGCTGGGAACTGAACGGGCTGCGGGCGTTTGACCTGTATCCGCACACACATCACATGGAGACTGTGGCGCTGCTGACTCCCCGGGGCTGAGGCCACTAGGATGGGCGGAGTAGTCCGACGTCGCGCTCCGTAATCACGGCTGACCTCCTGCACCTTACTGATCCTTGTGCGAACAAGGCCAAGCATTAGTTAGGACCACCTAACTAGCAAGGGGTCTGCGGCGCGACAAAGATGAAACTGTTGCGAGAGGAGTCCTGCGATGAGCATTGTGGACAGCTTCGGTTCAAAAGGCAAACTTAATGTAGCCGGTACCGAATACGAAATTTTCCGGTTGAACTCCGTTGAAGGTGCAGAAAACCTTCCGTTCAGCCTCAAGGTATTGCTTGAAAACCTGTTGAGGACCGAGGACGGCGCCAACATTACGGCCGATCACGTCCGAGCACTGGCCGGCTGGGACCCCAGCGCCGAGCCCGACACTGAAATCCAGTTCACGCCGGCGCGCGTGATCATGCAGGACTTCACTGGCGTGCCCTGCGTTGTGGACCTTGCCACCATGCGTGAAGCAGTCAAGGAACTCGGCGGAGACCCCAAGCGGGTCAACCCCCTGGCACCTGCCGAGATGGTGATCGACCACTCCGTGCAGATCGACGCCTTCGGCAACTCCGGCGCACTGGAGCGCAACATGGAGATCGAGTACCAGCGCAACGGCGAGCGGTACCAGTTCCTGCGTTGGGGCCAGACCGCGTTCGACGACTTCAAGGTGGTCCCGCCGGGAACCGGCATTGTGCACCAGGTCAACATCGAGTACCTGGCCCGCACCGTGATGACCCGTGAAGTTGACGGAGCTCTCCGGGCCTACCCGGACACCTGCGTCGGCACCGACTCCCACACCACCATGGTCAACGGCCTGGGCGTGCTGGGCTGGGGCGTGGGCGGCATCGAAGCCGAGGCAGCGATGCTCGGCCAGCCCGTCTCCATGCTGATCCCGCGCGTCGTGGGCTTCAAGCTGACCGGGTCCATCCCGGCCGGCGCGACCGCCACCGACGTCGTCCTGACCATCACCGAACAGCTGCGTAAGCACGGTGTGGTGGGCAAGTTCGTGGAATTCTACGGCGAAGGCGTCGCGGCTGTGCCGCTGGCCAACCGCGCCACCATCGGCAACATGAGCCCGGAGTTCGGCTCCACGGCCGCCATGTTCCCGATCGACGACGTCACTCTCGACTACCTGCGCCTCACCGGCCGGTCCGAGGAAAACGTTGCCCTGGTGGAGTCCTACGCGAAGGAACAGGGCCTCTGGCACGACCCCTCCCGCGAGATCAAGTTCTCCGAGTACCTCGAGCTGGACCTGTCCACGGTTGTACCGTCGATCTCCGGCCCGAAGCGCCCGCAGGACCGCATCATCCTCACCGAGTCCAAGGACCAGTTCCGCCAGGACCTGCGCAACTACGTGAAGGAAGATCTGGTCGACGGCAGCGTGGACGAGGCCATCGACGAAAGCTTCCCCGCTTCCGACTCGCCGTCCTTCACGGGCTCCGGCAGCCACCTCACGGACGAGGCCCCGCACGCGCACGGCCCGGCGGCCAATGGCCGCCCGTCCAACAAGGTCAGCGTCACCACCGCGGACGGCCGCGAGTTCGAGCTGGACCACGGTGCGGTGTCGATCGCCTCGATCACGTCCTGCACCAACACGTCCAACCCGTCCGTGATGCTGGCCGCCGCACTGCTGGCCCGCAACGCCGTCGACAAGGGCCTGACCTCGAAGCCGTGGGTCAAGACCTCCGTGGCTCCCGGGTCCAAGGTGGTCACGGACTACTACAACAAGTCCGGCCTGACCCCGTACCTGGAGAAGCTCGGCTTCTACATCGTCGGCTACGGCTGCGCGACCTGCATCGGCAACTCCGGCCCGCTCGACGCCGAGATCTCCGAGGCCATCCAGGCCAACGACCTCTCCGTCACCGCTGTGCTGTCCGGCAACCGCAACTTCGAAGGCCGCATCAACCCGGACGTGAAGATGAACTACCTGGCCTCCCCGCCGCTGGTCATCGCCTACGCCCTGGCCGGGACCATGGACTTCGATTTCGACAACGATGCCCTGGGCCAGGACGAGGCCGGCAACGACGTCTTCCTGAAAGACATCTGGCCGAACCCGGTTGAGGTCCAGCAGGTCATCGACTCCTCGATCGACAAGGACATGTTCGCCCGCGGCTACGAGGGCGTCTTCGAAGGCGACGACCGCTGGAAGGCACTCTCCACCCCGGCCGGCGACACCTTCGCCTGGGATCCGAAGTCCACGTACGTCCGGAAGCCCCCGTACTTCGAGGGCATGAAGGCGCAGCCGGAGCCCGTCAAGGACATCACCGGCGCACGCGTGCTGCTGAAGCTCGGCGATTCCGTCACCACGGACCACATCTCCCCGGCAGGTTCCTTCAAGTCGGACACCCCGGCGGGGCAGTACCTGCTGGCCAACGGTGTGGAACGCAAGGACTTCAACTCCTACGGTTCACGCCGTGGCAACCACGAGGTCATGATCCGCGGAACGTTCGCGAACATCCGCATCAAGAACCAGATCCTGGACGGCGTCGAGGGTGGCTTCACCCGCGACTTCACCCAGGCTGACGGCCCGCAGGCCTACGTCTACGACGCCGCGCAGAACTACCAGGCCGCCGGCATCCCGCTGGTGGTCCTGGCCGGCAAGGAGTACGGCTCCGGCTCATCCCGTGACTGGGCAGCCAAGGGCACCGCGCTCCTGGGCGTCAAGGCCGTCGTAGCCGAAAGCTACGAGCGCATCCACCGCTCCAACCTGATCGGCATGGGCGTCCTGCCGCTGCAGTACCCGGCCGGCCAGAACGCTGCCAGCCTCGGGCTGACCGGCACGGAAACCTTCGCGGTTGAAGGCGTCACCGCCCTCAACGAAGGCACCACGCCGAAGACGCTCAAGGTCACTGCCACCGCTGTTGACGGCACCGTCACGTCCTTCGATGCGGTCCTGCGCATCGACACCCCGGGCGAGGCGGACTACTACCGCAACGGCGGCATCCTGCAGTACGTGCTGCGCCAAATTTCGGCGAGCTAGCGCAGACCAGCAGTCCAACGAGAAAGCCCCGGCCCGTCACCGACGGACCGGGGCTTTCCCGTTCCGGCACCAGGGCTTCTCCGGAGGCGTTAGAGTTAAAAGGCATGTCTACCACCCGAAGGAGGGGCCGTTGGGAATCTTGGAGACCATCCGGAATCCGCAGGACCTGAGCAAGTTGTCCGAGGCGCAGCTGGATCAGCTGGCAGCCGAGGTCAGGGAATTCCTGATCGGCAACGTCTCCCAGACGGGCGGGCACCTGGGTCCCAACCTCGGCGTCGTTGAACTCACTATCGCTGTCCACCGGATCTTCGATTCCCCCCGTGACAGCATCGTTTTCGACACCGGCCACCAGTCGTACGTGCACAAGCTCCTCACCGGACGCCAGGACTTCAGCACCCTGCGCCAGCAGGGCGGCCTGTCCGGCTACCCGGACCGCGCCGAATCCGAGCACGACATCGTCGAAAGCTCGCACGCCTCCTCCTCGCTCTCCTGGGCGGACGGGATCTCCCGCGCCCGGCAGCTGACCGGCGACGGCGACCGGTACGTCATCGCCGTCGTCGGCGACGGCGCCCTCACCGGCGGCATGGCCTGGGAGGCCATCAACAACATCGCCGCGGACAAGAAACGCCGCGTGGTGATCGTTGTGAACGACAACGGCCGCTCCTACGCGCCCACCGTGGGCGGATTCGCGGACTACCTCGCCTCGCTGCGCCCCACCATCGATTCCTTCCGCGCCGCACCCGCCTACGAGGGCACCCTGGACTGGTGGCGGAGGAAGCTGCAGAACGGCGGACCCGCGGGCCAGTTCACCTACCGCAGCCTGCACGCCATGAAAAAGGGCGTCAAGGACTGGTGGGCCCCGCAGGGCATGTTCGAGGACCTCGGGATGAAGTACATCGGCCCCGTGGACGGCCACAACCTCCAGGCCATGGAAGCCGCACTGGCCACCGCCAAGAACTACGCCGGTCCCGTGATTGTGCACGCCATGACCGAAAAGGGCCACGGCTACGCGCCCGCCCGCGCCCACGAAGCCGACCAGTTCCACGCCGTCGGGATTATCGACCCGGAGACCGGCGAACCCACCGAGGCCGGCGGCGCGAAGTCCTGGACGTCCGTCTTCGCCGACGAGATCGCCGACATCGCGGATGAGCGGCAGGACATCGTGGGCATCACGGGCGCCATGCTGATCCCCGTCGGGCTGCACAAGTTCGCGGCGCGGCACCCGGAGCGGGTGTTCGACGTCGGCATCGCCGAACAGCACGCCCTCACCTCCGCCGCCGGCATGGCTTTCGGCGGACTGCACCCCGTCGTCGCGGTCTACGCGACGTTCCTGAACCGCGCCTTCGACCAGCTCCTGATGGACGTCGCCCTGCACAAGGCCGGCGTCACCATCGTCCTGGACCGGGCCGGTGTCACCGGACCCGACGGCGCCAGCCACCACGGCATGTGGGACATGGCCATGGTCCAGATCGTGCCCGGCCTGCACCTCGCCGCACCCCGCGACGCCACCCGGCTGCGCGAGGAGCTGCGTGAAGCCGTCGCCATCGAGGACGCCCCCACGGTGATCCGCTACTCCAAGGGCACCGTCGGGGCCGAGGTGGAGGCCATCGAGCGGCTCAGCGACGGCGTGGACGTGCTGGCGCGCCGCCCGGCCGGCTCCAGCGACAACGACGTGCTGATCGTCAGCGTCGGGGCGATGTCCGAACTCGCCCTGGACGTGTCCAACCGGCTCGGCGCGCAGGGCATCAGCTCCACGGTGGTGGATCCGCGCTGGGTCCTCCCGGTTCCCCAATCCGTCATCGCCCTCGCCTCCCACCACCGCCTCGTCATCTGCATCGAGGACGGAGTCCGCGCCGGCGGCGTCGGGTCCCGGATCCGGCAGGAAATGCGGGCCGCCGGGGTGGACACCGCCCTCAACGAGGTGGGCCTCCCGGTCGAGTTCCTGGTCCACGGATCCCGCAGCCAGGTCCTGGAGCGGGTCGGCCTGACCGCGCAGCAGATCACGCACGACGTCGTCGCGCAGGTCCTGGGGACCAAGGTGCCGTTCGCGCGGCCCCTTCCCGGGCAGACGCATCCCACCACGGGCAGCCTGCCGATTCAGTGAGGACACCCGACGGCCTGGCGCCGGGCGACCTGGTGGTCTCCCGGAACCGGAAATGGAACGGCACAGCGCACTGGGTGGTGCCCGGGACGTATCTTGGCGAGGACGCCCATGGCTGGTGGATCTTCCAGGGAACCAATGAGTTCTGCTCCCGCCCGGGCGCGGCGTTCTATGCCGAATCCGACGCCGTGCTGCTGGTCCCGCGCTCCGGCGAGTACGTGGCCACCTTCTACGACGAAGCCCACCCCGCCGGGGTCCAGGTCTACGTGGACCTGGCGACGGACCACGGCTGGATGCCGATCCGGCCGGGAGTCACCGAGTTCCACCTGATCGACATGGACCTGGATGTGATCCGGACCGTGGACCGCGGAGTGTACGTGGACGATGAGGACGAGTTTGCCGAGCACCGGATCGAGATGGGCTACCCCGCAGACGTGGTGGACCGGATCACCGCCGCGTCAGATCAGCTTTACCAGGCCGTCAAGGCACAGCAGCCACCGTTCGACGGCACAGACCGCGAATGGTTCAGGAGAGGACGGGCATGAGCGGAATTATCCGGGTCTATAAGCGGGACGAAGAAGGCACCCTGCAGTTCAGGGAAGCCTGGATCGACGAGGAGTTCAACGAATTCGTCATGAACCACGGCGTCGTGGGGCACCAGAGCACCACGGAAGAGACCGACGCCGCCGACTCCGAGGCCGCGGAGCGGCTTATGGATGCCTTCGCCGTGCAGTGCGCCGAAGACGGGTACGCCGAAATTCCCGAGGGGGAGCAGTTCTGGGTGGTGGCCCAGTACGCACTGAAAACCAAGGACGGGACCTCCCGGGACCGGTACCTCGAGGAAAAGGCCAAGGACGCGCTCATCAGCCACCTGGCCTGGCGCGGGCTCGGAGTCGTGGACCGCTCGGAGTTCTCCGACGCCAAGCTCAACATCTTCATCCTGACCCCGGACGTCAACAAGGCCGTCAATGCCATCAAGGTCTGCATCCGCGGCGAGGACCTCGACTTCACCAAGCTGAGCATCGGCGCCGCAGCGTTCGGCGAGACGTCGTTCAAGCTCAAGCACTCACCGAAGCCGGCCAACAGCTTCACGCTTTAGGAACACCTGCACGGAGCCGGGCACGGCTCGCATCAGTTTGGGGGCAACCGACTGAAAGGCAACGCAATGACGCGCAGATCATCCCAACCAGGCAACACTCCGCTCCCCGCGGGACTGGCGGCGCCGGCACGCAGGTCGCTGGCGCACGCGGGGGTGGAAACCCTCGAACACCTCGTGCAGCTTGGCCGGCGCCGGCTTGCCGGGATGCACGGTATCTGCCCGCGGACACTTGCCCAGCTCGAGGATGCCCTGGACGAACGAGGGCTGGAACTGCCCGCAGGGTGACCGCGCTGCCCCCAGACGCGCCCACAGTCGCGCCCACGGCCGCCTGACGCCGGCTGCCGGGAGCGGCCCCGCCTGCCCTGCCCGGGAGCGGCGCCCGGCCGTTATAGGCTGAACCCCATGACTGAATACCGCCGTGTGGGAAATTCCGGACTGACCGTCTCCGTCGTAGGGCTGGGTTGCAACAACCTGGGCCGGGCCAATACGGCCACCGAGTCGCAGGAGGGGACCGACGCCGTTGTGCATGCGGCCCTGGACGCCGGCATCACCTTCTTCGACGTCGCGGACACCTACGGCAAGGAACCTGGCCTCAGCGAGACCATGCTGGGCAAGGCCCTGCGGGGCCGCCGCGACGACGCCGTGATCGGCACGAAGTTCGGCATGGACATGCGCGGCGCCAACGGCAACGACTTCGGTGCCCGCGGCTCCCGCCGCTACATCATCAAGGCCGCCGAGGCCTCGCTGCGCCGGCTCGGCACGGACTGGATCGACCTCTACCAGTTCCACACCCCCGACCCCCTGACCCCGATCGAGGAGACCCTCGACGCCCTCGACGAGCTCGTCACCAGCGGCAAGGTCCGCTACATCGGCCACTCCAACCGCGCCGGCTGGCAGATCGCCGAGGCCGAATTCGTGGCCCGCGCCCGCGGCGGAGCGCGCTTCATCTCCAGCCAGAACCACTACAACCTGCTGGACCGCCGCGCTGAACTTGAGGTCACCCCCGCCGCCGAAGCCTACGGCCTGGGCGTCCTGCCGTACTTCCCGCTGGCCAACGGCCTGCTGACCGGCAAGTATGCCAAGGACACTGCTC
This sequence comes from Arthrobacter sp. U41, assembly GCF_007679325.1. Lineage (GTDB taxonomy): Bacteria > Actinomycetota > Actinomycetes > Actinomycetales > Micrococcaceae > Arthrobacter. The sequence continues at coordinate 66,329 of NZ_VEGI01000005.1, read as the reverse complement.
CCGAGGGCTCGCGCCTCAGCCACACCCGCACCAACCTGGTTCACGACGCCGACTGGGACCAGCTGGGTGCCTTCACTGAATTCGCCGCCGAACGCGGCCTGAACGAAATCCAGGTTGCGTTCTCCTGGCTCGCGGCCCAGCCCTCGGTCAGCAGCGTCATCGCCGGCGCCACCCGGCCCGAACAGGTCCGTCAGAATGCGGCCGCCGTGGCCTGGGTCCCCAGCGCCGCGGAACGTGCCGAGCTGGGCGACCTCTTCCCGCGGACGCCGAAGGTCGCGCTGTTCTAGATGGAGCTGACCTCCACGGCCGCCATCCCGGGGGCCCTGCCTGACGTGCCCGCTGCACGCCGGAGAATCCTGATGGACGTCGACACCGGAATCGACGACGCACTGGCCCTGGTCTACCTCCTCTCCCGCCCGGAGGTCCACCTCCAGGCGATCACCTGCACGGCCGGGAACGTTGGTGCCCGGCAGGTGGCGCTCAACAACCTGGCGCTGCTGGAGCTCTGCGGCCGGCAGGGCGTCGAAGTGGCCGTCGGAGCCGAGGTGCCGCTGGAAATCCCGCTGGTCACTACCGAGGAGACCCACGGGCCGCAGGGGATCGGCTACGCCGAGCTGCCGGCACCGGCCGCCCGCATCTCGCCGCGGCACGCCGTCGACATCTGGGTGGACGAAGTCAGGGCGCACCCGGGGGAGATCACCGGGCTCATCACGGGCCCGCTGACCAACTTCGCCCTCGCCCTGCGCCGCGAACCCGAACTGCCGCGGCTGCTCAAAGGCCTCGTGATCATGGGCGGCAGCTTCTACTACCAGGGCAACACGACGCCGACGGCGGAATGGAACACCTCGGTGGACCCGCACGCGGCCAAGGAGGTCTTCGCCGCCTTCCGCGGCCTGCCGGAGGACAAACTGCCGCTGGTGTGCGCGTTGGAGACGACGGAGCGCATCGAGATGCTGCCCGACCATCTCCGGCGCCTCGGCGAGGCCGCCGGCGCGGGGCCGGAACTGGTCCTGCCGGAGCAGCCGGAGGGCCTCCGCAGCGCCTCGGCCAGCCCGCTTGTGGCCTGCCTGTCCGACGCCATCCGGTTCTACATGGAGTTCCACCGGCTCTACGATCAGGGCTATGTGGCGCACATGCATGACGCCTTCGCGGCCTGCGCCGCCGTCGGACGCACCCCGTTCACGGCCCGCCTGGCCACGGTCGACGTCGAAACCGCCTCGCCGCTGCTGATCGGCACCACGGTGGCGGACTTCCGCGGTCGCTGGGGCGTGCCGCCCAACGCCCGGATCGTGGCCACCAACCACCCGGAGCAGTGCTTCGAGGAGCTGATTTCCTCCATCGGCGCACTGGCGCGGCGGATCACGTCCGCCGGGCCGCCCGCAACTGGTTAGGATGGTAGCTGCGCCGAGGTGACATAGGCGGATGTTGCAGCTCCCATCGAAGGACCATCCCCATGTCACAGCAGTCCCTGACCCTCCCTGCCACCGGCTCCGCCGCCGGCAGAACTAAGGCACAGCGCAACCGCCGCCTGCTGGAACTGGGCGGCGCCGCCGCGATCGCGGCCACCTACCTCTTCCTGGTCCTCACCCAGCCGGCGGACATCGCCAACGGCCCGGCCAGCTTCCCGGCGCTCGTGGCCCTTGGCGGATTCCTGCTGGGCGCCGTCCTGCTGATCGCCGCGGCGCTTCCGGCCCTCCCCACCTCCACGCTGGTGCTCATGCCGGTGGCCCTGGTCCTGAACGTCGTGCTGGGGCAGCTCATGGGCACCACCGGGCTGCCGTTCTACGTCGACGCCATCGGCACCGTGCTGATCGCGGTCCTCGCCGGCCCCGCCGCAGGAGCCGCCACCGGCGCCCTCAGCACCATTGTGTGGTCCTTCATCAACCCGACCGTGCTGCCTTTCGCGGCCGGGGCTGCGCTGATCGGCTTCCTGGCCGGCCTGGCAGCCCGCAGCGGTCTGTTCCGGCGCTTCTACCTCGCGCCCGTGGCTGGCTTTGTCACCGGCATCCTCGCCGGCGTCGTCTCCGCCCCGATCGCGGCTTTCGTCTTCGGCGGCACCGCGGGCCCTCGGCACCGGAGCGGTGGTCAGCGCGTTCCGCGCGATGGGCGACACCCTGCTCGCCGCCATCACCAAGCAGGCGTTGATCTCCGACCCCATGGACAAGGCCATTGTCTTCGCTATTGCCGCCCTGCTGGTCTATGCGCTGCCGCGGCGCACCACCTTCCAGTTCCCGTTCGTCCGCAAGTTCCGGGTGCTCGCCGGTAGGAGCGTTGCCGCGCCGGAGCGCCAGCAGCAGACTCAGACGGAGAGGCAGGCGCAGACGCAACCGGACAGTCAGCCGCAAGCCTGAGCTGGAAGCGCCCACAAGAATGCCCTCCACCCTTCACCCGCTGACGTCGCTGACGGCGGCCGGCTGCGCCGCGGTGATGACGACGGCGGCAGGCCACTGGCCGCTGTCCGTCGCGGTCGCCCTCGCGGCGGCCCTCCTGGCCATCCGAGCCGGAGTCGGCCGCCGCGTGCTCGCCGCAGCGGCGGCGGTCCTGCTGCCCCTGGGGCTGTCGCTGCTGATGCTTCACGGGCTGTTCTTCCCGGAGGGACGCACCGTCCTGGCTGCCTGGGGGCCGGCCCGGGTCACGGTGGAAGGACTGTCCTTCGCCCTGGAGGCGGGCACCCGGACAGGCGCCTGCGTGCTGGTGCTGTTGCTCTTCTCCTTCACCGTCAGCGCCCCCGACCTGGTCGCCGCGCTGGCCGCGCGGGGGCTGCCGCCGCAGTTCGGCTTCGTCCTGGCCTCCGCGCTGACACTCCTGCCGGCCATGGCCGGCAGGCTCGATGCCGTCAGGGCGGCGCAGGAAGCCCGCGGACTGGTGGTCCGCGGCGGTGTGGTGTCCCGGCTCGTTGCGGTACGGGTCCAGATGGTCCCGCTCGTCCTGGGCCTGATGGAGGACTCCGGGAACCGCGCCCAGGCCCTGGACGCCCGTGGCTTCGGCACCCCGGGCCCCACCACCAGCTACCGCGAAGTGCAGGACCCGCCCGCCCAGCGCCGGTTCCGGGCCGCGCTCCTGGTGCTCGCCGGTACCGCCGTGGCACTCCGGCTCGGGGCCTCCTGGCCGGCCCCGGGATTCCCATGACAACCGGCGCACCCACGACAACCGGCGCACCCACGACAACCGGCGCACCCACGACAACCGGCGCACCCACGACAACCGGCGCACCCGTGACGGCAGCTACCGTCACCACGCCCGGGCACGCCGTGCTGACCGCCCGGATCGGCAGCTTCACCTTCCACGGGGATACTGATCCTGCGCTGCGGGACGTCGAGGTCAGCGTCCCGTCCGGCATGTTGACCGCCGTCCTGGGCGGATCCGGCAGCGGCAAAACCACCCTGGGGAAGCTGGTGGCCGGCTGGCTCCGGCCCGGACAGTCCGGAACGCTCGCCGGCGCCCTGGGGTTGGCGGGAGAGCTGCTGGAGTTCCGCGGCGGCCCGGACGATCCCCGGATCAATCCCGCCGCCTGGGCGGGCCGGGTGGGCTACGTCCCGCAGGATGCGGCCGCCATGCTCTCCACTGTGCGCTCCACGGTGGCCGAGGAGATTGCCTTCGGCCTTGAGAACCGTGGCACCGCCCGGCCGGACATGGTCAGGGAGGTTGCCCGCATCGCGGAGCTGACCGGGCTGGCCGCACTCCTGGGCAGGGACCCCGCCACTCTGTCCGGCGGAGAACTGCGCCGGCTGGCCATCGCCTGCGCTGTTGTGACCGGCCCCGACGTCCTGGTGCTCGATGAGCCGCTGGCCTCCCTGGACGCGGCCGGGGTCATCCTGGTCCGGGACCTCGTCAGCCGGCTCACCGGTGCCGGTACCGCCGTCGTTGTCTTGAGCCAGGCGGTTGACGGACTGGTCCGCCCCGCCGCGCACTGGCTGCTCCTCGACGGCGGCACCGCCACCGCCGGCGGCCCGCCCCGGGAGCTGATCCGGTCAGCCGAACTCGCCCGGACCGGGACCGTGATCCACGCAGTGACCCACACCGCTGCCGCCCGCACTGTTAGCCAAGCTCCGGTCATCCAAGCTCCGGTCATCCAGGCTCCGGCCGCCCAACCGCCGGTCGTCCAAGCGTCGGGCATCCAACGGCAGGCAGCCCTCCGGGACGCCCGGCAGGAGCCAGCGCCCGCGCACCAGCCCGAGTTCCAGCCCAAGCCCCAGCCCGCGCCGGCCCTGGAGCTGAACAGCGTCGGGTTCAGCTTCCCGCCGGACGGCCGGGCTGTGGCGGAGCCGGTGTTGCGGGATCTGAGCCTCGCGGTGCGGCCCGGCGAGATTGTTGCCGTCACCGGAAGGAACGGGGCCGGGAAGTCAACGCTGCTGCGCCACCTCAACGGGCTGCTCCGCCCGGACACCGGGGAAGTGCGGGTCTCCGGAACCAGCATTGCCGGTCTCCCGGCCGGCCGCGTGGCAGCTTCGGTGGGACTGCTCTTCCAGCACCCCCGGGACCAGCTGTTTGAGCGGACGGTGCTGCGGGAGGTCAGCTTCGGCCTCCGGAGGCTCTTTGGCAAGGAGGCCGGCGCCCGGGCGCAGGCGGCGCTGGCCGCCGTCGGGTTGTCCGCGGACGCGGAAACGCACCCGGCGGAACTGCCGTCCTCGAAACAGCGGCTGCTCGCCCTGGCGACCGTCCTGGCCCGCGAACCTGCCGTGCTCGTCCTGGATGAGCCGGCCGTGGGACTGGACCGGCATGGACTGGAGTTCCTGCACCGGGCCATCGAGGACTCGGCCGCGCGGGGCGTTGCCGTCGTGCTTGTCACCCACGACCTCAGCTATGCCCGGGCGACTGCACACAGGGTCTTAAAGCTCAGCGGCGGCGGGCTTCAGGAACTCTGAAGACCGCCGCCGCTGAGGGGAGCCTGCCTAGGCGGGTTCGGACGCCACGCCGGGGGCCAGGAACTTCCGGCCATTGACCCGTTCGGAGGCGCCCACCCGGTCAAGGTACGGGGTGATGCCGCCGAGGAACATCGGCCAGCCGGCGCCGAGGATCATGCAGAGGTCGATGTCCTCCGGGCCGGCCACCACGCCTTCGTCCAGCATGAGCCCGATTTCCTCGGCCAGGGCGTCCTGCGTGCGGCGCAGTACTTCCTCGCCCGTGGAGGGGGTGTCGCCGAAGGACATCAGCGCCAGGGTTTCGGCGGGGATGGACGGCTTGCCGGCTGTCACCGAGGCCGGATCCCAGATGGATTTCACCCCGTTGTCGATGAGCTTCTGCAGGTTCTGCGAGACCGGGAACCGGTCCCCGAACGCCGTATGGAGCGATTCCTGGACATGCTGCGCGACGGGGAGTCCCACCATGGCGCCGAGGACAAACGGCGTCATCGGCAGGCCCATCGGGCGCAGCGCGTTGTCCGCGACGTCAGCCGGGGTGCCCTCGTCGAAGGCGGCCGTCACTTCGCCCATGAGGCGCAGCAGGAGGCGGTTCACCACGAACGCCGGGGCGTCCTTGACCAGCACAGCGGACTTCTTGAGCCCCTTGGCGAGCTCGAACGCGGTGGCCAGCACGGCGTCGTCGGTCTTGGGGGCGCGGACGATTTCCAGCAGCGGCATCACGGCCACGGGGTTGAAGAAGTGGAAGCCGACCAGCCGCTCCGGGTGCTCCAGGTCTTCGGCCATCGCGGTGACGGACAGTGAGGACGTGTTGGTGGCGAGGATGCACTCCGGCGAAACGATCGCCTCCACTTCCTTGAAGACCTGCTTCTTGACATTGAGTTCCTCGAAGACCGCCTCGATGACGAAGTCGGCGTCGGCGAAGGCCTCCTTGGACACCGATCCGGTGACCAGCGCCCGGGTCCGGTTGGCTGCGTCGGGGCTGATGCGGCCCTTCTGCAGCAGCTTGTCCACTTCGGCGTGCACGTAGCCCACACCCTTGTCCACGCGGGCCTGGTCGATGTCCGTCATCACCACGGGCACCTTGAGCTGGCGGGCGAAGAGCAGGGCCAGCTGGCTGGCCATAAGGCCGGCACCCACGACGCCGATCCGCGTCACCGGGCGCGCGAGCTTGCGGTCCGGGGCGCCGGCGGGGCGCTTGGACCGGCGCTGCACGAGGTCCAGGAAGGCGTAGACGGTGGAACGGAACTCGTCCGTCTGCATGAGGTCCGCGAGGGTCTCGCATTCCAGCTCCGCGGACTGGGCCTGCGTCAGCGTGCGGGTGGCCTCCATGACCTCCAGGACCTTGGCCGGTGCGGGGGAGGCGTTAGAGGTCTTGGCTTCTACGAAGGCGCGGCCCGCAGCGATGGCGCCGGCCCAGCGGGCGGCGACCTCGGGCTCGGTGGGGTCGACGGCGTTGGCGCGCTCGGGCGCCACGGCGCCGGCAATGACCTGCGCGGCCCACGCGACGGACTGCTCGACGAAGTCCGCCGGCTCGAACATGGCGTCCGCCACTCCCAGCTTGAACGCCTGCGGCCCGGTGAGGGTGCGGTTGTTGCTCAGCGGGTTCTCGATCATCACCTTGAGGGCGTTTTCCGGGCCGATCAAGCGGGGCAGGATGTACACGCCGCCCCATCCCGGGATCAGGCCGATGAAGGCCTCGGGCAGGGCCAGCGCCCCGGCCGCGGTGGACACCGTCCGGTAGGTGGACTGCAGTGCGATCTCCAGCCCCCCGCCCAGGGCGAGGCCGTTGATGAAGGCGAAGCTGGGGACGCCCAGGTTCGCGAGGGTGGAGTAGACCTCGTGGCCGAGCTGTGCCATCCAGAGGCCCTGTTCACGGCCGCTGACCGACTTGACCGTGGACAGGTCCGCGCCCGCGACCAGGAAGTAGGGCTTGCCGGTGACGCCGACGCCCACGATTTCCCCGCGCGCTGCACGCTCCTTCAGGCTTTCCAGGACCGTGCCGAGTTCGATCAGGGTGTTGGGGCCCAGGGTGGTGGGTTTGGTGTGGTCAAGCCCGTTGTCCAGCGTGACCAGGGCGAACGTGCCGGGGCTGCTGCCCTTGACGGCCGGTAGTTTGATGTCCTGGACGTAGGAGTGGGTGACCGTCTCGTTCGGGAAAAGCTCGGCAAGCTTGCGGAAATCTGCGGCGCTCATGCTGCGGCTCCAGTCTCGGTGGTGGTGGCGGTGGCCTTGTCAATGTCGAAGCCGTAGTCGGCGTGGTGCGGGTTCTCCCAGATCACGGTGGCGCCCATGCCCAGGCCGATGCACATCGTGGTCATGCCGAAACGGACCGTGGGATCCTCCTCGAACTGGCGGGCCAGTTGGTTCATCAGCCGCACGCCGGAGGAGGCGAGCGGATGCCCGACGGCGATCGCCCCGCCGTAGCGGTTGACCCGGGGGTCGTCGTCGGCGATGCCGAAGTGGTCCAGGAAGCTGAGCACCTGGACGGCGAAGGCCTCGTTGATTTCGAACAGGCCGATGTCCTCGATGCCCAACCCGGCGTTCTTGAGCGCCTTTTCGGTGGCCGGGACCGGGCCGATGCCCATGACCTCGGGTTCGACGCCGGCGAAGGCGTAGCTGACCAGGCGCATCTTGACCGGCAGGCCAAGTTCCTCGGCGGCGTCGGCGGAGGCCAGCAGTGCGGCCGTGGCGCCGTCGTTGAGGCCGGCGGCGTTGCCGGCCGTGACCCGGCCGTGGGCGCGGAACGGGGTCTTGAGCGCGGCGAGGTCGTCCACGGAGGTGCCCGGGCGCGGTGGTTCGTCCACCGTGTTCACAGTCCAGCCCTGGCCCGGCTTCATGGTCGCGACGGGCACCAGGTCAGGCTGGATCTGGTCCTTGGCGTAGGCGGCCGCCAGCTTGTCCTGGGAAGCAACGGCGTAAGCGTCGGTGCGGTCCTTGGTGATGGCGGGGAAGCGGTCGTGCAGGTTTTCGGCGGTGTTGCCCATGTTCAGGGCGGCCGGGTCCACGATCCGTTCGGACATAAAGCGGGGGTTGGGGTCCGCGCCGGCGCCCATCGGGTGGTTGCCCATGTGCTCCACACCCCCGGCGATCACAACGTCGTAGGCGCCGAAGCCGATGCCGCTTGCCGTGGTGGTCACGGCGGTCATTGCGCCGGCGCACATCCGGTCGATCGCGAAGCCCGGCACGGTGCGCGGCAGCCCGGCCAGCAGGGCGGCGGTGCGGCCGATGGTCAGGCCTTGGTCGCCGGTCTGTGTTGTCGCCGCAATGGCCACTTCGTCGATCCGCTCGGCGGGCAGGGACGGGTTGCGACGCATCAGTTCCCGGATGCACTTGACCACAAGGTCGTCGGCACGCGTTCCCGCGTAGATGCCTTTCTCGCCGGCGCGGCCGAACGGGGTGCGGACGCCGTCGACGAAGACGACCTCGCGCACTGTCCTGTTTCTGGTGGGCTTTGCGCTGCCGTTTCTGCTGCTGGCGGGCATTGCGCCGGTGTTACTTCCGCTGCTCGGGCGTTCGCTCACGTGGTACTCCTCATCGAGACATGGGTGCCGGGTCCCGGCCCTGGGCTGGGGGAGCCAAGGGCAGCACGGATCCGGGCGACATCAGACAACATGTTACTCGTGAGTAACATAGCTGGCAAGGAGCCCGGCGCGGTGCTTTCAGAGCCCCGGCCGTCGAAGAAGTTTGTGTCGTCGGTCAGTCGCGCCCGTCGAGGGATTGTGTGCCGTCGAGGGAGCCGCGCCCGTCGAAGGATTGTGTGCCGTCGACGGAGCCGCGCCGTCGGGGGAGTCTTCCGGGAGCTGGCGAGGGGCGGGCGCGGGGCGGCCTAGGGGGCCGTGTCCGGTGCCGGCGCGGCGGGCGCGGCCTTGGCTTCCTTAACCGGCAGCGGCTGCGGGTTAAGGAAGGCCTCGGTGATCAGCGGTGCGACGAGTTCGATCTGCCACTGGCGGGCCCCAAGGTTGGCCAGTTCCTCGGCGATCCCTTCCTCGCTGGTCTCGGCCGGCGGGCGCCAGCAGACACGGCGGAGGTAATCCGGCGTCAGCAGGTTCTCCACCGGCATGTTCAGCTCCTCGGCCTTGGCTTGCAGCAGCGGCCGGGCGGTGGCGAGCCTCGCGGCGGCCTCCGGGTCCCGGTCCGCCCAGACGCGCGGGGGCGGGGGAGCATTGGTGGGAAGGTGTAGGGGCGGGAGGTCCTCCAGGGCCCGGGCGGTGCTGATGCAGCGCAGCCACCGCGGCGCTTCGCGCTGGGCCGCGCGGCCGTGGAAACCCTTGGTACCCAGCAACTGCGGCACGGTGGTGGGCATGGCTTTGGCGGCGGCGACGAGGGCGGAATCGGGGATGAGCCGGCCGGGAGCGACGTCGCGCTTCTGCGCAAGGGAGTCACGCTCCATCCACAGTTCGCGGACCGCTGCAAGCTGGCGCCGGTCGCGGATCTGGTGCAGGCCCGAGGTCTTGCGCCACGGGTCGACGCGCGGCGGCGCCTGGCCGGCTTCGAGGATGGCGGCGAATTCCTGTTCGGCGTAGTCCAGCTTGCCGTCTGCCACCAGGAGCTCGATGAGTTCCTCACGCAGTTCGGTGAGGACCTCGACGTCGAGCGCTGCGTAGCGCAGCCACGGCTCCGGCAGCGGTCGGGTGGACCAGTCGGCGGCGGAGTGTTCCTTCGCGAGGCCGAAGCCCAGGAGTTGTTCGATCACCGCGGCGAGGCCCACGCGGGGCAGCCCGGCGAGGCGGGCGGCGAGTTCGGTGTCAAAGAGCTTGTCCGGCCACATGCCGAGTTCGGACAGGCAGGGCAGGTCCTGGCTGGCGGCGTGGAGAATCCACTCCACACCACGCAGGGCATCGTTGATGATGTCCAGGTTCCCGAAGGGTTCCGGGTCGATCAGCCAGGTGCCGGAGCCTTCGCGCCGGATCTGGACCAGGAAGGCGCGCTGGCCGTACCGGAAGCCGGAGGCGCGTTCGGCGTCCACTCCCGCGGGACCGTGGCCTGCGGCGAGGGCCGCGGCGCAGCGTTCCAGGCCGGACTGGGTTTCAATGACGAGCGGCACGCCGTCGCGGGGGGCGTCGAGGTCGATGACCTCGGGGACCAGGCTGTCGAAGCCGTCCACCGCGATGTGGGCTGTGGCGTCGGCGGCCTCAGCGTTGGTTGGTGCTGTGTTGGCGGCCGCGCCCGCGGTGGTGATTTCCGGAATATGAGGGGTCATGATGACTTTAGTTTAGCGACAACACGGTGTTGCGGGCCGCGCATTCGCTAAAACCGGGCCATTGTCCGGGTTCGCCGGGCGCGGCTCAGGCCGGGCCGCGGCGCCAGCGCGGCAGCGGTATGACGCCTTCAGGCAGCGGCGGAAGGCCTGCGAAGGTGCAGACCATGTCCGACCACGCCTCGAGGTGGGAGGTGATGTCCGGCGTGGCGGGCGTCCAGGATGCCCGGAGTTCAATGTCGATCGAGTCGGGCCGCTCCGACAGGGTTCCGAAGCTTTCGGAGAGCACCCGCGTGGCGGTGCCGCCGGCCGAGCGGTACGGCGCCGCGTGGTTCTGCAGGGCTTCGACGAGCCAGGTCCAGGCGACGGAGCCGAGCATCGCGTCATTGCCCATTTCCGGTTCAAGCTGGGCGCGGATGTACGTGACGATTCGGAATTCGCCCTCCCAGACGTCGGAGCCGTCAGGGTCGTGCAGCAGGATGAACCGCCCGGTGGCCAGTTCGACGTCGTCGCTTCCAGACGCGGGGGACAGGGCGGCCGCCGCGGGGCCGTGGGCGGCGCCGGAGGGGGCCGGTTCGCCGGGGGCCACAACCTCCGCCCCGAGCGCGACGGCGAACGGTGCCAACCGGGCGGGCGCTGGAATTTCCTCCAGGCGCAGCTCACTCCTGGTTCGTGCCTGCCGCAGGGTTCCCAAGGCAAAAAGAAAATCTGCCGGAACCTGGTCGATTGCGTTCACAGTCGAAGATTATGCAAGGGGCGCTCCCCGGCCCGGCAGGCTCGCCGCCGGGCACGGGAAGCCGCGCAGGGCTCAGCCGGCAGCGAGTTCGCGTTTGATGGCAGCAATGAAGGAATCAACGTCCTCCTCGGTGGTGTCGAAGGAACACATCCAGCGGACCTCGCGGGCCGCCTCGTTCCAGTCGTAGAAGCGGAAGGACTGCCGCAGCCTGTCGGCCACGCCGGCCGGGAGGACGGCGAAGACGCCGTTGGACTCGGTCTTCTGGCTCAGTTCGACGCCGGGGATGGACTCGACGCCGGCCCGCAGCCGCGCCGCCATGGCGTTGGCGTGGGCGGCGGACCGCAGCCAGAGGTCACCCTCGAGCAGGGCGATGAACTGGGCGGACATAAAACGCATCTTGGAGGCCAGCTGCATGTTCATCTTGCGCAGGTAGATCAGCCCCTGGGCTGCCGCCGGGTTCAGGGCGATGACAACCTCGCCGAAGAGCAGGCCGTTCTTGGTGCCGCCGAAGGAGAGGATGTCCACCCCGGCGTCGCGCGTGAAGGCCCGCAGCGGCACGTCCAGGTGCGCGGCGGCGTTGGCCAGCCGGGCGCCGTCCATGTGCAGCTTCATGCCCTTGGCGTGGACATGCTCCGCGATGGCCCGGACCTCGTCCGGCGTGTAGCAGGTGCCGAGCTCGGTGGTCTGGGTGATGGACACGGCCAGCGGCTGGGCGCGGTGCTCGTCGCCCCAACCCCAGGCTTCCTTGTCGATCAGCTCGGGGGTGAGCTTGCCGTCTGGCGTGGGGACCTGCAGCAGCTTGATGCCGCCGATCCGCTCCGGGGCGCCGTTCTCGTCCATGTTGATGTGGGCGGTCGAGGCGCAGACCACGGCCCCCCACCGGGGCAGCAGGGACTGCAGCGAGAGCACGTTGGCGCCGGTGCCGTTGAAGACCGGGAAGCATTCGATGCCTTCGCCGAAATGCTCCTCCATCAGCTGCTGCAGCCGTGCGGTGTAGTCATCCTCGCCGTAGGAGACCTGATGGCCCTCATTGGCGGCGGCGAGGGCAGCCAGCACCTCGGGGTGGACGCCCGAGTAGTTATCCGAGGCAAAGCCGCGGACGGAAGGATCATGGAGCCGCGCTGCGGTGCGGGCAGGGGCAGTTTCAACTGTGCTTGTCATCGATTTGCTCACGCTTTCAGTCTAAGGAGGTCCGGGCCCAACGGCTAAGTGCGGTGCGCGGGCTCAGTCCGTTGCCGGTTTCAGCGTTTGGGTTCAGCGTTTGGGTTCGGTCCCAGCAACAGCCGCTGGCCGTTCAGGTCCGCCGCGGGGGAGGAGAAGAGCCCGACGGCGGCAGCGGCCAGGTCCTCGACGTCGGTGAAGCCGGGGAACTTGCGTTCCGGGGACTTGGCCCGCATGGCCGGGTCCACAAGGGCCTTCACCACGAAGATCACCGCGGCGCTGTGTTGTTCGAGGGCGCTGTGTTCTTCGACGGCGCTGCTCTGTCCGGCGGGGTTGGCGCCGCTGCCTGGGCTGGCCTGCGCTTTCCGGAAACCGTCGGCGACGGCCAGGGTCCAGGCCTCGGCGGCGGACTTGGCGGCCACGTAGCTGGCGCCGCCCGCCGTCGGCTTGCTCACGGCCGTGGAGGAAACCATGGCGAAGCGCCCGGCGTCGGAGGCTGCGAGGTCATCGAAAAAGACGCGCGTGACGTTCCGCAGCGTGGTGATCGCGCCGCGTTCCAGGAACTCCCAGTCTTCGTCGCTTTGGTCGGTGATGCCCTTGGCGCCGCGCCAGCCGCCCACCAGGTGGATGACGCCGTCGACGGCCCGGCCGGTTCCGGCCAGCATGGCATGCACGCTCGCGTGCAGCGACCGGACCTCCGCGAGGTTGGCGAGGTCGCACACGAGCGGCGTGACGCCGCTGCCGGCTTCCGCGGCGGCCGCCTCAATCCTGGGCCTGTCCGAGCCCACGGTGAAGACCGTGTGCCCGGCGTTGCGCAGGGCGCGGGCGGCGGCGATCCCCGAAGGGCCGCTGCCGCCCGTGACCACTACGTTCAGCGCGCGTCCGGCGCTCATCCGGCGTTCATGGCAGCGTTTGTGGCGGTGCCCGCCGCGCCCGTATCCGACGCGCCCGTGATGCCGGCCGTGGATTCGATGACGGGACGCATCTTCTTCTCGAGTGCCTCGTAGAACATGGAGAGCGGGAACTCGTCGTCGAGCACCTGGTCGGTGAGCCCGCGCGGCGGGCCGGCCAGGGGCAGCGCGTCCGGGCCCTTGGCCCAGACGGAGGCCGGGTTGGGTGTGACGGTCCCGGAGATCAGCTCGTAGGCGGCGAGCCAGTGGGCCATCTTGGGGCGGTCGATCGAGCGCCAGTACAGCTCCTCGATCCGGGCGCCGAGTTCAACCACGACGTCGGCCGCTTCGTCCCAGTCGATGCTGAGCTTGCTGTCGGTCCAGTGCAGGACGTGGTGCTGGTGCATCCAGGCGAAGAGCAGCTGGCCGCCGAGACCGTCGTAGTTGCGGACGCGGCTGCCGGTGATGGCGAAGCGGAAGATCCGGTCGAAGATCACGGCGTACTGGACCAGCTTGGCGTGGCGGCGTGCCTCCGGGGCGGCTTCCTCGTCCTTTTCGATCTTGACGGATTCGCGGAAGGCGGTCAGGTCGCAACGGAGTTCCTCGAGGGAGTAGAGGAAGTACGGCATGCGCTGCTTGATCATGAACGGGTCGAAGGGCAGGTCGCCGCGCATGTGGGTGCGGTCGTGGATGAGGTCCCACATCACAAAGGTTTCCTCGGTGAGCTCCTGGTCCTCGAGCAGGCCGGCGGCGTCCTCGGGAAGCTGCAGCGAGGTGATGTCCGCGGCGGCCCGGAGCACACGGCGGAAGCGGGCCGCCTCACGGTCGGCGAAAATGGCACCCCATGTGAACGTGGGGGTTTCCCGCACGGCGACGGTCTCCGGGAACAGCACTGCGGAGTTGGTGTCGTAGCCGGGCGTGAAGTCCAGGAAACGGATGGGGACGAAGAGCTTGTTGGAGTACTCGCCCTCTTCCAGGCCGGCGATGAACTCGGGCCAGATGACCTCGATCAGCACGGCTTCGACCAGGCGGTTGCTGCTGCCGTTCTGGGTGTACATCGGGAAGACGACGAGGTGCTGCAGGCCGTTCACCCGGTGCCGCTGCGGCTGGAATGCCTGCAGGGAGTCCAGGAAGTCGGGCACGCCGAAGCCGCCGTCGGCCCAGCGGCCGAAGTCAGTGACGAGGAGGGAGAGGTAGTCGGCGTCGTGCGGGAAGGACGGTGCCAGGGCCTGGATGCCCGCCGTGATGGTGCGGACATACCCGGCGGCCGCCTCATGGTCGGCGCTCTCCGGAACGGAGCCGTCCTGGACCTGGAGCGCCTGCAACGCGGTGGCGGCGGCCTTGAGCTGCAGCCATTCCGGGGAGGTGGCCGGGATCGGGGCAGTGGTGGTGAAAGCGGTGGTGGTCATCGCAGCGGGCACCTTTCTCTGTGCTGGGAGCGTCGCTCGTCAGTAGCTAAATTGAGCGTAGCAAGAGATCAGGGTTTCTAATGCAAAATTGACCTGAGCGTAAGAAGGTCTGTGGCAAGTCGACTCTTCAGCCCGCGCCAGCTCCAGCAGTGGGGTGGGTGCGTTCGTGGTGTTCCCCGCCCGAACGGGAGAGGGCCCCCGCCGCGGCCGCCGATGCGGCGTCGGGCGGGGACCCTCCACGTGCTTCACCCCAGGGGAATCCCGGGAACTGCCTTGGGACTCCCGGGAACTGCCCGGGGGCACCGGGGCGGCCGGGCCCGGGACCTAACCGGAAATGCCGGTACGCCGGGGGCGCCCGGGCTGCTGGCGGGGCAAGTGACCAGGCGCTACTGGCCGGCGTCGTCGGCCGAGACCAGCTTCAGTGAGACGGAATTGATGCAATAGCGCTGGTCGGTCGGGGTTCCGTAGCCTTCGCCCTCGAATACGTGGCCCAGGTGGGAATCACACGCGGCGCAGCGGACTTCGACCCGTTCCATGCCCAGGGTCCGGTCGTGGATGTACTTGACGGTACCCTCGGCAAGCGGGGCCCAGAAGGAGGGCCAGCCGCAGTGCGAGTCGAACTTCTCACGGCTGGTGAACAGCTCGGTGCCGCAGGCCCGGCACTGGTACACGCCTGCGGTGTGGGTGTCCCAGTACTCGCCGGTGTAGGGCCGCTCCGTCCCGGCCTGGCGCAGGACCCGGTACTCCTCAGGCGTCAGTTCCTGGCGCCACTGCTGGTCAGACTTTTCAACCGGCGACTTTTCGACGGGCGGATGTGCGGCCTGGCCGGCGGCACCGCCGTCCGCCCCGGCAGGGGAAGCAACGGGCGAAACTTTGGGCTTGTTACTGAAGATGCTCATAGTTGGACTAACGCTCAGGAGTCCCCGATAAATCCCGATCCGGCGTACAGATGCAGGACCGGAAGGCCCAGTTTGTCCTGGGCCTTGGTAGCCCAGTCGGTGTGGAAGGTGTCCGCAACGGCGTGCGGTCGGGTGATCACTACGGCCTGTCCGGCGCCGAGTTCCGTGACTTTGGCGACCATTCCGTCGACGGCCTTGCCCTCGACAATTTCTCCGGTCACGCCGCTGCCGAGCCCGGCCAGTGCAGCGAGCGAGGCCGCCAGGGTTTCAGCGGCTTCGGCGCGTTCCCCGGCGGGATCGGCGTGTGCCGTCAATTCACGGAAGGCCTTGGAGATCTCCAGCAGGGAGAGGTTCTCCAGGAAATCCACCAGGAGGTGCCGCTCCGTGCTGGCCGGAACGAGGACCACCAGCGGCGCATCACCGCCGGCAAGCAGGGTTTCGATGTTGACGCGGTCGTCCGCGCCGAGGGGCTCTTCTGTCAAAATGACGATTGGATCACTCATTCCCCCAGCCTAGTCGCGCGCCGGGGCACCCGCACGGATTGGGGCGCCGACTGCCCGCACAGCGCCGCGTTGCCGGCCTTGCACGGCAGCTGGGGAGCGTGCCGCGGACACCAGCAGGATCTGCCCGCCGGGGTCCGTGGCGCCCGCGGATGCCACGCCGGGCGGGGAGTTCGGTAAGAATGGTGCCATGGCTTCCTCCTCACGCCTCC
This sequence comes from Arthrobacter sp. U41, assembly GCF_007679325.1. Lineage (GTDB taxonomy): Bacteria > Actinomycetota > Actinomycetes > Actinomycetales > Micrococcaceae > Arthrobacter. Next base: position 50,463 of record NZ_VEGI01000005.1, on the reverse strand, counting down.
TGCCGGACCCGCACCGGATCTCCACCGCCCGTGGAAAGGCCGCCCGCGCTGTCGCGAACTCCGCCGAAGTTTCCGTTCCGGGCAGCGCCAAGTGGGCGGTGGCCGGCGTCATCGGCGGAAGCGCCGCGGCCGGGCTGCTGGCTGCCGGCTCTTCAGCCTTGGCCCTCTATTTTGCCCGCAGGGTGATCACCCCCGCCCGGGTCAGGGAGGAGGACCAGGAGGTGCTCGCGGTGATCCGGGGCGCGCACGGGCTGCAGCTCATCCTCGCGGCCACCCCTGACGCCACGGTCGAGGGCGTCTACGGGTTCTTCTTCGACGGCGGCCGGGGCCACGCCCGGATCGGTCGAATCGTGTCCTACTCGCCGGCCGAGCGCACCGTGCAGCGCGAAGTCGAAACCGTCTACAGCGGGGACCTCAGCACGGCCCGCCGCGGATACTGGAGCGGGGCCGCGTACCCCGACCCCGCCAGCATCGGCCTGCCCTCGGAGGACGTGGACATCGAGGTCGACGGCGGGACCGCGCCGGCGTGGCTCGTCCGGGCCCCGAAGGAATCGGGCATCTGGGCGATTATGGTGCACGGCCGCGGCGCCAGCCGGCAGGAATGCCTGCGGGCCGTCCGGACCGCCCACGAACTGGGCATGTCCAGCCTGGTGATCACCTACCGCAATGACGGGCTGGCGCCGTCGGCGCAGGACGGGCGCTACGGCCTGGGCTCCACCGAGTGGCGCGACGTCGAGGCGGCCATCGGTTTTGCGCTGGAGCATGGCGCCCGGGAAGTGGTGCTCTTCGGCTGGTCCATGGGCGGGGCCATCTGCCTCCAGACCGCCGATTTGTCCCACTACCACCCCCTCATCAGGGCGATGGTGCTGGACGCACCCGTCATCAACTGGGTAAACGTGCTGGCGCACCACGCCGAGCTCAACCGGATCCCGTCGGCAGTGGGCAGGTACGGGCAGCTGATGATGGGCCACAAGCTGGGCCGGCGGCTGACCGGACTCGCCGCGCCGGTGGACCTGAAGGCCATGGACTGGGTTTCCCGTGCCGTGGAACTGCGGACGCCCACGCTGATCATCCACAGTGTCGACGACGAATACGTCCCCTATGGCCCGTCCGCTGCCCTGGCCGAGAAGAACCCGGAGATGGTCACCTTCGAGACCTTCGAGCGCGCCCGGCACACCAAGGAATGGAATGTGGATCCGGAGCGCTGGGAGCGGCTGGTCACGGCCTGGCTCGGTCAGCAGCTCGCGCCCCGCGTGAATCCCGGCCAGCCCAACCCCGAGGCGTCTGCTCCCTAGGCGCAGGTCCCGGAGGCTCCTGAACCCGAGGCTCCTGAACGCGACTGCGGGCCCGCTGCTCCAGCCCGTTCTTTCCCGGCTATTTCCTGCCGGCCCCGATCCTTGCCGTGCGTGCCCCGGTGAGACGGATCAGTTCCGCCGGACTCAGCTCGATGTCCAGGCCGCGCCGGCCGCCCGAGACCAGGATCGTGTCCAGGCCCAGGGCGCTGTCATCCAGGACGGTGGGGGAGGGCTGCCGTTGTCCCAGCGGCGAGATGCCCCCCAGCACGTAGCCGGTGCGGCGCTCGGCTGCTGCCGGGTCCGCCATGGCCGCTTTCTTGCCGCCCAGCGCGGCCGCCATCGCCTTGAGGTCCAGGTTCCTGCTCACCGGCACGACGCCGACGGCGAGCCGGCCGTCGACGTCGACCATCAGGGTTTTGAACACCCGGGCAGGGTCGACGCCGAGCACCTCCGCCGCTTCGAGGCCGTAACTGGCGGCAGCGGGGTCGTGGCTGTAGGGGTGCGCGACGAAGGGAACCCCGGCGGCCGCCAGTACGGCGGTGGCCGGGGTTCCCTGTGACGCCTGTTTGCGTGCCATGGGTTTCCGTTTATCCGGGTCCCGAAGTGACCGGATACCGTCAGGGCTGCTGCGGGAGGGCAGCAACCTTGCGCTTGATCCGGCCCAGCATTGCAGTCATCCCGCGCATCCGCAGCGGAGTGATGGCCCTGGTCAGTCCCAGCAGTTCCGGCATGTCATCCGGGACGGACAGGATCTCCGCCGGGCTCAGCCCGTCGAGGCCTTCGTGCAGCACGCCCGCGAAGCCCCGGGTGGTGGGGGCCTCCGGCGGTGCTTTGAAGTAGAGCCGGACGGCGTCGGCCGCGCCGCCGTCGGACTTTTCCGTTTCGATGGTCAGGAACAACGGTGACTGGCACTCGACCACCTGCTCCATCAGCTCCGGATGGTCCTTGAGCCGTTCCGGGGGTTCCGGAAGGTCGCGGGAGAACTCGAGCAGCAGTTGGAGCCGTTCGGGCTCGGTGACGGCCTGGAAGTCGTCGACAATTTCCGCCAGTGCGGTGGGAAGGGCAGCAGTATTCATCTCTTCCAGCTTACGCCCGGGCTACTTGGCGGCCGGAACCGTGCCGCGCTCGGTGCCCTTGACGATGGGGGCGCGGACGGCGTTGCCCCATTCGGTCCAGGACCCGTCGTAGTTGCGGACCGTTTCGAAGCCCAGCAGGTACTTGAGCGCGAACCACGTGTGGCTGGAACGCTCGCCGATACGGCAGTACGCCACGACGTCGTCGCCTTCCTTCAGCCCGGCCTCGCCGAGGTAGAGGGCCTCGAGTTCGGGGCGGGTGCGGTAGGTGCCGTCCTCGGCAGCCGCACGCGCCCACGGGATGGACGCCGCGGTGGGGATGTGCCCCCCGCGCAGGGCGCCTTCCTCGGGGTAGGCCGGCATGTGTGTGCGCTGGCCCGTGTACTCCTCGGCGGAGCGGACGTCGATCAGCGGCTTGCCGAAGTGGGCCAGGACGTCTTCCTTGAAGGCGCGGATCGGGGCGTCGTTGCGCCCGACGACGGGGTAGTCACCGGGCGTGGTGGCCGTCTTGTCCGTGGTGATGGGCCGTCCCTCGGCGATCCACTTGTCCCGGCCGCCGTCGAGCAGCCGGACGTCCTCGTGACCGAACAGCGTAAAGACCCACAGCGCGTAGGCCGCCCACCAGTTGGATTTGTCGCCGTAGATGACCACGGTGCTGTCGCGGGAGATCCCCTTGGCCGCAGCGAGGGCGGCAAAGGCCTCGCCGTCCACGTAGTCGCGCGTGACCTCGTCGTTCAGGTCGGTGTGCCAGTCGATCTTCACGGCTCCCGGGATGTGGCCGGTCTCGTACAGCAGCACGTCCTCGTCGGATTCCACCACCACAAGCTTGCCGTCCTGGAGGGCGCCGGAGTCGATCGCGGCAGCCAACCACTCGGTGGACACGAGCCGCCCGGGGTGGGCGTAGGCGGCGAACTTCTCGTTCTGCTCAACGGGGTAGGGCATTAAATGGCCTTTCACTGAAGCGGTCAGGAGGCCGGGCCATGGAGGAATCGCATAAGGGCGCCGGGCCTCCTCCAACCCTAACCACGCCCCGCCGGGATTGCGCCACCGGGTTCACACTCGGAAATATGGTCTTCGTCACGTGAAGCCCTCCCGTCCACGCCGCCCGGCGGCGGGCTGACAGGCGGCCCGCGCATTGCCGGTATTCTTTCTGGGGACAAGAGACCAGCAGAACGGACCACCTTGGTACAGATCGAACAGCTCGCCGCCCGCACCCCGGCAGTTTCAGTGGATGAACTCCTCAACGGTTTTTATCCCTCGCCGCGCTTCGGTGAGGTTTCGTTTTCCAGCTACCGGCCGGATCCGTCCCAGCCCAGCCAGGCCGCCGCGGTCAAAGCGCTGGAGGGATTCGCGGCAAACGTCGGCGCGCGCGACGGGGACGGGCTCTTCAAACGCCTCTTCGGCAAGAAGGATATGTCCCGGGCCGGGATCTACCTCGACGGCGGCTTCGGCGTCGGCAAGACCCACCTGCTCGCCTCGCTGTGGCACGCCGCCCCCGGGCCCAAGGCCTTCGGCACGTTCGTTGAGTACACCAACCTGGTGGGGGCGCTGTCCTTCCGCAAGACGGTCGAGGCCCTGAGCCACTACAAGCTGGTCTGCATCGACGAATTCGAGCTCGATGATCCGGGCGACACCGTGCTGATGTCCCGGCTCATGCGTGAACTGGCCGACGCCGGCGTCAAGCTTGCCGCCACGTCCAACACCCTGCCCGGGTCCTTGGGCGACGGCCGGTTTGCCGCCGTCGACTTCGCCCGTGAAATCCAGGTGCTGGCGGACCAGTTCGACGTCGTCCGCATCGACGGCGAGGACTTCCGTCACCGCGGTCTGCCCGCCGCGCCGCAGCCGCTGCCGAACGAGCAGCTGACGCACCACATGCAGAACGAGTTCCACGGGAAAACGGTGGCGCGCGATGAGTTCAGCACCCTGATCGACCACCTGGCCGGCGTCCACCCGAGCCGCTACCGCCAGCTGCTCGACGGCATCGAGGGTGTGGTCTGGAAGAACGTCCACACCATCACCGAGCAGGCCGTCGCGCTGCGCTTTGTGGTTCTCGCCGACAGGCTCTACGACAAGGACGTGCCCATCCTGGCCAGCGGAGTGCCGTTCGACCAGCTGTTCACCGAGGAAATGATGACCGGCGGGTACATGAAGAAGTACTTCCGCGCTGTTTCGCGCCTCACCGCCCTGGCCCGTGAAGGCCAGAACCACGAACCCTCCTGACGTTCACAAGCAACGCGGGGTTTACCGCACTGACAGCCCATCCTGAGACACCGGATGGACGATGAGTGACCCCGCGTTGCGTCGTTATGAGCGGTTAAACGCCGTTAGGAGCCGTTAAGCGCCGGAGGTGCCGGCGCCGCCTCTCGGCGGGACCGGCACCTCGCTGACGTATCTGGGTCAGAGGCCAGGCTGGCGGGGATCCCCGGCAACGGGGGGCTTACCGGCGACAGGATTCTGATCGGCGACCGGCGGCGTATTCGGCTGGTCGTTCGCCTTGTCCACGAAGTCGGAAGCGCCTCGCTGCACGGAATCGATTTTGTCGGCGTGCTTTCCGCCGGTTTTGGAGTCGACGAAATCGCCGGCCTTTTCGATGCCGTCCTTGATGGCTTGTTCGTTGCCACCAATTACTTTCTGAGCCTTGCCCTTTAGATCGTCAAGTAAACCCACGGGCACCTCCCTTCGGTCGCGGAGCCAGATCGCTCCTAGCGATTTCTACCCTAGCGGGAGCTGGTGGGGGTGCCAAGGGTGTCCGCCCACAGGGTAAAAGAAGCCGTTTTCGGCGAACAGGGTAGAAGGACCCGAAGGGCACAAAAAAAGCAGCTCCGGGGGAGCTGCTTTTGTGGTGGGCGATACTGGGATCGAACCAGTGACCTCTTCCGTGTCAGGGAAGCGCGCTACCGCTGCGCCAATCGCCCGCAACCGGAAGGATCCGGTGTGGAGTTGTAATGAAGAGAGCGGACGACGAGATTCGAACTCGCGACATCCACCTTGGCAAGGTGGTGCTCTACCAGCTGAGCTACGTCCGCATTTTAGTCCATGCCGGCTGGGCCGGTGGTACTGCATCAAGCAAGTTGCCTTACTTTGGTGGGCGATACTGGGATCGAACCAGTGACCTCTTCCGTGTCAGGGAAGCGCGCTACCGCTGCGCCAATCGCCCCTTGCATCCGACCTGAACCGGAAACCAGGGTTTTCACCGAGGTGGGTACGGGATTCGAACCCGTGTATACGGCTTTGCAGGCCGCTGCCTCGCCTCTCGGCCAACCCACCGTGTAGATAGGATTCCGAAGAACCATACCGTGACAGTGTCCTGCGAGCGGACGACGAGATTCGAACTCGCGACATCCACCTTGGCAAGGTGGTGCTCTACCAGCTGAGCTACGTCCGCAATATTGTCTGCAATTCCCCGCCGCAATCGGCATTTCCTCGCGTTCCAACGAGTAAGAACTCTATAGGAGGTTCAGGGAACTTACAAATCGGGACGACGACGGCGCGGGCGGGGACCCTCGCATCCTTGAATTCTAGCGGTTCTTGCTAATTACAGCCCTGTAATTAGCAGTCCTTTTCGGGTGCCGCCGCGGGGTCCGCCACCGTTGCCGACGGGACTCGCCGGGTTTGTAGGGTGCCAGGTGGACGGCTTAGTTGGCGGCCGTGGCGCGACGTTGAGCCCCGATTTCTAAATTCCGCCAGGGTGGGCTAGCATTCAATGGCATTGGGGCGATTGGCGCAGTGGTAGCGCGCTTCGTTCACACCGAAGAGGTCACTGGTTCGAACCCAGTATCGCCCACCCAATAAATGGTCCGTTCCGCTCACCGAGCGGGGCGGACCATTCTTGTTAGCGCATCGGGCAGTGCGGCCCGCCGCCGTTTTATCCACTGTCAGACCCCCGTGAAAGAGTCTTCCCATGACCGCCCCTCTTCTTGCCCATGCCACGGAATACGGCCGGATGTATGCGCGCTCCACGTCAGAGCAGTTCTCCGTTCCCTCTATCACCACCGTGATCGGTCAGCAGCCCCACGGGCTGGACGGTTGGTTCGGGTACATGGGCGCCAATAGCCTCGCCCAGGACCCCACACTGCCCGGCATCCTGGGCAGCCCTGCCAAAGTTCGCCAGGCAGTGAGCCGTGCGGCCAAGGCGGCAGAGTCTTACCGCGACGACGCTGCGAAGCGCGGTGACCGTGTCCACAACTACTGCGAGCAGGTTGCGCTGCGTGCGCTGGGCCGCCCGCATCAGATGAAGGAAACCCGGGAAGCCCTTGCCGCCAACGGTGAAGAAGCCTTCGCGGCCCGCTTCGATGAGTGGTGGGACCTCTTCCAGGTGGAGCCGATCGCTCCGGAGATCACGGTCTGGAATAAAACCGTTGGCTACGCCGGCACCCTGGATCTTGTGGCCAGGATCAACGGCCGGATCTGCCTCATCGATTACAAGACCAAGGGGACCAGCCGGGACGGCACGGTCAAACCCCTGGATGACAAAGTGGTCATGCAGCTGGTGGCCGGTATGAAGGCAGAGGAAAGCCTCGTGGATCCGGTGGCAGGGGAGTGGGAAGCCTGGCAGCACGGCGATTCCCCCATTTTGCTGGCAGTCGCAATCGGGCAGACGGAAGTCCGTCCACTGCGTGCCAACCCGGAGGTCCTGAAGCACCACTGGTGGAAGTTCTGCGCCCTGCGGCGGGTGTGGGAGATGTCCGCCGACACCGTTGCAGCCGGAACCGCGTTGCTCCCGCTGGCCCCACCACCTCTCACCCGGTAGGGCCCACACGGCCGCCCGTCGGGCCGTCGAACAAGCTGCGTGCCCAGGATGGCGCCGGGCATTCTGAAGAACATGGCCCTGGGCATGCCGAATAAGACGCGGGCGCGTCGAAGGTGGCGCGGGGGTGCTGAACACTGGCACGAGGCGTGTCGAGGGTGGCGCGGTGTGTGCCGGTATCGGCGGCATCCCAAAGCGGCGGGGAATCTTCCGCAGTCCCGGGCAATTTTTGCAACACATTCAGCCGCAGCCCGTAGCTTTTGCGAACTTATCCCATTCTGGTTTCCGGCCCCGGTAGGTCGCTCGCTTCTCTTGACCGCTCTTGACCGCACGGATCGCTCGCTTTCTTGACCGCACGGTTCGCTCGCGCTTTTTGATCGCAAGGTTCGCCATCGCCGCCGGCTAACCCAGAAGAGACCGCCCGGTGCCTGCACGCGGCCTTCTGCTGCCGATGCCATCGTTGGCGGCCCTCCCAATTCACGTGCGAGGGGCGCCGCACCTGCCGTCACTAGTGGCCCGCCTATTTCCCGCCTATTTCACGTGCGAGGGGCGCCGCACCTGCCGTCACTAGTGGCCCGCCTATTTCCCGCCTATTTCACATGCGAGTGCGCCGCGCATGAACTCATGCCCCCGTCAGAAGGCGTTGATGACCCCAGCTGACGCGTGCCAACGCGCGTGGAGTCCCTGAAGCATGCGGGAGAGCCTGAGGACAGATCGGCTTCACCTGACACAACTGCCGGTATCAGGCGGCGGTGTTGAGGTCTGCGGGGTGGAAGTAGTAGTTGCGCCGGGGTGCCTGGCGTGGGTCGATGTGGGGTGGCGGGATGAACCAGGGGATGCCGGTGCGGATCTGGATGGTCCATTGCTCTTTGTGGATCACGTGGTGGTGGTGTGAACAGAGCAGGGTTCCGTTTTCGGTGCCGGTGGGGCCGCCGCGGGACCAGTAGGTGATGTGGTGGGCTTCGCACCAGGGGGCGGGGATGGTGCAGCCGGGGAAGGCGCAGCCCTGGTCGCGGGCGGTGAGGGCTTTGCGGATGTGGGGCGGGAAGACGCGTGAGGCGCGTCCGATGTCCAGGATCCGGCCTTCGCCGCCGAGCAGGACCGGGATGATGTCGGCGTCGCAGGCGATCTTCCGGACGGTGGAGGCGGTGACAGGGCCGGTGAAGAGCATCGTGCCGGTGTGCCCCGTCGGTCCGCCGGGCCGGAAGGAACGTGTTGTGGCCTCGCGGGCTGTGGTGTCGTCGCGGTTGTTTCCGGGCTGGTCGGTGTTGCCGGTGAGGTGTTCGAGCCGGGCGAGGAGGTCGCGGTAGTCGATGGTGACCATGACCTGCGGGCGGAGCCCTCCGGCGGCGGGGAGGGAGCCGGTGGCGAGGGCGATTTTGGCAGCGCCGACGAGGCCGTCCAGGCGTTTCTGCGGCTGCGAGCGGAGGTCCAGGCACGCGGCACCGAGGTCATTTTCCGGCGTGCCGGCGGCGCCGTCGCAGGCTGCCGTGCCTGCCGCGGCACCGGGGTCATTTTCCGGCGTGCCGGCGGCGCCGGCTGCACCGGAGGAACCCTCGCAGGCTGCCGTGCCTCCCGCGGCACTCCCTTCTTCAGGTGCCGCGGGTGTCCCGGTGTGGGTGGTGCGGGGGTTGGTGGCGTTGTTCATCACGGTGAGGAGGTGTTCGAACTGTTCGGGGGTCGCGAAGATTTCGAGGTGCTGGAGGCCGTGGCGGGGTTTGCGGATGAAGGCGCCCTGGAGCTGGCGGAGGAGTTCTTCGGTGGGTTCGGCGCCGTCCTGGTCCAGGGCGTCGGTCCAGTTCCGGGCTGCGCGGGCGAGGATGTCGGGGTCGTTCTCGGCCGCGGTGCGGGTCAGGGCGTGTTCCATCCCGGCGGCGGCTTCGGGGTTGCAGGTGTGCCGGACCCGGTCCAGGGCCAGGGTGATGATGGTCGCGGCCCGGGACGAGACGTCGCCGGCGGCGACGGCGGCGCCGAGTTCCTCCCGTACCGGGGGCAAGGGGTTCCCGGAGAATCCCTGCCGCGGCAGCAGATCCCCGGCGAGGGCGAGCCGGCGGCGGGCCTCGGGGGCGCTGATCCGCAGCCGCGCCCGCAGGAACTCCGTGGTGTTCCGGTACCCGTCGTCCACGGCCATGCGGGCATCCGCGGCACCGTATACAGCCGCGGCATCTCCGCCACCCGCGGCGCCCGCGGCAACTTCCGATCCGGATACAGCCAACGCGCCCACGGCGACGGACGCGTTGCCCGGCCCGGCGGTGCCGTTCGTGGAGTCGTCCCGCCAACCGGTGGCCCACGCAGTCCCGCCTTCCGCTGCCGCCGCGACGGACACGTCATCTGGTCCGGCCGTGGCATCGGTGGAGTCGTCCCGCCAACCGGTGGCCCACGCAGTCCCGCCTTCCGCTGCCGCCGCGACGGACACGTCATCTGGTCCG
>NZ_VEGI01000005.1:0-40821 GCF_007679325.1 Arthrobacter sp. U41 | reverse complement strand
CGGCCGTGCCGTCGGTGGAGTCGTCCCGCCAACCGGTGGTCCACGCCGTGTTCGCTTTCGGAGCGGCGGCGGCCTGTTTCCGGGTTCGGTCCACGGCGCCGGCCGCCACCAGCTGCAGGTAGTCCAGGGCCCGCGAGAGTTCCTCCACCGTCCCGGCGAAATCCGCGGCCTCCCGGAAATCCCACAAGGCAGCGTCCCCGGCAGCCGTCGACGACACCTCCCGGACCAGTGCCAGGGCGGTGTCCACACCCTGAACACCGGCCACACCGGACGGCCCTTCCGGAGCTATGCCCCGGCCTGAGTCCTCAACGGCGATGAAATCCCTCACGGCTTCCATAGAACTCACATTAGTGGCGAGCTACGACAAAATAACGCCGGCCAGCACCGGGCCCAGAAGTGGGCCAAAATCATCCTGCCGGCGTCGGTCCCGGTCCGCCACCACCGGATGCCGCCAGAATCGGATCCGGGCCACAAATGTGCCGCGGGTTGGCCGCACTCTGCAGGCCGCACGCATACCTCACGCCCGGAGCCACACGCGGCGCGCACGCAGGGATCCGCACCCCCGCCCCAGCCCGCGAGCGGAAACCGGGCCGCCCCGCCCCGCCTCGCGAACAGAACCCAGCAGAGGAACCCCCAACCCGCTCCACCATCACCGCCCACCAGTCCACCCCGCCCAGCCCGATGAACAGCTGCCGTCCGGGCCAGGTCCGGTGTGCAACTAAACTGGACTGGATCCGCCGCCGCCCACCGTAAGGACAGATTGCACATGGCCATTTTGAATATCCGCATCATCGGGGATCCTGTGCTGCGCACAGTTGCCGATCCCGTGACGGAATTCGGGCCTGAGCTAGCGAAGCTGGTTGCCGACATGACCGAAACCATGGAGGACGTGGACGGCGCGGGCCTGGCCGCGCCCCAGGTCGGCGTCAGCCAGCGCGTCTTCACGTACCGCATTCACGGCGTCGAGGGACACATCATCAACCCGGTGCTGGAAAACAGCGACGACTTCCAGCCCGACGAGGTGGAAGGTTGCCTCTCCATCCCCGGCCTCGGCTTCCCGGTCCGCCGCCACCGGCACACCCGCGTCACCGGCGTGGACCTGCACGGCAACCCCGTGACCGTCGAGGGCGAAGGCATGCTGGCCCGCGCCTTCCAGCACGAAACCGACCACCTCGACGGCATCCTCTTCACCGACAGGTTGGAAGGCGAGGACCGGAAGACGGCCCTGCGCGCCATCCGGAACGCCAACTACGACTCCATCACCGAACAGACGACGGCGAAGCGCGCCAAGACGGTCGGCACCAGCTTTGGGTCCGGCACCGCAGGCGCAGGCAGCTTCGGCTCCTTCGGAAACGCCCAGTGAAAGTTCTCTTCGCGGGGACTCCGGCTGTGGCAGTGCCGTCCCTGGACGCGCTCGTGGCGGCAGGATTCGACGTCGTTGCCGTCCTCACCCGCCCGGACGCGCCGCTGGGGCGCAAACGCGTGCTGACGCCGTCGCCTGTTGCTGCCCGGGCCGCGGAACTGGGCATCGACATCATTCACGCCGCCAGGGTCGACGCCGCGGTGACTGAGCAGATCGCGGCCGCCGGCCCGGACGTCGCCGCAATCGTGGCCTACGGCGGGCTCATTCCCCGGGTGGCGCTGGACATTCCCCGGCATGGATGGATCAACCTGCACTTCTCCTTACTGCCGGCCTGGCGTGGCGCAGCCCCCGTGCAGCGCTCCCTCATCGCCGGTGACGACGTCACCGGGGCTGTCACCTTCCAGCTGGAGGAAGGGCTGGACACGGGCCCGGTTTTCGGCACCCTCACCGAAGCTGTCCGCCCCGACGACACCGCCGGTGCGCTCCTTGAGCGGCTGTCCCATAGCGGCGCCGTGCTGCTGACCCAAACGCTGTCCGCGGTCGACGCCGGAAAGGCGGCAGCGGTCCCGCAGCAGGGCGAAGTGAGCCTGGCCCCCAAACTGAGCCTCGAGGACGGCCGGATCGACTGGACGCAGCCCGCCCTCGCGATCGGGCGGCGGGCGCGCGGTGTCACTCCGGAACCCGGCGCCTGGACCATCCTGGACGGCCAGCGGGTCAAGCTGGAACCGGTGGTGCTGCGGCCAGGGGGACCGGCGCTGACCCCGGGCCAGCTGGCCCTGGAGGGCAAGGCCGTGCTGGTGGGAACCGGTTCGCATCCGGTGGAACTCACCCGGATCCAGCCTTCGGGCAAGAAAATGATGACCGCCGCCGACTGGGCGCGCGGACAGGCAACACTTGAAAGCGTGGTATTCGAATGAGCGAGTCCGGGAGCGGCAGTGGCCGCGGCAACGGCCCCCAGCGTGGCTCCGGCCAGGGCGGCCAAGGCGGCCAGCGTGGCTCCGGCCAAGGCGGCCAGCGTGGCTCCGGCCAAGGCGGCCGGGGACGGGACGGCAGCCAGCGGAACGCGCAGGGCCGGGAACGCAACCGCGGACCGCAACGCGACTTCACCGAGAACGCGCCCTCCCAGCGCACCCGCCGGGCCGATCCTGCCCGGCTCGTGGCCTTCGAGGTGCTGCGCGCCGTCGCCTCCGAGGACGCCTACGCCAACCTCGTGCTGCCGGCCAGGATCCGGCACCACAGCCTGGACAAGCGCGACGCCGGCTTCGCCACGGAATTGAGCTACGGCGCACTGCGGGGCCAAGGCACTTACGACGCCATCCTGGCCCGCTGCGTGGACCGGCCGCTCGATCAGCTGGACCCGGCCATCCTCGACGCGCTCCGGATCGGCGCCCACCAACTGCTGGCCATGCGCGTCCCCGCCCACGCCGCGCTGGACCAGACCGTCGGCCTGGCCCGCGCCGTAATTGGCGCCGGACCGTCGGCCCTCATCAACGCCGTGCTGCGTAAAGTTTCAGCCCGCACTCTCGAGGAGTGGCTGGACCTGCTCTTGAGCGACGAGACGGACGAAACGAAACAAGCCGCCATCCGCTACGCCCACCCCGAATGGATTGTGCGGGCCCTCCGGCAGTCCCTCGTGGCGCACGGCCGTCCCGTCACCGAGATCAGCGACCTCCTCGAGGCAGACAACGCCGCGCCGGTAGTCAACCTCGTAGCACTCCCCGGGCTGGGCAGTTTGGACGAGGCCCTCGAAGGCGGCGCAACACCCGGCGAACTCGTCGAAGGCTCGGCGCTCTCCAACGGCGGAGACCTCGGCCGGCTCGCTTCCGTGCGTGAAGGCACCACCCGCGTCCAGGACGTCGGCTCCCAGCTGGTGGCCCGCGCCATGGCCGCCGTCGATCTGGGTGGCAGCAGCCAGGGGACCGGTAGCCCCGCAGCCGAAGTGTCAGCCGAAAAGCCAGCCGAACGCTGGCTGGACATGTGCGCCGGTCCCGGCGGCAAGGCGGCCCTGCTCGGCGCCCTCGCCCGGGAGCGCGGCGCCACGCTGCTGGCCAACGAACCGGCGCCGCACCGCGCCAAACTGGTTCGTCAGGCCCTCGCAGCCGTGCCGCACGAGGTCTGGCATGTGCGCACCGGCGACGGCCGCGAGGTGGGTACCGAGATGCCGGAGAGCTTCGACCGTGTGCTCGTCGATGCCCCCTGCACGGGACTCGGCGCCCTGCGCCGCCGCCCGGAATCGCGCTGGCGCCGGACCCCCAAGGACCTGACGGACCTGGGCCCGCTCCAGCGTGAGCTGCTCAAGTCGGCGCTGGCGGCCGTAAAGCCCGGCGGCGTCGTGGCCTACGTGACGTGCTCGCCGCACCCCGCCGAAACGACCGCCGTCGTGAGCGATGTGTTGCGGAAACGCGACGATCTTGAACTGCTCGACGCCGGCGCCGCGCTGGACAGCGTCAGCCTCACGGGCCACCTCGACGCCGGGCACGAGCTCACCGCCCAGCTCTGGCCGCACGTGCACCGGACGGACGCGATGTTCCTGGCGCTCATCCACAAAAAGGCCTGACCAACAGGGAATACTAGGCACGGGGGTTCGCGCCCCCACCGGACATCTCAGCAGAATGACAAGGAAATGCACATGGCCAAGAGCTGTATCCATCCGAGCATCCTCTCCGCAGACTTCGCCAACCTCGAAGCCGAGCTGCAGCGAATCGGCAACGCTGATGCGGTTCACGTGGACGTCATGGACAACCACTTCGTGCCCAACCTGTCGCTGGGGTTGCCGGTGGTTGCGCGGCTGCAGGAGATAAGCCCGGTTCCGTTGGATGCGCACCTCATGATCGAGCACGCGGACCGCTGGGCTCCGGCCTACGCCGACGCCGGGGTCGCCTCCGTGACGTTCCATGCCGAGGCCTCGATTGCGCCGATTAAACTCGCACGTGAGCTGCGGGCCCGCGGGGCCAAGGCAGGGCTGGCGCTCCGTCCGGGCAGCGGCGTGGAACCCTTCCTGGACCTGCTCGGCGAGATCGACATGCTGCTGATCATGACGGTGGAGCCCGGCTTCGGCGGCCAGGAATTCCTCGACCTTACGCTGCCCAAGATCCGCCGGGCCCGCGCGGCCATTGATGCGTCCGGCTTGGACGTGGCACTGCAGGTCGACGGCGGCATCACCGCTGACACCATCTGGCGTGCTGCCGATGCCGGCGCCAACGTCTTTGTGGCCGGCTCCGCCGTCTACGGTGCCGATGATCCGGCCGAGGCGATCGACCGGCTTCGCGCCGCGGGACAGCGCTAGCGGGCGCCGCAGGCCAGCGCTAGACAGCGCAAGCTGACGCCGGCCAGCGCCGGCCAGCGCTGCGGGCACGGCCCAGCGCCAGCTGACAGCGGCCCAGCGGAGGCGGAAAATGACGCACCCTGTAACATCACGACGGCGGGAATAGCCAAAGCTGCCCGGCGGTTGTGCCAGAATAGCAAGACACATACGTGCTCCGGGGTCGGTGTAAGTCCGAACCGGCGGTTATAGTCCGCGACCCGCGAGCCGGCACCTCCCACGGGAAGGCTGCCGGCAGACGGTTGAACCGGTGGAACTCCGGTACCGACAGTTAAAGTCTGGATGAGAGAAGCACGTACAGCTGTTACTGCGGAGCCCTGTGGCGCCGCGGAAGTTCGCTGTCGTATACCCCCGGAGCCATCGCGGCTTTGAGGGAAGGAACGACACACACATGCACTCTCTGCGATGGCTCTTCACCACCACTCCGGTCTTTGAAAGCCCGGTGGCAGGTTGATGAGCGTCAAACACACCACACACGAGGCGGCGGACGGCGCCGCTGCCGGGTACGTTTCAGTTCCGGCCGGAGCAGGCTTCAGCGCCACCGAGGCCGCGGCCATGGAGGCAGCCCTTGCAGCTGCCCTGCAGGGGCCCCGTGGCGCCAACCCGCTGGTTGGCGCCGTCGTGATTGCCGCTGACGGAACCCAGCTGGTCACGGGCTACCACCGCGGGGCGGGCACCGCCCACGCGGAAGCCGACGCGATTGACCAGGCAAAGGCCGCCGGCCATGACCTCAACGGCACCACCATGGTGGTCACCCTGGAGCCCTGCAACCACTGCGGCCGCACGGGTCCCTGCGCGCAGGCGATCATCGAGGCCGGTGTTGCGGACGTCGTCTACGCGATCGACGATCCGCACGACCCCGCCGCCGGCGGCGCAACCACCTTGCGCGCCGCAGGGGTCCGCGTCCGCTCCGGGCTCGGCGCGGAAGCCGCACTTGAGCTGAACCGGCGCTGGTTCGAGGCCGTTGCCGCCAGGCGGCCCTTCGTCACCCTCCACATCGCGCAGACGCTCGATAGCCGGATCGCCGCCAGCGACGGCACCAGCCAGTGGATCTCCAGCCCGGAATCGCTGGCTGACAACCACGCCCTGCGCGGCCGGATCGACGCGATCCTGGTGGGAACCCAGACTGTGCTGGTCGACAACCCGCGCCTCACCGCGCGCGGCCCCGACGGAACACAGACCGGCGAGCAGCCGCTGCGCGTCGTGATGGGCTACCGCGGGATCCCCGAGGGCGCCGCAATCAACGGCGACGACGGCAAGGTCCTCCACCTGCCCACCCGAGACCCGCACGAAGCGCTGGACGGACTGTTCTCCGCCGGAGTCCGGCACCTCATGGTGGAAGGCGGCTCCCGGATCCTCAGCGCGTTCCTCGCCGCCGGGCTCGTCGACGAACTCATCGTCTACCTCGCCCCGACGCTCCTCGGCTCCGGCACACCGGCACTGGAAGACCTCGGGATCACCACGCTGGCCGACGCCCAACGCTGGGAATGGGACCCGGCGTTTGGCGGGGCCGTGCAAGTGCTCGGCCGCGACCTGCGGCTGCACTTGCGCCCCGCCACCCACACTTCACCCGCTTCAACCCCGCTCCGCGCCAGCGCGGGCACCGCCGCAGGAGGCATCTGATGTTCACCGGAATAATCGCCGAACAGGGGAAGGTGTTGTCCGTTGACCGCAACGGCGACATCAGCGCCACCGTCCGGCTCCACGCCCCCGCCAGCACCGAGGGACTGGCCCTCGGCGGCTCCATAGCCGTCAACGGCGTCTGCCTCACCGCCACGGAGATCGATGGCAAGGACTTCAGCGTCGACGTCATGGGCGAGACCCTGACCCGCAGCACCATCGGCGAACTTACCGCCGGGGACCCGGTCAACCTGGAGCGCTGCGTTCCGGCCGGCGGCCGGCTGGACGGGCACGTCGTGCAGGGCCACGTCGACGGCGTCGGCCGGCTGCTGGAGCGGGAGGCTCTGGGTAACTGGGACCGGCTCCGCTTCGGCGTTCCCGCCGGGCTGGCCCGCTACATCGCGGAGAAGGGCTCCATCGCCGTCGACGGCGTGTCGCTCACGGTGACCGCGGTGAGCCCGGCCGCTGAACCGGCGCCGTGGTTCGAAGTGGGGCTGATCCCCACCACGCTGGCGGACACCGGCCTGGGCGCGAAAGCCATCGGCGGCCGCGTGAACCTCGAAGTGGATGTCCTGGCGAAGTACACTGAGCGCCTGCTCGCGTTTTCCGGCGCGGCAGCCGGGGGAGCAGCGGTACGCGCAGAGGGGGCAACAGCGTGAACAACGTCAAGGACATCAACGTCACGGACATCCCTGCCCGGCCCCTGCTCAACGACCCCTCCGACGCTGCCGTGCCGGCGGAGCTCGCCGCACCCGGAACAGTCGTCCCCCCAGCCGGACTCGACCGGATCGAAGACGCCGTCCGCGCCATCGCTGCCGGGCGTCCCGTCCTGGTGGTCGACAACGAGGACCGTGAAAACGAAGGCGACATCATCTTCGCCGCGCAGCACGCCACTCCGGCCCTGATGGGCTGGACCATCCGGTACAGTTCCGGGGTCATCTGCGTACCGCTCGACGGCGATCGGGCGGACGCCCTCGCGCTGCCGCCGATGGTGGCAATCAACGAGGACGCCAAGGGCACCGCCTACACGGTGTCCTGCGACGCCGCGGTGGGTGTCAGCACCGGAATCTCCGCCACGGACCGTGCGCTGACGGCCCGGATCCTGGCCGATCCGGGGAGCGAACCGGCGGCGCTGACCCGTCCCGGGCATGTTTTCCCGCTCCGCGCCGTTAAGGGGGGAGTGCGGGAACGTCCCGGGCATACCGAGGCAGCTGTGGAACTATGCCAGCTGGCCGGGCTCGAGCCCGTCGGTGTGATCGCTGAAGTGGTGCACGACAACGGAGAGATGATGCGGCTGGACGGACTTCGCGGCTTCGCCCTGGAGCACGGCTGCCCGCTGATTTCGATTGCGGACCTGGTGGCCTACCTTGAGGCCGGGGGTTCCGCCGGCCATGCAGCAGACCCCGCGTGATGGAGGAGAAAAGATGACGACATCTGAAGCACAAGAACAGTTGGCGGCCGGCGGCCCGCATCCGGTCAGCGCCGGCCCGATCGTGCAGCTGCCCACGGCCTTCGGCGACTTCGTGGCGCAGGCCTGGACCGACCTGGCCACCGGCGCCGAGCACCTGGCAGTCAGCTCCCCGTTGCCGCCGGTGGACGGGACGGCCCCGCTGGTCCGGCTCCACTCGGAGTGCCTCACCGGAGATGTGTTCGGCTCCTACCGCTGCGACTGCGGCGAGCAGCTGGCCTACGCTCTCGAGCTGATCAACGAGTCGGGCGGGACGCTGTTGTACCTGCGCGGCCAGGAAGGCCGGGGGATCGGCCTGGCGAACAAGATGAAGGCCTATGCCCTGCAGGAGGCCGGTTTCGACACCGTGGAGGCCAACGAACAGCTGGGCCTCCCCGTGGATGCCCGCTGCTACAAGGCCGCCGCCCAGATCCTCGCGGACATGGGACTTCACGAGGTCCGCCTGCTGAGCAACAACCCGGACAAGCAGGACCGGCTGGCCCAGGCCGGCGTCCGCGTTGTGGAGATGGTGCCCACCGAGGTGCCGTCCCGGGAGCAGAACCTCCGGTACCTGCAGACCAAAAAGGACCGCATGGACCACCGGCTGGTCCTGGACATGGAGCCGGCCGCCCCGGCCGCCGGCCCGCGCGGATTCGACCACGAACAAGACTGAACGACGTTCAGCCGGCCCCGGCGGGCCGCCTGGCGTTGCCCCACACCACACAACGACTTAGCAGAACAAGGATTTCCACATGAGCGGCCACGGCGCACCACAGATTGACCTCAGCACCTTCAAACCGGAGGAGACCTCGCGGCTGAAGCTGGCCATCGTGGCCGCCAGCTGGCACACCCAGATCATGGACGGGCTGCTGGACGGGGCCCTGCGCGCGGCGAAGGACGCCGGCATCAGCGAACCGACTGTGCTCCGGGTTCCCGGGACGTTTGAGCTCCCCGTCGCCGCCGCCCGGCTGGCACCGCACTTCGACGCCGTCGTGGCCCTCGGCGTCGTGATCCGCGGCGGAACCCCGCACTTCGAGTACGTCTGCGAGGCGGCCACACTGGGTCTGACCGAGGTCTCGGTGCGCACCGGCGTCCCGGTCGGCTTCGGCGTGCTGACCTGCGACACGGAACAGCAGGGCATCGACCGGGCCGGGCTGCCGGGATCCACCGAGGATAAAGGCCACGAGGCCGTCACCGCTGCCCTTGCCACCGCGGTGACGCTCCAGCAGTTCAGCTAGGACTGAAGCAAGGGTTCGGCCGGGACCCGGAGACGGCCCGGCCGAACCCTGCCCCTGCGGAACCCGGCCCTGACGGAACCCCGCCCCTGTGGAATCGCTCACATCCCCGCCGTCATGCGAGCCCCCGGAAGGCGCCCACCGCCCGCGAGCAAGTAGGCTGGAGGGTGTGAAGAATTTCGAATCGCTGTTCGCAGAACTGAGTGAGAAGGCAGCCGTCCGTCCGGAGGGCTCCCGCACCGTCGCCGAACTGGATTCCGGAGTCCACGGCATCGGCAAGAAAGTCGTGGAGGAAGCAGCCGAGGTCTGGATGGCTGCCGAGTACGAATCCGATGAAGCCGCCGCTGAAGAGATCTCGCAGCTGCTCTATCACCTGCAGGTTCTGATGCTCGCCAAAGGTCTCAGCCTGGAAGACGTCTACAAGCATCTCTAGCCACGTTCCCGCCGGAACCGCCCGGGCCCTGACCTGCGGATCCGGTGTATAGCGTGGCCCGCTGTGCCTGAACCGACTGATACTGGACGGAATGTTCCTGAACGGACCGTTTTTGAACGGACTGTTTTCGACGGACACCGTCCCGACCAAGAAAGACCTCCCCAATGCTGAGAGTTGCCGTCCCGAACAAGGGCTCCCTGTCCGAAGCCGCCTCCGCCATGCTCGCCGAAGCCGGCTACCGCCAGCGCCGCGACACCCGCGAGCTGGTCATGCTGGACCCGGACAACGACATTGAATTCTTCTTCCTCCGCCCCCGCGACATCGCTGTGTATGTCGGCCAGGGCACGCTCGACGTCGGCATCACCGGCCGCGACCTGCTCCTCGACGCCGAGGTTGACGCCGAAGAGCTGCTCCCGCTGGGCTTCGCGGCCTCCACCTTCCGTTTCGCCGGCCCGGTGGGCGACTTCAGCACCGTCGAACAGCTTGAGGGCAAACGCCTCGCCACCAGCTACGACGGACTGCTCCGCGGCTACCTCGCCGATCGCGGCATCAAGGCCAAGGTGGTCCGCCTCGACGGCGCCGTGGAATCCTCCGTACGCCTCGGCGTCGCGGACGCGATCGCCGACGTCGTCGAAACCGGCAACACACTCAAGGCAGCCGGCATGGAGATCTTCGGCCAGCCCATCCTGAACTCCGAAGCCGTCCTGATCGGCCGCAAAGGCGAGCAGAACCCGGCCGCCGAGGTCCTGATCCGCCGTCTGCAGGGCGTCCTCGTGGCGCGCCAGTACGTCATGATGGACTACGACATCCGCAAGGAGCTCGTGGAACAGGCCGCGGCGCTCACACCCGGACTGGAGTCTCCCACCGTTTCACCCCTGCGCGACTCGGACTGGGTCGCCGTCCGTTCGATGGTGCCGAAGCGGCAGACCAACCGGATCATGGACGAACTCTACGACCTCGGCGCCCGCGCCATCCTGGTCAGCACCATCCACGCCTGCCGCATCTGACCCGGCCCGCGTAAACCTTCCGCAAAGCGATTACCAGGAGAAGTCATGGCTGTAGCCGTCCGCGTTATCCCGTGCCTGGACGTTGATGCCGGCCGCGTGGTCAAGGGCATCAACTTCGAAGGACTCCGCGACGCCGGAGACCCCGTGGAACTGGCCCACCGCTATGACAACGGCGGCGCCGACGAGTTGACCTTCCTCGACGTCACGGCTTCCTCGGGCAACCGCGAAACCACGTTCGACGTCGTCCGCCGCACCGCCGAGGAAGTCTTTATCCCACTGACCGTCGGGGGCGGCGTCCGCGGCGTGGCCGAAGTGGACCGGCTCCTGCGCTGCGGCGCGGACAAGGCCGCGATCAACACCGCCGCCGTCGCCCGTCCGGACGTTATCGACGAAATTACGCGGCACTTCGGCTCCCAGGTCCTCGTGCTGTCGCTCGATGCACGCCGCACGCGTCCCGGGTCGCAGCCCACCCCCTCCGGCTTCGAGGTCACCACGCACGGCGGGCGCCAGGGCACCGGGATCGACGCCATCGAGTGGGCCCGTGAGGCGGCCGACCGTGGTGTGGGTGAGATCCTGCTCAACTCGATCGACGCCGACGGCACCAAGGACGGCTTCGACCTGGAACTGATCCGCCTCGCGCGGGCCGGGGTGAAGGTTCCGCTCATCGCTTCCGGCGGTGCCGGCAAGCCGGAGCACTTCCCGCCGGCCGTGGCGGCAGGCGCTGATGCGGTGCTCGCCGCATCGGTCTTCCACTTCGGGCCGCTGGACATGATCGCCCAGGTCAAGTCCGCGATCCGTGAAGCAGGCTTCGAAGTCCGGTAGCACAGGACTGGACGGCACGCGTCCGGACAGGGCAGAACCGGACAGCACAGAACGCAAAACGCGGGGCCCGTTACTTGGTAACCGGCCCCGCGTTTTTGCGTCTGAGTGGGTGGGGACTAGAGTCCCACTTCGGCGGACTGCAGGAGCGCGACGGCGTCCGGCTGGCCCTCGAAGGTCACCAGCGCATGCCGGGTACGGCCGTGGGCGTGCATCAGGAGTTCACCCGGATCGCCGACGATCGCCACGGACACCGGGGCGCGCTTGGCGACGTGGCGGGGTCCCGACGGGCGCACCAGGACGATTCCGAGGTCAACGCCGCGGTAGAGGATGGCCGCCCGCTTCACCAGTTCGTCCCAGAGAGCGTCGGAATATTCCTCGTCCAGGGCGCGGGGAGCCCAGCGGTCGACCGCCCGGCGGACGTCCTCGGTGTGGACGAAGTATTCGATCAGGTTGGCGCTTTCGTCCAGTGCCTTGATCTTCATGGGCGAGAACGCGGAAGGGCCGGCGCGGAAGGAATTGACTAGCCTGTTGTAGTCCTCCGGCGTCTTGAGCGTCGCGGCCAGCTCGGCCGTGGCCTGGTCCGAGGCCTTGGACAAACGCTTGAACAGCAGTCCCAGTCCGACGGCGGCTTTTCGCTCGCGCAGGTACAAGTGGGCAGCCAGATCCCTGGTGAGCCAGCCCTTGCAGAGCGTGGGGGAGTCAGGACCGGCCGCCAGTAGTGTTTCGGCCAGAACTTCTCGGGAAGGATCGACGAAATGCATCACTTGTGAAACTAGCACGAGACGGCGGCGCGTGTGCACCTGAACCGCCGTCGTTTTGGCTCCGGGGAGGCGATTCACACCGTGGTGACGCCGATGTTAAGTGCAGCGGCGGGCAGCTGGGCGGCGCCCCGCCCCGAGGCACTAGACTTGAGGCGATGTCTGAGCAGCCCGCCCCCGCCCGTCCCGAGGGAAACGCCGTCAGCGGAAACGCTGTTGACGGGGTCCGCCCGGGTCCAACCGCGCCCGCGCCCACAAGCCCGCTCCCTGCGGAACTAACCGCAGCCCTGAAACGGGACAGCGCCGGCCTGGTCGCTGCGATCGTGCAGCAGTTCGATACCAACGAGGTGCTGATGCTCGGCTGGATGGATGATGAGGCCCTGCACCGCACCATGACCACCGGGCGGGTGACGTTTTATTCGCGTTCCCGCCAGGAGTACTGGCGCAAGGGGGACACGTCCGGCCACGTGCAGTGGGTCAAGTCGCTCGCGATGGACTGCGACGGCGATGCGCTGCTGGTCCGCGTGGACCAGGTCGGAGCGGCCTGCCACACGGGAACCCGGACGTGCTTCGACGGACGCGGACTCGACGCCGTCACCGGTCACGCCGGCTGACCCCGCACACGCCGGCTGACCCAGAGCCGACGGCGGACCGGGGCAGCCAACCGCGGCGTACAGCCGCTCAAGGCAACCGCACGTGACAGCCGCACGTGACAGCCGCACCGGGGTGCAAGACCACACACTCAACCTTCAGGACCACTGAAAGAACAGGCGGAAACCACAGCCATGCAGGACCTTGGAATCATCAGCCCGGGCCTGGAGGAGTTCCGTGAACTCGCAGGCCACAGCCGTGTCATCCCTGTCCGGCTGAAGGTTCTTGCTGACGCCGAAACCCCGATCGGGCTGTACCGTAAACTCGCCCAGGGCCAGCCGGGCACGTTCCTGATGGAATCCGCGGCCGTCGGCGGCTCCTGGTCCCGCTACTCCTTCATCGGGGCCCGCTCACGGGCCACCCTGACCACCAAGGACGGCCAGGCGCACTGGCTCGGCGAACCTCCCGTCGGCGTGCCGCTCGGCGGCAACCCGGTGGATGCCCTCCGCGACACCGTCGAAGCCCTCCGCACCGACCGCTTCGAGGACCTTCCGCCGTTCACGTCCGGCCTGGTCGGATTCCTAGGCTGGGAAACCGTGCGGCACTGGGAGAAGCTGACCAGCCCGCCCGAGGACGATCTGGACCTGCCCGAGATGGCGCTGAACCTGGTCACTGACATGGCGGTGCACGACAACATGGACGGCACCGTCCTGCTGATTGCCAACGCGATCAACTTCGACAACAGCACCGAGCGCGTCGACGAGGCGTGGCACGACGCCGTTGCACGGGTGAAGGCCCTGCTGGCGCAGGTCAGCGCCCCCGTCAAGCAGCCGGTCTCCGTGTTGGACCCGGCGGCCTTGGACTTCGCCTCCAGCGTGCAGGAGCGCTGGGACGAGACGGAGTACCTGGCCGCCCTGGACCGCGGCAAGGAAGCGATCGTCGACGGCGAAGTGTTCCAGGTGGTCATCTCGCGCCGCTTCGAAATGGAATGCGGGGCGGACCCGCTGGACGTCTACCGGGTGCTCCGGAACACCAACCCCAGCCCGTACATGTACATCTTCAGCCTCGAGGACGCCAACGGCCGGCAGTACTCCATCGTCGGATCCTCCCCGGAGGCGCTGGTGACCGTGACGGGCGAGGAAGTCATCACCCACCCCATTGCCGGTTCCCGTCCGCGCGGCAAAACCGTGGAGGCGGACAAGGCCCTGGCCGAGGAACTCCTCGCGGACGAAAAGGAACGCGCCGAACACCTCATGCTGGTGGATCTTTCCCGCAACGACCTCTCCAAGGTCTGTGTGGCCGGCTCCGTCGACGTCACGCAGTTTATGGAGGTGGAACGCTTCAGCCACATCATGCACCTGGTCTCCACCGTGGTGGGCAAACTGGCGCCCACGGCCAAAGCCTACGACGTGCTGAAGGCGACCTTCCCGGCCGGAACCCTGTCCGGCGCGCCCAAGCCGCGGGCGCTCCGCCTGCTCGATGAGCTGGAGCCGCACCGCCGCGGGATCTACGGCGGCGTGGTGGGCTACCTCGACTTCGCCGGCGACATGGACATGGCCATCGCCATCCGCTCGGCCCTGCTCCGGGAGGGGCGCGCCTATGTACAGGCCGGCGGCGGCATCGTGGCCGACTCCGTCAACGCCACTGAGGCACTGGAAACCGTCAACAAGGCCGCCGCCCCGATGCGCGCCGTCCACACAGCCCGGTCGCTGCGCAACATCACGGCAGAGTCCATTACCGACGCCGGGACGCAGCCATGAGCGGCGCCACCGTCAAGAGCACCAGCCCCGCAGTTCCCCGCTGGGCCCGGAAATCGACCCTGGTCCTGGCCGTCGTCGCCCTCGCGCTGGCCGTCTTCGGCACCACCACGCAGACCTGGCTCACCGTCCACCTGGACCCGGCCCAGCTCGGCCAGGCCGTCAACAGCCAGGACGGCCTGCAGGTACAGGGCAGCAAAGCCGCCACCACCGTCACGGCCCTCGCCCTGGTGGCCCTCGCCGGCGGCCTGGCCGCGTCCATTGCCGGCCGGATCGCACGCTGGATCATCACGGCACTCATCCTGCTGGCCGCCGCAGGCATCGTCAGCGCCGCCGCAGTCGTGATCGCGGACCCGCTGGCCGCCGCCCAGGGCTCGATCGCCGCCGCCACCGGGATCACCGGCAGCGACGTGAACGTGGACGTCACGGTCTTCCCGGCCCTCGCCGTCGTCGCCGGCATCCTGCTGGGACTCAGCGCACTGCTGATCGTCCCGGCGGGCCGGTACTGGAAGTCCCGCACGAAATATGACACACCGGCGGCAGGAAGTGCATCTGGCACTCCGGCCGGCGGCTCCGCGACCCCGGCGGGGCCGGCGGACGAGATCGACAGCTGGGACCGTTTGTCCCGCGGCGACGACCCCACCTGATCCGATGCCGCGGGCGCTCCAGGCGGCGCGACCCGGCAGCGTGCCCCGCAACGCGGCTAATATCGCCGCCAAAAAATGGCAGAATGTAAGCAGTATTCACCCTGAGGAGATTTCAATGAGCAACGCACCTGTTTCCGCCCCCAAGCCCGCTGCCGGAAGTGGCTACTCCTACGACGACATCGATCACAGCGAGCCCACCGGCCACGGCAACAGCCCTGCCGCCTGGACCACCGTCTTTGTGATGCTCGCCGGCGCCCTCATTATGTCCATCGCCTTTGTCATCGCCAACACCCCGATCTTCATCGGGGGCGGCGTGGTCATGCTGGCCGGCCTGGTCATCGGGTTCGTCATGCGCAAGGCCGGCTACGGTGTGGGCGGCAGCAAGCTGAAGAACTCCGGCCACTGAGGGTGACTGTTCTCGATGACATCAATGCCGGTGTCAGGGAGGATATGGAGGCCCGTCAGCGCCTCGTTACGCTCGCGGAACTGAAAGAGCGCGCGGCCGCGGCCGCGCCGGCGCGCGATGCCTGGACCGCCCTCGGCGGTCCCGCGGACAATCGCGGGCAGCTGAAGGTGATCGCCGAAATCAAGCGCCGCAGCCCCTCCAAGGGCGACCTCGCCAGCATCGCGGACCCCGCCTCGCTCGCCGTGCAGTACGCCGACGGCGGAGCGGCCGTGATCAGTGTCCTCACCGAACAGCGCCGCTTCAACGGCTCCCTCGCCGATCTTGACGCCGTCCGCGCAGCGGTGGATATCCCGCTGCTGCGCAAGGACTTCATGATCGACGAGTACCAGATCTGGGAGGCCCGGGCACACGGGGCCGACCTGATCCTGCTCATCGTGGCGTCCCTGTCCGACGCGCAGCTGCGCGAATACAGCGCCCTTAGCCGCGAACTCGGCATGAACGTGCTCGTCGAGACGCACACGGCCGAGGAAATCGAACGCGCGGTGACCGCCGAGGCGCGGATCATCGGCGTCAACGTGCGCAACCTCAAGACGCTCGACGTCGACCGTTCCGTCTTCGCCGAACTCGCCGGAGGCATCCCCGCCGGCTCGCTCGTCGTCGCGGAGTCGGGGGTGCGCGGGGTCGACGACGTCCGGCACTACGCCGCACACGGCGCCAATGCAGTCCTCGTGGGCGAAGCCCTGGTCAGTGACGCGACCCCGCGGGAGCGGATCGCGGAATTTATGGCCGCCGGAGCCCAGGAAATCGCCGCACGATCCTGACCCGCGCTCCGGCCGGGCCACGCCTGCCCGGACGCGGAGCCTCCGTGCGGCACCGAAGATCTAGTTAGCAGTGGAAGAGGATGGTGAGACTGATGGTCGATGCGCCAGCAGCCGGCTCAGACGAAAGCGCAGTGGACGCGTTCCTGCAGGGTGGAGAATCCCTGCGGCACGCCCCCGGGCCCTACTTCGGCTCGTACGGTGGCCGGTGGATGCCCGAGTCGCTCATCGCTGCCCTGGATGAGCTGGAGGACACCTTCCAGAAAGCCAAGGCCGATCCCGAGTTCACCGCGCAGATCGCGGAGCTGAACAAGAATTACTCCGGCCGGCCGTCGCTGCTCACCGAGGCCAAGCGCTTCGCGGAGCACGCCGGGGGAGTGCGGATCTTCCTCAAGCGCGAGGACCTCAACCACACCGGTTCCCACAAGATCAACAACGTGCTGGGCCAGGCGCTCCTGGCCAAGCGTATGGGCAAGACCCGGGTCATCGCCGAAACCGGCGCCGGGCAGCACGGCGTCGCCAGCGCCACGGCCGCCGCCCTGATGGGTCTGGAATGTGTCGTGTACATGGGCGCCGAGGACTGCCGCCGGCAGTCCCTCAACGTGGCCCGGATGGAGCTCCTCGGAGCCACCGTCATCCCGGTGACCAATGGGTCCCAGACCCTCAAGGACGCCATCAATGAGGCACTCCGGGACTGGGTGGCCAATGTGGACAACACCCACTACCTGCTGGGCACGGCCGCCGGGGCGCACCCGTTCCCGGCCATGGTCCGTTACTTCCACGAGGTCATCGGCGATGAGGCCCGCGCCCAGATCCTGGAACAGACCGGCCGCCTGCCCGACGCCGTGTGCGCCTGCATCGGCGGCGGTTCCAACGCGATCGGCATCTTCCACGGCTTCCTGGACGACCCGTCAGTGCGGATCTACGGCTTCGAAGCCGGCGGCGACGGCGTCGAAACCGGCCGCCATGCCGCCACCATCACACTCGGCAAGCCCGGTGTGCTGCACGGCGCCCGCTCCTACCTGATGCAGGACGACGACGGCCAAACCATCGAGTCGCACTCCATCTCGGCCGGCCTGGACTACCCCGGCGTGGGCCCCGAGCACTCCTACCTCGCCGACATCGGACGCGTCAGCTACGAGCCCATCACGGACAGCGAGGCCATGGACGCGTTCCGGCTGCTCTGCCGCACCGAGGGGATCATCCCGGCCATCGAGTCGGCACACGCCCTGGCCGGCGCCATCAAGGTCGGCCAGCGGCTCGCCGCCGAGGCAGAGACGTCCGGCAGCAAGGCAGCCGACAAGATCGTGGTGGTCAACCTCTCCGGCCGCGGCGACAAGGACGTGGCCACCGCAGCGGAATGGTTCGACCTGCTGGACAAGGATTCACCCGAGCACGAAATCGCCAAAGAGGGGGAACAGCTGTGAACCACGTCGAATCGACTGTCCGGGGGGCCAGCAAGTCGGCCGCGGCCATTGACCGGGCCAAAGCCCAGGGCCGCGCCGCCCTGATCGGCTACCTCCCCGCCGGCTATCCCAGCGTCGAGGACACCATCGCGGCCGGCATCGCCCTCGCGGAGAACGGCGCCGACCTGATCGAGATCGGCATCCCGTACTCCGATCCGGTCATGGACGGCCACGTCATCCAGGCGGCCACCACTGAAGCTCTTGCTGCGGGCTTCCACGTCCAGCAGGTCTTCGACGTCGTCCGCGGCATCACCAGCAAAACCGACGCCGCCGTGCTGGTGATGACCTACTGGAACCCCGTCGTCCGGATGGGCGTGGATGAATTCTCCCGCCAGCTGGCCGACGCCGGGGGAGCAGGACTCATCACCCCCGACCTGATCCCCGACGAAGCTTCCGAATGGATGGCTGCCTCGGACAAGTACGGCCTGGACCGGGTGTTCCTGGTGGCGCCGTCGTCCTCGCCGGAGCGCATGAAGCGCACCGTTGAGGCGAGCCGCGGCTTTGTCTACGCTGTCTCGATCATGGGCGTCACCGGCGCCCGGACCTCGGTCAGCTCGGCGGCCAAGGACGTTGTGGCCGCCGCGCACGCCGCCGGCGCCGAACGCGTCTGCGTCGGGCTGGGCGTGTCCAACGCGGACCAGGTCCGCGAGATCGCCGCCTACGCGGACGGCGTGATTGTCGGGACCGCCCTCGTCGTGGCCATCCGCGACGGCGGCGTGAATGCGGTAGCGTCCTTGACGAAAGACCTCAGCACCGGCCTTACCAAGGAAGAAGCCTAAGCACATGCAGTCAGTCCTCCACGCGGCAGCGATGATTCCCGCGAGCATCCCGAGCCCGGACTGGTCCGGATTCGACATTCCGCTGCCGTGGGGGTCACTGCGCATCCACGCTTACGCCCTGTGCATCCTGCTCGGCATCATTGCCGGCCTGTGGTTGACGTCCGTCCGCTGGTCGAAGCGCGGCGCCCCGGAGGGGAGCGTCTGGGACATCGCCATCTGGGCCATTCCCTTCGGCATCATCGGCGGCCGGCTCTACCACGTGGTGTCCTCACCGGATGCGTACTTCGGGCCCGGCTTCGACGGCACCGGCGACCTGTCCCTGATCCCGCAACTCCAGCGCGGTGGACTGGGCATCTGGGGCGCCGTGCTGCTGGGCGCCGTCGGCGCCTGGATCGGGTGCCGCAAGGCCGGCGTCAAGCTCAGCGCTTTCATGGACGCCGCGGCTCCCGGGCTGCTGCTGGCCCAGGCGATCGGCCGCTGGGGCAATTACTTCAACCAGGAGCTCTTCGGCGGCCCCACCACCCTCCCCTGGGGACTGCAGATCGACGCCGACAACCCGAACTTCCCGCCCGGGATGGCCGCGGAGACGCACTTCCACCCGACGTTCCTCTACGAATCCCTGTGGAACCTCGCCGGCGTGGGAATCCTGCTGCTGCTGGACCGCAAGTTCCGGTTCCGCCGCGGCCGCCTGTTCTGCCTCTACGCGATCTACTACACGCTGGGCCGGGTCTGGATCGAAGCGATGCGGATCGACGACGCCGAGCTGATCAACCTCTTCGGCATCACCACCCGGCTCAACGTGTGGACCAGCATCTTTGTCCTTCTGGGCGCGCTGGCCGCCTTCATCATCCTGGGCCTGCGCAAGCCCACCGGACCCGACACCGTGTACCTGCCGGGCCGCGAACCGTCCGAGGTGGAACCGGTCACTGACAACGCTGCTGACAACGACGACGCGGACAAGGATGCCGTAGCCGCTGACAAAGACGCTGCCGACGCCGACAAGGACACCGCAGCCGCTGACAAAGTCACCGACGCCGCCGCGGACGCGGCCGGGAAGCCGGCCGCCGTCGTCGACCGCGCCGACGACGCCGGGAAGTCCGCCGGGGAGCCGGCTACCGTTCCCGCCGGTGCTGCCAGTGTCCGCCATTCGGATTCTGCTGTCTCAGATAGTGAGTCGCGTGGTAATCTCCCTGATAACCAAAGCGGTCCCGGCCGCGCTTCCGCCCCGGCGGGAGCGTCAAAGGAATCCACCGGCGGCACCACGCCCGCCACAGGAGCACCGGCGGCCGGAACACGCGGCCACCAGGGACACGGAACCGCGCCGGAAGCTGAGGGCACCAAGTAGCTCAGCCCCGGCAAACCGGGCCGCGGAGTCACCCCTCGCAGAGCCCGTTTCCACAGCGTCGTGGCAGCAGGGAAGGCGGCGGACAGCAAACAGTTGCTGTTCTCGCAAGCCCAGGGCCGGCGGCCGCGTAACTGTTAGTGCAGGAAGCGGCGCTGACCTACAATTCGAATAAGAAAACACTTTGTTGTGCCCGTCACACCGGCGCACCGATGCGGGCCAATGTTGTCCCTCCCATACGCACGATCAGGAGGAAGGACGTCTCCCATGACCCAAACCCTGCACAGCCCCAGTTGGTCCGAGCCGCAACAGGCCGCCATGTCGCCTTTCAAGCGGTTCGCGGCACTTCCCGAAGCCGCCGGGCTCTACAACCCCGAGCAGGAGAAGGACGCCTGCGGCCTCGCCATTATCGCCACGCTGCGCGGCGAGCCGGGTTACGACATCGTCGACGCCGCCCTGACCGCCCTGCGCAACCTCGAGCACCGCGGTGCCGTGGGCGCCGATGAAGGCACCGGCGACGGCGCCGGGCTGCTCATGCAGATCCCGGACGAATTCTTCCGCGCTGTCACCGACTTCGAACTCCCCGCCCCCGGCCAGTTCGTCGCGGGCACGGCGTTCCTCCCGTCCGAGAAGCGCGAATCCGATGCCGCCAAGGCCGGGATCGAAAGCCTCGCCGCCGACGAGGGCCTGACCGTCCTCGGCTGGCGCGAAGTGCCGATTGTTGCTGACCTTGTCGGGGCCATGGCCCGGGCCTGCATGCCCTACTTCTCGCAGCCGTTCCTTGCCTCCAGCACCGGGGAAGTCCTGGAGCGCAACGAACTCGACGCCCGCGCCTGGCGCATCCGGAAGCGGGCGCAGAACAAGTTCGGCGTGTACTTCCCGTCGCTGTCCTCCCGGACCATCGTCTACAAGGGCATGCTGACCACGGCGCAGCTCGAGCCGTTCTACCCGGACCTCTCGGACAAGCGCTTCAAGACCAAGCTCGCGATCGTCCACTCGCGCTTCTCCACCAACACCTTCCCGTCCTGGCCGCTGGCCCAGCCGTTCCGCACCATCGCGCACAACGGCGAAATCAACACGGTCAAGGGCAACCGCAACTGGATGCGCGCCCGCCAGTCGCAGCTCGCCAACCCGCTGCTGGGCGATTCACCCGAAGAGCTGTACCCCATCTGCACGCCCGGTGCTTCCGACTCGGCCTCCTTCGATGAGGTCGCGGAACTGCTCTGGCTCTCCGGCCGGCCGATTACGCATTCGATCATGATGATGATCCCCGAGGCCTGGGAAAACCACGCCACGATGGATCCCGCCCGCCGCGCGTTCTACGAGTACCACTCGCTGCTCATGGAACCGTGGGACGGCCCCGCCGCCGTGTCCTTCACCGACGGCAACCTGGTGGGGGCAACCCTGGACCGCAACGGCCTGCGCCCCGGCCGGTACTGGATCACCGAGGACGGCCTGATCATCTTCGCGTCCGAGGTCGGCGTGATCGACGTCGAACCCTCCAAGGTGGTCAAAAAGGGCCGCGTCTCACCCGGCAAGATGTTCCTCGTGGACACCGACGCCGGCCGGATCATCGACGACGCCGAGGTCAAGGCCGAGGTGGCGGCGGCCAACCCCTGGGCCGACTGGGTCAAGGAAAACCTGATCGACCTGGCGGAGCTGCCCGAGCGTGAGCACGTGGTGCACACCGCGGCCTCGGTCAACATCCGCCAGCGCACCTTCGGCTACACCACCGAGGAACTGAAGATCCTGCTCGGCCCCATGGCCCGCACCGGCGCCGAACCGCTGGGCGCCATGGGTTCCGACACTCCGGTGGCCGTCCTCTCCAAGCGCCCCCGGCTGCTGTTCGACTACTTCGTGCAGTCCTTCGCGCAGGTCACCAACCCGCCGCTGGACGCCATCCGCGAGGAACTGGTCACGTCGCTGACCTGCGCAATCGGCCCCAACGGCAACCTGCTGGACACCAAACAGGTCCGCCAGGCGCAGGTTTCGCTGCCGTTCCCCGTGATCAACAACGACCAGCTCGCCAAGATAGCGAACATCGAGAACGCCGACGGCGACAAGGTCGCCATGAAGGTGCGCGGCCTGTACCGCCCCGAGGGCGGCGAGAACGCCCTCCGCGCGCGGCTCACCGAAATCTGCGAGCAGGTGTCGGGTGCCATCAACCGCGGCGTGCAGTATGTGGTGCTCTCGGACCGTGACTCGAACGCCCAGTGGGCGCCCATCCCGTCCCTGCTGCTCGTCAGCGCCGTGCACCACCACCTGCTGCGCAGCGCCAACCGCACCAAGACCGCCCTCGTGGTTGAGGCCGGCGACGTCCGCGAGACGCACCACGTGGCCGTGCTGATCGGCTACGGCGCCTCCGCCGTGAACCCGTACCTGGCGATGGAATCGGTGGAGCAGCTGATCTCCACCGGCGACGTCGTCGGGGTCACCCCGCAGGACGGTGTCTACAACCTGATCAAGGGCCTCGGCAAGGGCGTCCTGAAGATCATGTCCAAGATGGGCATCTCCACCGTGGCCTCTTACACGGGTGCCCAGACCTTCGAAGCGCTGGGCCTCGGCCAGGACCTCGTGGACGAATACTTCTCCGGCACGCACTCCCAGCTCGGCGGCGTCGGCCTGGACGTCATCGCGGCCGAGGTTGCCGCGCGGCACCGGATGGCGTACCCCGAGAACGGCATCGAAGTGCCGCACCAGCCGCTGCTGGGCGGCGGCGAGTACCAGTGGCGCCGCGACGGCGAGCCGCACCTGTTCAACCCGGAGACCGTGTTCCGGCTGCAGCACGCCACACGTGAGCGCCGGTACGACATCTTCAAGGCGTACACCCGCGGCGTGGATGACCAGTCCGAGAACCTCATGACCCTGCGCGGGCTCCTGAAGTTCAAGGCCGGGCTGCGCCCCGCGGTCCCGCTCGAGGAAGTGGAGTCCGTCTCCAGCATCGTCAAGCGGTTCTCCACCGGCGCGATGAGCTACGGTTCCATCTCCCAGGAGGCGCACGAGACCCTGGCGATCGCCATGAACCGGCTGGGCGGCAAGTCCAACACCGGTGAAGGCGGCGAGGACGTGGACCGGCTGCTCGATCCCGAGCGCCGCTCCGCGGTCAAGCAGATCGCGTCCGGCCGATTCGGCGTGACCAGCCTGTACCTGACCAACGCCGACGACATCCAGATCAAGATGGCCCAGGGCGCCAAGCCCGGCGAGGGCGGGCAGCTGATGGCGCAGAAGGTCTACCCCTGGGTGGCCCGCACGCGGCACTCAACGCCCGGCGTCGGACTCATCTCCCCGCCCCCGCATCACGACATCTACTCGATCGAGGACCTCGCCCAGCTGATCTATGACGCGAAGCGTGCCAACCCGTCGGCCCGCGTGCACGTCAAGCTCGTCTCCGAGGTCGGGATCGGCACCGTGGCTGCCGGCGTCACGAAGGCCAAGGCCGACGTCGTCCTCGTTTCCGGGCACGACGGCGGTACCGGCGCCTCGCCGCTGAACTCGCTGAAGCATGCCGGTGTGCCGTGGGAGCTGGGTCTCGCCGAGACGCAGCAGACGCTGATGCTCAACGGCCTGCGCGACCGCGTGGTGGTGCAGGTGGACGGCCAGCTCAAGACCGGCCGCGACGTTGTGATCGCCGCGCTGCTGGGCGGCGAGGAGTTCGGTTTCGCCACCGCCCCGCTGGTGGTCTCCGGTTGCATCATGATGCGCGTCTGCCACCTGGACACCTGCCCGGTGGGCGTCGCGACGCAGAACCCGGAGCTCCGCTCCCGGTTCAACGGCAAGCCGGAGTTCGTGGTCAACTTCTTCGAATTCCTCGCCGAGGAAGTCCGCGAGATCCTGGCCGAGCTGGGTTTCCGGAGCATCGAGGAAGCGATCGGCCACGCCGAGATGCTCGACACCCGCGAGGCCATCAATCACTGGAAGGCCGAAGGGCTGGACCTGGACCCGATCCTGCACGGACTCGAGTTCGACGACGACGCCCCGCTGCGCAACCTCACGGGCCAGAACCACGAGCTGGACAAGCACTTCGACCAGCGCCTGATCGCGATGGCCGCGGAAGCCCTGAGCGACCGCAGCCCCGTCAAGATCGCCGTCGACGTCATCAACACGGACCGCTCCGTCGGCACCATGCTGGGCCATGTGGTCACCAAGACCTTCAGCACGGACGTGCTGGCGACGGACACCATCGATATCACGTTGACCGGCACCGCCGGCCAGTCGCTCGGTGCGTTCCTGCCGGCCGGCATCACGCTGCGGATGTTCGGTGACTCCAACGACTACGTCGGCAAGGGCCTGTCCGGCGGCCGCATCATCGTGCGGCCGGACCGCACCAACGTCTTCCCGGCCGAGCGCAGTGTGATCGCCGGAAACGTGATCGGCTACGGCGCCACCAGCGGCGAGATGTTCCTGCGCGGCCAGGTCGGCGAACGCTTCCTGGTCCGCAACTCCGGCGCGACGGCGGTGGTCGAAGGAATCGGCGACCACGGCTGCGAGTACATGACCGGCGGGCAGACGCTCATCATCGGGCGCACCGGCCGCAACTTCGGCGCCGGCATGTCCGGCGGCACGGCCTACGTCCTGGACCTGCAGACCGAACGGGTCAACAAGCAGGCCCTGGAATCCGGTGAGCTGCAGCTGCGCGAACTGGACGCCGAGGACCGTGACATTGTCCATGGACTGCTGGTGAAGCACTCCGAGGAGACCGAGTCGCTGCTCGCGGCACGGCTGCTGGAGAACTTCGACGACACCGCAGCCCGCATAACCAAGGTGCTGCCGCGCGACTACGCGGCCGTGCTGCAAACCCGTCTTGACGCCATCGAAGAGGGCCTTGACCCCGACGGCGAAGAAGTTTGGTCTCGAATCCTGGAGGTGACCGGTGGCTGATCCACGCGGATTTCTGAAAGTACGTCAGCGCGAAACCCAGCCCCGCCGTCCCGTTCCGGTCCGCATCATGGACTGGAAAGAAGTCTACGAGGCCCAGGAAAAGGGTGTCCTCAAGTCGCAGGCCGGCCGTTGCATGGACTGCGGCGTGCCGTTCTGCCACCAGGGCTGCCCGCTGGGCAACCTCATTCCGGAATGGAATGACCTCGTCTGGCGGGACAAGGGCGAGGAAGCGATGGAGCGGCTGCACGCCACCAACAACTTCCCCGAATTCACTGGGCGCCTCTGCCCGGCGCCCTGCGAGGCGTCGTGTGTGCTGGGCATCAACCAGCCCGCCGTGACCATCAAGCAGGTCGAGGTTTCCATCGTGGACCAGGCCTTCGAAAACGGCTGGGTCAACCCGCTGCCGCCAGCACGCCTCACCGGCAAGACGGTCGCCGTCGTCGGCTCCGGCCCCGCAGGGCTAGCCGTCGCGCAGCAGCTGACCCGGGTGGGCCACACCGTCGCCGTCTATGAACGCGACGACAAGATCGGCGGGCTGCTGCGCTACGGCATCCCCGATTTCAAGATGGAAAAGGAACAGGTGGACCGCCGCCTGGAGCAGATGAAGGCCGAAGGCACCCGCTTCCGGACCGGCGTCGCCGTCGGCACGGACGTGACCTGGGAGCAGCTGCGCCGCCGGTACGACGCCGTGGTGGTCGCCACCGGCGCCACCGTCCCGCGTGACCTGCCGATCCCGGGCCGCGAGCTCGAGGGTGTGCACTTTGCGATGGATTACCTCGTCCCGGCCAACCGGGTGGTGGCGGGGGAGACGGTGGAGAACCAGATCAACGCCGCCGGAAAGCACGTTGTTATCCTCGGCGGCGGCGACACCGGTGCGGACTGCCTCGGCACCGCGCACCGGCACCAGGCCGCCTCGGTGACCACCCTGGCCATCGGCAAGCAGCCGCCCGCGGAGCGCGCCAGCCACCAGCCGTGGCCGACGTTCCCCACCCTGTTCGAAGTTGCCAGCGCCCACGAGGAAGGCGGCGAACGCACCTACCTCGCCTCCACCGTCGAGTTCGTCGGCGAGAACGGCAAACTGACCGGCGTGAAGGTGGCCGAAACCGAATTCGTCGACGGCAAGCGCCTCCCGAAGGCCGGCACCGAGCGGATCATCCCCGCTGACCTGGTGTTCCTGTCGTTGGGCTTCACCGGTCCGGAGCGGGCGGGGATCACCGAGCAGGTCAGCGCCGAATTCGACGGCCGCGGCAACGTGGCCCGGGATGGCTACTACATGACCAACACGGAAGGCATCTTCGTCGCCGGAGACGCCGGCCGCGGCCAGTCGCTCATCGTCTGGGCCATCGCCGAGGGACGCGCCTGCGCCGCTGCGGTGGACAAGTTCCTGATGGGCAGCACCATCCTCCCGGCTCCGGTGGCGCCGACCGACCGTGCCATGGCGGTTCTTTAGAGCCCCTCCGGCCTGGCCGCTGTTACATTCCGCCAATAACTTCATCAATGCAATCGACTACTAGGGTAGGTATATGAGACGCGCTAAAATCGTGGCCACGTTCGGACCGGCAATCGCAAGCTACGAGAACACTCTCGCTGTGCTGGAAGCCGGCGTCGACGTGGCACGCATGAACATGAGCCACGGCGACTACTCCGTGCATGACAACACGTACGAGAACGTCCGCAAGGCAGCAGGGCAGCTCGGCAAGGCCGTCGCCGTGATGGCCGACCTCCAGGGCCCCAAGATCCGCCTCGGCCGGTTCGTGGACGGACCGCACCTCCTCGCCGTCGGCGACACCTTCACCATCACCACCGAAGATGTCCCGGGCACCAAGGACATCTGCTCCACGACGCTAAAGAGCCTCACCGAGGACGTCAACCCGGGAGACGCCCTCCTGATCGACGACGGCAAGGTGGCGCTGCGCGCCATCGACGTCGACGACGTCAAGGTGGTCGCCCAGGTGATCGTGGGCGGCTACGTGTCGAACAACAAGGGCATTAACCTGCCCGGTGTTGCCGTCAACGTTCCGGCGCTGAGCGAAAAGGACGAGGACGATCTCCGCTGGGCCATGCGCCGCGGCGTGGACATGGTGGCCCTCTCCTTCGTCCGAGATGCCTCGGACATCAAGCGCGTCCACGAGATCATGGACGAAGAAGGCCGCCGCGTGCCGGTGATCGCCAAGATCGAAAAGCCGCAGGCCGTGGAGCAGCTCCCCGAGATCATCGATGCCTTCGACGCCATCATGGTGGCCCGTGGCGACCTCGGCGTGGAACTTCCGCTCGAGGAAGTCCCGATCGTCCAGAAGCGCGCCGTTGAACTGGCCCGCCGCTGGGCCAAGCCGGTCATCGTGGCCACGCAGGTGCTCGAATCCATGATCGACAACCCGCGCCCCACCCGCGCCGAGGCTTCCGACTGCGCCAACGCCGTGCTCGACGGCGCCGACGCAGTGATGCTCTCGGGCGAGACCAGCGTTGGCAAGTTCCCGATCGAGACCGTGAAGACCATGGCCCGGATCATCGAGTCCACCGAGGTCCACGGCCTGGAGCGCGTCCCCCCGCTGGGCACCAAGCCCAAGACCCGCGGCGGCGCCATTACCCGTGCCGCCGTCGAAATCGCCGACCAGCTGGATGCGAAGTACATCTGTACCTTCACCCAGTCCGGTGACTCCGCCCGCCGCCTCTCGCGCCTGCGCCCGGTCCGGCCGGTGTTTGCCTTCACCCCGGTGGAGCACGTCTGGAACCAGCTCGCGCTGACCTGGGGCATCCAGCCGGTTCTGGTCCCCATGGTGGGCCACACGGATGAGATGACTGCCCAGGTGGACCGCAGCCTGCTGAGTCTGGACCTGGTCGAGGACGGCGACATGGTGGTTATCGCCGCTGGTTCGCCTCCCGGAAAGGCCGGTTCCACGAACATGCTGAAGGTCCACAAGGTGGGCGACCTGGCCGACGCCGGCAGCACCGGCGAAGCCGAGGTTGCCAAGGACAAGCTCGGGCCCTGGCCCGAAAAGAAGAAGCGGAGCACCAAGGTCTAGTTCCGCGGACCCGGACACAAAGGGAGGGTCCCCGCCACGCGCTTTGCGCGGCGGGGACCCTCCCTTCTGTCTTTCGTCTTCGGCCGGTTACACCTGCGGCGTGGCACCCGCCGCTGCCCCGGATTCGCTGAGGCTGGCAAGGGCTCTCTGCAGCCGGGTGTCTGCGTCGTTGGCCACGTCCTGGACTGCCGCGCTGTCGCTGAGCTGAACCATGGTCTGGGGGTCGATGGCGTTGATGGTCGTGACGACGTCGTCCCTGCCACGGCGGACCACAACGTTGCAGGGCAGCAGCGCGCCGAGCTCGGGTTCAGCCGAAAGGGCTCGGCTGGCCAGCGCCGGGTTGCAGGCACCGAGGATGACGTAGTCGCCGACAGCGCCGGCCGCGTCAGCGCCGAGCTTGGCCTCGAAGGTGGCGCGGACGTTGATTTCGGACAGGATGCCGAAGCCTTGTTCGGCCAGGGCGTCGCGGGTCTTCTGGACGGCCTCCTCCCAGCCAAGGGGAACAGTTACGGTGTGGGTGTAGCTCATACGGGGCTCCTTTCGATACCTAAGAGTATACCCCCGGGGGTGTTTGACTACCCCGGTCGGAATCTGCAATGCTCGAAGTGTCCCCGGTGCCTGCTTGAAAAGACTGAGCGGCCCCGGCGGACTCCCTTCGACCTGAAAGTGCCATGACTGACGCAACGAGACGATTTCCGGCAGCACTGTATTCCCAGGGATCAGATCCGGACGCCCGGTTCAGCCTCGCCAATGAACGCACGTATCTGGCCTGGATACGGACCTCCCTGGCGCTGATTGCCAGCGGCGTTGCCTTGGAAGCGCTGGGGTTGAACCTGCAGGACGGGTTGCGACTTTCGGCCTCCATAGTCCTCATCGTCGCCGGCATCGCCGCGCCCGTGCAGGCCTGGTTCGGCTGGATGCAGATCGAGCGTGCCCTGCGCCTCGACAGGCCGCTACCGGCCGCCCGCCTGGCATTCCCGATCGGGGCGGCCGTCTCCGTGGCAGGGATCCTGGTGGTCCTCGCGGTTGTCCTCGCCTGATGGCCGGCGGTCCTGGGGACGCGCCCGACCGGAGTCACCGGCCCTTCGACGCTGGCCTGCAGCCGGAGCGGACCGCTCTTGCCTGGCGCCGGATGGCGCTGGCGGTCGCCGTCGGATCCCTGGCGGCGCTCCGCATCCTCCCGGAGGTCCTGGGTTTATGGGCACTTGTTCCGGCCGCGCTGGGCGCTGCCGTGTCCCTTGTGGCGCTGATTGTCTCCCAGCGGCGGTACCGCCGGATTCACACGATCCTCACGACGTCCGACAGCGACAGGGTCGCCCTCAGCGGGGGAGCCTTGCCTGCCGCACTGGCCGTTGCCACAGTTGCCGGCGGAATCATGGCGCTTGCGGCCGCGGTGCAACTCGGCCAGCGGATAACGTACTAGCGGTTAACGTGCCGGGTCCGGGAGGCCGCGCGTGAGCGGCCTCCCGGACCCGGGGGAGATGCGTCCTAGTTGACCTGGTTGATGATGGTCTCGGCAACCTCGCGCATGCTGAGGCGGCGGTCCATGGAGGTCTTCTGGATCCAGCGGAACGCCTCCGGCTCCGTCAGGCCCATCTTGGTGGTGAGGAGACTCTTGGCGCGTTCCACGAGCTTGCGGGTGGCGAACTGCTCCTGCAGGTCGGTCACCTCACTTTCGAGGGCCTTGATTTCCTCATGGCGGGAGAGAGCGATTTCCAGCGCGGGGATCAGGTCCGCGGGGGTAAACGGCTTCACAACGTAGGCCATGGCGCCGGCGTCGCGGGCGCGCTCGACGAGTTCCTTCTGGCTGAAAGCGGTCAGCAGGACCACCGGGGCGATCCGCGCCTTGACGATCTTCTCGGCAGCGGAAATGCCGTCCATGACAGGCATCTTGACGTCCATCAGGACCAAGTCCGGCTTGAGTTCTTCGGCGAGCTGAACGGCTTTTTCGCCGTTGTCCGCTTCGCCGACGACGTCGTAGCCTTCGCCCCGCAGGATCTCGATGATGTCGAGGCGGATGAGGGTCTCGTCCTCGGCGACAACCACGCGGCGCGCCGGCGTGGTTGTGGGGTTTGACTCCGTCTGTTCTGACACGGGAACTCCTTGGAAAGGTACGGCGGGAACTAGACCATCTTAGGTTCTGTCCGCTGGTGTACTTGGACCGGACTGGTTCGATGCGGCGTCACTGGCGCGATTCTGGAATTCAGCCTATCTGCATGTAGAGTAATTTCGCGCACCGGAAGCGATCGCGTTGCTCACAGCACTGTGGTTGAGCGATTGTTAAACTGGTGTACTCCGCGCCCGAGTGGCGGAATTGGCAGACGCGCCGCACTCAAAATGCGGTATCGAAAGGTGTGTGGGTTCGAGTCCCACCTCGGGCACGTGTTTTCCCTGTTCAGGGGCCTGAGGGCCTCTGAGTGTGCACAAACTGTTCACTTATGGGCCCCTTCAGGGGCCTTTTTTGTTGGTGGCCGTTGCTGTGCCCGGCGGCTCCTTCTCTTGATTTCCGGCAGCGGTGGTGCTGCTTACTCGTTCATGGCCGGGAACGCTGCTAACTGCCTGACTGGACGCTGGCTGGGGGAGCGGCGCTGCCTTTGCTGGTCTGTATTTGTTGATGTCATGACTGTTGATGGCGCCGCTGCCAGGTAAGTGCATGACTTGGTGCGGTTTGTTGACAGTCAGACGGCCAGCGCTTCCTTGAGCCCGGGGCGGTGCCCGGTCGGCACGCTGGAAGGCCAGTAGTTGGTCGATCTTGGTGGCGTGGACATCGTGTTGCTTTTCATTGCTGCATGGGCAGGTGGGGCCCGTCGTCGCTCACGACGTCGAACACGTCAGCCCGACCCTTTATTGGATCGGGCTGACGATCTGGGGTTGCTCATCTTGCAGTGCGCCTCAACGGCGCCCGGTTGATGTCCCTACCGGGCGGGCAGCGCCTCGAGCAGGAACCGGGCCGCGTCGTCGAGGGCCTTGCGCCCCTCGGGGAGCCGGTCTTGGTGCATGTGCCAGACGTGGAACATCTCGGGCCAGACGTCCAGGCTCACTCGCACGCGATTCTCGGCCAGGTGCCCGGCGAGCCGGACTGCGTCGCTGAGCATGAGTTCATTCTCCCCGATTGTGACCAGGATCGGGGGCAGTCCGCGGACGTCGGCGAAGACCGGGGATGCGTCCGGGTTATTCGGCAGTGCCCCGCCTAGGAAGCTGCGTGCCAGCAGGTCCAGGACGGCCTTGCTGTTCAGCGGGTCGAGCCCTTCCCGGTTGGTCATCGACGCGCCTGTGTGCTCCAGGTTCGCCCAGGGTGACAGGGCAACCCCGGCTGCCGGCAGCGGCAACCCCAAATTGCGAGCCTTGATCATCACCGTGACTGTCATGGCGCCGCCGGCCGAATCACCTGCGACCATCAGACGCTTCGGGTCCTGACCCTGCTCCAGCAGCCAACGGTACGCGTCGACGGTGTCGTTGATCGGCGTGGGGAAGGGGTGTTCCGGAGCCAGCCGGTAGTGCGGCAGGAACACCCGGGCGTTTAGTCGAACTGCAAAGTTTCCGGCAAGGCCGTGGTAGCCCGCCGGGCTGCCGACGATGTAAGCACCGCCGTGGATGTAGAAAAGGGCCCGGTTGTCCTCCACGGTCTCGGGCGTCACCACGATCCCTGGGATCCCTCCCATGTCCACCTCTTCGATGGTGACCCCTTCCGGGGTGGGATGGGCGGCCAGCATCTCGTCGTATGCGGTGCGCAGTTCATCGAGGGTCGTGTCCGACGGTTCTCCGCGGAGCAGTGGGGGAAGGGCGGCCAGGCTGGAGCTCCAGCTGTGAACAGCGGTGGAAACTTCTGTGGTGATAGGCATGTTCGTTCCTTTCGAGGGGGTTGGTTTAAGTTTTAGCAGGTTCATCGGTAAATTGCGATATAACGATTTTGAGGTAGCCTTATGGAGTGCCTACAGATGAGAACCCCGGAACCCAGCTCCAGCAGGATGAGCTGCTTGCAGCACTGCGCGCGCTCTCCAACCCACACCGCCTGGCGATCCTGCAGTGGCTCCGCGACCCCGTGAAGAATTTCGAAGAACAGAAAGTCGACGCCACACGCTACGGGGTGTGCGTCTCAAGCATCAGGAAGCGTTGCGAGGTCTCCCAGTCCACCGCCTCGCAGTTCATGGCTACCCTCGCAGACGCGGACCTCGTGCAGACCACTCGCATTGGACAGTGGACGTACTTCGCCCGCAACGAGGCGGCCATCGACCGGTTCCGGTCCTCCGTGGCCACGTCCCTCTAAGCCTTCCCAACCTCCTGTCGCGGGAAAAGTGAGTGAAGGCAATAAGCTTGCCCGGCATCCCAGCCCAGGAATCCGGCATCGCGTCAGCGCAACTGAACTCCGCCCAGCAGATCGGCGTCGCCCTTGGCGTTGCAGTGCTCACCACAATCTCCGTAAGCATCACCGAATACAGGCTCCCCGACGCACTGACAGCGCTGTACACCTCACGCGCCTCTAGAGACGCTGCAGCAAACGCAACAGCCAGCCCTGCACTCACGAGTGGCTATACGACGGCGCTTTTCATCGCGGCCATCCTTCTCGCGGCATCGGCGCTTATCACAGCGCTGATCATCAACGCCGGCCGCCAAAAGGAAACCACCCAAGCGGCTACTCCCGAGGCAAGCCATAAAAGCAAACAGCCAGCTCCGCAAACCTCCACCGGCGGGATGCGCAAGGAATAGGGCACGGCAGGGATCGGTCTCACAAACGATCGATTACTGAGACCGTCGGGCGGTTTTCAGGGCGGGTCAGGACTGTCGAGGTAATGAGACGCGGCAAATTGTCCTCGCGGGAACGTTGCGGGTCTCCGTTCGCCGACGTAGCCCCGGCCAAGTGAACGGCGAGGGAAAGCCCATGTCGGCGTCGAACGGCCGAGTGAAGAGAACCAGGGGCGCGGCTTTCCTGCCGATCGGGATCGTTTTCGCTGCCGTTGCGATCGCAATGATATTTCTGGGAACCACGGCCTGGATGGCGTTCTTCACTATTGGGATCACGTTCCACATCCTCGGGATGCAGAACGCCGCAGCCAACGATGAGCGTCCACCCAGCGAGTCTTCACGAGGCTGACAGCGACCGCATCATCGCGCTGAATACTTTTGTGTCCCTGTTTCGGGGGAAAGGGACGGGGTCAGGCGGCCTGTGAACGCCGCCTCGGACCGCAGGCTCCCGGCACATAGGAAAGCCCCTCGACGGAGGACGCCGCGGTCGGCTCCGCTGCGCCGTTGGTGGTGCGTGCTCGCTTCGCGGAGGGCCGGACTGTCGTGTGGTCATGTAGTTTACTGTTCTTTTCTCGAGGAGATGTACGGAAAAGGAGGAAGCCGCTGCCATGATTTTCGTTGATTTCCAGCATGAGGGCCGCCCCGTTGTAGGGTGCTCATTTGCGGCCGGTCCGGTTCCGGAGGCCTGCTTTTCTTGTCGGAGCGAAATCGCGCCCAGGACACAACTGCCTCGCCCGGACGGGCGCTTAAGCAGCGTGGTTGGGGGCGTAGTGGGCAGGAAAGAGGGTGTGCACAATGTGCACACCCGGGGCTTCGGATCGGGTCGTACTGGTGTCGGACTGGGCCGGATTGGCAAGGTTTTCGGGGGAGTGGCGGATATTCAGGGGCTGGGACCCGGTTCGAGTCCCACCTCGGGCACGTGTTTTCCCTGTTCAGGGGCTTGTGAGCCGCTGAGTGTGCACAAACTGTTCACTTACGGGCCCCTTCGGGGGAGGCCTTATTTGTTGGTGGCCGTTGCTGTGGCCGGGCGGCTCCTTCTCGTGGTTTCGGGCAGCGGTGGCGCTGTCTACTCGTTCATGGCCCGGGGTGCCGCCAGCTGCATGACTGGACGCTGGCTGGGGGAGCGGTGCTGCCTCTGCTGGTTTGCATTTCTTGATGTCATGACTGTTCATGGCGACGTTGCCAGGTAAGCGCATGACTTCGTTCGTTTTGTTGACGGGTTCTTCGCGGCGTGGGGCGTGGAGCCTGGCTGATCCGATCGGGGTTGGTTCTGTCAATCCGGAGGATTCCATGTCGCAAGTGGCAGTGAAAGAAAATGCTCGTGTGGTCCGTACTCGCGATGGGACTCGGGACGCTCGTTGTCGGTGGCACGCGCGAATGGGCGTCCGCGACGTCGTCTGCGTGCCCTGTCTGGAATACCAGCTCCTTCGGAATCGGCAGTAGGGGCAAACACGGCTTGCGCGGCAGGAGCCTCGCCAGTGTGTCCTGCCAAGGAATTGGTGCCCCCTCGCTGCCGGCCCAGGCACTGAACGTCAACGCTGGTCGGAGTTGCACCACCACGACGTCGGGGTTCTCTTTGGCAAAATCTACGGAAATCGGGACGCAAATGTCCACAGAAACTGCTGCCCGGTGGGACGGTATTTCCGCGCACCCGGCCCACGCAGATGTACTCGTTGTCCTGGGTCGTGACTCCTATACTGTCCGTGTGGGGACGGCGCTGATTTTCGGTGTGGTGGCTTCCAGCGCCCTGATTATCGGGGCTTTCGTGGGGGTCCGCTTTGAACTGCCCAAGCGGTTCCTCGCGATGCTCTTGTCATTTGCGGCCGGGGCACTGATTACTGCCCTGACGTTCGAGTTGTTCGAGGACGCTTACGAGCGTGGCGGAATTTTGCGGGCCGCAGTCGGGCTGCTGGCCGGGGCTTTGGTGTTCACCATTTTGAGCGCGCTTCTGGACCGGTGGGCGCAACCGGGGCCAGACCCGACGCCCGCTGACGAGTTTCGGGGGAGCGCGAAGCTTGACACTGATGCCGCCGCCGCAGAGAAAGCGCCGAACCCGGTGTCCACTAGTGGTGCAGCCGGCATGGCCCTGCTGGCCGCGGTGACACTCGACGGGGTGCCGGAAAACGTGGCCTTGGGCGTGGCCTTGGGCGAAGGTACCGGCGGCCTGGCCCTTTTGGCCGCGATCTTCGTCTCCAATCTTCCGGAAGCGCTCGTGGGGGCCGCTTCGATGCGCAGCCAGGGCCGATCGTCCGTGGCCGTCATGGGCCTATGGACTATCTGCGCTGTGCTGCTGGTCGCTGCCGTGGTGCTGGGCGCCGGGCCCCTGTCGGGTACGGACCCTGCAACCATTTCCCTGCCGCTGGCCTTCGCCGCGGGCGCCGTCATCGCCTCTCTGGCGGACACCCTGATGCCCGAGGCGTTCGAACACGGCGGCCCCGCCGTGGCTCTGAGCACGGCCGCAGGGTTTGTCCTCTCCTTCGTACTCTCACTGGCTTGACGGGCAACAGCAACGCTGTACGTCGGCCCAGGATCGTGCTGACAGGGAACGGAGCCGGACTCA
This sequence comes from Arthrobacter sp. U41, assembly GCF_007679325.1. Lineage (GTDB taxonomy): Bacteria > Actinomycetota > Actinomycetes > Actinomycetales > Micrococcaceae > Arthrobacter. The sequence continues at coordinate 5,804 of NZ_VEGI01000005.1, read as the reverse complement.
ATTGGACGGGACGTCCAGCGCGCGGCATGACCAGAAGAGGGAAAGGCAGCATGTTAGGACCGCCCGGGCCCGTGGTGAAGCTTTTTCAGCCGGTTCGCTTCGGGTCGTGTACGGCGCGTCCACTAGCGGGCCCTACGCCACTCGGTGTCCGGCTGCTAGCGGGTTGCCTCCGTGTGCCCGTGCAGGACGGGTGCGTTTCTGAGGTTTCCACACAGCTTTCCGGTGAGACAATCATCTTGTTGGACGCGGACGATCCGGGCGGTTCCGGAAGGGGGACCTGATGGCGCAGGGGGAGGGGCCCTTGCAGCCCCAAGATCAATGGTGGGTGAGGGACAACCTGCGGGAGGCCATCGACCACCTGGTGGAAATGGGGTACACGGTCAGTGGCGGGCAGGCCGAGGACCCGGAGCTTATCGATCCCGGAGGCTCAGCGGTGCAGACGTGGCGGGATGACTACCCGTATGAGCAGCGGATGTCCCGGGAGGAGTACGAGTTCGAAAAGTACCGCCTGCAGATCGAATTGCTTAAGTTCCAATATTGGGGTCAGGATCACGGCCTCAAAGTCGTTATCGTTTTCGAGGGCCGCGATGCAGCAGGCAAGGGCGGCACAATCCAGCGTTTTACGGAACACCTGGATCCTCGCTCGGCCCGGACTGTGGCCCTGAGCAAACCCTCGGAACGTGAGAATGGTCAGTGGTACTTCCAGCGATACATTCAGCACCTTCCCACCGGCGGGGAAATCGTGATGTTCGACCGCTCCTGGTACAACCGCGCCAACGTCGAGCGGGTCATGAGCTTCTGCACGGAACAGGAGTACGACACCTTCATGGTCCAAGCACCGCTATTCGAGAGCATGCTCGTGGCCTCCGGTATCCACCTGACCAAGTTCTGGTTCTCCGTCACCCGCCGCGAGCAGCGTACCCGCTTCGCGATCCGCCAGATCGACCCTGTCCGGCGCTGGAAGTTGTCCCCTGTGGATCTTGCCTCCCTGGACCGGTGGGAGGAGTACACGGCCGCCAAGGAAGAGACTTTCCTGCGTACAGACACGGATCATGCGCCATGGATCACCGTCAAGTCCAACGACAAGAGACGGGGCCGGATCAACGCGATGCGATTCTTCCTCAACCAGTTCGACTACGACGGCAAGGACACCGCGATCGTGTATGAACCGGACCCACTCATCGTTCGCCGCGGCCGTGAAGCCATCGGCGACTAATCCGGCCGACTGCCGCCACGGCACCGCAGTACTCTACGTACAGTCCGACGCCGGCCCGGGCCTTCTGTGGGTGGCATTTCCGTCCGGTAAGAACGTTAGAGAAGCGAATCACTGAGGTGTACTACTGATGTGGGACACAGTTTGACAGTATTGTGCCCAGTGCCTTCCCGTTCCAGCAGGACAGCAAACCCTTAGGCCGCGACCAGGTCGAGCGTTTTGCATTGGAGACGGGGTCGGCAGCTTCGGCTCGCGGCGTCACGTGGGTCCCTTGCATGCCGACCCTAGGTGTCCGTCAATTACTGGTGCTCTAGCCGTTCATGGGTCCCACGGCGTGAACGTCGTCCGACCCCGGACCGGTGAGCTTAACCGTGCACCGGACAACGAGCTGGTCCGGGGCGTTTTCCACGTCAACCAGCGTTTCTCCCGCTTGGAGGACCGCATAGCTTTCCTCGCCGGTTAGTACCTTGAATCCCCTTTTAGCGGCGTCCTGGGTTGCGTTCGTCAGAGCCTCGCGGCGGAGCTCATCCAAGTATCCGGGGTCATCCGCGCGGGCGGCGTCGCCAAAGGCCCATCCGAAAAGCGTTCCGGGTTTTTCCATGAAGCTGAGTTTACGCACGAAGGTGGAAGATTTTACTGACAGCGGCGCCTCTGTTGGCGTCGGCGGGGAACACGTAGCGTCGTCCCAGGTCGGCAAAGAGGCGTCTTGCAGGCCCTCCGGCCGGAGCGCGGCAGGTCACAACTGCGCGGCAATGGCAGGAACTCCGTGTCACGACGAGAGGGTGCTTGAGCTAGGTTGTGGTCGGATCTGATTTAGAGCCAGGGGATCGGGCTTGTCCCGGCCCTGGCATTGAGGGAGCCGGTCACGGCTGAATGTCTGCGTTGGGTGTCCTAGCTTTCCTCCTGTTCGCCTGTGCGGTGGTTGTTGGCTCCCTCGGGGTGCCCGGTGCGGAGGGCGTCCTGGGCGTTGTGGGTGGTACGGGAGGATTCGGTCAGGTCTTTTGCGTAGGGTGCACGAAGCCGGGGCACGGCGTTGATGAGTTCGTTGGCGGCCATGGCCAGCAGATCCCGCTGCAGGGTGGGGAGGGACAGCAGGCCCTGGACGTAGGCTTCGACTTCGTATTCGCCGACGGTGCCGCCGATGCTGAAGTAACGTTCGACCAGGCCGGTTCCTAGAAAATGGCACCAGCAGTAACCCGCCGTCAGAGGTACGGATGAGCGCAGCGGACCGGCGGCAGCCCTAGTTTGATTGCGCTGACGGCCCTCCCGCGGAAGCAGGAAAGGCTTGCACGCCGGCACGTCGGAGCAGCCTTGGATATGTGGACGCTCCCACCCTGGGAAGCTGTACTGCCCGTTGGACGGTTCGTCCCGTCGCGCCCTGCCAAGGCCGGGGCCTCAGGTATCCGGAGGCGATGGTTGCTCCTCGGCGGAGGGGTCCCGTTTACTCAGCCGGAGTGTGAGGGGTATCGGCCGGGCGGGGCCCTGGGGTGACCGCACGCGGCGGACTACTACCATCTCCCAGGCACCGAGAAGGACGCCGGCGGTTACGAGGACGAGGCCAGCGATGAACCAGTTGCCGTGGTCGAGAATGAGCATGAGGATTCCATACTGGAGAGTCCTTTTGCCCCAGCGTCGATGTAGATCGGAGCCATGCGCTCAGGGTAGGTCCCGAGTCGCCAACGGGACAAGGGCATCAGGATTCTGGTTTCCAGGGCGGGGGCTGAGCAAGCGCTGGGTGGCCCTCGGGGGTTGAATCCGGTATGCGAATGCTTGTTTTATGGCCCGGATCCCGGGTGACAGAGGACGGTGCTCTACCGCGGCCTTCCAGTGGCCCGTATATTCGTTCTCGGCCGTGGGAGCGGTTGGGACATGTGTCCTTTGGGTTGTGGTGGCTGGTTAGCGCCGGAGCCTTCCCTGTATCGGAGGAATAGATGTGGTCGAAGCTTGATACGTACCTGTTTCCGCTCGGCCCCGGCGCGAAGTGTCCGTCCGGAACCTTCGAATTCCACGTCCCCACCCGCAAGATGGAGTGGTCCGAGGGCATGTTCGGCATCCACGGGCTGCGCCCGGGGGAGGTGCTGCCCACCTTGGAACTTTTCATGGCCCACAAACATCCGCTGGATCGTGGGCAGGTACTCTCAGTCTGGGCGGAGCTTCTGGAAGGTGGGGGACAGGGGGCACTGTTGCATCGGATCAATGACATCCGTGGCAAGGAGAGACGTGTTTTCTCGGCGCTCCAGGCCGTAGCGGGGCCCACGGGTCAGGTGGACTCTGTGCGTGGCTTTATGGTGGACGTGACTCAGAGCCTTCGCATCGAATCCCAGGACGCGGCCTCAGAGGCTATCGAGCGCGTTTACGCCCATAGGGACCTCATCGAGCAGGCGAAGGGGATCGTCATGGCGCTAAGGGGCGTTGACGGTCCTGCCGCATTCGACGTTTTGGCTGCCGTGAGCCAGCAGAGAAATGACAAGCTCCGCACGGTCGCGGAAGAACTGGTGAACGCTGCGGCAAACGGTAAGGCCGCCGAACACCTGGGGGCGTTATTTATCCCCACTGACCCGTGATCCCCTGAAACGGCGTGCGTTCCCCATCATAGTTATGAGGCGCCACCCGCAGCGAAGGTGAAGCAGATCATGGTGGACAGGAACACCGCCGATATCGAATAATCGGAAGTGTGGGCCAGCCGGCTGATCCCCCAATACAGCCGGCTGGCCCTTCCATTGGCCCGGCGCCGGACCGCGCTAACGCTGGCCGTCCCCCGCCCGCGAACTGCTGCAGCCGGCCGCCAGCGCCGTAAAGCTGTTCAGCGCGACACCCTGCCGTTCCGGCGGCTGTCCGCGACCGTAGGGATGCTTACCCGTCCTCGGGGGCGCGGTCCACGAACCCCTCTAGTAAGGGTCGGCCCCGGCGTGGGCCTGCTTCGTCGGGGAGGGATGCTCATGCAGGAAAATGATCAACAGGCTTTGACCGGGGCAGTGGTGAAGGAGCTGGGCATCAACCTGTTCGTCCTGTGGATCCACTTCGTCAGCCTTGGTGGAAACGCTGAGCTCGAATCGGTCCTGATGTACTTGGCGGGGGATGGTTCCTTGCCGGAGTGGGACCGGGACGTGCTCTCTACTGCCGCTAACGACCTTACGTTGCAGCCCCCGGCCCAGGCGCCGCGTTCCAACGAGGACTGAGCCGGTGATGACCCTGGGCTGTGGGGCGGGGCGAGGACTTCAGCTGCAGGGCCGATCCGAATCAGGCGGGTGAGCTCGCATGCTGGTTCCTTGACCGGCCAGTACATCGCCGGGCCCCTATCGCGGTTGTGTATAGGTGCGCCGCGGGTATGGACCCCCAATAGTGTTTTTGTCTTGAGCCATACCCGCGGAGGTTTATGGGGTTTCGTGCCCGCTGGGGGTCTGCGGGTCTTCGTCCGTGGCTTTCAGTCCGTGTCGAACTGTTTCCGCTTCCACGATCGAAAGCAACTCGCTTTCTATGGTGGGGCCGGGCACGGCGGCGGGGGAGCGTTGCAGTGACCGGCGCAGCGTGGGGAGATGCTGAACAGGCATCTGAGACCAGGGTGTAGAAGCGGTGAATGACCCGGTCCGGGCGGGGAGGGGACGCGCGGCCGCTCACGCTGCCACCCTTGGTGCGGAAGCTCGGGGCGGGGCGTTGAAGGCCAGGACTGCTCCGGGGATTACTTCGGCGGCGCTTTGATGCAGACGGTCCCGCCGTGGCGGCTGCCGGTGGGGGCTGTTTTTAGCCTAAGTCATTGCGGTTGGCCACGAAGCTTGGTTACTGTCGAAACAGAGGTTTGAGGCCTCAACTGTATTTCGGAGTATCCGCGGTGGGGAAGCCAGGTATTGCTGCTGGGGGAAATAGCGGCGGCCGCAGTATTCCGCTTGTGCCGCTCTGCGCGGCATTTCTTGAAAAGTAGAAGGGTCCGGACGAAGATGTCCGCCTCCCGTCACACGCAAGCTGGCAGGAGCCTTCCCCTTCCCTGACCACGCTCGTGGAAGGGAACGAGTGAGATCATGCCGATTATCAGGGATCCGCACCTTTTTAACGAGCAGAGCCTGTTCGTCGACTTGGAGGGGGTGCTGGGCTGGCGCCTCTTTCTAAAGATTGAGGGGTTCAATTTCGCCGGCTCAATCAAGCTTAAGCCCGCGCGGGAGATGGTCGAGCGCGCCGAGCGGGAGGGGTTGATCGGCCCTGGCTCCATCCTCGTGGAGTCCTCATCGGGTAACCTCGGTGTCGCGCTCAGCATGATCGCCGCCAGCAAGGGGTACCGCTTCGTGTGTGTGATCGATCCGCGCTGTAACCCGCCAACCCGGCAACTCATGGAGTCGCTGGGGGCACAGGTGGACCTGGTCACCGAACCGGATCCCGTCGACGGCTTCCTCGGAGCCCGGCTCAACCACGTGCGGGACCTGTGTGCGTCCGACGAGCGGTACCTCTGGCTCAACCAGTACACCAATCCCGGCAATTGGGGAGCGCACTACCGCTGGACTGCCCCCGAGATCTCCAATCAGTTCCCCGACCTGGACGTGCTGTTCGTGGGAGCGGGGACAACGGGGACCTTGATGGGTTGCGCGCGGTACTTCCGTGA
>NZ_VEGI01000004.1 GCF_007679325.1 Arthrobacter sp. U41 | reverse complement strand
GCCGATGGTACTGCACCCGGGAGGGTGTGGGAGAGTAGGTCACCGCCGGAACATCATTAAGGTCGAGGACCCCCAACAATGTTGGGGGTCCTCCCGCATTTAACCCACATTCCGGCACCGGCACCGGCCCTGAGCGGCCGCGCCGGCCGCCCGCGGGTAGAGTTGGTGCCCATGGATAACCTTTTCAGCCACGCACCCTCTGATGCCCCGGAGACGCCGGAACCGGCGCCGGGAGAGGGGCTGGACCCGTTCGTCCATACCGTCATTGTGCCGGGGGCCGTCGCCCGGGCCTTTGTCGGTTTCACCGAGCACACGCACCTCTGGTGGCCGCTGGAGGAGCACAGTGTGTTCGGGGCCGGCTCCTACGTGGAGTTCGAGGAGAACCTGATCCTGGAGAGCGCAGACGACGGCAGGACGGCCATCTGGGGATCCATCGACGACTGGCAGCCCCCGCTCTCCTTCCACGCGAGCTGGCACCCCGGATCATCCGCGGTGTGGTCCACGGAGCTGCGTGTGGCGTTCCGTGCCGTCGAGGGCGGTACGGAGCTGCGGCTGGTGCACAGCGGCTGGGAAGGCGCCGAGGACCCTGCGGCCACGCGGGCGGAGTACGCCGCCGGCTGGCCCGGGGTGCTGGACCGCTTTGTGCGCTTTATGGGCGGCGACGGCGCCTAGGAGCCACGCGCACAGTTGCGTGGCCGCGTTCCTGCCCGGTTGCTAAGCCGGCCGGTCCGCGGCAACCGGAGAACTCCCCGTCTTTCCGGGGGCTTCTGCCAGGACATCCGGGCTGAGGAAGAACTAACTGGGCAGGAAGGCGCCGCAGTGGGGAGCGTTAGCGCCTAGCGCGCCGGAGCCGGGTCCGCTGGCGGAACTGCCGTGCTGGAACGGATCACGAAGTGCGTCGGGAACTCGGTGTCGGCCGCCTCGGTGTCAGTACCGCCGTCGAGCCCGTCCAGCAGGCGCCGGACAGCCAGCGCACCCTGGCCGCGGGCGTCCTGGTCGATGGTGGTGAGCCCGAAGACTTCACCGAGTTCGTGGCCGTCAATGCCGATCACGGACAGGTCGTACGGCACGCGGAGCCCGAAGTCGCGGGCGGCCAGAATGGTGCCGATAGCCATTTCATCGGATGCGGCGAAGACCGCCGTGGGCCGCTCCACGGAGCTGCCCAGCAGGCACCGGGCGCTGGCGTAGGCACCCTGGATCGTGAAGTCGGCGGAGATCTGCCACTCGGGACGGACCGCCAGCCCCGCATCGTTCATGGCTTTCTTGAAACCGGCCTGCCGGGTGCCGGGAAGGCGGAAATCCTGCTCGTAGGCGGCATCGCCGGTCATATGGGCGATCTTGCTGTGGCCCAGCTGGATCAGGTGCCGCGCCGCGGCCTGGGCGATGCCGGAATCGTCGATCCGGATGGTCGAGGCCCCCGGCAGCGGACCGCCGATGCCGACGATGGGCCGATGGATGGCGAGCAGCTGCTGGATCTCGGCCTCGCTGAGTTCCAGCGACACCGCAATCACGGCATCCACCCGCTTGCGGAGCAGGAAGTCGTTGAGGACGCTGTGGCGGCGTTCCTGCCCCCCGCTGACGTTGTAGAGGGTGAGATCGTATCCCGCGTCCAGCAGGGTGGCCGAGACACCTTCCACCACCGACGAGAAGAACCAGCGGTGCACGGACGGAACCACCACGCCGACGTTGTGGTTCCGCCCGGAGGCCAGGCTGGAGGCGTGATAGGAGAGAACGAACCCGAGTTCGGCCGCGGCGTTCCGGGCGCGTTCACGGCTGCGGGCCGAGACGTTCCCTTTGCCGCTCAAGGCCCGCGAAACGGTGGCTATGGAGAGGCCAGCGCGCTCCGCGACGTCCTTGATGCCGGGCATTCTTAGCTCTCCGCGTCCTCGATGTAGATTTCCAGCCAAACAGTTTCTCCTGAGCCTAACCGATGCCCGGAGCCGGCCTCTCCAGATGACTCGGCCCTGTCCTCGGTGGCATCCTGGGAGCTGCGCAACAGCACCCGTCCGGCCGGAAGATCGACAGGTTCGTTCCCTGCGTTGACCACCACCAGGGTGGTGCCGTTCAGGAACGCCAGGCAGGTGTCCGTGCACCATTCCTCAGCCCAGGCGAGCGAACCCTGCCCGAGTCCCAGCTCGCGCCGCAGGGCAAGCATGCGCCGGTAGAGGTTAAGGTGCGACGACGGCGAGGCAGCCTGGGTGTCACGTGCCAGTTCCGCAAAGCTCGCCGGCTGCGGAAGCCAGGGCGCCGCGCCGTCGCCGAATCCGGCGTGGAGTTCGGCGGCGCGCCACGGCAGCGGCACGCGGCAGCCGTCACGGCCCAGCCGCTCGCCGCCCGTGCGGGCGAAGGTGGGGTCCTGCCGCTGGCTGTCCGGGATGTCGATCCCGTCGGGCAGGCCAAGCTCTTCGCCCTGGTACAGGTACGCGCCGCCGGGGAGTCCAAGCATGAACAGGGAGGCGGCCGCGGCCCGGGAGCGGCCCAAGGCCTCGTCCGGCTGCGGATCGAAGCTGCCGATTCCGTCGCCGTCGCGCGGGGCACGGCCGTCGTAGCCGAAGCGGGTGGCGTGCCGGACGACGTCGTGGTTGGACAAAACCCACGTGCTGGGTGCTCCGACGGAATCCAGCGCCGTCAGGGACTCCGTAATGACACCGCGCATGCGGTGGACGTCCAGTCCGACGTGCAGGTACGGGAAGTTGAATGCCTGATGCATTTCATCCGGCCGGACCCAGTCGGCCAGGCGGGGGAGCGGGTCCACGTTCGCCTCGGCGCACAGGATGCGGTCCGGGCCGTATTCAGCCAGGATCCGCCGCCACTTGCGGTAAATGTCGTGGAGGGCGGGCTGGCCGAACATCGGAGCGTCATGGCCCGGGAAGCCGTCGCAGCTGTTCCCGTCGGCGCGGCCGCCCCACTCGGGCAGGCCGGGAGCCTTGACGAGGGCATGCGCCACGTCCACGCGGAAACCGGACACGCCGCGGTCCAGCCAGAAGCGCAGGACACGCTCGAATTCCTCGTGCACGGCGTCGTTGTCCCAGTTGAAGTCCGGCTGGGAGGTGTCGAACAGGTGCAGGTACCACTGGCCGGGTGCGCCGTCCGGTTCGGTGATCCGGGTCCATGCCGGGCCGCCGAAGTGGGATTCCCAGTTGTTCGGGGGTTCTTCACCATAGGTGCCGCGGCCGTCGCGGAAGATGAACATGTCCCGTTCCGGGCTGCCGGCAGGAGCTGCCAGGGCTGCCTGGAAGGCGACGTGCTGGTCCGAGCAGTGGTTGGGCACGAGGTCCACGATCATCCGCAGGCCCAGCCGCGTGGCCTCGGCCATCATCGCGTCGAAGTCCGCGAGAGTGCCGAACAGGGGGTCGACGTCGCAGTAGTCGCTGACGTCATAGCCGGCATCGCGCTGCGGCGAACGGTAGAACGGGGAAAGCCAGACGGCGTCGATGTCCAGTTCGGCCAGTTGCGGAAGCTCGGCGGTGATGCCGGCGAGGTCGCCGATGCCGTCCCCGTTCAAGTCCCGGAAGGAGCGCGGGTAGACCTGGTAGATGACGGCTGAACGCCACCAGCCGGGAAGGTGATCGGCGGCGTGCACCGGTGTCAAGGGACCGGTCAGCGGCGCGGCTGCTACGGCGGGGGCGGTGAGTGCTGAGTCAACGGACATGCCGGTAATCGTAAGGCCGAACCGTGGAAAATGAAAACGCTTCCAGCTGGAATCGCCGCAAATCTTATTTAGCGTCACCGAGAGGCCGCGTGCCGCCCCGCGGCGCCAGCGCACTGAACTGCGGGTCCATCCCAGGGCACGGCTTCCGGGCGTTCAATTCGGCCGTATTCCATACTCGCCGGTAAGGTGACTTTCCAAAGTCATGTTCAGCATGTACCTTGGAAGCGCTTGCAGCTGTGAGCCACATCACCGACGATGCCACCAGGCCTCCGGAGTCTTCACCAGAGCCCGGACTCAGCCTTCAGCGTGGATGCAGGATTTATGAAAGGGACACCAATGAAGGTGCAGAACACCCTCACAACCGGGACCAGCCGCCGCGTATTCACGGCCGGCGCAATCTCCGTAGTTGCCGCGCTGGCGCTGAGCGCCTGCGGCGGCGCCGCAGCCACCGCCCCCGCCACGGCCACGGCCAAGCCGGACCTCAAGGCCTCCGGTGCCAGCACCATCACCATGTGGGTTGACGCCGAGCGCTCGCCCGCCCTGAAGGACATCACGGCGAAGTTCAAGGCTGAAACCGGAATCGACGTGAAGCTCGTGGTCAAGGACTTCGCGGCAGTCCGCGACGACTTCATCACCCAGGTTCCCACGGGCAAAGGCCCGGACCTGATCGTCGGCCCGCACGACTGGGTGGGCAAGTTCGTCCAGAACGGTGTGATCGCCCCGGTTGAGCTCGGCGACAAGACGGACTCCTTCCAGGATTCCTCGGTCAAGGCCATGACCTTCAACGGTTCCGTTTACGGCGTCCCGTACGCGATCGAAAACATCGCGCTGCTGCGCAACACGGCAATCGTGCCGGACGCCGCCAGCACCTTCGACGAAGTCATCGCCAACGGCAAGAAGGCCGTAGCCGACGGCAAGGCCAAGTTCCCGTTCCTGGTGGGCATGGACCCGAAGCAGGGCGACCCGTACCACCTGTACCCGCTGCAGGCCTCCATGGGCTCGCAGATCTTCGGCCAGAGCGCCGACGGCGGCTACGATCCCAAGCAGCTCCTCATCGGCGACGCCGCCGGCGTCGAGTTCGCCAAGAAGCTGGCCGCCTGGGGCGACGCCGGTGAGAAGATCATCAACTCCAACATCACCGGTGACATCGCCAAGGAGAAGTTCCTGGCCGGCGAGTCCCCGTACTACCTGACGGGCCCGTGGAACGTGCCGGACGTCCAGAAGAAGGGCATCAAGTTCGCTGTGGACGCGCTGCCGACCGCCGGCGACAAGCCGGCCCAGCCGTTCATCGGCGTCAACGGCTTCTTCATCAGCGCCAAGAGCGCCAACGCCCTGGCCACCAACGAGTTCGTGACCAACTACCTCACCTCCGAGGAAGCCCAGGACTCCATGTACAAGGCCGGAGGCCGTCCGCCGGCACTCAAGTCCTCGTTCGAGAAGGCCGCCAGCGACCCCGTCGTAGAAGCGTTCGGCAAGATCGGCGCAACCGGCGTCCCGATGCCGGCCATCCCGGAAATGAGCGCAGTCTGGGCTGACTGGGGAGCCACTGAGCTCGCCCTGATCAAGGGCCAGGGCAACCCGGCCGCCGACTGGGCCAAGATGGCCGCCAGCATCAAGACCAAAATCGCGGGTTAGTCCCCGCGCCGGATCCTGACGCTCCGATAATAATCCGGCACGCGTCACGAACCGGCACCGGGCCGGGCGGCAGCGATGCCGCCCGGCCCGTTCCTGCACCACCACCAGCTGCTCCCAAGGACTGTAGACAGCCATGACAGATACCGAACTCCGCCAGGCCGGCGACCAGGCCGCCGCAAAGGGCAGGGCAACAGCCCCGGACGGCGCCGCCGGGCGGCCCGCCCGTCCGGTCAAGAAGCGCCGACGCTTCGGCCCGGACACCACCAAGGGCACCGTCGCCAAGATCGTGCTGCTGGGCCTCGTGGACGCACTGGCCGTCTACGTCCTCATGATGCTTTTCCTGAGCGAGTCGTGGGGTGCGCTGGCAGTCTCCTCCGCCGTCGTGCTGGTGATCAACTGGATCTATCTGCGCACGGGCGGGCTCCCCGCCAAGTACCTGGCCCCCGGCGTCCTGTTCCTGCTGGTCTTCCAGGTCTTTGTGGTCATGTTCAGCGGCTACATCGCGTTCACCAACTACGGCGACGGGCACAACAGCACCAAGGATGATGCGATCGCCGCCATCCAGCTCACCGCGCAAAAGCGCGTCCCCGATTCCCCGGCCTACAAGGCCGCTGTCCTCGCCAAGGGCGATTCCTTCTACCTGCTGTTCACCGACCCGGACGGCAGGGTCTCGCTCGGCAACACGGAAACCCCCCTTGAGGAAATTTCCGACGCCGGCACGGATTCCACCGGCAAGGCCAACGCCGTTGACGGCTACCGGACCCTGAACTTCCAGGAGATCGTCGCGAACCAGCAGAGCATCCTGGCCATCACGGTCCCGGTCTCCGACGACCCCGCCGACGGGACACTCCGCACGGCGGACGGCAGCAACGCTTACCAGTTCAAGCCGGCCCTGACCTACGACGCCGCCGCGGACACCTTCACGGACACCGAATCCGGGACTGTCTACCAGGACAACGGCAAGGGCGCATTCGCGGCCAGCAACGGAGATACCCTGACCACCGGCTGGAAGATCGACGTCGGCATGGATAACTTCGCCCGCGCCTTCACCGATCCCAGCCTGCGCGGGCCGCTGCTGGGCGTCATCCTCTGGACCTTCACCTTCGCCGTCGCCTCCGTGGCGCTGACCTTCGCTATGGGCCTCTTCCTGGCGATGACCTTCAACCGGGAGGACCTGAAGGGCAAAAAGATCTACCGGATCCTGATGATCCTGCCCTACGCCTTCCCCGCCTTCCTCTCCGGGCTGGTCTGGTCCGGCATCCTCAACCCGCAGTTCGGCTGGCTCAACCAGACCCTGCTGGGCGGCGCCACCATCGGCTGGCTCACGGACCCCACCCTGGCCAAGATCAGCGTGCTGGTGGTCAACCTCTGGCTCGGCTTCCCCTACATGTTCCTTGTCTGCACCGGCGCACTGCAGTCGCTGCCCACGGAGCTGGACGAAGCCGCCCGGATGGACGGCGCCGGACCCTGGCGTGTGTTCCGCTCCATCAAGCTGCCGCTGCTGCTGGTCTCCATCGCGCCGCTGTTGATCTCCTCCTTCGCCTTCAACTTCAACAACTTCAACGTCATCTTCATGCTGACCGGCGGCGGCCCGCGCTTCGCGGACACCGACCGGGATATCGGAGCCACGGACATCCTGATCACGCTCGTGTACAAGGTGGCGTTCGGGCAGGGGACAGGGCGTGACTACGGCCTCGCCAGCGCCCTGGCCATCATCATCTTCATCATCGTGGCCACCGTTTCGGCCATCAGCTTCAAGCAGACCAAGGCACTCGAGGACGTGAACTCATGAACGGGTCAGCACCAGGCACCGTCAGCCCGGCGAAGGCTCCGGCCGCCGTCGACGACACCGCAACGGACCACACCGCAACGGGCCCTACAACGGCCCAGGACCTGAAGGCGCTGGCGCGCCGGCGTTCCTTCGGCGTCTGGTTCAAGGACAAAGGCTGGCGGCACCTCGTCGGCATCGCCGTAACCCTCTTCGCGATCTTCCCGCTGCTCTACGTCCTCTCCGCGGCGTTCAACTCCACCGGCACGCTGGTAGGCTCCAACGCGCTTTTCAGCCGGGTCGACTTCGGCAACTTCACCGCACTGTTCAACGACCCCTCGCGGCCCTACGCCCGCTGGTTCGTCAACACCATGGTGGTGGGCGTCGTAACGTCCGCGGCCACCGTGTTCCTCGGCGCCATGGCGGCGTACGCGTTCTCCCGGATGCGCTTCAAGGGCCGCCGGATCGGGCTGCTGAGCCTGCTCCTGCTGCAGATGTTCCCGCAGCTGCTCGCCGTCGTCGCCATCTTCCTCCTGCTCAGCGGCATCTCCGAGGTCATCCCGGCACTGGGCCTCGGCAGCCAGCTGGGCCTCATTATGGTCTACCTGGGCGGTGCCCTGGGCGTGAACACCTACCTGATGTACGGCTTCTTCAACACCGTCCCGCAGTCCCTCGACGAGGCAGCCAAGATCGACGGCGCCAGCCACACGCAAATCTTCTTCGGCATCATCATGCGCCTGGTCACGCCGATCCTGGCCGTTGTGGGCCTGCTGTCCTTCATCGGCATTTCCGGCGAGTTCGTGATCGCCAGCGTGGTGCTCACGGACCCGGACAGCCAGACACTCGCCGTCGGGCTCTATTCCTTCGTGGCGCAGCAGCGCTCCGAAAACTGGGGTGTCTTCGCCGCCGGCGCCGTGATCGCCGCGGTGCCCGTCATGGCACTCTTCCTCTTCCTGCAGCGCTACATCGTCAGCGGCCTCACCCAGGGCTCGGTGAAGGGCTAGGCATGACGGGGCTGGGCATGGCGATGCCGGGCATGCCAGGGCAGGGAATCGCAGGGCCGCTGCCGCACCACGACGGGTCCGGCCTGCACGCCCCGCAGCAGGTGGCACTCGGCGACGAGGCCCTGCTGCGGGTCCGGGTTCCCGCCGGCTGGGGACGCGCCACCCGGGTGTGGCTCCGCTCGATCCAGGACGGCGAACCCCGCTATGAGCCCTGCACGGAGTTGGGGGAGGCGGACGGCTGGGTCTGGTGGGAGGCGCCCATGACCGTCACCAACCCGGTGGCCCGGTACCGTTTCCTGCTGGAGGTGCCGGACGGGCACTTGGAGCCTGACGGCGGCGCGGCCGGCAACGCGGGCGGCGCGTCTGCTGCCGCGGCTTCCGGCGCTGCGGCCGGGGGGCTGCGCTACTGGAGCCTGAACGCACAGGGGATCTTCAGCCGGGACGTCTCCGACTACGCGGACTTCCGCCTCACCACGTTCCCGGCAGCACCGGAGTGGCTCCGCGGGGGCACGATGTACCAGATCTTCCCGGACCGCTTTGCCCGCTCCGCGGGGCCGGACGGGGGCGGTTCCCCGGAAGACCGGCGCGCGGAGCAGCCCGCTGGAGGCCACGGTTCCCCGGAAGACCGGGCCGCGGAGCAGCCAGCCGCGGACCAGGCAGTGCCGGACTGGGCGGTGCCGTGCAGCTGGGACACCACACCGGTGGAGGGCGCGGGCCCACGGACGCCGTACCAGTTCTACGGCGGGGACCTCGGCGGCATCATCGAAAAGCTCGACCATATCCAGCAGCTGGGCGCCGACGTCATCTATCTGACGCCGTTTTTCCCGGCGCGCTCCAACCACCGCTATGACGCCTCCACCTTTGCCTTCGTGGATCCGCTCCTCGGCGGCGATCAGGCTCTGGTGGAACTCGTTGAGGCGGCCCACGCCCGCGGCCTGAAAGTGATGGGAGACCTCACCGCCAACCACTCCGGCGACGCCCATGAATGGTTCCGGCGCGCCCTCGCCGACCCGGACTCCGAGGAGGCGGGCTACTACTACTTCAACGACGACCACACCGGGTACGAATCCTGGTACGGCGTCCCCTCGCTGCCCAAACTGAACTGGACCTCGGAGGGGCTCAGGGAAAGGTTCGTCCTGGCCGATGACTCTCCCGTGGCCCGCTGGCTCAAGCCTCCCTTCAACCTGGACGGCTGGCGGATCGACGTCGGGAACATGACCGGACGGCTCGGGGCCACGGATCTCAACCACGACGTTGCCCGGCTGATCGCTGACCGGGTCCGGGAGATCAACCCGGACGCGGCACTGCTGGCCGAGGCCACCAACGACGCCGCCCCGGACTTCAGCGGGGAACACTGGCACGGCGCCATGACGTATTCCAACTTCACCCGGCCGCTGTGGTCCTGGCTCGCCGGGGACGCCCCACACGTCAACTTCTTCGGCACCCCCTTGCCCGGCCCCAACCGGACCGGCGCAGAGGACTTCCTGGCCACCCACCTGGACCTGGCGGCCGCCTTCAGCTGGGACGTCCGGCAGCAGAACATGAACGCGCTGAACAGCCACGACACCGCCCGGGCCGCCACGGTCATGATCGACGGCGGCCAGCGGCTCGGCGCGGTGCTCATGTTCACCCTCCCCGGCGTCCCCGTGGTGTTCGCCGGCGACGAATTCGGGCTCAAGGGCCACAACGGCGAAGCCTCCCGGACGCCGATGCCATGGAACGATCCGGACCGGGTCCTGGCCGACCTCCGCGACGACTATGCCGCACTCGCCGGCCTGCGCCGGGACCAGCCCGCACTGACCGGCGGAGGCATCCGCTGGCTGTACGCACACGGGGACGCCCTCGCATTCGTGCGCGAGGCGGCAGGGAGCTCCGTGCTGGTGGTCGCCGCCCGCGACGCCGCGGAAGTGGCCCTGCCGGCGGGAACCCTCACCTGCGCCCAGCTCGAGGCCCTCGCGGAAGCCCCCGCATTCGCCACCGGTCTCATCGACACCGGCAGCGTCGACGCCGGTCTCGTGAACACCACTCCCGCCGCCAGCGGGCAGGTCACGGCGAATGGCGGAGCCCCATCCGCCCTGATCCGCACCCGCGGCCCCGCGGCAGGGGTGTGGGTGCTGCCCGGGACCGCCCTGCCCTAGCCCTTCGTTGGGGATCCGAGCCTTAGACTGAAGGCCGGATTCGACGAACTGGAGACCGCATGAGCATCATCGAAGAGCTCACCTCTGCCCTTGGCCCGGCGAAAGTAGCACTGGACGCGCCCACCCTGACCGCCTATGCCGTGGACCAGGCGCCGGTGCTGGACTACCAGCAGCCGCAGGCCGTAGTGCATGCCGAGTCGGTCGAAGACGTCCAGGCCACCGTCCGCGCCTGCGCCGCCCACGGCGTTCCGCTGGTGGCCCGCGGCGCCGGCACCGGCGTGTCAGGCGGCGCGCACGCCAGCAAGGGTTGTGTTGTGCTGAGCCTGGAACGGATGAACCGCATCCTGGACCTCAACCCGGATGATGAGACCGCCGTGGTGGAACCCGGGGTGGTCAACGCCGACCTCAACGCCGCCGCCGCGGTCCACGGCCTCATGTATGCTCCGGACCCTGCCAGCTTCCGGCAGTCCACCATCGGCGGCAATGTGGCCACGAACGCCGGCGGCCTGCGCTGCGCCAAGTACGGGGTGACCCGGGAGTCGGTGCTGGCGCTCGACGTCGTGCTGGCGGACGGCTCGGTCATCCACACCGGGCACCAGACGTTCAAGGGCGTCGCCGGCTACGACCTCACCGCGCTGTTCGTCGGCTCCGAGGGGACGCTGGGGATCGTTGTCGGCATCACCGTGCGGCTCAAGTACCTCCCGCAGGACGTGCACACGGTGGCCGCCTTCTACCCGGACTTCCGCAGCGCCGCGGCCGGTGTCCTCGCCGTGGGCAAGGCGCGCGTGCAGCCGGCCATCATGGAACTCCTCGACAGCGGCACCCTGGCCCAGCTCGATGAGATCCACGGCTCGGACCTCGCCGCGAGGGGGCAGTCGCTCCTGCTGATCCAGACCGACGGCTTCGGCGCGGCCGCGGAGGCGGCAGCCATCCGGCCCGTCCTGGCTGCAGGCGGGGCCGTGGTGACCATGGAGGCCAGCGCGGAGGCGGAGCAGCTGGTGGACCTGCGGCGCAACAGCCGGGGAGTGGAGGTCGACGACGAATACCGCGTGGGCGAGGACGTCGCCGTCCCGCGCTCCCGGCTGGTGGACTACGTCGCCGAGCTGGAGGCCATGGCGGCGGCGAACGGGGTCAAGCTCAAAGTGGTGGCGCACGCCGGCGACGGGAACCTGCACCCCACCTTCTGGGTGGACCGGGTGGACAACAGCGTCGACGCCGACGCCATGGAGCGGCTGGGCGCGGCACTGGACAAATCCATCACCGTGGCACTCGCGATGGGCGGCACCATCACGGGTGAGCACGGGATCGGACAGTTCAAGCTGCGCTGGCTCGGCCTGGAGCAGAAGGAGCCCGTTCGCGAACTGCAGCGCAGGATCAAAGAACTCTTCGACCCGGCCGGGATCCTGAACCCCGGCAAGGCGATCTAGCCCGGCACAGCGATCTAGCCCGGCTGTGCCAGAAACTTGCGGACCGGCGGACGGTCCGCTGGGAACCTAGTCGTCGGCGTCCGGGTATTCGTCGATGGATTCGTCGGCGCCGTAGCGCGACTCCTCGGTCTCGACTTCCAGGATCTTGAGCAGTCCCGTGTCCGGGTTCAGCATGATGGCCGCCTCGTCGCGGCGGTGGCGCAGCTCGGAGTCAATGTAGGACTGCACGGCTTCGGCCAGCGGGATGTGCCGGTTCTCCTTTTCGGACATGTACCAGCGGTGCTCCAGGATCTCGTGCACGGCCTCCGCCGGCTCCAGCTTCCCGGACAGGTCGCGGGGGATGGACCGGACAATCGGTTCGAAGATCTGGCTGACCCACAGGTGGGCGCTGTATTCCTCGTCCATTCCGGGGTTGTTGTCCGCCCGGAAGGAGTCCATGTCGTTCAGGAGCCGGCGGGCCTGGTTTTCCTGCGCATCCAGGCCGGTCAGGCGCAGCAGGCGGCGCTGGTGGTGGCCGGCGTCCACCACTTTGGGCTGGAGCTGGATGGTGGAGCCGTTCTGCGTCGTCTTGATTGCGTATTCCTCGACGTCGAAGCCAAGCTCGTTGAGCTTCCGGATGCGGGCCGCCACCCGCCAGCGCTCGCCGATCTCGAACGATTCCTTCTCGGTCAGCTCGGTCCAGAGGCGGCGGTAACTGTCCATGATGAGTTCGCTGGTGGCCACGGGGTCCACTTTTTCCTCGATGAGGCCGCCGTCGAGCAGGTCCATGAGTTCGCCGGCGATGTTAACGCGGGCGATTTCAAGATCGTATTCGCGCTGGCCCGTGGAAAGGTCCGGATACAGTTCGCCCGTTTCGGCATCCACGAGGTACGCGGCGAACGCGCCGGCGTCGCGGCGGAAGAGCGTATTCGACAGCGAAACGTCGCCCCAGTAGAAACCGATCAGGTGCAGGCGGACCAGCAGCAGGGCCTGGGCATCGATCAGGCGGGTGAGCGTGTCCTTGCGCAGCATCTGCGAGAAGAGCGCGCGGTACGGCATGGAGAACTTCAGGTGCCGGGTCACCAGCACCGGGTTCAACGGCCTCCCCTCCGGAGTGGTGCGCCCGGTGATAACGGCGACCGGTTCCACGCACGGGACGTCCAGCCGGGCGAGCTTGCGCAGCATGTGATACTCGTGGCGGGCCACGTGTTCGGAGGTTTCCTTGATGGCGATGACCGAGCCGCCCAGGTGGGCGAAGCGCACAATGTGGCGGGAGATGCCGCGGGGGAGGGCGGCGAGGTATTCCGCCGGCCAGTCCTCCAAGGCGATGTGCCACGGCAGGTCCAGGAGCTCCGGTTCGGTGGCGGCGGCCGTGATGCTCAGTGAACTTGAGGCCACGGAACCTTTGCTGTCATTGGCGCTGGCGGCCTCGAACCGGGGCAGCTTGCCGATCTGACCGTAGTCGGTGGGTTCGTCGTGCCACTGGGCGCCGTTGTCCTCGGTGCTGGAGTTTCGCTCGGTCATGTACCAATTCTTCCGTACTCAGGGCGCCGGCCCTAACGAAGGCGGGCAGCAGCGTCAGTTAACGCCCGACGGCGGCCCTCCAGTGAGGAGGACCGCCGTCGGATACATCACGCGGGGTAGGCCGGTGGGTGGGGATTAGTCGCCCAGGCGCAGACCCGTCTTGGTGTCGAACAGGTGAACGTGGCCTGACTGCGGGCGGACCCAGATGGACTCGCCCTTCATCGGGGGACGGCGGCCGTCGACGCGGGCCACGATGTCGTGGCTGGTGCCGTCCAGCGTGGTGTGGCCGTAGACGTAGGCGTCGGCGCCGAGTTCCTCGACGACGTCGACCTCAACCTGGAGGCCGTCGCCCTTGGCGACCTGCTCGAGGTCTTCCGGGCGGGAACCGAGCGTGACGGTCTTGCCGTGGGCCTCTTCGAGGACATTGCGCGGTACCGGGTACACGGTGCCGCCGAACTGCACGCCGCCGTCGACGACGGGCAGCTCAAGCAGGTTCATCGCGGGGGAGCCGATGAAGCCGGCCACGAAGACGTTCTTGGGCTTGTCGTACAGGTTGCGCGGGGTGTCGACCTGCATCAGCAGGCCGTCCTTCAGCACGGCGACGCGGTCGCCCATGGTCATGGCCTCGACCTGGTCGTGGGTCACGTAGACCGTGGTGACGCCCAGGCGGCGGGTCAGGGACGCGATCTGCGTGCGGGTCTGCACGCGGAGCTTGGCATCAAGGTTGGACAGCGGCTCATCCATGAGGAAGACCTGCGGGTTACGCACGATCGCGCGGCCCATGGCGACGCGCTGGCGCTGACCGCCGGAGAGTGCCTTCGGCTTGCGGTCCAGGTAGGGCTCCAGGTCCAGGAGCTTGGCGGCCTCGCGGACGCGCTCGGCGCGCTCTTCCTTGCTGACGCCGGCGATCTTCAGCGCGAAGCCCATGTTGTCCGCAACGGTCATGTGCGGGTACAGGGCGTAGTTCTGGAAAACCATGGCGATGTCGCGGTCCTTGGGGGGAACGTCAGTTACGTCGCGGTCGCCGATCAGGATCCGGCCGGCGTTGACGTCCTCGAGACCTGCAAGCATGCGCAGGGAGGTCGACTTTCCGCAGCCGGAGGGTCCAACGAGGACCAGGAATTCGCCGTCGGCGATTTCAATGTTGAGCTTGTCAACAGCGGGCTTTTCCGTGCCCGGGTACAGACGTGTTGCGTTATCAAAAGTAACTGTAGCCACAGTTATCAATCCCTTCACCGGCAGGTACGTGCCGGACGATCCGTAGTGAATGGTCTTATTGTTCAGTTGTTAATTCAGTTGTCAGCACCTGGTCGGGCGCATACTCCCCGGCCGAAGCCGAGGAGTATCCAATGACGCCGCACGGTACTTGTGCGCCACATCACAACCTAGAGTATGTCAGATTTTTGCCAAATGGGCCAAAATGTTGCAGATGTCACATGTGATTCGGCCAACTCCGGGCCCGGAATGAGTTATAGGGTCACACGCCGAGGGCGCGTTTCCGCTCCCGCAGCAGGGCCTCCAGCAGCTCGGCAACGTGCACCGGGGCCTCAATCCGGAACTGGGCCTGGGTGAAGTCCAGGCCCACCTTCACGCCGACGTCCCCGGGGAGCAGCCGGGCCAGGGCGTCCTCGTCAGTGGTGTCGTCGCCGGCGAAGATCGTGGCGGTCGCGCCGGCGGCCTGGCGCAGGAAGGCAATGCCCTCCCCCTTCGAGGCATGGATCACGGAGGTCTCCAGCACGCGGTTGCCGCTCTTCAGGAAAACGCCGGGCCGGTCCTGCAGGACGGCGCGGGCCGCCGCGACGGCGTCCGCGGCGACGGCGTCCGCGGCCAGCCGGGTGTGCAGTACGACGCCGGCAGGCTTGTCTTCCAGCAGGGTGCCCGGCGCCACGTCCACGATGCCCTCCAGCTCGCGCCGGACCTCTGCGAGCAGGGCTCGACGGTCGTCATCGAGTTCGAGCTCGGCGGACCCGGGGCCCATCCAGACCTCGGCGCCGTGGCTGCCGATCAACAGGGTCTTCTCAGGGGGAAAGGCGACCGCCCGCAGGCTGTCCAGCGCCCGGCCGGAGATGAGCGCCGTCGTCGTCCGCGGAAGTTCGGTGAGCGCGGCGAACGCCGCCGCCGAACGCGGAAGGGACCGCGCATCCCCGGCATGATCCACCAGCGGCGCCATGGTGCCGTCGAAATCCATCGCGACCAGCAGGTGCTCTGTCGCGGCGATGGCGCGGATGGCCGCCAGCAGGTCCGGGGACAGCGACAGGGGGGTCTGCTCCGGTGACAGCTCAGGAGTCATCGCGGATGACCTTTTCTTCCAGCGCGGTCAGGAAGTCGGAGGACCAAAGATCGACGTCGTGGTCCAGGATCTGCTTGCGCATGGAACGCATCCGGCGCGCGGCTTCCGCCGGCTGCATGTTCACGGCCTTCATGATGGTGTCCTTGAGGCCGTCGATGTCGTGCGGGTTCATCAGCAGGGCCTGCTTGAGCTGGTCCGCGGCGCCCGCGAATTCGCTCAGCACCAGGGCGCCGTCGTTGTTGGTCCGTGCCGTGACGTATTCCTTGGCCACCAGGTTCATCCCGTCCCGCAGGGCGGTGACCAGCATGACGTCCGCGGCCAGGTACAACGCCACCATCTCATCGATCGGGTAGTTGTGGTGCAGGTAGCGGACGGCGGTGTTCTGCAGGGTGTCGTACGTGCCGTTGATGTGGCCCACCGTGCCCTCAACCTCTTCGCGGAGCAGGCGGTACTGCTCCACCCGTTCGCGGCTGGGGCTGGCGACCTGGATGAGGGCGGCATCCTCCACCGAAACTTTGCCGTCCGCCAGGAGTTCCTCGTAGGCCTTGAGCCGGTGCCGGATGCCCTTGGTGTAGTCCAACCGGTCGACGCCGAGCAGGATCGTCTTGGGGTTGCCGAGGTCCTTGCGGATCTGCTTGGCGCGCTCGATGATTTCAGGCTTCCGGGCGAGTTCGCTGATCTGCTGGACGTCGATCGAGATGGGGAACGCCTGGGCGCGGGCGATATGGGTGGTTTCGCCGTCGCTGCCTTTGACGTGGACCTGCTGCTGCTTGACGCTGGCGCCGAGGAAACGGCGGGCGGAGCGCATGAAGTTGCCGGCGTCGCTGCTGCGCTGGAACCCCACCAGGTCGGCGCCGAGCAGCCCGTCGATGATGGCGCGCCGCCACGGCAGCTGCGCGAAGATCTCCGGCGGCGGGAAGGGAATGTGGTTGAAGAACCCGATCTTCAGGTCAGGGCGCGCCTCGCGCAGCATCTTGGGGACGAGCTGGAGCTGGTAGTCCTGGACCCAGACGGTGGCGCCGGGGCTGGCGTGGTGGATGACGGCGTCGGCGAACCGGCGGTTGACCTTCCGGTAGGAGTCCCACCAGGTCCGGTGGAACTCCGGCGGGGCGATCACGTCGTGATAGAGCGGCCAGAGCGTGGCGTTGGAGAAGCCCTCGTAGAAGAGTTCGATGTCACGCGTGCTCAGCTGGACCGGGACGAGGTCGATGCCGCCATGGCTGAAGGGCTGGACATGCTCATCGGGTGCGCCGTGCCAGCCGACCCAGGCGCCGTCGGTCTTGGTCATCATGGGTGCCAGGGCGGTGACCAGGCCGCCGGGGGAGCGGCGCCAGCCGTCCTCGCAACCTGGCTCGTCCGGGGAGCAGCGGTCCACCGGCAGGCGGTTGGACACCACCATGAAGTCATAATGCGCGTCCGGAGCGGTGTCGCTGCCGCCGCGTGCGGCAGTGCCGTGCGCGGATGCGCGTGCGGATTTTGGATCCGATTCGGCGTGTTTCGTGGCCTGCATTGGTGCCCCCTGGGGATTGCTCGTGGCTCTTCTCCACCCTAGCCGGGCGGAATCTTCTGTGCTATTCGTCCGTTGGGACGCGTGGGGGAAGGTTGAAAGCGCAACTTCCCAGTTTTCTCCCCTAAAATGATGAATTGCCACCCAGTGGATCCCACCGGCCGATCGACCCGAGGAACTAATGAGCCCCGCAAACGAACCCCGTCAGTCCAAATCAGAGCGAACTGCCGCGGCCCGCGAGAAAGCCCGTGAGATCCGCGAAGCGCAGCTGAAGAAGGACAAGCGCAACAAGCTGCTGATCGGCTGGGGCATTGTTGCCGCCGTCGTCGCCATCATTGTGGTGGTGGCACTGGTGGTCACCTCCAACATCCAGAACAACGCCCCGGTTGCGGACGAGGGACCCACCCCGGCCAACGGCAACGTGTACGGCGGCGTCACGCTACTGGCCAACACGGAAGTGGCGAAGACCGAACCGGCCACCGTCAACGTCGCCGACATTCCCGCCCCGGCAGCAACTCCGCCGGCGACGGTCACCGCGCCCGGTGCTGAAGCCGAGGCCGGCAAGCCGGTGAAGGTGGTCCTCTACATCGACTTCATCTGCCCCGTGTGCAAGAACTTCGAGACCCAGTACAACGAGACGCTGACGAGCCTTCGCAACGAAGGCAAAATCACCGTGGAGTACCGCCCGCTGGGCTTCCTGGACACCCGTTCCACCACTAACTACTCTTCCCGCGCGGCCAACGCGGCAGCCTGCGTCGTGAACGAATCGCCGGAGAAGTACGCCGACTTTGTCAATGTTCTCTTTGAGAAGCAGCCCGCAGAAGGCGGCGCCGGCATCTCCGATGACGACCTGAAGACGATGGCCACCGACGTCGGGGCCAAGAGCATCGAGACGTGCGTGGACGAGAAGACCTTCCGCCCGTGGGTGAAGTACACCACCCAGCAGGCTGCGTCCATCGGTATCACCGGGACGCCGACCGTGTTTGTTGAGGGCGAGCAGTGGGGCAAGGGCGAGAGCGCCCAGACCCCGTTCGAGGAATTCCTCCAGACGGCCATCGACGCCAAGAAGTAAGCGGCACACGACCCCTGCATAACCGCAGGCCCGGTTCCGGATACTCCCGGAGCCGGGCCTGTTTTTATCACCGGGCATCCGTGGGCTAACCTTATCTAGCGCCATGGCGCCGGGTCCCGCAACGTGGCCCGGTGACGGCCGGCGCCCAGGAATGCCTCCTTAGCTCAGTTGGCCAGAGCACCGCTCTTGTAAAGCGGGGGTCGTCGGTTCGAATCCGACAGGGGGCCCACATTGAACCGCGCCGCTACTGGGAATTATCCCGGTGGCGGCGCGGTTTTGTTTTGGCTGGACTCGGAGCCACGGGCCCGTCACCTACTGCCACGCCACGGTTGAGGCGCGCAAGATTGTTCTGCCCTCGCCGGGCGGATCACGGGCTAAGACGGAAGCTGACAGCCGATTCGACTCATTTTGAGAACCATGCTCATCATCAGTTACCCTTCATGAGAATGAGAATCGTTAGCAAATAGGGCGGTGCGTGGTGAGTCTTAACCTCAAGAGCCTTGCGGTCAGCATCAATGACCGCCCGGTGGTGAAAGATGTGTCGCTGTCGCTTGACCCCGGTGAAGTCGTGGCATTGGTCGGGGCCTCCGGTTCGGGCAAATCGCTGACGGCTTCGGCCCTCACGGGTTCGCTCCCGGGAAGCGCGAGGGCCAGCGGCTACCTGGAGGTTCAGGGTCAGGGCGTCCTTCTGGCGACGAGGATCCGCCCGGGTGTTGCCGCTGTCCGCCAGGATTCTCTGACGGCTCTTCACCCGCTGGTGCGCATCGACCGTCAGCTCATCCCTGTCCTTCTGCGATCGGGAGCGGCTGCGATCCGGGCGGCGGCTGCGACCCGGGCGGCGTCGATGCTTGAGGAGGTCGGGTTCGCTGATCCTCGGAGTGTCCTGCGGAGCTTCCCGATGGAACTCTCCGGTGGTCAAAGGCAACGGGTGTGCATCGTCCAGGCCCTTGCCTGCCGTGCGGCTTTCCTGATCGCGGACGAGCCGACGACGGCGCTCGATGTTGTCTCCCAGCAGCTTGTCCTAGCGGCTTTGCGCAGGGCCGCGGAGGCCGGCGCCGGCATCCTGCTGATCACGCACGACGTCGCTGCGGCGGCTACCCTGTGCTCCCGGGCTGTCGTCATCGATAACGGGACGGTGCTTGACCATGGTTCTTTTTCGCACCTTGCCGGTAGTAGCGCTCATGTTGATGCCCGTGCGCTGATGGAATCGGCACGGCATTCAGTCGCGCGTGGAAGGACCGCGACCGCATGACCTCAACCCTTACCGCCCGGGAAATAAGTCTTTCCCTGACGCGGCCCGGGCGGGCGTTCCGCCGCAGGGTGTCCACGGAAATTCTCCATGGTGTATCACTGGACGTTTCCCCCGGCAGCAGCCTTGGACTTGTTGGCAGTTCCGGATCCGGAAAGTCGACACTTCTGCGTACACTGCTGGCCCTCGAGACGCCGGACTCGGGTTCGGTGACCCTGCACGGCCGGATCATCCGCCCCGGCTCGCTGAAGTCATTGCGCTGGTTCCGGCGAGAGGTGCAATACGTGCCCCAGGACCCCGCAAGCAGCCTCGATCCACGGTTGACGGTCGAACAGCTCCTGCGCGAACCTCTCGTCTGCCTCGGCGTCGACGGACAGCACGCCGCACGGATCCGCGATGCGCTCGGCCGGGTGGAGCTCCCCGCGGCCGCCTCCGGTAGACGGCCGTTCGAGCTGTCCGGTGGCCAGAACCAGCGTGTGGCGATCGCCCGCGCCCTGGTGGTTTCCCCTGCGATCCTCCTCGCGGACGAGCTTGTGAGCGGACTGGACCTGCCGTTGCGCAACCAGGTGCTGGACGTCCTGCAGATGCTGATCAGTGAGCAGGGCCTGGGAGTGCTGTTTGTTTCCCACGACCTTGACGCCATTGCTGCCCTCTGCGCCAGGACCGCAGTGCTCGCCGACGGCCGGATCGTGGAAGAAGGACCGACCGGGCAGATCCTGAACAACCCGCAGCACGCGATGACACGCGAGCTTAATGCCGCACGGCTGGCCCAGGGCGCCGTCGTCCGATGATTGATACCGCTCCTCCGAGAAACGACGGTCTTCTTGCCAGTTGTGGCGGCGTCGCCGTGTTGCTGGGCAACAGTCTGATCGGAGTGCTGCGCGACACCCTTGGAAGCGGCTCCGGATGGATGCTCCTTGTCCTCCTTGCCGCCGCCGCAGCAGCATTCCTTCCCCGGTTCCTCCCCGTCCCACTTCTTTTTCCCGACCCCCTCTCTCGACAGGATCAGTCATGACCTACCGCCGCACTCCCGCCCTATTCGCCGTCTCGACCATCAGCTGCCTCGCACTGACGGGTTGCTTCTCGTCCGCATCGTCCGCGTCGGGTCCAGCCACGGGCAGGGACAGCGATGATCGTGTGTCCATCGCGATGCTCCAGCCACCCCGCTCGGGCCTCACCCCGTTGAGCGATGACGCTTTCAAACTCTCACGCTGGTCCACGGCGGAAACACTCGTCGTCCTCGATGAGCTCGGTGAGGCGCAGCCGGCGCTGGCAACGGAATGGGAGCAGACGGCACCGACGGAATGGACGTTCACCATCCGCGACGGGGTCAGCTTCCACGACGGGACCCCGCTGACTGCCGAGGACGTGGCACGCTCGCTCGCCGCGGCCGCAAAAGCGTCCCCTACTCCGCGGATCCTCGACGGCGTCGACCTGACCGCCGCCGCCACTGAGGAGATGACGGTAACTGTGACGACCGCTGTGGCGGATCCTCTCGTGCCGCAGCGCATGTCCAGCCCCCAGCTTTCCATCCTGGCTGCCAGGGCGTATGAAGGTGACGCGGTCGACCCTGTGGGCACCGGGACCGGCCCGTTCGTTCTCACCGCCATCGATGGCACGTCAGGGGCGACCCTGAACCGAAACGAGGACTACTGGGGTGCCTCCGCTGCCGCCGCCGGAATCGACGTCCAGTTCGTGCCGGACGGCACCGCCCGCGCCGCGGCACTGCGTACCGGGACCGCCGACGTCGTCGAAGCTATCCCTGTCAGCCAGGTGGCGCAGATCGATGAGGACCTCGTGTTCGAAGTGCCGATGCCACGCACGAACACCCTGTACCTCAATACAGAATCAGGGCCGTTCAAAGACCCCGCCGTGCGTGCCGCCGCCCGCGAGGCCATTGACCGGGCCACGATCGTGTCCAACGTGTACGAGGGACGGGCGGACGCCGCTGAAGGGCTCCTCGGCCCCGCACTGCCTTGGGCGTCGGCGCTACGCGACGACGACTACCAGGCCATCCTCGCGGAGCGGGCCGAACCGGCAGCGATCAGTGGGGCGCGGATCAGTCTGGGTACCTTTACCGACCGCGCAGAACTTCCCGAGGTCGCCGTGCAGCTCGAGCAGCAGCTCGAGGCGGCGGGCTTCATCGTCGAGCAGGACGTGCGCGAGTACCAGTTCATCGAGGCTGACGCCCTCGATGGTGCGTTCGATGCGTTTATCCTGTCCCGGGCCACAGTGCTCGACTCCGGTGATCCGGTGGCCTACATGTACAGCGATTTCGCGTGTGAGGGATCCTTCAACATCTCGCAGTTCTGCGATCCGGTGGTGGATGAGGCATTGCGGAGGGCGGCGGCACTGCCGGCAGGGGCCGAACGGCGGGAAGCGATCATCGCGGCCGAAGCGGAGATCCTCTCCCGCGACGCAGCTATCCCGATGCTGCACGAGCGTGTCATCCAGGGCGAGACGGCAGGCGTGGAGGGCGCCGCCCGCGACCCACGCGAGCGGACCCTCGTCACTGGCGACACCCGCGTCAAGCAGTGACGCGTCTTCCTGCCAGCGCCCTTCTGGTAGGCCTGTCACGGGCAGGGGCACTGCTGGCCGTCGTCGTGGTGATCGGCATGCTGCCCTGGCTGTCCGGACAACGCCCCGAGTACACGGTCCTCCGGGCCCGCTACGCCGACTTGGAAGCAACACCGGAAGCGCTGGCGATGGTCCGCGCCGAACTCGGTCTTGACCGGGGCCCGGTCCTGGTCTTCGTCGACTGGTTCTCCGGGGTCCTCACGGCAGACTTCGGCCGGTCCTGGATCTCCACCTCCCCTGTCCTGCCCGGAACACTCGCTGCGCTGGGTGTATCGGTGACGCTCATGATCTGCGCCGCCGCGGTGGCGCTCGCGGTCGCCGGGCTGTTCGCCCTACCTTCGTTGCTACGCGCCTCCAGGGGTGAGCGCCGCCGCGGAGCAGGACTGCTCGCGACGACGGCGACTTCCCTGCCTGAGTTCCTTCTGGCGTCTTTGTTCCTCGTCATCGGCGCGGCCTGGCTCGGCTGGTTCCCGCCGTCGGGGTGGTTGGGCCTGCACTACGCTGTCCTGCCGTCGTTGGCTATGGGACTGCCGGCCGGCGGGCTGATGGGCAAGCTGCTCGCCGACGCCGTCAGCTCAGCCGGCGACGAACAATGGGTCTCGGCATGGCTGTCCGCCCGCTTCACCCGCGGACAGATCGCCGTCGGACTCCTGCGACGGGCGTTACCTACCGTCTCCAGCCAGGCAGCCCTCGTCATCGTCGGACTTACCGGCGGCGCAGTGACCGTCGAGCGGGTCTTCGCCATCCCGGGAATTGGCCGGGCAACCCTCGGTGCCGCCACCTCGCAGGACATCCCCGTGCTGCAGGCCGGCGTCCTTGCCCTGCTCGTCCTGGCGATCCTGGCCGGGACGCTCGCGGCACTGGTCCGCCGGGCACTCCTGGGGCCTGCCGGGCGCCTGGGCGTCGTTCCCGTCGCCGTCGTGCCTCCCGCGTTCCACCGGCGCGAGCTCGCAGTGCCCCTCGGCGCCGCGCTGCTCCTCGGATTGATCACTCTTGCCGGTGTTCTTCGTGATCCCTTCGCCTCAGCGCATCCCCGCCTCGCGCCGCCGGGCTGGACCCTGCCCTTCGGGGCTGATGCCAGCGGACGTGATCTGCTGGCACGCGTGGGACACGGCACCGTCTCCACCGTGGGCACAGCCCTCGCCGTCGTCCTCGTATCGTTGGTGATCGGCATTCTGATCGGCTCACTGCCGCGCTTGGGAACAGGTCCCCTCGAGGTGGCCAACGCGGCGCCGCCCGTGATCACCGGGATCATCGTCGCGGCGATCTCCGGTGCATCCATCGGGGGTGCCGCCCTGGCCGTGGCGCTCGTGAGCTGGGCGCCTTTGGCCGCACACACCTCGGCCCTGACCCAACAGGCACGGACCCTGCCGTTCGTCGCGGTCCTGCCGGTTCTCGGCGTGGGACGGGCACGCATCCTGGTACGGCACATCCTGCCGCACATCATCGGACCTCTTTTCCGGCACGCGATGCTCCGCCTTCCTGGGACGGCCCTGGCCCTGGCAGCGCTGGGATTCCTCGGCCTGGGCGCGAACCCGCCCAGCCCCGACTGGGGGCTGGTCCTCGCTGAGGGAATGGCGTACGTCGAACGCGCCCCGTGGACCGTTTTCGCTCCGGCATCGGCGCTGACCCTCGCATCGGTCCTGGCCGTCTCCGTCTCCGGGCTCAGCATCCCACCAAAAACCAAGCGCCGACGGAAGACCGTGAAGGACGTGTCTGCGGGACGTTAGGCCCTAGACCGCGGAAACCGTGGAGCGGAGTGTGGGCTCATGACCGAAGCGAGTCCGGAAAAGACGCCGGAGATCAAATCCACCCAACTCGAGGAGCAACCGACGGCGGTGCTGCGCGAAACCGTGCCGATGAACGCACTGAAGGAGTTCTTCGGCCGCGCCTACCAGGCCGTGATGGCCGCGGCCGAGCAGCAGCAGGTCCAACTGGCCGGACCGCCTTTCGCTCTGTACCACGGCATGCCCACCGACGTCGTGGACGTGGAGGCGGGCTTTCCGGTGGCGGCGCCGCTTCCGTGGCCTGGCGACCACGGGGGAGTGACGGCGGGATCCCTGCCCGCCGGACGCGCCATGGAAGCCATGCACGTGGGGCCGTACGAGAAACTCCCCGAAACGTACAAAGCCATCACGGGGAAGATGCAGGCCGCGGGACTGACCCCGGGGAACGTGATGTGGGAGTACTACCTCACCGACCCGGCCGCCGAACCCGATCCGGGGGCCTGGAAGACACTGGTTGTCTGGCCGGTGGCGTGAGGCGCGCAGGCCGCAGGGCCCGGCCCAGTGACGCAAAGTGTCGGTTTCGCCACACTATTCTTCGGCCGCGTGCATAATGTCCTAAACTGCTTCACTGAGGTGCCTGAAATGGCGCTGCGCAGCAACGAAAGTGAACCCCCACATGGCTACCGATTACGACGCACCACGCAAGACAGAAGAAGAGTCTCCCGCTGAGTCGCTGGAGGCCCTTCAGGCGTCCCGTGGCGGCGGCGCGCAGACCGCCGTCATCGACGTCGACGAGAACGACACGGCAGAAGGCATCGACCTTCCCGGTGCCGATCTCTCCGGCGAAGAACTGACGGTCATTGTTGTTCCCGAGCAGTCCGACGAATTCACCTGCTCCTCCTGCTTCCTGGTCCGTCACCGGTCCCAGGTGGCCAAGGAAAAGAACGGCTTGAAGTACTGCCGCGACTGCGAAGGCTAGGGGACCTTCCACCGCGCGGCACCACTTCACAGTGCCACCACTTCGCAGCAATGCACCACGAAGCGCCGGAACCCGCAAGGGGTCCGGCGCTTCGCCGTTCCACGGCGCTTCCCGACAGGAGGACGACGGCGGCGCAACCGTCCCGTGACCGGGCGCGGCGCAGCCTAACGGTTGGGCGCCGATGCCGGATTGCCCCTCGATTCGGCGCGGGAACGCTCCTATTCTGGTGTTATCTCAACTCTTGAGGGGGCAGCCCACATGAAGAAGTTCCGGGTGTGGTTTATCGCAATCATGCTGGCGGTTGCATCCGGGCTCGTGGCGCCCGCTCCCGCATCGGCGGCTCCCTATTGCGGCCTCGTATGGGGATCGCTGGTCAAGGCGAAACCCGCCATGAGCCAGGCCCAAGTGACGAACGTGCGAACCGGCCAGCACTACTGCTTCGACCGGCTGGTCATCGACCTCAACGGGCGCGTTGGCGGTTATACAGTCCGCTACGTTCCGCAGGTGACGCAGGACGGCTCCGGCTTGCCGGTCCCGCTACGGGGCCAGGCCTTCATCCAGGTCACAGTCAACGCGCCGGCGTATGACCAGAACGGCAAGTCCACGTACAACCCGGCAAACCCTAAGGAACTGACCAACGTCACGGGCTACCAGACGTTCCGGCAGGTGGCCTGGGCAGGCAGTTTCGAAGGGTATTCCAGCCTGGGCATCGGGGTCCGGGCCCGGCTGCCGTTCCGCGTGTTCGCCCTGGCGGGACCGGGGGCGGGCTCACGTCTGGTGATCGACGTCGCGCATTTCTGGTGAGAGTCGCGCAATTCTGGTGAGGCCTGGCACCGGCGGGATCGCTAGAGGGAGTTGAGGTCCGCCCGGAGCGGGTACTCCCGGCCGTCCATGACCAGCTGGGCGCAGCGGCGGGTTGCCGGGTTCAGCACGATCGGGGCCATGAGGTTCACCGTGGTGGCTTTGGGGGAGTGGTTGAGCACCACCAGCACCTGGAGTTCTTGGTCCTGCTCGAGTTCCAGGGACTGCACTGTGGCCGCCGGAACCGGCGGCGCGTAGCCCGGCACAAACACGGCGGCGTCGGCGAGGAACAACCGGACCGGGCTGGGAGACGCAGCCTCAAGTGCGTAGAGGCCGCCGGCGCCTTCGACGCTGCGCAGCGTGAAGTCGTTGACGTTCTCCAGCCCCGGCATGGGCGCAGTGAACGTCACGGGGGTGCTGGTGACGGGGACATCGGCCACAGGCGTGTTCACCGCAGGAAGTCCATCAGCGTGGGCTGCAGGACCCGCGCCGTGGCGGCCAGGGCCACCTGGTAGTTGGTCTCCTGGAGCTTCAGGTCCATGATGACGCTGCCCAGGTCTGCCTTTTCAATGCCGGTCCGCTGGGCGTCCAAGGTGGCCTCCAAATCTGTGTTGACGGTGCCGGCGCGTTCCAGCTGCGCCTGGCGTGTTCCTATCTCAGCACGTCCGTTGACGATGTTCTTAAACGATGCCTCAAGGGGAGCAAGCTGCGAGGTGATGTCCCCGCCGCTGCGGAGCTGCGCGGCGATATTGGCCACCGTGGCGAAGACGGAGCCGGCATCGCTGCCGAAGATCGCTTCGCCGTCGGCGTCGACCCGGACTGTCTGGGTGGCGCTGATGCGCCGTTCCACCGGGCTGATCCCGGTTCCCTGGAAAACGGGCGGTGTGCCGGGGTCGGCCGGGTTGGCGGGGTCCCGCGCGGTGCCCGGCGTGAAGGCAGCGTCGGCATCGGAATTACCGGCAAAGATGTTCCGGCCCAGGTGCTTGCTGTTGGCGACCGAGACAAGGTCCTTGTTCAGAGCCTCCAGCTCGAGGGCGATGGCATCCTTGCCGGACTGGTTCAGCGAGCCGTTGCCGGCCAGCACGGTGAGGTCCTTGATGCGGTGCATCACGTTGGTGGCCTGCTCGAGTGCGGAGTCAGCAGCGGTGAGCCACGTGTTGCCGTCGTCGATGTTCCGGCCGTACTGCGCGGTGGCTGCGAGCAAGGAACGGGTTTCAAGCGCCTTGGCCGTAGCGGCGGGATCGTCCGAGGGACGGGAGATTTTGTTGAGCGTGGTGGCCTTGTCCTGCAACTCGGACAGCCGGGACTGTTGGGTCTGCAGCGTCCGCAGGGCGTTCGCGCTCATGGTGAGGTTTGTAACGCGGTTCAGCATGTGGCTACCTTCCTACCAATCCGGTGCGGTTGATCAGGACGTCCAGGGCTTCGTCGACGGCGGTCATCACGCGGGCCGCGGCCTGGTAGGCGTGCTGGTTGGTGAGCAGGCTGACGTTTTCCTCGTCCAGGCTCACGGATGACTGCGAGGCCCGGCTGGTCCGGGCGGAAGCCTGGGCGGCATCGGTGAGTGACTCGTGCTGCTGGGCTCCGCGGGACTGCACCCCAATGTCCGTGACGATCCCAGCCCAGACTTTGTCCGGCGAATTCGCACCGGTGCCGAGCTGCGAGATCTGGTCCGCGATGCTGGTGTCCAGGGCGCCGCCCGTTGAAGCTTTGAGGGCGATGGTGGTGGTACTGGTGGGGCCGGCGATGCTTAGCGCGGCTGGTCCGGTGCCGGTGGTGAAGAAGTCGACGTTGGTTGCGCCCGTGCCGGTGACACCATCCCGATGCACGGAGTTGACCGCCGTGGCGAGTGCGGTCGCAAACCTGTTGTACGACTCGGCTGCCTCAGCGATGGGGCCCCCGGATCCTCCGGAAGCGGGTGCCAGCACGGACAGGGCACCGGCGAGTTCGCCGCCGTCGAGGGCTGCCGTGCCGCCGGGGTTGGTCCATTCGACGCGCGGGGCGTCGGTTGCGGCGTCAGCCATGGCCGTCGCGCCGGCCAGCTTGAGCGTCCGGACGGAGCCGCCGGTGACGAGGGCGTTACCGCCCACCAGGACGTCCACGGTGCCATCGGGCTGTTCACGGACGGTGCCGCCGGCGAGACCGGCGATCTGGTCCGTGAGTTTCGCCCGGGCGTCGATCAGCTCGTTGGCCGATCCGCCGGCCGCCAGCGTGGAACGGATGGTGGTGTTGTAGGACGCTACCTGCGCGGCCGCCGCGTTGACGGCGGTGACCGCGTCCTGTGCTTCACTGCGCACACTGCTCCACTGCGAGTCGAGGGCCGTGTACGCGGAGGAAATCTTGTCCGTCACTGAGTTAGCGGCCGTCAGGAGCAGGCCCTTGGGTCCGGACTCGGTGGGCTGGTTGGCGGCGCCCTGCCACGCGGACCAGAAACCCTGCAGCGCGTTCGAAATACCATTGTCGCCCGGTTCCTGCAGGATGCCTTCGATGCCCTGCAGCGCCGAGGAGCGGACGGTGGCGTAGCCGGCCTGCGCGCCCGCCGAGCGGACCCCGGCGTCGAGGAAGCTGCTGCCGAGCCGTGAGATGGCGTTTACTGACACACCCTGGCCGGGCTGGAGCGCTCCGCCGCTGAAGAGTCCACGGGCGGGCGCTGCCAGGGAAGACTGATCGACGCGCTGCCGGGTGTAGCCCTCGGTGGCGGCGTTGGCGATGTTCTGGCCCGCCACGTTCATGCCCTGCTGGGCTGCGGTCAGCCCGCGGTAGGCGGTGTTCAGGGCGCCGAAGGTGCTCATGGTGGCTTCCTTAGAATTGCTTGTCGAAGATGCGGGAGCCAGCGGTGTCCCCGGTCTTGCCGTGTGCGTCGTAGGTGCCCGCGGCGGGGCGCAGATCGGCCAGCGACTCCTGGGTGGAGCGGACGGCGGTGCGCAGGTACTGCTCGTTGGAGTCGCGCAGTTCCTTGATGAGGGCGGTCTGGCGGGTCAGTGCGCTCAGGTGCGCGGTGAGGATCTCGGCCCAGGCGCCTTCCGGAGCCGCCGCGGCCAGTTCCGCCAGGGACGCGTCCGTGGGGAGGCCCCAGACCTCGGCGACGACGGCGGCCTCGATGGTACGCGCCAGGCTCGCCTGCGCCAGGTGCCCCAGGACCTGTTCAACTTCCCGGGTGCCGTGGGGCAGCCAGCGGGACTTGCCCGACGTGAGCAGCAGTTGCTCTTCCTCCAGCTTGAAGGTGAGAACGTCCAGGAGTTCACGCTCCCGCCACAGCAGGGCTGAAAGTTCGTGGATGGCCATGGTCCGGACGGCTCCCTCAAAGGTGACTAAAGCGGTGGTGCCGGGCATGCAGTACAAGGAGTCGGCTGCAGCCTTCAGCAGGGTTCGTAGAAACTATCGGCAGGGGACCGGGATCCGTTAGCGGGAATAAGGCTGATTACAGGCGGAATAGCTACTTAAAAGGTTCGGAAAAGAATTTCGCCATTTTCCTTACGTGTGTATCGGAAAGGGCGATAACTACTTCTGAAGGCCCACGGATGGGCCATCGCTTACAGTCCCACTCACGGAGGAAACATCATGGGCTTCCAGATCAACAACAACCTTGCGGCAAACAACTCTTACCGCAACCTCAACGCCACCCAGAACGATCTCTCCAAGTCCTTGGAGAAGCTGTCCACAGGCCTGCGCATCAACCGTGCAGCGGATGACGCAGCCGGCCTGTCCATCTCCGAAGGCCTGAAGTCGCAGGTCACCGGTTCGGCCCAGGCCGCCCGCAACGCCCAGGACGGCATCTCGGTCATCCAGACCGCTGAAGGCGCCCTGACCGAGGTCCACTCCATCCTGCAGCGTGTTCGTGACCTGGCTGTCCAGGCGGGTAACGACTCGAACAATGCTGATGCTCGCACGGCAATCCAGACTGAAGTAACCGCGCTGGGCGATGAGCTTACGCGCATCGGTGACGCCACAAACTTCAACGGCATCAAGCTGCTCGACGGCTCCGCCAGCCTCACCTTCCACATTGGTGCCGGCGATGACGCGAATGAGAACCAGATCACCGTTGCCCTGACCGCGGCCGATATCTCGACGTTGGGTGCGGATGTGAAGGCGCTGGCCTTCGATTCCGCAACGAGCGCTTCTGCCAGCATCCTGGCGCTGGATGGGAACATCAAGGACATCTCGACTGAGCGCTCGAAGCTCGGTGCAGCCCAGAACCGCCTTGAGCACACCATCAAGTCGCTGAACGTTGCCGGCGAAAACCTGCAGGCCGCTCAGTCCCGCATCGCCGACGTCGACATGGCTCAGGAAATGGTCAAGTTCACCAAGGCCAACATCCTGTCCCAGGCCGGCACCGCAATGCTGGCCCAGGCAAACCAGTCCAGCCAGGGTGTTCTTTCGCTCCTGCGCTAAACCGGTTTCCGGTAGCTCGGTAGTCCAGAAGTAGGGCTACCACCCTGATCGGACGAAGACTTAATCCCGATCAAGACACTGCGGAAGGGCCGGACGATGAGAGCAATCCATCGTCCGGCCCTTACGCGCAACATCTGAAGTTCCGAACACCAAGCACCAGCAGTCATGTGCGGCAATGAAAGGCAGCGATGGGAATCTCACTCGACGGACTAGCCAGCGGGCTCGATACCACTGCCCTCATCAGCTCCGTGATGCAGGTGGAGGCCATCCCGCAGACGCTGCTGAAGTACAAGTCCCAGGACCTCCAGTCCATGGTGTCCGCGCTGCAGGGACTCAACAGCAAGGTGGCCGCGCTCGCTACCCAGGCCACCGCCGCCGCCAAGCCCGGTGCGCTGGACCTCAACACCGCCACCACGACCAGTGACAAGGTCACTGCCACCACCACGGCAGCCGCCAAAGCCGGGTCCATCGACTTCCAGGTCACCAAGCTGGCCCAGACGCAGGTCACCGTCACACCCAAAGTGAACGCTGTGGTCGGCTGGCCCTACACCACCATGACCATCAACAGCGGCGGCCAGGCCTTCACGATCGAGCCGCTCACAAGCAACCTCGACGACGTCGTGACCGCTGTCAATGCGGCCGGAGCAGGCGTCACTGCCAGCAAGGTGGCCGTCGGCGCCGGGGAATACCGCCTGCAGTTCACCGCCACGAAGTCCGGCGAAGCCGGCGCCTTCACTATCAGCGATCCCGGCACCACGTTCACCGAGGTCAAGGCCGCGCAGGACGCCGAGATCGTGCTTTGGCCGACGAGCACACTCGCTGATCAGCAACCCATCAAGTCCGCGACGAATACCTTCACCGATCTGCTGCCAGGTGTCTCAGTCACCGCCAAGGAAGTAAGCGCCGCTCCCGTCACGCTCACCGTGGCCCGCGACGACGCCGGCATCACCAAGCTCGCCTCCAGCCTCGTGGAAGGCGTCAACGGCATCTTCTCCTACGTGGCCAGCAAGTCTGCCGTCACCAGCACCACCAACACGAGCGGCACCTCGACCACGGCCGGCATCTTCGCCGGCGACAGTGCGGTGCGCTCCGTGAACCAGAACATCCTCTCTGCCGCATCCCTGCCGGTGGGCACGCCGCCGCGGTCGCCGTCGGAAATCGGCATCAGCATCACCAAGACCGGCACCATGGAGTTTGACGAGAAGAAGTTCTCGGCAGCCCTCGCCGCGGACCCGGCAGGAACCGCCGCCAAGGTCCAGGAGATCGCCACGCGTGTGGCCGCGGCCGCGACCACCGCCTCGGACAAGTACGACGGCACGCTCACCAAGAAAATCACCGGCCAGCAATCCGAAGTCCGTGACCTGGCCGACCGGATCAGCGACTGGGACACCCGGCTCGAATCCCGCAAGGCCACACTGCAGCGCACCTACTCCGGTTTGGAAGTGGCCCTCAGCAACATGCAGGCGCAGCAGTCCTGGCTCACCGCCCAGCTGGGCGGCCTTTCTTCAGGAAGTAACTCAGCATGACCACCATGTCCTACGGCAATGGCTTCGGCAGTGCCGCCCAGCGGAACCAGTACCTCGCCGACTCCGTCCTCTCGGCGCCGCCGGCACGCCTCCTCACCATGCTCTACGACCGGCTCCTGCTGGACCTGGGCCGGGCCGAGACCGCGCAGCAGTCGGCCAACTGGCCGGTCGCGTCGGAGAACCTCCTCCACGGCCAGGCCATCATCGCCGAGCTGATCTCCTCGCTCAAGACGGACGCCTGGGACGGCGCCGACGGTCTCCTGGGCCTCTACAACTACGCCTTCACCGCCCTGGTCAACGCAAACATCCAGCGCGATCCGGCACTGACCCGCGAAGCCATCGAGCTTTTGGAGCCTTTGAGCCAGGCCTGGCATGAGGCTGCCGCCGCGGCTCCCGCGCCGTCGGCGGCCCCCGCAGCCACGGCAGCGGCCGGCTACGGACCCGCCGCAGCTTTCCCCGCCGCCACAGGGTTCTCCGCCGCCGGCGCCTGGAACACCCAGCCCGGAACAGGTGGCGGGAGTCTCGGTTTTGGGTAACCAGACGGATGTGGAGACCGGCTTAGGGGGAGCCGGCACCCAGCACTCCGAATCAACCCCGATGCCGCACACGGACACCGCCCTGGCGGCCTGGAATGCCATCCTGGATGTGCTGGAGATGGCCGTGGGCGCTGCCGAGCGCACCCTGAAAGACCCGCTGGGCCCGCTCTCCGTCGCGCCCCAAACAGGGGTGGAGCCCCTGCCCGAGAAGCGCTGGCAGCCGCCCGCGCCCCCGGGACCCCTTCCCGCCGGAGCCCGCCGCCGCGCGCTCGCGTTGTCCGCCGCGCAGGAGCGCGTCGCCAGGAAGCTCGAAGAAGCCCGGATGGACGTCGCCCGGCAGTTGCACGCGGTCTCTTCCGTTCCCGGCGTCGGGGATCCTTCCGGAGCCGTCTACCTCGACGTCAACGGCTGACCGCCCGGCAGGATGCCCGGCGAACGCCGGTAAAACACGCGGCGGAAAAACCTGCACAAAACCTTTCATATTTTCTGCTAACGCGCGGCTGACCAGTGCCGATAACCACTGATAGAGCACGGATCGCTCGTTTAACGGCCACGGATCGGCCACCCCACCATCCCAGGCAGGACTCTGTGCTCGAATCCGTGACTTCCGCCGCCTTGGCCAGCGCCATGGACGGCCTGGCGCTGCGCCAGCGCGCCATCGCGAACAACATCGCGAACGTCAACACGCCGAATTACCACGCTAAGCGTGTCAGTTTCGAGGCGGCCCTCGCGGACTCTGTCCGGTCCGGTGACGGCAGCGTGGGCGCCACCACGGGCACCTCGCTGGAGCCCACCGGGTTGAACGGCAACAACGTCAACCTGGACACCGAGACCCTGTCCAACATCGACACTGTGCTGCGCTTCCAGTTCGCCGCCCGGGCCATCGGCGGGGAATTCAATGCAGTCCGCGCCGCGATGAGGACCAACTAATGACGTTCGACGCAATCGGCATCGCCGGCTCGGCCCTGACCGTGCACCGCAAATGGCTCGACTCCGTTTCGGACAACCTTGCCAACATGAACAACGCCTCCCGCACCAACGGACCGGCGTTCCAGGCCAAGTACGTCGAGGCCGCAGAGGGCGCGGAAGGCTCCGGCGTCTACGTCAAGAGCACCCAGCTCGGCAACGGCGAGGGCCGGATCGTTCACCAGCCGGACCACCCCTTGGCGGACGCCGACGGCAACGTGAAGTACCCGGACATTGACATGGCCGAACAGATGGGCGCCCTCATCATCGCCCAGCGCGGCTACCAGGCAAACGCGCAGGTTGTGGACCGCGCCCGTGAAAGCTACCTGGCCGCCCTTGAGATTGGAAGATCCTGATGCCTGTTTCCCCGATCGCCCCCGTCCAGGGCGTTGTGCCCACCGACTATCTGTCCGGGGCGGGCGCCGCTACCGGCACTGACGGCTCCGCCTTCGGCGCGTCCCTCACCGGTGCGGTGGACAACCTCCAGCAGCTGCAGTCGGCGTCGAAAGAGCTCGCCGTCTCCGCTGTCACCGGCAACCTGGACGACATCCACAACGCCACCCTCGCGGCCAGCCGCGCGCAGATCACCCTTGAACTCGTGGCCACCATGCGCAACAAGGGCGTTGACGCCTTCAACGAGATTATGAGGATGCAGGCCTGATGCCTCCGCAGATTACCGTCTTCTTCCAGCGCTTCGGCGCCGGTCTCAAGGGCTTCACCGCCGGTCAGCGCACGATCGCCGCCATCGGCGCCGCGCTGCTGGTAGTGGGCATCATCGCGCTCTCGGCCTGGCTGTCCAAGCCTGCCCTGACGCCCCTGTTCTCCGGACTCAAGGACACCGACGCCAACGGCATCGTGGAGCAGCTGCGCGCGGACAATGTGCCGTATGAGCTCAGCGACGGCGGCTCCACCATCCTGGTGCCGCAGGACAGGGTCTACGACGAGCGCCTCAAGGCCGCCGCCGCCGGCTTGCCCACCGCGGCCGCCACCGGCTACTCCCTGCTGGACAAAATGGGAGTCACCTCGTCCGAGTTCCAGCAGTCCGTCACCTACAAGCGGGCCCTCGAAGGGGAACTCGCCAGCACCATTTCCGCGATGGACGGCGTGCAGACCGCCGCGGTCCGCCTCGCGATTCCGGAAAAGACCGTCTTCGTGTCCAAGACCCCGGACACTACCGCTTCCGTCTTCGTGGAGACGGCCCCCGGCTCCACCCTCTCCGGCGACAAAGTCCAGGCGATCGTGCACCTGACGTCGGCCGCCATCGAAAACCTCAAGCCCGCCAACGTCTCAGTTGTGGACTCGCAGGGCAATGTGCTGTCTTCCGTGGGCGGCGCCGCGGCGGGATCCGCGTCCAAGCAGGCCGCCGACTACCAGCAGCGCACCTCCGACGCCGTCAAGGCCGTGATGGACCGCGTCGTCGGCCCCGGCAACTCCACCGTGGCGGTGGCCGCGGACATCACAGGCGAATCCGCCCAGCAGAAAAGCGAAACCTTCACCAACGCCG
Source organism: Arthrobacter sp. U41 (assembly GCF_007679325.1). Classification (GTDB taxonomy): domain Bacteria; phylum Actinomycetota; class Actinomycetes; order Actinomycetales; family Micrococcaceae; genus Arthrobacter. The sequence continues at coordinate 290,004 of NZ_VEGI01000004.1, read as the reverse complement.
AGGGCGCCCTGCCGCTCAGTGAGTCCACCAAAACCGAGAAGTACACCGGTACAGGAGGAGGTGCCGCGGGAGTCCTCGGCCCGGACAACATCGCCGTTCCCGGCGACACTGGCGGAAACGGCAGCTTCGACTCCTCCACCGAGACCAAGAACAACGCCGTCAACAAGATCACCGAGGACCGTGTGATCCCGGCCGGCGCCGTGAAACGGCAGACCATCTCCGTGGCCGTCGACCAGGCCGCCGCCGGCGGACTTAACGTCGCCTCGCTGACCTCGCTCGTCACCGCCGCCGCCGGAGTCGACGCCGCCCGCGGCGACGTCGTGACCGTCGAAGTGGTGCCGTTCAGCACCGCCGCGGCGGACCAGGCTGCCGCCTCCCTCGAAGCGGCCAAGGCCGAACTCGAAGCCCAGAAGCAGTCAGCGTTCTTCAGCACCCTCATCACGGCCGGCAGCATCCTGCTGGGACTGCTCATTCTGGCCCTCGTCATCGCCATCGTCCTGCGCCGCCGGCAGAAGCGCGAGCCGGTGGACCTCGGCGAACGCCTCGACCTGGAGATGATGCCGGTTATGCCCACCGTCACGGCGCTGCCCCCGGCACCCGCGACGTCGGCGATCCCGCTCACCGCGCTTCCCCCGATTGTGCCGCCGCCGGCCCAGGTGGAGGCCGAGCGCCGCCGCTTCGAGATCGACAGCATGGTGGCCTCCAATCCGGAGAAAGCGGCCGACTACCTGCGCGGCCTTATGGACGACAGGCAGCCGGTATGAAACTAGCCGATTCGACCCTCACCGGAACCCAACGTGCCGCCGTCGTTCTCATGCAGATGAGCCCGGACAACGCCGCCAAGGTGATGGCCCAGTTCAACGACGCCGAGGCCGAGGACATCGCCGCGGAAATCGTCCGCCTGCGGAAGGTGGATCCGGAAGTCGCCGAACAGATCATGAAGGACTTCCACGAAGCCGCGATGTCCAGCCCGCGGCAGGCCCGTGGCGGCCGCGAGCTGGCCGAGGGCCTCCTGGAGGCATCTTTCGGCTCGGAAAAGGCGGCCGGGCTGCTCAACCGGCTCACGGTCAACATGGCCGGCAAATCCTTTGAGTTCCTCGAGGACATTGAACCGGTCCAGATCCTGGCCCTGATCGACGGCGAACTGCCGCAGACCATCGCCCTGGTCCTGGCGCACCTGAGCCCCCGCAAGGCCTCGGCCGTGATGTCCGGGCTGCCCGGCTCGCTGCGGGCCGACGTCGCCCTGAGCATCGCGACCATGGGTTCGGGCGCGCCCGAGGCCATCGGGATTGTGGCCGACACCCTCAAACTGCGCGGCGGCGCGGCCGTCTCGCAGCAGGCGTCCAAGGTGGTGGGCGGCATCCAGCCGCTGCTGGAAATCATCAACCGGACCGACGCCGGCACGGAACGTTCCGTGCTGGACGGCCTGGACCTGCTGGATCCGGACCTCGCCGTGGAAATCCGCGCCCAGATGGTCACCTTCGATGACATCGTGAAGCTGGAACGCCGCGACGTGCAGCTGGTCCTCCGCGGCCTGGACGCGTCCGTGCTGGCCGTGGCCATGAAGGGCGCCTCGGAGCCGGTCCTGGAGACCATTACCACCAACGTTTCCGGCCGCAACCTCGAAATCCTCGAATCCGAGATCGCCGCCCTGGGCCCGCTGCGGGCTTCGCAGATCGAAGAAGCCCGTGCCGCCGTGGTGCGGTCCATCCGCGAGCTCGAAGCCGACGGCCAGATCACCATCCAGCGCGGGGACGAAGAGGACTATGTTTACTGACGGGGCCGCCACGGACAGCGCCCCGGCACGCATCGTCTTCCCCTCGCTCCGCGCGAGCGGACCCTCCAGCGAACAGGCCGGCTACACCGAAGGCCACGCCGCCGGCTATGCGGCCGGTGTCCGGGCCGCCGCCAAGGAACAGCGCCGCTGGCGCGACCGCATGTCCGCCGAGCAGGCCGCCTCGCTGGCCGCCGGGCAGCAGGACCTAGACCGGGCCGTCCGGGCCCTGGCCGTGGCGCGCACGGACTTCTCACACCGGAACGTCCAGGCACTGCACGACGCCGAGGAGGTCCTGGCCCGCACCGCGCTGGAACTCGCTGAGGCCATCCTGGGCTACGAACTGGCCGAGGGCAGCAGGACGGCCCGCGCCGCCCTGGACCGCGCCCTGTCCGGAAACGACGCTGCCACGGTACTGGCCATCCGGCTGAACCCGGCCGACATCGAGGTCCTCGCCAAGGAAGGCCAGGACCTGCCCGCTGGCCTGCCGCTGCTCGCTGACCCGTCGCTTAACCGCGGTGACGCCAAGGTGGAATATCAGCAGGGCTGGCTGGACGCGAGCCTCGGCAGCGCCCTGGCACGCGCCCGCGCAGCGCTTTTGGGCGACCAGGCCTGGGACCAGAATTTGCCGGGGGACCAGCGATGATCGCCGACTGGCGTCCCAAGGGACCCGACTACGCCGCGGCCCTGCGCGCCGCCGCCCCGCAACGCGTCGGCGTGGTGACCTCGGTCATGGGCCTTGGCCTTGAAGTGTCCGGACTGGACTGCGCCCTGGGCGATCTGGTGACCGTCGGCTCCAACCCGGGACTGGATGCCGAGGTGGTGGCTGCCCTGGACAGCTCCGTGCGCTGCATGCCGCTGGGCCGGCTGGCCGGCGTCGCTGCGGGCGATCCCGTCCGGGCCAAGGGCGGCACCGTCCTGGTCCCCACCGGAGCGGGGCTCTTCGGCCGCGTCATTGACGGCCTCGGCCGGCCCATCGACGGCAAGGGACCGCTCTCCAGCGGACCCCGCGTGCCGATCGACAACGAAGCCCCGAACGCCATGAAACGCGCCCGCATCAACACACCCCTGCAGACCGGCGTCCGGGTCCTGGACACCATGACCACCCTCGGCAAGGGCCAGCGCATGGGACTCTTCGCCGGTTCCGGCGTCGGAAAGTCCTCCCTGCTCTCCATGATCGCCCGCGGCACGGACGCGGAGGTTTCCGTGATCGCCCTCGTGGGGGAGCGCGGCCGTGAAGTCCGCGAGTTCCTCGAGGACGACCTCGGCCCGGCCGGGCTGGCCCGCTCCGTGGTCGTGGTCGCCACCTCGGACGAACCTGCCCTGATGCGCATGCGCGCCGCGTTCACCGCGACCCGGATCGCCGAGTCCTTCCGGGACAACGGCCAGGACGTGGTCCTGATGATGGATTCCCTCACCCGGGTAGCGATGGCGCAGCGGGAGATCGGCCTGTCCGCCGGCGAGCCCCCCGCGACCCGCGGCTATCCGCCGTCGACCTTTTCCATCCTGGCCCGGCTGCTGGAACGCGCCGGCACCGCCGAGACCGGCTCCGTCACGGGCATCTACACCGTGCTGGTGGACGGCGACGACCACAACGAACCGATCGCCGACGCAGCCCGCTCCATCCTGGACGGCCACGTGGTCCTGGACCGGAAGCTTGCCGTCACCGGGCACTTCCCCTCCGTGGACGTGCTCGGCTCGGTCTCCCGCGTCGCCACCAAGGTCAACGCCCGCCCGCACCTTGACGCGGCGGCGACCCTGCGGCGCGTCCTCGCGGCCCGCAAGGCCGCGCAGGACCTGATCGACGTCGGCGCCTACCAGGCGGGCACCAACCCGCTGGTGGACGCGGCCCTGAACCACGAGCAGGACATCAGCACCTTCCTGCAGCAGCCGATGGACGAATCCACCGCCCACCCCGAGTCCTGGCAACGGCTCACCCACCTCACCTCGATCCTGGGAGCAGCAGCATGAACCGCCAATTCCCCCTGGCAGGGCTCCTGCGCCTCCGCCAGCTCCAGCAAGACCAGGCTGCCACCGGGCTGGCCGGCGCACGCTCGCGCTCCAGCTCCGTGCGGGCCCGCGAAGCCGCGGCACGCCGTGATCTCGCCGAGGGGGATGCGCCCATTTCGAGCTCCGCCTCCCTGCGGGCAGTGGCCGCGGCGCGGTCCTCGTCCCACAGCATGCTCGCGGACCTGCAGAACCTCTCCAGGATCGCGGAGACCGAGGAGGCCACGGCGCGCCAGGAGTTCATCGCCGCCCGCACCCGGTCCGTTGGCTTGGAGAAGCTGCAGGCCCGCCACGACGCCGAGGTGCTCACTGCGGACCTGCGCGCCGAACAGTCGGCCCTGGACGAGATCGCTTCCACTGTCTGGCACCGCGAAGAGCAGGAGGTCAGGTCGTGAGTATGACCGAGGCCATTGGCCGGATGCAGGGCATCCAATCGATGATCGCTGAATTGTCACGCCCCGCAGGCTCGGAGGCCAACGCCTCCGCGCTGAAGTCGGCGGCGTCGACGTCGCTCGCCACCGGGACCGGAAACGGCGACGCCGGGTCCTTCACCGAGGCGCTGACCGCGGCCCTGGGTGGAACCAGCGCGACCAGCGGCCCCAGCGGGACCGACCTGTCCTCCCTCGCCAACAGCCTGGGCCTCGGCGGCACCGCCCCGATCGGTGCCCTGAAAGGCATCACGCCGCCGGCCACCGTTCCGGCATCCGGCGCCGCGACGGGCAACGACGTGGTGGCCGTGGCCAAGAAGTACATCGGCGTCCCCTACGTCTGGGGCGGAACCAACCCGGCCACCGGGATGGACTGCTCCGGCTTCACCCAGCGGGTCTTCAAGGACCTCGGCATTGAGATTCCCCGCGTGGTCAGTGACCAGATGCGCCAGGGTACTCCGGTGGCGTCCCTGGCCGAGGCAAAGCCCGGGGACCTGCTGGTCAGCTTCGGCGGGGACCACATCTCCATCTACCTGGGCAACGGCAAGGCCATCGACGCGCCGGTCCCCGGCAAAACCATCCAGATCCGCGATGCCTGGGAACAGCACTCCAACCTGACCTCCATCCGGCGCATCGTCCCGGCCGGGGCGGCGTCATGAAAGGCATGGATCTGGCTTCCGCGCTGGCCGCGCCGGTCCAGGGCCGCGCCCAGGAGGGCGCACGCTCGTCTTCCGACGGGAGCCCGAACACCACGGCGTTCGCGGCAATGCTCCAAGACGTTCAGGGTACGGCTGACGCCGCACAGGAACCCACCGCCGATGCCGGCAGTGCCGTGACCGACGGCGCCCAGATCAACACGCCGGCCGCCGCCGGTGCCGGGGGGCATGTCCAGCAGCCCGGCGGGGGAGCCGACGGCGGACCGGCCCCGGCGCAGGATCCGTCCGCCGTGACCACCGCCGCCGCCGACGCTGCTAACTCGGCGCCGCTCGCGGGCGCCCCCTACCTGGCAGCTGTCGGTCAACTGCCCGCCGCGGGCAGGGCCGGTCTGCCGCATGCCCTGCCGACTGTTCCCGGTGATACTTCCGTTCCCGGGGCTCCGGCGACCGGCAGCCGGGAGCACTCGCGGACGCTCGCCGCCGAGCCCGTGACGGCGACGCCGGCGCCGAAGTCCGGACTCGATCCCCGGTTTGCTTCCGTGGCGGGACAGCAGGCTGGAACCGTTCAGCCTGCAACTTCTCAGCCCGGGACCGTTCAGCCCGGAACCGTAGCACCCGGAACCGGGCAGACGGCAATGGCTGCTGCCGATGAGCTGGCCGGAGTACGCCCCGGCCAGCCACTTCCCGCTGCGGGTGGATCCGCTGCAGCTTCCGGCATGGGTGCCGTCGCTGGCGCAGGTGCCGCCGCCGGAGTGCCGGACGGCAGGACGGCAAGAGCTGCCATCCCGGCGCAGCAACCCGCCGGCACGCAGAACCGTTCTTCGGCTCCTTCCCATGCCCCAACGGCAGCGCCCGCGACACCTGCTCCGGTTCCGGGCACCACCGGCGCAGTCCGGGAGCCCTGGCCGGCGCAAACCGTTGCCCCCGCAGCTGCGGCACCTGCGGCAACTGCGGCCATCCCGGCCGGCACAACGGCCGCCACACCAGCGGCACCTGCGGGAACAGCAGCACCAGCGTCACCTGCCCCCGCCTCGGCACCGCCGACCGCCGTCGCGGCCACCGGCGCGGCCGCCAGCACCGCCGCATCTTTCCCGGGCGCCGGCCTCCCGGGCACTGCGCTCGCCGAGGGCGGCACGTCCGGCACCCGCACAGAAACCACCCCGGCAGCCGCTCCCGCCGCAGCATCGGCTGCTGCACCCGCGGCGGCTCCCGCCGACGCGCTCGCGGCAGCCGGAACCGCTGCCGCAGCACCGGTGAACCAGCCGACGTCGTCAGCCGCTGCCGCTCCACAACCTGCGGTTCCGGCCGCGCCCCAGCCGGGAGCGACGCTCCAGCCGCAGCTGGCGAAGCCGCTCTTCACCCTCGCCGGGGCGCCGCAGGGACAGCACATCATGACGCTGCAGGTGACCCCGGAGGACCTTGGCCCGATGACGGTCCGGGCGCAGATCGACGCCGCCGGGGTGCGAATCGAGCTCTTCGCCCCGGGCGACGCCGGGCGTGAGGCCATCCGCGGGATCCTGCCGGAACTCCGCAAGGAACTTGCTGATGCCGGATTCGGGGCAAGCCTGGACGTCTCCGAGCACAGCGGGCCGGGCAGCGCCGCACGGGACGGTACCGGCCAGGACTCCGGCACGGACGGGCGGAACTCCGGCTCCGCACCGGGTAACCGCAACGGCCCGGGCGATCAGCGCCCAGGCCACCGCTGGGACGCCCTGGCCGATGGCGCGGCACTGCGCAACGCCAGGATCCTGAACGGCCCCCAAACAACCCTCGACATTCTTGTCTGACACGAAGGAACGCGACTCATGACGATCCAGCCCATCGCCCCGCAGCCGGTCACAGCCGCGGGGGAGACCTCGCAGGCAGCCGCCGTGCGGGCACCCGTGCAGACCATGGATTCGGAGGTCTTTATGTCCCTCCTGGTAGCCCAGCTCAAGAACCAGAACCCGAGCGCACCCATGGACACCAACCAGATGATGAGCCAGACCATCCAGCTCTCCATGATGGAGAAGATGCAGGAACTGACCACCAACAGCCAGGAAGGGTTCTCCCTGCAGATGCGGCAGGCCGCAGCCCAGCTGGTGGGCCAGTCGGTTGACTACACGCTCGGTGACGGCACCACCGGCACGGGCATCGCCAGCTCCGTGTCCTACTCCGGAGCAGTTCCGACCGTCAAGGTCGGCGACCTCTCCATCCCTCTCGACTCCATCACCGGGCTCACCGCTCCGGCCGTTTCCTGACCAGTTTTCCACCCGTAGAAAGGCAGTTCCCATGCTCCGCTCGCTGTACTCCGGAATCTCCGGCCTCCGCGCCCACCAGACAATGCTGGACGTCACTGGCAACAACATCGCCAACGTCAACACGGCCGGCTTCAAGGCGTCGTCCACCCAGTTCCAGGACACCCTGTCCCAGATGACGCAGGGCGCCGCCGGCCCGCAGGCCGAAGCCGGCGGCAGCAACCCCGCGCAGATCGGCCTCGGCGTCCGCGTCGCCGGCGTCAGCACCAACTTCGCCCAGGGCTCCTCGCAGAGCACCGGCCGCGCCACGGACATGATGATCTCCGGCGACGGCTTCTTCGTCACCAGCAAGGGCGGCCAGCAGCTCTTCACCCGCGCCGGCGCCTTCAGTCCCGACGCCGCCGGGCAGCTGGTCAGCCCCGACGGCGGCATCCTGCAGGGCTGGACGGCCGTCAGCGGTGTGGTTAACACCGGCGGGCCGGTCGGTGACCTCGCCCTGAATGCCAACAACCTGGTGCCCGCAGTGTCCACGAACGCTGTCACCGTGGACGGCAACCTGCCGAGCGAGGGCGGCACGCTGGAACGCGTCGTCAAGGTCTACGACGCCACCGGCGCCGAGCGGAACCTCACCCTTACCTTCACCGGGTCGGGCAACAGCTGGAACGTGACCGGGGCGGACGAAAACGGCAGCACGGGAACGGCGACTCTGGGCTTCACCAACGGGAAGCTGACCAGCGGCGGCCCGCTGACGGTCGGCGGCATCACGGTCAACCTTCCCGAGGTCTCCTCCTTCGCCGGGATGACGTCCCTCGCGGTCAGCGGCCAGAACGGATCCGCCGCTGGCAAACTGGAGTCCTACACCCTCGGCAACGACGGCTCCGTGATCGGCTCCTTCAGCAACGGCGTGAAGCAGGTCCTCGCCAAGATCGCACTTGCCAATTTCACCAATCCCTCGGGTCTGGAGAAGACTGGCGGTTCCTCCTACGTCGCCACCGCCAACTCCGGTGGCGTGCAGCTGGGCGGAGCGGGCGACGCCGGCATCGGCAGCCTTTCCGGCGGGTCCCTGGAAATGTCCAACGTGGACCTTTCCCAGGAATTCACCAACCTGATCGTCGCCCAGCGAGGCTTCCAGGCCAACGCCCGCATCATCACCACCTCGGACGAGGTTCTGCAGGAGCTGGGCAACCTCAAGCGCTAACCGGCTGTCTCATGAGTGGCTCCGGCCCGAGTCTGCGGATCAATGTCCGCGGACTCGGGCCGGGTCGCGTTGCGCGGGGCTTCAGTTGATTGCCTCGATGCCGCGCCGCTTGAGTTCTTCCAGGTGGTTCCGCATGTTTTGAAGCGCCTCGGGGGAGTGCGGCTGCCAGTCCACCACCTCGTCAACCACCCGCAGCGGCTCCCTGGTGCGGTACGACCTCGTGGGGTTGCCCGGGAACTTCTTGTCCGTCAGATTGGGGTCATCCTCAAACGGGCCGGTGGGCTCCACCCGGTAGATTCTGCCGGGTCCCTCGCCCACTCCCAGTTCCGCGCCCCAGGTAGCGGCATCAAGGGTGGCGGTCAGATAGATGTAGTTGGCCGTCTTTCGCTCACCGAAATTCGAGCTATAGCCGGGCTCCAGCAAGTCCCCCGGCAACAGGCGAGCCTTCGTGCCGTGGAAAAAGGGCCCGGGGTCCCTGGCCTCGGACGGCAAAGAGTCGTTCTCCATGCACACCTCCTCGAAGTTGGCATCCACTCTAGCCCGGCGCAGGCAACGGTAGGATCGTGAGGTGAAAAAACAATCCTGCAGTGCCTGCGGCTCGGCCGTGTTCTTCGAAAATTCGGCCTGCCTGCGCTGCGGAACGAACCTCGGATACCATCGGGAGCTGCGCGCGATCGTCGCGGTGGACGGGCAAGGGCGGTACCGGGACTCCTCGGACACAGAGTGGTACATCTGCGCGAATCTCTTGCTCTCCGGTTGCACGTGGCTTGCCCCGACGGACGGCGGCCAGTGCTTCAGCTGCGACCTCACGCGTACCCGTCCCAACGACGGCGACGCCAAAGGCCTTTCGCAGTTCATGGTGGCTGAGCGGGCCAAGCGCCAGCTCATCTCCGAGCTGGCTGCGCTGGGCCTGCCGATCATCACCCGCGCGGAGGATCCTGACAAGGGCCTGGCGTTCGACCTGCTGTCCAGCGTCCACGAGAACGTGGTCATCGGCCATGCCGGCGGGATCATCACCATTGACCTCGCGGAGAGCGACGACGCCTACCGCGAAAGGATGCGCGCCCAGCTCGATGAGCCGTACCGCACCATGCTGGGTCATTTCCGGCACGAGGTGGGGCACTATTTTGAGGACGCTCTCGTCTTCAGCCATGACGAGCTGACCCGCGAGGCCCGGGATCTTTTCGGCGACGACACCAAGGACTACCAGGCAGAGATTGACCGCCACTACTCCGAAGGCGCCCCCGCGGACTGGGAACAGCGGTACATCTCGCGGTACGCCACCATGCACCCGTACGAGGATTTCGCCGAGTCCTTCGCCCACTATCTGCACATCTGCGACACCGTTGAGACCGCCCGGGAATTCGGCCTGATCCCGAAGGCACCGGAGGCTAACCAGTTCCGCGACCTCGTGGAAACCGAATGGTTGCCGCTCTCGGTTGCCCTGAACCAGGTCAACCGGAGCATGGGAAAGGACGATCTCTACCCGTTCGTCCTCCCAGACGGGGTGATCGACAAGCTTGAGTTCGTCCACGGGCTTCGCGCCTGACGATCCGCCAGCTCCCCGGCTTCAATCCGGCGGTCAGCTCGCGGCCGTAACGCCCAGAGGCCCGGTCTCCGCAGCGCTGCTGGTCTCCGGGTCCGTCACCGTACCCCGCAGTGCCTCCCAGAAGGACGTGGCCTCAGCCGGGCGCGGCACGTTGAGGATCTCCCGGAGGGTCAGCGAGTCGGTCCATTGCTGGACCAGTTCATGATGGAAGACGAACTCCTGAAGCGCAGTCCGCTCCGGAAGAAGCATTCCGGTGGGATGCGTGCCGGAGGGCAGCTGATCGATGGCGGCCAGCAGGGACTCCAGTGTCCGCCGTGCCGTCTCCGGCCCTCGGGTTTGTTCCGGCAGCCGGCCAACACGCTTGGCGGTGGCAATCTGGTCCCGCAGCCTCCTGGTGTACGCGGCCCAGGAACGGGCCTGGTCCGGCCGGACGCGCAGGGTGCAGCCGGAATCTGAAGTGCGCAGCCCGTCGTAGACGACATACCGACCCCTGCCGGCGTGCTTCGCCGCGTACATGGCCTGATCGGCCCACTCCAGCAGGTCCTCGATCTTTTCGGCGCCCGAGCCGAGCGCGACCCCCACGCTTGCTGTCATGTGGAGTTCCGTCCCGGCCACCTGGACCGGCTCCGCCACGGCCTTCATGACCCGACGGGCCATCCCCGCTGCCACGTTGCCGTCCGAACCAGGCAGCAGCAGGGTGAATTCGTCGCCGCCGGTCCGCGCCGCGGTGTCCCCGGCCCGGCAGCAGGCCTGGATGCGCCGTGCCAGCTCAAGCAACAGGGCATCACCGGCGGCATGGCCATAAGAATCATTCACGGGTTTGAACCCGTCGATGTCCACGGAGAGCACCAGCAGGGGCTCACCCCGGAGCGCGCCCGCTGCACTGGCGGCACTGAGCCGCTCGTGCAACAGCGTGCGGTTGGCCAGTCCGGTCAGCGGATCGTGCAGGGCCTGGCTGGCGAGCCGGTCCAGGAGGATGTTCTCCTCGGCCCGGGCCCGTTCGTGGATGGTCCAGTGCACAATGCTCGTGGCACAGATCGCGAGGAAGAGGGCACTGTGAATGAGCCCCCACGCCAGGGGATCCTGCAGCGCGGCAGGGTGGTTGTAGAGGTGGTGGGGTGCCAGAATCCCGACGACGCCGTGGTGGGCGAAGACCACCGCCGCGGCGGTGGCGAGCGGAGTCCAGTCCTCATAGAGGGCCACAATCGGCACCATGATGAAAAACAGAAAATGTGCTTCGATGGCGCCCGACGAGTGGACGGCACTGGCCGCGACCAGCATCAGTGCCACCGAGGTTAGGGAGGCACGGATCCGGCGGCCCCAGCGGGCGCTCCACGAAACGGCCGCCAACAGGACCGGCGCGGCCGCCTCCAGGAGCGCATGCCCGGGTTCGACGCCCTGGAACAAAGCAAAGACCGCGACGGCCAGGGAGGAGGCAAGGGCGAAAAGGACAATCATCCGGTGCCGGAAAGCCCACGCCCGCTGGGGCAGATTGGAGCCCCGCGGGACGAAGCTCCCGATCGCGCCAAGCCTCTGCGATGCCACGAAGACGCCCCCATGTTTCGGTAGTTTTGACGATTGTTCGAACCCGCATCGCCTGGTGTCGACAGCTTACTGTAGCCATCAGGCCCGAATGTGATGCGTATTACGGCACCAAGTCGCGTTTCCGGAGACGCAATCGGCCCACGCCTAACGGATATGCCCGGGATGCCGACAGTAACTACAAGAACACCGCCCCCTACTAACAGAGCAGAATCGGCCCATGATCGTCGTCACACGCCTCAACGGAACGCGCTTCGCGGTCAATCCGGATTTGATCGAGCGCATCCACGAGAGCCCGGACACCCATCTGGTGACCCTCGACGGCGCCGCGTACGTGGTGCTGGAAAGCCTCGCGGAGGTAGTCGAACTCATCGCCGACTACCGGGCGTACGTCCTGAGCAAGGCACGGGACTTTCCCGCCGTGACGGGATACCCGTTAAGCCTCGTGCCGCCGTCGGACCCTGACGACGGCGGCGGCCGCCGCCCCGCACCTGAGCCACCAAGAAAGTAATCCATGGATCCCGCAACAGTCATAGGACTGCTCCTCGCCTTTGGCTCCCTCATCGTGATGGTCCTGCTGGAAGGCGGCAGCCTCTCCTCGCTACTGCTCCCCGCCCCGATGATCCTCGTGTTCGGGGCCACCCTGGCCATCGGGCTGGCCGGGAACACCCTCAAAGACGTCATCCAGGCATTCAAGGCCGTGCCGGGAATGTTCATGGGGAAAACAGCGAAGCCGCAGGACAGCATCGACCAGATGGTCCGGTTCGCGGAAAAGGCGCGCAGCGAGGGCCTTCTGTCCCTCGAGGAAGAAGCGGCCAGCGTCAACGATCCCTTCCTGGCCCGGGCCCTGCAGAACATCGCCGACGGCACCGACGCCGAAGACCTCCGGATGCAGATGGAGGATGAGATCGACACAAAGGCGCGCAGCGACCATTCCGCGTCGAAGTTCTTCGCGTCCCTCGGCGGTTACGCCCCCACCGTCGGCATCGTCGGAACTGTCGTCTCCCTGACCCACGTCCTGGAAAACCTGTCCCAGCCGGACGAACTGGGGCACATGATTGCCGCCGCGTTCGTCGCCACGCTCTGGGGCCTGCTGTCCGCCAACTTCATCTGGCTGCCGTTCAGTTCCCGCCTGGCCCGGCTGTCCGAGCTGGACATTGAACGCCGGACGCTGCTGATGGAGGGCATGCTGGCCGTGCAGGCCGGCGCCCAGCCGCTGCTGCTTGCCGAACGTCTCCGCTCCATGGTTCCGGAGCACCAGCTCAAGAGCTCCGGAAGCGGCCGCAAGGCAACGGCCGGCGACGCCGAAACGATGGACAGCGCCGCGTGAGTGGCCGCCGTCGCCCCCGCAAGAAACCCGAAGAGCACCACGTCGACGAACGCTGGATGGCATCCTACATGGACATGGTCACGGTGCTTATGTGCCTGTTCATCGTCCTCTACGCCATGTCCACCGTGGATGCGAACAAATTCGAGAAGCTCCGCAATTCACTCGCCACCGGCTTTGGCGCGGTCGCGAGCGAAACCGTGGACACCGCCGAGGGCACGGTAGTCCCGCCGGAATTCGTGGACGAAAACCTTGAGGCCTTCGCCGCGCAGGCGGCGGCAAAGGAGACGCAAGCGCCCGACGCACTCGAAGCGGCCCTGAAGGAAGTGGACCGGCTGCGGGCACTTGAAGCGAAGATGAAGGCCGGCCTGGCCGCCGCCGGGCTCACCGAGAACGTTGAATTCCAGATCGACCAGCGCGGACTCACGGTCAAACTGGTCGGCTCGCAGACCTTTTTCGCACCGGACCGGCCGGAACTGACAGCGCGGGCCTCCCAGGTCCTGAAAATCATCTCGCCCATCCTCGGCCCGGCGGCCCTGGAGATCATGGTCGAAGGCCACGCCGCCAACGGGGTGACCGCCTACCCGTCAACCTGGGAGCTGTCCTCGGCCCGGGCCGTGAATGTGCTGCGCTTTATGGTCGATCGCGGCGGCATCGCCCCGTCAACCATCGGCGCCGTCGCCTTCGGCTCCGCTCGGCAGGTCAACGACGATTCCACGCCGGCGCTGATGGAGCGAAACCGCCGCGTGGACATCGTGATCATCTCGGACCAGCCCGACGTCGTCCGGGCACTGATCCCGGAAGTGCTCAAGCACAGCGAGAAATAGCGGCAGTTTTTGCCTGCTGTGTTTTGCCTGTTTTTGCCTGAGGCCAACTGCTTACGACGGCGGATCCCTTGCCGATAGTGGCAACCGTGAGTGTTTTGGATGAGCGGGAAGTGGCACGGGAGCGGACGGTCAGCGTCTACGACTTCCGGCGTCCCGCGACGCTCGCCCGCGAACACAGCCGCGTCCTGGAACTCGCGTTCGAAACCTACGCCCGGCAGTGGGGAACCCAGCTCACGGCCAAGGTCCGCGTTAAGTCCGTGGTGCGGCTCGAAGACGTCAGCATGCTCAGTTACGACGAATACGCCGCCTCCCTGCCCGCGGTCACCGCCATGGTGCTGTGCACGGTGGAGGGGCACGATTCCAAACTCGTGGTGCAGTTCCCCGCCCCGGCCGCCCTCGGCTGGGTCAACCGCATGCTGGGCGCCTCGAACGATGCGCCCATGCCGGACCGCAAGTTCACCCAGATCGAACAGGCCCTGGTCAAAGGCCTTATGGACGAGGCCCTTGAAGACCTCGGCTACTCCTTGGGGCCGCTGCTGAGCGAAACCATCCGCGTGGACACCATCCAGTACAACTCCCAGTTCGCCCAGGCCGCGGCCCCCAGCGAACTGATGATCGTCGCGGCGTTCACGATGAACGTCGGCGACATGAGCGCCCCCGCCACGCTGGCCGTCCCCGCCAGCATCCTGCTGGGCCGGCTCAAGAAGGTCAACCCGACGGACAACCGCGGGGACGCCGCGGCACGCGTCACGGCCCAGCTGGAACGGGTCCCGGTGGAATTGTCGGTCCGGCTGTCGACGTCGTTCGTCACCCCCAGCCAGGTCCTGGGCCTCGCCGTGGGCGACGTCCTGACCCTGCCGCACATGGAAAACCGCCCGTTTGACCTCACCCTGGACGGCACCCGGCTCGCCACTGCCGCCCCGGCCCGCAACGGGTCCCGCGCGGCCGCCGTCATTGTCACAATCGAGGAGAATCACCGATGAGCATCACCCTGACCAGGCACGAATCGTCGGCGGAACGGCTCGTTGAGGAACTGCCGAGCCCGGTAGCGCTCAAGGTGCTGGCCCTGGTGCCGGCCCGTGCCGCCGCGCCCTACGCCCGCCAGGCCGTCACCGCAACGTTCGTCGGCTCCGTCACCGCTGACCTCGCGCTGATGCTGAGCGACCGCACGTTCCTCGACGAAGCGGCCGGCGGCATGGCGGGGAGCCAGTCCGGCGTTGTTTCGGTGACCGACGTGCTGCGCCCGGCAATGGAAAGCGCCAGTTCCGTGTTCGGCGCCGGCGTCCTGAGCGACCTGCGCGAGTCCGACGCCTCCGGGCTGCTCTCAGACCCCGACACCGCTGTCTTCGAACTGTCCGACGGCGTCAACGCCGCCGCCTGGTTCGCCGTCCGTCTCCGGGAGCACAGCACCAACCAGGACCGTGCCGGCGATGTGTTCGCCGGCGGCGAGGCTGTTGCGGGACGGCTCGGGCGGATCAACAACATCGAAATGGCCCTGACCGTGGAGATCGGACGCACCCGCATGTCGGTGCGCGACGTCCTCTCGCTCGAACCGGGAAAAATCATTGAACTCGACCGCTCCGCCGGCGCCCCGGCGGACGTCCTGCTCAACGGCCGGCTGATTGCGCACGGCGAAGTGGTGGTGCTGGACCAGGACTACGCTGTCCGGATCACCCGCATCCTCGATGTTGCCGAGGGGCTCAGCTGAATGGACGCACTGATCCTCGGGCTGCGGGTATTCGTGGCCCTGGGCGCGGTGCTGGGCCTCATGTGGTTGCTGCAACGCCGGCTCGGCAAAGGCACGGGACGGCGGCGGGCTGACCGCGCGCTGACCATTGTCAGCCGGCAGAGCGTCGGCCAGAAAGCGTCCGTGGTGGTGGTCGACGCCGCCGGGCAGCGCTTCCTGCTGGGCGTCACGGAACACGCCGTCAACGTCCTGCACACCGGCGACATCCCGGCCGAGGCCGAAGAGCCGGCCGTGCAGGAAACCCGCCGCGGAGCAGGTGAATTCGCCCGGGTGCTGTCCGGCTTCGGCCCGCTGCACAGCGGGCAGTCCGCCTTCGAGGAGCTTCCCGTCGAGGGCAGCGACGAGTCCGCCGGCTCCGGCGGCGGAAACGCCCCGCTGTCCCGCCGCCGCACGCTGCACCGGGACTCCCATGCGCGGGGACCTGCGCTGCGCGGCAACGCGTCCGGCCACGCGCCCCTGCACGGTTCAATCCTGGCCGGCTCCACGTGGAAGCAGGCCGCCGCCGCTCTCAGGAGCGGACGCCGCAATTGACCCGCCCCCTCGCTTCCCGCTCCGCCTCCGCGCGCCCAGCCGCCGTCGGACCGGCCAGGACCATTGTCCTGGGCCTGGCCGCCGTCCTGTTCGCGGTGCTGCTGCTGTGGCTGAACGCCTCGGCCGGCCACGCCGCCCCCATCGACCCCATCCCGCCGGTCCCGCCGGCTGATCCGGCGAACCCCGGCGACGGAAGCGTCAACATCGAAATCAACGGACTGGACGGAAAACCGTCGACGGCGGTCCTGACCCTGATCGGCATCACCCTGCTCTCGGTGGCGCCGGCCCTGCTGCTGATGATGACGTCATTCACCAAGATCTTCGTGGTCCTGGCGATGACGCGCAACGCCCTGTCCCTACCGTCCATCCCGCCGAACCAGGTCCTCGCCGGGCTGGCCCTGTTCCTCTCGATTTTCGTTATGTGGCCGGTCATCAACGAGATGAACACGATCGGGATCCAGCCCTACCTCAACGGCACTCTGGACTTCAACGGTGCAGTCGGCGCTGCCAGCGGCCCGCTGCAGCAGTTCATGCTGGCCCACACCCGGGAAGAGGACATCGCCCTGATGTCCCGGGCCGCTGCCGCGGAGAACCCGGCCACCCCCGAGGCCGTCCCCATGCAGACCCTCATTCCCGCCTTTATGATTTCGGAACTGCGTGCCGCGTTCATCATCGGCTTCGTCATCTTCATCCCGTTCCTGGTGATCGACCTCGTGGTGTCCGCGGCCCTGATGTCCATGGGCATGATGATGCTCCCGCCGGTGATGATTTCGCTGCCCTTCAAGATCCTGCTCTTCGTCCTCGTGGACGGCTGGGGCCTGATCATCACCTCGCTCATCCAAAGCTACGCAGGCACCGGATGAACGCCAACGCCGTCCTGGATATCTGCCTCCAGGCAATGATCGTCGCTGCCAAGCTCTCCGCGCCCGTACTGGTGACAGCACTCGTGGTGGGGTTGGCCATCGCGCTGCTGCAGTCCATCACCCAACTGCAGGAAGCCACCCTCTCCTTCGTGCCCAAGGCCGCGGCCGTGGCGGTGGCCCTGCTGATCTGCGGACACTGGATGATCTCGGAGATGGTGGCCTTCACCAACGATCTCTTCGACAAGATCCCGGCCCTGCTCGGAGGCCTGTGAGGTGGGCATACCGATCGACCCGACGTGGCTGGAAGCGGTTCTGCTGGCCACCGTCCGGATGACGGCATTCCTGATCGTGGCACCGCCCTTCGCGTACCAGGCGTTCCCCGGCCGCGTGAAAGCCATGCTCGGGCTGGGGCTCGGCCTGGCGGTCTCCCAGTGGGTGTCCGCCGGCTACACGCCGCGCGATACGGCCGGTTTCCTCACGGGAGTGGTCCTGGAACTGGTCACCGGGCTGGCTCTCGGCTTCCTGGTGCTGGTGATCTTCTCTGCCGTCCAGTCCGCCGGCAGCCTGATCGACCTCTTCAGCGGGTTCCAGCTGGCGCAGAGCTTTGACCCCCAGATGAACGTCAACGGCGCACAGTTCACCCGGCTGATGCAGATGGCCGCCCTGGCGCTGCTGTTCGCCTCCGACGGCTACCAGCTGGTCATCACCGGACTCACGGGCAGCTTTGTGGCCCTGCCCCTGGCCGGCGGCATCGATCTGGCCCAGCCGGTCCAGGCCATGACCTCGGCGGTGACCGGCATGTTCCTCGCCGCCGTCCAGATTGCCGGTCCGCTGGTGGTGGTGCTGTTCCTCGCCGACGTCGGACTGGGCCTGCTGACCCGCGTGGCCCCGGCGCTGAACGCCTTCTCGCTCGGCTTTCCGCTCAAAATTCTCATGACGCTGATGCTGGCCGGATTCATGTTCCTGGCGCTGCCCAGGATCGTCTCCAGCCTCGCCAACCAGGCCGCCAAGACAGTGCTGGGGGTGGGCTGATGTCGGATTCACAGGAAAAAACCGAGGAAGCAACCGACAAGCGCATGAAGGAGGTCCGCTCCAAGGGCCAGCTTTCCCGCTCCCAGGACCTCACCGCGTGGGTGGGTGTCGGCGCCGCCGCCATCATGCTTCCGGCCACCATCGAACGGGCCTCCAGCGCCGCCACGGACCAGCTCTTCAGTGTCCGCGGCATCGTTGCCGCCCCGGAGCCGGGGAAGGCCGTGAAAGCCCTGGAGGACGGACTCGCCGCCATCGCCGGGATCATCGGGCCCATGCTGATTGTGGTCTTCATTGTGGTCCTCGCCGGGGCCGCGCTGCAGGGCGGCGTGCACATGAAGAAGTTCAAGTTGGACTTCGAGCACTTCAAACTGATCAGCGGCCTGAAACGCGTCTTTGGCACCCAGGCGATCTGGGGCGGCGTCAAGGCGCTGCTGAAGGCCACTGTGGTGGGCCTGGTCCTCTACAGCGTGGTGCAGGGACTGGTTCCGGTGCTCCTGACGGCCGGAGGAATGCCGGTCTCCGGGGTGGTGCAGGCCGCGGGCGGCGGGATCGCCTCGCTGGTCCAGTTCGCCGTGGCGGCCGGCATCGTGCTGGCGGCGGCAGACTTCTTCGTTGTTATGCGCCGCAACCGCAAGAAGACCCGGATGTCCAAAAAGGAAGTCCAGGACGAGAACAAGAGCAGCGAGGGCGACCCGCTGATCCGTTCGCAGCGCCGGGCGCGGCAGATGGCGATGAGCCGGAACCGCATGATCGCGGCGATCGGTGACGCCGACGTCGTGCTGGTCAACCCAACACACTTCGCCGTGGCGCTCAAGTACGAACCGGGAAAGTCCGCACCCCGCGTGGTGGCCAAGGGCTCCGGCCACATCGCCGCCAGGATCAGGGACGAGGCCGAGGCGAAAAACGTGCCGATGGTCCAGGACATTCCGCTGACCCGGGCGCTGCACAGCGCCTGCGAGCTCGGCCAGGAAATCCCGGTGGACTTCTACCGCGCGGTGGCAGGGGTCCTCGCCTTCGTCATGTCGCTCAAAGCCCGCGGCGCCGCCCGCGGCATGCACCGGATGGCCACCGCCTTATGACCACGTCTCCAGCCAACGTCTGTGAAAGGACCGCACCATGAAGAACAAGCTCGGTCCGCTGACAGTGCCCATCGGCATTGTCGGCATTGTGCTGCTGCTGGTTGTTCCGGTGCCGTCGCCGCTGCTGGACGTCCTTATTGTCTGCAACATTTTGCTGGCGCTGCTGGTGCTGCTGACCAGCATGTTCGTAAAGAAGCCGCTGGACTTCTCCGTCTTCCCGTCGCTCCTGCTGGTGGCCACCCTGTTCAGGCTGGGCCTGAACGTCGCCTCCACCAGGCTGGTGCTGGGGGAGGGGTACGCCGGGCAGGTCATCGAAGCCTTCGGCCACGTGACGGTGGGCGGGTCCATGATCATCGGCGCCGTCGTATTCCTTATCCTCATCGTCATCCAGTTCGTGGTGGTCACCAAGGGCGCCGAGCGCGTGGCCGAAGTCGGGGCCCGCTTCACCCTCGACGCCATGCCGGGCAAGCAGATGGCCATCGACGCCGACCTCAACGCCGGGCTGATCACCGATACCCAGGCCCGCGAACGGCGCGCCGAAGTCTCAGCCGAGGCCGACTTCTATGGCGCCATGGACGGCGCCTCGAAGTTCGTCAAGGGTGACGCCATCGCCGGGCTCATCATCATCATCATCAACTTCGTCGGCGGCATCGCGATCGGCATGCTGCAGCGCGGCATGGAGATCGGCGAAGCCGTAAACACCTACGGCCTGCTGACCATGGGTGACGGCCTCGTGACCCAGATCCCGGCCCTGCTCATGGCCGTCTCCACGGGCATGATCGTGACCCGCTCCAACGCGGAATCGGACATGGGGACCACCTCGTCCACCCAGCTGATGCAGTCGCCCAGCGCCCTGATGATCGCCGGCGTGGCCGCCATCGCGATGGCCCTCATTCCGGGCATGCCGCCCCTGCCCTTCATCCTGGTCGGAGCGGGGCTGCTGTTCGCCTCGCGCCGGATCGCGGCCCAAAAGGCGCAGGCGGAGAAGGCCCGGGACGCCGAGGCCAGCGCCCTCAGCCACCCGGAAATGGACCCGAACGAGAAGCTGCTCGAGGACATGCGTGTCCACCCGGTGGAGATCCTGCTCGCCCCGGATCTCGTGGACATGGTGTCCGGTGCCTCCGATGACCTGCTGGCCCGGGTGAGGTCCCTGCGGCACAAGATCGCCATGGAACTGGGCCTGGTCATCCCTCCCGTCCGCACCAGGGACAGTGTGGACCTGCCCCCGGCAAGCTACTCGATCCGGATCGCCGGAGTCGAGGCGGGCAGCGGCACCGCCCCCAGCGGGCAGATGCTGGCCCTGGGCGACAGCCTCGACTCGCTCCCCGGCGTCGCAATGATCGAACCCGTGTTCGGCCTGGCCGGGAAATGGATCCCCGCGGAAATGCGCCACAACGCGGAGATGACCGGCGCCACCGTGATCGACCGCGTCTCCGTCCTGGTCACCCACCTGTCCTCGATCGTCACGGCCAACGCCGCCCGGCTGTTGTCCCGCGAAGACGTCCGTGTCCTCACCGAGGGTGTCCGGAAACAGAGCCCCTCCGCCGTCGACGAACTGACGCCCGCGCTGCTTTCCCTCGCAGAGCTGCAGCGCGTGCTCCAGGGTCTGCTGGACGAGCAGGTGCCCATCAACGACCTCGCCAGGATTTACGAGGCGCTCACCCTCCGCGCCAAGGTCTCCACCGACCCGGAATCACTGGTCGAATCCGCGCGGCAGGCCCTGGGCCCGGCGCTGACGGCCAAATTCATGGACGGCCCGGTGCTGAACGTGATCATGATCGACCCCCTCCTGGAGCAGCACATGCTCGAGGACATGCGCCCCGCCGAAGGCGGCAGCCAGATCGTGATGGGACAGGACAGGCTGGACGCCGTGCTCCGCTCGGTGCGTTCCGCCGTCGACTCCGCAGCCGCAGCCAACCGCCCGGCCGTGCTGGTCTGCGCCCCGGCGCTCCGGCCCGCCATCCGCAGACTCGTGGGAGCGCAGCCCGGCTCGGTGCCGGTGCTGTCCTACCGCGAAGTCACGTCAGCCAACGTCCGGATCGAAACAGTAGGAGTCGTTCGCCATGCAGAACCGCTTTCGGCTTAAAGGCGCCTCGCTCGAGGAGATCCGCCGCAAGGCGGAACAGCAGCACGGCCCCGCCGCGCGCATCGTTTCCGCCGAGCGCGTCATCAGCCCCGGGATCGCCGGACTCTTTGCCGGCGACCGTTACGAGGCCATCATCGAGGTGGTCACGGGGCATGAGGTGGTCACCGGTGAGGTGGTTCCCGAACCCGACATCCTGGCCGAGGCGGACGGCCCGGGCAGTCCACCCGCGGGGCCCGCGCCCACCCACGCATTGAAAGGCGCCGCGATCGCGGCCCTGCTGGAGGAGGCCGACGCCACCGAAATGAGCCTGCACCGGCCCGGCAGCCCCGGACTTTCCACGGAGTCCCCGGACTTCGCCGAACTGCTCCAGCAGCTCGGCGACGGGCTTCGCGGCCCTGCCGGCACCCCCGCCGTCGAAGCGCAGCCTGCTGCCGCTGCCGCGGCCGCGGGCGCTGGACCGGCGACGACGGCAGCGGCGCCGGCCGTAGCGCCGGCTTCACCGCCTACTCCTGCTACGCCGGCGGCTTCTGCTGCACCGGCCGTTCCCTCGATGCGGCTGCGGGAGTCCGTGCCTGTTCCGCTGAGCGGAACCGGTGATCTGGTGGTGCTCATCGGGCTGGGTGACGACGCGCTGGACACCGCCCTGGCCATGTCCACCGCAGTCGGCGGCGCCGACGTGCGGACAGCCGGGAAGTTGTCCGCCTACGGCCATCTGCACGTGGACGGACGCCAGGACGCGACGGCGGCCCGCGCCCACGCCGTGATGACGGATCAGACCGTGCTCGTGGCCTTCGGCCTCGGCAGGGCCCGCGACGCCCTGGCGCGGCTCCAGTCCGTCGCCGCCCTGTCCGCCGACCAGCTGTGGGTGGTGGTCGACGCCGGGCGCAAGCAGGAGGACTCCGCACGCTGGGTGGGTGTGCTCGCCGCGCAACTGGACATCGCCGCCGTCGCCGTTGTGGGGGCGGCCGACACCGCCACCCCGGAAACCATCAACACGCTGGGGCTGCCGGTGGGCTGGATCGACGCCGGCCAGGCCCGTTCGGCCAGGATCTAAGATGCGCGGCACGAACCAGGTACAGGTGGCGGGACTCGTCACCGGCTCCGCGCAGCGAAGGGTAGATTGAGAGGATGCTGGTACTTACACGCAAGCCGGGCGAACAGATCATGATCGGCGACGGGATCGTCATCACGGTTCTGGAAGGCCGCGGCGACGGTGTTCGGATAGGCATAGAGGCCCCCCGCGGGGTCCCGATCCAGCGCCGCGAGGTCATCGAGGCCATTGCCGCGGCGAACCTGGCGGCCGCTGAAGCCGGAGCCGAGGCCGGTCAGGACGCGGAGGACGCGCTGCGCGGACTCCTGCCGCCGGCACCCGCCCCGAAACCGGCCCCGGCCGCGAAGCCGGCCCCCGCCGCGGACTGAACTCAGGCGCTCAGCCGGGCCCGGCGCTGCCGGGCGCAGCCAGTCACGCTCACCCGCAGCCAGGCGCACTCACTCGCGGTTGCCGCCTAGGTATTGCTCCAGGAGGGGCTGGGCCGTACGGCGGACCAGCGCCAAGGCGCGCTCGATGTTTCCCGCCGTCGTCAGCTGGTCAATAACCCCCGCGGTGTCCGCGGGCAGGGGAGCGGCGGCTTCGTCTTTACCCTGTCCGCCAGACGGGCCAGGCGCGCCGGATGCGCCGGATGCCGCCGGTGGGCTGAGGTTGCGCAGCGTGTCCTCGTTGGCGGTGGCGGCATCGTTGAGCTGCCGGAGCAGCGCGTGCAGGCCGTCCAGATGATCCTGCAGGACCTCGGGCCAGGCGCCCGGCGGTGCTCCCGCGGCGAGTTCATTCAGGGTCGCCTGGGCGGGCAGACCCCACTCGGCCGCCACCGCGGCTGACTCGACACTCCGGGCCAACGCTTCAAAGCGCAGGCGGTCAAGGACGCTCTCCACCTCGGAGGCCGTGAAGCTCAACCACTGGACGTTGCCGGCCAGGACATGGAGCCGCTGCGTCTCCAGCCTGAATAACAGCAATTCCAGCTGACGGCGCTCCTGCCAGAGAGCTGCCGAAAGATCACCTGCACTCATGGGCCCCATTCCCCTTGCCGCCCCGGCCGAGAAGCCTTACCGCATTTTCAGCCAAGCTTTTCCCTGAGGTTACACGCAGAGCGAGGATCAGGTGATAGGTTTCGTCTTGGGTGCTGCGCCCGGGTTTTTAACACCGACTTCCATGGGGGGAGCACGGGGCCCATTTCGGGTGCGGCTCCCGGTCGTTTAAGGCTGCCGGATCCTGTCTCATGGGGGGACACTCTATTGAATCGCGTGGAACGCAACGAGATGGTCACACAGCATCTTCCGCTGGTGGGCTACCTCGTCTCAGACTTGTGCTCAAAGGCGTCACACCTTTCCCGCGATGACCTGGCGTCAGCGGGCGCCATTGCCCTGATCACCTCGGCGGACTCGTTCGACCCGGACCTCGGCGTGCCGTTCGGTGCCTTCGCGCGCCGGCGGATCCTGGGCGCGTTCGCCGACGAGATGCGCGCCAGCGACTGGGCCACCCGCTCGGCGCGGCGCCGGATCAAAGAAACCATGTCGGTCCAGGAAACCCTCGCCGCAGCCCTCGGACGCACCCCCAGCGTCGACGAGATCGCCGCGGCCCTGGGTGTGCAGCAGAGCGTCGTAGAGGCAGCCCTCGCGGACGCCTCCCGGACCCTGACGCCGCTGGATGAAGCCGTGGTCGACACGCTGGCCGCGGAGACCCTGACCCCCGAACATTCCGTGCTCGCGGACGAGCGGCTCCAGTACCTCCGCGCGGCGGTGAAGTCCCTCCCCGAGCGGATGCGTTACGTCGTCGAGGAGATCTACTTCGGCGACAGGACCGTCAAGGACCTGGCAGCGGAACTTGGATCCACCCACGCCGCGGTTTCCCAGCAGCGGGCCGAGGCCATTCGGCTCATGCGTGACGGCCTCACCGCGCACTACTCGGACGATCCCGGGCAGGGTTTTGAACCGCAGTCCCGGATCACCCCGAAGCGCCGCAACGACTACCTCGCCCAACTGGCAGAGACCACCACGGGCGGCTTCACGCGGGCCATCTTCCCGCAGGGGCCGGTACTGAACGAGGCGGTCTGAGCGGTCCCGATGTCCTTCCCGGCAGTCCTTCCCGCCAAGTAGTAAGCCAACTTAGTAAGCTGACCGAGAAATTCTTTCCGGAGCGTCGCCCTCCACCTATGCCCTGGGGTAGCGTCAGAAGCATCGAATCCAGCGGTATCGAACGCTTCATCCTCGGTTGGGACAGTAGTTTCAACGGACGCGCAACGGTATCGGACCTACTCAGGAGGACGCATGAAAGCATCACCAACGCTCACGACGAACCTGCAGGCAGTGCTCGTGGACCTGATCGAACTTCACGTCCAGGGCAAGCAGGCGCACTGGAACATCGTCGGGACGAACTTCCGGGACCTCCACCTGCAGCTGGATGAGATCATCGACGCGGCCCGCGCCTTCGCGGATGACCTGGCAGAGCGCATGCGCGCCCTGCACGCCCTGCCGGACGGCCGCAGCTCCACGGTGTCCAAGTCCACCTCGCTCGCCGAATTCCCGGCCGGCCTGATCAACACGAAGGACGCCATCGAGCGGATCGTCGCCGCCCTGGAGGCCGCCGTCGGCACCATGCGCAAGGTTCACGACGAAGTGGACGAAGAGGACCCCACGACGGCGGACCTGCTGCACGAGTTCATCGCCAAGTTCGAGCAGTACGCCTGGATGGTCAACGCCGAGACGATGCGGGCGAACGCCAGCGTCTCCACGGCGGACAGCAAGTAAAGTCTGCTGACGCTTTCAGCGCCCGGCGCCGGTTCTCACCGGCGTCGGGCGCTTTGGCATTTAACCCCTCCGGGTCACCGCGCCGTTGGCACTTTCCGGAGGACGACGGCGGCGAGGACTGACGCTCCCGCCATCAGGACGAGTGCGATGGCCGCCGTGATGTGGACGCCTGAGTCAAAGGCGGCCCGGGCGGCTGTCATCACCGCGTCGGCCACCGGTCCCGGCAGTCCCTGGGCCAGTTCGACGGCGCCCGCGAGCGTCTCGCCGGCCTGGGCGGAAGCTTCCGCGGAGGCGGCCTCGGTGGCGCCGGCGGGAAGCCGGAGGTTTCCCTGGTAGGAGGCCGTCAGGATGGAGCCCAGGATGGCGGTACCCAGCAGGGAACCGATCTCATAGCCGGTCTCTGAAATCGCGGCCGCGGCACCGGATTTCTCCGCGGGGGCGGCGCCGAGGATCAGATCGTTGGAGATGGTTTCCGCGGCGCCGACGCCGAGGCACAACACCAGCAGGGCCGCCAGCAGCAGCGCCGGGCCGTTGCCGTGGTCGCCGAAGGCCACCAGGAAGTAACCGGCGGCGCTCAGCAGCAGCCCACCGGCCACCACAAACCCGGGACGGACCTTCTTCACCAGCGGCACCACCATCAGGCCAGCCGCCACGGTCGCGATAAGGGCGGGGACCATGGCGACGCCTGATTCCGAGGGGGACTGTCCCTCCAGCAGCTGCAGGTGCTGGGCGAGGAACAGGATGAAGCCGTTGAAGGAGAACAGCGCCAGCACGTTCGCGATGATGGCGGTGCTGAAGACCCGGTTGCCGAAGAGGCTGATATCCAGCAGGGGAGCAGGGCGGGCCCGTACCCCGGTGGTGCTCTGTGCCGGGCTACTTTGTACCGTACTGCTCTCTGCCGGTGCTGCCGGCAGCAGGTGCCGCTGGCGCCGGATGAACACGTAGCCCATCAGCAGCCCAAAGCCGATGGCGGCCAGCGGTTCCGCGGCCGGTCCGTGGGTGGCCAGGATCTTGATGCCGTAGACGACCGGCACCATCACCAGCAGGGACAGGATGATGCTGGGCACGTCCACCCGTCCCGGGTTCGGGTCCCGGGATTCCGGGATCAGGGCCGGCCCGAGGATCAGCAGCGGGAGGATGATCGGCACGGCCACCAGCAGGACCGCGCCCCACCAGAAGTTCTCCACGAGCCAGCCGCCGAAAATCGGACCCAGTGCTGCGCCGCCGGAGAAGCCTGCGGCCCAGATGGCCACGGCCAGCCGCCGCCGGTTGGGCTCGGGGAAGATGTTGCGGATCAGGGACAGCGTGGAGGGCATCAGCATGGCGCCGAAGAAGCCCAGCCCGGCACGTCCGGCAATCAGCCATTCGGCGCTGGGGGCAAAAGCGGTGGCGGCCGAGACGGCGGCGAAGCCCGTGCTGCCGATGAAGAGCAGCCGGCGGCGGCCGATCCTGTCGCCGAGGCTGCCCATCGCCACGAGCAGCCCGGCGAGGACCAGGGGATAGGCGTCGACAATCCAGAGCAGCTCCACGCCCGTGGCGTCGAGGCTGCGCGCGATCGCCGGCAGGGCAAAGGTCAGGGCGGTGTTGTCGACGGCCACGAGCAGCACCGGGAACATCAGCAGCGACAGCGCCAGCCAGTCACGCCACGGCGCGCGCGGTGCCTGGTCGGATGGTGCCCGGTTGGGCGTTTTTCCGGCGGCGCTTGTGACAACGGCGCCGGTGCTGCGGGTGATGGAAGTGTTGCTCATAGACTTAACTATACCGTCTGGACGGTATAGTTAAGAAATGGGGCGTTCGAGCGACAGCTCCGGCACGGGGCATGATGGGACGCATGGCCAGAAAACCCGTTGCCCGCGAAGCCGTCCTTGATGCGTTCGAATCCCTGCTGATCGAAGAAGGGGAGCGGGCCGCGACCCTGGATGCCGTGGCCAGGCTGGCCGGCGTCTCCAAGGGCGGGCTGCTGTACCACTTTCCCAACAAGGAGGCGATGATTTCGGTCCTGCTGGAGCGGCTGGACCGGCTGCTGGCCGAGGACCTCGCTGCCATGGCGGCCGCCCCGGAAGGTGCCGCCGCGTTCTTCATCAAGTCCTCGGTCTGGGCGGACACGCCACTGGACCGGGTCTTTGTGGCCGCCACCCGGCTCGCCGAAGTGGCCCACCAGGAAACCCTGCGGCGAATGGCCGCCGTCCAGGCGTCCTGGCTGGAGCTGCTGGCAGCCGACGTCGGTCCCGCCATGGCCAAGCCGGTCCTCTACATGGGGGACGGGCTGTACTTCAATGCCATGCTGGCACGCGGCCCGGGCGGGGCGCGCCCGGAGGTCGGCGCCGACGTCGAAAGTCTGCTCACCGCCCTCGGGCGGCTCCGCGGCTGAGCGCGGCACGGGACCCCCGCCGTCGAACTCGCCGGACGCGTGCGGGCTCGCCGGAACGTTCCGGCGACTGCGCAGCGGTCCCGCGAATGCGCGTCCGACGGCGGCCCGGCGCGTAACGCTCGCACGGGCCCGGCTCGCTGGTTTGCGGACGCGGGCCGGGCGTAGGACAATAAGAGCTGTGACTGTTGTCACGCCAAGTTAATATGCCTTTGATCTGCGGCGGGAGAGTTCTGCTTGTAGGTACAAGCAGGCGCCGTAGGAGCAAACCCTCCCCAGGAATCTCTCAGGCCCATGTACCGCCGCGGCAAGGCAACTCTGGAAAGTAGCAGGCATGTCTTTTGACATGCTGTGCTCACCGAAGGTGCAAGCGGAGCCATGCGAGAGCACGGCTACGCGGAAACTCTCAGGTCCAATACAGAGCGGGGAGGAACCCGAATCAATGTGGCGTACCCTGCGCCGCCTTAGTTATGGAGTTCCTTGTGACTGTTACCTCAGCCTCCACGTCCTTCGTTGACCGGCACATCGGCGCGCGCCGCCAGGCCGATGTCGACGCCATGCTGAAGGCTGTCGGCTACGACACCGTCGACGCCCTCGTGGACACCGCCGTTCCGAAGGACATCCGCCAGGACTCCCCGCTCTCGCTCGGCGCGGCGCTCAGTGAAGTCGAGGTCCTGGCCGAGTTGCGTCAGCTTGCCGCGAAGAACAAGACCGCCGTCCAGATGATCGGCCAGGGCTACTATGACACCGTCACGCCGGCCGTCATCCGCCGTAACATCCTCGAGGCCCCGGCCTGGTACACGGCGTACACGCCGTACCAGCCGGAAATCTCCCAGGGCCGGCTCGAGGCGCTGCTGAACTTCCAGACCATGGTCCAGGACCTCGTGGGCCTGCCGATCGCCAACGCCTCGCTGCTGGACGAAGCCACCGCCGTCGCCGAGGCCGTGCTGATGATGCGCCGCGCCAACAAGAACAAAACGGCCCACGACGGCAAGACCGTCCTCGACGCCGACTGCCTGCCGCAGACCATCGCGATCGTCAAGGGCCGCGCCGAGGCCCTCGGCTTTGAGGTGGAGGTCGCGGACCTCTCCCAGGGACTGCCCGACGGCGTTATCAACGGCGTCGTCCTGCAGCAGCCCGGCGTCTCCGGCCGGGTGTTCGACCACACCGCCGTGATCGCCGAGGCCAAGGAACGCGGCGCGCTCGTCACCGTCGCGGCGGACCTCCTCTCCCTGACCCTCATCACGTCTCCGGGCGAGCAGGGCGCCGACATCGCAGTCGGCTCCGCCCAGCGTTTCGGCGTCCCGCTGTTCTTCGGCGGCCCGCACGCCGCCTATATGGCGGTCCAGAAGGGCCTGGAGCGGTCCATGCCCGGCCGCCTGGTGGGCGTGTCCAAGGACAACGCCGGCGTTCCGGCCTACCGGTTGGCCCTGCAGACCCGCGAGCAGCACATCCGCCGCGAGAAGGCCACGTCCAACATCTGCACCGCCCAGGCGCTGCTGGCCATCGTCTCGTCGTTCTACGCCGTCTACCACGGCCCGGACGGCCTCAAGGCAATCGCCGAGACCACCCACGGCCACGCCCGGACCATCGCCGCCTCGCTCAAGGCCGCCGGCCTGGACGTCCTGCACACCTCCTTCTTCGACACCGTCACCGTCTCGGTCCCCGGCAAGGCAGCGGAGATCGTCGCCGCCGCCGAGGCCAAGGGCATCAACCTGCGCGGCATCGACGCCGACACCGTCGGCGTCTCCACCGATGAAGCCACGACGGGGACAAACGTCGCCGACGTCGTCGCCGCCTTCGGGGCTACGGTGGCCGACTCAGTAGAGGGCTTCGCGCTGGATGCCGCCGTCGAGCGCACCTCCGACTACCTCCAGCACCCGGTCTTCAACACCCACCGCTCCGAGACGCAGTTGCTGCGCTACATCCGCCGCCTCTCCGACCGCGACCTTGCCCTGGACCGCACCATGATCCCGCTGGGCTCCTGCACCATGAAGCTGAACGCCACGGCCGAGATGGAAGCCATCTCCTGGCCGGAGTTCGCCTCCATCCACCCCTTCGCCCCCGAGTCCCAGACCGCCGGCTGGCGCGAACTGATCACGGACCTCGAAGCGCAGCTGACCGAGATCACCGGCTACGACCAGGTGTCCATCCAGCCCAACGCCGGATCCCAGGGAGAGCTCGCCGGCCTGCTGGCCATCCGCGGCTACCACCACTCCCGCGGTGACGAGCAGCGCAACATCTGCCTCATCCCGGCCTCCGCACACGGCACCAACGCGGCCTCCGCCGTACTCGCCGGCATGAAGGTGGTTGTCGTCGCCACCGCGCCGGACGGGACGATCGACCACGCGGACCTCACCGCCAAGATCGAGCAGCACCGGGACGCCCTGTCCTGCATCATGATCACCTACCCGTCCACCCATGGTGTGTACGACGCCGACGTCCGCGAAGTCTGCGACGCCATCCACGCCGCCGGCGGCCAGGTCTACATCGACGGCGCCAACCTCAACGCGCTCGTCGGGCTGGCCCAGCCGGGCCTGTTCGGCGGCGACGTCTCGCACCTGAACCTGCACAAGACCTTCTGCATCCCGCACGGAGGCGGCGGCCCCGGCGTCGGCCCGGTCGCGGCCAAGGCGCACCTGGCACCGTTTATGCCCGGCAACGCAGCAGATCCGGCCAACGGCGAAAGCGGCACGCCGATCTCCGCCTCCCGCTACGGCTCCGCCGGTGTGCTGCCGATCTCCTGGGCGTACGTGAAGCTCATGGGCGGCCAGGGCCTGACCGAGGCCACCAAGTCGGCCCTGCTCGCGGCCAACTACATCGCCTCCCGCCTGAACGACTTCTTCCCGGTGCTCTACACCGGTGAAGGGGGACTCGTGGCCCACGAGTGCATCCTGGACCTGCGCGAACTCACGGCCAAGACCGGCGTCACGGCCGAGGACGTCGCCAAGCGCCTGATCGACTACGGCTTCCACGCGCCCACCCTCGCGTTCCCGGTGGCCGGCACGCTGATGGTCGAACCCACGGAATCCGAGGACCTCGGCGAGATCGACCGGTTCATCACGGCGATGATCTCCATCCGCGCCGAGATCGACCAGGTGGCCCACGGCGAGTTCACCGTGGAGCACAGCCCGCTGCGCAACTCCCCGCACACCGCCGCTGCTGTCATCAGCACCGACTGGACCCGGGAATACCCGCGCGAACAGGCCGTCTTCCCGGTCCACACGCTCAAGCAGGACAAGTACTTCCCGCCGGTCGGCAGGATCGACGGCGCCGCGGGCGACCGCAACCTGATTTGCTCCTGCCCTCCCCTCGAAGCTTTTGAAGATCACACCGACGATTCCGCCTCTAACAACTAGGGACAGCCAACGATGACTGAGAACTACACGGCACTTTACGAAGAGCACAAGAAGCTCGGCGCCTCCTTCACGGACTTCGGCGGCTGGCAGATGCCGCTCAAGTACAGCTCCGAACTCGCCGAACACCACGCCGTCCGCAGGGCCGCGGGCCTCTTCGATCTCTCCCACATGGGCGAGGTCTGGGTCACCGGACCGGACGCCGCGGCGTTCCTCGACTACGCCCTGGTTGGCAAGATCTC
Organism: Arthrobacter sp. U41; assembly: GCF_007679325.1. Lineage (GTDB taxonomy): Bacteria > Actinomycetota > Actinomycetes > Actinomycetales > Micrococcaceae > Arthrobacter. The sequence goes on along the minus strand of NZ_VEGI01000004.1, from coordinate 259,354 downwards.
CGCGATGGCGGTCGGCAAGGCCAAGTACTCGCTGATCTGCAACGAGGACGGCGGCATCATCGATGACCTCATCACCTACCGGCGTGACGACGAGAAGTTCCTCGTGGTTCCCAACGCGGGCAACGCCAAGGTAGTCGCCGCGGCCCTGGCCGAGCGGGCCGGTTCTGCCCAAGAAGGCGGCTTCAACGTCACCGTCCAGGATGCCTCCGCCGAGATCTCGCTGATCGCCGTGCAGGGACCCAAGGCCCAGGAGATCCTGCTGCGTCTGGTTCCCGCCGCGCAGCACGAGCTCGTCACCGGGCTGAAGTACTACGCCGCCGTCGAAGTTCCGTTGATGTTCGGTGGCACCAGCCAGGAGCTCCTGCTGGCCCGCACCGGCTACACCGGTGAAGACGGCTTCGAAATCTTCGTCGCGAACGACGACGCCGCCGCCCTCTGGCAGGCTCTCGTCGCCATCGCCGAGGACGGCGAACTGACCCCCGCCGGGCTGGCGTCCCGCGACTCTCTCCGCCTCGAGGCGGGCATGCCGCTCTACGGCAACGAACTCTCCCTCGACGGTGACCCGTACGCCGCCGGGCTGGGCCCGATCGTCGCGCTGTCCAAGGAAGGCGACTTCGTCGGCAAGGCCGCCTTGGCCGCCAAGAAGGAAGCCGGCGCCGGATCCACCACGGGCCGCAAGCTCGTCGGCCTCAAGGGCCTCGGCCGCCGGGCCGGCCGCGGCCACTACCCGGTCCTCAAGGACGGAAACGTCGTCGGCGAAGTCACCTCAGGCCAGCCCTCACCCACCCTGGGCTACCCGGTCGCCATGGCCTACGTCGACGTCGAGTTCACCGAACCCGGCACCGCCCTGGACATCGACCTCCGAGGCAAGGCAGAGTCGTTCGAAGTTGTGGCACTGCCTTTCTACAAGCGCCAAAAGTAGCCCAACGAGTACCTCAGCGGGACCGGGTGCCTCAGCGGTACCCGGCCCTGGGGCCGGCAGGCCCCAGTTTTCACGCGTGCTGCTCCTTCGTCGCTTTGACGCACGCTTTCGAAAACCGCGGCCAGCCGGCCCCTCGAGTGCAGCTCACCTCTTGGACAACCGACCACCAGAGGACCAACGGGAACCGGCGGCTTTGAAAGCCGAAGGTGCTGGGAGCTGAACCACCTACCGAGGGTCGGCTCTAGAAGAATATGAACGGCCACGGTTCCTTTCCGGAACCGGCCGTCGTTAGAAATTGTTGACTCCTGAAAACTGAACTGGGCACTAGCGGTGGGGGCGCGGCATCCGGAAGCGTGCGTCTAAGCGAGTGCCCCATCGTCCGGGTTCCCTGACCGAGCTTGCGAGGTTAGGGGGACGGTGGGGTGTACGAGCGAGCACGCGGAGGATGGCGAACCCCGCCGCGTAACCCGACCACGGTCATCACGTAACCCAGCAACAATAGATTTAGCACCAAGACCACTCCGAGACTTAGGAAAAATCACATGGCAAGAGTTGCCCCCGAATTGCAGTATTCCGACGAGCACGAGTGGGTTGCGCGGGAGGCCGGGAACGTTGTGTCCATCGGCATCTCCGCCGTGGCCACGGACGCCCTCGGCGACATCGTCTACGTGGACCTGCCCGAGGTCGGCGCCACGGTGACCGCGGGGGAGACCTGCGGCGAAGTCGAGTCGACCAAGTCCGTCTCCGACCTGTACGCCCCCGTCACGGGCGAGGTCACCGAAACCAACCCCGCCGTCGTCGAGGACCCCTCCCTGATCAACAGCGATCCGTACGGCGCCGGGTGGCTCTTCAAGGTGGCCGCCGAATCGGACGGCCCGCTGCTCTCCGCCCAGGAGTACGCGTCCAAGAACGGTGGCGAACTGTGAGCGCTGCGCAGGTAACTACGTTTGAGCAGGTCGTCTCCCCGAGCCTGGACGCGGACCTGTCCGCCCTGGACCCGGAGATCGCCGCGAAGATCGACGCCGAACTCACCCGCCAGCGAGACGGCCTGGAAATGATCGCCTCGGAGAACCACACCGCCAAGGCGGTTATGCAGGCGCAGGGCTCCGTGCTGACCAACAAGTACGCCGAAGGCTACCCGGGCAAGCGCTACTACGGCGGCTGCGAGCACGTGGACGTCATCGAACAGCTTGCCATCGACCGGGTCAAGGCCCTGTTCGGCGCCGAGTACGCCAACGTCCAGCCGCACTCCGGCGCCCAGGCCAACGCGTCCGTAATGCATGCCCTGATCCGTCCGGGCGACACCATCATGGGCCTGAACCTGGCGCACGGCGGCCACCTCACCCACGGCATGAAGATCAACTTCTCCGGCCGCCTGTACAACGTCATCCCGTACCAGGTCCGCGAAGAGGACCACCGGATCGACATGGCCGAGGTGGAGCGCCTCGCCCAGGAGCACAAGCCGCAGCTGATCGTGGCCGGCTGGTCCGCGTACGCCCGGCAGCTGGACTTCGCCGAGTTCCGCCGGATTGCGGACTCGGTCGGCGCCTACCTGATGGTGGACATGGCCCACTTCGCCGGGCTCGTCGCGGCCGGACTGCACCCCTCCCCGGTGCCGCACGCCCACGTCACCACCTCCACCACGCACAAGACCCTGGCCGGCCCGCGCGGCGGCATCATCCTCTCCAACGACGCCGACATCGCCAAAAAGATCAACTCGGCCGTGTTCCCCGGACAGCAGGGCGGGCCGCTGGAGCACGTTATCGCCGGCAAGGCCGTGGCCTTCAAAATCGCCGCGTCCCCCGAGTTCAAGGAACGCCAGGAACGTGTGCTGGCCGGCGCCCGGATCCTGGCCGAGCGGCTGGTCCAGCCGGACGTCACCGCGAAGGGGATCAACGTGATCTCCGGCGGCACCGACGTTCACCTGGTCCTCGTGGACCTGCGCAACTGCGAACTGAACGGTCAGCAGGCCGAGGACCGCCTCGCGGAAATCGACATCACGGTCAACCGCAACGCCGTCCCGTTCGACCCGCGCCCGCCGATGGTCACGTCAGGGCTGCGGATCGGCACGCCCGCGCTGGCCACCCGCGGTTTCGGCGAGGCGGCTTTCGCGGAGGTTGCGGATATCATCGCTGAGGCGCTGATCGCCGACGCCGGCGCCGACCTGTCCGGTCTGCGCTCCCGGGTGGAGGCCCTCGCCGCCGCCCACCCACTCTATCCCTCGGTTGATAACCTCGCCTAAGGGACGTATTACAGAAGTAGAAGCAGTGCAGATCACGACGCCGGGCCGCCGCCACAAGCTGCCGCCCGGCGTCGTGCATCCGGCGGCACGCACCGCCAACCGGCGGCCGCACCGCCTTCCGGCAGAACCCTCTGCCGGGCCACAGTTAGCGCTAGTTAGGAACCGACAATGGCCGTTGGAGTCTTCGACCTCTTTTCCATCGGAATAGGACCGTCCAGTTCACACACGGTGGGTCCCATGCGGGCCGCCGCCGTCTTCGCCGAGGAGCTCAAGGCCTCCGGGGACCTGGACAAGGTGGCATCGCTGCGCGTTGACCTGTACGGATCCCTCGCCGCCACCGGCCACGGCCACGGCACCATGACCGCGATCCTGCTCGGCCTGGAGGGCTTCCACCCCGAATTGATCCTCCCCGAGGAAGTCGAGGAACGGCTCGCCGCGATCGCTGAGACCGGGAAACTGCAGCTGGCCGGTTCCGTCCAGCTTCCCTACGGCGTCCAGGACATGATCCTGCGCCCCCTGACCATCCTGCCCCGGCACACCAACGGCATGACCTTCACGGTTTCCGACGCCAGCGGCGAAGTCCTGCACCGCGCCACCTTCTTCTCCGTCGGCGGCGGCTTCATCGTGCGCGAGGGCGAGGAGGACGCGGCGCTGAAGGAGCTCGACGAATCCAAGAAGGAACTGCCGCTGCCCTTCCGCACCGCCGCGGAGCTGCTGGGCCGTTGCCAGTCCAAGGGCCTCTCGATCGGCGACATCATGTTCGTCAACGAGCGTGCCTCCCGGACCGAGGAAGAGATCCGCGACGGGCTTCTGCACATCTACTCCGTTATGGAAGGGTGCGTTGCAGTGAGCCTCAAGCGCGAAGGGCTGCTGCCCGGCGGACTCAAGGTCCGCCGTCGCGCGCCCGACTGGCACAAACGGCTCATGAAGGAAACCCGCGGCCAGGACCCCGACTACCGGGACCCGAAGTACTGGCAGGAATGGGTCAACCTGATCGCCCTCGCCGTGAACGAGGAAAACGCCTCGGGCGGGCGTGTGGTCACTGCCCCCACCAACGGCGCCGCCGGGATCATCCCCGCCGTCCTCTACTACGCCCTGCACTTCGCCCCCGGCATGGACAAGGCCACCCAGCAGGACCGCGACGACGTTGTGGTCAAGTTCCTGCTGACCGCCGCGGCCATCGGGGTGCTGTACAAGGAACAGGCCTCGATCTCCGGCGCCGAGGTGGGCTGCCAGGGCGAGGTGGGCTCGGCGTCGTCGATGGCCGCCGCGGGCCTGGCCGAAGTGATGGGCGGCACACCACAGCAGGTGGAAAACGCCGCGGAAATCGCGATGGAGCACAATCTGGGCCTGACCTGCGACCCGATCGGCGGCCTCGTGCAGATTCCCTGCATCGAACGCAACGCCATCGCGGCCGCGAAGGCCATCAACGCCGCCAAGATGGCGCTGTGGGGCGACGGCTCGCACCGGGTGTCCCTCGACGAGGTCATTGTGACCATGCGGGAGACCGGCCGGGACATGAGCTCCAAGTACAAGGAGACTGCGATGGGCGGCCTCGCCGTGAACGTGGTGGAGTGCTGAGTTCGGAGTAGTGCCGGCAGGGGGTCAGTTGTGCAGCGCCATCCAGAGGTTCAGCGACGAAGCGAACACGATCCAGGCCAGGTAGGGCAGCAACAGCAGCCCGGCCGTGCGGCTGATCGGCCCGAAGCGGACAATGGTCACGGACACCGCAACGGCCAGGGCGACGATGATAACGAAGGCGATCCAGAGGGCGGGTGTGCCTAGCAGCGGGTACAGGCCGAAGAATGCCGGTGTCCACAGCAGGTTAAGCACCAGCTGGACGGCGTAAGCGGTGAGGGCTGGCCTGGTCCCTTCGGCCTGGCGGCGCCAGACCAGCCAGGCGGCCACGGCCATCGCGGTGTAAAGCAAGGTCCAGACCGGTCCGAACACCCAGTTCGGCGGTGACCAGGGGGCCTTGTCCGCCGTGGCGTACCAGCCGTCGACGTTGTTGCCGGTGGCCAGCCCGCCGAGTCCTGCAACCAGAGCGGAGGCCGCGAGGAAGGCCAGCAGTCCCAGGATCTGGGTGCCTACCCCGGGCTGCCCGGACGGGCGGGCACGGCTTGCGGATGCTGCAGCTGGGGAGTTCTGATCTGGCGGCATGCTTCCAGCGTAGCGGCTCCGGTCCGGGCGGGAACATGGGGTGTGGCGGATAGACTTGAACGTGCATGTCCGCATGCCGCCGAAACTCGTACAGCAATGATTGGATACCGCACCCTTGCGTGAATTCACCGCCCGTTTTGCCTCTGCCGAAGAGATCGCCAACTGGGATGCCCACGTAACCGCGAACCCCAATGGCGGCAATCTCTTGCAGTCGGAGGCGTTTGCCGAGGTCAAGCAGTACTTCGGCTGGAAGCCCCTCCACCTTGTCTACGAAACGGCCGACTACACGAGCTACAACCTGGTCCTGGAGAAGTCGTTCCCGCTCCTGGGCAAGCTTTGGTACCTCATCAAGGGCCCTGATGTGGCCGCCGTTGAGGATATCCCGGGTATCGCTGCCGCCAACGCCGAGTTCGTCAAACGCGCCCGGCTGGGGGTCTTCGCCATCAAGATCGAGCCGGACATCGTGCTCTCCGAGTCCGCCAAGAGCGTCATCGAAGCTGCCGGCCTGGTTAAGACCCACAACCTGCAGCCCAACGACTCGACGGCCCTGCTGGACATTTCCCCGGAGGAGAACCAGCTGCTGCGCAACCTGCACTCCCGGGGCCGGAACGCCGTCCGCCGCGCCATCCGCGAAGGCGTGGAGGTGCGCAACGTGGAGCCCACCGAGGAAAACTTCCGTGCCATGTACGCCCTCATGACCACCACCGTGGAAGCCAAGTCCCAGGTGCGCGTCCGCGACTACGAGTACTACCAGCAGTTCTGGACCAACTTCATCAAGCGGGACCAGGGGCGGCTCCTGTTCGTCTACGAGAACGGCGTCCCCTCGGTGGGCGCCTTCGTGATCAACTACGGCCGCAAGGGCACCTATAAAGACGGCGGCTCGCTGCAGAAGCGCGGCCAGTACGGCGACTCCCACCTCGTGCAGTGGCGGGCCATCAACCAGCTCAAGGAACTCGGCTGCACCGAATACGATTTCTGCGGCACGCCGCCCAGCGACCAGCTCAAGGACACGTCCAACCCGTTCCACGGCCTGGGCCTGTTCAAGACCAGCTTCAGCAAGACCGTGACCGACTTCGTCGGTTGCTACGACCAAGTGCTGAACCCGTTGAAGTACAAGGCCTGGATGGCTGCGGGGGAGCGCATAGCACGCCAGCTCTACACGCGCCGCACCGGCCAGCAGTTCTACTAAACCGGCAGGCACGGACATCAAGGAAGCCGGAATGACCAAGGAATCCGACGGCCGCCGGAGGCCGCCCACGGACGCACTGCCCAAGACCGAACCGATGTCGGCCACGCAGGTGCGGCAGAACGTCGCCGCCAAGCGCATGCTCCGCCGGCTGGTCCAGGGGGAGAACCCGCCCACCGCCCCGATGAGCATCGTGGACCGCCTCGCAGGCAGCCCCTACGCGAACCCCATGATCCAGGTGGGCGGGGTGGACACCTCTGCCCGCAAGACCATCGACTTCGCGCTTCACCTGGCCGAGTCCATGTTCCGGTATGGTGCCGGCGCCCTTGAAGTGGAAACCAGCATCATCGCCGTGACGGCCGCGCTGGGTCTTAAACACATCGAGGTGGACATCACCAACCAGTCGGTGGCCATCAACTACGCGCCCAAGGATCAGACGCCCATCTCGCTGCTGCGTGTGGTCCGGTCGTGGACGAACAACTACGCCGGTCTCTCCGAGGTTCACCAACTGGTCACCGAGATTGTTGCCGGCGGTGTGGGCCGCGATGAGGCCGTGCGCCGGCTGGAGGAGATCACCCGCAGGTCCAAGCCCTTCCCGCGCTGGATGGTCACCGTGGCGTTCGGGGTCTTCTCCGCGGTCTTCGTCGGTGTCCTGGGCGGCGGTCCCGGCGCCTCCGCGGTGGCGTTTGTGTCCAACCTGCTGGTCAGCCTGCTGGCCCGGCAGCTGGGCCGCTGGCGCACCCCGGATTTTTTCATCACCGCCTCATGTTCCTTCCTGGTGACCTTCATCGCCCTCCTGCTGTGGCGGTTCGGCGGCCTCGTGGGGATCCAGATCGCCCCTGAGATCGTGGTGGTGGGCGGCATCCTGCTGCTCCTGCCGACCGGGCGGCTGGTCTCCTCGGTCCAGGACGCCATCAACGGCTTCCCGGTCACTGCGGCCGGCCGGTTCCTCTCGACAATGCTGACTTTCGGTGCTCTTGTGGCCGGCATCGCCGTGGGCTTTGTGGTGGTGGCGATGACAGGCATGGAGCCGATCGACGTCACTAAAACATTCCCGCCGGCGTATCCCTTGTGGGTGGTGGTCATCCTGATCGCCATCGCGGTGCTGATGATCGGCATCACCGAACAGACCGGCTGGACGCTCCTGCTGCCGACCGCGGCTGTGGGTGTCGTGGGCTACCTGGTCCTGATCGGGGCAGAGGCCGCGGGCATCGGGATGCGCTTTTCACCGGCGCTCGCCGCCGTCGTGATCGGACTTCTGGCCCGGGTGGTGGCCCTCCGGATGGGTGCTCCGCAGCTGGTGGTGGCAGTTCCGGCCGCGTTGATCCTGCTGCCCGGACTCACCATATTCCGTTCCATGTATGTATTGACGATTGAGGAATCGGAAATCCTGCTGGGCGCGGGGGGCATGCTCAATGCCGGTGCCATCGTGATGGGCGTCGCGGCCGGCATCGTGCTCGGTGACACCCTGGCCCGGCCCTTGACCCGCGGCCTGGCCAGCAACGAACGACGCCGGGCTCGCCGCCGCTAGCCCTCGTTTGCGGCACGCGGCCTGGATGTTGCTGTTAGATCTTCCCGATAGGGAGCTTCTTCTCGGCCTGGAAGTCATCCTCCACGCGGCCCTTGGCCCAGTAGCCGGACAGCGACACCTGGGAGCGATCCAGCCCGTGCTGCACGTAGAGCACATCGCGCAGGCTCTTCATGTAGCCCCGCTCGCCGTGCGCGAAGACCTGCACCCGCCCCTCAGGCCAGGCGGCGTCGCGCACTGCGGCGACCAGCAGTTCGCTGGCACCGGCCGGAACGCCGCCGCGTCGCAGCCAGCGCAGTTCGACGCCGGCCGGCGCGGCGATTGCCTGGATATCGGCGTCGCCGTCCACCTCGAGGAACGCCAGGCCGCGGGCGTCCTGCGGCAGCGATTCGATCGAGGCGCTGATGGCCGGCAACGCGGATTCGTCGCCCGCGAACAGGTACCAGTCCGCGGCCGGGTCCGGGTTGTAGCCGCCGCCCGGGCCGGTGAAAATGAGGGTGTCGCCGGGCCGGGCGGACGCGGCCCAGGGCCCCGCGAGGCCCTCGTCGCCGTGGATCACGAAGTCGATGGCGAGTTCCCCGGCGGCCTCGTCGACCCAGCGGACGGTGTAGGTCCGGGTATGCGGCCACTGATCCCGGGGCATGGTGTCCCGGATCTCCCAGAGGTCCAGCGGTTCCGGATAGGTGACCCCGGGCTGCGGAAACACGATCTTGACGTACCGGTCCACGAAGGCGTTGTTCACATAGCCGGCGAAGCCCGGGCCGCCGGCAACGATCCGGACCATGTGCGGGGAGAGCTGCTCGCGGCGCAGGACGGTGAGGTTGGTCTGCGGGCGGGATTTCCGGGTGGCCGAAGTGGCGGCGGGCACTGATGTCATGAGGCCAAGCCTAGCCAAGAAACCAGCCAAGACGGCCGGGCGGTCCCGGTCTGTGAAGCAGGCTACGGGAGTGGCGGCAGTTCCCAGTCCACAGTGCCGTCGCCCTGTTCCTGGAGCAGCGCATTGGCGTGGCTGAACGGCTTGGAGCCGAAAAATCCCCGAGCGGCCGAGAGCGGGCTCGGATGGGCGCTGGTGATCGCCGGCGTCGAACCCAGCATGGGCCGGACAGCTTCGGCATCCTTGCCCCACAGGATCGCCACGAGCGGAGCCGGCCCGCCGTCAGCGGTGATGCGGTTCGCCAGTGCGCTGATCGCCGCCGCAGTGATGGCTTCCCAGCCTTTGCCCCGGTGCGAGCCCGCCTCCCCGGCACGGACGCTGAGGACCCTGTTCAGCAACAGCACACCCTGGTCCGCCCACCGGCTGAGGTCCCCGTGGATCCGGGGCGGCAGTCCCAGGTCGGCGTCGAGTTCCTTGTAGATGTTTGCCAGGCTGCGCGGGATGGGCCGGGTGGAGCCGTCCACGGCGAAAGACAGCCCGACGGCGTGGCCCGGCGTCGGATACGGGTCTTGGCCCACAATGAGCACCCTGACATCCGCCAGCGGCTGCCGGAACGCCCGCAGGAGGTCCGACGGCGGCGGCAGGACCGCATGGCCGCCGGCATCTTCCCGGCCGAGGAATTCCAGGACGTCGCGCAACTGCCCCTCGACCGGCGCCAGGGCCTCGGCCCAGTCGGGGGCCACCAGCTCCTTCAGCGGCAGGCTAGCCAGCTCGGCGAAGCCGACGGCCCCGGCCGGGCCGGCCTCCAGTTCGAACAGGGCATCGGAGTCAAGGGAATCTGAGTTCGGCACAAGGCCCATTCTCGCAGGATGGCAAATGACAACCTTGTTATTCGCCCGTAGCATGGGGGAAGACTTTTCACCGGATCCGTCCGTAGCGGAACAATCCTCACCGTAACAAGCAGGGAGTGTGCAGTGGCCGAACAAGCGCAAGAGCACCTTTCGACGGCGGATTCGGTCGCCGCCGGCACCAGCCCCGCGTCGTCCCTGAGCAGCAGGGACCAGCAGATGCTGGCGCTGGAACGGCAGTGGTGGAAGTACGCCGGCGCCAAGGAGCAGGCCATCCGGGAGCTGTTCGACCTTTCCGCAACGCATTATTACCAGATCCTCAACGCGCTCATCGATACCGAGGCTGCGCTGGCCCACGATCCGATGTTGGTCAAGAGATTGCGTAGACTACGTACGTCACGCCAACGTGCGCGCACTGCCCGCCGCTTGGGCTCAGACGCGTAAAACACAGCCGGATGCGCGGATTCCCGCGCGACAGCCGGCGTCGACAATTCGTCAGAAATCAGCAAGGACGTCGTTTTACCATGACCAAATACGCTCGGGATGAATTTGATCGGGTCCCGGAGACCTCCACGCGACAGGGTGTCCACCGGGCCGTCGCGGAATCCCGCCGCCGCCGTCTGGCACCCATCCTGGCGGTCGGCGCCGCAGCCCTGGCCGTCGGCCTCGTGGCGTTCCTGATCCTGCCGAAGCTCGGGCTCTCCACCGGCGGAAACACCGCTGCGGTCTCGGCTGAACAGGGCGCCGGCAGCGCCCCCGCGGCCACAGCCTCCACTCCGGCCTCGCCCAGCGCGGCACCGCCCAGCCCGGCATCTCCCAGCGCAGCAGCCAGTGAGACGCCCGCCGCGTCCGCCACCCCCTCCGCCACGCCGACGCCGACTGCCGCCGTCGACAAGACCCAGCCGGTGGCGATCTTTAACGGCACCGCCACCGCCGGACTGGCGACCCGCGTGGGCGGCACAGTCTCCACCGCCGGCTGGACACTGGGCGAGCTGGGGAACTGGGGCGGCGTGCCTCAGCAGCGCTCGGTGGTCTTCTACAGCGGTGCTGCGCAGAAAGACAACGCGGAAGCACTCGGCCAGCTCCTTGGCATCGAGACCGTGGTGGACTCGGCCGAGTTCCAGGTGCCGCTGGTCGTTGTGCTGGCTCCCGGCTTCCAATAGCCGTTCCGGTTACGCCTGAATAACTATTCGGGGCCGAACCGGACCGCGCCGGCCGCTCCGGCCGGAGGCTGTGGGTACAGTATTTGCGGACTGTTTGTGCATCCGGCGGCCCGCAGCTGTCGCGCCTCCTGCATTCTGCATCCTGCGTAGCGCATTCTGCATTCTGCGCAGCGCATTCCGCGGCCCACATTGTGGTGGACCGCCCGCAAGCCAACTGAAAGTGTGGACACCATGGCATTGGGAACCGTGAAGTGGTTCAACGCCGAAAAGGGCTACGGCTTCATCACCGTGGACGATTCCGGCGCCGACGTCTTCGTGCATTGGTCCGCCATCGCCGGGGAGGGCTACCGTGCCCTGGACGAAGGACAGCGCGTGGAACTCGAAGTCGGCGAAGGCGAAAAGGGCCCGCAGGCCGAAAGCGTCCGGCCCGCCTAGTGACCTTCGCCGCAGCCGCAGCAGGGCAGGACCCGGCAGGAACCAGCCCCGCCGGAATGGACCCCGCCGGAATGGACCCGGCCGGAACGGGCCCTGCCGGAAAGAAACCCGGCCCTAAGGCCGCCGGCAGCACCGCACGACGGCGGACTGTGGCCCTGCGCCGGGGCAGGACCGTAGCGGTGCTGGCCGCTGCCGCGCTGACCACCACGGCGTGCCTGGGACCGGCGGGCGGTGCCCGCGTGGAGCAGGCCGACGCGAGCGGCGACGGAACCCTGCGGATCGGGCTGATCCTCGACAACACGGGCGCTCAGAGCTTCCTCAACGCCCCCCAACTTGCCGCCGCGAAACTTGCCGTCAAGGAAATCAACGCCGCGGGAGGCCACAAGGGCAAACCCGTGGAATTGCTGCCTGAGACCGTCAGCGGAGACACCGCAGTGCAGGCCAAAGCGCTGGTTGACGCCAAAGCAGACGTCGTCATCGGCCCGACCGACTCCAGCCGCGCGCCCGCCGCGATTGACGTCCTTTCCAACGCCAAAGTAGCCATGATTTCCCCCGCGAACACTGCCAGCGGACTCAGCGGTTATGAGAGCAACGGCTACTATTTCCGCACCTCAGCCGCCGACATTGCGCAGGCCCCCGTTCTGGTCAAGCTCGCCAAGGACGGCGGCGCGGCGACCATTGCCGTTGTGTACGAGGAAGGCAGTTACGGCAAGGACGTGTCCAACGCGGTGGCGGCCGCGGCGAAGGAGGCCGGGCTGGGGCCTGTTGCCGTCGCCGGGTTCGCCCCGGGCCAGGCGCAGCAGGCGGTTGCTGCCGCGAAGGCGGCGGCTCCCGACGCCGTCGTGCTGGTTTCCCGCGACGGTGCCCAGGGTGCCATCGCCGAACTGAACAACGCCGGGCTGTCCGGCAAGAAGCTCATCCTCAGCGACGGGGCTGTCAACCAGTACGGTTCCGGCCTGGGGTCCCGGGCACTGGACGGTGCGCGGGGGATCCTGCCGGGGACCTTTGCCTCTGCGCACTTCCAGGGCGAGCTGGTCTCTGTGGACCCGGAGCTGAAGGACATGACGTTTGCCGCCGAAACATACGACGCCGTCAACCTTGCCGCCATCGCGGCCGCCGCAGCGCAGGACGACGCCGGAACGTCCATTGCCGCCAGCCTGATCGCCGTCTCGGGCGGCAACGTGCAGACCCCAGGCAACGGCGGGCCCTCCGGCGAAGCCACGGTCTGCAAGACCTACCAGGAGTGCCTCGACGCCCTCCGGGCCGGCAACCGGCCCGACTATGACGGGGAATCCGGGCCGGTCGGCTTCGATTCCAACGGCGACGTCAGCTCCGCGAACTATGTCGTCTACACCTACGGTCCGGACAACACGGCCACCATGAGCGGCAACGAAACTGCCCGCACCAACGGGAGTTAATCGCCCGTAGCGTATTGAGCCGTGCTGGAGTGCGCCAGTACGCCGATGCAGGGCCCCTTCGGCCCATGCACTGCTTGCACTCTCCCCGGGGGAGTGCTAATTATTGATTTAGCACTCCCGCGTATTGACTGCTAAAACGACGCCCGGTTCACCGGCCGCGAAGTTGAAGCCGCCGATCCAGGAGCGAAGAAACACCTGGCTGAGGTGAGGTCCGGGTTCAGTGGCATACAGAGGCCACAGGGCCGGGATCGTCCGTCGCGGGCACCGCAGCAAGGTTCATTCTTAACGACTGTCCCGAAAGGACTACTGCCGTTATGGCCAAGATCATTGCATTTGATGAAGAGGCACGCCGCGGTCTTGAGCGGGGCCTGAACATCCTCGCCGACGCCGTCAAGGTCACCCTCGGCCCGCGTGGACGCAACGTCGTCCTCGAAAAGAAGTGGGGCGCCCCCACGATCACCAACGATGGTGTTTCCATCGCCAAGGAGATCGAGCTGGACGATCCTTACGAGAAGATCGGCGCCGAGCTGGTCAAGGAAGTTGCCAAGAAGACGGATGACGTCGCTGGCGACGGAACCACCACCGCCACCGTGCTGGCCCAGGCCCTGGTCAAGGAAGGCCTGCGCAACGTCGCGGCCGGCGCTGATCCCCTGTCCCTCAAGCGCGGCATCGAGAAGGCCGTCGAAGCGGTCACCCGCGAGCTCCTGGCCTCCGCCAAGGAAATCGAAACCAAGGAAGAAATTGCCGCCACCGCGTCCATTTCTGCCGGTGACAACGAGATTGGCGCCCTGATTGCCGAGGCCCTGGATAAGGTCGGCAAGGAAGGCGTCATCACCGTCGAGGAGTCGAACACCTTCGGCCTGGAGCTGGAACTCACCGAAGGCATGCGCTTCGACAAGGGCTACATCTCCGCTTACTTCGTCACCGACGCCGAGCGCCAGGAAACGGTCCTTGAGGATCCGTACATCCTGATCGTCAACTCCAAGATCTCCAACGTCAAGGAACTGGTTGCTGTCCTCGAAAAGGTCATGCAGTCCTCCAAGCCGCTGCTGATCATTGCCGAAGACATCGAGGGCGAGGCCCTGGCCACGCTGATCGTCAACAAGATCCGCGGCACGTTCAAGTCCGTCGCCGTCAAGGCTCCGGGCTTCGGCGACCGCCGCAAGGCGCAGCTCGCGGACATCGCCATCCTCACCGGTGGCCAGGTCATCTCCGAGGAAGTCGGCCTCAAGCTTGAGACCGCCGGACTCGAACTCCTGGGCCGCGCCCGCAAGGTGGTTGTCACCAAGGACGAGACCACCATCGTCGAGGGTGCAGGCGACGCTGACCAGATCGCTGGCCGCGTTTCCCAGATCCGTGCCGAGATCGAGAACTCCGATTCGGACTACGACCGCGAGAAGCTGCAGGAACGCCTGGCCAAGCTGGCCGGCGGCGTTGCAGTCATCAAGGCCGGTGCCGCAACCGAAGTTGAGCTCAAGGAACGCAAGCACCGCATTGAGGACGCTGTCCGCAACGCGAAGGCTGCTGTCGAAGAGGGCATCGTCGCTGGCGGTGGCGTGGCCCTGATCCAGGCCGGTGCCAAGGCATTCGCCAACCTGCAGCTCGCGGGCGACGAGGCAACGGGCGCGAACATCGTCCGCGTTGCCATCGACGCGCCGCTGAAGCAGATCGCCTTCAACGCCGGCCTCGAGCCCGGTGTTGTGGTCGACAAGGTCCGCGGCCTGCCCGCAGGACACGGCCTGAACGCAGCCACCGGCGAGTACGTCGACCTGCTGGCTGCCGGCATCAACGACCCGGTCAAGGTCACCCGCTCTGCCCTGCAGAACGCGGCGTCCATTGCCGGTCTGTTCCTCACCACCGAGGCCGTTGTGGCCGACAAGCCCGAGAAGGCCGGCGCCCCGATGGGCGGCGGCGACGACATGGGCGGCATGGGCGGCATGGGCGGTTTCTAACCACCCTGCTCCAGTGCTGCTCAACCAGCGTTGAACATGCAGTAAACAACGACGGCGGTCCCTCCTTCGGGTGGGGCCGCCGTCGGCGTTAACCGCGACCCAACACGCTCCCTCAGTTGTTGCAGCCCTTTGGCCGACGCTCCCTCACTTGAATCCGGACGTGCGGGAGCGTTGGGTGGTTTGGGGCCGGAGGTGCGGGAGCGTTTGATGGGCGGAGGTGCGGGGCGCCGGGCGGGGCGGAGGTCTGGCAGGATGGTGCAGTGACGATTACAGCAGCTGCCGACGGTTCGGCTCTAGGGAATCCCGGTCCGGCCGGATGGGCATGGTACGTGGACGACGACTGCTGGCGGGCCGGCGGATGGCCGCACGGCACCAACAACATGGGCGAGCTCATGGCCGTGCTGGATCTGTTCCGCTCCACTGCGCACCTGCCGGGCGAGGACCTGCACATCCTCTGCGACAGCCAGTACGTCATCAACTCCGTGACCAAGTGGATGCCGGGCTGGAAGCGCAAAGGGTGGCGTAAATCCGACGGCAAGCCGGTGATGAACGTTGAGCTGCTCAAGGAAATCGACCAGGCGCTGGTCGGCCGCAAGTACACCTTCGAATGGGTGCGCGGCCACGCGGGGCATGACCTCAACGAGGCGGCGGATGATCGCGCCAGGGCCGCTGCCACTGCCTTCCAGCAGGGCGTTGCCGTACGCCAGGGTCCCGGGTTCGGCGCGGCTGCCGAGGCCGCCATGGAGGCGGCCATGGAAGCCGTCGCTCCGGCAGCCCAGGCAACGCCCGCGGCGACGCGGGCAGGGTCCATGCCGGCACCGGCGGAGACCGGCCGGCGGCCGGCGTTCGGTGAACCGTCGCTCTTCGACGAACCGGATCTTTTCAGCGTTCTGGACGAGGACCCGACGCCCGCGCCGGGCACTGACGCGAGCCCGGAGGCCATCGTCGAGGCCCTGGAGCGGGAGCTCCTCCTGCCGGAGACGCGCTCCGACCTGGGACGTACCGGAGTGCTGCTGCACCCTGACTTCACCGAAATCGGGACCTCAGGCCGGATCTGGACCCGCGATGCCATGATGATGTCGCTGGAAGACAATCCAAGCGGCCCCACCGAGCTGGAAATACTGGGCGCTGACCGGCTGGGCGAGCAGACCATCCTCCTGACATACCGCAGCCACGCCCGGGCAGGGACGGCCCTGCGCAGCTCCCTGTGGGTCCATGACGGCGCCCAATGGCGGCTCCGCTTCCACCAGGGCACGCCCGAGGCCTGAGCCTCCCTGTGGCGCGCAGGAGGCCGGTCAGCTGAACCGTTGTGTGTTGGTCAGTTCGGCCTGGGCGTAACTGGCCGCAGCGGAGTTCAGTGCCAGGTTGATGGAGGCGAGCGATGCCTCCACCTTGCCCTGCGTCAGCGTCCATTCGGCGATAAGGGCCTGGAAGTTGGTGGCGGCCGAGCCGCGCCACGTGGCCTGCAACTCGTCCAGCCCCCGTTTCATCGCCTGGACGTCCGCGCCGATCCGGTCGACCGTGGCCTTGACGGTTGCTGACTTGAGCTGGAGGAGTTCCGTGTCGACGGAGATGATGCTCATGGGATGGCCTCTCGACAGTGCCTGCTCCGGGATTTCCGGACACTGCGAGCGTAGGCAGGTCGTGGGGGAACGGGGTTAGCCCGGCCACGGTATGTGGAAAAAGCGGCCGGACCTCCGGCGCATTACTCTCCCGGGGCCGCGATACTTCCCCGGGGCCCGTTACTTACCGGAGGCGCTGTCCGGGCCGGTCCCGGTCTTCTTGCCCGCAGCGGAGCCCGCACCGGCACTGGACGCGGTCTCCTCCGTGGCCGTGGACTCGTCCAGGAACGGAAGGCTGACCACCAGGGTGGCGCCGCCGCCGTCGGTTTCCTCCACCCGGACGGTGCCGGCATGCGAGCCGACGATGGCCGCGACGATCGCCAGTCCCAGCCCGCTGCCGCCGGTCTCCCGGGTGCGGGAGGTGTCCGCCCGGTAGAACCGCTCGAAGATCCGCGCCGCTTCCTCCGCCGGGACGCCGGGGCCGTGGTCGCGGACCTCGATAACGGACAGCCGGTTCCCGTCCTCCGCGGTGCGGGCGCCGACGGCGATTTCGATGGGCGTGCCCTCGGGGGTGTAGCGCAGGGCGTTGCCCACCAGGTTCCCAACCACCTGCCGCAGCTTGGCCTCGTCGCCCAGGACCGGCGCCGGTGCGGGCGCACCGCCGTCGAGCCCGGTCAGCGAGATGACACGGCCGCGGTCGCTCGCCTGGGTGTCCACCACCGCGTCGTTGGCGATCAACAGCAGATCGGCGGGTTTCTGCTGGAGCGGCCGTTGCTCATCGATCCTGGCCAGCAGCAGCAGGTCCTCCACCATGGCACCCATCCGCTTGGCTTCGCTTTCGATCCGGCCCATAGCGGTGGCCACGTCCTCCGGGGTGGACAACGCGCCCTGCCGGTACAGCTCGGAGAAACCGCGGATCGTCACCAGCGGCGTGCGCAGTTCATGCGAGGCGTCCGCGGCGAAGCGGCGCATCCGTTCCTCGGAAGCCATCCGGGCGGCGAAGGCCGTCTCGATGTGGGCCAGCATGGCATTGAGTGAACTGCCCAGCCGGCCCACCTCCGTATTGGGGTTTTCGATTTCGACGCGCCGGGACAGATCGCCCGCCGCGATCGCCGCCGCGGTCTTTTCAACCCGTGCCAGCGGCCGAAAGGACCGGGAAATGCTCCAGGTGGCGATGAAGAACGCCAGGACAAGGGTCAGCAGCCCGACGCCGACCACCACCAGGACGGCGTGTTCCATCACCGAATCGACCGGCCACAGTGGCAGCCCGATGACCACAACGGAGCTGCGCTCCTTGCTGTCTACAACGTTCAGGGCGACCACCCTCCAGTTCCGTCCGTCCGTGCCCCGGACCTGGAAAGGGGCCTGTTCGCGGGCAGAGACTTCCTCGGAGGTGATGCTGGGGATATCGGGGTGGAGTACCTTGTTGCCGCCGAACGGCACCGCCGGCTGCCCCGGCGCGAACAGCATCAGCGAATAGTCGGTGGGAACGCTCTGCGGTTGGTCCTGCAGCTGGCTGAACGACTGCTGCTGGCGCACCGAGGCAATCGCTGCCCGCAGCTTGTCGTCGACCTGCCCCTGCAGATAGCTGTGCAGCAGCGTCAGGGTCCCGGCGCCGGTGGCCGTGAGGGCCACCAGCATCAGTGCGGTCATAATCGCGACGAGCTGGGACCTCAGCGACGCCGACTTCCAACGGAGCAGCAACGGAGGTCAGCGCTTCTCGGCCGTCCGCAGCACGTAGCCGACGCCCCGTTTGGTCTGGATCAGGGCCGGGGCGTCCGGGTCAATGTCGACTTTGCGGCGCAGGTAGGAGATGTAGGACTCCACGATCGAGGCATCTCCGTTGAAGTCGTACTCCCAGACGTGGTCCAGGATCTGGGCCTTGGACAGCACCCGGTTGGGATTCAGCATGAGGTAGCGCAGGAGCTTGAATTCGGTGGGGGAGAGCTCGATCACCGTGCCTCCGCGGCGCACCTCGTGGGCATCGTCGTCGAGCTCGAGGTCATCGACGCGGATGACGGCGTCGTCATCCTGGAGCGGCTGCGTGCGGCGCAGCACGGCGCGGATGCGTGCCACGACCTCATCGAGGCTGAAGGGCTTGGTGACGTAGTCATCGCCGCCCACCGTCAAGCCCATGACTTTGTCTTCGGTGTCATCCTTGGCTGTCAGGAAGAGAACGGGGAAGTGCTTGCCCGCGGCGCGCAGCCGGCGGGTGACGGTGAAGCCGTCCATATCCGGCAGCATGACGTCCAGGACGGCCAGATCGGGGGAATGGAGATCGGCCGCCGCCAGGGCCTCGCGCCCGTTGGCCGCGGAGACGACTTCGAAGCCGGCGAAGCGCAGGGACGTGGACAGCAGCTCGCGGATGTTCGGCTCATCATCGACGACGAGCAGCTTGGCTTCGGGACCGTTCTTTTTCATGACTCCCATGATGCTCCCAGATTCTGGGAGTTTTCTGTACGAAAAATGTACGTTTGGTGGGTTCGGCTGCCTTCGGCGCTTATCTGGAGCTGTGCTGGCGCAAGTGGCTCGCCCAAGGCATTCCCCTCCGCGGGTACCGACATTAGAGTTGCCATATTGATCCACTCCACCGCACCGGCAGAAATGCCGGCAGCCAAGACAGAGGACATAACGTGACGACTGAAAGCAACGCAGCTAGCAGTGCAGGCGCCGCCGACCGAAGCATCCGCGACTGGGCGGACCTGGCTGAGGAGATGTGGTCTTACCTGACCGGCAAAGGCGCCGCGATCAACTACAACTTCATCGACATGACCATCGAAGTTCCCCGTGACATTGGCCCGGACGCGCCCCGCGCCACCTGGAAACTGAACGGAAGTCTCCGCGTGACCACCAGTGACAAGGACGCCTCCGGTTCCGACGAGAACAGGGCCTGACCATGCCCCCGCGGTTCAGGGCCGACATCGACCTGGACTTCTCCCTCCAAGAGGCTACCGGCGAGGAGGCCCGCGGGTCGGTGAAGGCATCCGGTACCGAAGTGGTCGTCTCGCTGGACCGCCTCGACGCTCTGCAGTCGCGGAGGCTTCCCTCCCTGGGCGACCTCAGGCCCCTCGCCAGGACACTCTCGGACCAAGGGCTCACCGTGGTGGTGGACGGCCCGGACGGAAGAATCATCAGCCTGGGCAACGTCGAGGCACCGGCCTCGCAGCGGATAATTACCAGGTCACCCCATATCAAGCTGGGTAAGCTGGGCGCGTTGGCGCCCATGCTCAAACGGGGTCGCCGCACGCCGGCACGGGAATTCAGCCTGCTGCCGCCCGGAACCCTCTTTCCGCTGTTGCCCACGGTCAAACGCAGAATTCCCCGGCGTATCACCACTACCCACTACACGAGCGGCGGCGGACGGCCGCGGTTGATTTTCGTCCAGGACTCGAAAACCTGGAACGGACAGTTACCGCGCGAGTTCAATCTCACGGCCGAGCGGATGAGTATCGGCAGCGATGAATCCGCTGACCTGCGGCTTGCAGGCCTGGACGGTGTTCACGCGGAGATTGTCCACAACGACCGGGATGAATATGTCCTGGTGCGGCACGGCAAAGTCAGCGGCAGCTTCGGCCCCGGGTCGGCGTCGGTCCTGCGTACTGGTTCCCGCCTGCAGATGGGCCAGTGGTGCCTGGCGTTCTTCCGGGAAGAATTTGCCGACCATGGTCGCCCTTTCGGCGGCCGCAGCGGTGGCGAGTTCGCCTACCAGCGCCCGCAGCGCGATCCGCGCACCGGTGCCTTGGAAACGGACGGTTCCACGTACACCCGGTAGCCCTCGGAGCGGGCGGCCCGGGCGCCCCGCCCGGGGTGTGCAGCCGATCAGTCGGTGGGCGAGCTGGTCCCGACGTCCTTGGCATCCATGATCCGGTAGGCGTACCCCTGTTCGGCGAGGAAGCGCTGGCGCTTGGCCGCGAAGTCCTGATCCAGCGTGTCCCTGGCCACCAGTGAGTAGAAGCGTGCGGCGCGGCCGTCTTTCTTGGGCCGCAAAAGCCGGCCGAGGCGCTGCGCCTCTTCCTGCCGGGAGCCGAAGGAGCCCGAGACCTGGATCGCGACAGAGGCTTCGGGCAGGTCGATGGAGAAGTTCGCGACCTTGGACACCACCAGTGTCTGCACGTCGCCGGCGCGGAAAGCATCAAAGAGCTTCTGGCGTTCCTTGACGGAGGTGTCGCCCTTGATCACCGGCGCCTGCAGGCGCTCGCCGATCTCGTCCAGCTGGTCGATGTACTGGCCGATCACCAGCAGCTGCTCGCCCGCGTGCTCGGCGACGAGCTGTTCCACCACCAGGGTCTTGGACTCTGACGTGGCGCACAGCCGGTATTTGTCCGCGTCCTCGGCCATCGCGTAGGCCACGCGTTCGTCGCGGGGCAGGTCGATGCGGACCTCGACGCAGTCGGCCGGCGCGATGTAGCCCTGCGCCTCGATGTCCTTCCACGGCGCGTCGTAGCGCTTCGGCCCGATCAGGCTGAAGACCTCGCCCTCGCGGCCGTCTTCACGGACCAGCGTGGCGGTGAGGCCGAGCCGGCGGCGCGCCTGCAAATCCGCGGTCATCCGGAAGATCGGCGCGGGCAGGAGATGGACCTCGTCATAGATGATGAGCCCCCAGTCGTTGCCGTCCACCAGCTCCAGATGGGGGTAGAGCCCGCCTCGTTTGGTGGTCAGGACCTGGTAGGTGGCGATCGTGACGGGCCGGACCTCTTTGACGGAGCCGGAGTATTCGCCGATCTCCTCCTCGGTGAGGGAAGTCCGCTTAAGCAGTTCGTCCTTCCACTGCCGGGCGGACACCGTGTTGGTCACCAGGATCAGCGTCGTGGTGGAGCTGGTGGCCATCGCGGCGGCACCCACCAGGGTTTTGCCGGCACCGCAGGGGAGCACGACGACGCCGCTGCCGCCGGCCCAGAAGTTCTCCATCGCCAGCTGCTGGTAGGGGCGGAGCTTCCAGCCGGACTCGTCGAGCATGATGGGGTGCGGCGTGCCGTCGACGTAGCCGGCCAGGTCCTCGGCCGGCCAGCCGATTTTCAGCAGCAGCTGCTTGAGCTGGCCGCGCTGGGAGGAGTGCACCACCACGGTCTCGCCGTCGATCCTTGGGCCCAGCAAGGGGGCGATTTTCTTGGCGCGGCTGACTTCCTCCAGGACCGGATAGTCGGAGGTGCGCATGACCAGGCCGTGCTGGGGGTCTTTTTCGAGCCGGAGCCGGCCGTACCGGGACATGGTCTCTTCGACGTCGATCAGCAGGGAATGCGGCACGGGGAATCGGGAGTACTTCAGCAGCGTATCCAGCACTTTTTCGGCGTCGAGCCCGGCGGCCCGGGCGTTCCAGAGGCCCAGCGGCGTCAGCCGGTAGCTGTGCACGTGCTCGGGGGCGCGTTCCAGTTCGGCGAACGCGGCGATGGCATGGCGTGCTTCGGTGGCCAGTTCGTGGTCAACTTCGAGCAGGATGGTTTTGTCACTCTGGACGATCAGCGGTCCGTCGGTCACTGGAGCAATTCCTCTGCGGCTTCTACGTCGATAATCCGGTGGATGGACAGGACGCGTTCGGTTTCCTTGTCCGGATCGAACACCCGGACCCGCCCACCGTTCACAGCTACCGGAACAACCGTCTCCCGCACGGCATTCCCCAGGCCGTCGACGACGTTCATCACCACACGCTGTTTGAGCCGTATCGCCTTCTGCAGGGTTTCCAGTCCCAGCTGGGTGGCCTCCTCGCTGCCGGGTGCCGCGGCGGGATGCCCGACGGCGGCGCCCGCGGCGGGCCGTTCGCTGCGCAGCACGGCCAGCTGGGCGTCGACGTCGGCGTCCGGAGGGGCCGTGCGCGGGGCGCTGTAGACCGGCCGGGCGCTGCCGGGCACCGCTGTGGTGCGGCGCAGCCGGATGCCGCCGGCCTCGGACTCCTCCACTGACGGGGACAACCCCAGGCTCCGGAGGACGTGAGCCGTGTCGCGCGGGGCCGCGTGCGAGACCAGCACGGTGGGTGCAAGCCGGACCAGGCCCAGGCCGGAGGCGCCGGGAGTGTTGAGCAGTTCGAGCAGGGCCGATTCGTCGTCGCTCTGGATGAAGCTCGCGGCAGCGCCCACCCGCAGCCTGGCATGGCGGGCGGCGGTGTCCTCGATCAGGTATTTCAGCGGCTGGGGGATGGCCGTTGCCGAGTGCAGGCCCAGGAACTCCAGCATGGCTTGGGCATCCTGGCCCGCGTCGAGCGCGCGCCGGACCGAGGCGGTCGAGAACCGGTAGATCGTGGCGGGGCCCTGGCCTTCGGCGTCGGCCATGGTGAGGAGCTTTTCGGTCAGGTCCGGTGCGAGGTAGCCGGGGGCCACGGCCGTGAGGTCCGCCTGGAGCAGCACGTGGTTCAGGGCTGCCGGCAGGTGTTCGCCCAGGATTCCCATCGCCTCGTCGGGCTGCTCGTCGGCAATCGCCGCCCCGATCTGGCTGAGCGCGCCCGAGCCGATCAGCCCCAGCATCTCGGCCTCGGCCAGGACTCCCCGGATGAGGGAACTGAAACGCCGGGCCATCCTCGGCTGGGTCCAGTCGGCCCGCTCCAACACGGCCGCGGCGTCCAGGACCGGCGCCTGCCCGTCCGCGGCGGCGGCCTCCCGGGTCAGTTCAGCCAGGATTTCGAGGATCCGTTTCCGGACCACCGGAGCGTCCGGGCGCTGGGCTTCGGCCGAGAGCGCGTTGATGGTGCTGACCGCAGCGCCGCGGTGGACGGCAGGGACGGTGGCCTGGCCGTTGACCGGCTGCCCGACGAGGGAGGGCGCCCGCTCGCTGGCGAGCCAGGCGTTGACCAGCCAGAGCCACTGCTCCTGCCGGGGAAGCGTCAGCCACTCCAGCTGCGGGGGCTGGACCCAGGCGGAACTGTCCACGTCCAGGCGGATGAGCCCGGCCAGGGCGCACATTTCCGCCAGCACACCGGCGTCGTGCACCTCGAGCCGGAGCCCCTCCGCCAGGCGCTTCAACTCCCGGACGCCCACGCCGCCGCTGCGCAGGGTGACGAGGGGCTGTTCCTGGACCACATGGAGCAGTTCTCCGACCAGCCGCAGGGTCTCCGCGATCGCGCCCAGGGCGGCGTTGCGGCGCAGCGCCGCAGAAGTGGACCCCAGCCGCGGGACCGGGGGAGTCAGGGCGAACTTCTCGATGACAAAGCCGCCGCGCAGGGAAACGCCGACGCTGTGCGGCAGCTCCACGTGGGCGGCGTCCAGCGGAACCAGCAGTCCGCGGGCGAGGAGCCAGTCCACCGGCCCGACGTCGGCGGCCTCGTGCAGCACGGACGCGCGGCGCTGGGCCTGGGGAACGGCGCCCATGGCCCAGTTCCCGAACCGTGCCAGGAGCGCTGCGGTGCGCTCCGGGGCGGTGTCCAAAATCTGCCGGAGGGATTCCGGCGTGGCCGTCCAGTGCTGCAGCGACAGGGCGGCCTCCATCGGCGTTGTCGCGGGTGAGACCGCCGCGCCACTGCGGTGCAGTTCGCCGACCAGCTGGACGACGCGCTGCGCAAAGGCCGGCTGGAGCCGCACAAGCTCGGTGTAGCTGCGTCCCAGCCCGGCCGGATAGATGCCGATCACGTCTTTGAGGCTGCCGACCGGCAGGTAATACCGCTGCTTCGGGCCGGCGGCCGGGGCGCCGTGCGGGGGTTCCGCCCGGTGGACCAGCGCCAGTTCCTGCAGGGACTGCAGCATCTTTTCAATCGAGGCCAGCGTGGAGCCGTTGATCAGCTTCTTCAGCATTGCCGCGGAGGCACTGTGCCCGGTGTCCGTGTTGGTGCAAAGGTGCAGGGTCTCAAGGACCTGCATTTCCGGGCGGTTGAGCCGTTCCAAAGCGCGCTGCACGCTGACCCGGCCGCTGGCCCGCGCGGCGAGGGCTGCGAAGTCCGGCACGCCGGGGCTCATGAGGTCCGGCCGCGCGGTGAACAAGGCCCGCAACGAATCATCGCTGCGTGCCTGCAGTTCCTTGCTGAGCGCGCGGATAAGGGACATCAGTGCAAGGCTACCTTTCGTCCGGGCCCCGCGTCCGGCGGCGTGCTGCCACGCCGTCGATCACGAGCAACAGCATCAGCAGGAACGCCACGGGCAGCCCATAGAGGGCCGTGGAGGTGATCCACACCGGCGACACGGCATTGTTGAAGGCCATTGCCATCACGACGCCGACGGCCGCGAGGGACAGTACGGCGGCCACGGCCGCGACGATCAGCAGCGGCCGCCGGAAGCGCAATGGAGTCATGGAGCTAACGCTAACAGTCCGGCTTGGTCCGCGCCCCAAACGGTCAAAATGGGCAAGGCAGGATAACCTTGAGGGAACAGACCAACACGGTCCGGGCAGTCATACCCTGAACCCGCATATCAATGCGGATGCGGTGACCGCCGGCTGTGTCACCAGCAGAACGAAGAGGGTTGATTACGTGCCTACCGGCAAGGTCAAGTGGTATGACAAGGACAAGGGCTTCGGATTCCTCGCGGGCGAGGACGGTCAGGAAGTCTTCCTGCCGAAGTCCGCGCTGCCGGAAGGCGTAACCGAGCTCAAAGCCGGCACCCGCGTTGAATTCGGTGTGGCCGACGGCCGCAAGGGCGCCCAGGCCCTGGGCCTGCGCGTGCTGGACAAAACACCGTCCATCGCCAAGGCCAAGCGGCCCAGCGCGAAGGACCTGGCACCGCTGGTGCAGGACCTCGTCACCGTACTGGACAACCTGTCCGGAACGCTGTCCGCGGGCAAGTACCCGGAAGGCAACAAGGGCAAGGCGATCGCCGTCGCCCTGCGTAAGGTTGCCGACGAGCTGGACGCGTAAGGCTCCCTGATGACTCCGGAGACTGATCAGACCGAGCCCACAGCCGTGGGAAGCAGCGCCGCCGGGGACAAGAAAGCCGGAACCAAGCGGGGCCCCAAGCCGCGCGCCGGGGTCCCCGTCTGGCGTACCGGCAAGCCGGATGCCTTCCTGGCTGCCGCCGTCGACGTCGCGCGTGCCGCCATTGAGGGCATCGCCCCCGCGGAGCAGATCGGCCGGCACCTGGCGGCCAAGAGCGAAGGCGACCGCCTGGTCACACACCTTTTCGAGTCAAAGCTGCCCGGCTACGGCGGATGGCAGTGGTACGCCGTGCTGACCCGGAACTCGAGGTCCAAGGAGGTTACGGTCGACGAGCTGGGTCTGCTGCCCTCCGAAGACTCGATCCTGGCGCCCGAATGGATTCCGTGGGCAGAACGGGTCCGCCCCGGCGATGAACAGGGCGACGAGGAACTCCAGGCCGCCGCAGGCGCAGCTCCCCGGGAGGCCGCGAGTGATGCAGCCGGAACGGAGAACGACGCCGACAACGCCGCCGCAGCGGCGTCCACCGACGCTGACGACGCAGCGGCGTCCACCGACGCTGACGACGCACCGGAAGACGACTCCGACGACGCCGACGGCAACGCGGATGGTGCCGGCGCCGAGTACGACGCCGACGATGTCGATGACGCCGGCACCGGAGATGCTCCGGAAGGCGAGCCGACCGCAACGGAGGCTGACTAGCGGTTGGAACCATCAGGGGCGTTGCAGAATGAGGGCTGGTCATGACGTCCACCTTCAGATCCCTGCACATCCTGAACTACCGGATCTGGTTCATCGGCGCGATCATTTCCAACATCGGAACCTGGATGCAGCGCACTGCCCAGGACTGGCTGGTCTTTGACCACCTGACCGAACACGACGCCGGGGCCATGGGCATCACCATGGCCCTGCAGCTTGGCCCCCAGCTCTTCCTGGCTCCTGTGGCCGGACTGGTTGCCGACCGGTACAACCGCAAGCACCTGCTGGTCATGACCCAGTCCGCGATGGCGGTGCTGAGTGCAGCCCTCGGCATCCTGGTGGTTACCGGGGCCGCGCAACTGTGGCATGTTTACGCATTCGCGCTGCTGCTGGGCGTTGTTTCCGCCCTGGATGCCCCCGTGCGCCAGACCTTCGTCTCCGAATTGGTCCGCGACGACTACCTGCCCAACGCGGTGGCCCTCAACAGCGCCTCCTTCAACGTGGCCCGCATGATCGGCCCCGCGGTTGCGGGCATCCTCACCGTCGCGGTGGGTCCCGGCTGGGTCTTCCTGATCAACACCCTGACCTTCGTGGCGCTGCTGCTGAGCCTGTGGAAAATTCCGACTGCCTCGTTGCGCAGCCTGCCCCGGGCACCGGCCGGGAAGGGCAGGATCCGCGAGGGGCTGCGCTATGTGCGGTTCCGGCCCGACATCGTGGTGGTGCTGGTCGCGGTCTTCATCGTGGGCACCCTGGGCCTGAACTTCGTCCTGTTCATTGCGGCCATGGTGGGAACGGAATTCGGCCTGGATGCCAGCGCCTTCGGGCTGATGAACTCCATTATGGCCATCGGCTCCGTGGCCGGCGCGCTGCTGTCCGCCGGCCGCCAGAAACCCAGGCTGCGGATCATCTTCGGGGCTGCCGGGGCCTTCGGCGTGGCCTCCGGCATCGCGGCGCTGGCCCCCAGCTACTTCTGGTTCGGCGTGGCGCTGGTCCCGGTGGGACTCTTCGCCATCACGATGATGACCAGCGCCAACGGCTACGTCCAGACGACCACAGATCCCGTGATGCGCGGCCGGGTGATGGCGCTCTACATGGCGATCTTCATGGGCGGCACGCCCATCGGGGCGCCGTTCGTGGGATGGGTCGCGAACGTTGCGGGCCCCCGCTGGTCCATGAGCGTTGCGGCGGCTGCCGGCCTGATCGCTGCCCTGATCGGACTGGTGTGGATCATCCGGGCCAAGCAGCTGCGGATTCGGTTCGACCGCCGCGCCCGCGGGCTGCGGCACTTCCGCGTGGTGTCCGCCGGCCCGGGCGGACCCATCGGACCGGGCGGAGCCGGCCCCGACGCAGACGGCGCCGCCCGGGATTAACACCGGGCGACGCCGTCAAGCGCTGACGCTGCAGCGCCAGCGCAGGAAGCTACTTCTTCAGCTCGCCCACCACGAAGTCAATGCATTCCAGCAGCGCCGAGACATCATCGGGTTCGATCGCGACGAACGTTGCGATGCGGAGCTGGTTGCGGCCCAGCTTGCGGTAGGGCTCGGTGTCCACGATGCCGTTGGCACGGAGCACCTTGGCGATCGCCGCCGCGTCAATGGAGTCGTCGAAGTCGATCGTCGCGATGACGTTGGAGCGGTCCTCGGCCTGTGCCACGAACGGGGTGGCGTACTCCGAGGCCTCGGCCCAGCGGTAGATCCGGCCCGCCGAGTCCGCGGTCCGGGCCGAGGCGAAGTCCAGGCCGCCATTGCCGTTCAGCCACTGCACCTGGGCATCGAGGGTGACGAGCGTTGCCAGTGCGGGGGTGTTATAGGTCTGGTTCAGCCGCGAGTTGTCGATGGCCGTCTGGAGGTCCAGGAAGTCCGGGATCCAGCGCCCGCTGGCCTTGATCCGTGCGGCGCGTTCCAGCGCTGCCGGGGAGAACAGGCCAAGCCACAGGCCGCCGTCGGAGGCGAAGTTCTTCTGCGGTGCAAAGTAGTAGACGTCCGCCTCAGCGACGTCGACGTCCAGCCCGCCGGCAGCCGAGGTGGCATCAACCAGGACCAGGGAACCGGCGTCGGCGCCCGCCACACGCCGGACCGGAGCGGCCACGCCGGTGGACGTTTCGTTCTGCGGCCAGGCGTAGACGTCGACGCCGGCCTCAGCCCGGGCTACCGGCCGGGTTCCCGGCTCGGACGTGATGATGGAGGAGTCCGCGAGGAACGGCGCCTTGTTGGTGGCGGAGGCGAATTTTGAGCCAAACTCGCCGAAGGACAAATGCTGTGCCTTGTCCTCGACCAGTCCGAAGCTGGCAACGTCCCAGAACGCGGTGGACCCGCCCACGCCAAGGATGACCTCATAGCCATCGGGCGCGCGGAAGAACTGGCTAAGCCCGGTCCGGACCGATCCCACAAGGTTCTTCACCGGCGCCTGGCGGTGCGACGTTCCCAGCAGCCCCGAAGCCGCGGCGAGGGCTTCCATCTGTTCCGGGCGGACCTTGGACGGCCCGGCGCCGAAGCGGCCATCCTTCGGAAGGAGGTTTGCGGGAATCGTGACGCTGGTGTCGCTCACAGGGGCTCCAATTTTCGGCTGGTACAGGTGGTGGCTCGGGAAGCGGCCCGGCAGGGTGGCCGCCGCTGAGCCTGTCGTTTCATTCTGCCTGACCGCCCGGTGGTGGAGGCAAAAGCGGCCGTCATAGTCCGGTCAGTGAGATTATCCGGAGTAATTCAAAATAGGCTAAGCTGACCTGCGAACGTACGGGGGACCCCGCCGGGGCGCAGGCAACACGCGGTACGGTGGGAATACGCAAGACGGCGCTCGAGGAGCTGAGCTGAATGACGGACCTGATCGATACAACCGAAATGTATCTCCGGACCATTCTGGAACTTGAAGAAGAAAACATCGTCGCCCTCCGCGCCCGCATCGCCGAACGGCTGCGCCACTCGGGTCCCACTGTTTCCCAGACCGTCGGCCGTATGGAGCGCGACGGCCTGGTGGTTGTTTCCGGTGACCGGCACCTTGAACTGACGGAAACCGGCCGTAAACGTGCCATTGAAGTCATGCGCAAGCACCGGCTCGCCGAGCGGTTGCTGGCGGACGTCATCGGCCTGGACTGGGCCTATGTGCATGAGGAAGCCTGCCGCTGGGAACACGTGATGAGCGAGCGGGTGGAACGTCGGATCTTCGAACTGCTCAATCACCCCACCGTGTCACCCTACGGCAACCCGATTCCGGGCCTTGCGGAACTGGGCGGCCTGCCTTCCCGGCCTTATGCGGACGGCGTGGTGAACCTGCTCGAAGCCATGGCCGGCTACGGCCCGGAGTCGCGGGTCAGGGTCAACCGGCTTGCCGAGCCCATTCAGGTGGAGCCCGAACTGCTGGTCCAGCTCGATGAAGGCGGCATCCGTCCCGGCGCTTTGGTGTCGCTGGAACGGGTGGGGGAGTACATCTCAGTCCGGGTGCCGGATATCGAAGGCGCCCTGGAGCTCCCGCCCGAGGTTGCGGCCCACGTCTTTGTTACGGTCGGTTAATCCGCCCTAAGCGGGCTGCTCGTCGGACGTCCCACGAGTTGTGCACAGTCCGATAACGGATTTATCTCTGGATGGCTTAATCGCCTATAGTTAAACACTAGTACCGATACCAAAGCGTTATCTGATCCGAAGCCGAGCTCTGCCAGCGGATCAGTAGCAGCGTCACCTCCTGGCAGGGGCGGGGGAACCACTTCCGGCTGTTATGCAGCCTTGGGGTGAAGTCCGTCAGCGGCAAGCACACACCACGAGGGACCTCTTTGGATGCCCCTGTGTCTGGATGCTTGCTACGGCGGACCGGGTCTTTGATCTCTCTGACCCGAATCCGACAGCTAACTTCGCAGGCTCTCCAGAGAGGAACCGTTCTTGACCACCCAGACCGCCAGGGGCCGCCGCCGTGCGACCGGTCCCGCTCCGGAGCCGCGTCCGGCCGTCGCCGTTATGGCAGACCGCCCGCGTGACGCGCACCGTGACGAACGCAGAGGCCGCCGCAGCCCGTTCCGCCAGGTGACAGACTTTGCCGCCGCCAGTGGCGTGGGGCAAAAGGCCGGCATCGCCTTGGCCTCCGCGGGCCTGGTCCTCACCGTGACCGTCCCCGCCACGGGTCCCGTCATGGCCACAGACACCGGAACCCCTTCCGGACCCGTCCCGGCAGCAGTGCAGCCGGACGTCACGGCCTCCGAAGCAAAAATCGACTTCAACCGAACGGCCGTCACCACCAAGGGTGACCCGGACGGAAAGCTCAAGCAGTTGCTGAGCGCCCAGTCCGTGGATTCGATCAGCCGGGCCGCCTCCGCAGGCAGCCTGGGCGCACCGCTGGCGCAGCTGAAAACCGCCTCGCCGTTCGGGTACCGCGTCAGCCCCATCACCGGCGGCTCCGGCGAATTCCACCGCGGCCAGGACTACTCCGCCCAGTGCGGCACCGGCGTCCTTGCAGCGGCCAGCGGTACCGTGACCTTCACCGGCTGGCACCCCTACGGTGGCGGCAACCGCGTGGTGATCGACCACGGCAACGGCCTGGAGACCACGTACAACCACTTGTCTTCAGCCAGCGTGAGCGTGGGCCAGCAGGTCTCCCGCGGCGATGTCGTCGCCATGAGCGGCACCACCGGCGCCTCCACGGGCTGTCACCTCCACTTCGAGGTCATGGTCAACGGCGAAGTCGTTGACCCCACCGGCTGGCTCTAACAAAGCTGATCGGACGCTCTCGCATTCTTGTGACACGCCGTGATCTGAATGTGACATTGAGCCCCATCTGCTGTACGTTTGTCCTACGCCAACTTTTCCGAAGTTGGCGCTCTTGAGTGGATTGCCTAGCTCTGCCACCGCTCAAGGTCCGTTCGCATTACATCGTCTGGCAGGGGCGGGGGAACCAATTTTGGTCTTCGCAAGAAGACCTAGGGGTTAAGTCGCAAAGCTTCCCAGGAAGCAGCGCGGCCGGGTGACTCCCATCCGAATCCGACAGCTCACCTCGCAGGCATTGGGAGAGGCTACTTTCGTGTCTTCACGCCACAATGCTGCGCGCCACCGCGCTTGCGCGGCTCTTTCGAGCCCGCTGAAATCCGACTCCCGGGCTGCCCTTGCCGGCGCCCGGAACGGATCTCACACCGCCGTCTCAATCACTACTGAGTCCGGCCCGCAGGCCATGCACCTGCACGCAGTTCCCGCTTTTGGCGCGTCTTCGCAGTACACCCTTCGCTAAGTAACCCATTTCGGGGCGATCCGGCGTACCCCCAAGATGCCGGAGCGTCCTCAGCCCGCGCCTGAAAAGCGCGGACCCAGGATCACGAAAGAGAGAACTTAATGACTACTCGTGCAATCGCACGGCACCGCGCCGAGGTCACCAAGACCAACTCGCTGGCCGTTATTGCCAAGGCTGTCGGCGACAACGCCGGCGGCATGGGCCGCCAGGCCGCAGTTATCGCTGCAGCTTCCGGCCTCGTCCTGACCAGCGGTATCGCAGCCAACGCTGCTGAGGCCAACGTTCAGCGCGAATCCACCTCCGCTTCCACGCTCGAAGTCCAGTCGGCCGCCCCCGCGACCATCTCGGCTGCTTCGACCATCGCGATCTCCTACGAGAAGCCGGCCGTCACCACCACCGCGGCCCCCGTCGTCGAGGCCCCGAAGCCCGTCGTGAAGGTCCAGGAAACCCCCGAAGCTCCCGAAGCCGCCCCCGCGGCCGCTGAAGCCAAGGTTGGCGTCGCCGCGACCTCCAACGGCACCGCCGCAACCGCAACCGCAGCTGTCGCCACCAAGGCGCCGGCTGTCGCCAGCGGCATGGGCGCCACGATCGCCGCTGCTGCCTACGCCCAGATCGGCGTTGGCCAGGACTGCACCGCACTCGCCACGAACGCGCTGGCCGCTGCGGGCATCAACTACCACGGCTGGCCGGCAGGTTACCTGTCCCTCGGCCGCACCGTCAGCGCCGCCGAAGCACAGCCGGGCGACCTGGCGTACTACCAGAATGGTGGCTCGGGCCTGGCCCACATCGCCGTTTACGTCGGCAACGGCATGGCCGTTCACGGCGGCTGGAACGGCGGGACCACCTCCCTCCAGAGCGTGAACGTCGGCTCCGGCCCCGTCTTCATCCGCGTCGGCGGCTAAAGACACCAGCTCTTAGCACCACAAAGGACCCCTGCCGCCCGGCAGGGGTCCTTTGCGTTGCCGCGACATGAACTCCTGCCGACACGGGCGGCGGCCGGCAAAAAAAATTCGGTGAAACGGCACCTTGGTGTTTACTCTTGTTTTGTCGATCCATAGCCCGACCATGCAGAGGGCAGCCGGCCCTCGTGCCCCTGGCGGGTGCGGCCGTGAAGAGGTATGCGGATGCGCACTCTCGTTCTGAATGCTGGATATGAACCGCTGGCGGTTGTGACCTTCCGCCGGGCGCTGGTCCTTGTGCTGACTGGTAAAGCCAGTGTCGTGGCGGAGGGCGACGATCCTGTCGTCGGTCCGCAGGCCGTCCTTGGCCGGCCGTCGGTGATTCTCCTGAATCGCTACATCAGGCCCCGGTACAACACGATCACCGCGGTCAGCCGCCGTGGAGTGCTCCGCCGTGACGGGCACCGCTGCGCCTACTGCGGCAAGGCGGCGCACACCATCGATCATGTCCAGCCCAAATCTAGGGGCGGTGCGGACTCCTGGGAAAACCTCGTCGCAGCCTGCCTGCGGTGCAACAACGCCAAGGGCGACCATACCCCGGGCGAAATGGGGTGGAAGCTCAGCTTCAGCCCCGCGCCGCCCAAGGGCACCACGTGGCAGATCAAGGAGCTGGAGAAGCCGACGCCGGCCTGGGACCCCTTCCTGCTGCCGGAATCTGCCGCCTGAACCTGTCCGGGCCGGGCTCCTCAACACCTGACGTCCGGTGCTGAGGAGCCCGGCGCCTGATGCCCGGTGCCAGATGTTCGATGCAGGCCGCGCTAGGCTGGGCCGGTGGAATTCGATGCTGTCATTCTTTCCGGGGGCCGCTCCTCCCGGCTGGGGGGAGTGCCCAAGTCAGGGTTGGTGCACGACGGCGCCACCCTCCTTGAACGCTCGCTGCAGGCCGCGGCCGGTGCGGCGGCCGTGGCCGTCGTCGGCCCCGATCCGGGGACGCTGCCGGAAGGCGTCCTGAGCTGCCGGGAGGATCCGCCCTTCGCCGGACCGGCCGCGGCGATCGCGGCGGGGCTCGCCGCGCTGGAGCGGCACCGGCGAGGGGACTCCCGTCCCCGGCCTGCGCCTCCGTTCACCCTGGTTCTCGCCTGCGACATGCCCCGGGCGGGCGCCGCCGTCCGGGCGCTGCTGGACGCGGCCGCCGGAGCCCCGCCCGGTGACGGGCTGATGGCTGTATCCACTGACGGCCGCCGGCAGCCGCTCGTGGGCTTATATGGCACAGCCGCGCTACAAAGGAGCGTCGCTGACGCTGAGCAGGGTGGCTCCCTTGAAAATGCCTCGGCGTTCACCCTTCTTGCTAGGCTGGAGTTGCGGGAAGTCAGCGTGCCCGGGGGATCCACGGATGATGTGGATACCTGGGACGATGCCTCCGCCTTGGGGGTGACGGTCCCGCCCGCCAGCCATGACCGCGTCAGCCATGATTCGGGCATCCGGCCCGGGGCTCCCCAGCTGAATTCGACTTTGGAGGCAACGGTGAAAAGCCAGGACGAAACACTCGAAGACTGGTGCCGTGCCCTGCTTCAGGCCCTGGAGCTGGAGGACGTCGACGTGGACGTGAACGAGGTGCTGGCCCTCGCCGGAGTGGCTGCCCACTCGGTGGTCCGTCCGGCAGCTCCTTTGACGACGTTCATCGCCGGCTTTGCGGCAGGCCTGGCGTCAGGGTCCGGCCAAGCCACGGATGCCGTCTCGATGCAGGCCGCCATGGGCGTGGCCCGCAAGCTCGCCAAGGATTACGCAGCCAACGAAGCATCCGGCGCATGACACCTGCACCCCCTCACGGCAGTGCAGCTGCCGCCGGGGACGAGCATGCGTTCGGCACCGCCGCTGCTAGCCGTGCCGAAGCAACTCCGGAGGACCCCGAGGACCGCTCCGCCGACGCTGTCCCGGACGCGGAACCCGGGCCGGCGCACCGGCACGCCGCGCACACCTGGCAAGAAGCACGGCAGCTTGCCTTCGACTGCGCGACTCCCATCCCTGCTGCACCCGTTGCCCTGAAGGATGCCCTGGGGCGGCAGCTCGCGGCCGACGTGGAAGCGGTGCTGGATATGCCGCATTACGCCTCGTCAGCCATGGACGGCTGGGCCGTCAACGGCAGCGGACCCTGGATCCTCGCCGAACCGGGCCAGCGGCTTGCCCCCCACCAGGCGAGCCCGATCGTCACGGGCGGACTGATCCCGCCCGGCGCGAAGGCTGTACTGCGCAGTGAAAGCGGCGAGATCGCCGCCGACGAGGACGGACTCCCGGTCCTGAAACTCGGCGGGGCCGCCAAACCCGGAGAGCCCCGAAACGGCGAACATATCCGAAAAGCAGCCGAGGAAGCAGCCGCCGGCGAGGTCCTGATCAAGCGCGGCACCCTGCTCAACCCCGCGCATCTGGCCCTGGCGGCCCTCGCCGGCCACGACACCCTTCCGGTCCTGGGCAAAGCGCTGGTCCGGCTGGTGTTCACCGGCTCCGAGGTGGTCACCGCCGGGGTCCCGCAGCCGGGCGAGGTGCGCGACACGTTCGGCCCCCAGCTCGCCGGCGTGGTGGATATGCTCGGCGGGATCTGCGCCGGCGAAACGAAAATCGGCGACAGTTACGCCGAATGGCTCGCGGCGCTCGAGGATACGGACCCGGCAGAGGCCTTCAACGAAAGTGACGCCGGGCAGCTTTCCGGGAGCCCGGTGGCAGAACTGCTGCCCGCCGACGTCGTCATCACCACGGGTGGCACCGGCCGGTCCGGGACCGACCACCTGCGGCGTTCCGTGGCCGAACTCGGCGGACGCCTGCTGGTCGACGGCATCGCCATGCGGCCAGGCCACCCCGCCGTGCTGGCTGAACTGCCCGACGGCAGGTTCATCATCGGGCTCCCGGGCAACCCCCTCGCGGCCATGATGGCACTGTCAACCCTCGGCGCTCCGCTCCTCGCGGCGCTGGGACACCGGACGTTGCCGCCCGTCACCGAGGTGCCCTGCGGCTCCACGATCGACCCTGACCCCGGCAGGACCCGCCTGATGCCTTTCCGGCTGGTCTACGGCATGGCGTCTCCCGCGCAACACGCCGGACCGGGCATGATGCGCGGGCTGGCCGCCGCCGACGGTGTGCTGGTGGTCCCGCCGCACGGTGTGCAGCTGGGGGAACCGGTTCCCGCCTTCGCGCTTCCCTGGGGCCCGGCCCTTCCGGAGCCGGTGGCGCCGAAAGACAAGCCTGTCCCCAAACGGGCGGCACGGAAGCCTGCCGGCACCGGCGGCCCCGTCGACTGGAGCGGCCTGCTGGGGTAGCCCCGTTCTTGAACGCGCGCTGGCCACCCGGCCCGGCGCTTGCCATGATGGAAATATGTTGGTTAGGAGTGCCTGATGGGCCGCGTCACGCAGCGCCGCAAGGTGCACAAATATGTCCTGGACGGGTCGCCACAGGCCCTCGAATTCCCGGTCCGCCACCGGGAGGACGTGCTCGCCGTGGAAGAGCCGCTGGAAATCCGGATCGGTAACCTGTCCTTTTCCGTGACCATGCGGACCCCCGGAAACGACTTTGACCTCGTGGCGGGCTTCCTCGTGTCCGAGGGTGTCATCTGGAGTCCCGACCAGCTAGTCTCCCTGCGGTTCTGCGCCGGGGAAGACGAGGACGGCGTCCAGACGTTCAACGTGGTGGAAGCGCAGCTACGGCCCGACGTCGTCCGTCCTGACACCGGGCGGAACGTCTTTACGTCCAGCTCGT
Organism: Arthrobacter sp. U41; assembly: GCF_007679325.1. Classification (GTDB taxonomy): domain Bacteria; phylum Actinomycetota; class Actinomycetes; order Actinomycetales; family Micrococcaceae; genus Arthrobacter. The sequence goes on along the minus strand of NZ_VEGI01000004.1, from coordinate 223,729 downwards.
GCGGCATCTGCGGCACGGATTCCATCGAGGCCGTGCACAAGTCCTCCCATTTCACCCCGGCGGCGGACCCGTTGACAGTGCCCGTGGCCACCCTCGCGGCGCTGCCGGACCGGTTGCGGGAAGCCCAGGCGGTTTTCGACGTCACGGGCGGCGTCCACGCCGCCGGTCTGTTCCGGATCGCCGAGGACGGCTCGGCCGAACTGCTGTGCCTGCGCGAGGACGTGGGGCGCCACAATGCCGTGGACAAGGTGGTGGGCTGGGCGCTCCGCGAGGGCCTGCTGCCGCTCCGCGGAACCGTGCTCCAGGTTTCCGGGCGGGCGTCGTTCGAACTGGTGCAGAAGGCCGCCCTGGCCGGCATTCCCGTCCTGGCCGCGGTGAGCGCCCCGTCCAGCCTGGCCGTCGAACTTGCCGAGGCGAGCGGGATGACCCTGGCCGGGTTCAGCCGCGGCACGTCACTGAACGTTTATGCGGGCGCCCACCGCGTGCCCGAGCCCGCGCCCGTTACCGGGTGAGGTCCGCGCACAGATCCTTGGCTTGCGGCCACCTTGGCTCACGGCACCTTGGCTTGCGGCCACCGGCAACGTAAGTTATATCCATCGATTGGATGCACTTCAGCGTCATCCACGCAGCGCTAAGAGGATCACATTGCACGACGACCGTCGTCTCACGGAAGTCCGGCTGGACCGCTTTGTTCGCGAACGCCTCGCCCCCGCGGTGTATCCGCGCAGCGTTCCGCTGACACTGAGCAGTTGGGATGTCCCGGATGAGCCGGTCCCTGCCCTGGAGGCCCTCCGGCAGGAGTTCACACCCCAGGAGCACGGAGCGGCCTGGGGCCGGCCGTGGAGCACCAAATGGCTGCGCCTCGAGGGGCAGGTTCCGGACGGCTGGGGCACGGCGGCGGACACCTCGGTGGAGATCATCGTGGACCTGGGCTTCAGCAGCGACCTGCCCGGCTTCCAGTGTGAAGGCATCGCGTGGCGCCCGGACGGAACCATCATCAAGGCGATCTCGCCGCGGAACCAGTACGTTCCGCTGAAGCTCCTGGGCAGCGGGATGGCCGTCGATTTCTACGTCGAGGCGGCCGCCAACCCCGACCTGTCGCAGGGGTGGACCTTCGCGGCCACCCCCTACGGGGACAAAGCGACCTCGGGCGATGAACCGAAGTACCGGCTGGGCAGGATCGCCATCGCCGAACTCCACCAGACGGTCTGGGAGCTTCACCAGGATGTGTGGACCCTCAGCGGCCTGATGCACGAACTGCCGATGGAGCTGCCCCGCCGTCATGAAATCCTCCGCGCCCTCGAACGCATGCTGGACGTTATGGACCCGGAGGATGTCCCGGGCACGGCGGCCGCGGGCCGGGAGGCCCTCGCCGGGGTCCTGGCCAGGCCTGCCTACGCCTCGGCGCACCATCTGACCGCCACGGGCCATGCGCACATCGACTCCGCCTGGCTCTGGCCCGTCCGGGAAACCATCCGCAAATGCGCCCGCACCTTCTCCAACGTGGTGGCGCTGATGGACGAAGACCCCGGATTCGTGTTTTCCTGCTCCTCGGCCCAGCAGCTGGCCTGGATCAAAGAGCTGTATCCGGAGCTTTTCGGGCGGATCCGGGAGAAGGTCAAGACCGGCCAGTTCATCCCCGTTGGCGGCATGTGGGTCGAATCCGACACCAACATGCCGGGCGGCGAGGCCATGGCCCGCCAGTTCCTGGAGGGCAAGAGCTTCTTCCTGGCCGAATTCGGGGTGGAATGCGAGGAGGCATGGCTTCCCGACACCTTCGGGTATTCGGCCGCCATGCCGCAGATTGTCAAAGCCGCCGGCAGCAAGTGGTTCCTGACCCAAAAAATCTCCTGGAACCAGGTCAACCGGATGCCGCACCACACCTTCAACTGGGAGGGAATCGACGGCACCCGGCTCTTCACGCACTTCCCGCCGGTGGACAGCTACAACTCGGAACTTAGCGGGCGGGAACTCGCCCACGCCGAGCGGAACTACCGGGACCACGGCCGGGGCACCACGTCACTGGTCCCGTTTGGATACGGCGACGGCGGCGGGGGCCCCACCCGCGAGATGCTGGCAGCGGCGCGCCGCACCGCGGACCTTGAGGGATCGCCAAGGGTGGAGCTCGGATCGGCCGCCAGCTTCTTCGCCAGGGCCCAGGCCGAATATGAAACACTTCCCGTCTGGGTCGGCGAGTTGTACCTCGAGCTGCACCGCGGCACCTACACAACCCAAGCCAAGACAAAACTGGGCAACCGGCGCAGCGAGCACCTGCTGCGCGAAGCCGAACTGTGGTGCGCCACGGCCGCCGTGCGTGCCGGGTACAGCTATCCGGCCGCGGAACTCAAGCGCCTCTGGCGGTTGGTGCTGCTGCAGCAGTTCCACGACATTCTCCCCGGCAGCTCCATTGCGTGGGTGCATCAGGATGCCGAGCGGAACTACGCCGCCGTCGGGAAGCAGCTGGAGGCGATCATCGCCGACGCCGCCGGGGCACTGCTGGGCTCCGGGGACTCGGACTTCCTGCTCAACGCCGCTCCGCACGGACGCCACGGTGTGGCCGCGCTGGCCGCTGCCGAGCCGGTCCCTGCCGGGGAGCCGGGGCTGGTCACTGACGCGGCCGGCGGCTACATCCTGGACAACGGGGTCATCCGGGCGGTCATCAACGCTGACGGCCTGCTCGTGTCCCTAGCGGACCACGCGAGCGGGCGCGACGCGATCGCGCCCGGGCAGTTCGGGAACCTGCTGGAGTTGCACCGGGACACGCCCAACGAATGGGATGCCTGGGATATCGACGCGTTCTACCGCCGCAACGTTGTTGAGTTGACCGGCGTCCGCTCCCTGTCGGTGGAACACCCGGGCCGGGACGCCGTCGTCGTGGTGGAACGCCTGGCCGGCACCTCGGCGGTGACGCAGCGGATCTCGCTGGGACCGGGAGCGGAGTCGTTGACGATCACCACGGCCGTGGACTGGCAGGAACGCGAAAAGCTGCTGAAGCTGGGGTTCGCCCTCGATGTCCGCGCGGACCGCTCGGCCGCGGAGACCCAGTTCGGCCACGTCTTCCGCCCGACGCACCTCAACACCTCCTGGGAGGCCGCGAAGTTCGAGATCTGCGCCCACCGGTGGATCCACGTCGCCGAGCCCGGCTACGGGGTGGCCATCTCCAACTCGTCGACCTACGGCCACGACGTCACCCGTACCATCCGGGAGGACGACGGCGGGACCACCACCACCGTGCGCCTCTCGCTGCTGCGCGCTCCCAAGTTTCCGGATCCCGGTGCGGACCGCGGCCGGCATGAATTGACCGTCACGATCCGGCCCGGCGCCAGCATCGCCGACGCCGTGCAGGAGGGCTACCGCACGAACCTGGCGCCGCGGGTGGTCAAGGGCGCCCACGGCGCGCTCCCGCTGGTGACCGTCTCCAACCCGGCACTGGTTGTTGAAGCCGTGAAGCTGGCCGAGGATGGCTCGGGCGACGTGATCGTGCGGGTCTACGAATCGCTGGGCGAGCGGTCCGCAGGGGTCGTGGCGGCCAACTTCGACGCCAGCGGCGTCCGCACCGTCGACCTGCTGGAGCGGCCCGCGGCTGCAGCGGGGGTGACGCCGCACGGGGATTCGGCGGAGCTGGCGCTCCGGCCCTTCCAGCTGGTGACGTTGCGGTTTGTGCGCTGAGTGTTGGCCCCGGGCGGCTGGCAGGGAGGGCCGTTAAACAGGCTGAGTGGGAGCGGTCCAGCTGGACCGCTACCACTCATCCCCCCAATGGCGCTTGGGCGGCTGCCTCGGCTCCGCACGGATTGTCCCCGTTCACGAAGCGTATGCCGCTTTCACACATTCATGATTCTCTCACGGTCTAATGATTTTGTGAATGCCAAGTCGCAGTTATTGCTGAATGTTGCCTTAGCGTTACCTGATGTGGTTGCCGCTGGCGACACGATGGCTATCCGGTGGCGTCCGTTTCCATCTCCCGCGTCCGCATAGCCAGTGCCTTAGAAAGCCAGAATGTGGCCAGCCCCACGATGATGCAAAGAATCGCGGTGTAGTTGATGACGAAGCGGAGATAGGCCAACGACGCTGGTATTACCGGGAACAGGAGGCTCAGCGTGATGGCCACGGAGCCGACCGCCAGCAACGCCGCGCCCACCCGCACGAGGCCGGGAAGCCTGCTGCCGACCGTCCGCAGCATGGCCGGCAGGAGGGCCAGCATGACGTATGCGGGATAGAGCCGGCCAGCAGCGCCGTAGTACTCCACAAGCACTGCATTGCGGGCGCTTTTGGCATGGACCTCGACGAGGCCCGCGGACGAACCCGCGGTGTCCATCATCAGGAAGGACACCACCACTGCCACCGATGCCGCCGCCGCGACCGCAATGCCGACGGGGCCCGTGAGGAATCGAAGGGCGTCCTCGGCGCCGAAGCCCCGGGCGATCCTGAGCCCGAGGGCGAAGATGGCGCCAAAAACGATGAACCGCAGAACCACGTTGGCCAGGTTCAGGCCGCCGAGAGCCTGATCGATGGCGACGTAAGGTGCATCGATGCTCAAGAGTATGGCCACAGTGAGGAGCAGGTAGACGGCGAACAAGGACCGGTTCTCGCCCCGGAGGGCACTCGGGACCCGCGCAACCGCAGCAAGGGCGCAGACCGCCAACGTGGTCCACTGCAGGATCGCGATCATGTGAGGCTCCGGCTGGATTCGCGCTTGGCCATCAGGCTGGAGATCCACACCAAGGCGAGTCCGAGCGCAAGACACAGCACCGCAGTGTAGTTGATGATGGCTTTGAGATACCCGGCTACGCGGGGGATCAGAGGGAAGAAGGCCCCCGCGGCCATGGCCGCGAAGGCCACCGTCAGCAGCAGCGCGCCGGCACGGACTCCACGCGGCAGCCGCCGGCTGATGGCCAGATAGGTGGCGGGAAGGATGCACGCAGCGACGAACGCCGGGTACAGGCGGCCCGCCGCCGCATACCACTCGATGAGCACGGCATTCGCCGGGCTTCGCGACGGGAGCATGGCCAGCCCCGTGGCGGACCCTGCAGTGTCGGCCAACAGAAAGAGGACCACGGTCGCGACGCCGACAATTGTCAGAACTGCCCTGCCTGCGGGCCCCGTAATGAACCGAATGCTCTTCGACGCGTCAAAGGCTTTCGCGATCCGGTATCCGGCCAGCAGCACAGTGCAGTACACGACAAAACGTAGAATCAGGTTCGCGTAGTTTTGGGATCCGAGCCATGCATCGATGGCCCGATAGCTCACATCAATGCTGAGCAAGACGGCCACCGTGGCGAGTACGAAGATGCCGAAAATCGACCGGTTCTCACCCCGGAGGGCACTCGGAATCCGCGCGATCGCCACGATGGCGCAGACCGCCAACGTGGTCCACTGCAGGATCGCGATCATCCGAGGTTCTCCCATATTTTTTGTGTCTGTTCGTGTTCGTGCTCCTGGCGGCGCAGGGTCCTGCCAAGGGACTGCAGGCGCTCGCCGGCCAGGGCCGTGAGTTCGCCGTCGGAGAGGGCGTCCAGGGCGGCCTGCTTGGCGGCAGGGGTCCAGCCGGCCTCGGCTTCTGTCAGAAGGCCGGTAGCGACCAGTCCGCCCGTGAAGCCTACGCCTGCCGCCCGGGAGGTCGCGACCGCCAACTCCGGGGAGAGCCTGTTGGCGGTCAACTGTGCTGAATAGTTCTGCGGCGCGACGCCGGTGGCGGCTGATACCCGGTGCCGCAATTCGCCGTCGTCGATCGCGTCCACCCAGTTGCGGACGGACGTGGCGTGCGGGGCGGCGCTGAGCGGGGGAGTCAGGGAGCTGCTGCTGTCTCCGAAACCGCCATACGCCGGGGACGAGCGGGAAATGACCGCGCGGAGCAGGTCCATGGTGGCAATCTGGCTCACGAGTTCGGCAGGAGTGGGCGGCTGCGGCTGCTCCGCAAGGCCCGCAAAGCTGTCAAAGGAGGCGAGGTCGTCCAGGGGGCTGCGTTTCAGGGCGCGGCTGATGCTGACCAGCGTGGATTCCGAGACCTTCCCCCGGACCAGCTGCTGGGCGAGGGTTGTGCGCTTGATCCCGGAAATCCTGCAGATATCGGCCGTGCTGGCCGTCGGAGCAACGCCATGGAGCCAGAGTTGAAACGCCTTGGCGGGTAGTGGCATCTATGGCTTCCTGCGGAGTCGAATGTAGGGGGTGCTTCTGACGTTCGGTAGAGCAGTGACTGCATTGATTTTACGGGAGGAGCTGATTCAACTATGCTAAATGCTCGAACCCGCTGGTCCGTACACCCCCCAAGTCCGGACCAGCGGGTTCTTTCATGCCCGGCGGCGATTGGCCGCCTGGAGCGCCCGTCGGCGGGCTGTTTTGGGCCGCGGTGAGAGGATGGACTAATGACTGCAACCCTTGTTGCCAAGGACCTTTCCGGTGGCCATGACCACCGCACACTTTTCTCCAAACTCTCCCTGACCGTCGCGCCGGGCGACGTCGTCGGCGTCGTGGGGGCCAACGGCGCGGGCAAGTCCACCCTGCTCCGGCTCCTGGCCGGGGTGGACGAGCCGCAGGAAGGCACCATCAGCCTTGCCCCGGCAGACGCCTTCGTGGGCTGGCTGCCCCAGGAACACGAACGGGTCGCCGGCGAAACGGTGGCCGGCTACATCGCGCGGCGCACCGGCTGCGCCCAGGCCACCCTGGAGATGGAATCCGCCGCGGACGCCCTGGGCAGTGGCGCCCCGGGCGCCGACGACGCCTACTCCCTGGCGTTCGACCGCTGGATGGCCTCCGGCGCCGCCGACCTGGAGGACCGCATCCCGGCCGTGCTGGCGGACCTCGGACTCGATGTGGGACCCGACGCCGACATGACCGGGCTCTCCGGCGGCCAGGCAGCCCGCGTGGCGCTCGCAGCACTGCTGCTCAGCCGCTTCGACATCGTGCTCCTGGACGAGCCCACGAACGACCTGGACCTCAACGGACTCGCGAAGCTGGAGGCATTCGTGCAGGGCCTGCGCGGCGGCGTTGTGCTGGTTTCCCACGACCGCGAGTTCCTGGCGCGCTGCGTGACCACCATTGTGGAACTGGATCTGGCGCAAAACTCCGTGGCCGTGTACGACGGCGGCTACGAGGCCTACCTGGAGGAACGCGCCGTGGCCCGCCGGCATGCCCGCGAACGGTACGAGGAGTTCGCCAACACCAAGGCAGACCTGGTCTCCCGCGCCCGCACGCAGCGCGAATGGAGCTCCCAGGGTGTCCGGAACGCGATGAAGAAGAACCCGGACAATGACAAGATCCGCCGGGCGGCCAGCACCGAGTCCTCCGAGAAGCAGGGGCAGAAGGTCCGGCAGATGGAATCCCGCATCGCCCGGCTCGAGGAGGTCGAAGAGCCCCGCAAGGAATGGCAGCTGCAGTTCAGCATCGGCCAGGCGCCGCGGTCCAGCGCGGTGGTTGCCACGCTCCGCGACGCCGTGGTCCGCCAGGGCGGCTTCACGCTGGGACCGGTGAACCTGCAGCTCAACGCCGGGGAACGGATTGGCATCACCGGCCCCAACGGCGCCGGCAAATCCACCCTGCTCCGGCTGCTGCTGGGTATTCAGCGCCCGGATACCGGCGACGCCTCGATGGGCGCGTCGGTGGCGGTCGGCGAGATTGACCAGGCCCGCGGGCTGCTGGCCGGCGGGCTGAAACTGGCAGACGCCGTCGAAGCCGTCCTGACGGACCAGTCCCCGGCGGAAGTCCGGACGCTGCTGGCCAAGTTCGGCCTCAAAGCGGACCACACTTCCCGCCCGGTGGACTCCCTGTCGCCGGGGGAACGGACCCGGGCTGCGCTGGCGCTGCTGCAGGCACGCGGCGTGAACCTGCTGGTGCTGGACGAGCCCACCAACCACCTGGACCTCCCGGCGATCGAACAGCTTGAAGAGGCCCTCGAAAGCTACGACGGCGCCCTGCTGCTGGTCACCCACGACCGCCGGCTGCTGGAAAACGTGCGCCTCGACGCGCGCTGGAACGTGGCCGACGGCGTCGTCACCGAACTCCTGGGCCACACCGCCCCGAAAGGCAGCACCACATGAGCATGGACCGGGTCGCCTGGAGCTCCCTCTACAACATCACCCGCGCCTCGAGCGGCTCGAAGCCATTCTCGAAGGAAACACTCAAGCGGGTGTTCAGCTTCGCCCGTCCGCACAAGGGCAAGCTGATTTCCTTCGTCCTGCTGTCGATCGTGATGGCCGTCCTGGCCGTCGCCACCCCGGTCCTCGCCGGGCAGGTGGTGGATGCCATCATCGCCGGCGCGGCCACCGACGTCGTGGTCTGGCTGGCCGTCCTGATCGCCATTGTGGCGGTCGCCGAGGCAGGGCTGGGACTTGTCACCCGCTGGCTGTCCTCCACCATCGGCGAAGGCGTGATTGTGGACCTCCGCACCAAAGTCTTCGACCACGTGCAGAAGATGCCGATCGCCTTTTTCACGCGCACCCGCACCGGCGCGCTGGTGAGCCGGCTGAACAATGACGTGATCGGCGCGCAGTCGGCCTTCGCCGGGACCCTGTCCGGCGTCGTCAGCAACGTGGTGGCCCTCGCCCTGACCCTGGTGGTGATGCTGGGCAAGTCCTGGCTGGTGACCGTGCTCGCCATGATCCTGCTGCCGATCTTCCTGATCCCGGCCCGCCGGATGGGCTCCAAACTGGCCGATCTGCGCCGAGAGGCCGCGGAGCACAACGCGTCCATGGGCACCCAGATGACGGAGCGCTTTTCCGCCCCCGGCGCCACCCTCGTGAAGCTGTTCGGCCGCCCCGACGAGGAATCCCGGGAATTCGCGGCCCGCGCCGGACGCGTGCGGGACATCGGCGTCCGCACCGCGATGCTGCAGTTCACCTTCGTGACGGCCCTGACCCTGGTCTCGGCGCTGGCCCTCGCCCTGGTCTACGGACTGGGCGGCTTCCTGGCGCTGCAGGGGCAGCTCGCCGCCGGCGACGTTGTGGTGCTGGCCCTGCTGCTCACCCGCCTCTACGCCCCGCTCACCGCGCTCTCCAACGCCCGGGTGGAGATCATGAGCGCCCTGGTCAGTTTCGAGCGGGTCTTCGAGATCCTGGACCTCAAACCGCTTATCCAGCAGAAACCCGACGCCGTGTCCCCGCCGCCCGGGCCGCTGTCCGTGGAGTTCGACGACGTCCGCTTCTCCTACCCGTCGGCGGACAAGGTCTCGCTCGCCTCGCTGGAGGACGTGTCCACCCTCGACACCCGCGGCGGCGAAGAGGTGCTGCACGGCATCAGCTTCCGGGTGGAACCCGGCCAGACCGTCGCCCTGGTGGGCTCCTCGGGCGCCGGCAAGTCCACCATCGCGCAGCTGCTTTCGCGCCTGTACGACGTCGATTCCGGGGCCGTGCGCTTCGGCGGCACCGTCCCGGGCACCGGCGTGGACGTCCGGGACCTGTCCTTCGACTCCATGCGGCACACCCTCGGCATGGTGACCCAGGACGGGCACCTGTTCCACGAGAGCATCGCCTCCAACTTGCGCCTGGCCCGCCCGGACGCCAGCGACGAGCTCATGTGGGATGTGCTGCGCCAGGCCCGCCTGGAAGACATGATCCGCTCCCTGCCTGATGGCCTGAACACCGTGGTGGGGGAACGTGGCTACCGGCTCTCGGGCGGCGAACGCCAGCGCCTCACCATCGCCCGGCTGCTGATTGCCCAGCCGCGCGTCGTCATCCTGGACGAGGCCACCGCGGCCCTGGACTCCACTAATGAGGCAGCGGTGCAGGAGGCGCTCGGCGCCGCGCTCGAGGGCCGCACCGCCGTCGTGATTGCCCACCGGTTGTCGACCATCCGGGCCGCCGACGCCATCCTGGTGGTGGAGGACGGCCGGATCGTGGAACGCGGCACGCACACCGAGCTGCTGGCCGCCGAGGGCCGCTACGCGGAGCTCTACCGGACCCAGTTCGCCGAGGCCAGTGCCGTGGCGGAAGAGGCCGTTCCCGGACTGTAGTGTTACAGGTTTAGCCGCTCCGGGCCTTAGCCAGTACGGGCGTTAGCCCGGCTGGACCCACAGGGCCGGCAGGACGTGGTCGGTGAGCAGCGGGGCGAGGTCGTCCGGGAGCTCTCCGGCCAGGTCCAGCCAGCGGATCTCGGCGATCTCCGCGGAAGGATGGGCGTGCCAGGCGCCCGGGGCGGTGAAGACCGTGGCCCGGATCTGCGTCGCGGCCTCGTTGGCGGCGTCGGCCAGCCAGATTCCCAGCGGCACCAGCTCCTCCGCCGCGAGGACGATCCCCACTTCTTCGGCCAGTTCCCGCGCGGCCGCCTGGGCGGCTGTCTCGCCCGCCTCCGGCTTTCCGCCGGGATGCATGAACTTCTCCGTGCCCCGTTTGCGGACGGTCAGGAGGCGCCCTGCTTCGTCGAAGACACAGACGGCGGAGACCACGATCAGAGGGTTGGTGTTCAGCGAGTTCATGCGGCGGCGTCCGTGGTCCGGCGCAGCACGGACGTGAGCAGCTGGTCCTTCGCCGGGCCCGTGACATCCCATTCGTAGCGGAATTCGTCCGGCCCGGTTCTGGTGTAGTTCACGCGGTAGCTGTCGGGATCGCACCAGTGCTGGTCCCGGTGGCTCTGCGGTCCGAAGCCCATGCGGTGGAACGGCCGGCCGTCGGGGAAGAACATGTCCATCGTGTCCGGTGTTCCGGTGGGCCGCAGCAGGTATTCCCGGCTGGCCGTTCCGGTGAACGGGGTGCCTTCCGGCGCGCCGGGGGCGGACGCCCACGCGACGGTGCCCTCTTCGCGGAAGCGGAGGCCGCCGTCGTCGGCTGTTTCAGTGACGCGGACGAGGCCGGTGAAGGACCCGCGGGTGCCGGCGGACCGGTCCAGCAGGGTTCGCTCCACGGTCCAGGTGCCCAGCAGGTAGGCGCGGAGATTGAAGTGCTGTTCCACTTCTTGGGCGGTGTCCGGGGACTGGGGGTTCAAGTGCCCTCGATTGGAATCGAACCAACGACACCGGCTTTAGGAGAGCCGTGCTCTATCCACTGAGCTACGAGGGCGGGCATCCGTTCCGGACGGCCGCGGGCCGGCCCGTGCGGACACGCCTATAAGCATACAAGGTGACGGGCCGTACTACGCTCTTGGCATGGCTGCACCCGCTGACTCGACGTCCCAAGGCATCATTTATATCCCGCATCTGCCGTCCACCCGGTTCTATGCCGGCGCGCTGGCGCTGCTGAGCGTGCTGCAGTATTTCGTGGCCGAGGCGGCCGTGATCGGCGCCTGGGCGGGACAGCAGCCGTACAGCCGCCGGACCGGTTACATCAGCGACCTCGGCGCCACGGTCTGCGGGGTCTTCGACGGACGGGACGTCTGCTCGCCGGCACACGTGCTGATGAACGCCTCCTTTGTGGTCCAGGGCATCGGCATGATGGTGGGCGCGCTGCTGCTGAGCGCGGCGGTGTTCTGCACGGCGGCCCGGCCCGGGGCGCAGTTCACCCTGGGCCCGGCCAGCCGGACGGTGTGGGTAGCCGCGATCTCCGCGCGGGTCCTGACCGCCGCCGCCGGTGCAGGCACCGTCCTGGTGGGGCTGGTCCCTGAGGACGCGGGCTCCGTGTGGCATGCAGTCGGCGCCATTATGTATTTCGCGGCCGGGGGACTGGCCCTGGTGCTGCTGGGCTGGGTCTGGCTGCGGCACACACCGCTGAGCTGGCTGATTCTGGCGTGCGGGCTCGTGTCCCTGGTGGCTCTGATCATGGGCGGCGTGACGGGGATGGAGGTGGCGGAGCCCGGCACCCTGGAGCGGTTCATGGGATACCCGATCACCATCGGGACCGCTGCGGTGGGCCTGGTGGTCGCGCAGCGGGTGGGGGAGCAGCGGGCCGCTGTGAAGCGGGCCCGGGCGGCAGTCTGACCGCCGCCGGGGTCGGCGCGACCGGCGCTTACTTGCCGAGGAACTGCCGGTAGCTGGTCAACGACCCGGTCCCGGAGTACCCCAGATCGGCGGGCGAGACGGCGGATGCCCCGTCGGCGGAAATGACCTGGATGGCCAGATTTACTTCAGGGTCGCCGGCTCCGGCGTCCACAACCGCCGGGAATGCCTCCCGGAGGACCCCCAGCATGGTTTCCCGGTCCGAGGTGTCGGCGTGCAGGAAAACGTCCCCGCTGCGGCCCATGCCGCCGGCGGACTTGTAGCTGGCGTCCACTGTGGCCACGTGGGCCAGTGGCTCCACCGCCGCTTTGTACTTGGCGGCGTACTCCGAGTCCGAGGTTCCCGGGCTTGCCCCGCAACCCGCCAGGACCATGGCCAGCAGACCGGCGGTCAGCACAGTGAAGATTTTTCGCATGTTCCGACTCTATTCTTTCCGGCCGATGCCGGACGTTGTCGACGTGACCTGGCGGGGGTCTTCCGTGATGAACGCTTGCGTGGACGGGTGGTTCCGGTAGGCCGCGAGGTCACCGGACGACTCGTTGGCCTCGACGGAGGCGACGTACGCGTTGTAGTCGTGATTGCCCGCAACGTCGCTCATTCCGGCGCCGGCCGGGCTGGGAAGGGTGACCACCGTGGCGCCGTTGCTGCTCTCCCAGCCCACCAGACCGGGCCCGCCGGGTTTGGAGTTTCCGAGGTCCAGGCGGGGAACGACGTCGAACGGGTGCTGCAGGGCGAGCGTGTTCACGCCGCCGGGAATGGGGGTCGAATCGATGGGGGAGCCGTAGGTCATCACGTTGGTGACGTTGAAGTGGCCGCGGAACTCCGCATTTGCCGCAAGATTCGCGGCGGTCATGCCGCCCTGCGAGTGCCCCACCAGCATCACCGGCGCGTCACCGGGGATCCCCGCCTGCTGCATCGCCAACTGGACCGCCTCCGAAGCCGTGGACAGGTTCCCTGACGCGGAGGAGAGGTTGCCCACGGTATCCATGGGGTTGGAACCGGACCGGACGTTCCATTCGGACGTGCCCGGGATGGTCACGATGTACGCCGGCCCGCTGCCTTTGTCCACGGCGGTGATTCGAATTGCCGCGTCGGGAGTCCCGGACTTGCCGCCGTCGTCGTAGGCCGCCGTAACTCCGCCCATGATCTGCGCGAGGCTGCTCGGAACGGGAGTGCTGCGGTGGCCGTTCTGCGCCGGGTCCGACCCGACGCCCACGGTGTGCGGGTCACCGGCCACCGGCGATCCGTCGTCGAGCAGGTGCGGGTGCACGAGCCCGGCGGTGGACAGCGCGGCGCTCGCGTTCACCCCCCCGGCGGCCAGCAGCACCGTTCCGCCGGAGACCAGTTCGGTGACCGACGGCGGCTCTCCGGTGCTGAGGAAGTCCCAGCCGAGGCCGCCGACGTCGCGCAGCCCGCCCAGCACATCGGTGCCTGCGTCAGCCAGATTGGACGTGGCCCCGGATGCCTGGCCTCCGAGCCAGCCCAGGCCATCGCTTATTGTGCCGCCCACAGTTTCGCCCACAGTGTCGATGAACTCGCCGGTTCCGTCCCAGAGGTCTTCGGCCGCACCGCCGGCACCCGTGATCAGGTTGTCCAACAGGGTCGTCGCCGTGCTGCCGGACTGGCTGATGCCGGACTGGCTGGTGCCGGCCTGACCGTCACCCGTGCGTCCGGAACTGGCGTCCTGCTGCTGGCGGACGTTTTCCCGCATAGCGTTCGAGGCGGCCCGCAGGGCCTCCGAGGTGGCCAGCAGCATCCTGCTGTGGGTTTTCCAGTCGCTGCGGAACTGCTCGCCGTCGGGCCCGCGCCAGGGGCTGGCGGTGATGACCGGTGTCAGTTGCCCGCTCAGTTGCGCGAAGCGCCGGCTCGCGCGGGAGAGCTCCTTCGCGAGGAGCTCGCCCTGTTCCAGGTCCATGCCGTGCACGCTCATGATGCCGACTCCGCGGGGGTTCCGGCGGACAGGAAATCGCGGGCACCGAGCACGTGCCACACAAGCTGGCGGGCGATGTCGCCGGCCGGGGCTTCAACCATTGCCAGGCTGCGCGCCGAGGCAGGACCGGTGGTGCGGACGGAATACAACCTGTCGGACAAAGCCCAGACTCCGGCGCCGTGATACTGCACCCCGCTGCCGGCTGCACGGGACTGGACTTCGAGGTAGACCGTGGCGTTGGCCGCAGCCACTGCGGCTGCGACGCCGGCTGTGACGCCGGCCGTGCCGCGGTCGGCGATGCCGGCGGCCGTGCCGCCGGCGAGCGCGGCAACGTCTGCCGCCGAGAGGGTGGTCTTGCGGCCGTCCCGGCCGGGTGCCGGGCCGGAGGCCCCGGGGACGGTGTCCGGACGTTCCGCCCCGACCGTCAGGTCGGGGAACTGCGGCATCGACCTGGCCATAACCGGCCACAGCACCGCTTCCGAAAGCAGCGTGACGGTGACGACGTCGGCGACGCTGACCGCCGTCACCCGGCCATCCGCCGCAGTGGCCACCGGTCGCGTGAATTCGACGGCGAGGCCTTTGCCGTCGAAGAGGTTGACCCGGCAATGCGTCGAGAAGCCGCCCCAGCGTGACACCAGGCCCACCTGGACCGGAGCAACTGCACCCTGTCTGAGCGCACGCAGCCACTGGGGCCGGATGGCTCCCGCGTCGTCCGTGATCCCGGCGGTGGCCAGCTCGCGGGCGACGGCGGACCGGGTCGGTTCGTCCAGCCCCGCCAGGGAGACCGCGACGGCCGGGGCCGGGAGCCCCGTCGGGTCAGGGCCCGCGCCGGCCCCCAGCGTCTCCGTAGCGGTCTGCACGGCCACGGCCCAGGCGAGGCTGGTCATGCGGAATGTGGTGGTCGCAGGTATCACTGCGGGATCTGGCATGGCTGGGACCTTCGGTGGGGAACTGGTCGGAAGCGCGATGAGGCGTGATGGGCAATGCATGGCACGCTAACGCACTGCCTCGCCCGGAGCCATGGGGACAACTTCCCTGCCGTGGCCGCCGGCGCACCGGCGCGGTGTGGGCTGGCCCCTACGGGGTTGGCTTGGGGGTGGCTGATGGCGTTGCCATCAGCTTCAACAGTTCCTCATCGCGCAGCTTGGCCCACGGCGATTCCGGCGCACCCTGTTGGGCGGCTTCGGGGCTGTCCGTCTGGGTCCACCACTTCGCTTCATAGACCCTGCCCTCGAAGAGCACGCGGTCGCCCTTGCGGTACACGGTGGCCGGCACCCACTTCGGCGCGGTCCCGGCGGGGGCGGTGAGCTGCGGGGTCGGTTTGTCTCCGGGCAATACCGGGCCGATGATGCGCCACGGCGTTGCCGCACCCTGGAGTACCGGGTCATCCGGGGTGTCGGCGCGGGTCCACCACTTGGCCTCGTAGACATTCGAGTGCCAGACGATCCGCTCGCCGCTGGTGTAGGCGGTGGTTTCGTTCCACACCGGGTACGGACTCTTGGACGGATCGTCGGTAACGACGGGCGCCTTGGAGGGCTGCGGGGAAGCTGCCGGGACTGCCGGGCTACCCGCGCCGCCGGACAGGCCGCTGACGCCGGCTCCAAGGATCGTGGCAAAAGTGGCTGAACCCTGTTCGACGCCGCTGCAGCCGTCGGAAACCTGCTTGACGTCGGGATAGTTGGGGCTGCAGGTCCGGTCACGGTTAAGGGACCACATGGACAGGCGGCCGACGCCCTTGGCGCTCGCGTAGGCGCTGAGTTCCTCCGCATCCTTGAGGGTGAAAATTTCGCCTTGGATGTCGTTCTGGCCGATCATCGGGGTCAAACCGATCTTGCGCCAGACGGTCTCGCTGCCCAGCTCGCTGCCGGCATCACGGTACAGACCCGTGAGCTGCCGGTGGGCGGCCTCCGCAGCCGATACGGCATTCTCATACATCGAACGGTCCGCCAGCCTGCTTCCGCCGTAGTCCATGGTCATGATGTTCACTCCGGCCAGGTCAGTCCCCGCGGCGATCATCCGGCGGACGGCGTCGCTGCCCGCCGTCGTCAATCCGTTGGGATCCGCCGGCAGCGTCAGCCAGACGGTGAGGTCCTTGCCGTTCCCGCGGCGGTCCTGCTGCAGTGCCGCCACGGCAGCTGCCCGCCGGTCCAGGGAGGCGATGTCGTTGAGGGCCTCACCTTCGATGTCCAGATCAATGCTGCTGACGTTGTACCGGTCCACCACGGCGCGGTAGGCCGCCTCGAGTTGGCCGGCGTCGGTGCAGCTGATGGCCAGCTCGTCGTTGATCAGGCCGCCGAAGGATACGGAAACGGTCCCGCCCAACTGCTGGAGGCGGGCCACCCTGCGGTCAAGGTCCAGGGCGGATCCGGCGTCGTCGAGGGAGTAGGCGGCGCCCCAGGTAGGAGTGCATGCATTCGCCCGGTCCGCCACGATGAAGGACAGCAGGACGTTCTCTGCCTCCTTGGAGACCGGGTCCTCGAAGGCATACCGGGGTGTGGCCGTGACGTCCACATAACCGGCGAAAACGGAAGGAATTGCTTCGGCAGCCCGTCCATCCTGGAAATTGCCCCACGCGGTCGCCCCGCCGGCCGTGATCGCCATGACGACGCCGGTGAGAATACTCAGCCGAACCAGCGATAATTTGCGGCCTGGGAATCTTGCGGACACAGGGCCCCCCTTATGTCTTGAGTGAATCGCCGCGCACGTGCCGGCCATCGGGGTCAGTTCGTAAATATTCCGGGGTGTCTGATGTCCGGCAGCGGTCTGACCTTGCATTATCATAAGGGCACTCACTGGAACATTCCGGTGCACCGGGCGCGATTTGACGTCAGCGCACGCCAAAATGCCGATTTTGCAGTCTATGGGGACCAATGTCTGATCAGCTAGTCTTGCCGCGCCCTGACGTAGAAAACGTCTCCAGCGAGCAGAAAGGTGGAGCGCGACGCCGTCAATGGGGCGCCGAAAAGCGCTCCGAGCCGCTGTCCATTGTTCACCCCCGGCCCAGCCGCCGGAAGATAATCCTGGGCCGGCTGGGAATTCTCACCACACTCCTCGCCTGGGTCACCTACGTCATTTCGACAATCCTGCGGGAGCTGGCCAACAACCCGAATGCCGGCTTTAGGTTTCAATTCGAGACAGTCTCGTATCTGATCGTCGTAACATTCCTGACTTTTTCAGCGCTAATGTACCTGATGGCCCGTCAGGGTGCCCTTTATCGCTTCCGGGACCATTCGCGCGTTCCGCGCGGCGAATTGGACCGCCATTTCACCGACTACGCCGAAGGCATTACGGTGCTGGTGCCTTCCTACGCCGAAGAACCCCAGGTTGTGCGGGCAACGCTGTGGTCCGCCGCGCTGCAGGAATTTCCGGATCTCAAAGTTGTCCTGCTGCTTGACGATCCGCCCAATCCGAGCGACCCGGCGGACCTCGCCAAGCTGGAACGGACGCGGGGCCTGGCCGCCGAAATTTCCGCTGCCATGAGCGTTCCCGCGGCGCGCTTCAATGCCGCCTCGGCGGAATTCCGTCGCCGCTCAAAGACTGCTGTTCCCAACGATTCCGCAGAACTGGCGCTGCTTATCGCCGAATACGAGGCGGCCGCCGACTGGCTGGAGACCATGGCGGCAGGCGAGCAGGTCGAAGACCATGTGGACGAATTCTTCGTGGACCTGGTCTTGATGGGGCTTGCCCGCGAACTGAGGCTGGTCCTCGTGGGCCTGAACGCCGCCTTCGTGCAGCACACCTCGCCGCCCTGGTCCCGGCTCGATGAGCTGTACCTGCGGCTGACTTGGATCTTCAACGTCTCGACTGAGACGTTCGAGCGCAAGAAGTACGCCAGTCTCTCGCACGAGGCCAACAAGGCCATGAACCTCAATGCCTACATTTCCCTGATGGGGCATTCCTGGCGGGAAGAGGCAACCGCCGACGGCGTGGTCCTCCGCAAGGTCCAGGGCGACCCGGAGCTCGAAGGCCAGGGGCGGATCCTGGACTTCCCGGACACCACCTACCTCCTGACCCTCGACGCCGACTCGCTTCTGCTGCGCGACTACTGCCTTCGCCTGGTGTACTTCCTCGAATCGGCAGGCAACGAGCGTGTGGCCGTGACCCAGACGCCGTACTCGTCCTTCCGCGGCGCTCCCACCCGGATCGAACGCGTGGCAGGGGCGACGACCGACCTGCAGCACATCCTCCACCAGGGCATGACCTACTTCGGCGCCACGTTCTGGGTCGGAGCCAACGCCATCATCCGGAAGAGGGCCCTCGAAGACATCGTGGAGGTTGAAGCCCGCGGGGCCTTCGAGATCCGCACGTACATCCAGGACCGCACGGTCATTGAGGACACCGAATCCAGCATCGACTTGGGCCAGCACGGCTGGACCCTGGTGAACTACCCGGAGCGGCTGAGCTACAGCGCCACACCGCCGGACTTCGGTTCACTGGTTGTCCAGCGGCGCCGCTGGGCCAACGGCGGACTGCTGATCCTTCCCAAGCTGTGGGCCCAGCTTCGCCAGAGCCGCTCGGACCGACGCAAAATCCTGGTTCGCGAGGTGCTCCTGCGCGTGAACTACATGGCGTCCATCGCATGGGCGAGCTTCGGCCTGATTTTCCTGCTGGCCTACCCCTACGACAGCCGGCTGCTGAGCCCCATCGTGTTCATCGCCGCCCTGCCCTATTTCCTGGCGATGGGCAGCGACCTGCGCGACTGCGGGCACCGCTTCAGCGACATCCTCCGCATTTATGGGTTCAACCTCGTGCTGCTACCGGTGAACCTGGCCGGCGTGCTCAAATCACTCCAGCAGGCTGTCACTGGCGACAAGATTCCGTTTGTCCGCACACCCAAGGTCAAAGACCGTACCGCAGCCCCTGCGATCTACGTCCTGACGCCGTACGCGATCGTCGCCTTCTCCCTGCTGACGGTCTGGCGCGATGCCCAACTGGGCAACTGGGGCAACGTGGCCTTCGCCTCGCTTAACGCGATCCTGGCGGCCGGGGCAATTCGGGCCTACATCGGAGTGTTCAACTCGGTGGTGGATGTGTTCCTCGGTATGGTCAACTGGCTGTATGTCAGTCCCCGACCGAAGAAAATGAAGGAGAGCCTCGTGGTTGAGAAGACAGCCGAAGAGGTCGACTGGGAGACCATTCTTTACCATGGCGACCGCCGGCTGAACCGGGATCTCCGCGGGTCAACCGACCGTCGTCGTCGGATTGCTGTCCGGTGAGCGTCGAAGCGCCGGCCGGCCCGGCTGAACGCGTCCCCGGGGAGTCCCCGGACGCCGATGTCCCGGGCCTGACTGCCACACCATCCGGTGCCCCGATCGGCGTCCGGATGCTCGACGGCGGCATCATCGAAGTTGCGCTCCCGGCCAACGAGGAAATCGAGGGGCCCGCGGCGCGCGTCGCCGGCGCCACCGTCCGCGCCATGGCCGACGGCCGGCGGATGCCGGTGTTGCTTGTTATTACCGGAGTGGTCGGCGTGAGCGTCGAAGCCCGGCAGGTTTACGCCGGGTCCATCGCCGCTTCAGCATTTGCCCTCGTCGGTGAGAGCCCCGTTGACCGCGTGATCGCGCACTACCTGCTGCGCTCCAAGACCGAAACGATCCCGGCGCAGTTCTTCACGTCCGAGGCCGAGGCTATCGACTGGTTAGGGCAATACACGAGTGAAGACTGATCCGCCGGACCCCAGGTTGCACGCCCTCGTCGAAGGCATCGTCCGTATCGCAGGCGGCGACCTGACCACCAGGATTCCCCATTCCGGTGCAAGGGACGACGTCGCTGCGGTCATCGCCGGGATCAACCTGATGGCCGACGATCTGCAGACCATCTACCAGGAGCTTGAGGAACGCGTCGAAAGCCGGACGGCGATGCTGCGCGAGGCCCAGGTGGAGCTTGAGCGGATGGCCCTCACGGACCCGCTGACCCAGCTGGCCAACAGGACGGCGCTCAACTCGGTCCTGAGCCACGCCCTGGCCGAGACGTCGCGGGGCGAAATGCCGCCGGCCCTGCTGGTCCTCGACCTGGACTCCTTCAAGGGCATCAATGACACGCTGGGACACAGCGCCGGCGACGATGTCCTACGGGTGATCTCGCGGCGGCTCCAGGACGCTGTCAGGGAGACCGACACTGTCGCCCGCCTCGGCGGCGACGAATTCGCCGTTATGCTGCCGAAGTCCAACCTGGTCCGGGCCAGGCGCGTCGCCAACAGGATCCTCAAGGCCCTCGGCGAGAGCCTGGAAATCGGGGACCTGCGAATCACGTGCGGCACCAGCATCGGGCTGCGGGTCGCGGAACCGGGCCAGTCGGTGGACGACCTGGTCATGGAAGCGGACACCGCGATGTACGCGGCAAAAGCCCAGCCGCACAGCAGCATCAAGGTGTTCGAACCTGCCCTGCTCTACGCGCGCAGGCTGCAGAGCGTCATGATCACGGAAATGCGCGAGGCGATCCTCCAGGACCAGCTCACCCTGCACTACCAGCCGGTGGTAGAACTGGCCACCGGCAGGATTGAGGGCGTTGAGGCGCTGGTGCGCTGGAACCACCCGGAGCGCGGCCTGCTGATGCCCGATTCCTTCATTCCGCTCGCCGAGGAGACCGGGATGATCGTTGACCTCGGCCACTGGGTGCTGCGGAATGCGGTGCGCCAGCTGCGCCGCTGGCAACAGGACCTGAAGGTGGACAGCGACTTCAACGTGCGGGTCAATATCTCCACCACCGAGCTGCAGAACCTCGACCTGATCGAACACGTCCGCGACATCCTCCGCGAAACAGGGGTGGACGCCGCCAACCTCATTGTTGAATTGACGGAGTCCATGGCCGTCAACGGCGGGGACGTCGACAGGTACTCGCTCAGCGGGCTGCGGCGGCTGGGTGTGCAGCTGGAAATCGACGACTTTGGCACCGGCTATTCGTCCATCAGCTATCTGCGGAAGCTGCCGGTCAACGTGGTGAAGATCGATAAGAGCCTGATTGACGGCCTGGGCTCTGATGCTGATGAGAGCAAATTCGTGGAGGCCGTACTGCACCTCATCCACGCGTGCGGGCTCAAAGCAGTCGCCGAGGGTATCGAGACACAGGAACAGGCTGCTGAACTGGTCCGGCTGGGCTGTTCGAGCGGCCAGGGCTACTTCTTCGGCAGGCCCGTCCCGGCGTCGGACATTGAGGCGATGATGGGGCAGGGGAAGCTGGAGCAGCGGTAGGCGCCGAACGGTGCTGATCGGACATATGAAGAACGGCGGGTACCGGAAGTCGCCTTCCAGTACCCGCCGTTTTTGCCAGCCTTAGACGCTCGGCGTGGCGTCCGGCCACCAGTTGACGGTCGGCTTGACGGTGTCCGGCCACCAGTTGACGGCTTCTACGGAGCCCTGTCCGGCGTTTCCACCGGTTGCCGAGACTGCTGTGGCCGCGGAAACGCCTGCGACCGCCAGCGCGCCAGCGACAAGGAGTGTTGCGAGGGTCTTCTTCATGTAGGACTCCTGATACGTGAGGGGCTGATGTGACTCATGTGATGCGAGTTCAGTATAAGCGCATTCGACACGCCGTGCCCGAACAATTCTTCCGGGCAAGACAAACCTTGTGTTATCACGCGCCTCTGTGCAACTACTGCGCTAATACTGCGGCAGCATCGCTTGCGAGTTTGGTCCTATTTCACTCGCGGGACAACGGATAATTGGATCATGCAACAAAATCCAGTTTCCGCGACGTATGCCGCCGCTGAGCTCCGGGCGAGAGACTCCTGGGATAGTCACGACTTTGACGAGGCCGCCCGGTGGGCCCGAAATGCTGCGGAAATTGCCTTGACTGACGGACACGCCGAGGCCTGGTGGAGCATGACCTTTCTCTATGCGGAGTGTCTACTTGCGGCGGGAGAATTCGCGGCGAGTGCCGAAATCGGCAGCGCCCTTGTCGCTCCCGGCTCCACCACGCCACAATTTCAGGCGCAGGCTCACATTCTGAGGGCCAAGGCTTACCAAGGTGCAGGTTCGCTGGATGCTGCAGCGGCAGAGGCAAGGGCCGCAGCAGCGCTGGTGCCGGATGAAGCAGACATTGAAGTGAGCGTGACAGCGGGGCTTGCCCTCATCTCCGCGCTAGGCGACAGCGGCAAGCTTGATGAAGCCTGGACTGAAAGCCTAAGTCTGGCCAATATGATATCGGCGGAAGTCGATGAACAGTTACTCGGCAAGACCTACTGGGTGATAGGCAATGTTGCCTTCCTCTGCGGCAAAGTGACCGAGGGTCTGCTCTACCACAATCTTGCAGCCGAAACTTTCTCTCCGACGCGAAACCTTGACGTCTGGGCTAAGTTCAATAAGGCTTCGGCGGCAATGCGGCTTGCTGCCGACGTGTCAGATGCTGACACGCTCCGTTGCATCGAGCGGGCAGAACTGGCCACGGACGTCATTGGCGGCAGCGCAAACGACTACCTACTACTGAAGCTCAACCGGGGTCATTGGAGCTTTCTGGCAGGCGACCACGCCGCAGCCGTGGATTTGCTCGAGAGTATTTTTGCCGAAGCCGAAAGGCCCTCGCCGCAGATTCTGGGGGAGGCCGGTCTCTTGCTGGGTCGGGCGAAGGCTGCAAGCGGAGATCTGGAAGCAGCCCAGGAGCACCTCTTGAAAGCCGCGGAGCACTTCGAAACGGCAGGCGCACTGCAACGTGCTGAACAGGCCCGGGAGTACCTCGCAGCCCAAGCCTGAGGCCGCTGATGGTTTCCCTTGGCTCGTGGCACGGACACCCACTGAGCATGCCCTCCGGGGTTTCCCTCGGGTGCACATAGGGGGACTATGTCCAGTGGTGGCGGCTAAGGCTGAGCATGTCCCGTGGCCCCATGGCGCGCCGCGTTGAGCATGCCCTCCAGGTGCGGCCAGGGACGGACATACTGGGACTATGTCCAGTGGTCGCGGCTAAGGCTGAGCATGTCCCGTGGTGGGCGCGGTGGGGGAGGCAGGCTTGCGACCCAGGAAGACTGCGGCGCCGCCAACCAGCAGGCTCAGCACCAGCAGCACCCACCCGGCGACAGTGAGGCCCGACGCGAGGGCCACCTGGCCGGCGTCGACGGTTTCGGCGGACATCATCGAATCGATGGCCGCGTTGCCCCACAACCTCACGCCCGCGAACAGCAGGGGCACGGCCCACAGTGCCCAGCGCAGGCCCTTGCGAGCCACGTTCGTCCCAATAAGCAGTAGCCAGGTGAAGCCGAAGATCAGCGGGAAGAGTGTGCCGGCTGTCTTGTGGATGTAGTTGAGCTGCCCGCGGGCGTCCTCGTCCATCGCGGTGCGCAGCTGCTCCACGAAGGTTTGGTCGAAGCCTCCAACCAGGGAATCCGGCATGGCAAGGCCACCGCTGAGCTGGGTGAGCTGGTTTAGGGTGAGGAGGTGGAGGTACCAGAACAGGAACAGGCTGGCCACGACACCGGCAATCAGGATCAGGTTGCTGTTGCTCTGGGCCTTCTGCGGAGTACGGCTGGTGCTGGGGTTGATCACCGCCGGCAACTGGTGCTGGGGGACGGCAGCGTTCGCGCCGTGTTTCTTGATCCGCTGTGCGGGTGTCTTGGCCATGGCTCCATTATCGCCCGTCCCGACCGGGAGGCCGGGCGCGGGCCGGGGCGGCGCAGCGCGCGGGCGCCTGTTCACTGCCGGCGAGCGCCGATAGGCTGGAGCGCGTGACCGAAATAGGAAAGCACCGGCTCGGCCGGCACAGCACTGCTGAACTCAACCCCGCCCTGGATGATTACCAGCTCGCCGAGGCCCTTGTGCGTGAGGCCGGGACACTGGCGCTCCTCATGCGGCAGGCCGGGCTGGAGGGCCGGCAAAAGACCTCGGTTTCCGACGTCGTCACCGCCGCAGACCACGCCGCCGAGGCCTATGTGTTGGAGCAGCTCCAGCGCTGCCGGCCCGACGACGGCATCCTGGGCGAAGAGGGCACAGCCGTGGACGGCACCAGCGGCCGGACCTGGGTGATCGACCCGGTCGACGGGACCTACAATTTCCTACACGGCTCCACGTACTGGTGCTCCGCCATTGCCCTCAAGGATTCTTCCGGTGTGGTGCTCGGCGCGATCTTCCAGCCCGAGGAGGACAAACTCTGGCTCGGCGGAACAGCCCGCCCGGCAACCCTCAACGGCGAACGGCTGACCACCTACGGCGATGCCGGGGTCGAGGGCTCCGCTCGTTCGGACACGCCTCTGTCCGAGCTCGGTGCTGCGACCTACATCCACCCCACCTGGCTCGCCGACCCGCTGTGCGCGATGCCGTGGCACGCCGCCGCGACCTCCGCCGCCGCGCTGCGCATGTTCGGCTCGGGTTCCTGCGACCTGAGCCGGGTGGCCGACGGCGAACTGGGCTGCTGGTTCCAGCACAGCTGCCCGGAATGGGACTGGCTGCCAGGGAAAGCCATTGTCCTCGCAGCCGGGGGAGCGGCCGACGTCGTGCGGGTCAACGGACTCGACTGGTTCGTCGCAGGCGGCTCGACGGCGGTCCGCCAGCTCCGGGCCGCCCTCGAATCCGGCTCCGTGGCCTAGGCCTGGGCGTTCGATTCCCTCCGGCCGGTGGACATGCTCAGTCCTGACGCACACGACTGGACTGGACACCCGCACTACCCGCTTCCCCCGGCGACTGGACATGCTCGTTCTCGGCCGCGGGGAGTGGGCATATGGGCAGTATGTCCCGTGGTTGCGGCTGCGGGAGGGCATGTCCCTCCGGAGGTTCTGGACGGCCCGGGGGACATGCTCATTCTTGGCCGCGGGGAGTGGGCATAGGGGCAGTATGTCCAGTGGTTGCGGCTGAGGGAGGGCATGTCCCGAGGGGGCGGAGCTGACTGTCAGCGGCACCGCCTAGACTTGTTAACACCATGGATATGTTGTTTGACCCTTACGCCGACGGATCTTTTCAAGCTGCCTCGAAGACGGCAGCGCGCACCAAAACGCCTGCCGGCAACGGGATGACGGCCCTGGATTCCGCCCCGAATCCAGCCCCGGGCGTCGGTCCGGACGGCAGCCACGGGGACCACCCCGCCCGGGATAGGGACCACCACCGGCTCCCAGGCGCGGCCGAGCTCCTCGAGGGGCTCAACCCCCAGCAGGAAGAGGCCGTCAAACACGCCGGCAGCGCCCTGCTGATCGTCGCCGGCGCCGGCTCGGGCAAGACCCGCGTGCTCAGCAACCGCATTGGCTACCTGATCGCCACCCGGCGGGCACACCACGGCGAGATCCTGGCCATCACCTTCACCAACAAAGCCGCCGCCGAAATGCGGGAGCGGGTCGAAGCCCTGGTGGGCGCCCGGGCCAAGACTATGTGGGTCTCCACGTTCCACTCCTCCTGCGTCCGCATCCTGCGCCGCGAGGCCAAGAACGTCGGCCTGAACTCCAACTTCTCCATCTACGACTCCGCGGACTCGCTGCGCCTCATCACCCTCGTGGCCAAGAGCCTGGACCTCGACCCGAAGCGGTTCGCCCCCAAGGCAATCCAGCACAAAATCTCCGCGCTCAAGAACGAGCTGATCGACGCTGACAGCTACTCCTCCAGCGCCAACTACAACGACCCCTTCGAACAGGCCGTCGCCGAGGTCTTCAAGGGCTACACGCAACGGCTGCGCCAGGCCAACGCCATGGACTTCGATGACCTGATCGCCGAGACGGTCTACATGTTCCGGGCCTTCCCCGCGCTCGCCGAATCCTACCGGCGCCGCTTCCGGCACGTCCTGGTCGACGAGTACCAGGACACCAACCACGCCCAGTACGCGCTGGTGCGCGAGATCGTGGGCGAGGGTGAGGGCGCGGCTGAACTCACCGTCGTCGGCGACTCCGACCAGTCGATCTACGCCTTCCGCGGCGCCGACATCCGGAACATCGTGGAGTTCGAGAAGGACTACCCGGACGCCCGCACCATCAAACTCGAGCAGAACTACCGCTCCACCCAGACCATCCTCAGCGCCGCCAACTCGGTCATCTCCCGCAACCCCAACCGGCCGGAGAAGCGGCTGTGGACAGCGGAGGGCGACGGCGAGAAGATCGTCGGCTACGTCGGCGAGAACGAACACGACGAAGCACAGTTCATTGCCAAGGAGATCGACCGGCTGCAGGACGAAGGCGATCTCCGTCCCGGCGACGTCGCCATCTTCTACCGCACCAACGCCCAGTCCCGCTCCATCGAGGATGTTCTGGTCCGCGTCGGGCTTCCGTACAAGGTGGTCGGCGGGACCCGCTTCTACGAGCGCAAGGAAATCAAGGATGCACTCGCGTACCTGCGCGTGCTGGTCAACCCGGACGACGACGTCAACCTCCGCCGCATCCTGAACGAGCCCAAACGCGGCATCGGCGACCGGGCCGAGGGTGCGGTGGCCTCGCTCGCGCAGCGCGACCGGATCTCCTTCATGGCGGCAGCCCGCCGCGCCGACGAGGCCCCAGGCATGGCCACCCGGTCCGTTAATGCCGTCCAGGGCTTCGTGAAGCTGCTCGACGACCTCGCCGAGGTGGCTTCCGGATCCGGCGCGGCCGCCGCCCTGGAGGCCGTCCTCGAACAGACCGGCTACCTCGCCACCCTCCGGTCCAGCACCGACCCGCAGGACGAGTCCCGGGTGGAGAACCTCGCCGAGCTGGTCGCCGTCGTCAGGGAATACGAACGAGACAACCCGGAGGGTTCACTGGGCGCCTTCCTGGAAGGCGTCTCCCTGGTGGCCGACGCCGACCAGATCCCGGACGCGCCGGAAGGGTCCGCCGACGAACTGGCGGCCGCCGTCGCCGAAGCCAAGCGGCTGGGTGTGGTGACCCTGATGACCCTGCACACCGCCAAGGGACTCGAATTTCCGGTGGTATTCCTGACCGGCATGGAGCACGGCCTGTTCCCGCACCAGCGCTCCGCCACCGACCCCAAGGAACTGGCCGAGGAGCGCCGGCTGGCGTACGTCGGCCTGACCCGGGCCCGGAAGCGCCTCTACCTGACCCGCTCCGAGGTCCGCAGCATGTGGGGCCAGAGCCAGTACAACCCGGCCAGCCAGTTCATCGAGGAAATCCCGGCCGACCTCGTGGAGTGGAAGCGTGAAGGCTCCACCCGCCAGGCCGGAGGCTGGGGGAACGGGTCCTCCATCGGCTCGAGCCGCTACAGCGGATCGTTCTGGGGAGCCGGCACCGCCCGCGGCGCCGAAGCCAGCCCCACGGCCGGCTTTAACGCCGACGTCCCGGCAGCCATCGCCAAGAACCGGGTGCAGCCGCAGAAAGAGGTGGTCGCCGTCAGCGTGGGAGACAAGGTCAACCACACGAGCTTCGGCAACGGCACCGTGCTGGCCGTCGAGGGCGCGGGCGACAAAACCGTCGCCAAGGTCAAGTTCAGCGTCGGCGAGAAGCGGCTCCTGCTCCGCTACGCCCCGCTGACAAAACTCGACGCCTAGCAGGCACCGCGGGACGCGCGCGGCACCGAGTCAGGCACCGCCACGAGGCCGGACGCCGCACCTTCCGTGCCGCACCTTACGTGCCGCGCGCCCGGCTGCGCCCGGCCAGCCGGATCAGGCAGGCATAATGGAGCCCATGCGACGGACACTGCTGGGGACCCTGGCCGCCCTCACCCTGCTGGCGTCCACGGCATGCACCGTCACGCAGAAGGACCCGGACTACGTTCCGCCCGCGCCGCTGCCGCCGCTGGAGCAGCTCACGCAGGCGCCCCTGACGGATGCTGCGAAGTACGCGGCGGGCCAGGATGTCCTCAGCTTCGCGACCGCGGACCGGAACGTAGTCTGCTCCCTGACGTCAGCCAAAGGCCGGCACGTGAACCTCCCGTATGAGCAGAACGGCTTCTCGGACTCCAACAACAACAAACTGGCCACCGTCCCCGTGGCGCACTGCGAACTCGCGGCCTATCCCAAGCCCGCCCCCACGGACATCACGGACGACTGCGGCGGAACGGGCCTCGGCTACCTCGGCGGCGTCGCACTGCTCACCCCGAAAACGGCCGCATACGGCGAATGCCGTTCAGGAGTCACACAGCAGGAGGCCGAATTCGGGCCCGACGGCAGCCGCAAGGGCCCCATTTCGCAGCTGCCCGTCCTCGACGACGGCCAGAACCTCGAGCGCAACGGCCTGCGCTGCTCGGCCTACAACGGCGGTGTCGCCTGCGGAAACGTCTCCGCCGGCGTCGCTTTCTTCGTGTCGCGGGATCATTACGAGCTGATCCCGGCGGCCGGCAAACAAGCCTCCCAGACCGCCTCGGACGCCCCAAAAACCCCGTAATCTAGCGGTTTTTCTACACTCCATAGAATAGTGTCCTTACTCACATAACGGGTACTCTGGGACGGGCTGGTCCGCAGAAAGGACTAGAGTTCCGAAAGGAGCATTGCGCCGTGTGGCTTGTTTCCAAGCTAGTCGCAGGGTGCGTTTATTCCGCAGCCCGGTAACCGCGATAACGTGGGGTCCGGCTGTACAGAAACTACTTCGACGTAGAAGGACACTAAACCGTGGACCTGTTTGAATACCAGGCGCGCGATATGTTCGAGGCGCACGGTGTACCCGTGCTTGCTGGCATCGTGGCGCACACCCCTGAAGAAGCAAAGGCAGCTGCCGAAAAAATCGGCGGGGTAACTGTCGTAAAGGCGCAGGTCAAGGCCGGAGGCCGCGGCAAAGCCGGCGGCGTCAAGGTCGCCAAGACCGCTGACGAGGCGTTTGAACACTCCACCAACATCCTCGGCATGGACATCAAGGGCCACACCGTCCACCGCGTGATGATCGCCCAGGGTGCAGACATCGCCGAGGAATACTACTTCTCCGTTCTCCTGGACCGGGCCAACCGCAACTACCTGGCCATGTGCTCGGTTGAAGGCGGCATGGAAATCGAGCAGCTCGCCGTTGAGCGCCCCGATGCCCTGGCCAAGATCGCGATCGATCCGGCCGTCGGCATCGACCAGGCCAAGGCCGACGAAATCGTCGCCGCCGCAGGCTTCGCCGAGGAACTGCGCGGCAAGGTCGCCGGCGTCATCCTGAAGCTCTGGGACGTTTTCAAGAAGGAAGACGCCACCCTCGTGGAGGTCAACCCGCTGGTCCTGACCGGCGCCGGCGACATCGTTGCCCTCGACGGCAAGGTCTCCCTCGACGAGAACGCCGATTTCCGTCACCCCAAGCACGCGCACCTTGAAGACAAGGACGCTGCTGACCCGCTCGAGGCCAAGGCCAAGGCGCAGGACCTCAACTACGTCAAGCTGGACGGCGAAGTGGGCATCATCGGTAACGGTGCCGGCCTGGTCATGTCCACCCTCGACGTCGTTGCCTACGCCGGCGAGAACCACGGCAACGTCAAGCCCGCCAACTTCCTGGACATCGGCGGTGGAGCTTCCGCCGAGGTCATGGCCGCAGGCCTCGACGTCATCCTGGGCGACCCGCAGGTCAAGTCCGTCTTCGTCAACGTCTTCGGCGGCATCACCGCCTGTGACGCCGTCGCCAAGGGCATCGTCGGTGCACTGGCCGAGCTGGGCCACTCCGCGAACAAGCCGCTGGTAGTCCGCCTCGACGGCAACAACGTTGAGGAAGGCCGCCGCATCCTGGCCGAGGCCAACCACCCGCTGGTTACCCTGGCCGCCACCATGGACGAGGGCGCCGACAAGGCTGCCGAGCTCGCCAACGCAGCGAAGTAAAGGGACTCGACTATGTCTATTTATCTGAACAAGGACTCCAAGGTCATCGTCCAGGGCATCACCGGCGGCGAAGGCACCAAGCACACCGCCCTGATGCTGAAAGCCGGCACCAACGTTGTTGGCGGCGTCAACGCCCGCAAGGCCGGCAGCACCGTCCTCCACGGCGACACCGAGATCACCGTCTTCGGCACCGTCAAGGAAGCCATGGCTGAGACCGGCGCTGACGTTTCCATCGTCTTCGTACCGCCGGCCTTCACCAAGGACGCCGTCGTTGAAGCCATCGAGGCCGGCATCGGCCTGGTGGTTGTCATCACCGAAGGCGTGCCGGTCCAGGACTCCGCCGAGTTCTGGGCACTGGCCCAGTCCAAGGTGGACGCCAACGGCAAGCAGGTCACCCGCATCATCGGACCGAACTGCCCCGGCATCATCACCCCGGGCGAGGCCCTCGTTGGCATCACCCCGGCCAACATCACCGGCAAGGGCCCCATCGGCCTCGTCTCCAAGTCAGGCACCCTGACCTACCAGATGATGTACGAACTGCGTGACCTCGGCTTCTCCACCGCCATCGGCATCGGCGGCGACCCGGTCATCGGCACCACCCACATCGATGCGCTAGAAGCGTTCGAGGCTGACCCGGAGACCAAGGCGATCGTTATGATCGGCGAAATCGGCGGTGACGCCGAAGAGCGTGCCGCGGACTACATCAAGGCACACGTCACCAAGCCGGTTGTCGGCTACGTGGCCGGCTTCACCGCTCCGGAGGGCAAGACCATGGGCCACGCAGGCGCCATCGTCTCGGGCTCCGCGGGCACCGCCCAGGCCAAGAAGGAAGCCCTCGAGGCTGCCGGCGTCAAGGTCGGCAAGACGCCGTCCGAGACCGCCACGCTGCTGCGCGAAGTCTTCGCAGCCCTCTAGGCTGACAGCACCACCAAACGCGGGGTCACCGCCGGCCCGTCCCACTCGCTGGGATGGACCGGAGGTGACCCCGCGTTGTGCATTAAGGAAAGCACGACGGCGGCGGGTCACCATCCCCACGGAGGCGGCCCGCCGCCGTCGTGCGCCGGTATTCAGGAACGCTGGTATTCAGGAATGCTGCTGTTCAGGAACCTGTCCGTTCAGGAACACGGCCGGTCAGGGGCGGTGCCGTTCAGGAACCGTGCCGCCGCTCAGACTTTCGCGCCGGCCAGGAGTTCGTCGAGCCGCTCGTAGCCTTCGGTCAACCCGCCTTCCATGCCGGACTGCGCCATGCCGTCGCGGGCTTCCAGGCTGGGGTATACAGAGTGGCCGCGGAGTCTGCACCTGCCGCCGCCGAGGTCCTCGAAGGTCATGAACTCCAAGCTCACCACGTCTGGATAACCGCCAAACTCGAAGGTCTGCAGGGCGAACTCGTTCTCCCGGACGGTGTGGAAGATGCCCCGGAACTCATAGGGAATGCCTTCGGGCCCGGTATGGAGGTACCGGTAGCTCCCGCCAGTCCGGAAGTCATAATGGTCCATCTCCATCTTCATCCGCCGCGGGCCCAGCCATTGGACAACGAGGTCCGGCTCCTTGTGTGCCTTGAAGACATCGGCGACGGGATAGTCGAATTCGCGCTCGTAGTCAATGAAGGGGACACCTTCGGGGACCGAGAGTTTCAAAGAATTACTCATGATGCGTCCTTTGCCTTGGCGCCGGTGTTCCCGGCGCCGGATAGGAGCACGGCGTCAAGGCTGCGGAACTGCTCCTCGCGGACCAGCCGGTACTGGTCGATCCATGCGGTGAGCGCCTCCAGCCGTGCGGGGTTCAGGTGGACGGGCCGGCGCTGGGCGTCACGGGTGCGCGTGACCAGCTGCGCCTGCTCGAGGACCTGGATGTGTTTCGAGACCGCCTGCTTGGTGATCGCGAAAGGTTCCGCCAGTTCATTCACGGTGGCCGGGCCCCGGCTGAGCCGGGCAATGATGCGGCGACGGACGGGGTCGGCGAGGGCCAGGAAGGCTAAGTCGAGCATCTCGTCGTCGCGGAGCTGCACTTGGTTCCCCACCTCCTCGCCGCCGGTAGCCATCCGTCTGCCGTTCAGTCGTCAATCGGTAATCACCCGATCGTTAATCAACCAGACCATTGATCAATCTCTTGGTTGTTTAAGGCTACTCCTGGCGTCCGGACGCGCGCAATACCCCAGCGCGCAGTCACTTCCCGTCCGTCCCGCGCCCCGGGATGGGCCGGAAGTGACCCTGCGTTGCTGTGTCGCTGCGACCCTTGCAGCACTCTCGCTACCTTGTTAGTATGTCAGGACAAACTATCGAAGGAGCAAAGAGTGCCTCTCGTGCGCATTGACGTCAACCAGGGCCACGGGCCCGAGCGGCTCCGGCAGATCAGCCAAGGTATCCACGACGCCATCCTGGCCGAATACGGCATTCCGGAGCGGGACTATTTCCACGTGCTGACCGAGCATCCGCAGGGGCAGATCGTTGCCCAGGATGCGGGGCTGGGGTTTGAGCGGACGCCGGATGTTGTGATGATCCAGATCTTTACCCAGGCGGGGCGCAGCCAGGAGGCCAAGCAGTCCCTGTTCGCGGCGATCGCCGCAAACCTGGCGGCCGCCGGAATTGCCGGCAGGGACGTGTTTATTGGCTACGTCGAAAACACTGCGGGGGACTGGTCATTCGGCTTTGGCCGCGCCCAGTATGTGACCGGCGAACTCGCCACCCCGGGGCGGTAGTCCCAGCCCCGGCCCCGGATGCCGAAGGGGGCACCAAGGGTCGCGAGCTGAGAAGATTCCGCCTCCGTGTCATGTTGTAAATATGTCAGTACAAACCTTTGACAGTACATGGATTCTAGGGCAGAGTAGTCGATGTGGCCCCGCTCACGGCGGGGCATCCGGAGCCCCTCCGGGCCACACATACTGACATGCAGCCGCTGTGTAAAGGTACAGAGTTCACACCAGAAAGGTCCACGATCACCGTGACCCACGAACTGCTCACGATCGGGCGCATCAGCGTTGATATCTACCCGAATGACATCGGGGTGGATCTGGAGGATGTCACGTCCTTTGGAAAGTACCTGGGCGGCTCCCCGTCCAATGTGGCCGTGGCCGCGGCCCGCCACGGCCGCCGCACGGCCGTCATCACCCGAACCGGCGACGATGCCTTCGGCAGATACCTGCACCGCGAACTGCGCAAGTTCAACGTGGACGATTCCTTCGTCACCCCCGTCCAAGTGTGGCCCACCGCGGTGACGTTCTGCGCGATCAAACCCCCGGAGGACTTCCCGCTGTACTTCTACGGACGGTTCCCGACGGCGCCCGACCTGCAGATCACGGCGGGGGAGCTGGACCTCGGCGCCATCCGGGACGCCGGCATTTTCTGGTCCACCGTGACGGGCCTCTGCCAGGAGCCCAGCCGGGCTGCGCACCTCGCCGCCCACGAGGCACGGCCCCGCACGGGACTGAAGCCGGGCCAGTTCACCATCCTGGACCTTGACTACCGGCCGATGTTTTGGGCTTCTGAAGCGGAAGCCCGGGAGCAGGTCGCCAGGATCCTCCCGCACGTCACCGTCGCGATCGGCAATGACAAGGAATGTGCCGTGGCCGTCGGCGAAGGCACCCCGGACGAGCAGGCGGACCGGCTGCTGGCAGCCGGCGTCGAGATCGCCGTCGTGAAGCTTGGCCCGGAAGGCGTGATGGCCAAGACCCGCACCGAGCGTGTGGTGTCCGCTCCGGTCCCGGTGGAGACCGTCAACGGCCTCGGCGCCGGGGACTCCTTCGGCGGGGCCTTCTGCCACGGACTGCTGTCCGGCTGGCCGCTCGCCCAGGTCCTCGACTTCGCCAACGCCGCAGGCGCCCTGGTGGCCTCCCGGCTGTCCTGCGCGGACGCCATGCCGACGCCGGAGGAAGTCACCTCCCTGCTCGCCGACCGCGGCCGCATGGTACCGGGGCCCCACGCCCCCGAAGGAGCAACGCTGTGAGCCTCAATCCCGCAACCGCCATCACCGCCATGGACGACGATCCCCGCCGCTACGAGCACCTGAGCGCCATCCGGCTCGAGGACCCGGATGCGATCGCCCGCGCCGCGAAGGCGCGCCGCCGCCACCCGGGCCCGAAATCCGGCACGCAGAACTTCATTGTCGCCGCAGACCACCCGGCCCGCGGCGCCCTCGCGGTCGGCAACGACCCCGTGGCGATGGCGGACCGCCGCCAGCTCCTGGACCGGCTGCAGATCGCGCTCGCCAACCCGGACGTGGACGGCATCCTCGCCTCCCCGGACATCATGGACGACCTGCTCCTGCTGGGGGCGCTGGACGGCAAGCTGCTCTTCGGCTCGATGAACCGCGGCGGGCTCTCCGGCCTCGTCAACGAGTTCGATGACCGCTTCACCGGCCACACGGCCGCCGCGCTGGAAGCGCTGGGGGCCGACGGCGGCAAGATGCTCACCCGCATCTGCCTGGGCGACCCGGACACCGTGGCCACCCTGGAAGCCACCGCCAAAACCATCGATTCGCTCGCCGAACGCAAGCTCATCGCCATGGTGGAACCCTTCCTGTCCGTCCGCGAGCACGGCAAGGTCCGCAACGATCTCTCCACCAATGCCGTGATCAAGTCGGTGGCCATCGCCGAGGGGCTCGGCTCCACCAGCGCGTACACCTGGATGAAGCTCCCGGTCGTGGCCGGGATGGAACGCGTCATGGCGGCCACCACCATGCCCACCGTGCTGCTCGGCGGAGATCCGGACAGCAGCCAGGACGACGTCTTTGCGAGCTGGGAAGCAGCCCTCGCGCTGCCCGGCGTCCAGGGACTCACCGTGGGACGGACCCTGCTGTACCCGCATGACGGCGACGTCGCCGGCGCCGTGGCCACCGCGGCCTCCCTGCTGAACCGGTCTGCCCAGCGCACCCTGTCCACCCGCCCCGCATCCACCCGCACCGCAGAAGTATCGGAGTAACGTCCCATGGGAATCAGATCTGCCTCAGGAACACGCAGAATGACGGTCGCCCAGGCCGTCGTCGAATACCTGTCCAAGCAGTACACCGTCGACTCGATCGGCGGCCAGGATTACCGCGAGCGGCTGATTCCGGGCACTTTCGGGATCTTCGGCCACGGCAACGTCGCGGGCGTCGGACAGGCCCTCAAGCAGTATCAGCAGCTCGACCCGACCATCATGCCGTACCACCAGGGCCGGAACGAACAGGCCCAGGCGCACCAGGCCGTGGGCTACGCCCGGCATACCCGGCGGCGCCAGACGTTCGCGATCAGCACCTCGATCGGCCCGGGTTCCTCGAACCTGCTCACCGGCGCGGCGCTGGCCACCACCAACCGGCTCCCCGTGCTGCTGCTGCCCAGCGACACCTTCGCCACGCGGGCCGCCGACCCCGTGCTGCAGCAGCTCGAGCAGCCGTACGCCTACGACATCACCGTCAACGACGCGTTCCGGCCGCTGTCCAAGTACTTTGACCGGGTCTCCCGGCCCGAGCAGCTGTTCTCCGCGTTCCACCACGGGCTGCGCGTCCTGACGGACCCGGCCGAGACCGGCGCGGTCACCATCTCGCTTCCCCAGGACGTCCAGGCCGAAGCCTTCGACGTGCCCGAGGAATTCCTCGCCGAACGCGAATGGCGGATCCGCCGTCCCGACGCCGACGACGAGGACATCCGACGCGCCGCGGACGCGATCCGCGCCGCGAAGCGTCCGCTCATCATCGCCGGCGGCGGTGTGCTCTACGCCTACGCCAACGAGGAACTCGCCCGGTTCGTGGAGCTGACCGGCATCCCGGTCGGCAACACCCAGGCAGGCGTCGGCGTCCTGCCCTGGGACCACAGGTTCTCCCTCGGCGCCATCGGCTCCACCGGCACGACGGCGGCTAACACCATCGCTGCCGAGGCCGACCTGATCATCGGCATCGGCACCCGCTATGAGGATTTCACCACCGCGTCCCGGACCGCGTTCCAGAACCCGGACGTGAAATTCATCAACATCAACGTCGCCGCGATCGACGCCTACAAGCACGGCAGCTCCCTGCCGATCGTCGCGGACGCCCGCAAGGCTCTCATCAAACTGAACCAGGCCCTCGACGGCTACCGGATCGGCGCGGACCTGGAACAGCAGATCGCGGCCGAGAAGACCCGCTGGAACACCACGGTGGACGCGGCGTTCGACACCCGCTTCACCCCGTTGCCGGCCCAGAACGAGATCATCGGCGCCACCAGCCGCGCCATGGACGCCCAGGACGTGGTCATCTGCGCGGCCGGGTCCCTTCCCGGGGACCTGCACAAGATGTGGCGCGTCCGGGACCCGTTCGGCTACCACGTCGAATATGCCTACTCCTGCATGGGCTACGAAATCCCCGGCGGGCTCGGCGTCAAGCGCGCGGCGCTGGCCGAAGCCGCGAAGGGCGGAGCCCAGCGCGACGTCGTGGTCATGGTGGGGGACGGTTCATACCTGATGATGCACACCGAACTGGTCACCGCCGTCGCCGAACGGATCAAGCTGATTGTGGTCCTGATCCAGAACCACGGCTACGCCTCGATCGGCTCGCTCTCCGAGTCCCTCGGCTCGCAGCGCTTCGGCACCCAGTACCGCGCACTGGACGAGGAACACCACAGCTTCGACGAGGGCGAGCGGCTCCCCGTGGACCTGGCCCTGAACGCCGAAAGCCTCGGAGTGAAGGTGATCCGGATCGAACCGGGGGAGAAGGCCATTGCCGAACTCGAGCAGGCCGTCCGTGATGCCAAAGCTGCCCCCGAACGCGGCGGCCCGATCTTGATCCACGTTGAATCCGACCCGTTGCTGGACGCCCCCGCTTCCGAGTCCTGGTGGGACGTTCCGGTGTCCCAGGTCTCCGAGCTCGACTCCACCCAACAGGCCTTCCAGACCTACGTCGGCCACAAGAGCCGCCAGCGCAAGCTGCTGGGCTGAAGCCCGCCACCCGTCCCAGCCACACCGCATAGCCACACACCAAGGAAGTCCATCACCATGTCAACGACGACCGTCACCACCAAAACCATCCACCACTTCATCAACGGCGCAGAAACCGCCGGCGAAGGCACCCGCACCCAGCCCGTCTACAACCCGGCCACCGGCGCCGTCACCGCGGAGCTGCGGCTGGCCAACCGGGCGGACCTGGATGCCGCGGTGGCCACCGCCCGCGCCGCCGCCGATACCTGGGGCGACTTCTCCCTGGCCAAGCGCACTGCCGTGTTGTTCAAGTTCCGCGAACTCGTCGCCGCGCACGTGGACCACCTCGCCGAGCTGATCACCGCCGAGCACGGCAAGGTCCTTTCCGACGCCAAGGGCGAAATCGGCCGCGGCCTCGAGGTCATCGAGTATGCCTGCGGCATCCCGACACTGCTCAAGGGCGACTACTCGGACCAGGTCTCCACCGGCATCGACGTCTTCTCCTACCGCGAGCCGCTCGGCGTCGTCGCCGGCATCACCCCGTTCAACTTCCCGGTAATGGTGCCGCTGTGGATGGCTCCCATGGCGATCGCCACGGGCAACGCCTTCATCCTGAAGCCCTCCGAACGGGACCCCTCGGCCTCGATGCTGCTGGCCAAGCTGTGGAAGGACGCGGGCCTGCCCGACGGCGTCTTCCAGGTCCTGCACGGCGACAAGGAAACGGTCGACGGCCTCCTGACCCATCCGGATGTGGACGGGATCTCCTTCGTCGGCTCCACCCCGATCGCCAAGTATGTCCACGAGACCGCCACCCAGCACGGCAAGCGCGTCCAGGCCCTCGGCGGTGCCAAGAACCACGCCATCATCCTGCCCGACGCCGATCTCGACAACGCCGCGGACCACCTCGCCGCTGCCGCTTTCGGCTCCGCCGGTGAGCGCTGCATGGCCATCTCGGTTGCCGTCGCCGTCGGTGATGCCGCCGAGCTGCTGGTCGAGAAGGTCCAGGAGCGCGCCCTGGCCGTCAAGGTCAACAACGGCACCGCGCCCGGCGCCGAAATGGGCCCGGTCATCACCCCGGCCTCCAAGGAGCGCATCGTCCGGATCGTCACCGAAGCCGAGGCCGCGGGAGCGGCGATGGTGGTGGACGGCCGGGACCTCGTGGTCGCCGGCCACGAGGACGGCTTCTGGGTGGGCCCCACCGTCATCGACCACGTCAAGACCGAAATGACCGCCTACAGCGAGGAAATCTTCGGACCCGTCCTGGTCGTCGTCCGGGTGGAGGACCTGGACGCCGGCATTGCCCTGATCAACTCCAACCCCTACGGCAACGGCACCGCCATCTTCACCTCCTCCGGCGCCAACGCCCGCAAGTTCCAGCGCTCCGTCACCGTGGGCATGATCGGCATCAACGTGCCGCTGCCCGTGCCGGTGGCTCACCACTCCTTCGGCGGCTGGAAGGCCTCGCTCTTCGGCGACAAGCACATCTACGGCCCCGAAGGCGTCTCCTTCTACACCCGCGGCAAGGTGGTCACGTCCCGCTGGCCCGAACCCACCCACGCCTCGGGCGCCTCCTACAACTTCCCCTCCAACTAGTCCCGGCCCGGCCAAGAAGGACAACGCTGTAATGACTGAGAACAAGCTGATCATCGGCACCGCGCCGGACTCCTGGGGCGTCTGGTTTCCGGATGACCCCAAGCAGACTCCGTGGGAACGCTTCCTCGACGAGGTGGCCGAATCCGGCTACAAGTGGATCGAACTGGGCCCCTACGGCTACCTCCCCACTGACCCCGCACGGCTCGCCAAGGAGCTCAAGGCCCGCGACCTGCGGATCTCGGCCGGCACCGTGTTCACCGCCTTCCACCGCGGCCTGGACCAGTGGGACACCGCGTGGGAACCGGCCCGCAAAGTCGCCGAACTCACCGCCGAGATGGGCGGCGAGCACATGGTGGTCATCCCCGCGATGTGGCGCGACGACGTCACCGGCGAGGCGGTGGAAAGCGGCGAGCTCACCGAAAAGGCCTGGGCCGACCTGTTCGCCGGACACAACCGCCTCGGCAAGACCCTGCTGGAGGACTTCGGCCTGAAGCAGCAGTTCCACTCCCACGCGGACTCCCACGTCGGCGCGCAGGAGGACATCGAGACCCTGCTCGCCGCCACGGAGGGCCAGTACCTCAACCTGTGCCTGGACACCGGGCACGCCGAGTACTGCGGTGCCTCCAGCCTGGAGCTGATCAAGAACTACCCGGACCGGATCGGCTACCTGCACCTGAAGCAGATCAACCCGGACATCCTCAAAAAGGTCAACCAGGAAAATATGACCTGGGCCGCTGCCAACCTGGCCGGCGTCATGACTGAACCGCCGAACGGCCTGCCGGACCTGCGCGCCGTCATCGAGGCCGTCGAGGCGCTGAACCGTCCGATCTTTGGCATCGTGGAACAGGACATGTACCCCGTAGCCTTCGATGTGCCGATGCCGATCGCCAAGCGCACCCGCAATTACCTGCTCTCCTGCGGCTCCCGCACCGCCGTCAACTAGACCTCACCGAGAACGAAGGACCAGAACCATGACCAAGACCCTCCGTGTAGCTGTCATCGGCGCCGGCCGTATGGGCGCAGACCACATCCAGCGGCTCAACACCCGCATCCACGGCGCGGAAGTTGCCGCCGTCGTCGACGTCGACCTGGCCCGCGCCCAGGCCGCCATCGAGGGAATCCCGGGCGCCGTCGCCCTGGCCGACGCCGACGAGGCGCTGGGCAACGGCGACGTCAACGCCGTGCTGATCGCCACGCCCGGATTCCTGCACGAGGACATCCTGCTCAAGGCGATCGCCAAGGACATCCCGATCCTCTGCGAGAAGCCGCTCACCCCGGACGCCGCCTCCGCCTGGAAGATCGTCCAGGCGGAGGAACAGCTGGGCCGCCAGCGCATCCAGGTCGGCTTTATGCGCCGCTTCGACGCCGAATACGCCGCCCTGGGCGACATCATCCGGAGCTCCGAACTCGGCGAGCTGCTGATGCTGCACCACCAGCACCGCAACCCGACCACCCCGGCCGGTTTCACCAACGAGATGCTGATCAACGACTCCGTGGTGCACGAGTTCGACGCCATTCGGTTCTTCACCGGCGAGGAGATCACCTCCGTCCAGGTCCGCCTCGGCAAGGCCACCAGGAACGCCCCGGCAGGCCAGCACGACCCGCAGCACGTGCTGATCGAAACCGAATCCGGCGTCCTGGCCGATGTCGAGATCTTCGTCAACGCCAAGTTCGGCTACGAGGTGGCCACCCAGGCCTCCTTCGAGGACGGTATCGTCAGCATCGGCGGCGACAAGGGCCCCTACACGCGCACTGTTGGCCGCTGGGGCGGAAACATCACCCCCGGCTTCGAGGAGCGCTTCGGCGCCGCCTACGACGTCGAAATCCAGTCCTGGGTGGACGCCGCCGTCCGCGGTGAAATCGGCGGACCGACGGCCTGGGACGGGTACGCCACCGCCGCCTGCTGCGAGGCCGGCGTCGAGGCGCAGAAGAACGGCGAAAAGGTCGCCGTGAAGCTCAACGCCAAGCCCGCGCTCTACCGTTAGGAGGAACGGGAGGGGGCCGCGGCCCCCTCCCGTTCCGCCGGTCCCACGCTCAACCCGCCAGTTCCACCATGGAGTGTTCCGAAGTGAAAATCGCACTTGATCCCACGCCGTTCCACCACAGCCACGGGCTCCTGGAGTTCCCGCGCGTCGTCGCCGACCTAGGCTATGAGTACATGCAGATGACCCCGCACCCCGACTTCATCCCGTTCTTCAACCACCCGAAGGCCGACGACGAACTGGTGGGCCAGCTGAAGGCGGCCTGCAAGGACGCCGGGATCGAAATCGCCTCCGTGCTGCCGGTCCTCCGCTGGTCCGGGCCGGATGAGGAAGCCCGCGAAGCCGCCGTCCGCTACTGGAAGCGCGCCATCCAGATCGCCGTGGACCTGGGCGTCAGCACCATGAACACCGAGTTCAGCGGACGCCCGGAGAAGGCCGAGGAATCCGAGCGTGCGTTCTACCGCTCCATGGAGGAACTGCTGCCGATCATCGAACGCGAAGGAATCGACCTCCTGATCGACCCGCACCCGGACGACTTCGTCGAGGAGGGACTCGCCGCGATCCGGGTGATCCGCGGCCTGAACTCCAAGAATGTGGGCCTGGTCTACGTGGCCTCGCACAGTTTCCACATGAAGGACGCGCCGCTGGACATCATGCGCGCGGCGGGGGACAAGCTCCGCCTGGTCCACGTCGCCGACACCATGGACCACCACGCCTCGCACGGGCTGCGCTACATCACCAACCCGCCCGGCAACCCGGCCCGGGTGCACCAGCACCTGAAAATCGGCGACGGCGACGTCAACTGGGACGAGTTTTTCGGCGGCCTGAAGGAAATCGGGTTCCTCGACCGGGAGGACACCGTGATGGTCTCCAGCGTGTTCGCCGAGGACGACGACGCCGAAGAGGTCTCCCGCTACCAGCTGGACACGATGAAGCAGCAGATCCAGAAGGTGAGCGTATGACGCCGACGGCAACCGCCCAACAGCGGAAGGCGCCGCCCGCCAACCACAAAAAGGCCCTGCGCACCGCCACCATCATCTCCACCTTCGGCGGCCTGCTCTTCGGCTATGACACCGGCGTCATCAACGGTGCCCTGCCGTACATGCAGGAGGACCTGGGCCTTACGCCGCTCACCGAAGGACTGGTGACCTCCTCCCTGCTCTTTGGCGCCGCCTTCGGCGCCCTTTTCGGCGGGCGCCTCGCGGACCGCAACGGACGGCGCAAGATGATTATGGTGCTGGCCGTGATCTTCCTGGTGGGCACCCTGGCCTGCACCTTTGCCCCGAACACCGAGGTCATGATCCTGGCCCGCTTCGTCCTGGGACTCGCCGTCGGCGGCGCGTCCGTCACCGTGCCCGTTTACCTCGCCGAGGTCTCCCCGAGCGCCCGGCGCGGCCGGATCGTCACCCAGAACGAGCTGATGATCGTCACGGGCCAGCTGCTGGCCTTCATCTTCAACGCCTACCTCGGCAACACCTTTGGCGAATCCGGCGGCATCTGGCGCTGGATGCTGGTCATCGCCACCCTGCCGGCGATCGCGCTCTGGATCGGCATGAACTTCATGCCCGAAAGCCCGCGCTGGCTCGCCTCGATGGGCAGCTTCGGCGAGACCCTCAGCGTGCTGCAACGGATCCGCTCCCAGTCCGAGGCCCGGGCCGAGTTCGAGGAAGTCAAGGCCATGGCCGTGGAGGACTACAAGTCCAAAATGGGTTCCTGGCGGGACCTCGGTGTGCCCTGGCTGCGCCGCATCTTCGTGGTGGGCATCGGCCTGGCCGTCATCCAGCAGATCACCGGCGTGAACTCGATCATGTACTACGGCACGCAGATCCTGGCTGAATCCGGCTTCGGCCGCGAAGCCGCGCTGACGGCCAACATCGCCAACGGCGTCATCTCCGTTGCGGCCACCTTCGTGGGGATCTGGCTGCTGGGCAAGGTGGGCCGGCGCAGGATGCTCATCACCGGCCAGATCGGCACGACGGCGGCGCTGCTGCTGATCGGCTTCTTCTCCCTGGTCCTGCCCGAAGGCACCGCCCGCGGCTTCGTGATCCTGGCCCTGACCGTGACGTTCCTTGCCTTCCAGCAGGGCGCGATCTCCCCGGTCACCTGGCTGATGCTGTCCGAGATCTTCCCGTTGAAAATCCGGGGCCTGGGCATGGGCGCCTCAGCCTTTGTGCTGTGGACGGTGAACTTCCTGGTTGGCTTCGGCTTCCCGCAGCTCCTCGCCGCGATCGGGCTCTCCAACACGTTCTTCGTCTTTGCCGTGCTGGGCGTCGGCGCCATCGCGTTCGCCGCGAAGTACATCCCGGAAACCAAGGACAAGAGCCTGGAAGACCTGGAGCACCACTTCAAGCAACTGGCCGCCAAACAACCCGTCGCCGCGTAGCCTGCCCAGACGCAAGCCCCGCCCCGCCACCGCGGGATGGAGCTAGACGGTTACGCGTGCGCGTGCAGCTTCGGGAGCGCATCGACCAGGGGCGCCAGCTCCGGTACCTCCTGCGCCTCGGCCAGCGCACGCTCCAGCGTGGCGTCGTGGCTGGGCCGGGCCTCGTCCAGCAGCTTGATGCCGCCCGGGGTGAGCTCGGTGTAGATCCCGCGGCGGTCATCGGCGCACAGGATCCGGGTCAGCAGGCCGCGGTCCTCCAGCCGGTTGACCAGCCGTGTGGTGGCGCTCGCGCTCAACGCGGTGGCGCGGGCCAGCTGCTGCATGCGCATGTGCCAGCCGTCCTGGCGGCTCAGCGCATCCAGCACGGTGTACTCCACGACGGACAGCTGGGCCACCGCCTGCAGCGCGCGTTCCAGCTCCGCCTCGATCAGTCCGTGCAGGGCCGCCAGGGTCCGCCAGCCTTGCGCCCGGACCTCCACGGCGTCGTCCTTGATGCCCATCAGTTCTTCCCTTCAGATCAGCCTGCCTGCCCCGCAAGTACCGGAACGGTGGCAGCCCACAAATTAGTTGCTTGCGCGGCATACTTGCTTGTGCAACAATAAATAACGCGTCTGCAACTAATAGCTTACGCTTCGCAATTCTTTCCGTACAGTTTTGAAGGAGCTCCTCCATGCCAATCGGCCTGATAGCACTCGCCCTCGGCGGGTTCGGTATCGGACTCACCGAGTTCGTCATCATGGGCCTGCTGCCCGAAGTGGCCGCGGACTTCCGCGTCAGCGAGGCCACGGCCGGCTGGCTGATCTCCGGCTACGCGCTCGCCGTCGTGGTCGGGGCCCTGATCCTGACCGCCGCCGTAACGCGCTTCGAGCGCAAGCCGGTCCTGGCCGTGCTGATGGTGCTGTTCATCGCCGGCAACCTGATCTCGGCCGTCGCGCCGGACTACTCGCTGATGATGGTCGGCCGCAT
Organism: Arthrobacter sp. U41; assembly: GCF_007679325.1. Classification (GTDB taxonomy): domain Bacteria; phylum Actinomycetota; class Actinomycetes; order Actinomycetales; family Micrococcaceae; genus Arthrobacter. The sequence continues at coordinate 180,552 of NZ_VEGI01000004.1, read as the reverse complement.
CATCGCGGCGCTGGCACACGGCGCCTTCTTCGGCATCGGCGCGGTGGTGGCCGCCAGTATGGTCGCCCCCACCAAAAAAGCCGGGGCCATCGCCATCATGTTCACCGGCCTGACGGCGGCCAATGTCCTGGGCGTGCCGTTCGGCACCATGCTGGGCCAGGCCGCCGGCTGGCGCTCCACCTTCTGGGCGATCACCGCCATCGGCGTGCTGGCGCTGGCCGGCATCCTCGCCCTGGTTCCAAAAACCGGCGCGGGCCAGGCCGGCGGACTGCGCGGGGAGCTCCGGGCCTTCCGGTCCGGCCAGGTCTGGCTCTCCATCCTGGTCACCATCCTCGGCTACGGCGGCATGTTCGGCGCCTTCACGTACATCGCCTTCACACTCACCGAAGTCACCGGATTCTCCGCCTCCACCGTGCCGTGGCTGCTGATTCTCTTCGGCGTGGGCCTGCTCATCGGCAACACCGCGGGCGGCAAGGCGGCCGACCGGAACGTGGACCGCACGTTGCTCGTGGCCCTCTCCGCCCTGGTTGTGGTCCTCGTGGTCTTCGCCCTCACGGCCGGACACCAGCCCATGACCATCGCCTCCATGGTGCTGCTGGGCGGCTTCGGCTTCGCCACGGTCCCCGGACTTCAGATGCGCGTCATGAAGTACGCCACAACCGCCCCCACCCTGGCCTCCGGCGCCAACATCGGTGCCTTCAATGTGGGCAACGCCCTCGGCGCGTGGTTGGGCGGCGTGACCATCACGGCCGGCCTCGGCTACACCTCGCCCATCTGGGCCGGCACCGGGATCACTCTGCTGGGCCTGGCCGTGATGGTGGTCGCCGCAACTGCCGCGAAGCGGCGCGGCGGCGGACAGAGCGGCGGACGCGACGGCGCTCCCGCCGCGGCCGGCCTCGCCGGTCCGGACAGCGAGCGGGAGGGCGCGGAACTCCAGCGGGCCTAGCGTCTTCAACTACATTTTCGGACATCGCGACGACGGCGGCGGCCTTGGGCTGCCGCCGTCGCCGGCGTTTTCCGGCAGCAGGGCGCGGCGCGGAGGGGCCCGGGAATCCGGTTGTCCTTTACGGGCCACAAGTCAATCGTTACGTGATTACATCCTAATGTCAGGACAAACTATTGACATGCGTGAGGTAAATCACCATGATCAGTTGTAGGTGGCTCATGGACTGCCGCAAAGAAGCGGTCGGCGGGGCCCGGAATCAAAGGAGATTAATCGTGACCAAGTTCTCGTGGCGGAAGACGGCCCTCGTGGCGGCCGTGGTACCCATGCTGGCCCTGAGCGCGTGTTCCAGCACCGGCGGCAAGCCCGCAGACTCCGGCGACGCGGCCGCCGGCGGCCAGGTCGCCTCCACGGAGCGGATGAAGATTGCCTTGATCACCCACGCCGCTGCAGGTGACACCTTCTGGGACATCGTCCGGAAGGGGGCCGAGGAGGCGTCCGCGAAGGACAACGTTGAGCTCCTCTATACGTCCGATCCCGAAGCCGGGCGCCAGGCCCAGCTCATCCAGCAGGCTATCGACCAGAAGGTCGACGGCATCGCGGTCACGCTTGCGAAGCCCGAAGCCCTCAAAGACGTCCTGAAGAAAGCCACCGACGCCGGAATCCCGGTGGTGAGCCTGAACGCCGGCGAGGGCGTCTCGGCGCAGTTGGGGGCCTTCACCCACTTTGGCTCGAACGAAAATCTTGCCGGTGAAGCAGTCGGCACCCGGCTCGCGGCGGAGAACTTCAAGAAACCGGTCTGCGTGATCCAGGAACAGGGCCACGTCGGACTTGAAGCACGGTGCGCCGGCGTCAAGGCGAAGGTGCCCGCAACGGAGATCCTGTACGTCGACGGAAAAGACATGACCTCCGTCCAGTCCACGGCGACGGCCAAGCTCCAGGCTTCAACGGACGCCGACGTCATCATCGGCCTCGGCGCCCCCATCACCCTGACCCTCCTCAAGTCGGTCACGGACGCCGGCAGCTCGGCCAAGGTTGCAAGCTTCGACCTGAACGCAGATCTCGCCCAGAAGATCGTCGATGGTGCAGTGCTGTTCACCGTGGACCAGCAGCCGTGGCTGCAGGGCTACGGCGCCATTGACGCGCTGTGGCAGAACAAGCGCGGCGGCTTCACCATTGGCGGGGGCCAGTCGGTTCTTACCGGCCCGAGCCTGGTCGACAAATCCAATGCAGCCGATGTCCTGACCTTCGCCCAGCAGGGCATCCGCTAACAGTCCGCTGGCCGGGCCGGCTCACGTCGGCCCGGCAGCAAGGAGAGCTACCATGACCATCACCCAGACAAAGACAAAGGCAGGGTCGGCTGCGGCCGACGAGCGTGTCGCCAAACGCAGTCCGTTCCAGAAGTTGCTAGGCCGGCCCGAGATTGGCGCCCTGGTGGGTGCGATCGTCCTGTTTGTCTTCTTCGCGTTGGTATCGCCGACGTTTACCCAGCCGAATGCCTTCGCGACCGTGCTGTACGGTTCCTCCACCATCGGGATCATGGCGGTGGGGGTGTCCTTGCTGATGATCGGCGGGGAGTTCGACCTGTCCACCGGTGTCGCCGTGATCTCCTCGGCGCTGACGGCGTCGATGTTCAGCTGGTACTTCAGCACGAACGTCTGGGTCGGCGTTGGCCTGGCCTTGCTGGTGTCCCTGGGCATCGGCTACGTCAACGGCTGGATCCTGATGAAGACCAAGCTGCCCAGCTTTATCGTCACCCTGGCCACGTTCCTGATGCTGACCGGCCTGAACCTGGGCCTGACCCGCCTGATCGGCGGCGGCGTGTCATCGCCCTCGATTTCGAACATGGAGGGCTTCGACTCCGCCCGGGCCGTGTTCGCGTCCTCGGTGAACATCGCCGGCGTCGACGTCAAAATCACGGTGTTCATCTGGATAGCGCTCGTCGCGGTGGCCACCTGGGTGCTGATGCGGACCCGGGTGGGCAACTGGATCTTCGCGGTAGGCGGCGATGCGAACGCGGCCCGCGCCGTGGGTGTCCCGGTCAAGGCCACCAAGATCGGCCTGTTCATGGGCGTTGGCTTCTGCGGCTGGATCCTGGGCATGCACAACCTCTTCGCCTTCGACACCGTGCAGTCCGGTGAGGGCGTGGGCAACGAGTTCCTCTACATCATCGCCGCGGTGATCGGCGGCTGCCTCCTGACCGGCGGCTACGGCTCGGCGATCGGCGGCGCGATCGGTGCGTTCATCTTCGGCATGGCCAACAAGGGCATCGTCTACGCGCAGTGGAACCCCGACTGGTTCAAGTTCTTCCTCGGCCTGATGCTGCTGCTGGCCACCATTGTCAACCTCATCGTCAAGCGCCGCGCGGAACTCAAGTAAAAGGGGCTTAGAGAAATGAATGCCAACGACATCGACCAGCAAACGCTGCTCCAGAACGAAAAAGATCCCCTCACCCACACCCCCGTCCACCTGCTCTCCCTTGAGGGCGTCGGCAAGCACTACGGCAACATCATCGCCCTGTCCGACGTCACCATGGCCGTGGACAACGGCCGCGTCACCTGCGTCCTGGGGGACAACGGCGCCGGCAAGTCCACGCTGATCAAGATCATCGCCGGACTGCACCAGCACGACGCCGGGGTCCTGAACGTCATGGGCGAGGAACGGAAGTTCGATTCCCCCCGGGACGCCCTGGACGCCGGCATCGCCACCGTCTACCAGGACCTCGCCGTGGTGCCCCTGATGCCGATCTGGCGGAACTTCTTCCTCGGCTCCGAGCTCACGTCCGGCTTCGGCCCGTTCAAGAGCATGGACGTGGAGAAGATGAAGGAGATCACGCTCAAGGAACTCGCCGCGATGGGCATTGACCTCCGCGACGTGGAACAGCCCATCGGCCAGCTCTCCGGCGGTGAACGCCAGTGCGTCGCGATCGCCCGGGCCGTGTACTTCGGCGCGAAGGTCCTGATCCTGGACGAGCCCACCGCGGCCCTGGGTGTGAAGCAGTCCGGCGTGGTACTCCGCTACATCCTGCAGGCCCGCGACCGGGGCCTCGGGGTCATCTTCATCACCCACAACCCCCACCACGCCTTCCCCGTCGGTGACCGGTTCCTGCTGCTCAAGCGCGGCAAGTCGATCGGCTACTACGACAAAAAGGACATCACCCTCGACGAGCTCACTGCCCAAATGGCCGGCGGCGCCGAACTCGCCGAACTGGCCCACGAACTCGAACAACTCGGCGGCCACGGCGACATCGTCAAGGAAGTCAAGGGCGAAGTGGCCGACGTGACCCAGACAACCGGCAAAACCTACGGGTAACCTGCCGTCCCGATTCTTGAAAGGACAAGCCTTTGGCTTACCTGAACCGCACCCCGTCCGGCGCAACCCAGCCGGTGACGATCGGACTGATCGGCTCCGGCTGGATGGGCGCTTTCCACGCCGAGAGCATCGCACGCCGGGTCCCCGGCGCCGAGCTCGCCGCCATCGCGGACCCCAATGTTGAGTCTGCCACGGCTCTGGCCTCCGTCCTGGGTGCCAGCAAGGTGACGGCGGACGCCGCCGACATTCTGGCCGACCCGGAGATCGACGCCGTGATCATCGCGAGCCCGGCGCGCTTCCATTCGACCCTGATCGCCCAGGCCGCCGCCGCCGGTAAACATGTGTTCTGTGAGAAGCCGGCCGGGCTGGGCCTGGACGAGCTCGACGCCGCCTTGGCCGCCGTGGAGGCGGCCGGTGTGCACTTCCAGGTCGGCTTCAACCGCCGGTACGCTGCCGACTTCCAGGCCGCCAAGAAGGACCTCGCCGCGGGAACAGCCGGAACGCCGCAGCTGCTGCGCTCGCTGACCCGGGATCCCGGCACCGGAAGCATTCCCCACGCGGCCAGGGTCCCGGCCTGGACCGTCTTCCTGGAAACCCTGATCCACGACTTCGATACCCTGAATTGGTTCAACGAACGCGCGGAGCCGGTGGAGGTCTACGCCATCGCCGATGCGCTCGTGGAACCGGGACTGCGGGGCCAGGGTTTCCTGGACACGGCGGTGGTGACCATCCGCTACAGCAACGGTGCCATCGCCGTGGCCGAGGCAAGCTTCAGCGCCCTTTACGGCTACGACATCCGCGGGGAAGTCTTCGGTTCCAAGGGCATGGTGCAGGCGGGGCGGGCCACGGAAACCGTCGCCCGCCGCTACACCGCCGACGGCATGTCGGCGGACACCCCACGGCTGAACGTCGAGCTCTTCCGCCAGGCCTACACGGACGAACTCGCCGACTTCGCCGACGCCGTGCGGGCACGGCGGGACGGCAGCAGCGACGATGCGGCGCCGTCGTCGGCCGCGTACTCACTTACGCCCGGGGGAGCGGACGCCCGGCGCGCGCTGGCCATGGCGCTGGCCTGCATCGAATCGGTCAAGGCCGGCACCCCCGTGAGGGTCAATACAGCGGCGGTCAACACAGCGGCCGTCAACGAGACGGCAGTCCTCTGATGCGGCTTGCCGTCTGCGCCGAGATGGTCTTCACCGACCTCCCGTTCACGGAGCGGGTGCGCCGGATCCATGAGGCCGGCTTCGACGTCGAACTCTGGGACTCCCGGACCAAGGACATCGGCGCGCTCAAGGCCACCGGGGCGGTGTTTTCCTCCATGACGGGCTACACCGCCGGCAGCCTGGTTGACCCGGGCACGGCCGACGACGTGGTGCGGACGGCGGAGACGCTCATCCCCACCGCCCTGGAGCTCGGTGTGAGCCGACTGGTGGTGCACCCGGCTGAACTCATCGACGGCCAGGCGGCCCGTCCGGTCTACCGGTCCAGCGGCCACATGTGGACCACGGGGGCGCGGACCCTGGAGCGGCTGGGCCGGCTCGGCGAGAAGTACGGGGTGACCTTCTGCCTTGAGAACCTCAACACCATCCTGGACCACCCCGGCATCCCGCTGGCCCGCGCCAAGGACACCCTGGCGCTGGTCCAGGCGGCCGGGCACCCCAACGCCAGGCTCATGCTGGACCTCTATCACGCCCAAATGGGGGAGGGGAACCTGATCGAGCTCGTCCGGAACGCCCTGCCCTACCTCGGCGAAATCCAGGTGGCCGATGTTCCCGGGCGCTGCGAACCCGGCACCGGGGAAATCAACTACGCCGCCGTCGCCAGGGCGCTCGCGGAGGCCGGCTACGACGGAACCGTGGGCATGGAAGCCTGGGCCAGCGGTGACAGCTACGCGGCCCTGGAGGCCTTTCGGGCAGCATTCGCCGTGCCCGCACTACACGCGGAAGCAGGAGCATGAAGGACGTAATCCTCGGACTGGTCGGCGTCGGCCGGATCGGCGTGATGCACGCCAACAACATCGCAGCGCTCAACGAGGTGCTGCATCCGCAGGGCATCAACGTCCGGCTCCGGCTCACCGACGTCGCCGCCGACCACGCCCGGGCCGTCGCCGCCGGGCTCGGTGCCGAGTTCCTGCCCTCGGTGCAGGCGCTCCTCGCCTCCGGGCTGGACGGACTGGTCATCGCCACGGGAACCGGGACCCATCCAGAGCTGATCAAGGCGGGCGTGGACGCCGGGATCCCAGTCTTTTGCGAGAAGCCCGTGGCCCTGAACGTGGCGGATGCCCTGCCCGTGCTCGATTACATCCGCGAACGGCAGGGCGTGGTCCAGATCGGCCACCAGCGGCGCTTCGACGCAGGCTACCAGGAGGCCCGGCGGGCCTACCAGGCCGGGGAACTGGGCTGGATCCACTCGTTGCGCGCTGTCACGTGTGACATGGCGCCGCCGCCGGTCGAGTTCCTGGCCAGCTCCGGCGGATTGTTCCGGGACTGCTCGGTGCACGATTTCGACATCCTGCGCTGGCTCACCGGCCGGGAAATCGTCGAGGTCTATGCCAGGGGTTCCAACAACGGGGACCCGGCCATCGGTGCGGCCGGCGATGTGGACACAGCCCTCGCGCTGGTGACGTTCGACGACGGCACGGTCGGGACGGTTTCGGCCACGCGGTACAACGGCGCCGGCCACGACGTGCGCCTGGAGATCCAGGGTTCCCGCAGTTCGCTCATGGTGGGCCTGGATGACAAAACCGCGCTGGCGTCCGCCGAAGCCGGGGTCACGTTCCCAGCGGGGGAGCCCCACCACACGTTCGCCGAGCGGTTCGACCAGGCCTACCGCTCCGAGATGGCGGCCTTCGTCGAGCTGATCCTGGGCCGCCGCGACAACCCCTGCACCCCCGAGGACGCGGTTGCAGCCTCCCGGGTGGCCGACGCCGCGCAGGAATCCCTCGCGACCGGGGTGCCGGTCCGCGTGGTCCAGACCGTGGCCCGCTAAGCCGGCGCTCCACCCCGGTTCCGTCACCGGGGTGCAGCGCCAGAGACGAAAGAACCCCGGAGCCTGGTGGCTCCGGGGTTCTTTGCGCTGCAAGCTCGCGTGGATAGGTAGTTCAGGTTCAGGCGCCGAACGGCAGCCGCGGGTCCAGGTCCTGGCCTTCCCAGGTCTGGCGGATCCAGCCGTGGTGCGGGTCGTCGCTGATGAGCCAGTCGCGGACCGGGCCGGGGCCCGCCATCACGTTGAGGTAGTACAGGTCGTAGCCCGGGGCTGCCATGGCCGGACCGTGCCAGCCGTAGGGCACCAGGACGACGTCACCTGTCCGCACTTCCGCGGAGACGTCGATGGGCCGCTCGTCTGAGGCGTAGACACGCTGGTAGCCGATCGCGTCGTCCGCTCCCGGCCGCGCCGGCGCGCCGGCGGAGACCCGGGTCTCAAAGTAGTAGATCTCCTCGAGGCTGGTCTCGCCGTCCTTCTCCTCATCGTGCTTGTGCGGAGGGTAGGAGGACCAGTTGCCGGCCGGCGTGAGGACCTCGCAGACGATGAAGCGGTCCGCCTCCAGCGCAGCGGGGGTGCCGAAATTGTGGACCTGGCGGGAGCAGTTACCGGCACCGCGCAGTTCCACCGGCGTCTCGGCGGCCGTGATGAGGCGCGTCGGGTACGAGGATTTGGCCGGGGCAGTGGCCACGGCAACGCGTCCGCCGTCGGACGAACTGATGGTCACCGCCTTGCCCGTTCCGGTGTAAAGGACGTCGCTGGGGCCGCTGAAGACGCTGTCCCGGCCGGCCAGCCGATACTCGTCGCCGTCGACGGACACCGTAAAGGCGCCGTTGAGCGGGACCACGATGCGTTCCTCGTCCGCGGCGGGAAGTTCGACGGCGGCCGCGGCCGCCAGTGTGGCGACCTTCAGGCCGGTGTGGGTCCAGCCCGACACCTCCAGCGTGGAATCGGACGTTCCCAGGGAGACGTCCCAGGTGCCTTGGGCGGCGGTGCCGAGCGGATAGACCCAGTTGGCCATAAGTGGTGCCCTTTCGTTGTCGCGTCTAGCGTTGGACGAGCGTCATTTCGAAGCTGTAGGAATCAGCGCGGTAGACGTGGTGCCCGGTCTCCACCTGGCGTCCGGTGTCATCGACGGCGGTGCGTTCCATGGTGACGAGGGCTGAACCGGGGGTGGTGTCCAGCAGCGACGCCTGGTAGTCGTTGGCGATCATGGCCCCGATGCGCTGCGAGGCGAGGCGGAAGTTCACCCCGCCGTTGCGGAGGATCCCGTAGAGGCCCTGCGCGCCGAGAAGTGCCTCGTCGATGGACGTGATGTCATCGCGGACCCAGTTCTCCATCAGTGCCAGCGGTTTTCCGCCGACCTTCCGGAGCCGGGTGAAGTGGTAGACCTTCGCGCCGGCGGGAAGCTGGAGCGCCGCCCGGGTGGCGGCGTCGGCCTCGTCGTGGGAGAAGCTCAGCACCTCGGTGGTGGGCTTGCTGCCGTTGTTGCTGAGGTCATCGAAGAGGCTGGACAGCTCCAGCGGGCGCCGGACCTGGCTGGAGACCACCTGCGTGCCGACTCCGCGCTTGCGCACCAGCAGGCCTGAGCGGACCAGTTCGTCCATGGCCTTGCGCATGGTGGGGCGGGAAAGGTTCAGCTGGGCGGCAAGGTCGATTTCGTTGTCGAGGCGGCTGCCCGGGGGAAGCACTCCGCCATGGATCGCGGCTTCAATACCCTGAACCACCTGGTGGTAAAGCGGCACCGGGGAAGACCGGTCGATGTTGAGATTAAGTTGATTCGCCACTTTTTGCATAGCCACTGTTGAAGCGCTCCCTTGTGCCCCCGACCGGAACCCGGTGCGGCCGCCAGATATGTGTCCGGCATATGTTCGCTTGATAGGACATACTGCCTAAGCCGATAGTAGCAGGGGACAGCCGGGGATGTCAGGACACCATACGGCCGTGCTGCCGACGGCTGCAGATCCCCACAAAGGCGCGGAACGGGGCGAGCCGTTCTTCGGCCGGGAGTTCCAGGGCCTCGGGATGCCACTGCACGGATGCCACCCAGCGCTCCGGATCCTCCAGTGCCTCGACGGTGCCGTCCCCGGCCACAGCTGTCACCACCAGCCCATCGGCGACCCGCGCCACGGCCTGATGGTGGCCGGAGGCAATCTTGACCGTGACGCCGGTGCTGTCCGTCCGGCCGTTACTCCCCGGGCCGCCGTTCCCGAATCCGCCGTTCCCGAATCCGCCGTTCCCGAGACCACCGTAGAGTCCAGCCACCTTGCTTCCCCCGTGCACATCAACCTCGTGCCAGGCCCATGGCCCGGCGCCGTGCGCAGGTGCGGGTTCCCGGTGCGCCACGGCGCCAGGGTCCATGTCCTGGATCAGGGTTCCGCCGTAGAGGACGTTGAGTAGCTGGTGCCCCCGGCAGATGCCGAGCAGCGGCAGCCCGGCGTCGATCGACCGCCGCGCAACGGCCAGGTCCAACTCGTCCTGGGCATGGCTGACGTCGTAGCAGGCGACGCCGGGTTCCTCGCCGTAGAGCCGGGGATCCAGGTCGCCACCGCCCGGAAGAACGACGCCGTCGAGCGCTTCAAGCGGCTCATCTGGCGACGCAAGCAGCACCGGTTCGCCGCCGCCGTCGCGCACCAGGTCCACGATGTAGTCAAAGAGCTGGTTGGCCTCCGCCACGCGCGGATCCGGGTCAGTAGAGCTGCTGAGCCGGACGGGAATTCCGATGCGGGGCCGGCAGCTGCCGGGGAGGGGCGGAGTCTGCATGGTTTATTCTGCAACACATTTCCGTGGCACAGCGCAGGGCTAGGATTGCCGGATGACGAACAGATATCTTGTGTCCCGCAGCCGTTTCATCGCCGCCACGCCGGTTGCCATCTTCGAGGTGCTGGCCACGCCTGCGCTGCACAGCGTGATCGACGGCTCGGACACCGTGAAAGGTGCCCAGCCGCGCGGCCCCGAACGGCTGTCCCTGGGTGCAAAGTTCGGCATGGAAATGAACATGAAAATGGACTACAAGATCCTCAACACGGTGTGCGAGTTCGAGGAGGGCCGGCGGATCGCGTGGCGGCACTTCGGCGGCCACGTGTGGCGCTACCTGCTGGAGCCCGCCGCGGATTCCGACGGAAAGCCGGGCACTCTAGTCACCGAACAGTGGGATGCCCGGGATGTACGCGCCAGAATCCTCCTGCGCCTGGCCGGCTACCTCCGCCGGCACCCGGCCAACATCGAGCAGACCCTCGCCAAGCTTGACGCATACATGAGCTCCGAAGCAGCCTCCGGCACGGGGTCCACCCCGGACCGCCAGCACTAGGCATACCGCATGAGCGCCGCCCGCAGCCTGCACCCCAGCCCCCGCACGCTGGAGGTCGAATCCCTCGACAGCTTCGACCGGCTGGCCGCGGCCGGGGCCAAAACCATGCAGGGCTGGCATGTCCAGTCGCTGGACCTGCGCGGCCGGACGGCACAGCTCGCCGCACTGCACGCGGAGGGCGGGATCTTCCTCGGATGCACCTTTGACGCCGGCGTGGAGGAGTCGCTGCGCAGCCGCGGCGCCCTGATCTTCCCCAAGCTGGAGGCGGTACCGTTCAACCCGTACCGCGGGCGGCTTTATACCCCGCAGGAGCTCTACGCGGGGATCTCCGACTCGCGCTATGAGGACACCTCGGACGCCAGGGTGTACCAGTGGAGCATCCAGCCGGGCCAGCGCCACCGGCTGGACTCCACCCTGGCCGCCGCCCTGCACGACCATTCGATCGGCGATGCCCTCGATGAACTGACCCGCTCGGAACTCTGCGCCGGGCGGACCATGGTGGGCGTAATGGGCGGGCATGCCGCGAGCCGCGGCTCCGCAGTATTCGAGGAGGCCGCGCAGCTGGGGCGGCTGCTGGCCAGGGATGGGCGGGTGGTTGCCACCGGCGGCGGCCCCGGCTCGATGGAGGCTGCCAACCTGGGCGCCTACCTGAGCGAGGCCCCGGAGCAGGACTTCCGGCGGGCCTTGGACGACCTCGCAGCGGTTCCCGGGTTCCTGCCCTCCGTGTCGGAGTGGGCACGGTCCGCTGCCGCCGTCGTCGAACGCCATCCGGACGGCACGCCGTCGCTGGGGATCCCCACCTGGTTCTACGGGCACGAGCCCCCGAATTTCTTCGCCACGCACATCGCCAAGTACTTCGCGAACGCCATCCGCGAGGCCATCCTCCTGGAACTGTGCAACGGCGGCATTGTCTTCCTGCCCGGCTCCGGCGGCACCGTGCAAGAGATCTTCCAGGATGCCTGCGAGAACTACTACGGCACCCCGGAGACCATCATGCCGATGGTGCTAGTGGGGCAGGAGCACTGGCTCCGGCGCTACCCGGCCTGGCCCCTGCTGCAGAGCCTCGCGGCCGGACGGCACATGGAGAACCGGATATTCCTGGTGGACACCGTGGAGGAAGCGCTCGCCGTTCTGGACCGCTGACCGGTCAGAGATCCTTGCGGCACGCCGCCTTGCCCAGCTGGTACAGGCCGTTCAGGTCGCCGGCGGCCAGGCCGTCCGGGGCGCCGATCTCCGGGTACATCAGCTGCACCGGGTCATCCACATGTTCCAGCCCCATGACATGGCCGAGTTCGTGGAGGATCACCGCGGTGGCATACGCGGAACCGTCCCGCTGGCCGAGGTCCTCGGCGATCTGCGGGGCGTCGAGTTCCAGGCTGCCCGTGACAAAGCTCTTGGGGCCGTCGCCGAAGCTGAAGTGGGTGCTGCCGCCGGTGCCAATCACCGGACCCTTCAGCTGCGGCGCCTGGTCCGGGGTGGTCCACGCGATCAGCAGCGGCGCCCAGCGCTCCCCGTAGACGTCCTGCTGATACGGCATCCGGGCCTGCGACGGCGCCTCGGTGGTGGGACCGTCGTCGACGAACTGGATGCCGGTGGCCCGGGAGATCGTCCTGATCGCGTCCTCGACCAGGCGCTCGGCGCCTTCCGGAGCCAGCGCCGCGTTCACCACGTAGTGCAGTGGCCGGCACGGCGAGTAACCCACCGGGGTGCCGTCGCCGTTTGTGGCCAGGAACTTGTATGAATCACTGGCGACGTCCGGTTTCTGCGGGTATCCCAGCGGCTGGTCCTGTTCTTCGACGCCGGGCGGGGGCGTGTCCGTCCCGACCGGCTCAGCAACAGCCGGCTGCCCGGGCTGGCCCGCCATCGCCGTGCCCGGACCGGATCCGCGGTTGACTTCGAAGAGTCCCGAGAAGCGCGGATCCCCGTAGATGAAGCCTGCGGCCAGGAACGCGGCCCCGGCAATCACCACAGCGGCGGCGAGGCCGCGGAACATCCGCCAGGTGGTGCGGGGACGGCTGTGCCGCGGTGACCGGTCCCGGAACTCAGGACCGACCACTAGGCCACCACGGCGCCAAAGGCCATACCCAGCAGGTACGTCACACCGGCCGCGCCCATGCCGATCGCCAGCTGACGGAGCCCGCGGGTGGCGGGGGAAGTGCCGGAAAGGAGCCCGACGACGCCGCCGGTGAACAGGAGTGCCAGGCCCACCAGAGCCGCGGACACCACGAGCGCCGCGACGCCGGTCATACCCAGGACAAAGGGGAGGATGGGCACGATGGCGCCGGAAGCGAAGAAACAGAAGCTCGACGCCGCCGCGCTCCAGGCGGTGCCGACTGCTTCGTGTTCGTCACGGGATTCCGGGACCTCAGGCTGCAGGGAGAGGCTGGGATCGCAGTCGCAGTCGCGCAGGCCCATCCGCTCCGCGACGCGGTGTTCGGCAGCCTCCCGCGACATGCCGCGGGCCAGGTAGACCAGCAGGAGCTCGTTGTGGGCGATGTCCAGCGACGGTGCGGCGGCCAGGGTGATCTGGGTTGGGAGCGTAGCGGCCAGGAGTTCGCGCTGAGAGCGCACGGAAATAAATTCGCCCGCTCCCATGGACAGAGCCCCGGCCAGCAGACCGGCGACACCGCTGAGCAGGACCACGGAACTGCCCACGCCGGAGGCGGCCATGCCCATGACCAGGGACAAGTTGCTGACCAGTCCGTCATTGGCCCCGAAGACGGCCGCGCGGAACGTGCCGGCAAGCCGGTTGCGGCCCCGGGTCGCGAGCCCGCGGACCACCTCCTCGTGGATCTGTTCGTCGGCGACCATGGCCGGCGTGGCGGAGGGTTCGGTGGCGTACGGGGACCGGCTTTCGGCCCGCTGGGCGAGGGCCAGCACAAACACCGAGCCGAAGTGGCGTGCCAGGAAACCCAGGAACTGGCTGCGGAGTGAGGCGGGGCGGGGGCGGCCGGCCTGGTCGCCGAGAAGTTGGAGCCAGTGCGCCTCGTGGCGGCCTTCGGCTTCGGCCAGGGCGAGGAGGATCTCGCGCTCTTCGCCGTGGCGGTTCTGGGCCAGGTCCCGGTAGACAGAGGCTTCGGCGCGTTCGTCGGCGAGGTACTGCCGCCACCGCTTGATGTCCGCTGCGCTGGGTGCCGCGGCAGGTGTTGCGGCGGGCGGAGTTGCGTTGCCGGGGGCAGCGGGGGCTGTTGCGGGGGGTGCGTCCTCGAAGGGTTCCGGGCGGCGGGGGTCCGGGTCGAACGGATCAGATGTGGCGTGCTGAGACACGGAAGCTCCTGGGCTTAAGCGGGCATGGTTCGGCCCCATTGCGTTTCCAGCGTACCCCGTATTTCCGCGTTTTTTCGGCTGGCGTTCCTCAGCGGGGAGTTTAGGCAAACCGTAAAAATCCCGGTGCCGCGCGGACGTTTGCGGCTGCCGCGGCCGGCGTCGGCGGGAGGTCTTGACCGGCCGGGTTCCCGGTGTTCGAATGAAAATCCAGGGTGTGCTCTTCGGAGCCGCTGCCGCCACCCCAGTCACACGGAGGTTGCTTCATGGACAACATCGGTTCACGTCCTATCCAGCCGGCCCGGGATTCCCTCGAGTCGGATCCCGCCTACGACTACGCCGAGGACGCGCCCGTGAGTGACGCCGCGGAAACGGAAGAGGAAGAGCTTTTCGAAGAGGCCGACCTGATCGTGCCCTTGGACGAAGAGGACTTCCTGGGCGACGAGAAACCGGTGGTGGCCCGTGATGGGGAAGAATTCCTTGAGCCTGAGGAAAATGAATGATGCCCAGCGGTTTGAGTGTCACCGGGTTGTAGGTTCAGCTTAAAAGTTCGACGGCGGCGCCCCCTCAGGGGGAGCGCCGCCGTCGAACGTTAACTCGTTGCCAGGACCCTGGTGGGCCAGAACCTTAGCGGGCCAGGACCCTAGTGGGTCAGGACGGGGACCTGTTCCTCCTCGGCGGCGCCGCCGGCGACGCGGCGGTGCCAGTTGGCCATGACCGCGGGGTCCGTCGGCTTGGTCAGCAGGGACACCGCAATGTAGACCACCGCGGAGGCCAGCAGGCCGAAGTAGATCGGCTCATTGGCGTAGATGCCGTCCAGCGGGACCTCGGCGTTGATCTCCAGGACGATCATGGTCCCGAGGGTGACAACCGAGCCCACCGCCATGGAGGCGGCGGCTGCCACACCGGTGCCGCGCTTCCAGACCAGGCCGCCGAGGATGGCGACGAGGAGGCCGCCGACCAGGATGTCGTACGCGATGGTGAGGGCCGCGACGACGTCCTTGGTGATGATGGCGATGACGATCGCGACGATCCCGAGGCCCAGGACCCACATGCGGTTGGCCCTGACGTCGTGCTCCGGGTTGTCCGTGTCTTCAGTGTTGATGTCCTTGCCGAACCAGCTGGCGACGAACGGCAGGACGTCGGCGCGGGCCACGGTGGCGGCGGCGATCAGGGCGCCGGAGGCCGTGGACATCATGGCGGCGACGGCGGCGGCGAGCACCAGGCCGCCGATGCCGATCGGCAGCAGGTTGGTGGCGACCTCGGCGTAGACAACGTCCTTGCCGAGGGCCTTGACGTCGATGTCCGGCAGTGCAACGCGGGCGCCAAGGCCGATCAGGGCGCCGGCCGCACCATAGAGGATGCAGTAGATGCCGGCCGTGGCGCCGCCCCAGCGGGCCACCGAGGGGGTCTTGGCGGTGAAGACGCGCTGCCAGATGTCCTGGCCGATCAGCAGGCCCAGGGTGTAGACGACGAAGTACGTGATGATCGTCTGGACGCCGATGCCGTCAATCTGGAAGAAGCTGGCATCCACGCGGGCCCGGATGCCCTCGAAGCCGCCGGCTGCGTTGAGCGTGAACGGCAGCATCAGGAGGAAGATGCCGACCGTCTTGATGACGAACTGGACCTGGTCGGCCAGGGTGATGGACCACATGCCGCCGATGGTCGAGTACACGAGGACAATCGCGCCGCCGATGGCGATCGCGAGGGCGCGGTCCCAGCCGAAGAGCACCACGAAGATGGTGGCGTAGGCGCCGGTGGAGGTGGCGCAGAGCATCAGCGTGTAGGCCAGCATCACAATGCCCGACGTCTGGGTGGCGTTGCTGCCGTAGCGCAGGCTCAGCATCTGGGACACGGTGTAGATCTTGAGTTTCTGGATGGTGCCGGCGAAGAGCAGGCTGAGCAGCAGCACGCCGGCGCCGATCGCGACCACGAGCCACATGCCGGAGATGCCGAACTTGTAGCCCAGGCCGACGCCACCGACAGTGGAGGCGCCACCGAGCACGACGGCGGCCATGGTTCCGGTGTAGAGGAACGGGCCGAGGCGGCGGCCGGCCACCAGGAAGTCGCTGTTGTTCTTGGTGCGGGACTTACCCCACCACCCGAACGCCAGCATGGCGACCAGGTACACCACCACAATGGCGATGTTGACGAAACTTGCGTCCATTAAGGGCTCCTCAGAGCTGTTCGGAGCACGGCTGAACCCTCCGGCGCGCAACAGGGCGGCGGGGCTCAGGTGCTTCTTGACGGGTACGGTGACGGTCTGCCGGCGGAAGTGTCCCTGGGTAAGGTACTCCGCCGTGCCTTTTGGCATCTATTGCCTAATAGGCAACACTTGTTGCCAAACAGTATGTTGTGACCCCGGTAACAGTCAAGACGCATTGCGCGGCGTGGGCGGATCCGGCCTCCAGGGGATGCCGTCCCGCTAGTATTGCTCCAACAATGGGGCCGTGCGGCCGGCCGTGAAAGGTTCCTACATGAAGGCTCTACCAGTTGAACCGAGCAACGTTCCCGTCGCCATCGGTTCCCGGATCCGCGCCGCGAGGCAGTCGCAGCGGCTCACCATCGAGCAGGTGGCCGATGCCACCGGGCTGACCAAAGGTTTCCTCAGCCGGGTGGAACGCGACCTCACGTCACCGTCGGTGGCGTCCCTGGTGACGCTGTGCCAGGTGCTCTCCATCTCGATCGGCGATCTCTTCGCCGCCCCGGAAACGCATCTCACCAAGAAGAACGAGGGCCCGCGGATCTCGCTGGGCGGCGAGGGAATCGTGGAACGGCTGCTGACCGCACGCTCGGAGCGCCGCGTGCAGATCATCCAGGCCGTGATCGAGCCCCGCGGCCGCGGCGAATCGGAACTCTATGCGGTGGACTGCGACGTCGATGTCCTCCACGTGGTCAAAGGCAGCATCCGGCTGATCCTCACCAACGAGGAATTCGAACTGCACACGGGCGACACCGTGACGTTCCCCGGCCGCGAGCCGCACACCTGGGTGAACCCGACGGATGACGCCGTCGAGGTTCTCTGGGTGCTGGTCCCCGCCGCGAGCCGTTAGGGCGCCGGTCGGCTGCCGGGGCAAGCAACCGGGCAGGGACGTCGGGACCCACCCCCGCCAAGGAGCTTCAGTAAACATTTGATGCACAAGAGGCAACTTCGAGTGTATGATGGCTGTCACACCCGTCGGTCAATCCTCGAAGGAGAGGCTTTCTTTTGGAAGAGCTGCGCATCGAGGCCAATGGCAACCTTGGCCCCATCGATTCATCCCGCATTCCGCGCTACGCGGGCGCCGCCACCTATGCGCGCCTGCCGCGGCTGGACCAGGTCGCGAAGGCGGACGTCACCCTGGTTGGCGTGCCCTTCGACTCGGGCGTCTCCTACCGCCCCGGCGCCCGCTTCGGGTCCAACCACATCCGCGAGGCCAGCCGCCTGCTGCGTCCGTACAACCCGGCCTGGGACGTCAGCCCCTTCGAAAACATCCAGGTGGCCGATGCCGGCGACATGGCCGTCAATCCCTTCAACATCAACGAGGCGATCGAGACCATCCAGCAGAACGCCCTGGACCTAACCGCGTCCGGCAGCAAGCTGGTCACCCTCGGCGGTGACCACACCATAGCGCTGCCGCTGCTGCGCGCCGCCGCGGAACGCGCCGGAGAGCCCGTCGCCATGCTGCACTTCGACGCGCACCTGGACACCTGGGACACCTACTTCGGCGCCGAATACACGCACGGCACCCCGTTCCGCCGCGCTGTCGAGGAAGGCATCCTGGATACCGAGGCCATCAGCCACATCGGCACCCGCGGCCCGCTCTACGGCAAGAAGGACCTCGACGACGATCACCGTTTCGGCTTCGGCATCGTCACCTCCGCCGACGTCTACTACCAGGGTGTGCTGGAAACAGTCGCCAAGGTCCGCGACCGGATCGGCAACCGTCCGCTCTACATCTCGGTGGACATCGACGTGCTGGATCCCGCCCACGCGCCCGGCACCGGAACCCCGGAAGCCGGCGGCATCACCAGCCGCGAGCTGCTGGAAATCATCCGCGGCTTCCGCGGCATGAACCTGGTGGGGGCCGACGTCGTCGAGGTCGCCCCCGCGTACGACCACGCGGACATCACCGGTGTCGCTGCCAGCCACGTGGCCTACGAACTGGTCACGCTGATGGCGGACCGCGCGGTGGAAGGCGACCGGTTCGGGGCGGCCAACGGCTACGCCGCCCAGGCCCTCGGCCAGGAATCCCGCCGTCCGGCCGGCTTCGCGACTCCGGCGTCACAGCGCGTCGAGAGCGGGGTCTCCCAGTGACCGGCGTACGCAACGGCGGCGACCTCGTCGTCGAGACCCTCGAAGCGCTCGGCGCCAAGACCGTCTTCGGCATCCCGGGCCAGCACGCCCTGGGCCTCTTCGACGCGATGGGCCGCGGAAACCTGCACTTCGTCTCCTCCCGGGTGGAGAACAACTCGGCCTTCGCCGCTGACGGCTACTCCCGCGCCACCGGCGAAGTGGGTGTCCTCTTCCTGTCCACCGGCCCCGGCGCCCTGACCTCCCTGGCCGGGCTGCAGGAAGCCTACGCCACCGGTGTTCCCATGGTGGTCGTCGCGAGCCAGATCCCGCTCGAAGGCCTCGGCGCGCGCCGCAAGGGCATGCTGCACCAGCTCGATGACCAGAAGGCTTCGGCCGCGAACGTCACCAAGAGCCAGCGGCTGATCCAGCACGCTTCCGGCATCCCCTCCGCCATCCAGGACGCCTGGACCGAGGCGATCTCCTCGCCGCAGGGACCCGTATGGCTGGAAATCCCGCAGAACGTCCTGCTGGACCCCATCATGGTTCCCCCGGTGGAGGACGCCCTCGCCGAGGCCGCCGACAACCCGCCCCGCGTGGAACTGGTCCGCGAAGCCGTGAAATGGCTTTCGACGGCGGAACGTCCCGCCATCATCGCCGGCGGCGGCACGCGCCGCGGCCGGGCCGAGAAATCGCTGCTCTCGATCGCCGAGAAGCTGCGGGCTCCGGTCATCTGCACCCCCGGCGGCAACGGCGCGTTCCCGTGGAACCACGAGCTCTCGCTGCAGTCCTGGATCGAGGACCAGCACATGACGGAGCTGCTCGAAGACGCCGACGTGCTGATCGTCATCGGCTCCTCGCTGGGTGAAGTGACCTCCAACTACTTCACCTTTGAGCCGCGCGGCCGGATCATCCAGATCGACGCCGAACCGCGCGTGCTGGAGTCCAACCGCCCCGGCCTGGGCATCCGGGCCGACGCCGGCCAGGCGCTCGCAGCGCTCGATGCGGCCCTGACGGAACCGCATGGGGAACGTGCGGACTGGCACGGCACCTCGCCCGAAGCCCTGGTCAAGGAAACCCTGGCCAAGGTGAAAGACCGGCTCGAATCCCAGGACCTCGGCAAGGAACTGAAGTTCATGGCGGACATCCGCGAGGCCGTCCCCTCTGACATGCAGACGTTCTGGGACATGACCATCTCCGCCTACTGGGCCTGGAGCTGCTGGGACGCCCGCGAAGGCCAGTTCCACTCCGCCCAGGGCGCCGGCGGGCTGGGCTTCGGTTTCCCCGCGGCGATTGGCGGCGCCGTCGGCCTGGAAACCACCGGCAGGCCCGGCGGTTCGGCCCGTGTGCTCGCCGTGTCCGGCGACGGTTCGGCGATGTACTCCATCTCCGAACTGGCCACGGCCAAGCAGCACAACGTTCCGGTCACCTGGCTGATCGTGGACGACGGCGGCTACGGCATCCTGCGTGAATACATGGTGGGCGCCTTCGGCAAGGCCACCGCCACCGAACTCGCCCGTCCCGACTTCGTGAAGCTGGCGGAGGCATTCGGGGTTCCGGCAGTCCGCGTTGCCCCCGAGGACGTCGGGGAGGCGCTCAAGGCTGGATTCGCCGCCGACGGACCCAACGTCGTCGTCGTCGAAACCCTGCTCAAGATGTTCGCCCCCACCCACCTGGAGGCATAAGCACCTGAACGCCTGAGGTCGTTCCACACCCCTACGCGGACAAACAAACGCGGACCGGCAGCACTGCTGCCGGTCCGCGCTTGGCATTTAAGCCGCAGCGCCCCCAGTAACAGGGTTAGTTTCCCGAAGTAACTAATTCTCTGCTATATTTGTTGCCTTAGGCAAGCAAAACCAGCGAAGAGAAGAAACTAGGGAGCCGTTATGGCCGTCGCGCCGGACACCGCCGCCAAGCTCGTCCACCAGATCTTCGACCTGCAACGCGCTGTTCGGTGCGTCGCCGCGGTCAAACTCCGCGGGGAGGACACCGGTGTGGCCCTGCAGGGTGTGCTGCGTTTCGTGGGGGAGGGGGAGTCCCGCGCCACCGCACTGGCGGAACGGCTCGGCGTCAGCGCCCCCGTCCTCAGCCGGCACATCGCCGAACTGGAGGAACAGGGCTACGTGGTCCGCCGGCCCGACCCCCTGGACGGGCGGGCGCAACTGATCGCGCTCTCCGCCTCGGGGGCCGAAAAACTCCGCGCCATCGAGGACCAGCGCGCCGCCACCCTTCTCGGTTTCCTGCAGGACTGGAGCGAGCAGGACGTTGAGGAAACCACCAATACCCTGCAGAAACTTGCTGAGTCCCT
This sequence comes from Arthrobacter sp. U41, assembly GCF_007679325.1. Taxonomy (GTDB): domain Bacteria; phylum Actinomycetota; class Actinomycetes; order Actinomycetales; family Micrococcaceae; genus Arthrobacter. The sequence goes on along the minus strand of NZ_VEGI01000004.1, from coordinate 160,160 downwards.
CAGGACATCAGCCCGGGCAACGACGGCCGGAGCCACCACCACGACCGACATTGTTTGAGGAGCACCCCATGGCAGTAACCACAGAAAAGCCACCCGCCCCGGGGGCGGTGATGACCCACCGCCAGATCCTGGAAGCCCTCACGGGCCTGCTGGCCGCGTTCTTCACCGCAATTATCAGCAGCACGATCGTCGCGAACGCCCTGCCCACGATCATGTCCGAGCTCCACGGAACCCAGACGGACTTCGCCTGGGTCATCACCGCGGCCCTGCTGGCCAACGCCGCCACCACGCCTATCTGGGGCAAACTCGCCGACCTCTTTAACAAGAAGCTACTGGTACAGCTCAGCATCGTGATCTTTGTGGCCGGGTCCGTCATGGCGGGCCTGTCCGAGACCATCCCGCTGCTGCTCACCGCACGCGTCATCCAGGGCATCGCCATGGGCGGGCTCACCGCACTGGCCATGGCGATCATCGGCTCCATCATCCCGCCGCGCGACCGCGGCAAGTACTCCGGCTACATGGGCGCCGTGATGGCCGTGGGTACCGCCGGGGGACCGCTGCTCGGCGGATTCATCGTGGACAGCCCGCTCGGCTGGCGCTGGACCTTCTTCGTGTGCGTCCCGCTCGCCGTGATCGCCCTGGTCCTGCTGCAGGTCACCCTGAAACTGCCGCACGTCCGGCGTCCCGCGAAGATCGACTGGCTGGGCTCCATCCTGCTGACCTCGGGCGTGAGCCTGCTGCTGATCTGGGTGTCGTTCGCCGGCAACCCGGATTACTACGACTGGTGGTCCTGGCAGAGCGTAGCCATGGTGGGCGGCGGCGTCGTCCTGCTGGCCCTCTTGGTCCTGGTGGAATCCAAGGTGCCGCAGCCGATCATTCCGCTGAAGATCATTTCGCAGCGCACCACCGCCCTCTCCATCCTTGCCTCGATCGCCGTCGGCGTCGGGATGTTCGGCTCCTCCGCGTTCCTGGGCCAGTACTTCCAGGTGGCACGCGGCGCATCACCCACCGAGGCAGGACTCCTGACCCTGCCGATGATCGCCGGCAACCTGATCGGTTCCGTCGTCTCCGGCCAGCGGATCAGCCGGACCGGAAAGTGGAAGAGGTACCTGGTGGCGGGCGCCGTCCTGCTCATCAGCGGTCTCGGGCTGACCGGAACCATCGATCACACCACCGATCTCTGGCTGACCGGTGTCTACACCGCGATCCTCGGCCTCGGCCTGGGCCTGCTGATGCAGAACCTCGTCCTGGCCGTGCAGAACACCGTGCGGGCACGCGACATCGGAACCGCCAGCGCCTCCGTCGCGTTCTTCCGCTCGGTGGGCGGCGCCATCGGCGTCTCCGTCCTCGGCGCCATCATGGCCAACAGGGTCAAGGAACTCGCCGCCGAGGGATTCGCCGCAGCGGGGATTCCCCCCAGCGGCGGCGCCGGCGCCAGCCTGGACCTCCAGGACATGCCCGGACCCGTCCGCGAGATCATGCGGGCCGCTTACGGTGACGCCACGGCGCAGATCTTTATGGTCTCGGCGATCGTCGGGGTGGTTGCCCTGATCGCGATCCTCTTCATCAAGGAGGAGCCGTTGCGGCGCACGGTGGACATCGCCGGCCCCGCCGCCGCTACTGCCACGTCCGACGGCGGCCCGGTCACCAGTGCCGCAGCCTCTGACGCCGGCCCGGTCACCGGCCCGGTCACCGGCCCGGGCGAACACGGCAGCGGCGTCCGCGGCAGTTCCAGCGGCAGCTTGTTGACGAAAAGTACGCCGTTTGGATGATTTTCGGCCGCCGATGTTCCACCCGGGCTGGTCGTTTCGTAGAGTTGGATGGCTATGGCTGTCGGCCCCCTCTGCTACTACTAAGAGCATCCGGTTGATGTTCCCCCACCAGACTCTTCTCCAGCCTCATTCATTCGGTATCTCCTAAGGACTCGTGGGCATGCTTGTCACTCTTATACGGCGCTACTCGAAGCCGTATTTGCCCTACATCTGGGCAGTCATCTTCTTCCAGCTGGCCTCCACCATTGCGGCGCTGTACCTGCCCAGCCTGAACGCCCAGATCATTGACGAGGGCGTATCCCGCGGCGATACGGACTACATCTGGCGCACCGGCGGGGTGATGCTGGGCGTTGCCCTCATCCAGGTCGCCACCGCGATCGCCGGGGTGTACTTCGGGTCCAAAGCCGCCATGGCGTTCGGCCGTGACCTGCGCCGCGGCGTGTTCCGCCAGGTCACCAGCTTCTCCGCGAAGGACGTCAACGTTTTCGGCGCCCCCACCCTGATCACGCGCGGCACCAACGATGTCCAGCAGGTGCAGATGCTCATGCTGATGGGCCTGAACTTTATGGTGGCCACCCCCATCATGTGCATCGGCGGCATCATTATGGCGCTCCGCGAGGACCTCAACCTGTCCTGGCTGGTCTGGGTTTCCGTTCCGGTGCTCATCGTCGTGGTGGGCTACTTGGTGGTCCGCCTGATGCCGCTGTTCCGTTCCATGCAGACGAAGATCGACCGGCTCAACGGCGTCCTCCGCGAACAGATCATCGGCATCCGAGTCGTCCGTGCGTTCGTCCGCGAACCCCACGAGGCCGAGCGCTTCGGCGCGGCCAACAAGGACCTGACCGACGTGTCACTGAAAATCGGTGCGCTCTTCGTACTCATGTTCCCGGCCATCGGCATGATCCTGCACATCTCCACCGCGGCCGTGCTGTGGTTCGGCGGTCAGCGGGTCGACGCCGGCGAAATGCAGGTCGGCGCACTCACGGCCTTCCTCCAGTACCTGCTGCAAATTTTGATGGCGGTCATGATGGGCACCTTTATGGCCATGATGATTCCGCGCGCCTCGGTGTGCGCGGACCGCATCGGTGAGGTGCTCGACGTCGAACCCTCCATCCACGAAGCACTCACCCCCGTGACGCCGGCTGAGAAGGCCGGCCGGGTTGAATTCCGGAACGTGTCCTTCGCTTACCCCGGCGCCGAAGCGCCGGTGCTCAGCGACATCAGCTTCACCGCCGAGCCGGGGCAGACCGTGGCGATCATCGGCTCCACCGGCGCTGGCAAGTCCAGCCTGCTGGCGCTGCTGCCCCGCCTCTACGACGCTGCGTCGGGGGAGGTGCTGCTCGACGGCGTCCCGGTCACCGACCTGGACCGGGCGGAAATCACCCAGCGCGTCGCCATGGTGCCGCAGCGGCCGTACCTGTTCTCGGGGACCATCGAGCACAACCTGCGCTTCGGCAAGCCTGATGCCACGGACGAGCAGCTCTGGGACGCCCTGACCGTGGCCCAGGCAGCGGACTTTGTGCGCGAGAAGAAAAACGGGCTCGGTTCACGGATCGCCCAGGGCGGCACCAACGTCTCGGGCGGCCAGCGCCAGCGGCTCTGCATCGCCCGCGCCCTCGTCACCGAACCCAAGGTCTTCCTGTTCGACGACTCCTTCTCCGCCCTCGACGTCGCCACGGACGCCCGGCTCCGACGGGCCCTCAAGGCGAAAACCGCGGACGCCACCGTGATCATCGTGGGCCAGCGCGTCTCCACCATCGCCGACGCTGACCAGATCCTGGTGCTCGACAACGGCCGGATCGTGGACCGCGGCACGCACGACGAATTGCTGGAGAGTTCCAGCACCTATCAGGAAATTGTCGAATCCCAGCTGACCGCGGAGGCAGTGGCATGAGCACCAAAGAGAACGTCACGCCACACTCGGGCAGGCCCGCTGCCGCCACCGAACCCGACTCGCGGCTCGCCGCGACGGAGCCGGACGACGACTTCTATGAGGAGGAATACAAGCCCGGCGAAGCCGACGGCGGCATGTTCGGTGACATTCCGGCCAAAAAAGCCCAGCACTTCTGGCCCTCCGCGAAGCGGCTGATGGGCCTGCTCAAGCCCGAGCGGGCCGGCATCATCGCCGTGCTCGCGATGGTGACGGTCGCCGTCGTCCTCAACGTTGTTGCCCCCCGGATTCTCGGCCAGGCGATGGACGTGATCTTCGCCGGTGTCATGGGCAAGCAACTGCCGGCCGGCGGCACCAAAGAGCAGTACGTCGAAGGCCTCCGTGCCCAGGGCCAGGACAACTTCGCGGACATGCTCGCCAGGATGGACGTGATCCCGGGTGTCGGTATCGACTTCCAGGAACTCGCTTACCTGATCAGCGTGGTGCTGGTGATGTACTTCGTCGCCAACATCTTCCTGTGGCTGCAGGGCTACGTCCTGAACATCCTGGTCATGCGGGTGGTCCGCCAACTCCGCGACGACACCGAGAGGAAGCTCAACCGGCTCCCGCTGAACTATTTCGACACCCGCCAGCGCGGCGACATCCTCTCGCGGGTCACCAACGACGTGGACAACATCCAGCAGGCGCTGCAGCAGGCCTTCGCACAGCTGGTGAACTCGGCACTGACGGTGATCGGCATCGTCATCATGATGTTCATCGTGTCCTGGCAGCTGGCGCTGATTGCCCTCGTTGCGCTGCCGCTTTCGGCTGTCGCCGCCGGCATCATCGGCTCCCGCAGCCAGAAGCTCTTTGCCTCCCAGTGGAAGAACACCGGCGAACTCAACGGCCAGATCGAGGAATCCTTCTCCGGCCACGACCTCGTCCGGGTCTTCGGCCGCGACGCCGACATGCTGGAGCGCTTCGACGAGCGGAACGAGGCCCTCTACAAGGCCAGCTTCGGCGCGCAGTTCGTCTCCGGCATGATCATGCCGGTCATGCAGTTCGTGTCCTACCTCAGCTACGTGGGAATCGCCGTCGTCGGCGGCCTCCGCGTCGCGTCCGGCGGGATGAGCCTGGGCGACGCCACCGCGTTCATCCAGTACTCGCGCGAGTTCACCCAGCCGCTGGGACAGATGGCGGGCATGGCCAACATGCTGCAGTCCGGTGTCGCCTCCGCGGAACGGGTCTTTGAATTCCTCGACGCCGAGGAGCAGGACGCCGAGACCGCCACCGAACAGCTTCCGGCCAAGACCGACGGCCACGTCGAGTTCCGGCACGTGTCCTTCAGCTATACCCCGGACAAGCCGCTGATCGAGGACCTGTCCTTCACCGCGGAACCCGGGCACACCGTGGCGATCGTCGGCCCCACCGGGGCCGGCAAGACCACCCTGGTGAACCTCGTCATGCGTTTCTATGAACTCCAGGACGGCAGCATCACCCTGGACGGAGTGGACATCACCCACCTGAGCCGTGCGGAACTGCGCGCCAAGGTGGGTATGGTGCTCCAGGATGCCTGGCTTTTCAGCGGAACCATCTACGACAACATCCGCTACGGCAAGCTGGACGCCACCGAGGAACAGGTGATGGAGGCAGCGAAAGCCACCTTCGTGGACCGCTTCGTCCGCGCCCTCCCGGACGGCTACAACACCGTCATTGACGAGGAAGGAAACAACGTCAGCGCCGGCGAGAAGCAGCTAATCACCATTGCCCGGGCCTTCGTGGCCAATCCCTCGCTCCTGATCCTGGACGAGGCCACCAGCTCGGTGGACACCCGCACCGAGGTGCTCGTCCAGAAGGCCATGGCCGCACTCCGCACCGAGCGCACCAGCTTCGTGATCGCCCACCGCCTCTCGACCATCCGCGACGCCGACACCATCCTGGTGATGGAGGCCGGCCGGATCGTGGAGCAGGGCGCCCACGCTCAGCTGCTGGACCTCAAGGGCGCCTACTACCGGCTCTACATGTCCCAGTTCGCCGGTGAAGACGCGGAAACGGCCTTTTCGGAAAGCACGGCAAACGACGCGACGGCGGTGCACAGTTGAGCGCCGCCGGCCCCCCGGCAGCGTCCGGAAAACCAGAGTCCGCTGAGTCAATGTCCCGGCGCATCGAGGTGCAGATCCCGATGCGCTGGGGCGACATGGACGCCTACGGCCACATCAACAACGTCCAGATCGTCCGGATCCTCGAGGAAGCCCGCATCGCGGCCTTCGGGCCGCCCCGGGGCTCCGGGCTGCCGGGCGTCGAGCCCCCGGTGCCTCTCTTCAACGAGGTCCCGGAGGGGACCCTGGCGCTGATCGTGGAACACAAGATCCGTTACGTCCGGACCCTCGAGTACCGCAACGTGCCGGCTCTGGTGCAGCTCTGGATCGGCGCGGTGAAGGGTGCCAGCTTCGACATCCACTACCTCGTGCAGGATCCCGTCACCCGTGAGGACTGTGTCCGGGCCACAAGCCATCTGGCGTTTGTGGACGAGGCCACCGGCCGGGTGCTCAGGCTGACGCCGGAGCAGAAGGAGAAGATCGCCCGGTTCACCCCGGTCCACGGCGGGTGAGCCCATCCCGGGCCAGCCACGGGGTGCCGCATGTCCGGCAAATCCGGCCCCTTGGACCCTACCTCGCTCCACGGAACGTCCCTAGAATGAACCAATCCGCGGGCAGCCCGCCCCGAAGCCAAGGAGCGAAGATCATAATGACCAAACGAGCACGCAAGAGGAACGCCCGGAAAAAGACCTGGAAGGAACTCTCGCCGATGGCGAAGTTCGGAACGATTTCCGCCGCACTCGTCCAGCTCTCGATGCTGGTCGCCGCGCAGCGGGACATCACACGCCGCCCGGCTGAACAGATCCGCGGCAGCAAGACGTTGTGGCGGATGGCGACTTTGGTCAACTTCGTCGGCCCAGGCAGCTACTTCACATTCGGCGTCAAGCGCGGCCGCGCCGCCAAGTAACGAAACGCGCTACCGCTCAGTAACTTGGGGCGGGACCGTGATGCGGGCTGTCAGCTTAAGCCTGTAAATTGAAAGCATGACCCCAACCAAAAAGCCTGCCATGCACCGCGCCCTCGGCATCTCCAAAGAGATCGAAGACGCGGCGTGGTTCGTTTTGGGGCCAGGGTTGCACGGTAAACCGTCGGCCCTGGACGGACGCACCAAGACGTGGTCTGTGCAGGCTGCAGCGGAGCTCCTGGACCGCCTCGAACGCGGGGTGCCGGATCCCAAAGCTCCCATGATGACCAACCTGCGGCAGAACCTTCAGGACGCTACCCGGGGCGCCAAGCAGTTGGCGGTTGAGCTGCTCTTCCTGCAGTCCCTGCCGCTGGCGCACGAGGTGAAATCCCTCAAGGTCAAGCGTGCCCGGGTGGCCGAGGCCGCGTCCTGGCTCGAGCCGCCGCTGGAGCTGCCGGACGAGCTGTACGCCGGCATGACGGATCACGGCGTCATCCGCGACCGCACGGCCGAGTTCAACTGGACCATCTGGGACCACCTGAAGTGGCTCTGCCGGTTTGTGCAGCACGTCGCCCAGCGACCGGCGGGCGCCGTCGCGGCGGCCGTCAAGGATCCGCTGGCGTTCCACCAGCTGGTGGCCGGCACCCCGGATGACCAGCCGGCTATTCGCCGCAGCATCGAATTCCTGGTCTGGCCCAGCTACTTCGAACCGGTCGTGGCCGACGTCGAACGCCAGGAGATCCGCGACGCTTTTGCCTCCTTGGTGGGCGGGGCGAAGGGCGACAGCGACGAGGAAGTTTCCGCGGACATCCACCGCATCCGGCTGCACCTCGATGAGCAGGCCGGCCAACGCATCGACTGGTACTCCCGGCAGCTGGTGAGCCAGTGGCGGAAGGTGGGCGACCCCGGCCGGCGCGCCTGGCTGCTGCGCACCCACCACGACAACGCCGAACTGCTCGGCACCTGGCAGGCCGAGGAATCGGTGACGCTCGACGTCGAGCACCTCCGCCTGCTGGACCCCGGCGTCACCGCCGGGCTGGTCCAGCATGCCGTGGACGAGGACTACAAACACCTCGGCTACGTGGAACGCGAGGACACTAAAACCGCGGTCTTCGCCTTCCTGACCGTGATGAAGCCCGGCGACCTGACCCTGTACCAGAGCTCGGGCACTGTCCGTGTGGGCGTGGTCCTCGGTGAGCCTGAGCACCACGAAGACAACCGCCGGCTCCGCCGCAAGGTCCGCTGGTTCGACGAAACCCACAACATGACCGAGCTGCCCCGCCACGTGCAGCGCCAGCTGGCTACCTCCGGCATCGTCGTGGACGTCACGCGCGTCATCCAGGCCCTGGAGGCCCTGCTGCCCGCCGAGGCGGAAGCCGAGCCCGACGACGGCACGGAGCCGGCCGCCGTCGTCGAACCCGCCTGTGAAGGGTTCCGGCCCCTGACGCCGGAGTTCGCCGCGTCCCTGCACATGGACCTGGAACCCCTGCAGGAGATCGCCGAACTGCTGGAGGAGAACCGCCAGCTGGTGCTCTACGGCCCGCCCGGAACGGGCAAGACGTACCTGGCCAAGCACCTGGCGGCCCAGCTCGCCGGCGACACCACCGACGAACGCGTCAAACTGGTGCAGTTCCACCCCTCCTACGCCTACGAGGACTTCTTCGAGGGCTTCCGGCCGGACAAAACCGAGGAAGGCCAGGTGTCCTTCAAACTGGTCGCCGGGCCGTTGCGGCGGATCGCCGAGGAAGCTGCCAAGCCGGGGAACGAGAGCAAGCCGTACTTCCTGATTATTGATGAGATGAACCGGGCGAACCTCGCGAAGGTTTTCGGCGAGCTGTACTTCCTGCTCGAATACCGCGACGACCGGATCTACCTGCAGTACAGCCCCAATGAGCCGTTCACGCTGCCGGACAACCTCTACATCATCGGCACCATGAACACCGCGGACCGGTCCATTGCGATGATGGACGCCGCCATCCGCCGCCGGTTCTCCTTCATCGAGCTGCACCCCAAGACGGAGCCGGTGAAGGGCTCGCTGCTGCGGTTCCTGCAGGCCCGCGACCTGGATACGACGCCGGCGCTGCTCATGGACGCGCTCAATGACGCCATTGACGAGTGGGACCGTGACCTGATGATCGGCCCGTCCTATTTCATGAAGCAGTCCGCCCAGACGCCCAAGGGCCTGCGCCGGATCTGGAAGTACGAGCTGATGCCGCTCCTGGAGGAGCACTACCACGGGCAGTTGAACCGGGCCCAGCTGGAGGAGCGGTTCGGCCTGGACCAGCTTCTTGACCGCCTTGCGCGCGTCTAGCCAGCCGAGGCCGGCCGGCCACGGCGCACCGGGATCGCAGCGGGTCCGCCGGATCGTCCTTGACGAGCTCTCCGGCGGCGTCGTCGACAGGCTCGACCCCGCCAGTGCCGCCTTTGTCAATGGCAGCGGCCTGGCCAACGCCTCGCCCATGGGCATGGGTCTGTATCGGATCGAGCCGGTGGGGAAGGTCGGCTCGGTGCGCACGCCGTCGGTGCAGCTCGAGGTGCGGCCCAAGGACCGGCTGGGCCTGGACCGGCTCCTGTTCCTACTCGGCTACGCCGGCGACCAAGGCTTCCGGGAGGACTCCGTGGCCGCGGTCGAGGAGGCGGATCTGTGGAGCGCGCTGGCCGAATCGCTGGCCCAGCTCGCCGACCGCGCATTGAGCCGCGGGGTCCTGCAGGGCTACCTCAACGTCGACGAGTCACTCCGGACGGTCAAAGGCCGGATCCGCATTTCGGACCAGATTTCGCGGCGGCCCGGCATGCTGGTGCCGCTTGAGGTCTCCTACGACGAGTTCACCGAGGACATTGCGGAGAACCGCATCCTGCGGGCGGCCCTGGAACGGATGTCCCAGGTCCCGGGGGTGCGGCCGGTGGTGCTGAGCCGGCTCCGCCAGCTCAAGGGCAAGCTCGCCGCCGTGACCCGCCTGCAGTCCGGCGCGCCCTTGCCGGTGTGGCGGGCCAGCCGGATGAACACCCGCTACCAGGCCGCGCTGCGGCTCGCCGAGGTGATCCTGCGCCACGCTTCGGCGGAGGCCGGCGACGGCACGCAACAGTCGGCGTCGTTTGTGGTGGACATGTCTGTAGTGTTCGAGGACTTCGTCGGCACGGCGCTCCGCGAGGCCATGGCCGCGTACCCGGGGGAGATGCGGCTCCGGTACAACGCCCTGCTCAATGAGGCTGTGCGCGACTCGGACCGGATCGTGGTGCAGCCCGGCGCCGTCCACCTGCTGGGAGGGCGGCCGGTGATGGTCTACGACGCCAAGTATCAGGCCGCGGCCGACGCCGGTGCCTCCCTGTCGGGGGATCACTACAGGATGCTGGCGTACTGCACGTCCCTCCGGGTGCCGACGGCCTGGCTGGTCTACCCGGGCGCGGGGGAGATCAAGCTGCGCCGGATTCTCAACACGGACATCGACGTGGTGGAGTTTCCGCTGGACCTGTCGCGGCCGCCGTCGGAAATCCTGGCTTCCGTGGCGGACCTCGCACAGCAGTCGTGGGGCGAAGTGGTGCGCCAGGCGACCATCAGCCGCTGACGCCGTCGTTCGGAAGCGCCGCTAGCTGGCTTCTTGCTCCACGGAAACAGACAAAAGATGGTTCAAGAGCGCCTTCTCAGGCTGGCCCGGGCAGTTGGCGAGATGCCAGCGGAGTTTCTCCCGCACCGGTGCCTCTTCCGGCCTGGTGTCCGAGAGAATCGCATCAATGATCGCGGATACCTGCAGACGCAGGGGCTCCAGATCCTCATCGACCTCGGGTGACCGCCGGACTTCCTGCGGCCGGGAATCGGGTGACGACTTCGAGGGCCGGGGTACGGTCCTCAGCGACGTGGTGGACCTCAGCAAGTGCGGCATCTGGCGCTCTCCCGTGGAGTAGAAAAGTTCGAGTAATTGCGGGCCCGGTAGGGTCCTGGTCCCCGAGTTCGCATGTTACCTGAGTCACACCGGTATGTCGCCTCTGGCGCGACGATTATTTTTGTGGCGTGTCCAGGAACTCGTCCAGCCGCTGCTCCAGCGCAGAGGCGTCTTTGAGCTCGCACTCCCAGACGGTGAGGACGTCCCAACCCGAGTGCTCCAGCAGAAGGCGCTGCTCGGCGTCGCGGTTCCGCGTCCGGGTGCGTTTGGTTTCCCAGAACTCGGCGTTGGCCTTGGGGGCGTGCTGCCCCACCCGGCAGTCATGGAAGTGCCAGAAACACCCGTTGACGAAGATGACTTTGTGGCGGCCGGCGAAGACCAGATCCGGGTTGCCCGGGAGGCGGCCCCCGCGGGAGGTGCCGTGCAGGCGGTAGCGGTAACCCTTTGCGTGAAGCAGTTTCCGGACCAGCAGTTCAGGCTTGGTGTTCTTGCCGCGGATCCGGGACATGTTCCAGCTGCGCCGTTCGGGGGTCAGCTTGTCCGCCATGAATTAAGTCTAGGCGGCGCCGGCCGGCCGATTCGGCGGCGCCGCCGACATCGAACTGTTGCTAGATGTCCCGCTCCGGGTGCTCGCCAAACTGGAAGTGGCGCCCGCTGACCTTGGTCGGCTCGATCTCGACGTAGAAGTCCTTCAGGGTGGGCACCCACGGCTTGAGCCCCAAAGCCTCAGCCGCCGCGATGTCGGCGGATTTGTCCAGCACCCGGGCCGTGCCGCGCAGGACAACCGACCATGCCTCGTCGGAGAGGATGCCGTCCGTCTCGAACAGCACCTTAGCGTTGATGGTCAGTTCCGCCAGCTTGTTGCCGGGGGCCGTCCGGAGGTAGAGCTTCCGGGCGCTCACGGCGTAGTTCACCGGGAAAATATCGGGTTCGCCGCCCACGATGACCACGAGCCTGCCGTGTTGGGTGCCCTCTATCAGCTTCCAGCTTTGATCGTCAGTGAGCACGAGGATGGGGTTGTCGTCTGGATGTTCGAAGATCATGGGTTCATTGTTCTGGCCGGTGTACAAAAGCGCCAGAGGCTTGTGCGGGTAAATAGGTGTGAGCCGAAGCACTTATGCCCGGGTGGGGAGGGGACAATCAAGCCCTGTGGATAACCTTGAGGCCCAGAATGTGACGTCGGTTACCCTTAAGGCATTGTTTGGCTGCACGCGTCTTGATTTTCTATCGGGGGGAATAGCTGACCATGACATCCCGCACTTCATCGTTAGCCCGCAGCAGGCGGGTTTGCGCCGTCCTGGTTGCGCTTAGCGTGTTGCCAGTTGCAGCATGCACTGGCGGAGGAAGCACACCAGGTGCAACAGCCGCCCCCGCGACATCGAGCCCGACGGCGACGCCGACACCCACTGCCACCCCCACGCCGACGGCCAGCTACAAACCCGCGGACGCCTCAGGCAGGGCGCAGAACGTCCCGGTTCCGGTGCTGCCGGAAGCGGCGAAGGCGGAGACGAAGGAAGGGCTAGAGGCGTTCGCGCGGTACTGGTTCCAATTGCTTAACTACGGATATGAGACCGGCGACGTTTCGCGGTTAGTGGCGATCACGAGTCCTTCTTGCAGAGCATGCGATCGGGCGACGACAGTCATGACAGGTTGGCATGAGGCAGGGCGGTGGATTGTCGGAGGAAAGACTAAAACTCCGTCGGTCAGCACGTCTTTCATCATTGCGCCCGATGGGAACTACCAAGTTGCTATCCAAGTTTCGCAATCGCCCCTCTCTTACTACAACGCGGATGGGACATTGCATCAAGCTGATCCAAAGCCCGAGGATACGGGCAATCTCATGCTCGCGGTCTTCCGCGACGGGGCATGGTACGTGAACAATATTCAGCCAATAGTCGGCTAGCCAAGTGAAATCCTCATGGCGGATCAGGGTGACTTTTGCGGCAGTGGTTACCGCGCTTCTGGCTTTACAACCCCTCCCCGCGTTTGGCGAAAATGACCTGCCTCCAATTACCGGGGACTGGGGTGAGGACACAGTTGATGTCGGAGGCTGGGTGGTCGACGCAGGCACTGGGCAGTTCGTATGGGCGGAGCCCGGCACTGTTGCCACTGATCCCCACCAATACAAATACGAACTGCAGTGCCACCTAGGTGCCGGCGACTTCGACACGGACTGCCTCGCTGATGTCGTGGATTGCCAGAACGGCCCCGACGGCCAGGACGGAATTCCAGTCGTGTGGCTGAAAGCACCGGCCGGAGTTCCGAATCCCACGTGGAGCTTCCACTCCGGGCCGACGTGTCTATTCGATCCGAGACCGGAGGACCTGCTACCCAGGATCGCCGCAATAATCCAAACGGAATTCCAGAGACTGCCGGTCGCCGCTGGATCCGTCACTGCCCAGCCGAGCCCGCACACACTCAGGGGAGCCGAGACCAACTTCTTCGCGGAAGCGGCCGAGCAGCAATTCGACATCACCATACTGGCCCAGAAGGTCCATGTGGTCGCCAAACCCGTCCAGTACACCTGGAGCTACGGCGACGGCTCCTCCCTTGGGCCGCAGACTGCGGCCGGGGGACCCCTCCCGCAGGACCGCTGGGGCGAAAAGACCGCCACCAGCCACGTCTACACGGCGACAGGCGATTTCCGGGTGGTGCTGACGACTCACTTCCAGGGGACCTACTCAGTCAACGGTGGCCCGCCGCTGCCCATCCCGGGCCAAGGGCAATTCAGTTCAGCGCCGCAGACTGTCAGCGTCTGGCGCTCCATCACACGCAACTACGCGGACGATTGCCTCCGCAACCCGCAAGGCCAAGGGTGCCCCGGCGTCGCGCCGCCGGCTCCCTAATTGTGAGGCCGTCGATCAGGCGCCGCAGTTACGCCCGCAGCTCCCGGTCGAGCCGTTCCATCCGGGCGCTCACCAGCTGACACCGCGGATCCTGCGGTCCCAACAGTGCGACGGCGGTTGCTGCGGCGGCCGTGTCCCCTGACCCCATGTCGCTGGTGTACCACTGCAGCATCAACTGTGCATCGCCGCTGGCCCGGACGGAGGCGGCAACGGCTTCGTTCAGTTCGTCCCGCATGAATCCGATGGCGAGGTTGACTGAACGGTTGAGGAGTTTGGCCGGATAGGCAGCCAGCGCCTGACGGACCCTGCCATCGCGCAGATGCGCGGCCACGCGGGCGGCATCCGTCACCAGCCTGACGGTTGGCGAGAAACGGTAGGGGTTTGCTTCCACCACATCGCCCAGGACGCTGCGGACCCGGTGCATCTCCGTCCGGATCGCCGCGGAGGTGCCCGCATCGCCATGGACCTCGTAAGCCAGTTCATCGGCGCTCCAGCCCCGGGTCCGGGAAGCCAGCAGGGCCAGGATCTCGGCACGCCGTAACGTCAGCGGCCGGTTGGGGCCGCCGTCGAGCGCCGCGGACGGCGCGTCACCCAGCAGCCGCAGCGCCAGCTGCGTCTGGCCCCCAGCGACGGGACGTCCCGTAGCCAACCCCTCTGCCTCGTCGGGCCTTCCGTCGGGGCCGGCGCCGGCAGATTTCAACAGCTCCTCGGCCAGCCGCACACCACACCGCACCAGGCGAAGACTGTCCGGCGTGACAGATTCGAAGGGGCCGGAAACATCCAGGACGCCCACCACCTCACCCGTCAACGGGTCACGAATCGGGGACGCGGTGCAGGCCCAATCGTGATGCGTCCGCACGAGGTGTTCGGCCGAGAAAAGCTGGGCCGGGCCGCCGGTCACCAGGGCCTCGCTGATGGCGTTCGTGCCCACCCCGGACTCGGACCAATCGGCTCCCTCCACGAACTCCAGCGAGTCGGCGAGTTTCAACGCCTGCTTGCTGCCCACGCGCCATAGCACCTCGCCCTCATGATCAGTGACGATCAGCAGGTGGCGCCCGGTCGCTGTCTCATCGGCCAGCAATTGTGACAGCGCGGGCATCACGGCGGCCAGCCGGTGGCCGGCGCTCAGGGAGCGGGCCTCGGACACTTCGTGCCGGTGGACGGGGCGGTGCTGGTCCGGATTGATGCCCAATGCGAGGGAACGCTGCCAGGACTTGATGAGCGACGGCGAGAGATGCTGACTCGGATTGCCGGAGATGGTGGCCTCGTGGGCCTTCCGGAGTGCCCGGGCGTACTCGGCTGGCGCGGACGACCTCAGGTCCGCGAGCTGCGTGATGGAGCGACCGCCCTGCCGCATGCTCATTCTCCCAACTCGCCTTCGAATCGTCGCACCCGGACCGCGCCCCGGCTCTGGCCTGCGTATGAGCTGGCCAGAGCCGGGAGAGTCGCGTGTAACCCGATTGTAACCCTCCGCAACCTTTACTTGTGATGCGGGTCACCGCGCGGTCCGGACGCCGCGCACGGAACGGCCCACAGCAAGCAACGGAAAGAGGAATCATGCCTGAGACACCAAACGGCGTGGTCGAGGTGTGGCTGGCGCAGTTCGATGAGGCACTGCGCAACCACAACACGGACGACGTGCTGGAACTGTTCGACGACGATTCGTACTGGCGCGACTTCGTCTCGTTCACCTGGAACCTCAAGACCCTTGAGGGCAAAGAGGACATCCGGCGCATGCTCAACGCGACCCTGGACAACGTCCAGCCGCACAACTGGGCCCTGGCCGAGGACGCCACCGGGGATGCCGGCAACACCGAGGCCTGGATCAATTTCGACACCGCCCAGGCGCGGGGCCACGCCCACCTGCGCCTCCGCAATGGAAAGTGCTGGACCCTGCTGACCACGATGCAGGAGCTCAAGGGCTTTGAGGAAAAGAAGGGGCCGCGCCGGGACAAAGGTGTCGCCCACCAGATCACGCGGGGCCGCAAATCCTGGCTGGAGCTTAAGGAGGAACAGGAGGCCCGGCTCGGCTACGAAGACCAGCCCTACACCGTCATCATCGGCGGCGGCCAGGGCGGGATCGGGCTGGGGGCGCGGCTGCGCAGGCTGGGCGTGCCCACCATCATCATCGAAAAGAATGACCGCCCGGGCGACTCGTGGCGGAACCGCTACAAGTCGCTTCACCTCCACGATCCGGTCTGGTACGACCACCTGCCCTACATGAAGTTCCCCGACGACTGGCCGGTGTTCGCCGCGAAGGACAAGATCGGGGACTGGCTGGAGCACTACACGCGGATCATGGAGCTGAACTACTGGTCCAAGACCAAATGCACCAACGCGCGTTTCGACGAAGCGTCCCGCGAGTGGGTGGTGGAGGTAGTGCGCGACGGCGAACCGGTCACCTTGCGTCCCAAACAGCTCGTCTTCGCCTTGGGCGTCTCGGGCTACCCCAGCGTCCCGGTGTTCGACGGCGCCGACTCCTTCCTGGGCGAGCAGTACCACTCGTCCAAGCACCCGGGCGGCGGAGACTGGACCGGGAAAAAGGCCGTGGTGATCGGCTCCAACAATTCGGCCCACGATATCTGCGCCGACCTTTGGGAACACGGCGCCGACGTCACCATGGTCCAGCGGTCCTCTACACACATTGCCCGCAGCGAATCCCTCATGGACCTCGCCCTGGGCGGGCTGTATTCCGAGGAAGCGCTGGCCAACGGCGTCACCACGGAGAAGGCCGACCTGCTCTTCGCGTCCCTGCCCTACCGCATCCTGCCCGAAGCCCAGATCCCGGTCTATGCCGAGATGGCCAAGCGGGACGCCGACTTCTACTCCCAGTTGGAGGCCGCGGGCTTCGACCTGGACTTCGGGGTTGACGGCTCCGGCCTCTTCCTCAAGTACCTGAGGCGCGGATCCGGCTACTACATCGACGTCGGCGCCTCGCAGCTCATCATCGACGGCCGGGTCAAACTCGCCAGCGGGGAAGTCGACAAGATCACCGGCAACGCCGTCGTGATGGCCAATGGGACGGAGCTGGAAGCGGACGCCATCATTTACGCCACCGGCTACGGGTCCATGAACGGCTGGCTGGCCGACCTCGTCTCACCCGAGGTGGCCGACGCCGTCGGCAAGTGCTGGGGCTTCGGCTCGGACACCCCCAAGGACCCCGGCCCCTGGGAAGGCGAACTGCGCAACATGTGGAAACCCACCAACGTGGAGAACCTCTGGATCCACGGCGGAAACCTTCACCAGAGCCGCCATTATTCCAACTATCTGGCGCTGCAGCTCAAGGCACGGATGGAGGGACTGCCGACGCCGGTCTTCGAGCTCCAGCCCACGCACCACACTCGGTAACCCGGGGGCAGTGACAATCCCACGCCCGGGATCCAGACTGGGGCGGCGGCCACTTTCCCTGAATAGCCACTTTCCCTGACTAGCCAACGACCTGCCGTGGATGCGCTTAACCGGCGCATCCACGGCCCCGTCATACGAAGGATGAAAACCATGAAAGCAGCACGTTTCCACGCCCGTGAAGACCTCCGGATCGAAGATGTGCCGGAGCCTGAGCTGCGTCCCGGGACGGTGAAAATCGCCGTCGCCTGGTGCGGGATCTGCGGGACGGACCTCCACGAGTTCCTTGAGGGGCCCATCTTCACGCCGCCGCCCGGGAACCCCCACGTGCTGTCCCATGAGGCGGCCCCGGTCACACTGGGGCATGAGTTCTCCGGCACGGTCGAGGAACTGGGGGAAGGTGTGACGGGGCTCGCGGTTGGGGACAGTGTGGTGGTGGAACCCTATATCGTCTGCAACGAATGCGGTCCCTGCCTCAGCGGTCACTACAACCTGTGCACCAAGCTGGGCTTCATCGGGTTGGCGGGCGGTGGTGGTGGCCTGAGCGAGAAGGTCGTCGTTGACACCCGTTGGGTGCACCCCGTGGGCGACATCCCGCTTGACGAGGCCGCCCTCATTGAACCCCTCGCGGTGGCGTATCACGCCGTCGGCCGGAGCGGCCTCAAAGCCGGGGACGTCGCCGTCGTCGGCGGTGCCGGACCGATCGGCCTGCTCACCGCGGCGGTCCTCAAGGGCATCGGCATCACCACGATCGTTACCGAGCTCTCCGCCGCCCGCAAGGACAAGGCCGTCTCGTCAGGGGTCGCGGACCACGTCCTCGACCCGAGCTCGGACGACGTCAAGGCGCGCGTGCTGGAGCTGACGAACGGCGCCGGGGCCGACGGGGCGTTTGAATGCGCGGGGGTGAACGCGGTGCTGGATACCATGCTCGACGTCGTGCGGCCCGCGGGCGTCGTGGTCAACGTGTCGATCTGGGGGCACCCGGCCACCGTCGACATGCAAAAAGTCGTCCTGAAGGAAATCGATCTGCGCGGCACCATCGCGTACTGCGGCGACCACGCGGCCGCGATCAAGCTGGTCCAGGAGGGCAAAGTCGATCTGAAACCCTTCATTACGGGAAGGATCGCCCTGGCTGACCTGGTGGACAAGGGCTTTGACACGCTCATCAACCACAACGACACCGCGGTCAAAATCATCGTCCACCCGTCGTGATCCGAGTCTCACCTGGAATAGTTGCAGGCGCCGCGCAGTTGCTGCCAGAGAACCCAATCTCTGGTGAAAGGAACTGCGCATGCTGTTTTCCCCGATGACCCTCGGCGAGCTGGAACTGCCCAACCGACTCGTGATGGCGCCGCTGACGCGCGTCCGCTCCGGCAAGGACGGCGTCCCCGGTCCGCTGCTGGTGGAGCACTACCGGCAGCGGGCGTCGCTCGGCCTGATCGTCAGCGAGGGCACCTACCCCAGCCGCGCCGGCCAAGGCTTCCCCGGCCAGCCGGGTCTGGTGACCGAAGAGCAGCTCCGGGGCTGGTCCGACGTCACGGCCGCGGTGCACGCCGAGGGCGGCAGGATCTTCGCCCAGGTCATGCACGCCGGACGCGTCACGCATGAGGACACCAACGGCGGCCACGAGGTGGTCGCTCCCAGCGCCATCGCGATCGACGGCGAGACCCGCACCTACGAAGGCAAGAAGCCCTTCCCGGTTCCCCGCGCACTGTCCACCACGGAGCTGCCGGGGATCGTCCAGGAGTTCGTCACTGCCTCCCGGAACGCGATCGGTGCTGGGTTCGACGGCGTCGAGCTGCACTCCGCCAACGGCTACCTGCTGCACGAATTCCTGTCACCGTCCGCCAACCAGCGCGACGACGTCTACGGCGGCTCGCCCGCGAACCGTGCACGCTTCGTCATTGAGGTGGCGCAGGCCGTGGCAGACGCCGTCGGCGCGGACCGGGTTGGTATCAGGATCTCACCGGAACACAACGTCCAGGGAGCGCTTGAGGTCGACGCGGCAGATGTCAATGAGACCTACACCGCCCTGGTGGATGCCCTGGCGCCCCTGAAGCTCGCCTACCTCAGCGTGCTGCACAAGGAACCCGCCAGCGAGCTGGTTCAGGATCTGCGCGCCCGCTTCGGCGGAACCTTCCTGCTGAACTCGGGCTTCGGCGTCATCACCACCCGCGAGGAGGCCGTCGCGATTATTGAAGATGGCCACGCTGACGCCGTCGTCGTCGGCCGCCCCGCGATCGCTAACCCGGATCTGGTCCGCCGCTGGCGTGAAGGACTTCCGACCAACGAGCCGGACCCGTCCACCTTCTACACGGACGGCGCCAAGGGCTACACCGACTACCCGGCGTACCAAAACTAAGGCGCACGCAGCCGGCAGCACGCTCGGGGCTGGCAGCACGCGCGCCGCTGGACATGTGCCTCGTTAGTCATGACTAGTGTACATGTCCCCGCGGCCGCTACGCCCGCCGATGGACATGTCCCCGCGGCAGCTACGCCCGCCGATGGACATGTCCCCGCGGCAGCTACGCCCGCCGATGGACATGTCCCGCGGGACCCAAGACCAGTGGACAGAATGCCATTCTGCCCACTGGTCTTGGCCACGAATGAGGATGTCCGGCGGGAGCCAACGTTCGCTGCTGGACGTGTCCAGCGGGACTCACGAGCAGTGGGCAGAATGCCATTGTGCTCACTGGGTACGGCCAAGAATGGGCATGTGCCCCCCTGAATGCGGTGGCGAGGAATGGGCATGTCCCGCGGGCTGGCGGGCAAAGCTCAGGCAGCCACCGACCGCTGGCACAGCCCGATGAACCCGCCCAGCTGCTCCAGGCCCTCGGGGTGCGCGGGGAGGTAGTTGGTCAGCTCGGGTGCCCGGATGACGACGGCGCGCCATTGGCCGCGGGAGACCGCCACGTTGATCCGGTTGCGCGAAAGCAGGAACTCCATGCCGCGCGGCGCCTCGGCCACCGCCGAGCACGCCATGGACACAATCACGACGGCGGCTTCCTGGCCCTGGAATTTGTCCACCGTTCCCACCCGGACGCCGGCGAGGCCCGCGGCTTCCAGGGCGTCGCGGATGACGTTGACCTGGGCGTTGTAGGCCGCCACCACCAGGATGTCGGCGGCGTCGAGAGGCCGGGTACCCTGCTCCGCATGCCAGCTCAGCCCCAGGTGGCGCCGCACCTGGCGGACCACCTCGGCGGCTTCCTCGGTGGAGGACGTGATGTTGCCGCTGTGCTCCACCATGACGGTTTCGATCCCGGCCGGAACCCCATCAAGCCGCCGGAGGTCAGCGGCCGGGGCCGAGCGCAGCCTGCCCTCATAAGAGAGTTCGGAGACGGCCCGGCACAGCTCCGACGTCATCCGCCACGAGTCGGCCAGGAAATAGCCAAGTTCCGGCGGAAGCGTGGCATGACCGGCGGAAACCCAGCCCAAGGCCGACTCGTCCACGGGTTCGGGGTGTGCACCCTGGCTGACCTGCGGCAACTGCTGCGGATCACCCAGCAACAGCAGCCGGCTGCTGGCCTGGGCCACGGCCAGGGTATTAGCCAGGGAAAATTGGCCGGCTTCGTCGATCACCAGCAGATCCAGCGACCCGGGCGGGACATTGGACCCCGTCATCGTCCACGCCGTGCCGCCGATCAGCGCCCCGCCGGGCGAGCCGAGCAGGCGCGCCACATCCTTCACCGAGCGCTGCTCCCACGGAAGGGGCTCCGAGTGTTTCACTTCCTTGGCGACCCGGGTGGGATCGACGCCGGCCTTGGCCACCGCCGTCTTCAGCAGATTCTCCACCACGGCATGCGACTGGCCGACAACGCCGACTTTCCATCCGCGGGCCACCAGCCGGGCGATGACGTGCGATCCCACGTGGGTCTTGCCGGTCCCGGGAGGACCCTGCACCGCGACGTACGAATGGTCCAAGGCACCGACAGCCTCCGTGATCGCGTCAATGAACCGGTCCGGACCTTCACCGGGGGCGGGCAGCCGCGCCCCTGCGGCAAGGCGCGGCGGAACCCGGCGGACCAGATCCAGGGCCGGATGGTGCGGAAAAGCGGACGGGCTGCCGCGCAACGCGGCGGTGACGCCGGAGGCCAGGGCCGCCAGGGCGTCCTCGAGGCTCTTCGTGGCGAGCGGCTGGTCCTCGGTCAGCGCAACGGGCAGGTCGTTGTGGGGCTGAATCTTCCGGTGCAGCCGGTCCTGGATGATGACGGTGTCCTTGCCGTCCTCATGTCCCAACTCCAAGACCTCGGTGCCGAACCATCCATTCCGTCCTTTTCCGTCCTTGCCGGTCCCCTCCAGCCCGACGGGAAGCGGGGGCGCGTACATGCGGAACCATTTGCTGCCCTCGCGGAGGTCCGACCCGGGACTCACGGTTCCGGTGAGCTTGACCCGTCGCTCCGGCAGCTTGTTGCCAATCTGCTGCCAGTCGTCGATGAACTCGGCGGACTCAACCAGGAAGACGTTGCGGTCCTGCTGGTGATGCGTGTCGGGGCCGTTCTCGCAGCGGTCGAAGTGCGCCCACCAGAACGCCTTGCGCTCCCGGCGGTGATAGCTGACCGCCGCCGCCAGCATGGACACCGCCTTGCGGTCGTCCTCGGAGAGCCCGACGCCGGACCCCGCCAGTTCGGCCAGCGCCGCTTCCAGCGGGTCCACGTCAGCGGAATCCGCTCCGGAATCCGCTCCCGCGCCGGCCGCCGTCGTCGCGGATGCCCTGTGGCTGCCCGTCTCCATCGCGCCGCCCGGCCGGATGCCGCGGGCACGGGCCAGGCCCAGGAGCCAGTTCCGGAGCTCCAGCGTGGAGAGGCAGTCGTATTCGTTGTAGTCGGAGATCCCGGCGAGGATGGCGGCGGCTTCCTCGGCCCGGCCGTCGTCGCGCGCGTCGCAGTAATGGGCGTAGGCAACCACCGAGGCGCCGGCGTCCTTCACGTCCCCGGAGCGCAGGTTGGTCCCCATGTAGAGCGGCTCGAGCTTCTTGATGCTGTAGGAGTTCTCCGAAATCCGGATGCTGTTCCGGACGGTCTGGTACAGATCCACCAGGAGTCCGTCCCGCAGCCACCCGTCGACGATGTCCTCGCCGGCCACGTGCATCACGGAGAGCTTCCGGAGCGCCGTCTTCTCGTAGGCGGCATAGTGGTAGACGTGCATGTCCGGGTAGTCCTGCCGGCGCTTCTGCACATACTCGAGGAAGTCGAGGAAGGCCTGCTTCTCCGCCTCCCGGTCATGGGCCCAGAACGGTTTGAACACTCCGGGGACGCCGGGTCCCGTCGGCGCTTCGATGACGCCGAACAGATACTCCAGCCCCCAGACCCCGGTGGCGGACTCCTGCCACAGCGGATCGCCCTCGAAGTCGAAGAAGATGTCGCCGTCGCTGGGCGGGGGAAGCTCGGCCAACGTGTTGTTCGGAATCACGCCGAAGCGGATGCTGTGCTCTTCGCCGTCCTTGAGGAAGCGGACCTCACCGTCCGCTGCGCCGACGCCGCTCTGCATTCGGGCCTGCTCCTGCAGGCGCAACAGCGAGGAGTTGGGACTGGCCAGGGTGGCTTCCGCGAACTCCCGGACCGTGCGGATACCGTCGGCACGGAGCTTCTTGCGCTGGGCCGAGTTCATCCGCGCCACGAGGAGCAGGTCATCGGTGGCGGCGACCTGTTCCTGGCAGTAGTCGCAGCGGCCGCAGGCGGTGAGCCCGGGCGCCTCCCACTCAACGGGGCCGGGCTGCGCCATATGCGATGAGGTCAGCGCCAGGAAGCGGTCCCGCCGCTCGCGGAAGACCGGCAGGATGTCCGAAAGTTTGTGGTGGCTGCGGACGTAGTCGAAGCCACCTTCAGGGAGCTGAACCGTCGCACCCAGGACAAGCGTCACCATCGGGTCCGGGGTGATCCCGGCCTGCAGCAACTGGTCGCCGTAGGCGGCCAGCTGGAGCAGTGCAGTCACTTTGGCGTGGCGGGCCAGCTTGGTGTCGAACACGGCGTAGCTGCCGTCGGCCTGGCGGACCAGGAAGTCCGAGCGGCCATGGAACCGGCCGTCGAAGAACGCGGCCTGGAACACCACGTCGGCGCCGGAACGCAGGGCATCAATGGACTCCCGGTGCTTGGCCAGCAAAGTGGCGCGGTCCGTGGCCGCAGCCGGGACGACGTCGTAGACGCCGCGTCCGGCGGCCGGATCCCAAGGGCCGAACTCCTCGACGAAACCCTCGAGGACCTTGCGCTCGTGACGGTCGCCCAGCACGGCGGCGTGCCGGAGCATCTCGTCGTCGTCGAAGACAGCCTTGGGGGACCGGCCCAGCTTCTCGTCGAGCTTCCGGAGCAGCTGGTACTCGCAGCCGGCCGCGATGACGAGGTCGCTCGCGGAAAAGACCAGGTCCCGTGCGGAACTCGGCACTTCCGGTTCAAGAAAAAACACTGTGCCCCCGATGCTTACTGCCGTGATGGAAGGTTCTGCCGCCTGGGACGTGCAGTCAGCGCAGCCTCGCCGTATGTTCTTCAAGCTATCAAAGCCCTCCGACAATCCGTCGACCACAGCGGCCGGAGAGGGCTGGTTCTTGTCGGAGGCCCGGCGTATGGTCTGAGGACCATGACCGAACAGCAGCCCTATGAGCTGGTCCAGCGCTTCGCGCACTTCGAGCTGCGCCGCTATCCCGCGTCCGTTGTGGCCGAAATACAGGTCACCACGACGTTTGACCGGGCCGGGAACGCTGCCTTCCGGGCCCTGTTCAACTACATCAGCGGCAGCAACAACGCACGACAGAAGCTGGCAATGACGGCCCCGGTGCTCCAAGAGCCCGGTCCTTCGCAGAAGCTGGCCATGACCGCCCCGGTGCTCCAGAGCGGTCCGCTGCCGGGAAGCGACGATACCGCTGACTTCGTGGTCGCTTTCGTGCTCCCCGCTGACGTGACGGCGGAGACGGCCCCGGTCCCGGTGAACTCCCAGGTCCAGATCCGGACCGTCCCGGGGTCCCTGACGGCTGCCCTTCGGTTCTCGGGGAGCGGCTCGGAAGCTGCCTTTGAACGGCGCAACGAGGGCCTCCAAGCGGCCCTGGTGCTGGCCGGGCTGACGGCCGTGGGACCGCCCCGGTTCGCCCGCTTTGATCCGCCGTTCAAACCGTGGTTCCTCCGCCGCAACGAGGTCCTTCAGGACGTGCAGGAGCCTCCTCCACCTCCGGGCGAGCCCGGCCCCTGACCCCGGTAAGGCAAAATGGCTGGGTGACCCAACTCCCGCAGCGCCCCTCCCCGCCAGCCTCCGCAACGCCCGCCACGAGCCAGCCCGCCCGGCCCCAGGCGTCTCAGGCCCCGTCGCCCAAAACCAAAGCGCCGCAGACCCAGGAGTCCGGCATCGCCGCCCAGATTGCCGCTGAACTGGGCGTTCAGGCCTGGCAGGTCAAGGCCGCCGTGGACCTGCTCGACGCCGGGTCCACCGTTCCCTTCATCGCCCGGTACCGCAAGGAAGCCACCGGGACGCTCGATGACACCCAGCTCCGCGATCTCGAGGAGCGACTGCGCTACCTGCGCGAGCTGGAGGACCGCCGCCGGACCGTCCTGGAAGCGATCGCCGCGCAGGGCGCGCTGACTCCGGAACTGCAGGCCGCCGTCGTCGGCGCCGACACGAAGTCGCGGCTGGAGGACATCTACCTGCCGTTCAAGACCAAGCGGCGGACCAAGGCGCAGATCGCCCGCGAGGCCGGGCTGGAGCCGCTTGCCGACGCGCTGCTGAAGCGGCCCGAGCTGGACCCCGAGCGTGAAGCCGCCAAGTACCTCAATGCGGAACACTCCATCGGGGACGCCGCCGCGGCGCTCGCCGGCGCGCGCTCCATCCTGGTGGAACGCGTCGCCCAGGACGCCGACCTCGCCGCCACCCTGCGGGAACGGCTTTGGACGCAGGGCCGGATGGTGTCC
Organism: Arthrobacter sp. U41; assembly: GCF_007679325.1. Lineage (GTDB taxonomy): Bacteria > Actinomycetota > Actinomycetes > Actinomycetales > Micrococcaceae > Arthrobacter. The sequence goes on along the minus strand of NZ_VEGI01000004.1, from coordinate 135,554 downwards.
CGCGTGAAGAAGGGCAAGGACGCCGAGGGGCAGAAGTTCAAGGACTACTTCGAGTTCTCCCAGCGGCCTTCGGCGATGCCCTCGCACCGCGTCCTGGCGCTGCTGCGCGGCGAAAAGGACGGTGTGCTGGAGCTGGACCTCGCCGAGGCTGAACCGAACGACGACGCCGCCCTCACCGCCGCGCGCGGCCGCTACGAAGCCGCCGTGGCACGCTTCCTCGGGGTCGCCGACCGCGGCCGGCCCGCCGACGCCTGGCTGCTCCAGACCGCACAGCTCGCCTGGCGCTCGCGGGTGCTGGCCCGGCTGACCGCGGATCTGCGGAGCCGGATGTTCGCAGCCGCCGAAGACGAGGCCGTGCGGGTCTTCGCCGCCAACCTCCGGGACGTGCTCCTCGCGGCGCCCGCGGGAAACCGTGCCACCCTGGGCCTGGACCCGGGACTGCGCACCGGGGTCAAGGTCGCCGTGGTGGACGGCACGGGCAAAGTGGTGGCGACGGACACCATCTACCCGCACGCCCCGGCCCGGAAATGGGACGAGGCGCTACGGGTACTCGTCGCCTTGGCCCGGAAGCACGGCGTCGAACTCGTGGCGATCGGCAACGGCACAGCGTCGCGGGAGACGGACAAACTCGCCGCTGAACTGCTCAAGCAGCTCGCCGCCGGCCAGGACCCTGCGAACCAGGGCGGCATGCCGCAGAAAATCGTGGTGTCCGAGGCCGGCGCCTCAGTGTATTCGGCCTCGGCACTCGCCGCGGCCGAGCTGCCCGGCATGGACGTGTCCCTGCGCGGCGCCGTGTCCATTGCCCGGCGCCTGCAGGATCCGCTGGCGGAACTCGTGAAGATCGAGCCGAAGTCGATCGGCGTCGGGCAGTACCAGCACGATGTCACCGCGGCCAAGCTGGACCGCAGCCTCGACGCCGTGGTCGAGGACTGCGTGAACGCCGTGGGTGTCGACGTGAACACCGCCTCGCCGGCGCTGCTGAGCCGGGTGGCCGGCGTCGGACCGCTGCTGAGCGAAAACATCGTGGCGTACCGGAACGAACACGGCCCGTTCAGCAAGCGCACCGAGCTGAAAAAGGTGCCGCGATTGGGCGCGAAGGCGTTCGAGCAGTGCGCCGGGTTCCTGCGCATCACCGGGGGAGCCGAACCTTTGGATGCCTCCAGTGTGCACCCCGAGGCGTACCCGGTGGCGCGGAAAATCAAGGCTGCTGCCGGCGGGAAGGGGGAGGCCGCAGGAAGCTACGCCACGCTCAATCCGCAGGACTTTGTCGACGGCTCCTTCGGCCTGCCCACCGTGCAGGACATCATCGCCGAGCTCGAGAAGCCCGGCCGTGACCCGCGTCCGGCCTTCGCGGCGGCGACGTTCTCGGAGGGCATCGAGAAGATCTCCGACCTCCGTCCCGGGATGGTGCTGGAAGGGACGGTGACCAACGTGGCGGCGTTCGGCGCGTTTGTCGACGTCGGGGTGCACCAGGACGGCCTGGTCCACGTCTCCGCGCTGGCCAACCGCTTCGTATCCGATCCCCGCGACGTGGTCAAGTCCGGCCAGGTGGTGCGGGTCAAGGTGCTGGAGGCCGATCCGGAACGCAAGCGCATCTCCCTGACGCTACGGCTCGACGACGAACCGGCCGCGCCGGGCGGGCGTGCGGCGCCGCGCCCGGACCGTTCGAGGCGGGAGGCACCGGCCAGGCAGGCGGCAACGCAGGCGCCGGCTAAGCAGGCGGGGCCGGCTAATCAAGAGCCGAGGCAGAACGCGGGTCAGCCGTCCGGGAAGGCATCGGGGAAGCCGGCGCCAGACCGGCGGACGCCGGCCAAGCAGGCGCAGAAGCCGGCGCCCGCGCCGGCCAACACGGCGATGGCCGAGGCGCTCCGGAGGGCCGGGCTCGGGAAGTAGGCTCCGGGGAAACCCGACTAGGCCAGCGCCACCGCTCATCGCGGAATTCCTACCGTTCGTCGCACAAGTAGTACGTTTGCTGTCGATCTGCACCATGATTGCCGGAGGCAACGGCCCAATCTGGGGTCTTTCGCCTCTATGCGCTGGGACACCGACGTCTTCGACAAGCAAGAGGAGCACTTATGGGCTGGCTGGACCGTGAACGAACGATCGCCCCGCCGGGATTCAACAGGTGGCTGGTGCCGCCCGCGGCGCTCGCCGTGCACCTGTGCATCGGCCAGGCGTACGCCACAAGTGTCTACAAGACCGCGCTCGTGAAGCACTTCGGCGCCAGCCTGACCGAAATCGGCGTGATCTTCTCGATCGCGATCGTGATGCTGGGACTCTCCGCCGCGATCATGGGCACGTGGGTGGACAAAAACGGTCCGCGCAAGGCGATGTTCGCCTCGGCCGTGTTCTGGGCCAGCGGCTTCCTGATCGGCTCGCTGGGGATCTTCAGCGGCCAGCTGTGGCTGGTGTACCTGGGCTATGGATTCATCGGCGGCATTGGCCTGGGCATCGGCTACATCTCTCCGGTCTCCACCCTCATCAAATGGTTCCCCGACCGGCCGGGCCTCGCCACCGGGATGGCCATCATGGGCTTCGGCGGTGGCGCCCTCATCGCCAGCCCGGTCTCCACCGCATTGCTGAAAATGTACGACCCCAACTCCGGCGCTCAGGGCTGGGTGGCCAGCGGCGACTCCGTCGGCAAGCTCTTCCTGACCCTCGCCCTCGTGTACCTCGCGTACATGATGTTCGGCGCGTTCACCATCAAGGTCCCGGCCGAAGGCTGGAAGCCGGCCGGTTTCGATCCCGCCAAGGTCAAGGCCGCCACATTGGTCACCACGGACAACGTGTCCGCCCGGAACGCTGTGAAGACCAAGCAGTTCTGGCTCGTCTGGATCGCCCTGTTCTGCAATGTGACAGCGGGAATCGGCATCCTGGAGCAAGCCGCACCGATGATCCAGGACTTCTTCCGCCAGTCCGACGGCGTGTCCCTGGTGAGCGCCGCCGTCGCCGCCGGCTTCGTGGGGCTGCTCTCGATCGGCAACATGTCCGGCCGCTTCGCCTGGTCAGCCACCTCGGACGTGACCGGCCGCAAGCGCATCTACATGATGTACCTCGGCGTCGGCGCCGTGCTGTACACGGTGCTGGCACTGGCCGGCTCCAGCAGCACCTTCCTCTACGTGGCCCTCGCGTTCGTCATCATCTCCTTCTACGGCGGCGGCTTCGCGACCGTCCCGGCCTACCTGCGGGACCTGTTCGGCACCTTCCAGGTCGGAGCGATCCACGGCCGGCTCCTGACGGCGTGGTCCGCGGCCGGCATCGCCGGACCCTTGATCGTCAACGCGTTCCTGGACGCCCAGGGGAAACCCGGCCAATTGACCGCAGCGTCCTACCAGCCCGCGCTGCTGACCATGGTGGGGCTGCTGGTGATCGGCTTTGCGGCGAACCTGCTGGTCAAGCCGGTCGACGCCCGCTTCCACGAACCACGCCCCGACCGTGTCCGCTCCGAAGAACCTGCCATGGAGGCCTGAGATGAGTACTGCGCAGACAACTGCGAACCCGACACCTGTAAACCCGTCGACCGGGAAGCTGGTGGTCGCCTGGGCGCTGGTGGGAGTGCCGCTGGGCTACGGCGTCTACGAGACCCTGACCCGCGTGGCGGCCCTCTTTGGCTGACATCGCCGCCGGTTCCCCGGCATTCACCCGGCCCGACACGTTCACCACCCGGCCCACGCTGCAGGGCACCTTCGGGATGAGCGCCTCCACACACTGGCTCGCGACGGCGGCCGCCCAGGCGGTGCTGGAGCGCGGCGGCAATGCGTTCGACGCCGCGACAGCGGGGGCTTTCGTGCTGCACGTTGTCGAGCCGCACCTGAACGGGCCCGGCGGGGACATGACCGGCGTCTTCGTCACCGCGGAGGAGCCCGGCAGGCCTGTCGTCCTCATGGGGCAGGGTCCGGCTCCGGCCGGAGCCAAGGTGGAGCACTACCTGGCGGAGGGCCTGGATCTGGTGCCCGGCTCGGGCGCGCTGGCAGCGGCGGTTCCCGCCGCCGTCGACGCCTGGCTTCTGCTGTTGCGGGACCACGGGACCTGGGAACTGGGGGACGTGCTCGACTTCGCGATCGGCTATGCCCGCGACGGGCACCCGATGCTGGGCCGGGTGGGGACCACCATCGCCGCTGTGGCGGAGCTGTTCCAGACCCACTGGCCCACATCGGCTGAGCTGTGGATGCCCGGAGGCAGGATCCCGGCGGAAGGGGAGTTGGTCCACAATCCTGCGTACGCCCGGACGCTGCAGCGGCTGGCCGACGTCGGGACCGCCGGACCGGCTGGGCATTCCCGCGAGGGCCGGATCGACGCCGCCCGCCGCGAGTGGAGCGAGGGCTTCGTGGCCAAGGCCATGGTGGAGTCGGTCCAGACTCCGCACCGGCATTCCTCAGGTACGGATCACCGGGGAGTCCTCGCGCTGGAGGATCTCTCAGAATTCCAAGCAGGCTACGAGGACGCCGCCACGGTAGAGTTCCGCGGACACACCATCGCCAAGACCGGGCCGTGGGGGCAGGGTCCCGCACTGCTCCAGACGCTCGCCATTCTTGAGGGGTTCGACGACGAGTACCTCGATCCGTCCACCGAACTCGGCGCGCACACCATCCTGGAAGCCCAGAAGCTGGCGCTCGCGGACCGGGAAGCGTACTACGGCGACACGGATGTGCCCTTGGACCAGCTCCTGTCCGCCGAGTACTGCGCCGGCCGCCGGGCGCTGATCGGAGAGCAGGCCTCGCACGAATTCCGGCCCGGCTCGGTCCCCGGATATGAGCCGTATGTGCCCGAGCTGCGGACCCACTACACACCGCCGACGGGTGCGGGCTCAGCGGGTTCGGCCGGGCTGGGCGTGGGGGAACCCACCGTTGCGCCCAGCGGGGAGACCCGCGGCGACACCTGCCATATCGACGTCGTGGACCGCTGGGGGAACATGGTCTCGGCCACGCCGTCGGGCGGCTGGCTGCAGTCCTCGCCCGCTGTCCCGGAACTGGGGTTCTGCCTCGGTACCCGGCTGCAGATGACCTGGCTGGAGCCGGGAACGCCCTCTACCCTGACCCCGGGGAGGCGGCCGCGAACCACCCTCACGCCAACTCTCGTGCTGCGGGACGGCAAGGCCGTGACCGCCCTGGGGTCGCCGGGCGGTGACCAACAGGATCAATGGCAGCTGCCATACCTGCTGCGCACAATCGTGGGCGGATACTCACCGCAGCAGGCCATCGACGCCCCCACCTTCCATACGACGTCAATGCCAGGATCGTTCTGGCCGCGCACCTGGGAGCCCGGCGGCGCTGTTGTCGAGGACCGGCTGGGGGAGGACGTTATCGCGGGACTTGAACGCCGTGGTCATGCCGTCACAGTCGTGGGCGGGTGGACGCTGGGACGCCTGTCCGCCGTCGTGCGTGATCCCGCGACCGGGGTCCTGCAGGCGGCGGCGAATCCGCGCGGCGCGCAGGGGTACGCTGCGGGGCGGTAACGGCACTATCCGCGAGGGCCGGACCCGAGCCCGTCCATAAACCGGGTCGACTCCGCGGCGATCTGCTGCTGGGCCTCTTGGCGGGAGATGCCTGGCTCGCCGTCCCCGGGTTGTTCGCCGTAGTCCCCGAAAAACGCGTGCACCCCGCCCTCCACCGTCGCGAAACCGGTGGCCGGCGGCAGTAGGGCCTTCGACGCCGAGATCTTGTCCGGAGTGGTGAGTCCGTCGTTGGAGCCGGAGATGGACAGCACCGAGAGGTCGGTGGCGTCCGCCATGCTCTCGGCGGGGTACGAGGCAAACAACACAAGCCCCGAGACGTCCGTGTTCGCCTTCGCGAAGGAGGACGCGCTGACTCCTCCCAGCGAATGGCCGCCGACAGCCCAGGAAGTGACCTCGGGGTGTTCATTCATCGCGCCGCGGGCCTGGCTGATGTCCAGCAAGGGGATGCCCAGGGGTACTTTCAGAATGACAACGAGATAACCGGCGTTCGCGAGCGGACCAAGGAAGTCCTGATACGCGCGCGCATCAACCCGTGCCCCTGGGTAAAAGACGAGTCCCGCGCGGGCCTTTCCTTCCGGGACGAGGGTAACGGTGGTGGCCCCTTCGATGGTGGTCCCCGTGGTCTGGCCGTCCGCACCGCTGGGCTGGTGGGGGAACGGATTGAGCCACGCGAACCCCGCCACGAGAGCCAGGGCGGCCAGCCTGCCTGCGAGGCCCCGGACCAGTTGCCAGTGTGAAACTGTGCGCCGGTTGGGCTGGCGGTTTGTCGGACCCTGCTGTTTGCTGCGAGACCAACCCTCGAGCAGGGTGCTGCGCTTGACCAGCATGAACGCCCAGAGAAGACCCGCTGCGGCAGCAACAAACAGCAGGACAGGCAGCGCCGGGTGGCCGCCGAGGACAGCGCTGTTGCTCAGCAGCATCCAGAGCGGAACCAGGATCAGCGCACCCGCGGCGAGGGCGCCGCCCCAGTTCAGGATCGAGGACCTCCAGGAAGTGGGATTGGGCCCTGTGGGGATGGGACCGGTCGTTTCGGTGGGGTTCGCAGGACGAAAAGGCAGGCCTTCGTTCACAGCTTGATGATATCCCCCGGCAGCGGAACCCTGTGGTGTCCGGCCACGGGAAGACCCCGTCACCGGCTCGATCAGAGGCCGCCGCGCCCCGCCCACAATCCATGCAGCAGCGGAACCGCCGACGCGATCATCAGGAGATTGCCAAGCACGGTGTCGTCCGCCCGGACCACGGAACCGGCAATGAGCAGGGCACCGAAGATCAGCGCCGACGCCGATCGCTGCATCGTGCGGTCAATCCGCCTAACCTGTTGCTCAAGACGCGGATTGGCAACCGACAGTGAACCGTCCTCAAGCCGGGTGAGCAGCCCGTCCAGGCGTTTCGGCAGACCCAGCGCCGTCCCGGCGGCATCGAGCGCCTGCTGGGCAACGTCCTGCACGATGTTGCCGCGCTCGTCGCGCAGCAGCTGCGCCGCGTAGGGTTCCACCGAGTCCCACAGATTGAACCGGGGGTCCAGGGAGCTGCACACACCCGATGTCAGTGACATCGCGCGGATAATGAGAAGGAAGTTCTCCGGCATCTGGAACGGCAACGAGCGCACCACGTCGCCGAACTCGACCGCAAAGTCCCGGAACTCCCGGGGGTCCACCTCGCGAAGCTCTGCGAAGCCCATCCCGCCAAAGCGGGCAAAGAGGTGCGTCATCGCCCGCTCAAGCTCGACCGTGTCGGCCGAGGGCACCAATACCCCCACGTCGCTGATCGCGGACATCAACCCCTTGCCGTCACGCGAAGCGGCCGCGATGAGCAGCTTCCGCAGACCGCTGCGCGTGCTCGCCGGAACCTCGCCCATCATGCCGAAGTCGATGAAGGTCAGCTTCCATGGGCGCTCCGCGGATGTATCGGTAACCGGCGTGACAAATATGTTCCCCGGGTGCGGATCGGCATGAAAAAAGCCGTTCGCAAAAATCTGGTCGAACATGACCGAGGCAAATCCAGGTGCAACCTGGGCCGGATCGATGTCCGCCGCCAGCAGAGCCTCCGAGTCCGTGATCTTGATCGCCGTGACGTCTTCGAGGGTGAGGACGCGGCGGGTGCTCCGTTCCCAGACGACGTCGGGCACTTCCACCCGGCCGTCGTCGGCGAAGTCAGCAGCGAACCGTCCCGAATTCGCTGCTTCATTCAGGTAGTCGATCTCCTCAAGACTGGTCTGCGCAAACTCCTCGACCAGGGCGGGCATGTCGGCACGATCGGACACCAGGCGCACGTGGCTGAGCCAGCCGCCGACCTTGCGCAGGGCCGCCAGGTCGACGTCGACAATGGCGTTGATGCCCGGCCGCTGTACCTTCAGCACCACGCGGTCGAGCCCGGTGTCGGCGGCGTCGCCCGGGCGAAGCCGCGCCCGGTGCGCCTGCCCGAGGGACGCTGCTGCGATCGGTGTCTCCTCGACCGAGGCGAATAACTGCTCCAGCGTCGCGCCCAGCTCAGCTTCGGCGAGGGTGCGGATCGCCGAGAAAGGGACCGGGGGCACCTCATCCTGCAGCCCCTCAAGTTCCTGGGTGATCTCGGGCGGCAGGACGTCCAGCCTGGTGGACAGGAACTGACCGACTTTGATCATGAGACCGCCGAGATCGACAGCCAGCACATGGAAGCTCTGCGCGAACCGCTGCATCCTTTTGGTCCTGGTGCGCTCGGCCAGCCGCGCCAGTCCGAGGCGAGGGAGGAGCAGCTCAAACCACCATGTCACCGCAAGATGCCATGCGGCGAAGCGCAGGATGCGGCGGTACCGGGCACGGTGCTCCCCGGCGCCGGGTACCGGATCTGCGCGGTCCCGGCGAACCGACGTCACTCCCGTCAGCCCTGGGCGAGGATCGCATACAGCCGGCGGCGAGCGTCGTCGAGCACGGCCACGGCCTCCTGCACCTGCTCCGGCGTGCCGGTGCGGCCCACCTGAGATGCGGCTTGTGCGAGCTCGACGCCTGCCTTGGGTAGCGCCGTGAAGCCCGTCCCCGCCGCCGGTGCCGTCGAGTCCCAGGGCGCTGACATGCCGGCACCCGCCATCTCCTCGCGGCCCGCGTCCGTCAGGGAATAAATCTTGCGGCCGTTGGATTCCTCCGCACGGATAAGGCCCTCGTCGGCCAACAGTTGAAGCGTGGGATAGACGGAGCCCGCGCTGGGCTTCCAGGTGCCGCCGGTGCGCTCCTCGATTTCACGAATAATCTGATAGCCGTGCATCGGGCGCTCGGCGAGAAGGGCCAGCACAGCCGAGCGCACCTCGCCACGCCCCGCCCGGGCACCCGGGCGCTTCTCGAACCTCGAACGCAACTCCTCTACGGCCTGCCACATGCTGTCTACATTGCTGCCGCGAAATCCGCCTGCCGGGTAAGAACTGCGCATCATGCTCTCCTCTGGAAAACCGTGAACGATATACAACGATAGTCAACGATACGCTTGTAAATGTGCGAAACCAAGAGGGGCGGCGACTTGCATCAACGGCCTAAAACAGGCCCCTGCAGCAAATATCAGTGAATGACGATTCCTGGTGACCCTCGTTGCCCTAACGTGAACCGGCAGCGTCTTTTCCATATGCTTTCCTCGCATGCTGCCAGGCCAGTCCTGCCTGAGTGCCCGAAATAAACCCACCGAACCAGGCGATTCCGGCTGGGCCCAACACCAAACAGAGGACGAGGGACAGCACCAAAACCAGCATGGCAAGCCATCGCCAGGGCGGCGAGAAACGCAGCAGCCACACACCGACGGCCAGACCCGCGAGTAATGCAACGACCTCCTGTGGCACGTGGTCCTGAGGCCCTGCCACAATCACCGCGACCGTGGCACTGAACAGCACGCCGCTCAGGACCAGAGCAACCCTCACCGGATGCTCAGCTTTTCTTCCCACAACAACCAACCCTTTCTAGGCCTGTTTTGCTCACCATCCGAGTGCGCTTTGCAGTTGGTCGCCACCGAAGCCGACACTGCCGCCTCCAAAGGCGCCTCCCCACAGTCCCACGGTATTCGTCTGGTTGTAGTTGAACATGCCGTTCGCAGTCCGACGCGCAAAGTACGGCATCTGCCTTAGCGTGCTCACACCTGTCTGGTTGAACGCCGGTATACGCCCCACAGGTATCGCGGCAGCACCCGCTCCAAACAGGCCTGTCGCCCCAGCCTTCACGGGGTCAATCGGATCCCCGGCGATGACGTTCTCCAGCATCGAACCTGTTCCCGCACCAGCGCCACTGATGGCCATCGTTCCGGCCCTGGCAACCATGCCGGTCGACGACAATGACATCCCTCTGGCGAGGCTACCACCGGCCGGTCCCGCCAGGCCGCCTACGGCACCGGCGAAGCCACCACCTGCGATCTTGCCAGCAAAGTCCCAGCCGCTATTGATACGCCATCCGTTCTGATGAAGGTAGCTGGCGGCGCCGGCACCCGCACCGACGACCCCGTTGGCGCCAGCACTGACTCCGAAAGCGGCCGCGGCTTGGCCTGCCGGGGCACCCGCAATAATGCTCTTGGTCCACATGGCTGCACCTCCACGTGCCCGGCGGTCACGTGGGACGGGGCCTCGGTGAGCCGGAATCAGGCCTCGATCACCGGCCTGGACGTCGGGTGCGGCTGGAAGGTCTCGGGGTTGGAGGTCCCGGCGGGAGGCTCAGTCCAGGCAACCGCGACGGTGTCGGTGTCACCTGCGGACCAGGATGCACTCGACGCGTGGCTGCGGGCCGGGTCCGAGGCGACGACGGCCGCCACGCAGGACCCTGACGTCAAGGGCACGGTTTATGCCGTGCAGCGCCTGAAGGGAGTGGAGGTGCGCACCCCGGCGCGCGTCGTGACGCCCAGCCCTCTGAAGATCACCCTGGTGCCAGTGTGGGCCGGCGGCGCCGACGAGCTGAACCCGCTCTATGTCAGTCCAGCGTCGGGCAAGCCCTCGCAGATGCTCGCCGCGGTAAGCGGCGGCGAGAAGGGGGTACGGTTCTCCGACGGCTGCGGCGGGGCGCTCGCAGTGGACAGCGCGGGGCTCACCGTGACGGCCCTGCAGATCACGCCCCAGTGCACCGTGCGCGCCAGCGTCGGGAACTTCACCGAGCTGCAGTCGCCGAGCTTCGGGATCACATCCCGCGAGAACTCGTCAGACTGAGATGCACCGCGCCGCAATCGTCAGGAGGCTCCGTGGGGACTCAGGGCTCGCGCTCCAAGCGCCCGCGGCCGGCCAAACTGGGTGCGGACCCCGGGTGAGAAAAGCACTGATTCGGGCGGACCCGCGACGCTGATGCCGGCCGCGGCAACCAGCTGATCCTCACAACGAGTCAGCTGCGCCCGGTACAGCGGCCACGGGCTGTGGGTGTTGGGGACGTACAGGGTCCGGCCCCGGAAACGTGTGTGCAGACCGAACCGGGCAGTGAGGTGGACGGACAGCGGGTCGGTTGCTTCGGCGTCGGGCTCCGGCGCAGGCACAGCCGCAACCGCAAAGTCGCTCCGCGCGCCGCCGCGAAACCGCCGTACCCAGTACCCGGCAGATGGGCACACCGGACCATCCAGAGCACCCGCACCCCGAAAGCCCGCCCGCGACCACACATAAGGAATCCCGGCCGCCCGAGCAGCCAGCACCACGGCCAGCCGCGTCGCATCCAGGCTGAGGAAAACCACACCCCGGGTGCCGTCCGGCTCGCGGGAGTAGAGGCGGACGTTGATCTCGGTGAAGCTCCCGAAGTACGGAATCCCGGGCCCCCTGCCCAGGCCGGCGCCCTGCATACGGAAGCCGATCAGCCCCACCCACGCGGAGCCGTCGAAGTTGTCCGGAGCCACACCGGGAGGCATAAACGGGGCCGCCACCGCATCAGGGATCCGCCAATGCAGAAACACCGCATCCGTCCACTCCTGATCCATGATGACCGGGGCCGGAAGTTCGGGGGCGCCGGGCCAAGGGTCAAGACCCATCAGAGGGTCCGCCGCACCGCGGGCGAAGCCGCGGAGGGGCCGCCGTCGGGCTCCTTCTGCCAAGGCCAGCGGCCGGTGATTTCGAGTTCGAGGGAGAAGCTCAGGAACGTCCGGATCAGCACAATAATGGCGAGCACGCCCACGCTTTCGTACGTGGGTGCGACGGCCACCGTCCTGATGATGTCCGCCGCCACGAGCAGTTCCAGCCCGAGCAGGATGGAGCGGCCCAGGAGTTGCCGGTAGGAACGGTAGACGGAGAGCGGTTCGGAACCCGCAGGCTGGCCCCGCGGCCGGAATCCGCGCAACGCCAGAGGGATGGACACCACGGCGCCGATCACCATCACGGCCACACCGGCCAGATCCATGTAGCGGCCGGCGGCTTCAATAATCTCCGGAAGTTCCATAGTCCTCCTCATTCGGAGCTGCGCGGTGACGGGAGCGGTGCATCCTTAGGGGTACCGTACGCCCACTCCGGCGAGAATGTCCCGGTATCCCTCCCGGAAGCTTGGGTAGGTGAACTCGAATCCGGTGCTCCGCAGGAGTGCGTTGCTGCAGCGTTTATTGCCGCCGCGGGACGGCTCGCCGCTCTGCCCGCCCCCTTCAGAGGCGCCCGACGGCGGCTGGGGAAGTCCCAGCTCGGCGGCCAGGAAACTAAGCACCTCACCCATCTCGGCCGGCTCGTTGTCCACGCCCAGATACACCGGTGCCGGGACAGGGTCCATGGTGCACAGGTGGACGATCGCGGCGGCGGCGTCGTCCCGGTGGATGCGGTTGGTGAAGCGCGGCTCCGCCGGAATGACCGCGGAGCCGCCGCGCACCTGGTCAATCAACCGGGTCCGGCCCGGGCCGTAGATGCCGCCGAGCCGCAGCACCACCGGGGTGATCCCGGTGCCGTCCAGCCGGCTGATAAGCAGATCCTCCGCCTCGCGGATGATGCGGCCGGAGAACCCGCCGGGCTCCGGCGTGGTGGTTTCATCAATCCAGTCCCCGCCGGCGTCACCGTAGACGGCGGTGGAGGAGACAAAGAGCACCCGCCGGACGGGGGCACCCGAGCGCACGACGGCGTCGAGCACGTTGGAAAGCCCGTCCACATACGCGGCACGGTACGCATCTTCGGTGGGGGAATCCGCCGCAACCGCGACGACGACGGCGGTGGTGTCCGCCGGGACAGGCGGCAGTTCGCCCGAGCTCAGGTCAGCCGTTGCGCCTTCGATGGCGGCGGGCAGTTTCTCCGGCGACCGCCGCCAGCCCACCACGCGGTGGCCCGCCGCGGCGAAACGCAGCCCGGCTTCAGTGCCCAGATCGCCGCAACCGGCCATAAGTAGAGTCATAACGGCAAGTCTGCCATTATCGGCGGCCCGGCGTCGGACCCCGCCCGGCGTCGGACCCGGCCCGGCGTCGGACTCGCGGGCTACCGCGCCGGGATCGGGAAGAAGACCCGCGGATCCTGCAGCAGCGCCGGGTAGTCAAAGGCCGAGCGGGCCAGAATTTCGTCCACCTTGAAGTTGCGCGCGAAGCGGCCCTCCACGGTGATCGGACGGCCCAGGACCTTGCCGACGGCGAAGGACGCGCCGCCGTCGAACGGAATGGCGACGGTCGAGTTGCCGGGAAGCGTGTTGAACGCCTCTTCCTGCTGCTGGCGCTTGCGGGTGGGCTTCTTGACGAGCTGCTTCGGCGGGAGTTTGCGCACCTTGGGACGGCGGGAACCGGAATCGGCGTACACGAACTGGTAATCGTCGTCGCTGGCAGCCGCGGCGGCCTTGGCCTTGCCCACGAGGGGCAGGCTGACGGTGTCCAGCTTTTCCGGCTCTGTGTCACCGAGCGGGAGGCGCAACACCCACATGCGGTCCCCGGACGGGTCCTCCGGTACCAGTTCATGCTTGGGCTCGGGCCAGACGTATTCCAGGTCAGGCTCCGTGTCCGGGAACAGCTCCGTGTAGAACCGCGGGTCCTTGGCGATCAGCCGGGAGCGGTGGCTGAGGTGCAGTTCGGGGGCGCCAAGCCACGGCGGCATCGGGATCTTGGCGGCATAGTCCGGGTGGGCCGCCTGGGGTGCGAATTCCATGATCTTCTCGCGTGTGGTGTCCTCGCCGCCGCGGGCCGTCCACTCGTCCACCATGGTCAGGCCGTAGAGGGTCAGCGCGGGAACGTACCCCATCCACATCCGGATGGCCGGGTGCGACTGCCAGCCGTACTCCGGGATCACCAGCGCACGCAGGGTCTGCAGCGCTTCAACGCGCTGCTTGCCGAGCCGTGCGCGGTCCAAAGCCGCGGCGCTCTGCTGGAAATCGGGGAAGGGGAGAAAAGTCTGCATCTCTCCAGTTTGAGGCCACGGAGCCAATGCACCAATTGCGGGCGGCCGCGGGTGAGCGTGTTCACATTTCGGAAGGGAACAGACAGCCCCCTTGGTCGGCGCGTAAACTAGCACAAACCATCCCTGCGCCGCGGAGGGCACGCCAATGTCGACGAATTTAGTAACTGCACCTGCGGCGCCGCCTGCGGCCGCGCCATTGCCCAAATACGGGCAAATGCTGAGCCCTGAAGCGCATGGAATCCTGGTCCTGGAAGAGTTCACGATCGATCCTGCGGCGGCCCGCAAGGAGCAGCACGGCTTCCGGACGGCGCTGGCCTCCGTGGCGCTGACCATGCGGCGGCTGCTGGCGCTCAGGCTGTTCATCGCGGTGGTGGCCATCGCCAACCTTCCCCTGTTCCTGCTTTCAAGCGGCTGGGAGATCTACGTCATTTCGTTGACCGTCGTGGTGGCGGTCCATGCTGCGGTGTCGTGGCTGAACCGGCACGAGCCGAAGATCAAACAGCGGCGCATGCTGGAACTGCACCTCCACCGCGAAAAGAGCGACAACTACCGCAAGGTCCGCGACGCCGTGAAGTACGTCATCGACGCCCCGGCCCGCATGAACGAGAGTCTTTATCTCGAACTGCTCGCCGCCAAGCGGGTGGCCCTGCACCTCGCCATGGGCACGGTGGCCCTGTTGGACACCAGCGACGACACCGCCTGGAAAGTGCGGATCGTCCGCGAAATTCCGATGGCTGCCTAGCCGCCAGGCCGGCCCACCCTGATCCGCAGGAGCCAGCACAAACTAAACCACGACGCCGGAGGGTCCCCTGATAGGGAACGCTCCGGCGTCGTACTTTAAGCGCCTTGCGGGTTGCGGTCAGAGCGGACCAGGCTAGGCCGGCAGCTGCAGCACCTGGCCCGGGAACACCACATCAGGATCGCTGATGGTGGCCGTGTTGGCGTCGGCCAGCAGCTGCCAGCCTCCGGCGATGTCGAGCTTCTCGGCGACCTTGCTCAAGGTGTCGCCGCTCTGGATCGTGTAGCTCTCGCCACTCAAGGGAACCGCCGCCAGGTGGCGCGCGGCGGGAGCCGCTACCGCGGGCGCAGCGGTCCGGACGGGCGCCTGGACAGCCGCCTGGGCCGGTGCCTGGGCAGGCGCCGGAACTGAGGCGGGTGCAAGTGACGTGCTCTGCGGAGCTACTGCGCCGCCAGTGAGGCCCAGCTTGGCGGCGCAGGCAGGCCACGCTCCCCAGCCCTGGCCGGCCTGCACCTTTTCGGCAACGGCGATCTGCTGCTCCCGGCTGGCATTGGCCGCCGACCCCGTTCCGCCGTAGGCGGCCCAGGTGCTCGGACTGAACTGCAGCCCGCCCGAGTAACCGTTTCCTGTGTTGATGCCCCAGTTGCCGCCGCTTTCGCACTGGGCCAGGGAATCCCAGGTGGAGGCGGGGGCTGCGGTGCTGGGGACAGCTGCGTTGGCAGCTGAAGCGGAAAGTGCGACCCCGGCGATCGAGACGGCCGCAAGAGTGGCGCCGCGGCGCGCGGCAGTGATGTAGGTTGATTTTTTCATGGGAGTGATGCTCCTGAGGGCCACCGGTGCTCGGTCCGTCCCCGGACGTTGGCGCACTACTGCCCGCCCCTGACAATAGAGGTCATTACGGTGTCTACCGGTCGGGCAGTATCTGGTGGTGGCAGCACCGGGCATTCATGCCCGGTCTTCGGGCATGTCCACAAGGCTAAGTCAGGCCGGCGCCGTTATCAAGACGTTATTTTCCGCAAGTTCCCCTCTAAAATGGGTCGGCCATCTTCAGGGGCGCCTGACCCTTGCGTCAGACCACCCCGTCAGCCGCCCAGTACTGCGGCG
Organism: Arthrobacter sp. U41; assembly: GCF_007679325.1. Classification (GTDB taxonomy): domain Bacteria; phylum Actinomycetota; class Actinomycetes; order Actinomycetales; family Micrococcaceae; genus Arthrobacter. The sequence continues at coordinate 119,996 of NZ_VEGI01000004.1, read as the reverse complement.
AGGTACGGGGCCGTCCGGCTCTTTTTGGAACGCGCGACGACGTCCGGCGTTCCCACCGCGATGATCTTGCCGCCGGCGTCGCCGCCGGCCGGGCCTAGGTCGATCACCCAGTCTGCTGCGGCCACCACATCCATCTCGTGTTCCACCACAATCACGGTGTTGCCGGCGTCCACCAGCCGGTGCAGCTGCGCCATCAGAAGTTCGACGTCGGCCGGGTGCAGTCCCGTGGTGGGCTCGTCCAGCAGGTACAGCGAATGCCCGCGCTGGGCACGCTGCAGTTCTGTGGCGAGCTTGATGCGCTGGGCCTCGCCGCCGGAGAGTTCCGTGGCGGGCTGGCCCAGCCGGAGGTAGCCCAGTCCCACCTCGCGCAGGGTCTGCAGGCTTCGGGCGGCGGCGGGGACTTCGTCCAGGAACTCGGCGGCGGCGTTGACCGTCATGCCGAGGACCTCCGCTACATTCTTGCCGCGGTAGGTGACCTCGAGGGTTTCCGGGTTGTAGCGCGAGCCGTGGCATTCCGGGCAGGGGCCGTAGCTGCCGGGCAGGAACAGCAGTTCGACGGCGACGAAGCCCTCGCCCTGGCAGGTCTCGCAGCGGCCGCCCGCGACGTTGAAGGAAAAGCGTCCTGCGCCGAATCCGCGGGCCCGGGCCTCGTCCGTGGCCGCGAATTCCTTGCGGACGGCGTCGAACAGCCCGGTGTACGTGGCCAGGTTGGACCGCGGGGTGCGGCCGATGGGCTTCTGGTCCACCTTGACCAGCCGGTCCAGCTGGTCCAGGCCGGAGACCGGGCCCACGCTGAGCGGCGCGGCGGCCGCGGCCTCGGCGGTCTCCAGGTCATCCGTGGCTTGCGCCGCGGCGTCGGCTTCAGGGTGCAGCCGGGCGCCCACCACCTCGGCGAGGACCTGGCTGACCAGGGTCGACTTGCCGGAGCCGGAGACACCGGTGACTGCGGTCAGGACGCCGAGCGGGAAGTCGGCGTCGAGTCCCTGCAGGTTGTGCCGGCTGATGTCGCGCAGCTCCAGCCAGCCGGCAGCGTCCCGGCGGGTAGGGGTACCGCCTGCTGCGGAGGAACCACCGCCGGCCGCGCCGCGGCGGTGAGTGCCGCCGTCGTCCGCGGTTCCGGAGCCGTCGGCGGTTCCTGACCCGTCCGGGAACAGGAACGGGCGGGTCACGGACTCATCCACTTCGGCGAGCCCGGCAACCGGGCCGCTGTAGAGCACCTCGCCGCCGCCTTCCCCGGCGCGCGGGCCCACATCCACCAGCCAGTCGGCGTGGCGGACGATGTCCATGTTGTGTTCCACCACAAATACGGAGTTGCCGGAGGACTTGAGCTGGTCCAGCACCGCCAGGAGGGGCTCGGCGTCAGCCGGGTGCAGGCCGGCGGAGGGCTCGTCCAGCACGTAGATCACCCCGAAGAGGCCGGACCGGAGCTGGGTGGCGATCCGGAGCCGCTGCATTTCGCCGGGGGAGAGGGTGGGGGTGGACCGGCCCAGGGCGAGGTAGCCCAGGCCCAGATCCAGCAGCACAGTGACGCGCTGCAGCAGGTCCCGCGTGATGGCGACGGCTACTTCGTTGCCCTCGCCGGAGGTCTGCTTGCGGGAGGCCGTGCCTGCCTCCGTGAGTTCCGCGGTGGGGCGGAGGATCCCGGCCAGTTCGCTCATGGGCAAGGCGTTGAGCTCCGCGATGGTGCGGCCGGCGAACGTCACGGCTAGGGCAGCCGGGGTCAGTCCGCTGCCGCTGCAGACCGGGCACGGGCCGGTTTCCATAAAGCGCAGCACCCGGTCACGCATGGTGGTGCTCTTGGAGTCGGCCAGGGTGTGCAGCACGTAGCTCTTGGCGCTCCAGAAGCGCCCCTTGTAAGGCTTGGCCACCCGGTCGCGCTGCGGCGTCACCTCCACTACGGGCTGTTCCTCGGTGAAGAGGATCCAGTCGCGGTGCTTTTTGGGCAGTTTGCGCCAGGGGGTATCGACGTCGTGGCCCAGGTGGGTGAGGATGTCGCGCAGGTTTTTGCCCTGCCAGGCGCCGGGCCAGGCGGCGATCGCGCCGTCGCGGATGCTGAGGGAGGTGTCCGGGACCAGCGAGGACTCGGTGACGGTGTGGGCGATGCCGAGGCCGTGGCACTCCGGGCACGCGCCGGCGGCGGTGTTGGGCGAGAACGCGTCCGAGTCGAGTTGGCTGGCGCCGTCCGGGTAGCTGCCGGCGCGGGAGAAGAGCATCCGCAGCGAGTTGGAGAGCGTGGTCACGGTGCCGACGGTGGAGCGGGAGCTGGGGGTGCCACGGCGCTGTTGGAGCGCGACGGCGGGCGGCAGCCCGGTAATCATTTCCACTTTGGGGTTGTGGCCCTGCTGGATCAGCCGCCGGGCGTAGGGCGCCACGGACTCGAAGTAGCGGCGTTGGGCCTCGGCGTAGATGGTGCCGAAGGCCAGCGAGGACTTGCCGGAGCCGGAGACCCCGGTGAACGCGACGATCGCGTCGCGGGGCACGTCCACGTCCACGTTCCGCAGGTTATTCTCCCGGGCGCCGCGCACCCGGACAAAGCCGTCGGTGGAGTGGCTGGAATCCAGCCCTGGAATGGCCGGGCCGGACACATCGGAAGCATGCTGATCACTGTGCATTCCATCGACTCTATCCGCGCCGGACACCTACGGGCATATCCTTACCGAATGGAAACTAACGACGGCGTCGCTGCCACCGGGGGCGCTGGCCCGGAAAGTCCAGCACAGGACAGCCCAGCACCCGCCACCCCCGTGGTACCCGAATTCGCCGAGGTTCCCGAGGAAGTGCACGGTCCGCTGCCGGTCGCGGAACTCCACCTCCACATCGAGGGCACCCTGGAGCCCGAGCTGATCTTCGCCCTGGCGGAGCGCAACGGGATCCGGCTGCCTTACGCGGACCTGGCCGAGCTGCGCTCCCGCTATGAGTTCACCGACCTGCAGTCGTTCCTGGACCTGTACTACGCCAACATGGCCGTGCTGCAGACCGAGCAGGACTTCGCGGACATGACCCGGGCGTACCTGTCCCGGGCTGCGCTCGCCGGGGTGCGGCATGCCGAGATCATGCTGGATCCCCAGGCCCACGTGTCCCGCGGAGTTGCCCTGGAGACATGTGTGAACGGCGTGGCATCGGTGCTGGCTGGGTCGGAGCAGGAATTCGGTATCTCCACCCTGCTAATTGCCGCCTTCCTGCGGGACCTGTCCGAGGACTCCGCCCTGGAGGTGCTGGAACAGCTGCTGGCCATGGATGCGCCGATCGCGGGCATCGGGCTCGACTCGGCCGAGGTGGGCAACCCGCCCGCCAAGTTCCAGCGGTTGTTCGCCCGGGCCAAGGACGCCGGGCTGCGCCGGATCGCGCACGCCGGCGAGGAGGGCCCGCCGTCGTACATCATTGACGCGCTGGATCTCCTGGAGGCGGAGCGGATTGATCACGGCATCCGTTGCATGGAGGATCCCGAGCTGGTGGAGCGGCTGGTGCACCAGCTCACGCCGCTGACCGTCTGCCCGCTGTCCAACGTCCGGCTCCGGGCCGTGGACACCCTGAAGGAACACCCCCTGCCGGCCATGCTCGCCGCCGGGCTGAACGTGAGCGTGAACTCGGACGACCCCGCGTATTTCGGCGGCTACGTGGACGACAACTTCGCGCAGCTGAAATCGGTGATCGGCCTGTCCGAGTTCGACTGCGTCCGGATGGCGGCGAACTCGATCCGCTCCTCGTTTGCGAGCGACGAGCGCAAGGCCGAACTCCTGGCCGATCTGGCCGCGTCCGGGCACTAACTTCCCACGCCGCACTTGCCCGGATTTCCCCGGTTGACCTATCAGTTCAGGTTGCCAAAACCGGCCGATGGGAGCAAGAACTGATAGGTCAACGCGGGGGCTACGGCACCTCCTTGGGTGGCGGTACTTCGGGCGAAGGCGCAGGGCCTGAGAAGAGGCCGATCAGGCCGTCGATTTCCTGGTTTGCGGTGGCGGGGTGACGGAAGTGACGGTGGGGTTCAATGGCGTAGCGGGTCCGCCGTCCTGCCCGGACCCGGTGAAGGTATCCTCCGTCCTCCAGATCCTTGAGGATCTGGAGCGTTGAGCGTGGAGTGATGCCGACCCTCGCGGCGATGTCGGTAATGCGGGCTTGAGGGTCGGCGGCCACCGAAAGAAGAACGTGCCCGTGGTTCGTGAGGAAGGTCCATGCGGGACGGCGGGGTACCGGTGGTGGGGCGGCTTCCGGATCCTTTTCCGGTACCGGGGAGTCTGGCATGGTTGGTCCTTACTGACGTTTCGACGACGACGGCGACGCTTGCTTGTCGCGGCGCCCGCGCCACAGCGGTTCCAGAGCGGCGATCTCCTCGGCCGACGCGGTCCCGAACGGGGAGTGCGCCGGGCCCGCCGGTTCCTTGCGGCCCTGTCCGCGGGTGGCCCATAGGCTGACGCCGATGGACACCCCAAGGATGGTGGCGATGACCGCCAGGGACACCGGGGTGGGGATGTAGTAGATGTCGATCTTGAGGAGCATTTTGATGCCCACCCAGATCAGGACAAGCGCGAGTCCGATCTTGAGGTAGATGAAGCGGTGGATCAGGTCAGCGAGCAGGAAGTACATGGCGCGCAGGCCCAGGATGGCGAAGGCGTTGGCGGTGAAGACCAGGAACACCTCGTCGGTGACGGCGAAGATTGCCGGGATGGAGTCGACAGCGAAGATGATGTCGGTGACCTCGATGAGGACCAGCACTGCGAGCAGCGGGGTGGCGAGCAGGACGCCGTTTTTGCGGATCAGGAATCGCTGGCCGTGGAAGTCGTCTGTCATGGGCACGCGCTGGCGGAAGAGTTTCAGGGCCCGGGACTTTTCCGGGTCAAGCATTTCGTTGCGGTGGCGGATCATCCGGTAGCCGGTGATGAGCAGGAACGCCGCGAAGATGTACAGCACCCATCCGGCGCTGGCGATGATGGCGGAACCGGCCGCGATAAAGATGCCGCGGAAGACCAGTGCGCCCAGGACGCCGAAAAACAGCACCCGGTGCTGGTATTCGCGCGGCACCGCGAAGTACGTGAAGATGATTGCCCAGATAAACACGTTGTCTACGGCAAGGGATTTTTCGATCAGGTATCCGGCGAAGTATTGCTGGCCAAACTCCGCGCCGTAGATCCGCCAGATCAAAGCGCCAAAGCCAAGGCCGAAAGCGACCCAGACGGCGGACCATACCGCGGCTTCCCGGACGCGGATGACGTGCGCTTTGCGGTGCGCAAACAGGTCAACGGCCAGCATCAAAACAATAAAAGCAACAACGGCCAACCAGGCCCAGAGAGGAACATTCATCAGGGAACACCCGTTTCCAGTCAGTTCAACCAACTGGAGGTCTTTCCCGGTCCGAGGGGGACCTGTCCCGCCGGGCCGCTCAGGGGCGGCCGTACTGACGACGGTACATTCAGGGGATACTCCCCTCCGTCCAATAAGTGAAACATATTTCACCTATCGAGACAAGGGTGACGGCCCGGCAGCGTGCAGCGGCGCCCGGCTGATCCGGTTCACCCTCGGCGGAGGATGCACGGGAAGCCAACGCCCGGCAGAGTGCCCCTATGACCGAGATCCCACAGCGGCGGAAGGGCCGGCTGCGTCAGCTGATGCCCGGATTCGACGTCGCCGCGACCTACCAAAAGAGCTGGTTCGGCAAGGACATAGTCGCCGGCATTGTCTTGTCGACCTTGCTGGTGCCCCAGGGCATGGCCTACGCGGAGCTGGCGGGACTGCCCCCGATTACCGGGCTGTACACCACTGTCCTGTGCCTGCTCGCGTACGCGGTTTTCGGCCCGTCCCGCATCCTGGTGCTGGGGCCGGACTCGTCCCTCGGACCGATGATCGCGGCGACGGTCCTGCCGCTCGTGGCCTCCGACGGCGACCCGCAGAAAGCGGTGGTCCTCGCGTCGATGCTCGCGCTGATGGTCGGCGTCATCATGGTCCTGGCATCCGTCGCGAAACTTGGCTTCATCGCGGACCTCATCTCCAAGCCCACAATGATCGGCTACATGAACGGGCTCGCCATCACTATCCTTGTCGGCCAGCTCCCGAAGCTCTTCGGCTTCTCGGTGAGCGCCGAGGGCTTCATCGGAGACCTCGTCGGCTTCTTCCAAGGGCTGGCCGGGGGCGAGGCGGTGACAGCCGCGGCCGCCGTCGGGATCTCCGGGATTGTGCTGATCCTCGCCCTGCAACGGTGGCTGCCCAAGGTCCCGTCGGTGCTGGTTATGGTGGTTCTCGCGATCGCAGCGACGTCGCTCTTCGGACTTGCGGACCGCGGTGTCTCACTCGTGGGGGAGCTGCCGCAAGGCTTCCCTCCGTTCACCATCCCGTACCTGGAGTTCTCGGACTTCGCCCTGATGTTCGCCGGTGCGCTCGGGATTGCGCTGGTGTCCTTGACGGACACGATCTCGACGGCGTCGTCGTTCGCCGCCCGAACGGGCCAGGAGATCCGGGGCAACCAGGAAATGATCGGCATCGGCGCCGCGAACCTGGCCGCGGGACTGTTCCAGGGCTTCCCCGTAAGCACCAGCGGCTCCCGGACCGCGGTCGCGGAACGTTCCGGTTCGAAGACCCAGCTCACGGGCGTGACGGGTGCCGTGCTGATCCTGCTGATGCTGTTGCTGCTGCCGGGGCTGTTCCGGAACCTGCCCCAGCCGGCGCTGGCGGCCATTGTGATCACCGCGTCAATATCCCTCGCCGACATCCCCGGCACCGTGCGGCTCTGGCGTCAGCGCAAGACGGAATTCAACCTTTCCATCGCGGCCTTCCTCGGCGTCACGCTCCTGGGCGTCCTGCCCGGCATCGCCATCGCGGTGGGATTATCCGTTCTCAACATCTTCCGCCGGGCCTGGTGGCCCTACGAGACGGTGATCGGGCGGGTGCCCGGCGTCGAAGGGTTCCACGACGTGCACTTTCACCCGGACGCGAAGCACCTGCCCGGCCTGGTGATCTACCGGTTCGACGCGCCGCTGTTCTTCGCCAACGTGCGGCCGTTCCGCGAAAACATCCGGCGGCTAGCCCGGACGGAACCCAAACCGCGGTGGATCGTCATCGCGGCCGAACCCATCACGGACGTGGACACCACGGCCTCGGACGTGCTCCTCGAGCTGGACGTCGAGCTGAACGCGCAGGGCACGTCCCTGGTGTTCGCGGAGCTCAAGCACGGCGTCCGGGAAAAGATCGAACGCTACGAACTGACAGGCCAAATCGATCCGCGGCACTTCTTCCGCACCATCGATGCCGCCGTGGCCGCGTACATGGCCGAGACCGGCGCTGAGTGGAGCTCCGGGGAGTAACGCCCACACCAACGCGGGCGTTATTTCAAGGTGCCGGCCCGCGCGAACATACGCCGCAGCAGGGTGGCCGTGAGCCACGTGACAATGCTGCACACCGCCACGCCCCAGGCGATATCGGTCAAGGCCACAACGACGGGGAAGTCCTTCAGGACGGCGAGGGCGGTCAAAGCCCACGTGGCGTAGGTGAAGAAGCCGAACAGGGCGGCGCCCGTCACCCGCTCCCGCATGGTGGCATTCCGGTGGCTGGGCCGGATGCCGTAATGCACGATCCCCACGACATATACAAGGTAGAAGGCCACGGCGCCCGCGAGGTTGACGCTGGGTGCCAGCAGGTCACCGATCTGGCTTTCGTACTGGTTGTTCGCCACGGTGCCGATCCAGACGACGTCGACGGCGGCGAAGATCACGGCGGCGACGGCGTAGGAAATCAGCCACCTTCTGACCTGGACGTTCATGCTTGGCTCCTTGGGTCGGTGTAGAGGGTTTCGACGATATGGCGCGTGCGTTCGGTGAAGGCGCCGCGTTTGAGTTTCATCGTGGGGGTCACAATGCCGTTGGCCTCGCTGAGATCGGTGAGCAGCAGCACGAAACGGCGCACCTGCTCGGACCGCGCGATCTTGGCGTTGGCGGCGCTGACGGCCTTGCCGATCGCTGTGAGGAGCCGCGCGTCGTCGATCTGGACGGCGCCGCCGTCGTCCGGGATGCGCAGGCCGGCCAGATCGGCGATGCCCTCGCGCTCTGCCCAGACCGCGACTGATTCGGGGTCCAGCAGCACCAGCCCGCCCAGGAATGGTTTGCCTTCTCCCACCATGACGGCATGCGCCACGAGCGGGTCGCCCTCCACGTAGCCTTCCCAGATGGCGGGGGACACGGTCTTGCCGCCGGCGGTGACGATGACGTCCTTGATCCGGCCCTTGAGCGTGAGCCGTCCCTGCTCATCGAGCTCGCCGAGGTCGCCGGTGCGGAAGAACCCGTCCACGAACGCGTCAGCGTTGTCGGCCGGTCTGCGGTAGCCGGCAAAGACCCCCACGCCGCGGGCCAGCACCTCGCCCCGCTCCGAGATGCGCAGGGTTGTTCCCGGCATCGGGACACCCACCGACCCGGCCCGGATCGAGCCGGGCATGTTCCCGGTCAGCGGGGCGGTCGTTTCGGTGAGGCCGTAGCCCTCGATGACCGGAAGGCCCAGGCCGCGGAAAAAGAGGGAGAGCTCGGCGTCGAGCGCGGCCGCGCCGGAGAGCAAATAGTCCAGACGGCCGCCCATCAGCGTCCGGAGCCGGGCGTAGAAGAGGCGATCGAACACAGCATGCCTCACGCGCAGGCCCGGCGCCGCTTTGGCCGCGGGATCGGCGTCGCGCATTTCGGCGAACCGGCCCCACGCCACCGCGGTGCGCTGCGCCGACGCCCAGACCGGGCCGAGGCGCTTCTTCGCCGCGGCAGCTGCGGCGGACGCCTGGATCTTCTGCAGTACGCGGGGGACCACCACGAGGAAGGTGGGCTTCAGGACGCCGAGGGCGGGCACCACGTCCCGGGGGTCGGACAGGTGGGCGATGCGCATGCCGTTGGCCAGGCAGGTCAGCTGCAGTCCGCGGGCCAGCACATGGGCCATCGGAAGGAAAATGATGGTGTTGCCGTCCTCGCGGACCACGCCTGTGTACGCGGCGGCCACGTTGAGCACCTGGCCCACGAAGTTGCCGTGCGTGATGAGGGCGCCTTTGGGCGCGGCGGTGGTGCCGGAGGTGTAGACGATGGTTGCCACCGCGTCGAGGTCAGCGAGCAGGCGCCGCTCCTCGACGTCGCTGTCCGAGACCCCGGCGCCGCGGAGTACGAGGCTGGCCAGGTCCGCTCCGGGGCGGGCGTCCATGGTCCAGACTCCCAGGGCGCGGATCCCGGCCTGCTCGAAACCCTGCTCCAGCAGGAGGGCATGCTCAGCGGTGCCGGCAATCGCCAGACGCACCTCAGCGTCGGCGAGGATGGCAGTCACCTGGGGCGCGGCCGACGTCTCGTAGATAGGAACGACGACGGCGCCGGCGAACCACGCTGCCATGTCCGCCAGCGTCCACTCGTATCGGGTGGGGGACATGATGGCGAGTGATTCGCCGGGCTGTAGGCCGGCGGCGATGAAGCCCTTGGCGAGGGCCCTGACCTCGTCGACGAACTGCCCGGTGGTCACTTGGCGCCAGGGATCCGTGATCGCGGCGTTCGACGCCCTGACCTCGAAAGCAATGTGTTCCGGAGAGGTCCGGTACCGGTCCATAAGCAGCCCGGTCGCGTTCCTGTAGCCGGACGCGTCAGCCAGCAGCGGGGAGGAAGATTCTTTCATCGGGGGTCCTTCTCCGAAAGTGTGTGCAGGTGGTCCCGCATCAGGTGCTGGGCGACGTCGAGGAAGTCCGCGACGACGCTCTGGTGCGCCGCGGGCAAGGACTTGAGGTGCTCATTGGTTGCGGTCATCAGGGGCCGCATCAGGTCCATGATTTCGCGGCTGGCTTCCGGGGTGACGCTCACCTGGACCTGGCGGCGGTCCTCGGTGTCCCGGTGCCGTGCCATGTAGCCGCGGGCTTCCATCCGGCTCACAATCGCGGTGGCGGTAGCCGGCGTCGCTCCCAGATCCTCGGCGAGCTTGCCCACCGTGACCGGTCCCGACTGGGCGAGCGTCGACAGGGCACGGTAATCGGTGAGGTTTAGCCCGAGTCTCCGGGCGACTTCACGCTCGGTCTCGTTGGCGAGTGAGAACAGTCCCTGCAGGGCCAACGCGGCCGGGTGCTGCGGCGAGGCGGTCATGGTGCCTCCTTCGGCTCCGGATTCCGACAATTTCCAGTCTTGTTAGATAGTCTATTATTCAATCTTATTTGATCATCTACTAGGATTGCCAAAAACGTTGATGTTCGGCGGTACCTCTTGGGTTGTGCCAGCCTGGGCCGGCTCCGTGTGTGAAAGGAACTTCCTGATGAAGGAAACAGACCGCAAGGCGCTCATCGCCCTCCCCGTGGTGGTGTTGCTCGGAGCACTCGTCGCCGTCGCCGGCAGCCAGGGCGGGGCCACCCTGGGCGGGATCCCCGTCTTCGCGATGGCCGTCGGGGCCGCGTTCGTCATTCAGTGGCTGGTGTTCATCCCGTCCTTCATGGCCCAGACCGAGAAGTTCTATGACCTGACCGGCACCCTGACCTACACCGCCATCACACTGCTGCTGGTTTTGCTCACCCCGGGAATCGACGCCCGGGCGCTGCTGCTGGCCGCCATGGTGCTCGCCTGGACGCTGAGGCTTGGCACGTTCCTGTTCCGGCGCATCAGCAAGGCCGGCAAAGATGACCGCTTTGACGAGATCAAGCCCTCCTTTATCCGGTTCCTCAACGTGTGGACCATCCAGGGACTGTGGGTGGTGTTCACCGCAGCCGCGGCATGGGTGGCCATTACTTCGGCCACAAGGGTGGCACTGGACTGGATCGCGCTGGTCGGTTTCCTGATGTGGGCCGTCGGCTTCGGCATCGAAGTGGTGGCCGACCAGCAGAAGGCCCGGTTCAACTCCGACCCCGCCAACAAGGGCAAATTCATTTCGACGGGGCTGTGGGCCAAGTCCCGCCACCCGAACTACTTTGGCGAGATCCTGCTCTGGATCGGTGTGGCAATCGTCGCCCTCCCGGCGCTGGAGGGGTGGCAGCGGGTGGCTTTGATCTCACCGGTTTTTGTCACCTTGCTGTTGACCAAGGTCAGCGGCGTGCCGCTTCTTGAGAAAAAGTCCGACAGCAAGTGGGGCGGCCAGGAGGATTACGAGGCGTACAAGAAGAACACCCCCGTTCTGGTCCCCAAGTTCTAGCAGCAGTCTCTGGCGCCCCGGGGCCGGGTTTTCCGCGACGATCAAGAAACTACTCACGAGTATCCCTGTCTGGGGCCCCCGCGCCCGCCGGAATGGGGTGTAATAGTGGGTCACGACACACAGAGTTAACAGTTTCTACTCGCGGAAACGCATCCAACCTTGGCAAAATACAGGTGGATCAATTGCTTCTAGAGGAGACCCATGGGCGCGAACACTGCCGAAAACACCACCCTTCGACTGAAGGCCGTACTGGACGTTCTGGCCGAGGGGGTGTGGACCGACCAGAAGCTGAACGCCGGAGCAGTGCTGGGCGAGGCCATCGCACGCGTTCCGCTCAACGAATTCGAGCGCGAGCTGCTGAGCGGCGGAATTCCTCGCGGCCACAAGACGCTCACCACGGCCACCGCGAAGCTGGTCAAGGCCGGCTGGCTGGTCAAGGGACGTTCGGGTTGGACCATCACGGAGGACGGCCAGCGCGCCACCGTGGCGTTCGCTGACCCTGCCGCTTTCGCCGCAGCGCTCGACGCCGGAACTCCCGTTCCCGCCGACACCCCGCTGCCGGCGGCGCCCGCCGTAAAGCCGGCCGCGACGGCGGCGGAGAAGCCTTCAAAGACCGCGCCGAAGGCTGCCAAGGTTGCCGGGAAGGTCGCCGACAAGGCTGCCAAGCTGGTCGAAGAGGCGGTTGCTCCGGTGGCCAAAGCGGTCCGCAAGCGCAAGTCAGCCGACAAAGCTCCCGCCGCTGAGGCACCAGCCGCTGCAACTCCTGACGCCACGGAAACGCCGGCCGTCAGCGTCGAGACCATCGAGCAGCCGGAAGCGGTTGCCGTGGCAGGAGACTTCAACGTCCTGCTGGGCGCACCGGCCAACTGGGCGCCGGAGTACGACGAATCCCAGATGGAACTGGACGTCGTTGACCAGCTCTGGAAGCTCGCGGCGGATCTTCCTGCCGGCACCTACAGCTTTAAGATCGCGCTCAACCGCTCCTGGGACGAGAACTTTGGTGCCTTTGGTGCGTTCGACGGCGCCAACCACGAGGTGCACCACGGCGGCGGCCAGCTGGTCATCCACTACGACCACCGGACCCGCGACATCGTCTTCGCGTAGGGCGGCGCCCCCAAGCCCTCCAGGGAACGCGCCGCCGACGCGCTTTCGCCCCGGCGACGCGCATCCTTCCCGCCGACGCGGGTTCGCCCCGCCGACGCGCGCTCTTCCGGCCGACACGCATAAGACCCCTGGACACCCGAATTCGGGTGTCGAGGGGTCTTATGCGTAGCGCAGGCGGCTTAGCGCATCGTGAACGCGGGTGCAGGAGGCCTTGGTCGCCGCTAGAACCGCGTCGGGTCCGGCCGCGGCGGGACCGGGCCGGGGTCGGGGATCGGCAGCGGTCCGGGCGTGGGGAACGGGCCGGGCGTTGGCGAAGGACCAGGCTCCGGAATCGGCGGCGGGGGAGTGACCGGACCCGGTTCCGGCGGGAAGGGATCCCCGGGCTGCGGCTCAGGGGTGGTGGGCCCGGGTTCCGGCGGAAACGGATCAGGTTCGTGCGGCGGCGGAATGGTCATGCCAGGCTCCCTCACTCGTGTTGGATCGCAGAATTTCCGGAATGTTCGGCCAACGGGCTACCCGTCAGACCGGGCTGCCCCGGCGCGGAAGACCTTCAGCTCCCACGGACGGAGATGCAGGCGGGGCACCGCGGGCTCGGCAGGATAGTTGCCCAGGACCAGCTCCGCGCTGCCCCACGCGACCGGAACGTCGGCGTCGTCGAGCGTCACCTCCTGGTCCTGCCCGGAGAAGTTGCCCAGCACCAGCAACTGCGTGCCCGGAATCGAGCGGACGAAAGCGTAGACGTGCTCGTCCCGCGGCAGGAGCATGGTGAAATCTCCGTGCGAGACCACGGGCTCGGCGTGCCGCAGCGCGATCACTTTCCGGTAGAAGCTGTACACGGAGTCCGGGTCGTCCACCTGCGCGGCGGCGTTGATGTGGTTGGCATTCGGGTTGACCGCGATCCAGGGCGAACCGGTGGTGAAGCCGGCGTGCCGGGAGGCGTCCCACTGGACCGGGGTGCGGGCGTTGTCGCGGTTGAGCGGCGCCAGCGCGGCGAGTACATCGGCATCGGTGTGGCCCAGATGGGTGGTGGCTTCGCGGTGGTGGTTGAGGACCTCGATGTCGCGGTAGTCGCTGATCGCACCGAAGGTCATGTTGGTCATGCCGAGTTCCTCGCCCTGGTAGACGTAGGGCGTGCCGCGGTGCAGGTGCAGGATCCCGGCGAGCATTTTTGCGGAGAGCTCACGGTACCGGCCGTCGTCGCCAAAGCGGGACACAGCCCGGGCTTGATCGTGGTTGCCCCAGTACAGGCTGTTCCAGCCGCGCTCCGCCAGCCCGGTCTGCCAGTGCCCCAGGGACCTCTTGAGATCGGTGAGTTTGAGTTTCTTGGGCCGCCACTTGTTGCCGTCCTCCTGGTCCAGGGCCACGTGCTCGAACTGGAAGACCATGTCCACCTCCGCCCGCGCGGGATCAGTGAACAGGACGGCTTCGTCCACGGTGACACCGGGCATTTCGCCGACGGTGAGCAGCGGCCCGGTGCGTCCGGCGAAGACCTCCCGGTGCATCTCCTGCAGGAACTCGTGGATCCGCGGGCCGCCGATGTAGAACGGGGTGCCGTCGCCGTAGAGCTTGCCGGCGGCGATGGGCCCGTCCGGCAGCGCGGTGTCCTTGGAGATGAAATTGATGACGTCCATCCGGAAGCCGTCCACGCCCCGGTCCAGCCACCAGTTCATCATCTCGTAGACCGCCGCCCGGACCTGCGGGTTTTCCCAGTTCAGGTCCGGCTGCTTCCTGGAGAAGATGTGGAGGTAGTACTCGCCGGTGGCCTGGTCGAACTCCCACGCCGGGCCGGAGAACGCCGACCCCCAGTTGTTGGGCGCCGCACCCGGGCCCCCGGCGGCGCCGCCGGTATCCTCGCGCGGCGGCCGCCACCAGTACCAGTCCCGCTTGGGGTTGTCCTTCGAGGACCGTGATTCGATAAACCAGGGGTGCTCGTCCGAGGTGTGGTTGACCACCAGGTCCATCACCAGCTTCATGCCCCGGGCGTGAAGCCCGTCCGTCAGTTCCCGCAGGTCCTCGAGGGTGCCGAAGATCGGGTCCACGTTGCGGTAGTCGCTGATGTCGTAGCCGTTGTCGTCCTGCGGGGACGTGTAGATCGGGGATAGCCAGACGACGTCGACGCCCAGCCGGTGCAGGTAGTCCAGCTTGCTGATGACGCCGCGCAGGTCCCCGATGCCGTCCCCGTTGGAATCGGCAAAGCTGCGCGGATAGATCTGATAGACGACGGCGCTCTGGAACCAATCGCGGGCAGGAGCCTCAGCGGATGCTTCAGTGGGCTGTTCTACCGTCATCGGGTCTCCTCAGCTGGTCCAGCAGGCTCGGCGGTCAGCACCGGCGCTGACTCACCAACGTCTGATTATTGAACAGTTCCCGCGGGCAGGGAAGACCCCTTCGGCGCTATGTGGACGACGCCGGACGACGCCGGGCGGCACCGGACAGTGCCGGACAGTGTCGGACGACGACGACGACGACGGCGGCGCCGCCCACAGCGCGTCAGTTCTGCGCGGCGATGCTCTTGTCCCGCTCTTCGAATACTTCCTCGCCGGGGCCGGTGAACGCCTTGGAGCGCTGGATCGCCTCGATGGAGCCCGTGAACAGCTGGGAGTCGTGGGGATCGGCCGGGTGCCGGCCGGGCTCGGCCGCCGCGGAGACCTTGCCGGGCCGCTTCGACGCGGAAGGACCGGGGGTGCGGGCCGGACCCGCCGTATTGGAGGCCCCGGGCGTTCCGGCCCCCAGCGAAACGGCGCCGAGCGATTCGAGCCGGACGTGGGGGAGCGCCGTCGGGTGTTCCTGCTGCAGGAAGAGCACCAGCTCCTCGCGGATGAGGCAGCGCAGGTCAAAGAGCTGGGCGCTGTCCGCGGCGCTGACCAGGATCCGGACCCGGACGAAGCCGGCGGTCGCGTCGGTGATCTGCAGGATGCCCACCCGCTCGTCCCAGAGTTCGGTGGTGGCCAGAACCCTCTTGAGCTCGGCGCGCATGTCTTCCACCGGGGCGCGCCAGTCGAGGTCGAACTCCACCGTGCCCATGACTTCGGACTGCCGCCGTGTCCAGTTTTCGAACGGGGTGGTGGTGAAGTACGTGGAGGGCAGGATCAGCCGGCGGTCGTCCCAGATGTGGACCACCACGTAGGTCAGGGTGATCTCCTCGATCCGGCCCCATTCCTTCTGCACCACCACTACGTCGTCCACACGGATCGCGTCCGTGAAGGCGAGCTGGATGCCGGCGAAAACGTTCACCAGGGAGGTCTGCGCGGCGAGGCCGGCCACGATCGAGATCACGCCGGCGGAGGCCAGCAAGCCGGCGCCGAGGGCCTGGATCGCGGGGAACGTCAGCATGGCGACGCCGAGCGCCACGATGGCGATCAGGGCGACACCGATCCGCCGGGCCAGGATCACCTGCGTGCGGAGCCTGCGGGCCCGGCGGTTGTCCGCCACGTCCACCCGGTAGCGGGTGAGCACCAAGGTCTCGATGATGAGCAGCACGGCGATGGCCAGCCAGGCGAGCGATCCGATCAGCGCGATCTGCAGCGCGTGGTCCAGGTTGCGGCGCCACTCGGCGTCCTCGGTGGTGAGGCCCAGGGCGATCCGCACGCCGATCAGGCAGAGGGCCAGGCGCAGCGGCAGCCGTGCCACCCGGGAGGTCTCGCGGAGCGCTTCCTGCTTGCGGTTGAGGCGGAGCACCACCCGGCGCACCAGCCAGGAGGCGAGGAGGCCGCCGGCCACGGCGAGCGCGACCGCGAGGATGGGAATCAGGAAGGGCATGGCGGGATCGAGGACGTCTTGCATTACTTAAGCTCTAGCAAGCTTCCGCGGCCAACTGAAATCAGGAGGCACTCAACGTGGGAAGCATCACGGCCGGAAGTATCGGTGAAGCCACGATCCGCACGCCGGGACACTTAGGGCCCAAAGGCCCTAGTTTCCCCGCTGAAACCCCCCAGAATGGTCCAATCACTGAATATTTCCAGGGAGGGTGTCATGCGCCCAGCCGCATCGTTGGCCACAGTCATTTCCGCTGTTTGCGCGGCAGCCGTCCTCGCGGGTTGCGGGACACCGTCGGCAGCCCCGTCCACCAGCCCCCCGGCCACCAGCGCCGCTGCCAGCGCCCCGCCCTCGACGCCCGTTTCACCTTCCGTCACGGTCCCGGCTGGCTGGAAGACGTTCACGACGTCGGACGGCACGCTCGCGTTCGACTACCCGGAGGCGTGGACCATCGTGGACCCGGCCGGGCCGCCGGCAGAAGGCGGTGTGTTTGTGGCCCTGGTGAGTGACTACGGCAAGACGATGGCCACCCTGCGGACCGGCATGGTCGCCGGCGCCGAGTGCCCGGAGACGCTCCCCTTTATGGTGTACGACACCGAGCCGGTCCCGGCGCTGGCCCAGGACGGGGTGACCCCCAGGTTCGTGTACGAGGGGCGGACTGACCCGGCGTCGAGCGATCCGTCGAAGTCTTTGACCCTGGGCTACGGCATCACCTCCGAACCGGAAGCCGTTGGGGACAAGGCCTGTCCCATCTCCCACTACTTCACCTGGCCGCCCAACCGCGCCATGTTCAGCGGCGTCTATGACCCGTTCGACACCACCCCGGGCGCTCCCAAGAACGTGGACACCCCCGAGGTGTACATGGACACCACCGAGTACAAAGACGTCAAGCAGGCCATCATGTCACTGCGGCCGGCCGGAAAGTAGGGATGTGAGGAAACCGGCCGGACGCCCCGGCGCCGCCTGGGGCGCCACTGTTGGCGCCATCGGGGCGGCCTTTCTGCTGGCGTCCTGCGGCCTGGTGCCGGAACCAGCTCCTCCCGCAAGTCAGACGCCAAGCAGCACCACAGCACCGTCACCCACGACGCCGTCCGGGTCGCCGTCCGAGGAGGGGACGCCGTCGTCCGGCTGGAAGACGTTTACGACGACGGACGGGGGACTGTCGTTCGACTACCCCGCGGGCTGGACGGTCAAGGACCCCGGCGGGGCGCTGGGCGGAGAGTTCGTGGACGTGCTCAACGCTGACGGGAAAACGATGGCCGGCCTGCGGACCAACATTGTCACCGGCGCGGAGTGCGTCGGGAAGACCCCTTACGAGGTCTACGATTCGGAGCCGATGGTGGCCCTCGCCGAGGGAGGAGGCGCCGACGGCGGCGTGCCCCGCTACGTGTTCGAGTCCCGGGGCGACGACCCGGACCCGGTGTCCACGCAATCCACTATCGCCGCCTACGGCATCACCATGATCCCCGAGGAGCCCGGCGAGCTGGCGTGCCCCATGTTCCACCTGTTCCTCTGGCCGCCGAGCGGCGCGTTCTTCGGCGGCACCTACAACCCGGAGAGCAACACAACGCCCGGCGACCCCAAGCTGCCGTATCTGGAGAAGGCCAAGCTGTACGCGTCGACGCCGGAGTACCAGGACGTCCGGAAAATGATCACGTCCCTGCGCCCGGCCGATGCGCCGACCGGCAGCGCCGCGCCGTCGGGGGACTCCCCATAGAGGACCGCCGTCGGCGGACTCCCCATAGAGGACCGCCGTCGGCGGACTCCCCATAGAGGACCGCCGTCGGGGGACCCGCTAGTCGTGGACGGGTTCGCCGGTGATCTTGTGGTCGGCGTGGTTGATGGTTTCCTGGATGAGTCGGATGAGATGGCCGTCGTGCAGGGAATAGATGACGTGCCGGCCGTCCTTGCGGGTGTCAACGATGCCGCTGAGCCTGAGCTTGGCCAGATGCTGGCTGACCACGGTGCGGGGCGCCTGGGCCGCCGTCGTGAGCTCGGTGACGGTTTTCGGGCCCTGGGCGAGCTGCCAGAGCAGGTGCAGGCGGGTTGGTTCGGCCAGCATCCGCAAAGTTCCGGCGGCGGTTTCCAGCAGCTCCGTTCCGGGCGCTACCGCATGGACGAGCGAGGGTTCCTCAGCGGCGCGCGGCGGTAGGTTCGGCTGGCTGCTCAACGGTCTCCTCCTCGCGGGCTTCTGCTCCCCGGATGCGTCCGGGCCAGGACAGGAATGCTCCTGCACTGCCTAGTATCGCAAGAATTGTCAGCAAGAGTGCCGCCCAGCCCAGCCCTGCTGCGGCGCCGGCCCACCCGGCCAGCGGGTAGGCGACGATGTAGCAGGCGTGGGACAGGGAGAACTGGGCCGTGAACACGTACGGGCGGGTGGCATCGGTGGACGCGTCACGCAGCAGCCGGGCGGACGGCGTCAGGATGGTGGAATTCCCCGCCCCCAGTACGAACCACAGCCCCAGCAGCAGCCACCACCCGGTGCCGGGCGGGGCCAGGAACATGGCCGCGGTGGCGCCGCCGAGGGCCACTGGAATCACGACGGCGCCGGTCAGCATCACCGCCCGGTCCCCGAACCGCTCCAGGACCCGGGGCGCGAACACCGCCACCAGCATGGAGCCGATACCGAAGCAGGCTAGGGCCAGTGCCAGATCCGTGTCCGGGCGGCCGAGCACATCGCGGACATAGACCACGGTGTTGACCAGCACCAGGGCAGTTGGTGCCGCGACCACCAGGTTCAGCGCCAGCAGGGACCGCAGGCGACTGTTGCGCCAGAAAATGCGGGCCCCCAGGGTGGTCCGGTGCCATATGGACATCGCGGGCCCGGTCAGTGCCTCGACCCGGGGCAGCGCGGTGATCACCACCATCAAGGCGGAGAACAGGAACCCGGCCACCGTGCCCAGGAACAGGTTGTTGTAGCTCAGGACGGTCAGCAGCAGAGCGGCCGCAGCCGGGCTGACCAGCGCTTCCATGTCATAGGCCAGCCGGGACAGCGACAGTGCACGGGTGTAATCCCGCTCGTCCTTGAGCACTGTCGGGATCAACGACTGGAATGCGGGCGTGAAAGTTGCCGAGGCGGACTGCAGCAGGAAAATGACCACGTAGATCTGCCAGGCCTCCGTGATGAACGGCAGGCACACCGCCATCGCCGCACGCACCAGGTCCGCGCCGATCAGCACCGGCTTCTTCGGCAACTTGGCCACCAGGGCATTGACCACGGGAGCGAAGCCCACATAGGCCAGCATCTTGATCAGCAGGGCCGTGCCCAGCACGGCCCCGGCGTCGCTGCCCGCGAGGTCAAACGCGAGGAGACCCAGCGCGACAGTCAACAGGCCGGTGCCGAGCAGTGCCACAACCTGTGCGGCGAACAGCCGCCGGTAAGTACCGTCTTTGAGAACCGAGAGCATGGACCCATTATAGATGCATATGTGCACGAGTATGCACATATGCGGCGGCCCGGAAGGTTGCTGCTTCGCCGCTTAGACGGCGGGTCTTCGGTTTTCTAAACGGCGGGGATATGCCGGTGCCGGCGTTGCGCCGGTTTCGGCAGGCCTGCCCGGGTGGTGCCGGTGCCGCCCCAGGCGTTGGAGCGGGCTTCCTTGATCAGGCCGGTGCCGGCGCACTCGCGGACTGCCATGATGCCCTCAGCGGCGGCCCGCTTGTCCTCGAAGGCCTTGGATATCGCCAAGACCGTTCCGTCGGCGCCGAGGAGCCGGAAACGGACGTTCGCCTCAGCGTCCGTGAAGATTTCGAATTGTCCTGCCATCGTCTTTGTCCTCTCGGGCAATGCCACGCGGCGGGAGGTTAAGACACGTCCATGTGCCATGCCATTTTCTCGACACGTCCCCGCAGCGCACCCGACCATCATTCCTACTGCGGTCTGCGGAACGTAAGGGGCGAAGGTCCCTATGTGGAAAGTGCGCCAGTCCTCTGGCGGTGGTCTCCGTGAGGGGCGTTAGATTGGGGCATGGCTGAGTTTCGGAAGGGCGATTCCGGCGAGTGGGTCCGGCTGACGGCGCGGGTGGACGGTGTGGTGCAGGCCGTCGGCTTCCGCTACTGGACCGTGCGCAAGGCCGAGGAGCTGGGGCTGACCGGCACGGTCAGGAACAACTCCGACGGCACGGTGGGCATCGCCGCGGAGGGGCCCCAGTCGGTGGTGCTGGAGTTCCGGCGCTGGCTGCGCTCGCCGGACGCGCCGGGACGGGTGGACACCGTGGACGAGTCGATCTCCCGGGCCACGGGGGCTTTCAGTAATTTCCGCGTGGTGTATTAGGCCTTGGTTTAGGCGCCGGTGAAGCGGCCCAGGAACTCCAGCACCGCGGGGTGGGCGGGGTTGATGAGGTGGCCGCCGGGAACCAGAACGCTCTCGGCCGCGGGCAGAAGCTCCGACAGGCGTGAATTGACTGTCCGCAGCACCGCGGGTGAGTCCTCCGCGGACACCAGCAGGGTCGGCAGGCCGACCGTGGCCAGCTCCTCCGGCCCCAGGGCGGGCGGGTTCGCGCTGAGGTCCAGGCCGTCGCCCCTGATCTCAGCCAGCACGGCCGGACTGGTGGCGGCGAACATTTCCCGGAGCTCCCGGGGCAGCGTGTCCCAGATCTGGTCTCCCAAGGCGTCGCGGATGACTGTGGCGGCCGCGGAGTCCGGGTCCTGTGCCGCGGCTTCCAGGACTGTGTTCCGGAGCCGGCCCGCCCAGGCCTGGGCCCCCGGATCCAGCCAGAACACGGCGGGCTCCAGCAGGACCAGGGCCGTGACCTTCTCCGGGTGCCGGTGTGCCAGGGCCAGGGCGATCTCCCCGCCGGTGCTGCGGCCGATAACCACCGCCGGTGTTGCGGAAAGGGCATCCAGCAGGGCGGCGGCATCGTCCACATGGTCTACCAGATCCACGGATTCGAACGGCACCGGGCGCTCGCTGCGGTGAAAGCCCCTGCGGTCGTAGATGAGGCAGCGGCAGATCCTGGCCAGCTCGGCGGCTGCTTCCTCCCACAGCACTGCGGAGCTGGGCGTCCCGTGAATACCCAGGACGGGCAGCCCGGCGCCGTGCTCTTCGTAGTACAGCTCAATGCCGTTGACGCTCACGCGGGGCATGGATTAAGCGTAGAACGGCCGCAGGTTGAGGTCGAGAGTGGGGAAGGAAGGTATGCCGTCCGGGTCCAGCCAGAACGGGGCTAAGGACCCTCGGCAGGGAGCCTGTTTCTGAGTAGGGTGGCCCCATGCAGAAGATATCGCTGGATGCCCTTGCGCGGCAGCAGATTGCGGCTGCGGTGGCGGCACCCAGCGGACGTGCAGCGGACACTGCGTTTGGCGGGCATGAGAAGACCCTCCGCCAAACGGTGATGGCGTTCCGGGCGGGGACGCAGCTGAGCGAGCACCAGAATCCGGGCGAAGCCACCGTGTTCGTTCTCCGCGGCTGCGTCCGGATGCGTGCGGGCAAGGAATCCTGGCAGGGCAAGACCGGGGACCTGCTGATCGTGCCGGACGGGCTGCACAGCCTGGAAGCGGAAGAGGACTCGGCGATCCTGATGACCGTCGCGAAAATCAAAACCTGACGGCACAACCGCAGGCGGGACCGGGCGAAGCGATCAGCCAGGCGAGGCGCTCGGCCGGGGCCGGAAAACCGCAAGGAGCAGGATATGACTGTCATCCCTTTCGAAGAGGTCCCACAGACCCGGCGGTGGTGGGCGAGGGCCGCATATGTCGCGCTGTTCTGCGCGGCGGTGGTTCCGCTGGTGGCGGCAGGCGTGGCGGGCACGGTTGCCCTGCTCCTGACCGGGGCCGGCGGCGTTGTTGTGACGGTGGCCTGTATCTATTGGTTCCTCATCAGCCGCGGTTTTCTGCGCTGGTGTGCCTTGGCAGTGGCGGTGCTGGCCCCGCTGGTGGTCGTGTTCCTGTATGTCCAGGCGGGCCTGCTGTTGGAGGTCCTGATCTCCGTCGGGCTGGTGTTCGTGGCGGTGGTGTGCGCCCGGGCCGCCCTCCGGGAGCCCCGGGCGGGATCGAAGATGACCGAGTACCCCGCTCCGGCATGGCGGCATCCCTTTGTGGTGATGAACCCGCGGTCCGGCGGGGGCAAGGTGGTGAAGTTCGATCTGCAGCGCAAAGCGGAGGAGCTGGGTGCCGAGGTGGCGCTCCTGGAGGGGCCGGGGCAGGTGGACGTGGACGCATTGGCCCGGGACGCCGTGGAACGGGGTGCCGATCTGCTCGGCGTCGCCGGGGGTGACGGAACCCAAGCGCTGGTGGCCGGCATCGCGTCCGAGCACAACCTCCCTTTCCTGGTGATCAGCGCCGGCACCCGCAATCATTTCGCGCTGGATCTCGGCCTGGACCGGGAGGACCCCACGGGCTGCCTGGATGCCCTCCGCGACGGGGTGGAGCTTCATGTCGACCTGGGCAAGATCAACGGCCGCACCTTCGTCAACAACTCCTCCTTCGGGGTCTACGCCGAGGTGGTGCAAAGCCCCGAGTACCGCGACGACAAGACCGGCACCGTCCTGCAGATGCTCCCGGACCTCATCAAAGGCGACAAGGGCGCCCGGCTGCACGCCAAGATCGACGGCACCACCGTGGACGGGCCGCAGGCGGTGCTGGTAAGCAACGGTCCGTACGGCAGCCACGACCTCGCGGGCTTGGGCCGCCGCACCCGGCTCGACCGCGGCGTGCTCGGTGCGGTGGCGCTCTCCGCCTCCAGCACCCGTGAAGCCGTGGGCCTGCTGCGCCGGGCGACGAAGCGCGGCTTGATCCAGCGCACCGCAGTGGAGGTGATGGTCGACGCCGATGTGCCCGAGATCCCGGTGGGCGTGGACGGGGAGGCGCTGATGCTTGCCACCCCGGTGCGGTGCACCATCGAACCCGCCGCCCTGCGAGTCATCGTTCCCCGGAAGCGTCCGGGCGTTCCGCCCGCCCAGCCGGCGCTGGACCTGATCCGGCTCCGCGAACTGGCGTGGGGGCGCCGGACGGCGGCGCACGCCGCGGCCTAGCGGCGGTTCCACCATTTCGAAGTTGCAAGCTCGGGGCGGGGAAATTCTGCGGGACATTTGTCGATTTCGAGGAATCCTTGAAGCAACACCGTCGGGCAACACGCATTGACGAGTTCTGAGCTTGCAGGCACGCAGTGCCCTCCTCCCGCAGACTTGCGGGAACCTAGTGATTCTCTGAACAACTAAGGAAACCATGCGCACCCGATACGTTCTCCCCGTCCTCACCATTGCTACAGCGCTCGCGCTCTCCGGCTGCGTCAACAACAGCGAACCGGCCGCCACCGGCGGGGCATCCGGAACCGCGGACGCCATCGAGGTGAAAAAGAATGACTCCATTGCCGCGATGCTCCCGGAGAAAATCAAGAGCGCAGGCGTGCTGAACGTCGGCATGGCAAACAACTATCCGCCCAACGAGTTCAAGGACGACAACGGTGCGCCGGCAGGCTGGTCAGTGGACCTCACCAATGCCCTGGGCCAGGTCATGGGTTTGAAGGTCAACTTCGACATCGGCACGTTCGACAACATCCTTCCGGCGGTGAAGGCAGGAAAGGATGACATGGGCATGTCCTCCTTCACGGACACCCTGGAACGCGAAAAGCAGGTCGATTTCGTCAATTACTACTCCGCGGGGATCCAGTGGGCCGCCCCCAAGGGGAAGACCGTAGACCCCAACAACGCCTGCGGACTCAAGGTTGCTGTCCAAGCAACCACCTATGAGGACACCCATGAGGTACCCGCAAAGTCGAAGGCCTGCACCGACGCCGGCAAACCCGCTATCACCATTTTCAAGTACGACGCCCAGGACCAGGCCACCAACGCTTTGGTAGTCGGACAGGTCGACGCGATGAGCGCCGATTCGCCCGTTACCCTCTACGCGATCTCCAAGACCAAGGAGAAGCTGCAGACCGCCGGCGACGCCTTCGAAGTGGCACCCTACGGCATCCCCGTGGCCAAGGGCAGCGAATTTACGCCGGTCCTCCAGAAGGCCCTCCAGTCGTTGATCGACGACGGCACTTACAACAAGATCCTGTCCAAGTGGGGCGTGGAAGCCGGCGGAGTCAAGACGGCGGACCTCAACGTGGCAGCCAAAGGGTGATCGCACATGAGCGAGCCGGAATCCGACCGGATGATTGAGGCGGAACCCGGGGGAAACCGGGAGTCCGGCAGGAAGCCGCGGGCCGGCAGAGGACGGGACGCGGACGACGCGCCGCCTGAGGCCATCGTCGCAATCCCGCTGAGGCACCCGTGGCGGAACGTGGTGGCGGTGCTCCTCGTCCTCGGGCTGGCAGTCTTTGTGCTGGATGCGGCCCAGCGCTCCGACTATGGCTGGTCGGACGTGGGCAAGTACATCTTCGATCGCCGGATCAGCCAGGCTGCGTGGGTGACGTTATGGCTGACGATCTACGCGATGATTGGCGCGATCGTCATCGGACTGTTGCTGGCCATCATGCGGCTTTCGCCGAACCCGGTGCTGAAAAGCATTGCCTGGCTGTACATCTGGATCTTCCGGGGAACCCCGGTCTACGTGCAGCTGGTTTTCTGGGGCATTGTGTCCTTGATATATCCCGTGTTCACGCTGGGCATTCCGTTCATGGAGCCGTGGGTCACCATCCCGAATGAAGTATTCACCAACCTATTCATCACCGCCGTGATCGGGCTGGCACTCAACGAGGCTGCCTACATGTCCGAGATCGTGCGGGCCGGCCTGCTCTCAGTCGATGAGGGTCAGGAAGAGGCCTCGACGGCGCTGGCGATGTCCTGGGGGCAGACGATGCGGTACGTCGTGGTTCCGCAGGCGATGAAGATCATCATTCCGCCTACCGGCAACGAGGTGATCTCGATGCTCAAGACCACCTCGCTGGTGGCCGCGATCCCGTTGAGCATTGACCTCTACGGGGTGTCCCGCGGTATTTCCGCCGTGACGTTCACTCCGGTGCCGCTGCTGATCGTGGCTTCGCTCTGGTACCTGCTCTTCACCTCCGTCCTGATGGTCGGCCAGCACTTTATTGAAAAGCGGTTCTCGCGGGGAACCGGGAGGCTCAAGGCGGGCAAGGAGCCGGTGACGCCGGGACCTGCGCCGACGGCGGTCCCCGGTACGCCCGCCCCACCGCTCGGCACAGACTTTGGAGGAAAAGGATGACGGACGCGCCGATGGTGCTTGCGGAACGGGTTTCCAAGAATTTCGGCACTAACAAGGTGCTGCGCGGGATCAGCCTCGAGGTCGACCCCGGGGAGGTGCTCTGCATTGTGGGGCCCAGCGGTTCCGGTAAATCGACGTTCCTGCGGTGCATCAACCACCTGGAACGGGTTGATGGCGGCCGCCTTTCGGTCGACGGACAGCTGGTTGGCTACCGTCAAAAGGGAGACAAGCTCTACGAACTGAAGCTCAAGGAAGCAGCCTTCCAGCGCCAGGAGATCGGGATGGTCTTCCAGCGGTTCAACCTCTTTCCGCACCTGACCGCCGTGGAAAACATCATCCTCGCCCCCATGCGGGTGAAGGGGCTTTCCAAGGCCAAAGCCACCGAACGGGCCAAGGAACTGCTGGAGCGTGTGGGCCTGGGGGACAAGGGGGACGCCTATCCGGCACACCTGTCGGGCGGTCAGCAGCAGCGCGTGGCCATCGCCCGTGCTCTGGCCATGGACCCGAAGCTGATGCTCTTTGATGAGCCGACCAGTGCCCTGGACCCGGAACTGGTGGGCGAGGTGCTCGACGTCATGAAGGAATTGGCCAAGAGCGGCATGACCATGATCGTGGTGACCCACGAGATGGGTTTCGCCCGCGAAGTGGCGGACACGCTGGTGTTCATGGACGAAGGCGTGGTGGTGGAGGCCGGCCCACCCCGGCAGATCCTCAGCGATCCGCAGCACGACCGGACCAAAGCGTTTCTCTCCAAGGTTCTCTGACATGGACATCTGACCGCGCGGCGGCGGGCTTGGGCGCAGCCGGGGCCTGTGGCTTCGCCGCCGCGCGAGTGGAAAAATGAACCTGTGGACGGCCTCGCGGGCACCAAGGTCTGGGCTGACTACAACGCGGCCCAGGCGACCCGTCCCGTGCGCTCCCTCTGCCTCGACGCCATGGCGCTCGCCGGTCCGGGCGGCGGCCGCCAGGCCATAGATCTCGGCTGCGGCGCGGGCAAGGAAACGCTGGCACTGCTGAACGGCGGCTGGCGCGTGCACGCCGTCGACTCCCTTCCGGACACCAAGGAACGGCTGTTGGGGATCGTCCCGGCGGACGCGGACGGCCGGCTAAGTGTCGAGGTCCGGGCCTTCCAAGAACTGCGCGTGCTTCCGCCGGCCCACCTCATGTTCGCCGGCTATTCGCTGCCGTTCATCCACCCGGATCGTTTCCCAACATTCTGGACCTTGATGCTGGGCGCACTGGGCCGCGGCGGCGTCGTGGCCGTTAATTTGTTCGGTGACCGGGACTCCTGGGCCGACGTCCCGGAATGGAACTTTCACACCGAAGCCGCGGCACGTCAGCTCTTCGACGGGTTGCAGATCCTGAAGTTTGAGGTGTACGACGACGACGGGCAGTCCTTCCGGGGGCCGAAACACTGGCACATTTACGACGTCGTCGCCCGGAGGCCGTGAAGGCGGAGCCGGACTATCGAACGACGAGATTAGCGCTACGGGGTGAGCCCGAGCTCATCGACAACCCTGCCAACGTGGGCACGCTGCGTCTCGGTCAATCCTTGGATGGGAAGCGGCAGGCACGGTTTCGCGGCCAGTCCCAGCTGTTCCGCTATTGCCGCCATAACACGAAGACTCCCGCCAAACTCGGCAAACAACTGCCACAACGGCGCAAGCCGTTCGGACTCGGCCGAAGCGTCGGAGACCCGCCCTTCGAGGGCGGACCGGGTGATCCGCATCGCTAGGGCAGGCAGCGTGCCGCCGATGACGGAGTACCAGGCGTCACATCCAGCAGCCAGTCCCGCGGCGGCCTTGGCGTCACCGGACACACCGATGGTGACATGGGCCGGGACAGCCGCCCGGATTTCCTGAACCAGCGCTTTCGCTTGCTCCGGGGCGGCCGGTACGCCGGGGATTTTGATGGAAGCGATACCGGGCAGTTCCGCGATGCGTCCGTAGAGTTCGGTCGTGAAGGTGAAGTGCGTGGTGGCCGGGTTGTCATAGACGATGACGGGGAGCGACGAGCACGCGGTGACGGTTCGGAAGAGTTCGAACACGTCATCGTCGGTGAGGGGCTGATAGGTCATGGGAGCCAACAGGAGCCCGGCAGCTCCCGCCTGCGCTGCCTGTCTAACGTTCTCGAGTATCTGTGAGGTCCGCAGGGCCCCGACGCCGATGAACACGGGTGTCCCGCCCGCGTGCTCGACAGCAAGACGGGTGACACGGCTGCGTTCCTGGTTGCTCAGGTACGCGTAGGAGCCAGTGGATCCGAGCGCTGTGATGGAGTCAACCTGCGCCTCCGAGAGCCGTTCGATTAGGTGAACGAAAGCGCGCTCGTCAACAGCATCGTTTGCCAGCGGGGTAAGGGGGAAAGCGCTCAAGCCGGTGAACATGGTTACTAGCTCCTTGGTTGAATCTGAGGGACCCGCTCAGCTGGAGGACTGTCGACTACTTCGCTCCCGGCCGATGAGGTCGGCGCCGGTGCGGGGCCGGCATGTTCGCGGGAGCGCGGTTGGCGTCGGCCGCCGCGTTGCGCGGCGGCGCCGGCGAGGACAACGAGCGTGATGCCGCCGAATTGGGTGAGTGAGGGCTGCTGGTGCAGCACGAGCAGGCCGAGGAGCACGCCGATGGCGGGTTCGACTGCCATGAGGGTACCGAATGCGGTGGGCGTCATCCGGCGCAGGGCGAGCATCTCGAGCGCGAACGGCAGCACCGGCATCAAGATGCCCAGTCCGACGGCGGCGGCAAGAATACCGAGGTTGAGGTGTCCGGCGGACTGCGGGATGCCAACGACCGCTGCCGTGGCGGCGGCCACGGGAACGGTGAGTGAGAGCGCACCGATGCCCGTGAAGCGGTCACCGACCCGTTGGGTGAGCAGGATGTAGCCGGCCCACCCGATGGCCGCGAGTCCAGCGAACCCGATACCGGCCAGGTCAATTTGCCCGTGCCAGGGTTCGGTGAGCAGGACGACTCCGAGCAGTGCCAGGGCCGGCCAAATGAGGGCCCTCGCGCTGTGGCTGCGCACCGCGGCGACGGTCAACGGACCGAGGAACTCGATCGCGACCGCGGTGCCGAGCGGAATAAGCTCGATCGAGGCGAGGAAAGCGATGGTCATCAATCCCGTGGCGACGCCCAGCCCCAGAATCACGGGGACGTCGTGGCGGCGTACCTTGCGCAGGGGGGGGGGCGGGCGATGGCCAGGAAGAGGAGTGTGCCCACGCTGAGCCTAAGCCAGGCGGTTCCGGCCGGCCCCACCGCCGCTATCAGATCCACCGACAGGGCCGAACTCAGCTGGACCGAGAGCATGGCCGCCACAGCCAGCCCCCACGGGGGCACGGCAACATTGTTGAGGGCGCGTGTGCTCACGGCTGGCCCCTTCGGGCCGGCCGGTCACCGAACGCGCTTTTCCGGGAATGGAAGAGCATGTCAGCCTCCCTCAGTGGACGTCGGGCCGGGGGTTATCAGGCGGCGGGCGACGCTGACTCCGGGACCGAGCCGGGTCAGCCGGGCGACCAGGTCCTCGGCGGCGGTGTGGAGCGCCTCGTCGGTTATGGGTCCGAGCGCGTCGAGGATGAACAGAGCGGAGGTGGTGTCCTCGCGGAGCTGGGTACGGCGTGCCTGGCGCCAGTTCCAGCGCCGGCAGGTCACGCCGTCGTCGTCGCACCACACCACCTCGCCGGGTTCCGGGTGTTCGATCACCGTGGCGCCGCCGGCGGCGGTATCGAAGGGCTCCTGGCCGGTGGCGCGGACCAGTCGCGGCGCACCGCCGTAGCGGGTCAGGTCCTCCCCGCCCAGCGGGATCTGGTGGAGCACGGAGATCGCGTTGTAGAGGTCGGTGAGACGGTTTACCCGGGGCAGCCCGGACACCGCACGGCGCAGGAGCGCCTCCAGGCTGTTGCGGGTGCGGCTCGGTTTGGCTCCGAAGCCCTGGTAAGCCTCGCGCCATGCCGCCACGTGCGGGAGCTGTTCGACCGGCCGGTCGCTGAGCAGTTCGCCGGCCGCGGTCTCCGCCGCCTGGAGCAGCTCGTCGCTGGCCTGGTCGCTCGGGCCCGGTACGAGTCCGTCAACGGCCAGCAGCAAGGCACGGTAGTCGGGCCGCAGCGCGAATACGGCGGCGTCAACGTGGCCGCCGTCGAGGAATTCCTGAAGCCTGTTCATCTCAGTCATTGGATGCCTCCGGCCGGTGTCCTGTCCCCACACCGGGCTCGAAGACGGCCAGGGAGAACCTCGCACGCTCCGTGCCCGGATTGGCGTAAGAATGTGCCACGTCGCCCGGGAACGTCACGGCATCGCCGGCATCGAGGGTAAGCGATTGGGCTGCGACCTCCACCGTGACCGTGCCCTGCTGGACCTGCAAGAGCTCCTTAGTGCCCGACGTGTGGGCCTCGCTCACGTGATGGTCACCAGGGCCCAAGGTCCAGTCCCACAGTTCAACCACGTCCGGCGACTCGGTGCCGGCCACCAATACCCCGCGGCCGCCGGATTCGCCGCTCCACAAAGCAGCGCCCTCACCACTGCGCGTGACCTTCACCGGCTTCGGCCGAGGGGGCTCGACCAATGCCGGCAGTCCTACACCGAGCGCGTCGCTGATCCTGAGCAGGGTTCCCACGCTGGGATTGGCGGCACCCTGCTCCACGTTGACTACCATCCGGCGGCTTACCCCCGCAGACTGCGCCAGCTGATCAAGCGTCCAGCCCCGCGACTGCCTCTCCTGCTTCACCCGGGCGCCGATGGCTAACGCCAAAGAACTTGTACTCTCATCCACAAGTGCATCATACTGCACTTTTAGTGCACTGCGCTATGCGGTCAGTCGTGCGTCAAGGAGCCGGGCAGCTTCCGGCCTCAACCGGACAAGTCCCGCCGGCATGTGTCCTCCGGTTCGATTTTGGCAGGCACTCTGGGACAGACTGTTGCCGTGAGCAACTCTCCCCGGACGGGTCTGGCCGTCGCAGGACTCAGCCTGGGCACGGCGCTGAACCCGTTGAACTCCTCGATGATCGCCGTCGCCCTGGTGGTGCTGCGTGAGGATTTCGGGCTCGACGTCGCCACGGTCACCTGGGTGATCACCTCCTTCTACCTCACCTCCGCGGCGGGGCAGCCGCTTATGGGCCGGCTGGCGGACCGGTTCGGACCGCGGCGCCTGTTTGAGCTGGGCATGGTCCTGGTGGCCGTGACCTGCGCGCTGGCCCCGTTGTCGCCGAACTTCGCGGTGCTTTGTGTGGCCCGCGCCGTCATGGCCCTGGGCACGGCGGCCGCGTACCCGTGCGCTGTCGTGATGGTCGGGGCCCTGGCGAAGCAGGCGAATGTGAAGTCCAGCCGCCCGCTGGGCCGGATCCAGATGGCCAACACCTCCGCGGCCGCCGTCGGGCCGGTGGTGGGCGGGCTGCTGGTGGGCTTCGTCGGCTGGCAGGCGCTGTTCCTGCTCAACGTCCCGCTGGCCCTGGCCGCGGTCCTCCTGGTCCGGCGGTTCGCTCCCACGGACGGGGCCCGGGAGCGCGGCTCGGCGTCGGAACTGCTGCGGGACTCGGACATTCCGGGCATTCTGGCCTTCATCGGCTCCATGGTCCTGGTGATGATGGCGCTGCTGAACGTCGTGCCGGGCTACCGGTGGTGGCTGCTCGGCGGGGGCACGCTGCTGGCCGTGCTCTTCGTGTGGCGCGAGCTGCGCTTCGCCCCGCCGTTCCTAGACCTGCGGCTGCTGGGCAGGAATCGGCCGCTGCTGCTGGTCTACCTGGGCTTCGCCCTCTTCAGCTGCGTCTACTACTTCGCGTTCTTCGGCCTGCCGCAGCTGCTGCAGGAAGCAGGCGGCTACGATCCCCGCGTGGTGGGACTCCTGGTGCTGCCGCTGGCCGCGGTCTCGGTGGTGTCGACGCCGGTGGCTGTCCGGGCGATGGACCGGTTCGGGGTCAAGCGTGTGCTGGTCGCCGGCGTCGTGATGCTTATGGCGGCGTCCGCCGCGATGTGGCTGCTGACCGCCTCGTTTGCCATCCCGCTGGTGATTGCGCTGACCGCACTGCTGGGTGTGCCGTACGGGGTGGCCAGCATCGCGTACAACCAGGGCATGTACCTCTCCACGCGGCCGGAGGAGCGCGGCGTGGCCGCCGGGATTTTCCAGACCTGCCGGTACGTCGGGGCGATTATGGCGACGGTCCTGATCGGGATTTTCTACGGTACAGGGGTGAACCAGGCCAACTGGGGGCTCGTGGTCACGGTGATGCTGGGGCTCGGCGGCGTGGTGTTGGTGGTGTCGCTGCTGTGGCGGGAACAGCGCTAGTCACGGCGTCTTGACACGCCCGAAGCCCCGGAATATGTTCGGCCTTAACACGGCATTTCGCCCGGTTTTCACTGCTTTTCACGGTATTCAGCGGCGTCCCGCGGGCGCTGCCCGACGGGCACCCGGATGGGTCTGGGTCTGCGCGTCATGGCAGTGCAACGCGTCTGGGGGTCCCATTCGGTCTCGCCTGCAAGGAGTCGGAAATGGCTGAAGGAACTGGATTGATCAAGCGGTTCTACACGGAGGTTGTCGGGGACGGGAATCTCGCCCTGATCGATGAATTGGTGAGCGATGACTTTGTTGATCACGATCCCCTTCCCGGGCAATCGCCTTCCAAGGACGGTGTCGGGTTCTTCGTCAACACGATGCGGGCGGCATTCCCGGATCTCAGGGCCACAACAAGCGAACCGGCGCTTGTCGATGGAAATCTGGAGGCGCTGTATGTGGTCCTGACCGGCACGCACCAGGGTGAACTGATGGGTATCGAGCCCACCGGCCGCAGCGTCGAATTCAGCGGTATCGACATCATCCGTGTCGACGGCGGCAAGGTCGTCGAGCACTGGGGAGCTACGGACATGATGGCCCTCATGCAACAGATCGGCGCGGTGCCTACGTAGGCCGCGGCACCATGGTGCAGCAAGGGGCCCTTCCGCTGGCCCAGAACCGGGGGGAGCATCGCCATCGCTGCGACACATCAATGCACACAAGGAGATCATCATGCTGAAGGATTCAAACATCATGGCTGTCCTCCCCGCGAAGGACATCAATCGGGCGAAGGAGTTCTACCGGGACAAGCTGGGCATCGAACCCGCCGAGTCCATGGAGGCCGATAGCGTGATGTACCGCTGCGGCAACGGAACGGGCTTCCTCATTTACCAGACCGAAAATGCAGGTTCAGCCAAGAACACCCAGATGGGCTGGGAAACGGACAACCTCGACCGCGAGATGGAGGAACTGCGGGGCCGTGGCGTCGTCTTTGAAGACTACGATTTTCCCGGTCTGAAGACGGAGAACGGCGTTGCCACCGCTGACTGGGGCAGATCCGCCTGGTTCCTGGACAGCGAGGGCAACATTCTCAACATCGCCCAGCGCACGTAGGCCGGAGGCTGGCGCCGATCCGCTACGCCAGGCCTTGCTGCGGCCAGCAACGAAACCGGCCCCCACCTTCAAGGAGGGAGCCGGTTTCAGCATGGATGCCAGCGGTAACGACGCGGCCCCCGGACGTCAGGGATCAGCCCTTGAGTTCGTAGGCCTTCGGAAGCTTCAGACCGCGGTCTTCCATCACGGTGCGGAGGCGGCTGGGGTAATCGGTGATGATGCCGTCCACGCCGAGGTCCATCAGCCGTGTCATGTCCGCCGTGGTGTTGACGGTCCAGGGGACCACCGGCAGGCCGAGCTCGTGCGCCTCCGTGATCATCCCGGGGGTGACGGAGCGGAAGGCGGGGGAGACGGCGTCGTAGCCCTGGGCGGCCGCGGCCTTGGCGAGGGATCCGCCGTAGGTGTCGATGTCGATGCCGCCGAGGTTGGCGCTGGCTCCCGGCTGGCCGACCTCGAGCCAGGCGTCGCCGCTGGACAGGGCAACGAGCGGCAGCTCGGGGGCGATCTCCTTGGTCAGGTTCAGCGATGACCAGTCGAACGACTGCACGGTGGTGCGGTCCGCCATGCCGGACGCCTGGATCTCCGCGACCACGGCAGTGGTCAGGGCCACCATGCCCTCGCCACCGGACTTCCCGTCCTCCACCTTGGTCTCGACGTTGAAGCGGACCTTCTTGGCGCCGGCGTCGCGCACCAGCTGGAACACGTCCTTGAGCTCGGCGATCCGGTTGCCCTCGATTACGTCCTGCTCCGGGTACCCCTTGAGCTGAGTGAAGCCGCAGTCCAGCGTCTTGATCTGGGCAAGCGACAGCTCGGCAACCCGGTCGCCGACATACGGGAAAGCGGCGTCGCCGGGCGCGGCCGGCGCGGTGTCCTGGCACTTGTCGGCCTGGATCGTGTCGTCGTGCCAGACGATGACCTTCCCGTCGGCAGTCAGGTGGGTGTCGAGTTCCAGCGTGGTCACGCCGAGTTTCAGCGAGTTGGAAAAGGCGGCCAGGGATTCCTCGGTCCACTCGCCGCGGCCTCCCCGGTGGGACTGCAGGTCAAAGGATCCATTACTCTCGTTGGTTTTGATACCGGCCATTGCCTCTGCGGCAGCGGTCTCGCCAGCGTTCGACGACGGCACGGAGCCAGCTTCGGGGTGTGAAGCGGCGACGGCGGGGCTCGCCAGGGAGGCGATGATCGCGGCGGCGGCCGCGGCAGTCAGGACTGTGCGCATGGTGATGATTCCTCCTGGGTGACAGTTGCCGGCGGTCCGCCGGCGACCCGACCACCCTAGGGAGGCGAGGTGGACGGCCGTGTTCGGGGAACTGGATCCCGGGTGAACAGTTCAGCGCCGGGGCAGGGCGGGACCCCTCAAGGCGGTAGCCTCGGCATCTTGACACACCCAAACCGCCGGAATATGTTCGGCCTTAATGGAGCGTTTCGCCCGTTTCACAGTTCTTTTTCACAGTCTTTCTCGGCGCTCCGCGCGGTGCCCACTGCCCGGCATGGCGGCCTGGCGGCGCGCGCTGTGCGGCGTGCCCCGAACAGCGCGCTGGGGGATCCAATTCGGTCTCTCGCCTATAAGGAGTCGGAAATGTCGGAAGGTATTGGACTGATTGAGCGGTTTTACAAGGATGTGATGGAGGACGGAAACCTCGCCCTGGTCGATGAGTTGGCGACGGACACCTACGTCGATCACGAAGAGGGCCTCCCGGGGCAACCCGCCGGCCGGGACGGCGTGAAATACTTCGTGACCACGATGCGGTCGGCTTTCCCGGACATCAAGGTCAAGGAGATCGCGCCCTCGCTGAGCGCCGGAAACATGGAGGCGTGCCACGTGATCCTGACGGGCACCCACCGTGGAGAACTGGCCGGCATCCCGGCCACCGGCAAGAGCGTCGAGTTCGACTGCACGGACATCATCCGCGTCGAGGACGGGAAGGTTGCCGAGCACTGGGGCACAACTGACAACATGAAGCTCATGCAGCAGATCGGCGCCATGGCTATGGCCTGAGTAAAACTGAAGCACGACGGCGGCCGGACGGACCGCCGTCGGGCGTCACGCCTTAACCGTCGAGTCCCGCCTCGATCGCGTCCAGATCACGGACGGCGTAGCGGTGGTGTTCCCACTCCTCGTCAAGGATTGTGTGCAGGCACGACAGGATAGCCACCTCATGGTCGGGGCCCCAGGGATTCTTGCGCACGCCAGCCAGGTCAGCCGGTGTGACGGTGGCGAGGAAATCGCGCACCATGGCTACCCGGCCCGCCCGGACCTCGAGCACTTCGGCATACGACGGGGCCGGCATCGAAAAGACGGACATGTCATAACCGTCGGGTTCGTACTCAAAGTTTGGCTGGCCCACGGGGTGATACGGCTGCTCGATCTCCAGAATGGCCCGGCCCAGCCACGTGTCGGTGGCCATGACCAGGTGACGCAGCGTCTGGGCGAATGACCACTCGCCATCCACGGAGATATCGACCGTGCCGGCCGGCAGGGCCGCGGCGCGCTCGAGCGTCGCCGCCCACGTCCGCTCCAACACGGCCCAGGCGGCACGAAGCCCATCCGGATCGCCTGCGCGTCGTTCGGCGCGGCCGGGAAAGCGGCGGTTCAGTTCGGCCTCCACGAAAGGGGCCACATCGACGCCGTTGACGCGCAGGACGTTCCCGCCGTCGAACAGCCACGGCGCGTCGATGTCCGCTCCGCCGACGTCCACGCCGCGCATCACCGCGCCGGAGAGGTCAGACCGGACGAACCGGGCCCCGTGCAGGTTCACGTCGACGAATACTGCACCACGGAGGTCGTCGGACTGATTGAAAGCTGCCATGGCGAAAACTGTCCCACGATTTTCCTGCGGACGCACGAGGAACCGGCTGGATTCCGCTACAGATTCATCCCCGGTGACTGGGTCCGGAGCCCGGCTTCCGTCGCTGCGGTGACGAGTTCGACGTCGTACGCCACCAAGACGTCTGTCTGCAACCGGATAGCTGTGGCGAGGTGGATGGCGTCGGCGCTTCGCAGCTTTCCCGGCATAGCGGCGGCGTACATAAGATCCGAACGCGCTAAGTCCACGAGGTTGATTCCGTCCAATACCGTCGTGATCAAATCGACCGGCAACCCCCTGCGGTGGCCCGCGCAGTGGAGTTCCGTGTAGAGCAGCATGGAGGCCACTAGCTGGTCGCCCCGATGCGCGGCTGTTGACAGGTATTGCGCCGCAGCAGCGGACTCGGTCTCCTCCACCACCAGCTTGAGGGCGGCAGAAGCATCAACGTAGATGATCAACGGTCGCCGCGCAGTTCGGACAGGATTTCTGCGCTGCCGGTGCCGCTGCTGACGCGGCGAAGGATCTGGAAGTCCACTGGCTCAGATGCGGCGCGACGCACGCTTCCGGACAGCAGGAGCCGCTCGAACGGAGAGACTGCAGGCGGGATCAAGGTGGCGGCCACTTCGCCATTGTTGGTGACGTCGATGGTCTCGCCGTTCTTCACACGCTCAAGGATTTTGCTGCTCTGATTGCGGAGCTCGCGGTGCGGGATGGTTGTCATGACTGCCTCCGTAGCAATCGTAGCACCCGGGTTCGTTGGGGTCAGCCGACGCCGGCGGTCAGCCGCTCGCCGTTGAAATATTCGAGGTTCCAGCCGTCCGCGGGGTGGTGGTGGGCCAGGTTGAGCACGGCGTTGTCGACGCTCGGCAGGGTGCGGCCGACCGCGCGGCTGAGGCTAACCCGGAGGAGCGAGCCGTGGGTGACCACCAGGACGCGGCCGCCGCGGAACTCCTCCGCCAGCGCCTCCAGTGCGGCAAGCCCGCGGCCCGCGGCCTCGTCCTCGCCTTCGGCGCCGCGGAAACCGCCGGGGGTGCGCAGGGCATCGAGCTCGGGACCGTGCTGCATGCCCTCCGCGGGGCCGAAGCTGCGCTCGGTGAGGTCCGGGACGCGCCGGGCCACGGTGAGCCCCAGCCCGGCGGCGATCAGGTCGGCGGTTTCCGCGGCGCGGCTCAGCGGTGACGACACGACGGCGTCCCACCCGTGCCCGGCCAAGGCTTCGACGGCGCCCCGCGCCTGGTCACGGCCGACGTCGTTCAGCGGAATGTCGGTGGATCCCTGCAGCCGGCGCTGCGCATTCCAGTCGGTCTGGCCGTGGCGGATGAGCGCGAAGGTTGTAACGGTCATGCTTCCAGTCTGCCTTGGCGGGCGACGGAACCGGACATCGCGCGAAGGCGGCTCGGGGCCGGGCCGCCTCAGGTGCGGCTGTTTAGTACCGCCTGCAATTTCTCGAACGACTCGGTCCATCCGTTGCGGTGCAGGTCCACACGCTCTTCCGTCAGGAACGGTCCCTGCGAGAGCGCCAGGCGCGTGGCCTCGCCGGTACTCCCGAGTGAGAGGTCGACGACGGTTTCCCGGTCGTCCGGCGTCGGCTCCTCCCAGAGGAAGGTGTACACCAGGTGCCAGGGAGGATCGATCTCCAGGAACTCGCCGGAGAGATGGAACGGTTCGCCGTCCGGTGGCGCCATGCGGAACCGGTAGCGGCCGCCTTCCGTGAGGCTCAGTTCGGCAGCCGGGATGGTGAAGTCCTGCGGACCCCACCACTTCACCAGTTCCGTCGATTCCGTCAGCATCCTGAAGACTTCCTCCGGGGGAGCATCGAGCGTGCACTCCAGATTCAGGACCAGCCCGCCAGTTTCCTCATTCCCGGTTACCTCATTCATTACTCAACTCTGGCACCCTGCGGACGCTGACGGAAGCGGATCGGGCCGCCAACCGGCTGTTGGATTACTGCGTTATGCCGCCAGCCTGCTCTGCACCTCCGCTGCGTGCTGCGGAGCCCGGGTGGCGGCGAGCTGCTTCGCCAGGTATTTGGCGTCCCGGCCCACGCCCGGGAGGGTTTCCGATGCTTCTGCGAAGATGAGCTCCTTCCCCAGCAGGTACAGGCCCGGCAGGGCATCCACAATCCCGCGGTGCTGCTGCTCCCGCCAGTTCAGAGGCAGCGCCGGGATGTCCAGCCACGGGTAGGCCTCGGTGAAGCCGGTGCACCAGATGACGTTTGCCACCGGAAGGCGCCGGCCGTCGTCGAGCACTATTTCGCCGTCCTCAACTCCGGTGACCCGCGGCACCAAGTGGACGCCGGCGGCGCGCAGGTCCGCGACCTTGGTGCGGATCAGCGGCCTGGCCATGGCAGCAATCTTGGGCAGCGCCCTGCGTCCGACCGGCGTGCTGGTGGTCAGCACATGAAGCCCGGCGAAGCGGACCACCGGGAACACGAAGCGCGCCGCCGTCCGGCCGTGCCGGAACGGGAGCTCGGCACTCGGCTTGCCGGCCAGCCAGGTTTCATGCGTGCGGCTGGTCTCCAGGGCGATCTCCGCCCCGGAGTTGCCCACCCCCACCACCAGGACGGGGCCGGGCTTCAGCTGGGCCGGGTTCTTGTAGTGGCGGGAGTGGAGTTGCACGACGTCGGACGGCAGGTCCGCCGCAAAGCCCGGCGTCCTGGGCAGCTGGCAGGCGCCGGTGGCGAGGACGACGTTCGCCGCCGTCCAGCGCCGCGTCCCGGCCGTGACCTGGAACCGCTGCCCGTCGTGGCTCAGCCGGGTGACGGCCGTGCTGGGCCGGACCGGCAGGTGGAACCGGGAGGCGTAGTCCTCCAGATAGTCCGCCTGCTCGTCCTTGGTGGGGAAGGCGAGGGGGTCGCCCGGGAAGGGCAGGCCGGGCAGGCCGTTGTACTTGGCGGGGGTAAAAAGCCGCAACGAGTCCCAGCGGCTCCGCCACGCCTCGCCAACCCGGGTGCCGGCGTCGAGAATGACAAAGTCCCGGCGCTGCTGCGCCAGGTAGTAGCCCAGCGCCAGGCCGGACTGACCGGCGCCGATGATGACGGTGTCGACGGCGCCAATGCCGACTATGCCAGGGCCGACGACGCCGCCGGTGTCAGCTGCTGGGGTGGTGTTCATGGTGGTGCCTCCTTGGTGTTGCATGTGCAGTGGGGTGGTCATGAACGCTGTGCCTGCTGCGGCGCCGGGTGGCCTGCGGGTCCGGACCGGAAGCGCAGGTACCAGATGAGCAGCAGCGCGGAGGCGACGACGTAGAAGCAGTGCAGCAGCCAGATCGGCCCCAGCGGGAGGCTGAAGACGTACACGGAGTGCACTGCGTTGGCGACGTTGCTCAGCGCGAGGTAGCCGAGGCTGTAGGAGTCAAGGTTCCTCGTGTGGAGGGCCTTGAGCAGCATGGGCAGGTAGCTCACCGCGAAGAGGCCGGTGGAAACCATTCCTGCGAGCACTGAAACGTTCATGCCATTAACGCTATTTTTCGTCGGGTCGCGGCGAATCGGGCGAATCACCCATTTTCTTACGGGCAGGGGAGAACCCGGGAATGGGTACTTTTATGCAGTGCGGGAGGTCAGGGCGAGTCCGTGCTGGTAGGCGTAGGCCGTGACCGCGGCCCGGGAGGTCAGGCCCAGTTTGGTGAAGATATTGCTCAGGTGCCGGGCCACCGTTTTTTCGCTGATGAACAGCTCAGCGGCGATGTTGCGGTTGCTCAGTCCGGCGGAAACCAGCCGGACCACCTCGGTTTCGCGGGCGGTGAGCGGCCCGGCGTCGGTGGCGTGATGAGCGCCCTTCCCGGTGGTGGGCGCCGGGGCTGTCCGGGCGTCCGGCGTAACGGGCGCCGATGGCTCAAGGCCCGCCAGTTCCAGCTCCGCCAGCGCTGGCGCGGCGCCCAGCTCGGAAAAGACTGCACGGGCTGCCTCGCGCTCCAGCCGGGCGGATTCCTCGTCGCCGAGCGCGGCGCACAGTCTGGCCAGGAGGGCGCGGCAGCGGGCCGCCTCGAACGGTGCGTCGAGGCTGAGCCAGCGGGACCACGCGCGGCGCAGCGTGACCAGGGCAGCCCCGGGGTCGCCGTCGTGGAACAGGACAGCGGCTTGGGATTGCTCGGCGAGGGCGTGCAGCAGGGGCATGTCGATCGAGGCGCACAGCGAGTCCAGCTCCTCCACGGCGGCCCGTGCTGCCGGTGCGTCGCCTGCTGCCAGTTCGATCTCCACCCGGGCGGCGAGCATCAGGCGCCGGTAGGCGGGGTCGATGCCGTCCATGGCCTGCCGGAGCAGGGACTGGGCCTGGTCCGGCCTGCCTTGGGCCAGTCGCAGGAGGGCTAGCCCGGGCTGCGCCGGGAATCCGGTGTCCTGGGCGTGCAGGTAGGCGGCCTCGGCGTCGTCGAAGTCGCCCCGGAGCCGGTGGATTTCGGCCTGCTGGTAGAAGCCGCCGTAGGTGGCCATTCGGTCGCCGCGGAAGGCGAGGTCCTGCGCCGTTTTGGCGGCGTCGATCGCCTCGGTCCAGGCGCCGTGCAGCCGGTAGAGCTCGGCCCGGTGCATCTGGCACTGGCCGCTGAACGCCACCAGCTTCTGCTGAGCGTCGCACCACCGGTCCAAAGCCCGCGTCCACTCGTGGGCGCGGCGCAGATCGAAGGCCAGATGGCAGGTTTCAATCACTGCGCAGTAGATGATCCCGGCGGGGATCGGGGAGATTTCTCCGACAGTGACGGCCACCATGGCTTCGTCGAGCAGGGCCAGGCCGTCGTCCACCTCGCCCAGCATGATCTTTGCCTGGCCCAGGCCCAGCGTCCCGAGGGCCGCCGAGTCAGCGTCGCCGCGTGCCCGCCCGAGGTCGGCGGCCCGGGTGAAGGCGTCCGCGGCGGTGGCGCCGTCGCCCTGGTAGAGGGCGCCCAGCCCGACAGGGACGGACAGCAGGCCCTCGAAGGGGCAGGGCTCGGGCAGGTCCTCGACGATCCGGCGGGCGCGGGCCAGCCAGCCGGCGCTGCGGGCCGGTTCGCCCAGCAGAATGAGGTTCATTCCGGTCCAGACGGCGCAGCGGGCGGCCGCGGGGTAGTCGCCGTCTGCGAGGTACTTCAGGTGCGCCCGGGACAGGATGTCCACTCCCTCGGAGCCCCGGCCGGTGAGGATGACGGAGATGGCCAGCTGTTCCAGGTCGCCGGCGGGAAGTTCCTCGTCGTGGTCGGCGGCGGTGTACTGCCCGACGGCGTCCGGCCAGCGCCGTGCGGCGTAGGCTTCCCGGCCGCCTGCGAGTGTAGACATCGCGCCTCCCCGTTCCCGGTGGCGGGTCTGAGCTTGTGGGCACTGCCCGCCCGGCCCTCCCGGAACCGGTGGTGGGCGGCGTGGCCCGTCATCTGCTTTTCAGGCTACCGCCGGGGTTTAGGGGCGGCAAGATGCGGGCCGAAGCGCCAACAGGACCGGGACTACGACGGCGGCGCCCGGCTGGCGCTCGCGCGCCGCCTCAGGTGTACATGAGGGAGCCGGGGGTGGTGAGGAGTTCGCCGGTTTCCAGCCAGGTCTTCAGGCCGGAGAGGATCATCGGCCAGCCGCCGTAGAGCTGGTCGTTGGCGCCTTCGCGGAGCTGGTCGTGGGTGACGGTCAGGCGGCAGGAATCGCCCACCGGTTCGATCTCCCAGGTGACCCGGGACGTGCCTTCGGCCTTGACATCCTCGCCCCAGAGCGCGCGCATGCTCTGGACGAGCCGGCGGGGCGGGTCCACCTCCAGGTTCTCGCCCTCGCCCAGGGGTTCCCCGCCCTTGGGCGCCATCTGGAACCGAGATCCCGGCGTCCAGTCCGAGGTGATCACGGACCCGAACTGGTACTTGCTGCGGATCTCACCGTCCGTGATGGCCTCCCAGAGCCGCTCCGGAGTGGTCTTGATATAGATTTCGAAGATCTTTTCCATGGGACTTTCCAATCTGGTTTTGAGGTCGCTGAGGCCAGCGGCCCATGGTTCGGCATATTTGCTCACCCAGCGGTCGTGGACCAGCCGGATGGGCACCGGATTCAGGAAGTGGAGTTTCTCGCGCCCCCGACGGCGGGTCACCACCAGGCCGGCGTCCTCCAGGACCCTGAGGTGCTTCATCACGCCGTAGCGGGTCATCTCGAAACGGGCCCCAAGGCCGTGGAGGGTCTGCCCGTCGTTCCTGAAAAGTTCATCCAGGAGATCGCGGCGGGTGGCGTCGGCCAGGGCCTTGAATACGGCGTCCACAGCACCAGAATAGGTGACTGTTTAGTCACATGTCTAGGGTCTAGTTCGTGTCCGGTTTCCCGCGCCGCAGGTGCCGGTGGTGCAACTCGTAACTGTCGAACACATCGGACGACGTGGCTCCCGAATGGCCGAATTTGCCGCGAAGGACCTCCGCGAGGGCGTCCAGCGACGCATGGAGCATCCGTCCGGCGAACTGGAGCTCAGGGCTGTCGCTGCGCTGGGACTGGGACGCCAGGTCCTGGGCGTAGGCCACCGTGGCCGGCAAGGAGCCGCGCTGCTCAATTTCACGGAAGTAATAGGTTTCATGGAACGCAAGCAGATCGATGCTCACCGACGCCACGCTTCCGGCCATTGATTCCAGCAGCCCGGCAGCATGCCCGGGATCCAGCGACAAAACACCCGACGGACCTGCAGCTTCCCTGAACAGGTTCAGCTGGTGGGCAAGGGTCCGGCGGCGGTTCAGGGCCGGGTACGTCTGAAGGATCCACGTGACCGTCGCCGTTAACAACCCGAAACCGGTGACGGCCTGGAGGGCCACAACCAGCCTGAGCAACGGATCCGCCGGCACGATGTCGCCGAACCCCAAAGTGGAAAGAGTGACGAGGGAGATGTAGAGCGCTTCCGCAAAGTCGCCCCGCAGTGGAACTCCGGGTCCGTGAACAAAGCCGGCCGGCAGATGGGGCAGATAGAGCAGGGCCCAGCCGATGGCCGCCAGGCTTGCCCAGGCTCCAATCACAGCGGCCATGGCCAAAGGTGCCGCGATGAAGGAGCCCCGGCCCCGCAGTTT
Organism: Arthrobacter sp. U41; assembly: GCF_007679325.1. Lineage (GTDB taxonomy): Bacteria > Actinomycetota > Actinomycetes > Actinomycetales > Micrococcaceae > Arthrobacter. The sequence continues at coordinate 77,775 of NZ_VEGI01000004.1, read as the reverse complement.
TCTGGACACCAGCCAGAATCCGCGCATGATCGCCCGGCCCAGAGGACCAGACCCATGCGGGTAGAGGAGCGTCCGAAAGACATCAATGAGCATCAGCAGAACCAGCCCGGCCCCCAAAACCGTCCAGAGCGTGCCTTCTAAGTCCATTGCCTCATCTTAGGGGCGGTGCCCTGGGCGCAGTGACAAACAGAGGAACCCCGCAGTGCCGGGCACCGCGGGGTTCCTCGCTGGCTGGATCCAGGTTACTCGGAACCGGGTTTCTGTTCCCGGTCCCGGAGGTTCTTCTTGATCTCGTCGAACTTCTCCTTGATGACCCGTTCCGCCTCCGAGAGGGTTTTGCTGGCACTGCTCAGGGGATCCATCTGAACGTAGACGTTGTGGCTGACAGGCAAGTCGTACTCGTCTTTCAGATGGGTGCCGCCGCCCACGCCCTGAAGAGACAGGTACACCATGGCGTCCGTCCGGGCAACGCCGGAGAGTGTTCCGAAGACAACTGTGAAGTCGTTAGGTTCAAAGCTCACAGTCTGACCGATATGGCTGCGGTCCAGGTCACCGGCTGCGACCGGCTTCTCGGACGGACTTCCGCTGTAGCTCATGAACTTCTCCTAATAGTCGAGGGACACGTACCCGAGCAGTCTATATACGAAGCCCGTGAAGGTCCGGCGGTTCCGCTGCCCCGCAACGGTGCTTTGTCATGCCCGGCAAGACACAGCGATGCCGTCAGGACTCCAGTTCCGACGGCAAGGAGTAGAGGCGCAGAAAGAAGGGCGCCGTCCAGGTCTGCCTTTGACCCGGACGACGCCCGCCTTACTTCAGGGAGTATCAGTTAGCGTCGACGCGTTCCTCTGCAATCCGTGCGTTCTTCTCGTCCGACTCCTGGGCGGCCGTGATGCGCCGGTCCAGCTTTGCGAGCGTTTCCGGTGCGAGGATGGTCGCCACAACCGTGATGACGCCAATCACGCTGAAGTAGAGGATCACCCAACCGGGATCGCCGTTTCCGGCGTTCAGGAGCGCCACCGCGACCAGCGGCGCAATGCCGCCAGCGAGAACCGAGCCGAACTGGTAGCCCATAGACGCGCCGCTGTAGCGCAGCTTGGTGGAGAACAGCTCGGAGAAGAAGGCAGCCTGGGGGCCGTACATCGAGTTGTGGAAGACGGCGAGGCCGATGATGATGGCGAGCGTTGCCAGCAGCGCGCTGCCGGTGTCTGTCATGACGAAGTAGAGCGGGAAGAAGAGGAGCCCGCCAATAGAGCCGAACAGGTACAGCGGCTTGCGCCCGATCTTGTCCGAGAGGATGGCCCAGAGCGGCACCGCGAAGACACCGATAGCTGAGGCGATCAGGACCGACAAGGTCCCCTGATTGGCGCGCTCGGCTCCGAACGTCCGCATGATGTAGACCACCGAGAACGTGGTGTACAGGTAGAACGCGGAGTTCTCCGCCAGGCGCATGCCGACAACGAGCCAGATGCCCTTGGATTCCTTCTTCATGGCTTCGCCCAGCGGCTTCTTCGAGGTCTGCTTCGTCGCAAGAAGTTCTTTGAAGTCGTCTGAGTCCTCGAGCTTGGCCCGAACGATCAGGCCGATGACGATCAGCACCACGCTGAGCAGGAACGGTACGCGCCACGCCCAGGCATCAAAGACCTCTGCGGGCACTGCGGACTTGACGATCAGAACGCTCGAGTTAGCGAGCAGCATGCCTGCCGGGACGCCCATCTGCGTGAAGCTTCCGAAGAATCCGCTGCGGCCGGGAGGAGCGTGTTCGATAGAGATGACGGCCGCACCGGCCCACTCAGCTCCGGCGCCGAAGCCCTGCATCAGGCGCAACACCGTCAGCAGGATGGGAGCCCAGACTCCGATCTGGGCGTAGGTGGGAAGCAGCCCCATGGCCAGGGTGGCAAAGCCCATGATGAGCAGCGACAGCACCAGCATGGGTTTGCGGCCGATTTTGTCGCCGAAGTGGCCGGCGAACATGCCGCCGAAGGGGCGTGCGACGAAGCCGACGGCGTAGGTGACGAAGGCTAGGAGGAGCCCCGTCGCCGGGTCCTGTTCGGGGAAGTACAGCCGGCTGAAGACGCCGGTCGCGGCGAGCAGGCCAAAGATGTAGTAGTCATACCACTCGATGGTGGTGCCCGCGAAGCTGGCGAGCGGTACGCGCCAGGCTGCTTTCGGCTTGGCTTTGGTAGTGGAGATCGTCATTGGTCTTTTCTTTCGGATGGAATCGTCGGGAGCGGCTAGCTACCAGTCGAGGGCGATGTATTTGGTTTCGGTGAAGTCCAGCAGGCCCTGGTGGGCACCTTCGCGGCCGAGGCCGCTCTGCTTGACTCCGCCGAAGGGCGCTGCGGGGTCGGAAACGAGTCCTCGGTTGAGGGCCACCATGCCGCTTTCGATGCGTTCAGAGACCCTGAGTCCGCGGCGAAGGTCCTCTGTGAAAACGTAGGCGGCGAGGCCGTACTCGGAATCGTTGGCGGCGGCGATGACTTCCTCTTCGGTGTCGAAGGGGATGACCGAGGCCACCGGCCCGAAGATTTCCTCGCTGACCATGCGGGCCTGGAGCGGCACGTTGGTCACGACGGTGGGCGGGTAGTAATACCCGGCGCCGTCGATGGCCGTGCCGCCGGCCAGGAGCCTGGCGCCCTGGCTGACCGCGTCCCGGACCAGCGAGTCGACTTTGCGGACGCTGGCCTCGTCCACAAGCGGACCGACCTCGGTGTCGGCGTCGGTGCCCGGGCCCACGCGCATGGCGCCCATGCGTTCGGCCAGCCGGCGGGCGAACTCGTCGTGGATGCCGCGCTGGACGTAGATCCGGTTGGCGGCGGTGCAGGCCTGGCCGCCGTTGCGCATCTTGGCAATCATGGCGCCGTCGAGGGCCAGGTCAAGGTCCGCGTCGTCGAAGACCAGGAACGGAGCGTTGCCGCCGAGTTCCATGGAGCACTTGAGTACGTTGTCGGCCGCCTGCCGCAGCAGGTGGCGTCCGACGCTGGTGGAACCGGTGAAGGACAGCTTGCGGACCCGGGGGTCGGCAAGGATCGGGGTCATGACGTCGCTGGTTTTGCTCGTGGTGATGATGTTGACCACGCCGGCCGGGACGCCGGCGTCGATCATGAGCTGGGCGATCGCCAGGGTGGTCAGCGGCGTGAGGGTGGCGGGCTTCAGCACGGCGGTGCAGCCGGCGGCCAGCGCCGGCGCCAGCTTCCGGGTGGCCATGGCCGCCGGGAAGTTCCACGGGGTGATCAGCACGCAGACACCGATCGGCATGTGCTGGACTAGGATCCGGTTGGAGCCCGACGGCGACACTGACACATCTCCGATGATCCGGACCGCTTCCTCCGCGTACCAGCGGAAGAATTCGGCGGCGTACGCCACTTCTCCGCGGGCGTCGGCCAGGGCCTTGCCGTTTTCGAGGGAGATGAGGTGGGCGATTTGCTCGCTGCGCTCGGTCATCAGGTCGAAGCAGCGGCTCAGGATTTCGGCGCGACGTCGCGGGGGCGTCGCGGCCCACTCCGGGAGGGCTGCTGCTGCGGCGTCGACGGCGGCGAGCCCGTCCTCGACGTCGGCGTCGGCGATGCCGGTGATGGCGGAAGCGTCGGAGGGGTTGATCACCTCGACGGTGCCACCGCTGCTGGCGTCCTGCCAGTTCCCGGCGATCAGCAGCTGGCGGGGCACCGCCAGCCCGTCGACGTCGAGCGGTTCAGAGGTTGAAAGGAGAGTCATCAGTGGTCCTTATTGCTGATTAGCGGATGGTGCGGTCGCCGGCGTAGGCGGCGTGAACGATGGAGGTGACGGCGTCGAGATCAAGCGGCACGGGGTTGTTGTCGATGAGCCGCTTGGAGTTCAACGACAGTTTGGCGATCTGGTCGAGATCGCTTTCCTGCACGTCAAGGGCCTGCAGCGTCGGCGGAAGCTCGATGGCCGCGATGACCTCGTCGATTGCCTCGACGCCTGCGACGGCGGCGGCGCGCTCGTCGAGCCCGCGGATATCGCGCCCCAGGGCCTCTGCGATCTGCGCCAGCTGCGGCTGGATCGCCTGGAAGTTGTGGCGAACGACATAGGGGAGCAGGAGGCCGACGCCCACCCCGTGCGGGGTGTGGGTAAGTGCGCCTACCGGGTACTGGATGGCGTGGGCCGCGGCGGTTCCGGCGTTGCTGAGGACCATCCCGCCGTAGAGTGCCGCCAGCATCATCCCGCCACGGGCCTCGGTGTTTTCCGGGTCCTTGTAGGCGGTGACCAAGCTGCGGCCCACCAGCCCAATGCCGTTCAAGGCAATTGAGTCCGTCAGGATGTTCTTGCCCACGAAAACCCGTTCGGAGGCCAGGGTGGAGGTCGGCTCCCGGGTGATGGCTGTGAAGGACTCCACCAGGTGCACGAAGGTATCAGCACCGGTGGCGGCCGTCAGGGACGGCGGGCAGGAGTAGGTGAGCTCGGGATCGCACACCGCGGCGAACGGGATGATGTGGGGGCTGGAGATGCCCATCTTCATGCCCAGATCAGGATCGGAGACGACGGCGATTGCGGTCGCTTCGGACCCTGTGCCCGCCGTGGTGGGCAGTGCGATGACAGGCTTGGTGGGGCCGGGAACGGCGAATTCGCCGTAGTAGTCGCTCGGCTTGCCGCCGTGGGTGAGCAACACGGACACGACCTTCGCCATGTCCATGCAGCTGCCGCCGCCAAAACCGATGATGACGTCGATCTCCTGGCCCTTGAGCTCCTCAACGCAAGCGATGATCCCCGGCACTGGAAGCTCGGCCTGGGTGTCCCCGTAGACCTGCACGGTCAGGTTCCGGTCCTCAAGGCTCCGGACCAGGGCCTGAAGTTCCTCTGAGACGGCCAGCCGCGGATCGGTGCAGACCAGGACGTTGGTCCCGAATTCGGCTGCGATATTGGCGACGGCGAAGCGCTGCTGGGCGCCGACGACGACGCTCCGCGGCAGGCGGAGGACGCCGAAAGTTGCGGGACGGATTCCCGCTGCATGCGCACACGACATTGTGAATGACTCCTAGAAATGGGATGGGCGGGCTACCTGAAAGGTGCCGCAGATCCCAGCTTTCCAGAACCACGTGACGCTCACCATGTGGCTTCGTGCCATATAAAGCCCCTGCGCATGTGTGCCTGCGCCATGTGCTTCAGGTCGTGGAAAGCGGTTCCTTTGTTCAGGAGCCGCCGGAGCTGACGCCAGCTGTCTTCAGCCGCCATAGGCGCAGCGCCACTTGCACGTCCAGGGAACGGCTTCCCCGGCGCCACGGGGCACCGATCAGGGCGTCGATCCGGTCCAGGCGTTGCCGCAGGGTATTGGAGTGGATGTGCAGGGAGTCGGCGGCTTCCTGGAGGGCTCCGCCGTTTTCGTGGAACGTCCACGCTGTGAGGACCAGCTGTGTTCCCCGCCGCTCGTCGTAGCTCAGAAGTGGCCCCAGCTGTGCAGTCAGTAGCTGTCCAGCGAAGGGGCTGTCCATCGCTCCGAGCAACATTCCTGCGGTACCCAAGGCGGCCCGGTTCGCTGCTTCCCCGTTGCGCGAGAGGGCCTGCAGGGCACGGAGGACGGCGTGGGCTTCGGTGTGAGCAGCGGACAGACGGGCAAAGCCGGTCACTGGCTCCGACGTCCCCACGCTGGCCGTGATGCGGCGTCGTTTCAGTTCGTCAACGATGGACTGGCCGGTGTGTGCGGCACCGCGGACTTCGTTCGGGCGGCTGTCGCGTCGTTCGAAGGGTTCGATGATGCATAGGTGTGATTCGTGCAGGGCGATGATTCCCGGAGTCCCTTCGGGCCGATGCCTCAGCACGGAGAGCGCCCGTTGGCGCTGGTCGTCGCTGACCCCCACCACCCGCACTACGAGCTGGAGGTGGTTCGCCAGACCGAACTGACCGGCCCGGCGGCCAAGCGCCGCCGCGTGTTCAGAGCGGGGGCTGAGCAGGTCATCGATAAGTTCCAGCTGCAGACGGTATTGCGCGTCCTGGAAAGTGCGTTCGAACAGCAGCGACACACTGAGCACCAGGGCGCTGCGTTCCAGGACCGCGAGCCGGGCCGGGCTGAGTTGCTCGGCGACGATGAGGGAGGCGAGGTGCTGGTCGCCCGCTACTGCGGACATGACGGTGTACTTCTTGCCCTTGACCTCAAAACGTACCGCCGCCCTCCTGGCCGCAGACTCCTCAGCGGCGCTCAGGGCCGACAGGCTGCCGAACTCTCCCTCGGATTCGAGCCCTGCCAGCGGCTCGCCCATGGGAGAGACCAAAAAGACGGGAGTGTCCAGGGACTCGGTCAGCAGGTTGAGGAGGTGCGGAAGGCTGCCGGTTGAGGCCAGCGTCTCCATAAGCCGCCGGTCCAGGGTTGAGAGTTCTTCCAGGGCCCGCACGTGGGCCAGGTTCTGCTGCTGTGCCTGGTCGAGTCGGCTGAGGGCACCGGCCATTTCACTGATGTGCCGGGCGTTCTCCAGCGCGACCGCTGCGTGTGTACCAATGGATTCCATCAAGGCCACGTCATCACTGCTGAACTGGTGCGCATGCCTGTCAGCGACCAGGAGCGCGCCGATCACTTTGCCCGCTGCGCGAAGGGGGACGCCCATGATCGCCCGGACACCCTCCGCTGCCACAGCAGTGTCGCTGGACTCCAGATGCGATTTAGACTCGTCCGCTAAGTAGTCGGGGCTCTGGGCGGGCGCCTCGCCGGTCGCCACGGCGCCGAGCACTCCTTCGCCGAGGGGCATGCGGATGTTGCGGAAGAGAGCGGTGGTTGCGCCGTCGGTCACCCGGACGTAGGACTCGCCGCTGTCGTAGTCGTTCAGGCTCAAGTAGGCGATGTCGCTGCCGATCAGGGACCGGGTGCGGCGGACGATGGCCTTGAGCACCGCCTCGACGTCGCGTATGCCGGTCAGATCAGTGGCCGTATCGTAAAGGACGCGCAGCAGGCCCTCCCGGCGGCTCGCCTCCCACAACTGGGCGTTCAACCGGCGTGCCGCCGCCGCGGTGGACTGGTCAATGGCCCCGGCTTCCAGCCAGGCGGACAACGTGGTCTCCAAATCAGCCGCGGAAACACCCTGGTCAAGCATGGCCATGAGTTGGCCGGCGCCCTTGGTGCCGGCTGAGGGGCCGCCACCGATGTGAAGTGCAGAACTGTCATTGGCGCCCATGCACCTAATGCTAGTCCGGGGCCACGCTGCCAGAGTTGGGCGCCCCGCAGTAATGCAGCCTTCGCGGAAATGGTCAGTGTATGTGCTGCCTAGGAACCGACCGTGGGTGTGGCCCTAACGGCGTTAACTGCCCTATCTGCGATGACTTGGGCGTCACTTCCGGAATCAAGGATCGTATTCCGAGCTGATTCGGAATCGACCATGACGGTCGTAACAGCGAGGCCGTCCGAAGCCTCGGTCGTCAACAGAGCGTCCACCTGAGCCGAGAAGCAGGAGTCACTTGACGTGGAGCGGACGTCCATCGCCACCACATGGTTGTTGGAGACGAAGTTGCCAACCCCCGCCATCAGCCGGATGATGACCGGCGTCGCACCTGTCGGCCGGATGCTCTGTGAGTCGATGATCTCCGAGAAGTGGTTGCCGACGACAGAGTTGTTGCTGCCGCTGACACAGAGAAGTCCGTTGAGGTCGTCCAGGCCGTTGTCGACTCCCAGGAAGGGCGTCCAGGGCTCATGGTCACGCAGGAAGTGATTGGTGGCCACGAGGTTTTCCGAGCTGTTCCCTGCGAGATTCAGCATCCCAGGATAGAACGAATGCAAGCGGTTGTTGGTGACGCTTGACCGCGTGACGCCGTCGAGATGGACGCTGCTCGCACCACGGGGGAAGACGTTGTTCGCGGTGATCAGGAGCCCGCCATGATTCTCGGCGTAGATCGAGTGACCCTTGAAGCCTGCTCCGACCAAGTTGTCGGTGACCTTTGAAGCCTGGCCCCAACCGCGCAGCTCGATGCAGCTTCCGCATTCAGCGATGAAGTTGTCGTGAACGGACAGCGCGTCCGCGTTGTAGATAGTGAGGGCGTTCTCAAGGTAGACGAACCCCATGCCGGTTACGCGGAATGAGTCATTGGCGTTCGCGACGTAGATACCGGTCTTGCCGTTGACGTAGGTGTTCTCCGGATGCATCCCGGAGCCATCCGAAGTGAAGTGCAACCCGTCGATGCAGAAGTTGGAGAACTCGACCGAGCTGATCCGCGGGCTCCCGCTTCGCTCAACGTAGAAGGCGGCTCCCTTGGATTCCTCCCCGTCTCCGCCGAGCGGAATGTCGACGAGAATGCGGCTCCCTCCGGGCCACAGCTCATGCAGGTCGGGCCATTCTTCTTCGGGAACGTTGAACCGGATGCTCGACGACGTAAAGCCGTGTCCCGAGCCATGGATCCTGAGGAAGCTGACGTCGATCACCACTTGCGTACGAAGGGGGTAGTCCCCGGGCGGAATGTAGATCACCGCGCCTGGTTTTCCTCCATTGTTCGCATCGGTGACGGTCTGCCGGTCCTTGATGTCAGCGATGATGCTGTTGATTACTTCACCGACGTCCTCGGACGGATTGCCGACGGGCCACGTGGTCACGTCGTAGCAGTTGTTGCTTGACATAGGTTTTTCCCTTTGTGTTGTGGTTTCTCAGCCCTTGACGGCGCCGAGAGTCAGGCCAGCCACGATGTGGCGTTGCAGGGCTTCATTGGGCCACCGGTTGATGCTCCGGGAGTTCCGCTCGTAGTTCCTCTGACGTTGGAGGTTGAGCGCCTGGGCGGCGGACGGTGATAGCCGCTGCTTTAGATGCCATGCGGCCCAGCGACTCCAGCACCGACGGTGCCAGCCCATCTGCTCCGCGCATGAGGAGTCCGTAGATCAGGGCAGACATATACGCGTCCCCGGCCCCAATGGTGTCGACCACGGCGGACTTAACCGAGGGAACAACTACCCGCGTGCCTCCCGTTGTGAGCAGGGATCCCTCCGCTCCCATGGTGACGGCGACGAGTCCGGCCCCAAGTGCAAGGATACGTTTTGGGATGTCTTCCAGGGATAACCGCGGATAGAGCCACCGGGCGTCCTCGTCGCTGAGTTTAACTACCTCTGTGAACGGGACGAGCTCCTCGAAAATGGTTCTTGCCTCCAAGTGGCTGCCGAGCAGGGCAGGGCGGATGTTGGGATCGTAGGTGACGACGCAGCGCTTATGTGATTGCTCGAGAAGCTCTCTTACTACTGCCGCTCCCGGCGCTAGGAAGGTGGCTATCGAACCGGTGTGCAGGACTTTGGGAAGGGCCGCCGGAGCGATCCGCGGGAGGTCCCACCGGATATCGAAGTCATAATGTGCTGAACCATCGGAAGCCAGAACCGCAGTCGCCGTAGCGGTTCGGCCACGGCCCTTGGAACCGGGCAAGAGATTAACGCCGGCACTTTGCAGGTGCTTCTCGATAGCGGCGCCATAGTGGTCGTCGCCGATCGAGGTCAACAAGGCGGTGTCCACACCCAGCCTGCCGAGCCCGTAGGCAACGTTTGCGGGTGACCCGCCGGGGTGCTCCACGGTGCCTTGGGGAGAGACAACTATGTCCACGAGGGCTTCACCGACTACAACGACATCAATGCTCGGTGTGGGGTCCTCGTCGGTGTGCTGGACTGTTGGCATTCTGGACCTTTCTTGGAGTCACCCAAGGTGGATTCAGCGCGAAGCGCGCGGTTCTTCCGGGCATCGGGCTGGGGTGGATATTGTTGTGAGGGTATGAGGGAGCTTCTCGGAGGCTCATCCCTCCGTCGTTACCTCCATTCTTTGGTCAGGTGAGAGTTGAGACCGCGAGCTTCAGTATTGTCGCTGGACCTCCCTCAGCGGATAGCCAGTTCTCCTGGTTTTCGGTTTCGGGGAAGATGAGATCAGTCAGGACAACCTTGCCGCCCTGGACAAATACTTCGACCGAGCAGTGGTCCACGACGATGAGTAATTTGAGTACACCGTTTTCAAGGTCAACTGGTGCTGACTCGACCGAAGCGAATTTCGCGTGGAAGCAGGTGTCTCCTGATTGCCTGCGGTCAAGGATGAGTTGGGCGCTGGCCGTGTTGTAGCTAAGTAGGGTGCCCCTGCTCCCGTCACTGCTTCCGAAGAGTCGGAAATCAAGACGTTCGGCGTTGCCGGGCAGTATCTCCGCCTCGATGATTTGGGCGCTACCGGGTACCGCGTCCGGCAATCGGACTGCTGAGTTTCGGAGTTCATAGGTGTCTGTGTTCATGTGGTCCTTGGCAGTAGGCAGCTCTTCTCCTGCGCCGAGGTCGGCCAGGACCGGTTGCTGGATCAGACGGGCGGAGCCGTTGACTGCTATGAGGCGCACTTCGCGGGCGAGGGTCATCGAGGACCGCCAGGGGGAGGTGGGCAGTTCGTTGGCGTAGTCCCAGTTGTTCATCCAGCCGATGATGATGCGCCGGTCATCCGGGGCGTTGCTAAAGGATACGGAGGCGTAGCAGTCGCGTCCCCAGTCCAGCCACAGGCATTGCTGCAAGGCTGCCGAGCCTGCCTTGGCGTCGGGGAGGGACGCCAGCCCTGCTGGCGCCGCGAGTGAACCGGCGTCCGGGAGGAACCGGGCGCCGTCGAAGTGCCCGATGAAGTATTGGCCCCCGGAACCTCCTGCCACTGCGCCGGGGTTAATGTTAACGATCAGTACCCATTTGATGTTGTCCGGTTCCCCGTCCACCGCCAGGGGAAAGAGGTCGGGGCACTCCCATTCGCCGGCGTCGGCGTTGGCCGGGCCAAAGTCGCTCAGAAAGTCCCAGGATTTGAGGTCTTCCGAACGATAGAAGACCACCTTCTGGTGCTGCGCTTCGACGGCGACCATGACCCAGCAGGCACCTTGGTCCCCCTGATAGCGGAAGACTTTGGGATCGCGGAAGTTCGCAGAGTCTCTGGTGAGGACAGGGTTTCCTTCGTATTTTCGCCACGTCATTCCTGCGTCTGTGCTGTAGGCCAGAGACTGGGCTTGCGTGCCGCTGTGCTCGGACGCGGCTTTGTAGGCACTGGTGTAAATGGCTACGAGGGCAGGTGCGTCCGCCGTGCCGAAACCGGACGTGTTGCCGTGGTCGACTACGACACTGCCTGAGAAGATGTCCTCTGTCTCGTCGCAGGCAATGGCAACAGGGTGTTCCGTCCAGTGCAGCAAATCACGGGAGGTGGCGTGGCCCCAGGACATGTTGCCCCAGACGTTGCCGTACGGGTTGTTCTGGAAGAAGAGGTGGTACAGGCCGTCGTGGAAAACCAGGCCATTGGGATCGTTCAGCCAGGTATCCTGTGCCGTGAAGTGGATGGCCGGCCGGAACCTGGAGGTTCCGGCCGGGGCTGTTTTCGGGCGTGCGGTATCAAGGCGACTGGACATGTCTGGCATTCCTCTTGGGACGTGGAAGGGGGCTGGCTGCCTATGGCCGGGGAGCCGTGATGGAATCGCGGCGCACGAGGGGGCAGCTCAGAATGGTCGGGTGAAGTGCCATGAGGGTAAGGTCGGTCTTCCCCTCGACGGCGTCAATCAGGTGCTCGGTGGCCCAAGCCCCCATCTCGTAGTGAGGCAGGGCCACGGTGGTGAGGCCCGGGTGAAGGTTGGCGGCGATCAGTTCCTGGTCATCGAAGCCTACGACTGAAAGGTCAGCGGGGATTGTGAGTCCCAGCTCCGCAGCGGCGCGGTAGGCTCCCATCGCCATCCGGTCGTTGTAGCAGAACAAACCGGTGGGCGCGTCCTCGCGTGTCAGGATCCGCCGGGCCGCCTCATAGCCGCCTTGCACCTCGGAGACCTCGGACTCGACAGGTGCCGCGTCGCCGTCGAGCCCTGCTTCAGTAAGCGTGGCCCGGAAGGCCTGGAGCCGCTGACGGGTTGCGGGGACATCATCGGTGTTGTTGAGGAAGCCCACCCGGGTATGGCCGGCTTCGAGGAGCGCGCCCACGGCGGCGCGTGCACCGCCTTCTTCGTCCGGGATCACGGCTGTGATGTTCCCGCCGGTGGCCACCGAGTCGACCAGGACGGAGGGCACGCTGCCGAGGTTGGCCGGCAGCTCCACGTTGCGGTGGTACATGGTGGCGTAGAGGATTCCATCCACCCGGCGTTCCAGGAGGGCCTCGACGTCGGCCTGCCGGGATTCGAGGCTGGCCGAGCCGGAGGTGTTGATGATCATGAGGTTGTACCCCCGGGCTTTGGCGGCCTCCTCAGCGCCGAGGATGATCCGGCCGGCGTGGGGCGTGGTGGCGATATCCTCACTGACCAGACCCAGCATGCCGGTCCTCTGGGTGCGAAGGGCCTGGGCAAGGCGGTTGGGTCCATAGCCTAGTTGCTCCGCAATGGTCCTGACCTTGTCCCTGGTTTCGGGGCTGATTCGGGCGTAGGAAACCTCGTTGAGGACGTGGGAGACAGTTGTCACGGAGACGCCGGCGGCGACCGCCACGTCCTTGATACCGATGTTCCTGTTGCTCATCTGTCTCCCACGTCCTTATGGTTGGTCATGCTCTTGAGGGCCCGGGTTTACTCGGCCCAGTATCCGTGTTCGATGCCGCTCCTCGACCGGCGGCAGCACTTCGGGGTGCGCGTACTTGCCGGCCTAGTACCAGTAGGCTACCGAGGATTTGTCGTGGCCCTTGTGCCAAGCCGCTGAGCGGGATAAGTGGCTGCTCAGGTTCCATGTTCTCGTGCCTACCTTTCCGATTCCCGTCCTGGTGTTGTTCATTTTCGTTGTTGGTGGTCTAGCCCTTGACGGCGCCGAGCGTCATGCCCGCGACGATGTGGCGCTGCAAGAGAAGCGTGAGGAGGATGACCGGAATCGAGAACACGGCCGCCAGCGCGGTCATGGATCCCCAGTCCAGGCCGAACTGGGTCTGGAAGTTGGCGATAACCACGGGTGTGGTCTGCGAACGGACAGCTGTCATCAGGAGGGCGAAGAGGAACTCGTTCCAGGAGGCGAGGAACGCGAAGATCGCGGTCACTGCGATGCCGCCGGAGACCACGGGGATAACCACCCGCCAGAGTGCTCCGAGCCGGCTGCACCCGTCAACCGTGGCCGCTTCCTCCAGGTCCCGGGGGACAGCTTCGAAGAAGCTGGCCATCAACCAGATGGACAGTGGCAGCGAGATCGTGGTGTGCGCGATGGCCAGGGCGATGGGGGTGTCGGCCAGGCCGACGGCGGACATCATGGACGCCAGCGGAATCCCGATGGCAACCGGAGGGACCATGCGGGTGACTAGGGCCGCCATGATGAAGACCTGTCCGCTCGGTGTCTTGTAACGCGTAATGCCGTAGGCCGCCGGCACCGCCAGAACCAGGGAGAGCAGGGTACTGACGATGGCTGTCTGGACGCTGTTGATCATGGAGGCCAGCACGCCGCTGCGACCCAGTGCGGAGGTGTAGTTCTCCAGCGTCCATTCGCTGGGCAGGATGGTCGGCGGGACAGCGATCGTATCGATCGGGGTCTTGAATGAGGTCAGGACCAGATACACGAACGGGAACCCGTAGATCACCAGGGCCGCGGCGAGGACGATCCAGAGAAGGGTCCGGGTGCTGCGTTTCCCGGCCTCGAGTCCTTCCCGGTTTCGGCCCTTGCGTCGGGGCAGCCGTGGGACCGGAATCCGGCCGGTGCTCGCACCAACGGATGCGGACGCGGCGACGCCGGAATGGCCGGGGCGGTACTCGGGCGTTTGCTGCTTGAGGTCTGACTTGCTGGTTTCCAGGGAACTCATCAGCTGTCCTTTCCGGGGCGCCAGATGGTGGTGACGGCTACGAAGGCCACGGCCAGCATGGCGATCAGATAAATGGTGCCCATGGCGCTGGCCAGCCCGGGATCCCCAAAGCGGATCATGGTCCGGTAGATCAGCAGGCTCATGGTCTCGGATGCGGAATCCGGGCCGCCGTTGGTCTGAATGAGGATGACGTCGAAGGCGCGGGCGGCGTCGATCCCGCGGACGACGAGTGCGACGGCGATGACCGGGCGCAGCAGCGGAAGAATGATCCGGAACAGCAGCGCCGGTGCCCTGGCCCCGTCGAGGCGGGCCGCCTCGATCAGGTCCCCGGGAATGTTTTGCAGACCGGCGAACAGCACCAGACACATGAATGATGTAGTCAGCCAGATGTCCGGGATGGCCACGGAGAACAGGACAATGGACGGATCGGACAGCCAGCCGATCTGATTGGGATCCGACACGAGGCCCGCCCGGTGCAGCACAGTCCCGACAAGGCCGAAGTTGTCGATCATCAGGAACTTCCACAGCAGTCCGGCAACAATGGGCGCGATCATGAGGGGATAAAGGAAGACGGTGCGCCAGATCTGGGACCGTTTGCCCAGGGCGGTGAACAGCAGGGCCATACCCAGTCCGAGCGAAAACTCGAGTGTCACCACAATGAGGGTGTAGGCAAGAGTCCGCCAGCCGGCGCCCATGAACGCCTCCGAGGTGAAAGCCTCGGCATAGTTGGCAAGTCCGATGAACTCCCGTGAGCCTCCGGCCAGAGGGGAAATCTTGTAGAAACTGTCGGCGACAAGCCGGAGCAGCGGGTAAGCGACGAACACGGCGAGGAACAGTGCCGCCGGGGTCATCAGGTACAGAGCGAAGCGGCGATCGGAGAGACGCACGGGATTGCCTTCTGTTGAGTCGAACTTTCTTCGGTGGAGCTTCGCGGCCGGTACAGCTCCAGGCTGCGCCGGCCGCGAAGGGGCTACTTGATCAGGGCCTGGACCTTGGTCTTGGCCTCGGCGAGCAGGGCGGTGGTGTCTCCGCCGGCCACTGCCTTCTGAAGCGTCGGGACCAGAACCGTGTCGACAATCTGCTGCCACTTCTCGGTCGACGGGCGCGTGGCGGTGGCGTCCGCGTTGAGGGTAGCGATTAGCGGCTCGAAGCTTTCGTAGCCGGGCTTGTCCTGGTACTTCTCGAAGGCGGAGATCCGCGCGGCCAGGCCCAGTGAGGATTCCAGTCCGAGGTCGTTGTGGTCGTAGGCGCACTTAATGAACTTCTTGGCGTTCTCTGCGTTCTTGCTGGCCTTGGGGACCGAAAGGTACCAGGGGCCGGGAACACCGGCGACTCCCGCGGATCCGCCGATCATGGGGGCGGTTCCGACCTTGCCGAAGACGGGGGAGTCCTCGGGGATCTGGCGGTAGGCGTGGGCCCAGAACCGGGTCATGGCCGTCTTGCCCTGATTGAACAGGTTTTGCGCGGCAGCCCAGTCCACCTGCGCTGCGCCGGTCGGAGCCGAGTTGACCAAGCTGACGTAAAAGTCGAGGGCTTCCTTGTGCGCGGCGTTGTCGATGATGACGTTGTTGTCGGCGTCAAGGACCATGGGAGAACCGGCTTGGAGGACGTGAGCCATCCACTCGGTCTCCACGGCGCCCTTGACGTCAGTTCCGAACATGCCGTCCTTCGTGAAGAACTCGGAGACTTCCTGATACTGCTTCCAGGTTGTGGGGGCGGCCAGCGCGTAGCCGTACTTCGCCTCGAAGTCAGCCTTGTTTTTGGCGTCCTCAAACAGGTCCTTACGGAAGAGGATGATTTCCGCGTTGGTCCACGCCGGCATGCCGATGAAATGGCCGTCAACCTGAGCTTCCTTCACCAGGGCGGGGAAGATGTCCTTCTTGGCCTCGTCGGTGAAGAGTTCATCGATCGGCTGGACCGCGTCTTTGAAGTTCGGCAGCCAGACCGAGTCCAGGGCGGCGACATCGAAGGACACGCTGCCCGAGGAGAACTCGCTCGAGAGCCGGTTGAAAAGCCCCTCGTAGGGAAGCTCAACAAAGGTGGCGTCCACGCCGGTCTCGGCCTTGCAGGTCTCGGCGACCTTGGTGAGTTCCGCCTTGCCGCCTGCCTCGACGAGGACGGTGACCGCGTTGCTGGCATCACCGGAGGCGGCCGGTGCGCCGCCGGCGCCGCACCCGGTCGCCACGAGCGCCACGGTGGTGCAGAGGCCGCCCAGGGCGGCAAAACTAAAGAATTTGTTTCGAGTGGACATCGCTGTCGACTCACTTTCTCTCGAACGGAATGGCGAGAAGGAGCAAGGTGAAGAATCGTTTTGCCAAAACGACTTGGCATCACAATATGGCCTTCTTCAGGATTGTGTCAACCATCACTTTCGACATTTCTTTTGCTCTTGACGGAACGGCGTGACGCTGCGTAGCTTGGTGGACAAATCGTTTTTTCGCGCGCGGCAGCGGCACGCGGGCGCCGTCGCGGCAGACGCCGTCGCGTGCCTTTGCCCACATCCGGTAGCGACCGGAGCGTAGTAGTAGCCGCTAAGGAGTAGCACTAGCCATGAAGTTCGACGGCGGCACTCTGGTGGGGGTGCCTCCGTTGCCTGCCGCGACCCAGGAATTTCGGTCCCTTTAGGGTGCTGCCCGCGAGGCCCGCATCGCCAGCATCAGCCACACTGTTCGCGGGACCGGCCACAGGATTGCCAGCGCGAGAACCGGCACCAGGGAGATGCCGACGTCGGGAAACTGGCGGACGATGACGGACAGGCTGGTGTCGAACCGGGCGGGGGCGTAGACGAGGCACAACCACAGCGCGAACCCGTCGAGGGCAAGGGCCGCGGCCGCCCAGGCCAGGAGAACCGGCCGCTTTCCGGCAGGGGCAGGTCCCCGCGGCACCAGGAACCGGAGCACCAGCCACAGGCTCAGAACGTCCGCCAGCAACAGTCCGAACGCGACCGCCCAGCTGTAGCGCTGCAGCCAGTCCTCGTGCACCACCGCAGGCACCGGCGCCTGGCCGTGGAGAATCCGCAGGAGGTTGGTGTCGATCGCCTTCAGCCGTGACGGGGCAGCGGTGTCATTGCCGTTGATGACCAGGGCGACGCCAAGACGGGCGGACGGAACCATGGCCAGGTAGGTATGGCTGTTGCCCCATTCCCCCTGATGCTCCACGAGAAGAGGCAACGTCCCCTCCGGGACCGGCGGCGCTGCGGGATCGGCGGACTCCACCAGCGGCCGGGTGAACCACCCCATGGCGTAGCCCTTGGACCCGTCCACCTGCACCCGTGGCTCGAACATCGCCTCAACGCTCCCGGGCTGGAGGATCCGGGCGTCGCCGTACCGGCCGCCGTCGAGCAGGGCCGCCAGTTCCTGGCTCAGGTCCTCGGCCGATGAGTACATCGTGGAGGACGTCGTTCCGGTGGTGGGAGCGGGGACTTCGGTCTGTCGCAGCCACGCGCCAAACCACCGCGAATAGCCAGCGGCCGCGTTGTCTGCGCGGGCAGCAGCCCGCGTCGGATGGCTGTCAGCCATCTCCAGGGGCCTGAAGACGTGCTGCTGTAGGGGTCGAGGCTACGCTCGACTGAGCGATGGTCCGCGCGCTCCAACGGAGCGGGCCGGTCCCTGCCTTAGGGTCGCGCATGTGCAGGTTAGCGGGGTCGGGGACGGACCCCGCGTGTTCGCTGATTCCGTCACCCTCAACTCCCCCGTTCTGCGATGTGTGTATTATCGAGTTCGCAAAGAGATCTGGGGGAGAATGGCGGGGATGAACCTAAGCGACTGGATCGACACGAGCAATGCGCCTTCGCTGATCGACTGGATAAGCCTCTTAGGTGTCGTAGTCTCTGCTCTTGCGGCCCTGAGCGCGCGCCGTAAGGCGAAAGCAGTACAAGACTCAATCGCGGCTACCAAAAAGAAAATTGCCACCGCGCATCTCGGTAATGGTCTCGACGCCCTAAAGCGTCTCCATATTTCTTTAGACCAGGCCATCCAGGATGACGATGCCAAGGGCGCGAGATACGTCCTTCTTTGGATTACGCAAGAGAGCGCTCGCTGTTCAGCTCTGATCCGCGCGGTGGACGTGGCGAATGTTTCCAGTTCGGACTCGGCTGAGACCCTTACCGAACTGCTGGGTAGAATCTCTACAGGGGCGTCGGAGGCGAAATCGAAGACGATTACGAGCCCCAAGACCAAGGTGGCTACCATAACCAGATCTCTGAAGGCCGACTTGGACGCGTTGGCGTTTGACCTCGAGGGTGTTATAACTCAAATCGGATACGGAATGGAAGGCGACCTTGTTCACGCAGACTGAATGGCTGTCCCTGATAGACACTCTGGTGGAAAAGACGGCCAAAGAAGAAATCTCTTGGTTCCTCAATAAGCATGGTGCTTACCAGTACAGGCTGGACCCAGAAATAGCTCTGACGCTGAAGAGCATAGATGGCGACGACAGGGAGCCGTTTTCCCTGGTTATTTGGCGCCCGGAGGAATCTGCAGAGCGAAACTTGAAAGCGTACGCCGCTCTAAAGACAGGGGACCTGCAGGGTGAATGGGGGCCGATAGATCGCTTGGATGAGCTTTTCAAAACAGTGGAGCGGCAAGTACATGGGGCCTCTTCTGTCTTTAAGTCAATGATGGATAAGTTGGGAACTCCTAAGGGCGGGGAGAATGCCTCGTCCAGCGCTGACGACTTACCCCCGAGCTAGCAGGAGCTAGGACCGGTAGCGCATTGTCGCTAGTATTGCCGCCGGGCGTGGCGCAGTCTTATGAATGGCGTGGAGCAGATCACCGGCGGTCGCCGAACTCGCGACGAAGTGTGGCGAGGATTTCCCCGAACGTAGACTTCACGTTGCCCTTGTCGTATCTAATCTGCTGGACGCCGTCGAGGTTGCTAAAGACCTCGACTCCATTCTCGACGACTGCGATGGCGCGGTTGAATCCAAGTTTGCCTTGGAATAATCCAGCCTCGTGGACGACGTTTTGCCTTGCCCGCGCGTCCCCGTCGGACGTCTCGTCTTCCCCGGTCATGATGAGGAGCGCAAAGCTGCTCGCCGCCAGCATGCTGTCAAGCACGTCACGGATGGAGTGCCCAGCGCGGGCACCCACTTCGTAGGCCTCGATTGTGTAGTGGTGGCTATCGCGAAGATGATCTTTGATGTCCCGCCAATCCAAACTCCGACCATGTCCCATGAACACGACAACTGGCAACCTGGGCGGCTCGGGAATGGCCACTTCGGGCAACTTGCTGTCGGCCTCGGCGAGGTCGAAGAACCGCATAAGGCGGGCGACTTTGTCGTTGCTAGGCGCTGTCACGCTGACGACTGTGCCCCAGCTCGCGTGCCCCACCCTCAGGCTGAACCGTGATTGACCAACGGTGAGGTCCGCAGTTTCCGCGCCCCGATCATAAGACGCGTACCACTCATCGATGCTGTCGAATTCCCAAGACTCGTTACCATGGCCCGTTCGGAAGCTACTGTGGCAGTAACCCGGCTGGTAGGTCATAGGGAACTCTTCGCCCACCTGCTTCGACTCGTGCTCGGCTCTCGCCAGAGCCTCTGCCTCGGCGCCCAGCTTTTCTAGTTCTTCCAGAGCGTGACTGATTACGCCGCTCGCGAACCGAGTTCGCGTGAAGGTCTTCTCTAGTTCCAATTTTGACTTCCTCTGATCAAGACTCAGCGCCGACTATAGCGCACCGCCGTACACGGGGCGGGCGCCTCGGTAGTGTACGGCGTCTCAGTAATGTCTGGGCTGCCCGGAATGTGCACTCTGCATTGGAACTCTGCAGATGACGCCATCATAGGGTGCCTGGGATAGCCTGCCGAATCAAGGACTGCTGCGCTCCGGCAGCTTAGAAGTGATGTTCCTGCTCACGGTGGAAAACTTGTCTGGACCACGCCAGTCTTAGGGCACTTATGGGCCTGTGAAATCGTCGTCGTCGGTGTGTCCGATGCTGATTGACTTCACCGTAACGACCGACAAATGTCGAACCGCTTAGCCGGCGTTTCTGGCCCTCGGAAATGTCTACCCACCACTCCATTAGCACCGTGCGCTCTGATCGACTTCCTCAGAACCTCGCCATTCTCCACACATTTCGGACCACTGGACCTTCAGCCCCTCAGAACCCACACAGCGTTGTTCGGCTGCAGCCAGCCGTCCTCGGCCAGCGGTGCGGCGCTGAGCAGCACGGAACCGGCCGGCAGCTGCACCGGTTCGGTACCCATCGCCACGGCGACGAAGAAGTCCGTGCTGCGTTCGCAGATCAGCAGGCTCCCGTCCTCGATGCGCCATGTGCCGCCGTCGTTCGGTCCGAAGACCTCGTTCTTCCACAGCAGCCGGCGCAGCTCCAGCGCCTTGGCCACCAGCGCCAGCGGGGACTCCGGGTCCTGCTGCTGGAGTTCGACCGCGTGCGTGCCCCAGCCCTCGGGCTGAGGCAGCCACGGCTCTGATGCCTGAACCGCGGGCGCTGCTTCAGCCAGCGAGAAGCCGTGGCTCAACGCATCGTGGGCGGTCCACGGCAGCGGGACGCGGGCGCCATCGCGGCAGACACCGCCGCGGGCCCACATCGGATCCACCCGGGACTCGAGGGGGACGTCGACCTCGGGCAGCCCGAGCTCCTGGCCCTGATAGAGGTATGCCGGGCCCGGCAGACCCAGCAAAGCGACCATCGCGGCTCTGGCCCGCAGTGCGCCGACCTCTCCGCCGCCGAACCGGGTCACGGAGCGGACGATGTCGTGGTTCTCCAGAGCCCACGTCGGTGTGGCGCCGTGAAGCTGCCGCGCGGCTTCTAGCTCGTTCCCGACGGCGGCCCACGCCGCCGGGTCCCAGCCGAGCTTCACGAACGCGAAGGCGAAGGCCTGCTGCATCTCGTCCGCGCGGGTGTAACGGGCGGCGCGGGCCGGTTCCAGATTGACCTCGCCCACCAGCAGGCGGTGCGGCTCATACTTCTCCGCCAGCGTGCGCCAGCGGCGGTACACCTCGTGGACTTCCTCCTGGTCCGAGACCTGCGGATTGGACCGCAGCCCGTCCACCACCCCGCCCGCGGAGGGCGAGTCGGGCAGGCCGTCGGCCTTGAACAGGGCATGCGCGACGTCGATCCGCAGGCCGTCCACACCCTTGTCGAACCAGAACCGCAGCACACCGTCGAAGTATTCGCCGACGGCGGGATTGCGCCAGTTCCAGTCCGGCTGCTCGGGGGAGAAGAGGTGCAGGTACCAGTCCTTGTCCGTCGGCGAACCCGGATTGGCACGGCTCCAGGCACGGCCGCCGAAGACGCTCTGCCAGTTGTTCGGCGGGACACCGCCGTCGGACATGTCCACCGAGCCTTCAACAAAGTGGAACATGTCCCGTTCCGCCGACCCCGGCCCGGCCGCCAAAGCCGCCTGGAACAGCGGGTGCTCCGAGGAGCAGTGGTTGGGGACGACGTCGAGCAGGACCCGCAGGCCCAGCGCGTGCGCGTCAGAAAGCAGCGCATCGAACTGCTCCATGGTGCCGAACAGCGGATCCACACCGCAGTAGTCGCTCACGTCGTAGCCCTGGTCCACCTGCGGGGAGGGCTGGAACGGCGTCATCCAGATGCCGTCGACCCCGAGCGAGGCGATGTACGGCAGCCGGGCGGTCAGCCCGGCGAGATCGCCCACGCCGTCGCCGTCGCCGTCCGCGAACGAGCGCGGATAGACCTGGTAGATGACGGCGGACTGCCACCACTCAGCGGCGGGCGCGAGGGCGGTTTCCTCCACAGGGCTCATTTGCTGGCGCCGGCGGTGAGGCCTTCGACGATCCGGCGCTGGAAGACCAGCACCATGATCACCAGCGGGACGGTGACGATCACGCCGGCGGCCATCTGCTCGCCGAAGGGCGCCTGGAATTCGGTGGCGCCGGTGAACTTGGAGATCGCCACCGTGGCGGTCTGGATCTTGGGATCGTTGATCATGGACAGCGCGATGATGAATTCGTTCCAGCTGTGGATGAAGGTCAGGATTGCGGTGGTGAAGACGCCCGGCGCGGCGAGCGGCAGCAGGACGCGGCGGAACGCCTGCCACTTGGTGCAGCCGTCGATCATGGCGGCCTCTTCGAGGTCGAACGGCAGGGCCTTCATAAAGGTGGTGAGGTTCCAGACCGCCAGCGGGATCGCGAAGGACAGGTTCGGCACGATCATCGCCTGGTAGGTGTTGATCCAGCCGATGTCCGTGAAGAGGCGCAGCAGCGGGACCACCACGGAGATGCCGGGGAACATCGACGTCGCGATGATGACGCCCAGGATCCGCGACTTGAAGCGGAAGTTCAGCCGGGAGATGGCGTAGGCGGCGAACACGCCCAGGACCAGCGCGAACGTGGTGGTGGTGCCGGCGACGATCAGGGAGTTGAGCAGCGCCTGGCCGAACATGGTGGAGCCGTCGAACACCTTGGCGTAGTTCTCCAGCGAGAACGGGGCCGGCAGCAGGGTGTTGTCGAAGATGTCCGCGGTGCGGCGGAGGCTGGAGACCAGCATCCAGTAGAACGGCGCCAGACAGTAGGCGAAGATCAGGGCCAGGCCGGCGTAGACGCTGTAGGAGCGCCAGGTGCGCTTGGCTTTCGGCTTGCCGGTTTTCGAGGAGCCGGGGACGACGGCGGCACTCGCCTTGGGCGCGTCCGGGGCGCCGGAGTCGGCGGCGGCGTTGCGGAGGTCGGAGATGGTCATCGGGTGGCCTCGGCCTTCTTCTGTTGGGAGTTCGCCAGGTCAGTCTGTTCAGCGTTCGACGCCGCCTGCGCGGCGAGGCGGTTCTTCCGGGCGGTCTTCTTCGACAGCAGCTTCAGTTCCTTGGCGCCGGTGACGTCGGCGCCCAGGACCTTCACGAAGACGATCGCGACGACGGCGACGTACAGGAAGAGCATGACGGCGAACGCGGAGGCGGAGCCGTAGCGAAGCTGGTTGGATTCGTCCCAGGCCAGCATGGAGAGGGTTTCCACGGATTCCTTGCCGGGGCCGATCAGCACGAACGGCAGGTCGAACATCCGGAGGGCGTCGAGCATGCGGAACAGCACGGCCACCAGCAGGGTGGGCTTGACCAGCGGGAGGGTGATGGAGCCGAGCTGGCGCCACCAGCCGGCGCCGTCGATCCGGGCGGCTTCGTAGACTTCGCCGGGGATGACCTGCATCCCGGCGAGGACCAGCAAGCCGATGAACGGGGCGGTCTTCCAGACCTCGGCGATGATGACGGCAACCTTGGAGGCGTTGCCTTCGGCGGTCCAGAGGATTTCGGAGCCGAGCATGGTGTTGGCGATGCCGTCGGATTGGAAGATCCAGCGCCACAGCAGGCCGGAGACGGCGGTGGGGACGGCCCACGGGACCAGGATGCTGGCGCGCAGGAAGGACCGGCCGCGGAAGGCGCGGTTCATGGCCAGGGCCAGGCAGAGGCCCAGGACGGTTTCGAGGAACACCGTGGTGACGGTGAAGAAGGTGGTGTTGGCGAAGGCGTTGAGGAAGCGCCGGCCGGATTCGCCGACGAAGAGGTCGGCGTAGTTGGCCAGTCCCACGAAGGATTCGACGTCGGAGACGAAGCCGTCCGCGTCCAGGCCGGATTCGGCGCGGAACAGGGACTGGTGCACCGCGGACAGCAGCGGGTACACAATCACCAGGGCCAGCACCAGGAGGGTGGGGGAGAGCAGCATCGCGGCCATGCGGCCTTCACCGGGGGAGCGTTTGCCGCGTCTGCGGGGGCTGTCTGGCTGGGACGTGCCTGGTTGGGGCGTGCCGGTCTGCGCGCCGGCGGGCGGGGCGGTCGTCGTCGTCATGCGGGGTACCTAACTGGAGTTGCAGCTGCCTGGCCGGCCGGGGTGGACCGGCCGGCCAGGCGTGGGGTCTGAACTGCGGGGGTTACGGAATTACTTGGACAGCTCGGTGAGCTTGGCCTGCATGTCGTTCAGGGCCGTGTCCGTGTCCTTCTTGCCGGTGATGGCCGCGTAGGCCTCTTCCTGGATCGCCTTGGTGGTGGCGCCGTACTGGACCACCTTGGGGCGCGGCTGGGCGTTGTTCAGCGAAGTCAGCAGGGTGGGGAAGAACGGGCGCTTGGCGACGACGGCGGGATCCTCGAACAGCGAGGCGTACACCGGGGCGCGGGAGGACAGGGCCAGGCGCTTCTGGGCCTGCTCCTCGCTGGTGAAGAACTTGACGAACTCCAGTGCCGTGGCCTTGTTCGGGGTGAACGGGGAGATGGCGAGGCTGCGGCCGCCCAGGGTGGAGACGCCGGGGCCGTCGGTGCCGGGGATGGACGTGATATCGAACTTGCCGGCCACCTTGCTGGAGCCGTCCGTGGCGCTCAGGGAGGCGTGCAGGAAGGGCCAGTTGCGCATAAAGACCAGCTTGCCGTCCTGGAACGCGCGGCGGCCCTGCTCTTCGAGGTAGGTGATGGCGTCGGACGGGAACGTGCCGTCCTTGAAGCCGTCCACCAGCAGGTTCAGGCCGGCCTTTGCTTCGGGGGTGTTGACGGTGGGCTTGCCGTCGGCGTCGACGATTGATCCGCCGGCGGAGGCCACAGCCTCGGAGAAGTTGACCGTGAGGGCCTCGTTCTTGTCGAACTGGCCGGTGTAGCAGGACATGCCAGCGGCCTCGGGGAGCGCCAGGATGGTCTTGCAGGCGGTCTTCATTTCGTCCCAGGTCTTGGGCGGGGCGGCGATGCCGGCGGCCTTGAGCAGGTCGGAGCGGAAGTAGAACAGGGCGCCGTCGGTGTAGTACGGCGCGCCCACCAGGGTGTCGCGGTACGTCGCGGCGTTGACCGTGGCGGGGATCATCTTGTCGGTGGGGACGGCGTCCGCGGGCAGCGGCAGGATCCACTTGTTGGCGGCGAACTCGGAGGTCCAGACGACGTCCAGGTTCAGCACGCTGAAGGTGTCCGACTTGATCTGCGCGTTCTGGATGAGCTGCTGGCGCTGCTGGTCCGCGGAGTCGGGCAGTTCGATGAACGTGACCTTCTCCTCCGGGTGGGCGGCGTTCCATTCCTCGATGGTCTTGTTCGCGGCGCCGGAGGCATCGCGGTTGGAGACGTAGTTGATGGGGCCCTTGCCCTCGAAGGACGCGGCGGCGGCCTTCGGGGCGCTCTGCGCGTCCGTGGACGTCCCGCCGCAGCCGGTGAGGGCGACGGCGGCGACGGTCAGGGATGCGGTGGTGGCGAGAAGAGTCTGCCAGGTGCGGCGGCGCTGCCTCATGTGTTGCTCCTTGTGTTTGGGGTGGTGCGAGTTCATTGGGGTGGTGCGGGTGGTTTGGTGCATGCGGAACTGCGGCGGCTGGCCGGTTGGTGGCACGGGGGAGTGCCGGCTGCCGCCGTTGGTTTTGTGAGGGGCTAGCTGGTGGGTTCTGGCGTTCCCGGCGGAGCTGGGCTGGGCGGCGCGGTGGAGCCGCGCTCGATCAGCCGGTGCGGCATGATCTTCGGCCCCAGGTCGCGGGAGCGGAGCAGCTTCTTCACGGCCATCCGTCCCATTTCCTCGAGCGGCTGCGCCATGGTGCTCAGCGGCGGGTTCACGTGCAGGGAGGTGGAGGTGTTGTCAAAGCCCAGGACGGAGACGTCTTCCGGCACCCGGAGCCCGCGCCGCTGCAGTTCATTGACGACGGCGGCTCCCATCTCGTCGCTCATCGCGAAGATGGCGGTGAGGCCGGGTTCCTGCTGCAGCAGTTCGTCGACGCCGGGAGCGCCGCTTTCGTAGAAGAAGCTGCCGGTGGCGGTGACCGGTGTGCAGCCGGCTTCGGTCATGGCGCGGAGGTAGCCGCGTTTCCGGGGCTGGGCGACGTAGATTGACGCCGGGTCGCCGGTCAGGAGGCCGATGCGGCGGTGGCCGAGCCGCAGCAGGTGACGGGTCGCGTCGTAGGCTGCCTGCTCGTCGTCGATGGCCACGCTGGGGGAGCCGGACTTGTCGCTGATGGCGACGGAGATGATGGGGACGTTGGGCCCCAGCAGCTGCCTCGTTTCCGGCGTGATCACCGCGGAGATGAGGATGACGCCGGCGGCCCGGTAGGTGCGCAGCGTCCGCAGGTAGCCGGCGATGTAAGCGGATTTGGCGCCGGTGCGGCCGAGCATCACGGCGTAGCCGCGTTCCTGGGCTTCCTCTTCCACGCCCTGCATGACCTGGGAGGCGAGGGCGTCGGAGACCATGGGCGCGAGGAGCCCGATCACGGAGGTCTGCCGGGTTTTGAGGCCGCGGGCGAGGTAGTCCGTTTCGTAGCTGAGGCTCTTGACCGCGGTCTCGACGCGTGCCCGAGTTTCGTCGGAGTAGCCGACGAGCCCGTTGACAACCCGGGAGACGGTGGCCGGGGAGACTCCGGCGTGCTTGGCGACATCGCGGATGGTGACCACTGTTCCTCCTCCCTGAGGGTGCCTTTGCTGCGTGCTGACCGCGCTACGTAATCGGTTTCGGAAAACGGTTTACGTAAACGGTTTCGTTGCGTGCAGGATCAACAGTAAGGGGAGATGTGCCGGAGGCGTGACTGTTTAGGAAACAACGCCCTCAGGAGGGCCGGTTCGCGGTGCCCGGCCCGTCGAACAGCGCGCTGGTGCTGCTCTGCGGCACCATCACGTGGACGGCGTTGCGCTGGATGGTGAAGTCGGCCGGCGTGGTGGTGGCGATCTCGCCGTCGAGGTTCACCGGCAGCGGCTGGTCGGTGACCAGCCGGACACGTCTGGCGGTCAGGTGGTACACGCGGTCGTGTTTGATGAAGCTTCCGTCCTTGAGCAGCCGCGCGATACTCACGTGCTCCCGGACGGGCCCGGCCAGGATGGCGTAGATGTCAAGGGTGTGGTCGTCGATCCCTGCGGTGGGGGAGACCGTGTTGCCGCCGCCGTAATGCCGGCCGTTGCCGACGGCCACTTGAAGCAGGTCCTCGAGCTCCAGCGGCTCGTGGTCGCCCTCCGGGAACTCGAGGCGGGCCCGGAACGGCTTGTGCCGGGCATAAGCCGTCAGCGTGGCGATGCTGTACGCCAACGGCCCGATGTGCCGCTTCAGGCGGGGGCTGAGTGCTTCGGTGACAGACACCGACAGGCCCACGGACGCGACGTTGAGGAAAGGCTCGCCGTTGGCCTGGCCGAGGTCGATGTCCACCACCTTCCCTTCGGCGATGGTGGCGCACGCCTCGGCAAGATTGTTGGGTATCTCCAGCGTGCGGGCGAAGTCGTTGGCGGTGCCCAGCGGAAGAACGCCGAGCACCACGTTGGTGCCGGCAACACGGCCGGCGGCGTAGGACACCGTCCCGTCGCCGCCGCCGACAACGACTAAATCGTGCCCGTCCGCAAGCACCCGGTCAAGCGTCCCGGCCAGGTCTGCCCCGGACAGCACATGGTGCACGGCGGAGATGGGTACGCCTGCCTTGCGCATCGTGTCCATCGCTAGTTCGTGGGCCGCCCCTCGGCGTGATCCGGCGTTGATGACAACGGCGGCAGAGCGTGCGTCCCGGGCAGCCTTCATGTGGGCCACGTTAGGCGGTGGACCTGTGAATCAGCCCGCCACCGCCGTACGAAGCCATCCGTAGCCGCCTTGCGTAAACGTGAGTCCTCCCACCTTATTCTGAGTAGCTCACGATAAGCCTGTAAAGTTGGGTACAGGCCACCGTAGCCCTTGAGTACCGCACCGGTGAACATACCCGGGCCAGCGGGGCAAGCGACACAACGCGAAACCGCCCTCCTGCTTGAGCGGCACAAGAACCTGTATGGCCCTCATCCCGAAACCCCACGGAGAACCCATGACTTTGCTGACCGAACGCCCCGCATCCTCCTCCGCCACCACCGAAACCACCCTCAACGCCGCTACCGCTAACACTGTCGCCGACACCGCAGTGCGCGGCGGCAGCTACGCGACTCTCCCCGCCGGCAGCGTCCCCGTCGGCGTTGAGGGCAGCTATGTCACCGTCGCTGGCGCCCGAAGCCTGCCCCCCGTCACCCGTGGCAGCTATGTCACAGTAGACGGCACTCCCGTTGTTGCCGCCAGCGTCATCGAGGGCAGCTACGTAACGCTTCCAACGGCGGCCTAGGGTCCAGGGTCCTGCGGGGGATAGCACCTCCGCCGGACATAAAAGGAGGCCGACGGCGACACTGGGTGTCGTCGTCGGCCTCCTTTTTCGTGCCAGCCGGCAGCTACCCTGCAACCGCCGCCTTCGCCGCCCGCGAGGCTTCCATCCATTCGCTCAGCCACGGGGCCCGGACGCTGGAGGTGATCCGGCAGTCGGCCACGAAGGTTCCCCGTGCGCCGGCGTCGATCCAGTCGGTGAGCGCGGAGAGGTCCGCCAGCGAGCGGATGATCGCCGATTCAGCACCAAGCGCCCGGGCGACGCCGCTGAAGTCCACCTCGGGGATCAGCATGGGCTTCTCGGTCAGGCCCTGGGAGCCGTACTGGTGGATTTCGGCTCCGTAGGCGGCATCGTTGTAGATCACGACGACGGCGCTGCTGGCCGCGCCAATCAGCGATTCGAGGTCGGACAGGCCCATCAGGAAACCGCCGTCGCCCGAGGCCAGCACCAGGGTCCGGCCGTCCTCCACCGCGCGGGCTGCCCCGACGGCGCTGGCAAGGCCCAGCCCGATGGTCTGGTAGGCCGTTCCCACCATGACCAGGTCCTGCGGCCGCGGGATGCGCCAGTACATGGGTGCCCAGCCGACGAAGTGCCCTCCATCCTGGACCACCGTGCGGCGCTCCGGCAGCACCGCATCCAGTGCCGCAGCGAGGGAGCGCGGGTCCAGCCGGCCGTCCGGCGTCTCCGCGAAGCCGGGGTGGTGGGCCGGTCCCTCGGCCAGGCGCTGGCGGGCTTCCGCGCGCCAGGCTCCGGCGGGGCTGGCGGCCGGCGAGGCCGGGCCATCCAGCAATCCCAGGATGCGTCCCGCGGCAGACTTCACGTCCGCGCTGACGAACGTATCCACCCGGGGGTGCGTCGGCTGCAGGGCGGCGTCGATCTGGATGACCGTGCTGTCCGGGCCGAGCAGGTGCCCGAACCGCATGGTGAAGGGGCTCAGGCTTGCCCCGGCCACGAGGACCACATCGGCCTCGCCCATGAGCCCGGCCGCGGTGTCCGTACCGAAGCCGCCCGCGACGCCGAGGTATCCGTCGCCTTCGAGGAGGTTGAGCGCCAGGGCGGTTCCGGCGGTCACGGCGCCCAGGCGGTCAGCGAGCTCCCGAAGCTCCGGGCCGGCGCCGGCGAGATGCGCACCGCGGCCGGCGAGGATCAGCGGCCGCTTCGCCCCGGCGAGCAGGCGGGCTACCTGCCCCAGGCCGCCGTCGACGTCGTCACTCACCGCCGGTGCCAGCGGCGCGGGAAGCTCTTCGTCCGCAGCCTCGAGTGCCGCGAGGTCGTAGGGAATGGCAATCACGACGGCGGTCCGCTTGGTGAGCGCGTACTCCACCGCCTGCTGCGTGATGGAGGCCGCGGCGTCGCGGGTGACGGTGAAGGTGGCCGCGCCGAGGCCTGCGGCGATCGCCGCCTGGTCCACGTCCTGGGGCCGGGCGCCGCTGCTCGGGGCGTCCCCGGTGACCAGCACCACGGGGATTTGCGCCTGCACCGCCTCTGCGAGGGCGGTGAGTGCGTTGGTGTAGCCGGGGCCGTAGGTGGTGGTGCCCGCGGCGAGGCGGCCTGACGTCCGGTAGTAGGCGTCTGCCGCGGCGATGGCGGCGCCCTCATGGCGGACGGCGGAGAAGCGGAGGCCCAGCTTTTCCGCGGCGTCCAGGAAGTAGACGTTTCCGTTGCCCATCACACCGAAGACATCGCTGAGGTAGCTGCTGAGAACCTGCGCCACGCGGCCGGAGACAGTGAGTGAAGTCATGCAGGAATCATGTGTCCTGGTTCACAGATAGGCAAGAGAGTGGAGTTCGCTTGGGATATTTGGCAGTAAGACGCGGTCGGAACTGAAAATCTGCGCACTTGTGGCCTGCATCACCCCAACTTAGGCGGAGGGGCGGGATTCCTGCTCGGAGAGCCGGCTCAGGAGGCCGTCGTAGCGGGGCGGCATGAGTTCCAGTACGGAAATGGCGGTGCTGGTCCGTTGGATCCCCTCGATTTCCAGGATCTCGTTGGTGATGCGGTAGAGGTCGGCCGTACTGCGGGCCACCACCTTGGCCATGAGGTCCGCGTCCCCGGTGGTGGCGTGCACTTCGATGACCTCCGGGATCGCGGCGAGCCCGTCTTCTACCGCGCCTGTTCGCGTCTGGCTGATGGACAGCGAGAGGAAGGCCATCAGGTCATAGCCCAGCGCGGCGGGATCCAGCCTCCGGCTGAAGGAGCGGAGGGCGCCGCTGCGCTCGAGCCGCGCCAGCCGGGCGTGGACCGTGTTCCGTGCGACGCCGAGCGTCCGCGAGAGGGCCAGGGCACTGGCTTCCGGATCCTTGTCGAGGGCCAGGATGATCCTGCCGTCGAGTGAATCCAGGGTGCGGGGGTTCGGGATGGTCATATTTTCACCACAGACAGTAGATATTGAGCAGAAGTCCCAATGGTTTGAGGGTATCTTGCATTGTGGGCGCGGTCACAATCATGATCGTTGCTCATGACCAGTGATCAGCTCCTGACCGCACCGGACACCGCGCTTCCCACCCTTCGTGGCGCTGTGGCCGGACTTCCGCCCTACGTCCCGGGCCGGCGCAGCGCCGGCCTCGACGTTGCAGCGCTCGCCAGCAACGAAAGCCACTACGCTCCGCTGCCGGCTGCCGCCGCTGCGGTGGCCGAAGCGGCAGGAACCATGAACCGCTACCCGGACAGTGCCGCCGTCGAACTCCGCGAACGGCTCGCCCGGCACCTTGGCGTCACCGCCGGGGAGGTCGCGGTGGGACCCGGCAGCGTCGGCGTCCTGCAGCAGATAATCACCGGACTGTGCGACGCCGGCGATGAGGTGATCTTCGCGTGGCGCTCGTTCGAGGCCTACCCCATCCTGGTGGAGCTGGCAGGCGCCCGGCCGGTCCGCATTCCGCTGGACGAGGCTGAAGGCCACGACCTGGAAGCGATGGCCGCGGCCGTCACCGACCGCACCAAGGTGATCCTGCTCTGCACCCCCAACAACCCCACGGGCGTGCCGCTCAGCCACGAGCGCATCGAGGCCTTTCTGCGGTCCGTCCGGTCCGACATCCTCGTGGTGGTCGATGAGGCCTACGTGGAGTACGCCGACGCGGGCAGCGGCCCCGATTCCCTGTCGCTCTACCGCCAGTACCCGAACGTGTGCATCCTGCGCACCTTCTCGAAGGCCTACGGACTCGCCGGCCTGCGCGTGGGCTACGCCGTGGCGGCGCCGGCCATCGCCGAGGGACTGCGCCGCACCGCCCTTCCCTTCTCGGTGAGCGCGCTGGCCCAGAAGGCGGCCATCGCGTCGCTGGACGCCGGGGACCAGATGGAAGCGCGGGTGGCAGCCGTCAAACAGGAGCGCGCCCGGATGGCCTCGCAGCTGGAGGCGCAGGGCTGGACACTGCAGCCAAGCCAGGGCAATTTCCTGTGGATCCGTGCGGATGACAGCCTCCGGGCCCGGCTGGTGGAGGCGTTCGACCGCGCAGACATCCTGGTCCGCGGATACCAGGGCGACGGCGTGCGGATCACCGTTGCCGATCCCGCCTCCAACGACCGCGTGCTCCGGCTTTTGGAAACCCACGCCGCCTAGAAACCACTGACCTTTACCAACCCGCTCCACCAACAACCAGAGGACTCCCCATGGAACAACAGACAAAGACGTCTGGCCGCGCACTGGGCGCCGCACTCAAACCCCGCCAGCTCACCATGATGGGCCTCGGAAGCGCCATCGGCGCCGGCCTCTTTATCGGCTCCGGCGCCGGCATCCAGGCTGCCGGCCCGGCCGTGCTGATCTCCTACCTCGTGGCCGGCACGCTGATCATCCTGGTGATGTGGGCGCTCGGCGAGATGGCCGCCGCCAACCCGGACAGCGGCGCCTTCTCGGTCTATACCGCGAAGGCGTACGGGCCGGTGGCCGGCGCCACGGTGGGCTGGCTGTGGTGGGTGCAGCTGGTGGTGGTCATCGCGGCCGAGGCGCTCGGTGCCGCAGCCCTGTTGGCCACCATCTTCCCCGCCCTGCCGGTGTGGCTGATGGCTTTTGTGTTCATCGTGGTGCTCACCGCCGTGAACCTCACCAGCGTGAAGAACTTCGGCGAGTTCGAGTTCTGGTTTGCCCTGCTCAAGGTGGCGGCAATCGTCGGGTTCCTGCTGGTGGGCTTTGCGCTGCTCTTCGGCTGGCTGCCGGGCGTGCAGTCGCCGGGCCTGTCCAACTTCATGGGCGAGGGGTTCGCGCCCAGCGGCTTTGCCGGGATTGCGACGGCGCTTTTTGTGGTGGCGTTCGCGTTCGGCGGCACCGAGATTGTCTCCGTGGCCGCAGCTGAGACCGCCGAGCCTGCCCGCAGCGTGAAGACGGCAGTCCGCACGGTGCTGTGGCGCATCCTGGTCTTCTACATCGGCGCGATCTTCATCATCGCGGCCGTGGTTCCGGTGGGATCGGCCGGGCTGAAGAGCCCGTTCGCTGCCGTGTTGGAGGCCGCCGGCATGCCCGGCGCAGCCACCGCCATCACCCTGGTGGCCGTCGCAGCGCTGCTCTCGGCCCTCAACGCCAACCTCTACGGTGCGTCACGGATGGCGTACTCCCTCGCGGAGCGGGGGGAAGCGCCCCGTCTGCTGGCCTCCGTGTCCAAGGCGCGGGTCCCGGTTATCGCCGTCCTGGCCAGCGTCGCGTTCGGCGTTGTCACGGTGGTGCTGGAGCTGGCCTTCCCCGAGATGGTTCTTCCCGTCCTGCTCAACATCGTGGGGTCGACGTGCCTGCTGGTGTGGACGTCCGCCCTCCTGGCCCAGCTGGCACTGCGCCTCCGCGCCGACCGTGAGGGCACGGAGCTCCCCCTGCGGATGCCCGGCTTCCCGGGGCTCACGGTGTTTGGCCTGGTGATTCTCGCGGCGATCTTCACGGTGGGCTTCATCGGCGAGGAATCCCGTCCCCAACTGTTGAGCACGTTCGCACTCGTGGCGCTTCTTGCGGTGGGTTGCTGGCTGAACCAGCGGAACCGGAAGGTTGCGCCGGTTAGGGAAGCCTCGGAAGACGCCAAGGAGCCGGTGTTGATCGACTGATTCAGGGGACGCTGAACCGCCTCGCGGGTTCTGCGCAAGCGGGGGCGCGTCCGGTCAGACCGGGCGCGCCCTTCCTGCTTTTCCGAGCTGGCCATGCAGGGCATGAAATCGGCTTGGTGACGGGGCGCGCCATAATCTGCCGCTCCCTGCTTTCATATATCGTACGAACGTACTCGACGATTCGATGTGTTGTGGCCGGTAACCAGCGCTGAGTTCCGAGGCAAATTTGACGTCAAACTTGAGCTGGAGATCGAATCACCGTGAACTTCCTTAAAGCCATCCTGAACTTTTTCAAAGTACGGGTTCTGCTCTGGCAGGTCTTGCTGCTCGTCGTGGTGCTGGTTGGGGGAGCGGCCGCCGCATTCGCATCCGGTGGACTCAACGCCCTCGCCCTGAAGTCACTGTTCAGCAGCAGCTCCAGCGAGCGTGATTCGCAAGTGGTCCAGGCAGTCACGCGCGTGCAAGAGGTCGCCCTGCTCAGCCTTCACATGGAGGGCCTCAATAGGTACGAAAGCAACAGGGAGATTTTCGGCGTGGCCATACCCGCGAGCGAGAAGACGACGCTGATTCAGTACGAGTTTGACGCCAAATTAGGCGTCGACGGGTCGCAGGTGAAGATCGAACCCACCGGCCCGAAATCGTATCGCGTGACCATGCCTCAATTCACTGGCATCGGCTTTGACAACCCCGACTTCAAAGACCCGATTGAGAGCAACAACACTCTTGGCTGGTTGGCCGAGCCAGCCGTCCAAACGCGGATGGTCAACAACATCCTCAGTGATGAGAACAAGCAGAAGTACATCTCCCAAAATGAAGAAGCGCTGAAAGAGCAGGCCAAGGTGTTTTACTCCGGAATCATCAAAAGCGTTGATCCCGAAATCACCGTCGACTTTGAGTTCGCAGAGTAAATACCTGCAACGCCAAGTCCTCGCGCAGAATCCGCGGGTTGGTGGCTGCTACGTCCGGAGCGATGACTGTTACCCAGAGTGGGCCGGTGAGCCGGCTGGACGGGAACCAACCGCCCTCGCCACAGCATAAGATGCATCTTCCTGTCAGACCGTCCGCTTACAGTTCTTCCATGAATTCCGATGGAACAACCGCAGAGCAGACGACGAAACGCACTGCCACGCGCGGGTGCCCGATTTGCGGCAGCGAGGCCTGGCGAATTGCCTACGGAATGGTCATGCCTTCAGCGCGACAGGCGATGCCGAATACCGAGTTTGCAGGCTGCGTCGTCGTGGACGAAATGCGTGTTTATCCCGCCACCGGGAAAGTTGAATTTGGCACACCCGAGTGGGCGTGCCAGAACCCGGAGTGCCGGCACCGCTGGTGGTGACGCCCAGCTGATCCGGAACATCTTCCCCAGCGCCGGCGTGTGGTTCAGCGTTTTCAACGACGGGCCGCCCGGTGATTGACTCGATCGCTTCGGCATACCCACGCATCTGGCCGATGTAATTGTCCTTAATACGGACAACGGGTCCGTGCCCGTATAGGAATTGTGGTCCACCAGCACGTACCCGTCAGGCGCCTCCAGCAGGAGGTCGATCCAGCCCTCCATGAGCTGGTTGCCAGCACTCCGCCACGCAACCGACTGCTCGGTGGCGACCGGCGCGCCAGGATAGTGCTGGGGCAGGCAGGCCAGGCGAGCATCCGCTCATCTGCCTCCACCACGACACCGGCTCGACGGTGGAGGCCGCACCCCAGCGGTCCAGCACCCGTTGCGCCGCACTGAGCCGGCCGGAGACCGACTGACACGTCAGCCGACGTCTAGTTCTAGTCTGGCCTGTAGCGGGCGATTCTTTGGTCGGGCGCGGCGGCCACGACGCCTAGTCGGGTCGTTCCGGCCGCGGCCCTCAGCCTAGTGAGGTGTGGTTTCCAGGGAGACGGACAAGGACGTGAAGGACACGGCGATCGCAGGGTTGTGGGACGGGGGTTGCAGGTTTCAAGTTCGCGTAAGCTCCTCATATGCCAGTAAAGAGAGCGGGAGAGCAGCACATTGCGGTGTTTGGGGAGAGCGGAAGTGGTAAGACCGTCTTGATCTCCTCGTTCTACGGAGCAACGCAAGAGTCTCCGTACCTGCAGAAGAGTCTGTTCCACGTAGTGCCGGACGATATCGGCCAGGGTAATCGGCTGCATAAAAACTACCTGGGTATGAAAAATTCGGCGCGACCGCCTGAGATCACCCGTTTGGCTGCCACCTCATACTCTTTCAAAATCAAGCTGAAGGATGGGGCCGATGTCAGGCAGAGGCAGAGGAGGGCCACCCCTATCGATGCCCTGCGCCTCGTCTGGCACGACTACCCAGGGGAGTGGTTCGAGGAGGACGTGAACGGGCCGGAGGCCCAACGCAAGGTCGACGCGTTCAAGTCCCTGCTGGGTTCGGACGTCGCTCTCTTGCTGGTGGACGGTCAGCGGCTGCTCGACCATTCCGGCGAGGAGGAGAAGTACCTGAAGTCCGTGTTGACCAATTTCCGCAACGGACTGCTGTCGCTAAAGGATGACTTGTTAGATGGCGCGCCTCTCGCCGTGTTCCCTCGTATCTGGATAATAGCGCTGTCCAAGTCTGATCTGCTGCCGGACCTGGACGTGTTCAAGTTCAGGGATCTCCTCATAGAGAAGGCCTCCGATGACATAGACGAACTTCGCAAAGTCCTTGCTGGGCTGGTGGAAGATAACGAAGCGCTGTCAGTTGGTGAGGACTTTGTGCTGTTTTCGTCGGCGAAGTTCGACGAAGGCAAAATTGAGGTGACCAAACGCGTTGGCTTGGAGCTGATTTTGCCGCTGTCAGTCATGCTCCCGTTCGAACGATACGCCCGGTGGGCCCAATCGAAGCAGACCCGGGGAAAAGTAGTAGAGAATCTCCTTGTCGCCACCGAATCTTTGGCGGCCGTGCTGATCGAGAACGAGGGCCGCCTGCCTGGCCCGTTAGGCCATCTGCTGAACCGTTTCGATCCCAAACAGGTGAAAGATGTGGCCAAGCGTACTAGCGATGCTGCAAGGCTGGCAGGCGACAAACTCAGAGATATCAATTCCGAAGCGCGGGCCAAGCAGGACAATCTGAAAGCTACGCTGTCCGGCTTCCGGATGGACCTGGAAAAGGGCGAACTGGAGCAAACCCTCCTGAGGAGTCGTAGGTGAAGCTCATCTGGGCCACTCGCGGGCGTACGTGGGGTTTTCGGTTTCTCCGTGACGGGGGAGTGAAGGATTTGCTCTCGGTCTACGACGAGGTCTTCTCGGGTGTTGGGGATGAGCGAGAAGTTTGCCGCCGCGTCGGCAGGATGGTGGCGCTTCGTTTCCCGGATCCTGAACGGCGGCAAGACAGGGCAGGCAGGGTCATCCCGCACGATTTCGTCGTTTTCGAGCCCTTGGCCGATAAGCTGCACTCGGTGGATGACGGCCGCCAGCTGATCTGGCCCGAGGTTGCCGACGAATTCGCGCGGGTCTGGGAGCGGACCGAGCCGCCCTCGACTAGTGGATGAATTCAGCGGAGTAACCACCCGCCAGCACGACCAAGGCTGCCAATTGATCCGACCCGGCGGGGGAATCCGTGCTTTCTGAAAAATCAGAAGGCCCAGAAGTCTATCCCTAAGAACTAGGAACGCTTCGAGGTTCAAGAAGCAAGACTGCCCTACCGACAACGAGATGCCGGGGCGATTCTTGTTGGGTCAAGGGCGGCATAGTAGAAGACCACTCACTTCAGCGGTCGACGGGCGTTGCCGGCGCCCAAGCCTGAGCGCGTGAAAGAGCCGTTTTGAGATCCCGCCCACCGGCCTCCTCCAGCAGATCAGAGTCGCCGACAACCACGAGGAGACTTCGAGCCCGGGACAGGCCAACATAAAGCTGCTCCGCTGCCCGGCTCAGGTCTTTGAAGCCGTTGACACACAGGACAATCACCGACCGTTCCAGGCCCTTGAAGCCGAGAACGTGACCGTAGAACTCGCTTTCGTTTGCATGGAACTCGCGCCAGTATTCGGCGGTGGCCTCCCGGTCAAAGTAACCCTGATGGATGGGATGCCGATCCTTGGTGGTGAGCATCGCGATCTGGTTGTTCGCCCAGCCCTCCTCGATCAGGGCATCGATGCAGTCACCCGCAACGTCGAGGTCGTCTTCGGTGGCGCATTGAACTCGCCGAACGGGCAGACCCGTGCTGCCTCTGGGGGTGAAATGCTCACCTGCAAAGGACTTGAAGGTTTCGGCGATCTTCCGGGTGTTGCGGAGGTTTTCGTCGATGTGGATTGTCACCAGATCTTCGAGGGGGCTCGAGCCATCAGTGGACGGGCTGCCCCAGCGCCGGTAGACGTCCTGGTGATCATCCAGGAAGGCGTAGATCTCGGCGTCGTCCGTGCTGGTGGCAAGCAGCGCTTCCCACCATAGCGGGGCGAAATCCTGGGCTTCATCGACGATGACGGCATCCAGCCGTTGGTTCGGCTGCAGGTCGACCGCGAGATCCTTGAGCAGCTGAGGCAGTTCTTCCTCGAAATAGGAGGAACCCTTCCCGTCCGGCACCCCGAGCCGGCGGGCGTAGTCGTGGAATTCGCCGGTGAAAGCCGGCTTGAGATGGTGCCAGCCCGACACACGATCCTGCAAGTACTGGCTGAGACCCTTGTTGTAGCTGAAGAGGCCACACGCTTGCCCTGCTTGCACAGCATCCGTGCCTTTTCCACGGCCAGCCACGTCTTACCGCTACCGGCGCCGCCTGTGAATCTGATCCGGGGGAGTGACCGAGTAGCCTGCAACAGGATGGACTGCCGCTGGGTGAGATGGTCCTGAGCGTCTTCCAGTTCCTTGGGGTCGCGTGACCCCTCGGAACCGGAGCTGAGGGTACCTTCCAACCGGCGGACAACGCGTTCCATATACGCCGGGGCCAGCGGCGAGGCGCCGCCGCCTTCGCGCTCAATCGCAGACTGGACCAAATCAGCAGGAGATACGATGTCGTTCTGGTCGAGGACCAGCGTGCGAGGGCAACCCGCCATCTCCCAGTCTTGTGGCACCGGGGTGTAGGGAGAGCGGCCATATAGGCGAAGCGGCTGGTCAGCGGGGTGCCGAGCTGGTTGCTAACCCAGTTCTTGAAGGCATGCAGCGAACCCTGGGATTGAACCACGGGACTCAGAATCTTGCGTCTACCGGACTTGTCCGACTGGAACCACTGGCCGTTGTCGACGCTGACCAGGCCGCCCTTTACCTCGATGGCGGCCATGCCGACGCCGGGCCATAGGACCAAGATGTCGATCTCATGTTCCGCGCGTCCGTTCCGAACCTGAACCGAGTGGGCCAAGACCGAGTCATCAGGAAGGCTTTTCTTTAGCGCCTCCCAGAGAATCTTCTCGGCCATCTGCCCATCGTTGAATTCAGGTTCCTCCGGAATGCACTTCACAGTTGCCCCTTACTGCCGCGTCGAAAACGCGTCGAATAGATCCCCAATTTTGGCCCAATCTTATGACGCGCCAGTGTTGTTGCTGAGGACTTCCATGAAGAACGCCTTGGGCCGCGCCCCGGGGAGCACCCGCCGCACATCTTCCAGCGCACGCAAGGGAAAACCCGCCTCCGCCCGAGCCCCGTACAGCGCGGCCACGGCCGGTGTCCGGAACTCCGCGCGGACGCAGTGCGGCTGCACCGTTTTCCCCCCCGGCACGGAAGCGTTCGACGGCGGCTGCCGCAGCCCGGAGTGAAAACCCGGCGTGGGGGTTGTCATCCGCGACGGGGGAATCGATGATCCAGAACGTGGCGTGGTCTTCCGGTGCAACCGCGGGCGCATCCGCAGTTCCCGGCCGGCACAACGAGACGACGGCGTCGATCCCCAGCGCCTGGAATTCGGTGGCGACGGTGAATTTGGAGATTGCGACCGTGGCGGTCTGGATCTTGGGGTCGTTGATCATGGAGAGCGCGATGATGAATTCGTTCCAGCTGTGGATGAAGGTCAGGATCGCGGTGGTGAAGACGCCCGGCGGACCCAACTGAGGGAGCTTCAGCTCGAGGAATCTTGGCGTCCGGCACAGATGGGGTCGAACTGTTAATGACCCCGTAGCTGAGCTTTCTGGAGAGCATAGCAATTTTTCTCCCGGCTTCAGTCTAGGTAGTCCATCAATGCATTTGATCGCGAAGGGTCGCGCAACTTTTCCATGGTTTTTGTCTCTATCTGGCGAATCCGCTCTCGTGTAAGGCCGTAGACGTTGCCTATTTCTTCCAGTGTCTTTGGCTGTCCGTCTGTCAAGCCGAAGCGCAAGGCAACAACGCCGGCTTCACGCTCGGACAACGTGTCCAGCACCGAGTGCAGCTGCTCCTGCAGCAGCGTGAAGCTGACGGCGTCGGCCGGGACCAGGGCGTCGGAGTCCTCGATGATGTCGCCAAGCTCGGTCTCGCGTTCATCGACGATCAGGTGTAGGGAGATCGGCTCGCGGCCGTACTTCTGGACCTCCACGACCTTTTCCGGAGTCATATCCAGCTCGAGGGCCAACTCTTCCGGCGTGGGTTCGCGGCCGAGGTCCTGCAGCATCTGGCGCTGGACGCGAGCCAGCTTGTTGATGACTTCCACCATGTGCACCGGGATACGGATGGTGCGGGCCTGGTCTGCCATGGCGCGGGTGATCGCCTGGCGGATCCACCAGGTGGCATAAGTGGAGAACTTGAAGCCTTGGGCGTAGTCGAACTTCTCGACCGCACGGATCAGCCCCAGGTTGCCTTCCTGGATCAGGTCCAGAAAGAGCATGCCGCGGCCGGTGTAGCGCTTGGCCAGCGAGACGACGAGGCGGAGGTTGGCCTCCAGCAGGTGATTCTTGGCGCGTTTGCCGTCGTAGACGATAAACATAAGCTCACGCTTGGACTTCCGGTCCATGGTTCCGTCGTCGGTTGTTATCTTGTGTTCGGCCAACAAGCCGGCCTCAATACGTAACGCGAGGTCCACTTCATGCTCGGCCTCTAACAGCACAAACTTGCCGATCTGCTTCAGGTAGTACCTGAGAGGGTCGGCGGTGGCGCCGGCCGACATGATCTGCTCAGCGGGCGAATCATCGTCATTCGCATCAGAATAAGTGAACCAGTCCCCTCCGGGTCCTCGCGTTTCGTGAACGTCCACATGCTGGTCGCCGTCGACTGTAAAGTGCGGTGCGGGCTCATGAATCTTTACTGGTTTGAGGCAGTTGTCGGCGTTCTGGGGAACTTCTTCGGTGAGACTAGCACCGACATGCGAAGAGCGTTTCACGAACCCGGGTTGCTTCGAGTCGAGCAGCCACCTTTCGATTCTGAATGCCATTGACTCGGAGGGCGCGGCGCTAGCCGTCGACACGGGTTCGTCGCCCGGAGCTTGGGCCAATTCCTCCCGTGCGCTTGGTGGGACGTTGCCTGCATTGCGCCCCGCCCACACTCGGTCGCTTTCAAGGAGAGAAGAGACAAGCCTGAGTGAATCTTCGAAATCACTAGCTTGGTCGAAGACAACGCCCACGGCAGCGGAGCCCAAATTGACTCTCTGCGTCAATTTAGATCGCCGAGATTTCTGAGAGTAGTACCGGCCTGGTCGACCCACATGTCGAAGCCGTTCGTCGGAGAACCACACAGAACACTCGCCGCTTGCAACGGTGACGGGAAAAACATATGTCGGTTGACGACATACTGATCGTCGTTCAAAGGCTCCCACATTTCCCACTCGACCATTCGCTCGCGGAGAGTTTTGAGAGTGGTGCTGAGAGACGAAGCCGTCACCGTGCTCGCCCTTGAGCCCGCCAGAACTACGATTCCGGTTGCGTTTATCAGTGCGTTCGCATCGGCGTTCTTGGTCGAAAGCCTAAAACGGGTCGCGCCGGCGAATCCAGCTCCGCTCGTCATCTGGTACCCCTTAGTTGGGTACCAGTGTCCCTCCCGTACCAATCCTGCAATCATTTGCCTTAGGGACCAAATGACAGCTCCGGCTTCGTCTAAGTTGACGTTCAGGGAAAGAGGTAGGGAGTCCTCGTTGGCAAAGGCGACCAAGATTCTCATCAGATTCTTCCGAGGGATCGCCTCGATAGTGGGCTCATCGATTTCGGTGAAAGTCGACACGACGGAGAAAATATGGAGGACTCGCCGCAAAGGGAGCTGCCCGGTCCATGCCCCGACGTAGGTTCCCGACCGCCCTTCAATCAGGGCAAGCCCGTCAGGCCACATAGACAGTTTCCAGTTGTCGTATGCGTCTTCTAGGTCGAATACGAGACTTTCTATGAGCATCATCCAGCATCCTGCGTCGGAGCAAGTCGCCCGGCAGCGAATCCGGACGGGGCACTGGCCTTCAGCCAGTCTGAGCACGCAGCTAGATCCAGTGCGTAGTTAACGTCGTCCACCCCGGAAGGCAAAGGGACAGAGAAAGAGCTACGCGTCAGCCGAGGAAAACCAGGCTCCACTTGGTACAGACGCTCAGTCAGTACTCTGAAAGAGGCTCCGGTCAAGCTGCCTTCTCGGTAACCAGTGAATGTGAGGCGGCGTCTAAAATCGGCGCGGG
Source organism: Arthrobacter sp. U41 (assembly GCF_007679325.1). Classification (GTDB taxonomy): domain Bacteria; phylum Actinomycetota; class Actinomycetes; order Actinomycetales; family Micrococcaceae; genus Arthrobacter. The sequence continues at coordinate 36,630 of NZ_VEGI01000004.1, read as the reverse complement.
CGAGTTGCTGTTGCCCAAGCATTTGCTCGATTTCGGTGACTAGTGATTCTACCGACAAAACAGATTCGGGATCTGACGCAAGTTGCATGCTGAATAAGTAGAGGTCGGCATCCGCCACGTCATCTAGCTGATCCAAACTCGAAATCCGATGCGTCGGAAATCCGTCAGATCGGCTCAGCGTCGCTTTCACTTCAACGGCCGTGTTGGGCCAGCGGAAATCGTGAATGGCCATTTCTGGGCCCGTCCACGAATCAATGGGAGCCGTCATACCCATCCAATGGCGGATGAACCACAGCTCGGCGAATAGCCCTGCTTCCTGTTGTAACGACAGGCTACTCTTTTCTGCTTCCCAGAATGCCTTCCATGACTGCAGTACTTGCAATGCACTTGTAAATGCATCACTACCCGTTTCTATGCGTGACGCCAGATCGAAAGCAAGACTTGAAAAGGCCTCATGCTGTGAGGGGTCGAGTGATTCAATGTCGATCCACACCATAGCGTTCTCTGAGGCAATCCGCAGTTCCCGGGTTGTGGCCCGAACCGCCTTCGTCTGCAGCAACGCCATCCCAGCCTCGCTCGAGGTGGTCGAAACCAGGATGTGGCGTTGGGAGCCCTGGTCGACGGCCAACCATACGAGACGATTCAGTGGGTGTCGTTTGGCTTTCAGAGCGGCGGTGGGAGTCACTATTTCTGACCAGATTTCACCTTCAATACTCATGATCTAGCTCTGCAGACTAGACGGGACTCGTGAGCTGGGCCTACCAACTACGTAGTCGATGGACAAGTCATTGCTCGAGGTAGGGAAGGACAACGCCATTCCAACGACGGTAGGAAATCCATCGGGGTTGTCGAACAGTGGCGCACGATTGTCTCTCTTCTCGGAAGGGCGCGAGTATGGGCTGATCGGATAAATCACAAGCAAGCCCTGACTCGGTGATCTGCTTAGGCGCACCGCCGCGCCGACCTTCATGACCTTTCCGCCGTCGAGAAGAGACTGCGCCTTGTCCAACTGTGCTTGGTCCATTCCCCAGGCCTCGACGTAGTTGCCTAAACGTCTCCCACTTGCCCCGGTGACGAGCGCACCCACCGAGTGACTCGCTTTGTTCAAGCGGGTACGACTGATCCGGTTCACACGAAGCAACGGGTTCCCTCCGAAACCCTCAGTACCCAAATAAGGGTCCGGATTGGCATTCCCAGCGATGGCAACCGTCCAGTTAGTCAACTCATCGGCCCTCTGCGCCTGCAGGAGAACGTAATTTGACAGGTTTGCCATGTCAAAGCCTTCATTGCCCTGCGCAGCTTGAAAGCGCTGAAGGAACGGAACGATGTAACTAGCGGGGACGTTGACCCATAAGGGCCGCCCATCCTGGATCGTGCTAGGTGCATCCAAGTGGTTAAAGAATTGGCTAGTCAGCGATAGATTCTGGTCCAAGAGTTCCGCACTGTCCAAATCAAAATGGATCGTCTGGATTAGTTGCCCAGAGTAGGAAAGTTTCACATGGGATCCTGTCCCCATCCTGTTACGTGCCGTCACCAGCATTGCCGGGTGGGCGCGAATTTTCGGGGCCATATCCAGAGGAGTCAATCCCCGAGCTGCGTAAGTGCCTATTTCGTCTCGCAAGTCATCTTCTACTAGGGATAGGTGCTTGAATTTTTCGAATATTTCTTCGCTGGTCCACAAGCGAGTCAGATCAGCGTATTTTCCGCGATATCCGAACCATCGCCCCATTTGCAGCAGGGTGTCATAAGCGGCGCTGGACCGGACATAGAAACTTACCAGCAGGTTCTCGAGAGTTAGACCGCGACTCAATCGATTTCCTCCGACTAGGATCAGCTTCTGGTGAGGGTCGGCGTCGTAGTCCAGCATGTCCTGGGAGGAGCTATTCAGAGCTAGCACCTTGACTGGCGTTCGGGATCCAAGTAGGTGATCGATTCCAGGGAGCAACGCGTCATAGGAGATTGGGGGAAACCTGTTGAAATCAGCAGAAGTAGGCACGAAGTCCTCCTCCCACATCAGACGTAGCGTCTGCGACAATTTCTCACGTGAGTACGTCCACTCGTTAACGAGTTCAGCGAACTGGCCTACAAGTGCCGTCTTCAAATCGTTCTGCTTTTGAATGCTTGAACTGGTATGTATCAGCATACTGCTTAGCTGGGTGCCATTTCGGTAATCGTTGGCAGCCGACGCAAGAATCCAGTTCAGAAGGGCCGCCATCAGGGAGGCAGAGACCGTGGGTTTCCATAGTCTGGCCATAGATGGTGGCGGGGCCAACGATGCCACCTCGTTATCTGGAATGAAACGAATTACATTGAGCTTGGATTGCCCGTTGCTTTCTTCGCCATTTCCAAAGAAACGTGATGCTCCGAAATAAGTGGCCGGCCTACTCAAGCTAATTATGAACTCGCTTGGGAACAAGTCTCGCCCGTGCGCGGCAGTACTGGCGTCAGGATCTATAAGTACGTTAGCAAACGGTGTCGCGGTATATGCGACGTAGGAAACCCGTCGGAATTTGTTAGTGATCTCACGAATAAGGCCGTTGATGGTTGACGGGTCTATTTCGTTGGCATCACTTGTTTCGTCGACGTCGTCGGCGGTCAAGTCGGTCTGCTCGGTGAGGGGCGTACTCGTGTTGATTGAAGCTTGATCCGCTTCGTCGTCGATGATCAGAGTAGGAGTGTCGGCCGGCACTCGTTCCAGCCACTTCGCTAGCCGACGAAGCACAGTCGCGTTCTTCTTCACCACCATGAGGCCACGGGAGCCCTGAGCCAACGGTCCCGGGTTGGTTGCGGGTTTGAAGTCACCGCCTTCTTCGGAAGATGTTATGCCCCACCACTCTTGAGCCGGCATCGGATAGCCAACGCTGTCCGGCCCGTCAACCAAGCCGAGCTCTCGGTCCAATCGAATCTGCGTCTGTTGGCGCAGGCTATTGTGGATGCCCGAAAGGACGATAACAAGTTTGTACCCCCGGTCAGCGGCTTTCGCGACAACCGCAGTGAAGTTGGCGGTCTTGCCGGACTGGACATATCCCAGCACCAACCCCCGCACGTCAAACGGAGCGGGTTTTCCCGTGGGATCAATGAGTAGAGGATCCTCTATGTGGCTGAGTACTAGGTCGGACTCCTTGTGTAACGAATTGACTTCGTCGAGGGACCGTCCTTTCTTGTCAATCAAGAAGGTCCGAAGTCGGCCCCAATAGTAGCCCTCGGAAGACTCGTAGTCTTTGAACCAGGGACGGGCCCCCCCACCGCGGGGCACCAGAGAGATCGGTTCCAGGAATTCGGCCTCGTCGTCGCCAGTGCCCAAAGGGTCCTCGAACCTGCGTTTGAGATCAGCGTGGGTATTCGTCGGGGCAAGGTGTAGATGATCGGAATAGGTTCCGCCAAACGTGTCTGTGTGTACCGTAATGACACGTTGCCATTTATCCAGGGTCTCCTGGAATTCACCAACCGAGTTCACGTGCCGTCCTCTCGTCAGACGATGCCAGGGCCTTCAGGATTGCTTCTAGGGCTGACTCATGCCCCGTGACCTTCGCAGCAGTTTCGAGGGCAAACCGTCGACGGGATTGTTCAGTCTCTCGAAGAGTCGCAACTGGCCAAGGCGCGAACGGTCCGAGCCCGCCTTGTTGCGCCGTACCCGACGTAGTTCGGGGGACGGCGACTCCGGGCCGTTTCGGCGGCGTCAACGGGGGCGGTGTTGAGCCGGGACCCAGCGCGGGGAGCTTGTTTCGTTCTTTGGCGTTGTAAGCAAGGTCCGCAGCCTTCCGGATGGGCCCAACGAAGGCCTTGACTTCGTCCTTTAGCTGAGCTGGCAGTGTCACCCTCATCTTAGCGATGTTGATGCCGAATGCATTGTCTAGTTGCGGCGGGAAGTCTACCGTCACTCTAGCCAGTTTGTAGTGTTCGTTAGGCGTCAGAAGCCCGCACCAGCCACCCGACTGAATCATCCGGTTTGCCCGATATATGTAGAACCCCTGCTGATTGTTCCACTTCTTAGGACCAGACAGCAGTTCGTGTTCTTTGGGGTCGTTGAATTGTTCTTTTGCCGGCAAAATGTACGGTTGCATCTCCACGATGCCACCCCACCCCACACCAGCTAGCGGGAAGTCCTGAGCAGTCAAGGTCTGCGTTTTCTCATGCCAAGTTGCGAAGGGATCCCAAGGGTCCAGTTCCAGTCCATTGAGGACGATGCGGAATTCGGCAGGATGTTGATGCTTCGTTCGCTCGTCTCCGGACAGAAAGCGATGGAAAACCATGGCGAGATGCAAGCCAAGACCTCTGTGGTGATCGAAGAAAGCATTGCGCGCTTTATCCATATTGTTGGTACCTCCCAGCAGTCGATCCAGGTTCGACCACACGATCACCGTTCCGTGCGTCTCGGCCAGCCAGTCGCTGGCAATGGTCGGTAACGTCTCAGTCCCCTGCCGGATGACTTCCCAATTGTTCGTCGTTTCGATGTGGTCAATATCGAACCGGAGAACATCCACTGCGTGCCCAATGCCGCGAGGCCTTGAACCTACTTGCAGAACTTTGCACTGGGAGATGCTGGCTGTCTTAAGGCCAAGGCCGAACTTGCCCAGATCGTCCGAATCATAGTCTTGATCGGAACCCAATCTCATTGCCTCTTCAAGTTGAGCCCGGGTCATTCCGTCGCCGTTGTCGGAAATCACCAAGTAGCTGTGGTGGCTATCCCACACCATGTCGATTCGGACTTCAGTTGCTTGGGCAGCAATCGAGTTGTCAACTAGATCAGCGACGGCCCCGTTGAACGTGTAACCGATGTCTCGATACCCCTGAACCAACCGCTTCGCGTTCGGAACGATTTGAACGACCTCTTGCTGCAAAATTTTCATCCCCGATCTCATGCTGAAGGCCCCAGAAAGCGGTCCCGCAGACTCTTGCTCTCCGGCACATGATAGTCAGCGTCGGCTTCCATGTGCTGCTGCTGGCGCGCGACGCGCCCGCTAGCGTCCTGGTTGGAGCCCATTGCGTCGTAGACATCTGACAGAATCACTGTCTGAAGGGGGCATCATGACCGAAAGCCAGTGTCTCAACGTGGAGCGAACATCAGAGCGCCTGGAGCCAGGACACGGATACACCCGGAGGCAACTTCGGGATGAGTTCTCTGTTCCCCGCTCGGTGGTCATAACGGCGAGTTTCCTCCCAAGCGGATTCAGCTCCATTTGGATATTTCTTGCTGAGCAAGATGCTGCCAACGGATTGGAGATTCCCTGCTCGATTGCTGAAACTTCCGTACAACTTCGGACCACGCTCGCCGCTGACACTGCGCGGCTGCTGGCTCAGCACCAGGCCCGCGGGTTGGAGCTGCTTGCGTTTCTTAGAAAGAGATTGGACTCAGCGCGTCCAGTGTATGAGTATTTGGGAACGCACACTTTCTCGTCAGAAGGCGGGTTGAGTCTCGTCCCAACAGCTTTGAAGGTCGGCGTCGTTGAGGGGCAAGGGAGGGGGCAAGAGCCGCATTCCATGGAAGTGGAAAGCGGGGGTGAACGAGGTGCCATGGTCCCGTTGGGTATCTATCAGATGCTTACGCCAGAATGCGCAATCACGGGGTCCAAGGTTGATTTTGTCCTCGTGGCAACGCCTATTGAACCGACTTTGCCAGCAAAACTCGAAGATGGGCTCAACGTGCTGATGTTGCGCACGGACATAGCCGAACTGTTCAAGCGAAATCTAGTTGCGATCGACCCCGGTTCAATGACAGTGCGAGTAGGCAGTGCGCTGGGCCGGTCCGAGTACGCTCTGCTCAGTGCCGCGACGGTGTCCGGCAACTCACAAAGCGCTCCGAGCCGAATCGCGCTCGCGGCGCATCTAGCCAAGTTTATGGATACCTGAGCATCCCTGTCCCCACTTCCGAACTCGGCGCTCGGGGCATACATTCGGGCGCGACTCAGACTGGCTGGGGGAGCACGTGAGCACAGAACACCTCGTCGTCTACGGAGAACTTTCCTTAGATTTAACCAGGCTTGCACCATCAGCGTATTTCGTCGATTTCTCCGTCCCCATCTGTTCCGCTACGTGGAATTACGCCATCCCCGAGCCTGACTCATCGGTGACAGCGGACGGCCATCGGTAAGTCATCATAATGAGGTCTACGAGTTGCCAGGCAACGGTTTGATCTAACTGGATCACTTGGCTGACCTTCGGCTCAGACTGCCGCGAATCAGAACCGTAAGTGGCCAAGTGAATTAGTGCACCCCGGGAATCTGATTCAACGACTTGGTATTTGCAGTCGACCTCAGTGAGGTTTTCCCGTGCGTTTCCGTCGCCCGGGACAAGTGATCTAATGATTGCCATTTGCCCAGGATAGGCTATGCGGAATTTTCCGACGGAACAATAATCCGTACATGCGGAACTGAGGGCGATGAACGAAGCCGGACCGGCGAAGGCAAACTCGTTCGGTGTGGCTCAGCTCCATCGCACCATCGGGACGCTGTCGACAGGGTACGCCTTCAACCTTGCAGTGCATGGCTTCGAACCCGAACTTCTCCCGATCTGATCCGGCTTCAGCCGCCAGAAATACTGCTCCTCCAGCAAAAGGAGCAGCTCGTACTTCCAGGTCTCTTCCAGGCCCTCGTCGGTTCCGCGCGCGGCCTCATGAAGTACGACGGGCCGATCATGAGATCGCGATTCGTATCTTCGATCTCGTTGTTCAGTCGAGTGCCAGGTCCCGATATCTGACGCCCCGAATCAACAATGCATATGCGAGGCCGACGGTAGCCATGCAGGCAGAGCCTAGGTGTCCTTTCAAAGTTGCATACTTTTACTCGACCCAAGTTGCAGTGACCCGAGTCCGTCCTTCCACTAGTGACAGCCGGAAGCCGGGCTGTTCCTTTGGCGCAACCCGACGACGCGGTCCCGGGCTACTGGCGAAGACTCATGAAGTTCATGCTAAGGTCTTATGGTCTTGCTTTGGAGGGAGCCGAACGCCGAAGGGCGGGTTGTGCGCTCCCCGAATTATCACTCGCGCGGGTGGCGGAATGGCAGACGCGCTAGCTTGAGGTGCTAGTCCCCGAAAGGGGGTGGGGGTTCAAGTCCCCCTTCGCGCACCGGTGTGAAGTCTCGGGACATCGACTACAGATCTGCCGAGACATCGCTGACACCCCCGGTCTTCGGACCGGGGGTGTTTTGTCTTTTCGTCCGGTAGCCGACAGTGGGGTCGATGGTGGATTCGGCGAGGATTTCACCGGTGCCGTGCTCGACGTCGGCGTCCAGGAAGAGCAAGATAATGCGCTTGTGCTTAAGGGTTCGGCCTATGCCGATGTGCCGGAGGTGTCCGGCATGACGGAGGGTGACCTTCCCGTCCGCGTCGACGCGGTCGGTGCGGATCCGCCAGTGTTCGCCTTAGGCGGCGATGCTGGGCGCGGCCTTGGGGGTTGCTTCGTAGGCTTCGGAGGGTGTGCGGCGTTTGAGGGCCCGGTGCGGCCGTTCGTGGTTGTAGATGTGGCGGAATTTGGCCAAGGCCTCGTCCGAGTCGGCGATCGTGTGGGCGCCGGGAGGGTCTGGTGGAAGCGCTCGATCTTGCCCTGGTTTGGAGGTGCCTGGGGCGGCCGTTCTTTTGGGTGATGCACAGGGATGCGATGAGGGTTTCGAAGGCGTCGCGTCCTGCGTCCGCCGGCGAGGCGGGTGGTGTAGACCAAGCCGTTGTCGGTAAACGCGGAGGCGGGCAGGCCGTGCTCATGCGAGGTGTCCAGGAACGCATCGACCACGGCCGTTCCGGTGACCTTGGGATGGGCGGTGAGGTGGAGCAATAGCGGGAGCGGTCGTCGATATAGTCCAGGATCTCCACCCCGGTGCCGTCGGCCAGGGCCCAGTTGGTGAAGTCGGACGGCCACATCTCATTGGGCTGGGCCATGGTGAAGCGGCGCAGCGAGGACCCGGGTCGCTTGTGCAGTTCCGGGACCACGGTGCCTGCGGCGCGCAGGGCAAGGATGCGGGCCTGCACGGCCCCGGTCGTGGCCAGCGGGTTGGTGCGCGGCCGGCGGGAGCGGGGCTCGAGGCCCGCGTCGCCCTCGGCCGGGTATCTGGCAAGGAGTTCGTGGACCAACTGGCGGCCGACGCCGTACCGGCGGGCCGCCTCTGATTTGGACATTCCGGCATCGAGTAGGGCCAGGACGATGACCTTGTTTTTCGACATGGCCCGTCAACGGCCGGGGTGTCGCCGCTGTCCCGGGACACGAGCTGGGGCCACCGTCGTCCGATCCCTCGAGGCTGCCGTGGGGCCGGACGCCGCCGGTCCAGTCCCCGTAGGTGGATCACCCACCACAAAAGCATCCTGCTGGACAGGCATCACGGCAGCGTCCCCAGAACCGTCGTTGAGCTTTTTCACCCGCCAGGCGTTCCATCCCGGTACGGTCGAGTCCAACTGTGAGAGTGCCTCCGTCTGCAGCTGGCCCGCGCCGAAAGTCTGACGCTGAGCATGGAGCCACACTCCAAGGACACGCTCGCTCTCGGGCACTGGCCGGCGGAACTGCGGCCAGCGACCCTCGGAAGCCCGGAAGGCCCGTAGCTCCTCGAGGCGCCGATTCCACCGCTCCGCGTCCGACCTCGACCTTGGGCTGTCCTCCCAGCCTGGCAGGACAGCCAGCAACTGCCGCTCTGCTTCGTTCAAATCACCGGCACGGGCCGCACGGCGTCGGATGGATAGCCAGTTGGCCAGCATCCGGTTGGCCGGGTCTGGGTCCCGCGAGGTCGGATACTTTTGGTGCCCGTCCCAGAAGGCCATTAAGGCATCAATTTTGGGTTGCCAGCTCCGCCCGATGGTGCGGTGCCCCTTGGCGGGGCGATGAGCCAGATGCTCGACTTCCATGCCAGGGTACTGGGCCCGCTGAACTCTGATGTGCCTGCTAACGGTCTGCGGTACGACATTGCACAAGGTGGCTATTCGTCCCACGGTCAAACCCTTGCGGTACATCAAATCCCACTCCGGATGACGAGACTCGCCCCGCCAGAAGGCTCCGCCAGAATCCATGACAACAGAGTAGGTGATGGCGGACCCCTGTCCAGAACCAGAGCAACACAAACACGATCAAACGGCTCGATCCGCAACGAACCGATCGGCGCCGACTCACGGTGCGAAGCTCACCGTGTCACGCCCCTGCAACGCGGTAACGCGCATCTCAGTGGCGGGACGACGCCGGACGTTCAACTCTCGGCTACTCACTTGATATGACGAAATCCGCTGGCGATGATCCACGTCGACGTGAAAAAACTCGGCAACATCCCGAACGGGGCGGCTGGCGCTACGTAGGGCGGCATCAGGGAGACCGGAACCGGGCGCAGACGCCGGACAACCCGCGCAGCCTGAACCGCCACGCCGGGATCGGGACGGCGTACGTGCACACGGTCATAGACGACCACTCCAGGGTCGCCGACGCCGAGATCCACGGCGATGAAACACCGGCCACCGCAGCGGGAGGGCTCAGGCGTGCAGTGTCGTGGTTCGCCGCCCGCGGCGTCACCGTTGAGCGGGTCCTCTCCGACAACGGGCCGGCCTACAAATGCCATCTCTGGCGGGACACCTGCCGGTAGCTGGACATGAAGGCCAAGAAGACCCGGTCCTACCGGCCCAAGACCAACGGCAAGATCGAACGCTTCCACCGCACCCTCGCCGACGGATGAGTATTCCAACGCTTCTACGCCACAGAATCAGCCCGCAGAAACGCCCTCCCGGCATGGCTGCGCCACTACAATCACCACAGGCCTCCACCGCAATCGGAGGCCACCCGCCCATCAGCCGATTAACTAACCTGCCTGGGCAGTACATCTAGGGGCTCAGGGGCCGAAGGTGCTACGTTGCTGGGAGCCGCAGAACTCGGTGAAGTGGACCGCGACCATCGAAGACATGCACCACCAGACTAAGACATTGGGGGAAGTCTGCTCGATAGGATGGTCCAGTATGCATTCACCTCGATGACCACGGAGATCAGACATGCCCGCGCTTCCCTACTGGTGGATGACCCGACCGCACCGCAAGCTGATCCGCATACCTAAGGCGCTGGCGGCGTTCGCCGGAGTGGGGGCGGGCCAGGAGTGGACCGGCAACAGGGATCTTCAAATCGAGTTCGAGACTCTGCTGGAGCAACTGGACCTCAAGCGCCGCGGGGATCACACCGAGCGAGCGGTCGGTCGAGGCGGCAGCGGTGGCAGGACCCACGCCAATTTGCTGTACTCTCTGGGCCTGTTCTTCTACCACCGGGAGACAGCTGGGGCGGACGAAGAGGTGCACCTGACGCTGGCGGGCCAGGCGCTGGTGGATCAGGAGGATGCTCTGCCGATCCTGCGGAAGCAGGTGCTCGCATACCAGTTCCCCTCTGCATTCTCGGTCTCCCGAAGCGTCGACGTGGACCGGAAGTTCCGGCTTCGCCCCTTCGTGATGCTCCTGAAGCTGTTGAAGCACCCTGACCTTGGCGGCTACCTCACCGACCGCGAGATCGCCACGTGCGTCATCGGCTACGCCGTATCGCACTCCGACCGCGAGGCCGCCAAGATTGCCGAGCGCATTCTCCGCTACAGGGCCTACGGCGCTTTGTCTCTGGATTCGGACTTCGCCCAGACGATGAAGCCTCCGAGGAGCCGGGCGCAAAGGAGCGCAGAGGAGCTGGTCAACACATCCTTGAAGGACATCGCCAACACCGCCGCACAGTGGATCCGGTACACCGGGTTCGCGACTCTCGCCTCGGGAGAGGACTACGGCGCGGAAGAGAGGACGGTCACCGCGCTCAACCCCGCCATGGAGAAGGAGATCGACGCGGCGATCGAGGAGTGGTCCTCGAAGCCCTTGCTGAAGATGCATGAGCCGGAGGGCGACAAATTCGCCGCCCAGGAGGCTGCCAAGGCGTTCCAACGCACTTACGGTGTGAAGGTCGGCATGGTGAAGGACCAGCGTGCGATCCGAGACATCCGCGGCAAGTCCGCAGCAGATAGGACGTTGGGTCTGGTATCGGCATCTTTGACGCACCTGTACGCGACCCAGATCGTCACCGAGCCGACCGGTGAGGTCATCGACGCCGTCGTCAACCATACGGGCCTGGACCGCCAGACTGTGGTGAAAGCGCTGTCCGGTCTCATCAGCAGCCCAGCCGCCGGCGTCAGCGCGTTCCTCGACCGATACGAGCAGATGGCATTTTCCGGTACCGAGGAGGCGATCAACTTCGAGAAGGCCACGGCGCACGTCCTTGTTCAGACTTTCGGCCTGGGCTCCCGCCATGTCGGACAGACCGGCACCGTGCCCGATGTGGAGGTCTGGTCCGAGACCTGGGGTGGCATCATCGACACCAAGGCCTATGCCGCCTACGACCTACCGCACGACCATCAGTTGCGGATGCACGCCGACTACGTGCCAGACTACGCCGGCGGGGTCCAGGGCAAGCCGCTGGAGTTCTTCCTGTACGTCTCAGGCGGATTCACACCCAACTTCAACGCGAAGCTGCGCAACGTTATCGCTAGAGCGGGAACCGCAGGATCGGGAATCGCTATCCAGCCCTGGCGTCAGCTCATCAGCGGCTACCCCGACAGCAACCTTACCCACGAGGATCTGCGCAAACTCTGGTCGATCGGGCGAGAGATCACCTCCGCGGACGTCGCGGAATACTTCTCCAGCTCATAAGCACCCGCTGCCCAGGCAGTCAATATGCTGGACGCGCACCGGCAGCGGGTACGCACCCCGGGGCCTCACCTACCCGATCCTTAAATGCCCACAACCCGATGCCCCTGCCGCCGCTCCAGAGACCTTAGGCGCCTTCCAAGTGGCGAATCGGTCGCACGTGAGTCACCGACGTGCTGAACATCATAACGATCCCAGGGATGGCGCGAGACCGCCTCTTTGCCTTCGACGGTGATGCCACAAGAGGCGATTTTCCCTACTCAGCCGGAAAGGGATGATACCGGCCGGGGACTGCGAAGCTGCGAGAAGGCAATCGCGCAGATAGGATGGGACCTGTGACCATCGCACCCGAAACCTCCACCAAAACCACCGCAGAGACGTCCATGAGCACTGAGGCCAGAATTTTCCGGTTCGGCGAGCTCTTCTCCGGTCCGGGCGGGCTCGGACTGGCAGCGAAGCTGGCATCCCGACCCGGATTCAAGATCGTCCACCAGTGGGCCACCGACTACGACGCCGACACCTGTCGCACCTATGCCCACAACATCTGCGGCGACCCCGACGACGAGTCCGTAGTCCACGCCGACATCCGGAAACTGGACTACGAGGTGCTCGAAAAGCTCGGCGGGATCGACGGCCTAGCCTTCGGCTTCCCCTGCAACGACTTTAGCCTCGTGGGCGAGCGGAAAGGCTTCGACGGCGAGTACGGCCCGCTATATACATACGGTATCAAGGCTCTAAAGAAGTTCAGGCCCGACTGGTTCCTTGCCGAGAACGTCGGCGGCATTCGTGCCGACGGCGGAGTCGCACTCAAGCGCATCTTCTCAGACATGGTTGATGCGGGCTACCGCATCTATCCGCATTACTACCGGTTCGAGCAGTATGGGGTCCCTCAGGCTCGACACCGCATGATCGTCATCGGCATCAAGAAGGAGCTGGACGTCGAGTTCAAGGTGCCCAGCCCGAATCCGTACGCAGATCGAGACGTCAGCGCCAAAAAAGCTCTTAAGGGCATTCCTAAGTGGGCCACCAACCAGGAGCCGACGAAGCAGTCAGACAACGTCATCGAGCGACTGGGGCACATCCCGGCCGGAGGCAACGCCTGGCACGCTGACATCCCTGAACACCTTCAGATCAAGACCAACACAAAGCTGTCCTCGATCTACCGGCGACTGCACCCTGAAAAGCCCGCTTACACGGTCACTGGTTCCGGAGGCGGCGGAACCCACATCTATCATTGGTCGGAACCCCGAGCCCTGACCAACCGCGAACGCGCCCGCCTTCAGACATTTCCGGACAAGTTCATCTTCCACGGCTCCAAGGAGTCCGTACGAAAGCAGATCGGAATGGCCGTACCGGCCGAAGGGGCTCGGGTGATATTTGAGGCTCTGCTCGACAGCTTCGCAGGCGTCGAGTATGAGTCTGTCGAGCCGTCGCTGGCTGATCTCCTCCCTGAGGTGTGAGGGCCGTCCAGGGGAAACTCCCCGCGGTGTCTGCTAAAAGACGAACCCGAATCTGCGGCACGCCGGCTGGACCCTAACTAGATCGGTGTCTGACGCTGGTCCTTGAGGAGTGCGCTTGTCCGCCCGGCGGCTGGCCGGGGCGTTGAAAGAGGTCCCCAGCTGTCCGGTCCATGAAACTGCCTTCGGGATCACTTTCTGGGGGAGGAAGGCGTCCGGCTCGGGACCGTCGCACGTCAGCCCCGGCAGCATGAACTAGAGGTTGGGGTGTCCACGTAGAACGAGTCCCACCGGTCCTGCCACTCCCCGCCGGAGCCCATCCCGCCGCTCCAGCACCTGATGCTCCACGCTGTGCGGGACCAGCCGGTAGCTCGTGACCGGCACCGCTGCCCTGCCCCGATCGCCAGGGTGGGAACTCGCGGCGGAGCCTGACGCCGGGCGGCTGCGTCGAGGATTGCAGGAAGGGCCGCGCACGGAAGCGGAGCGGGGCGGCCGACTTTAGTGCAGAACGTCCGGTTCTTCCGAAAGCGCGGGACACTGGAAGTCCCGAGCCACGAAAGGGGGCCACCTTGACTGGTCTCCAGCACGATGCCGACGGCTTCATCCGGTTGATTCCATGGCCGGTCTTCAAATCTGCAACTGGGCTGACCGCGCCGGCGTCGCGGATCGCCGCGGTGGAGTCGTGGTGGACGCCGTGCAGTACAGGTGGTGAAGATCGTGTCGGGGAGCTCAAGGCAGCAGCGGGGCTGGGCCGGCCATGTTCCATTTATCCAGTGCTCGCTCGGCCTCGGGGAATGGCAGCCAAGGGCGAGCGACCCGCTGCTTGCCGCTCGAATACGAGTCGTCATAGCGCCGCTGATTGGCAAACGCGGCGGGTGACATATGGGGCGCGAGCCGGAAATGCTTCCAGATCGGCTTAGGACCTTGGCCGTCCGCGATGATGAGGTTGGGACGCTCCCATATGCACATGCACCAGTTTCCATTCTGGCTGATGGCCCAGACTGGTGGAGGATCGGCTCGATCAATCCAGCCGGCGACGGTGATGGCAGTCAACTCCGGGTTTGTGAATTTGCCCTGCACAAAGACCCTGGTTCCACCTTGGCTCAGGAAATCCCACCCGGCTTGCACTGACGCCGCACGAGCCTCTCTGAACTCATCACCGGTCAGATCACTCTCGATTACATGCTGCACATGGTCAAGACGCAGTGTCTGAGAGTCGCGACCGACTAGCGTTCGACAGTATTCCGAAGCCAAGTCTTCGTCGAAGTGCCCAAGCTGAGTAGCCGCGCTGTCCAAAATGCTTCGATATATGATCGTTGATTCGCTTGTAGTCCGGAGGTCAGTTGCGCCCCGCATTAATGCGCAACTTACGAGAGTCATGCTGGAAACGGAGGCCTGAAGTTCGTCGGGAATCCGTTCTCCGGCCAGGTGCCGGATGAGGGTACTCATGAGCCGCAGAGGCTCTACATCCGACGAATCCCAATTGCCGGCGCTAAAGAAACTCGTGACTATACGAAGCATGGCGAGCTGAACGAACGGGGGCTGATCATCGATGCCTGCCACCCATTGGGCACATCGTTTTCTACGTCGTCGTCGATCCGCTTCCGGAGATTTGGAATGGTCCGGGGCTGGCGCTTCCGTATCCGAAACCTCCGTGATGACATCGGCGACCGTATCATCGTGTTCGTCGTCGAGGACAGCCTCGTTGTCGTCCACTAGGACGTCGGCCCATCGGGGTGGCGCTACCACCTCGTCACTCGAAGAGGGGGCAGGAGCTAAACCCAACACGAACGCAGTCAAGAGCGGGCCCTGAATGCGTGATGCAGCTTCAAGATCCCATAGCCACGGACTTTCGACGTTCACTTTCTTTTCAGCGGGGAGGGGCTGACTGGGCCCCGCGCCTTCTCCAACCGCTGTCGGCTTTGGACTAATAGAGCGCAGTGATACTTCCCGAAGCGCCGCGAAATCTTTGTCCAAGAAATCGAGAGCGCGCCCGGCATCCTGCCATAGCTCACCCGGCGTGGGCGATTTGTACGATTTTGCGCTCGACGGGACCCTGGGAGCGGCGCTGATCTTGAGTGGGTCCATGACGAACACGAGCGGTCCGCTGATTTTCGTCCCTGCTTCATGCCAAAAAAGCCGGACCCTGCTCACGGCACTGATCCCACCGGCAAACCGGACTTCTACTTGCCCTGCTTCGATCGATCCGAGCAGTCGCCATTGTTCAGGAGGGTCCCTGAACTCGGACGCTTCCAATCCCAAAATTGTCGCCGACGGGCCAGACAGCGCAATCGTCAAATCACCATCTACGGCTCGGGCTGACCTGATTGAAGGCCCCATCAGTAGTGAGGGGTAAGCCGTTGCAGTACTTGCCGGACTCACGGTGGTTGCATCGGTCGAGCGTCCATCTGGAATGGTGAGGGAGGAAGCAGGTCCCATAACTGCCGTCTCGTAGTTCCCGCCAGATGACCAAGCTTTTAATAACGCAGCGCCTGAAAGGTTTGGACTGCCGACAAGAGCTTGAGGAACTCCGTCGGAGGTCCACCAAACTACTTTTCCGTGACGGTACTTGTTCTTGAGGTTGCCTTCCTGGACCTGGACGTCAATTCCAAATTTGTCCGCACACTTTTGTACTTCGGCAGGGTCGAAGACCGTCAGACCAGGTTGGAGAAGTAAGGATGACTTCTGAGGCGCTAACCTTTCGTGCAACTTTGAAATCGCAGCCATGGCACGGTCCAGGAACGGTGCGTGCATGCGCAGTTCCGACACTGGGCCAGATGGGAGGCTAAGAAGAATCGGTTTCTCGGCGGAAGTAATGAGCGTGTGGCCCGTATCAACTGTCGCGCCATGATCGAGGAGGCGTTGTAGAAGTACGGACGTTCTGCGAACCGAATCGCTTGAGTCGGCGTCGAGCCACCGGAATTCCGCGAACCCCCCGAGCCACTCGGCAATCTGATGGAATATCGCCGGATGCGAAGTCTTGTCACCGGTAAATTGGATCCAGACCTCATCGTTATATTGCCATCCGCCTAGCGTCAGGTTGCCCGAGCCTATGGCTACCTGAACTCTCTCCTGGCCTGCAAGGATGACAACCTTGGGGTGAAATGCAGCGCGTCCTGTAATGAGGCCTACGCTATACGAGCGCCCCGCGTGTCGCACCGCCCGCGGATCGGGCGCCCAGACGTTTCCATCTGCGATGACGGACACTCGCGCACCCGTGGCCAGACAGGTGCCAAGGACTTGGGCCTCGAAGAAGGCAAGATCAACGTTGAACGTCAGGAAAAGGGCCTCCCTCGCCTGAACCTGGCCAGTCCGTTCCTCCTCCAGAAGCATCGGAAAAGGGTTTGGAATCTGTTGATAACTATCCGCCAAGTGCCTCAGCTCCTCGATCGGTGATCTGCCAGTGCTCGTTTTCGTCGCGGATGGTCAGATCGATGCCGGAGAGAATGTGCACGAGCGGGGCCCACCGGAGGGAGACGTTGCCGCCGCCCTCGTTCGAGACTTTGAAGACTAGGTCGTCCCTGAAGAAGATCCGAGTCGGAATCTTGACGGTTCCCAGCGATGCGTCGAACCTCGCCTTCCTCAGCGAGAGCCTGTTCGCCCTATGCAGGAGCAGTTCCACGACATGTTGTGCGAAGTCCCGCAGCGGGCGCCCGTCCCACTCGCGAACTCGGGCTGACAGCCAAGTCGGCGATAGCTCTTGGAGTGAGTCACTCTTCGACTCGAAATAGGGTCTGACATGGATGGGAATCCCTGCAAGGCGCATTGAACCGACGAAAAGCGTGGCCACGTGTGCTTCCATTGCTGTCTCGGATGCAGCGGACTGGTCCAGTTCCGCGGGGAGAGCTGTTCCATCGGGTGCCCAGACCGGGGGAAACGAGCGAACGTACTGCCCGACTGAGACGTTTGGTAGGACGTCGACCAACGGGGAAGAGAACTCAGATCGATGGCAAAGCCCCGGGACGGCTGCTACGAGGCCGGCCCACAGTCCTCGCCACGCTCCGACGGAGCGGTTCCGAAGTGTCACCCCCTGCCAGGCCTCTACTGCATCAAGTTGAGAAAGCAGCTCATCCTGACCGACCAAGGGGGAGAAATTCAGTGCGTCAGTCAATTCGGAATTGATGTTGGAGGGCGAACTCATTTGTATCAGCCGGAGCATCATCCGCACGGTTTGTCGCCGTTTGTCGTGATCGCTCCCCGGGTCCGCTTCATTTGCTAACAGCAACTCTCTGAGCAGAGGCCCATCTGACTCGGTTCGGGAGCCGCAGACACAGAGGTGGCTGTTCGTTCGCAGTTGTCCTTCACTTATATGATCTTGGCGCGTAATCTCAAAAAGTCCACGGAACCCGTGGTCCATGCGGCTCGCATCGAATGCCGTAGTTTGCTCGTTGCTGCCAGTAGGCATAAGCCCCAAGAGAGCTTCGGAGGCCTGATATTGACCTTTGTAGCCAATGGAACGCCCTGCATATGCACCTGGCTGAGATAGCCGATCAAGGTCGAGTCCGTCCTTGATCCTGCCTTCCAGGTATTCCGCCCCGTGGGGTCGCGGGAGCCATGCATGTTGCCCCTCATGAAGTATGGAGATCGCGGCCACCACCGTTTCCGAGCGGCGAAGAAATTCTAGTGATTCCATCTCTGTGAATCCTCGTGCCAACGCCTGATACGCGACGTAACTATGCAAACTGTAGTACCGCGCATTCCTAGTTACGGTGGTGACGCCGGGCATAAGCTCACCCACAGAACGCAGAACGTGGCGCTCTACGGATAACGGGTACCTCCCCGGATATCGCCCGTCGAGCCCTCCGCCCCAAACTGGACCTTTCACAAGTTGCATTAAATTCCTTGACTCTGATCAACCAGTTCTTGTTACGTAACTTACAGCAGATGACACTTGCACTGGGTGGACCTGACCAGGACCCTGGCGCCAGTGCTCGAATGGGCAACGACCCGGGCTGGAGCCGGTCGGAGATCCAACGCGCACCTTGCAACTTTGCCCCGGTCAGGACGGTCTCGTGGAACCTCTCACGGGCCACACCTTAACAACTTCGGAGTACCTCTAGGGCCAACTGGAAAAAATTAAGTACGGACGAGGCACGGAGCAGGAGAAATTCTTTGTGGCGCCTCGCGCCGCCGCCGTGCCTCGGCCAAGCACGCCGAGGGCTCGCCTCTGTGGGCGACATGGGCCGACGGACTTTGACTAGGCCCTCAATGGCCGCGCACCTCACTGCTCGACCATCGGTCGCGACTCCGTCGAGGCCGGCCTTTCAATCCGTGAATCGACCGGGCGCCGGTGTGGAACTGTCGCGAGAGGTAAGGAGCCGCGCGATACTTGCGAAATGAACATGCCTACCGATGAAGGAAGGGAAACGACAGGTCTTATTGGCCACCAAAAAAGGGAGCTCTGGATGGGAGGGGAGTGCCTTACGCTGGCGGACCTATGGCCGAAAAATCCGCGAGCAGTTCTCGTAGGAATCAATCCCGCTGCTACCAGCGTGGAAGTCGGGCACTACTATCAGGGGCTGGCCGGCCGGCGTATGTTTGGAATGCTTCGCGATACCGGAATCCTTGGATCGCCACGTGAGGGGCACGTAACCGGTCTTCATGATGACGACCTGGCACTGTTCCAAGGCATTGGCTTCACCGATTTGGTAAAGCGCCCGACTCCAAATGCTCGGAATCTCGAACGCGCTGAACTCGATTACGGCGCTCGACTACTGGAGAAAAAGTTAAGCGCAAACGCTTCGCCTCTCGTCATATTCGTTTTCAAGAAAACGGCACGAACACTCTTCGGCAGGTTTGAGGGTATTGGACTTTTGAAGGGTATTGAAATAGGAGGGCACGCTACTTTGTCATGCCCCACAACTGAGCGCACGTTCCGCTCAGAGAATCAACTCTTGCAAATCAAAAGAACTTGTGGGAGGAGACTTAGCACCCGCCGGTCCACATCCGCCCAGATCAGCACAGCGGCGGCGGGAGGCTCTACGCCCGGTGCACCAGCCCGGAGCCCGGCCTGCCTGCCCGACCCCGATCACCAAGGTGTTGACTCTATGCGGTCGCGGTCCCCGGTGTCGGGCGGATGCTTCCGGGCTTCCAGGAAGGGCCCCGCACCGAGGCCACGCGGGCTGGTCGACGCTAGCGCCAAGGTCCGGTTCCCCCAAAGTGCGGGACAATGGAAGTCCCGAGCCACGAAAGCGGTCCACCTTGATTAGTCTCCAGTACGATGCCGACGGTTTCATCCGGCTGACTCCATGGGATTAAGCCGTGCCGGCGGCGCCGGCCATCTCGATCCGCTGCTGTATCCGTGGGACCCGCCGGTGGCCTCGGGTGTCATGGACGGCGAGGAATTCCGGCCCCTTGAGCTTTCGGCCGGACTGGATGAAGCCCTCGCGCAAGCCGGCGCGGCACCGCTGGAGGACCGCTCCCGGGTGGTCTCCATCGGCTCGAATTCGAGCGCCGACGTGATGCGGCGGAAATTCGCCAACTACCACCGGCCTGTCAGCGCGGTCCTGCCGCTGGTCCGGGGGCAGCTCCACAACGTCGCCGTTGGCCACTCCGCCCACGTGAGCAAGGCCGGGTACATCGCCGCCGCCCCGTATCCGCTGTTGGGAGAGTGCACAGCGGTCTGGCTTTCTTGGCTGGACGATGTCCAACTGATGGCCCTCGACGACACGGAGCCCAACTACCGGCGGATCCGGCTCGACGGCGAGGCCTGCCCGCTCGTGGCGGACCACGGGGACCGTCCGGAGGAGTTTTCGCTGTTCACCTCGCGCTGGGGCGTGCTGACCGACGGCGACGGCGGGAAGCTTCCCTTCCTCGACCAGCCTGCCCTCTTCGGGCTCCTCGCCGGCAGCGGCACCGGTGACCTCTTGGAGGAGGGGAAGTCCGTATTCGACGGGCCGCCGGAGCTTGTTGCCGAGCAACTCGCGATGACCTCGGTCCAGGCATGGGCCACAGAATGGTTCAGCTCGGCCGGCCTCGCCGCACCAGTGGACTTCGCCGGGCATCGCGCCGGGTAGCCACCCCTCTGGAACGTCGCCTTCACCGGGCGGCGATGTCCCCGGCGATGTGCTGCGCAATGTACTTGGCATCGCGGCCCACGCCCGCCACGATGGACGAGCCGTGCCCGGTCAACCACGGCAACCCGACGGCAATGTAGCTGTCAGACGTCGGCTTCATCCGGGTAGAACGCCGATTCCACCAGGGCCAGGCGTTCCGGAAGGTCATCGCTGAAGGCGAGATCGCCGTCGTCGGCTGCTTCCAACTGGCCGTACGGCGGGACGCTGCGCCGAGTTCGTGTGCAGCTATGCGTATTCACGCGGCCAGAGCGCGAGCACTCATCGGAATGCCCGGCTCCTGTTCGCCGAATGATTTTCCCTGCAATGAACGTTTGTGCAGGCGCGGTTGGCAGTTTTCCCAGGCCACCCTCCGGCGAAAAGAAGCTACTGACCAGTAGCTTTGGGTCGCGGGGGAGCATCATCTCGCGGCGGACAGGGTTCGCCCGCGGAACCGGCTTTCGTGCACATCCGTGCAAATCCATGGCCGGACCGGGCTGCGGGCTGCCTACGTTTGAGTATCCGGGCAATCCTGGCTGACTCGCAGCACAGGGATTACTGCTGGCCCGCTGCCCGCTGACACACGAACAAAGAGGTTTCTATATCACTGCTCACCAAAGTCCTGTCCACTGCTGCCGCTGCCGTCCTGGCCGGTTCCCTGGCCGTGGCTCCCGCCCATGCGGGAACTGTTGAGCTGTCCCCGCCGGGTGCCAATGACTGGTCCTGCAAACCCAGCGCTGAGCATCCGTATCCGGTCATCCTGGTGCCCGGAACCTTTGAGAGCATGGCCAAGAACTGGTCCACCCTCTCGCCATACCTCAAGAGCGCCGGGTACTGCGTCTTCGCCCTCAACTACGGGGAGACTAACGGCGTGTTTGCCACCGCACCGGTCGCGGACTCGGCGCAGCAGCTCGCGCCGTTCGTGGATAAGGTGCGTTCCGCCACAGGCGCCAAGAAGGTGGATCTGGTGGGCCACAGCCAGGGCGGCATGATGCCCCGCTACTACATGGGCTTTCTCGGCGGCGCCAAGAATGTCAATCAGCTCATCGGTATCGCACCTTCCAACCACGGCACTGAAGGTGTGATCGTCCCGCAGCCGGGCGCCGTCCCGGATCCCGACTACACCGGTCTGGGCTGTGCCGCCTGCGCAGACCAGCAGGCAGGGTCGGCTTTTATGCAGAAGCTCAACGCCATCGGCGATACGGTTGCGGGACCCTCCTATACCGTCATCTCCACGGTGTACGACGAAGTGGTCATTCCCTACAACAGCCAGTTCCTCAACGGGCCGGCGCGGCAGGTCACCAACATCACCATTCAGGACAAATGCCCGGCCGACGCCTTCGAACATGACCAGACGCCGAACGACCCCGTGGTGCACCAGATTGTGGCCCACGCACTGGGCAAGGTGTCCGGGCCCGCTGACCCGGCATACCAGCCCAAATGCATCTAGCAGTGAGTGGCGACGGCCCGGGGGAGTGGCGCTACTGCAGCCCCGGCACCCCGTCCCGAATCTCAAACGACGCCTTCGTGGAAACCGGCGCTCCCGGCGTTGTGACGTAGTCCAGCGTCCGGAAGTCCGCGGTCATCGCGTCCTTGGTAATGCGGGTGTTCACGTAGCCGCGGTTGTCGTTGTAGAACTTCAGGTGCGGGTTCCAGGCCATCACCGGATCCGTGGTGGAGCCTGAGCCGTTGCCGGTGGACGTGATGGATGTGCACACCAGCTCCGAACCCACCACCGGAGAGGCCGGGTCCTTGTAGTCCACCTTGACGTCGTTGGCCCAGTTGCGGTGCACGTCTCCGGTCAGGACCACGGCGTTGCGCACGTTCGCGTCCACCCAGCCCTGCGTGATGCGGCGGCGCGACGCGGCGTAGCCGTCCCACCCGTCCATGGAGACGTCGTCGATCTCCGGCGCCTGGTTCCGGTCCCGCTCGGTGAAGAACACCTGCTGGCCCAGGATGTCCCAGCGCTGGGTGGAGTTCCGGAAGCCGTCCAGCAGCCATTTCTCCTGCTCCGCGCCGGTAATGGTGCGGTCCTCGGCCATGCGCTCGGCCACGTTCTTCTTCCAGCCGTCGCCGGCGAGCTGGTCGTCGCGGTACTGCCGGGTGTCCATCATGTGGAAGTTGGCCAGCTGGCCCCACTGGATGGTGCGGTAGATCTTCATGTCGAACCCGGCCGGCACGGACGAGCGCCGCAGCGGCATGTTCTCGTAGTAGGCCTGGAACGCGGCGGCGCGGCGCTGCCGGAAGTGCTCCGTGGTGTCGTTCAGCTGCCCGGCGTCGGTGTTCTCCGGGACCTCGTCCGCCCAGTTGTTGTCCACCTCGTGGTCATCCCACACCACCAGCCACGGCGCCACCGCGTGCGCGGCCTGCAGGTCGGCGTCGGACTTGTACTGGGCGTGCCGCTGCCGGTAGCCGGCCAGGCTGGTGGTCTCGGGACCTTCGTGGTCGCGCGGGTTGCCGCCGCCGATCACGTAGCTGTCCTTCTTGTACTCGTAGAGGTAGTCGCCCAGGTGCAGCACCAGGTCCGGGTGGTCCTGCGCCAGCCGGGCGTAGGCGGTGAAGTAGCCGTGCTCGTACTGCGCGCAGCTGGCGAACGACATGGCCAGCGCCGCCGGCGTCTCGTGCAGCGCCGGGCTGGTGAGGGTGCGGCCCACCGGGCTGACGTGCCGGCCGGTGCGGAACCGGTAGAAGTATTCGCGTCCCGGCCGCAGGCCCCGCAGCTCCACGTGCACCGAGTGCGCGGTCTCGATCCGGGCCTGCTCGACGCCGCGGGCCACTACCGTGCGCATCCCGGAGTCCTCCGCCACTTCCCACGCCACCGCCACGTTGCGGGACGGCATGCCGCCCAGGCCGTCCCCGGCAATGGGGTCCAGCGCCAGCCGGGTCCAGATCACGAAGCCGTCCGGCCACGGTTCGCCGGAGGCGACGCCCAGCAGGAACGGATCGGCGCGGAGGCCGGCGTCGTCTGCAGTGGAAACGGCGACGGCGGCACCCGGCCAAGCGGCGACGAGCCCGGCCCCAAGGCCGGCGGAGAGGACTGACCTGCGTGAAATGTTGTCCATGCCGTCGACCGTACGGCGCCCGGTTGGACAGGTTGCAAGTGCGATGTGAATGAGCGGTTAACTACGTGACAAGAACTGTCGATTGGGTTTCGGCGAACTCGGTTTCATCAGGCATCCGCGGGTATTCGATTCGTCAAGCCCGCGGCGCGCACCTACCGGTACCAGCCCACCGCGCGGTCGTAGCTGCACTCCAGTGCACCCGTTCCGGGGGCAACCCCGCCGCCGGAGGGGAAGTATATGGCACCGAAGTCCGCGCCATCGGCGTCGATCCGGCCTTGGGCCCAGATCTGGGCGGCTTCCAGGTCCTTCTCGGGGATGGATTCGCGGGTGCTGTGACCCCCGCCGAAGTGAATGTCCAGCTGATACGTCCCTGGTTGGGAGGCCCCGGCGTGATGGGCCGGATCCTGCTCATCGCGCCTGCTGATGAGGACTTGGGCCGAGGCATGGAGGATGGAGGGCTCGCTGGCCTGATTTCCGTGCTCCTGCTGTTTCATCCGCAGCCCCGAGACGACGCTTTCCACGGTGTCTTCCTCCGTGACGACGTAGGCGGAACCGTTGGCGTCGGCCTCTGAGCCGCCGACACTTTTCAGATGCTGCCCGAATTGTTCGGAGCTGGACTGGCTGGAAGTCATGCACCCTCCCTGAGGGTTTTCGCGGCGGGCGCCGACCGTCTCACCCTAAGCCCACGGGGAGCATGCAGCCCGGTGATGCGGGACTATTTCTCGGGGAGGTCCACCTCGAGGGGGCATTGGCATCCGAACGACCCTCGGCAGCGCACGACGCCGACTCCCCGCGGGCGGCCCCGACGTCGGACAGCGCTGGCCCGCTGTGGTGGGGAATGGGCCTTGGCGGATTGCTGGCAGCGGCCGGCGGAGTGTTCGTGCTCCTGCGGCGCAGGGCTTTCCGGCGGAACGTGAGCTAGCCAGTCGCCTCGAGGCAAATGTAACGAACTGGTAACATGAGGTGAATGCGCTCTAAGTCTGCCCCTTCAAGAGTCACGCAGCTGGACGGCCTCAGGGGGATTGCCGCCCTGGTGGT
The DNA here is from genome assembly GCF_007679325.1 of Arthrobacter sp. U41. Taxonomy (GTDB): domain Bacteria; phylum Actinomycetota; class Actinomycetes; order Actinomycetales; family Micrococcaceae; genus Arthrobacter. Next base: position 12,401 of record NZ_VEGI01000004.1, on the reverse strand, counting down.
TGTCGCCTGCCACGTGGTGTCGACCCTCCCTGGAATCGGGACCGCTGTGAACGACGACCGCTCCGCGGACCTCACCACCGCGGAGGCGTGGGCTGTCTTCTCCCCGCTGCATGTCCTTTGGAACGGCACGCCCGCCGTCCACGTGTTCTTTGTGCTCTCCGGCTTCGTGCTGGTCCTGCCGTTTACCAGGCCGGGGGCGGCGAGGAGCTGGGCCCAGTACTACGCCAAGCGCTTTTTCCGCCTGTACCTACCGGCGTGGGCGTCCCTGGCGGTGGCCGTTGCGTTGATTGTCCTCATTCCCCGGTCGGCGTCGCCGCTGCAGAGCTCCTGGGCGGATATGTTCGTGATCGAGCCCAGCGTGGGCCAGGTACTCAAGGACGGCCTGCTCCTGCTGAGCGCGAGTACCATCAACACGCCGCTGTGGTCGCTCAAGTGGGAGGTCGCGTTCTCCCTCCTGCTCCCGGTCTATGTCCTCATCGCCCTCCGCTGGCGGCGGTTCTGGCCCGTGAAAATCGGCATTGCCCTCCTGCTGGCTGTGATTGGAGCCGTGCAGGACGTGGAGTGGCTGTCCTATCTGCCGATCTTCGCCATCGGGGCGGTCCTGGGCGCCGAGCGTGAGCGGATCGGTGAACTGACCCGGTCCGTGCCCCGATTCGTCTGGTCCTTCGTGGCCGCCGCGGGCATCTTCCTGGCCAACGCGGAATGGATCAGCCCCGAACAGCCGGTCCCCGGCGTCGAGGCCGTTGTGACGGTGGGCGCGGTGCTGATCGTCCTGCTGTTTATCTCCTGGGACCCGGCCAAGCGGCTCGGTGACACGGCCGCGGCGCAATGGCTGGGACGGGTGTCCTTCAGCCTCTACCTGGTGCACCTGCCCATCATCCTGGCCGCCGTCACCCTGCTCCGATCCGTGTCGCTGCCGCTGGCGCTCGCCGTTTCCGTGGCCGCCTCGTTGGTGGCCGCGGAACTGTTCTACCGCTACGTGGAGCAGCCTTCCCACCGGCTCTCGACGGCCGCCGGGCGCGCCGTGGGACGCCGAACCAGCGCAGCGCCCCGGTTAGCCCCGGCGGAATCCCCGGTCGCGCCGGCCAGCCGGCCCGTCCGGGCAATGGCCGGCGCAACGTCGGGACAGCGCTAGGGAACCTCAGGTGCCTCAGTGGCGCACCAGGTACGTGCGGGCGTGCGGGTCGGTGTCCGGCCGGGCGACCACCGTGTGGCAACACCCACGGTTCCGCGGACTACGATCGCGGTATGGGGACGACAGGGGACTTGTTCGAAGGACCACCCGCCGGATTGCCGGCGCCAATGTCACGCGGCAGCGCGCGGTACCGGGAAGGGCCTGGCCCAGCGGTTGTCCGCCATGTGGGAGGCTATGCCCCGTTCGTTGAATTCTGCGCGGCGCATGGAGCGCGGGCCGACGAACTGGCCGCTGACCCCGAACGGCTCATCTGGTTCCTGCGCACGGTCGGCTCACAGTTGGCGGAGGACGCCAGGCTCAGTGCGGCTGCTGCGGTCTTCGCCGGGAACACCATCGCCCGGCTGCGGCCGGACGCGCAGTGGACCGCCTACGAAGGGGCCCCGCCCACGGTGGGAAACCGGGAGAAGGGGATCGAGGTGGACCGCCTGCTGGAAGGTCTGCGCAGCGCGGACGACGCTGAGGTGCGCGGGCTCGTTTCCATGCTGTTGGACTGGGCCGGGGACGAGCTGGATGCGCCCACGGCACTGCCGCCCCGCCCGGCACCCCCGGCGGCTGGGCAGCCCCGCTACGTCCGGCCGGACCTTCCCACGGAGACCTACTACTCCCACGCGGGGGAGCCCATTCCCTATGGCAGGCAATGGGGCGCCGACGGGCCCGACCCGGATTCCTACAGCGTGGACAGCCACCCCGAGCGTTTCGCCGGGCTCCACCTCGTCGCCCGCGCACTGATCGACCACCTGACGGCGGTGTACGACGTCGACGTCCAGGACGATCCGGTCCATGCCGGGGAGCTCCTGATGGAGGGCAAGGGCGTTCTGCGGGCTGTCAAGGTCACCCCGCGGGATCCCGAGGAGGCGCCACTGACGTTTGTGCTGACCGGATATCCGGGAGTCATGGTGCACGCCGGCGTGCTGCACGACTTCCCGTTTCCGGTGTGCGGCTGCGATGCGTGCGACGAGACGGCCGAGACAGTGGCGGACCGATTGGAGATGCTGGTGCTCACGGTCGCGGCCGGCGGCTACAGCGAACGCTACCCGGTGGGCCGCAAGCGGTGGAGCGAATACGCACTGGCCGCGTTCGACGGCTCCGGCTCGGAAAGCGGACAAGGCGAACCCGCTTGCGTCAACGCGGCCCGCCTTCACGACGCCGAGGTCAGGCTGCGGGAGGTGACCGGCGCGTGGAAGCCCTGGCCGCTGCGCCGGAGCTGACGCCGGAAGCCCGGACCGGCATCGCGGCGGTTCCGCGGAACCGCGGCGCCATCGGCGGCGCCGGTCGCCGCCGTTCCCGTCAGGCCTGGTTAAACCGGACCATGTTGCCGGACGGGTCGCGGAAAGCGCAGTCGCGCGGGCCCCAGGGCTGGACGATGGGTTCCTGGAGGACCTCCGCGCCGGAGGCCCGGACCGTCTCGAACGTGGCGTCCAGATCGTCCGTGCGGAACACAAGGATGGGGAGGGCGCCCTTGACAAGCAGTTGCTGGAGGGCGTCGCCGTCGTCCTGGGAGCGGCCGGCGTGCGGCTCGGACAGCACCAGCTCCAGATCCGGCTGGGCCGCGCTGCCGAGGGTGACCCAGCGCTGCCCGTCCGAGCCGACGTCGTTGCGGACTTCCAGGCCGAGGACGTCCCGGTAGAAGGCGAGCGACTCGTCGAGGTCATTGACGGTGATTTGTGAGTACTGCAGTGAAATGTTCATGTCTTCCACGCTAGGGCTGCGGCTGCCGGAGCGCTTCTTCAATCCTGCTCGGCTTGCACAGCCTGCTTCCGGGGCGGCCGGGTGCGCAGCCGGGCAATGCACGGCGGCATCGCGTTCACCGCGTGGTGCTCCCGCGACCGGTACTCGCTGGGCGGCATGCCCACCATCTCGGTGAACCGCGAGCTGAACGATCCCAGCGACGTACAGCCCACCTCCATACACGCATCCGTCACGCTGGAACCGGCCCGCAGCAACGCCATGGCGCGTTCGATCCGCCGGGTCATGAGGTAGTTGTACGGCGTTTCGCCGTAGGCCGCCTTGAACTGGCGGGAGAAGTGCGCCGGGGACATCAGCGCACCCGCAGCCATGGTGGGCACATCCAGCGGCCGGGCGTAGTCACGGTCGATCAGGTCCCGGGCCCGGCGCAGGTGCACCAGGTTAGCCAGCTCCTGTGGTGTCATGCCGCCATTCTAGATCGAGCGACGTCCCGGCGGGGGCCTGAATGGGGGCGGCGGGGGCCCCGCCGTCGTCCCGTGAAAACCGTTTGGTAAGCCGCCCCGCGAAACTCCTGTAGTGTTGATCCTGTTGTTGTGTTTATGCAGTTCGTAGTTCAGGCAGTACGCAAGGTTGCAAGACCTTGTTCTTCTGAAGCAGCGGTTTTGAGCACCCCACACCGGAGGACCCGAAAGTCGGGACTTTTCCTCCACCTTCACGAAGGACAAAAAATAATGGCTACTGGTACCGTCAAATGGTTTAACGCTGAAAAGGGCTTCGGCTTCATTTCCCCCGATGACTCCTCACAGGACGTCTTCGCACACTACTCCGCGATCGCTTCCTCCGGCTTCCGCTCCCTCGAAGAGAACCAGAAGGTCTCCTTCGAAACCGAGCAGGGCCCCAAGGGTCCCCAGGCCGTAAACATCCAGGCTCTCTAAGACTTAGCTTTCAGCTAACTCTTCTGAGTCCGGAACCTTACAGGTTTCGAGCAGGGTCCGTCTTTGACGGGCCCTGCTTTTGTTTAACCCGGGTGTGCTTCGTCAGCCGCCCTCAGCCGTCGGCGCGGTAGTCGAAGAACAGCGTGGCCGGGATGGGCCCGGCCAGCATCTCCGCCGTCAGCCCGTGCACGCTGACCAGATGCTCGCGGAACCACACATCGTAGGGATCATCCGAGGCGGCGAGCGTCTGGAAGGCCTTCGCAAGATCCTCGGCCTCATGGAACAGGCTGACGAAATCCCCCTGCGGGGTCTGCACCAGGCTGGCGACTTCCCGCGTGACGCCCATGCGCTTCCTCGAGCGGGCATGTTCCTCCCGGCGCGGGCCGTTCATCTCCGCGTCGAGCGACTTCCACTCCTCCAGTTTCCCGGGCAGAATCGGCGCGAACCACGTAATGCATTCCATGACAAATGTCCTTCCACGCAGTAGTGAGCACGGTGGCAATTCCATCGGTACAGCTGCATGGTAGTCCCGTGTTCGACGGCGGGACAGGGCTTCCGGAACCGGCTCCGGACCCGCTGAACGGCGGCTAACTCACCGCCGGCCTTCTCAATGCGCGACGACGTGACGCCCGGCCAGGAACGCGGTCAGCGCCGGGTTGTCGATCTCCTTCGCGAGCCAGGGCACCGACTGGGCCGCGGCCTCGTCACCGAGGGCCGCCCGGTGCGACTGCGCCCGGACCACAAACTCCCGCATGCCGCTCTTGCTGGCCAGCGCGGCCAGCCGGTCCACGAACCCGGCGGCCCGCGGGGAGCCTGCGGCGAGGGTGACTTCCGCCGCGGTGTCCAGCAGCCGGGCCGTGTACCAGAGGTACCACGGCTTGGGTTCCAGGCCCCGGTCGATCCAGTGCTCGGCGGCGGCCAAATCGCCGTGCGCCAGGAACAGCCGGGCTTCCGCCCCGGCCGCCAGGGCCATGTAGCAGTGGTCGCCGGCCAGTTCGGCCATCACCCAGGACCGGTCAATCAGGGCCGCAGCCTCTTCCAGCCGCCCGGCGGCCAGGTACGTCTCGCCGCGGACCCCGGCGACAAACGGTTCGAACGCCGTCCAGTGTTCCGCCGCCACCGACTCCAGCGCCCGGTCCAGGGCGGCGGCCGCCAGTTCCAGGTCGCCGCGCAGCAGGTGCACGCGGCCCAACAGCGCCTCGCTGAACGCCAGCTGCCGGCGGTTCCGGACCGCCCGGGCCAGCCTCCGGGATTCCGCGAAGGCAGCCACGGCATCCCCATAATGCGCTGTGTCCGAGGCCAGCATGCCCTGGATCGCCAGGATCCGGGCCTGCTCCTCCGGGATTCCCTGCGCCGCCTGCATCGCCCGGTCCAGCCAGCCGGCCGCCCGGTCCGGCACTCCGCGCTGGACGGACAGGTAGCCCAGCTCGCGGTAGGCCGCAGCGGCAGTCCGGGAGACGCCGTCGGGCGCTTCCGCCGACAACGCGCGGTGCAGGAAGTCGGCCACCTCGGCGCCGCGGCCGCCGGCCTGGTGGATGAGCGCCCCGGCCAGTGTCACCAGCGATTCGGCCACGAGGTGCCGGTCGGGGTTTGGTAGCCCAGCGCGCTGGGCCAGGACGACGGCGAGGCGCAGCTGGTCGAGTCCGCGGTCGACGGCGCCCGCCGACAGGGAGGCGCTGCCGGCGTCGAGATAGGACCGGACGGTGGCCACGTTGGCGTGGAGCTCGGGGTCGGCCACCGGCGCGGAGTCGGACAGGGCGCGCCGGACCTCGGCCGGCAGCGGCAGGCCCAGCTCGCGGTGGTACAGCTCCGCGCACTTGCTGACCTCCTCCCGCGCCCGCCGGTGTTCGCCGAGGGCAACGAGCGCCTTCACCAGGACGGCGGTGCAGTCCGCGTGGAACGCGTCCCGGCGCAGTGCCAGCGAGGCGAGTTCGACGGCGTCGGCCGGAGCGCCCGCGGCGAGGGCGGCCAGCGACGCTTCGTACAGCAGCGACTGGACGCAGTTCTCCAGCCGGTACCGCTGGTCCGCCAGCCAGGAATCGAAGACGGCGTTGTCCGCGAAGGAGAGCCCCTCCAGCAGCTGGCCGTTAGCCGTCCGCGGGTCCAGGCCGTGGCCGTTGGCCGAGCCCACCAGCTCCACGGCATCGCAATGCCAGAGCGGCAAGAGGGTCAGCCGCAGCGGGTCGCCGGTGATGGAGACGCCGTCGAGGGTCCGGCGCAGCTCGGACAGGTTCCAGCGCAGGGCGCCCAGCGGATCCGCGGCGTCCGGGAAGAGCAGCATGGCGGTCCGGGAACGGCTGACGCCGTCCGGCTGCAGGGCGAGGTAGGCCAGCACAGCCCAGGCTTTGCGGCCTTTGGGCTGTGGGGGAGCGGCGCCTGCGGACTCGATCTTTGGCGGACCGAGGAGCCGAATCCACGTCTCGGCCATAGGAACAATTTTACGCCCCGGGGCCCGTCGGCGTCCCGGGAATCCAGTCCCGGGGGACTCACACGGTTGCTCACACGGAGGGTTCCGACACTGGAGTCATCCAATCCGCTCTCCACCCGAGGAATCAAAAAATGGAACTGTTCGTAGTCCTGCTGTTCGGACTCGTGATTGTCGCCGGCACCGCCACGGTCCGCGCCGTACTCAAGGACGGGCACGGCCACCACCCCGTGGTGCGGTCCACCGAGTTCTGGAGCGCCGGGAACCTGCCCAGCGAACCCTTCACGTCGTCGCTGGCCTGGTACCTGCCGGGGTCGAGGGTCCAGTAGTTGCTGACTTTGACGATCGCCGGGGATTCTTACGGGGCGGCGGGCCGGGGCCCGCCGCCCCTCTTTGTGCCTGGCTAGGGGAGGTCGGGCTTCGTGGCGGCGTTCCGCGTTCGCCTTCTCGACGGCGGCTCGTCCGCTGGTGCTTGCGATATGCCACCGGCAGGCAATACCGTCTCGACCAGCGGTGCACACCACAAGCGGAAGGCGTTTCATGCTGAAGCAAGTCGCAGAGGGCGTTCTGGTTCACGAGAGCGAGTTCATCCAGAGCAACTCCGTAGTGGTGCAGGGCCGGGCCGGTGTGCTGCTCATCGACCCAGGCATAACGGGCGGCGAAATGGCCGGCATCGCGAACGACCTGCGCGAGTTGGGCCAGCCCGTCGTGGCAGGGTTCTCGACGCATCCTGATTGGGACCACGTGCTCTGGCACCCGGACTTCGGCGACGCGCCCCGGTACGGTACAGCCCGTTGCGCGGCCTCCATCCACGATGTGCTGTCGCAGGAGGACTGGAAGGCCCGCGTGGCCGAGGGGCTCCCGCCGGAGTACGCCGAGGAGATCCCGATGGACATGCTCGGTCTTATTACCGGGCTGCCCGCCGGAGCTGCGCAGATTCCTTGGGACGGCCCCACAGTCCGCGTCATCGAGCACCAGGCCCATGCCCCGGGCCATGCAGCGCTGCTGATCGAGGAGCGCGGCATCCTGGCCGCCGGCGACATGCTGTCCGACATCCTGATGCCGTTCCTCGACTTAGAGGCCGCGGGCCCGATCGAGGACTACCTCGCCGCGCTGCTGCTCTTCGAGGGTGTGGCCAGCGACGTTGTCGCCGTCATCCCCGGTCACGGCTCAGTCGGCGGAGCCGGGCAGCTGCGGGCACGAATCAACCAGGACCGCGCGTACGTGGCGGCCCTGCGCGACGGCGGTGTTCCCGACGACCCGCGGGTCGACCCGTCGGCCCCTTTGGAGTGGCTGCCCGACGTGCATCGATGGCAACTACAGCGGCTCGCCCAAAGAAGCGGGCGCGATGGAATGCCCGCCTAATGGCCTCGCACCGGACACTGCGGGCTGTCCCGCCCAAGTCTCCCTGGTGGTGGTCTGCGCCTATCGCCGCTTGTAGGGTTCCACTCCGTGATCCAGTCGTGCCCACAGGGAGTCACGCTCGGCGCCGGTAACTAGGGTCGCGTCGAGACCTACCATGAGGCCGGTTCGAGAATCGAAAGTGTCAAAGTGCCCGGCCCGCAGATCCTCCGCGACAGGCCAGTCGGGTCCGTAGTCCTCTTCCAGGTACTCGTGCTCGCCGTCGAGCCAGTGCATCTGAGTCCACATCCGCTCCTGCTTGACCCAGAGGAGGGGAAACGACCGCATGGGGCTGACCGAGGCGGTCACCCAACCCTTGGCCTCGCCGTTCAGCGACAGCCCCCACACCGCATCTCGGAACAGATCCAAGCTCGGGTCCTTCGGCCAGTCCGTTTCGTCGAACCACTTGTCGAGCTTCTTGTCGAGCCATCCCATGGATCAGTTGTAGCAGCCCGGAACGAATCCGGAGCGCCGACGCCCTCGCCCCTGGAGGTAATCGGTCCGCGTTGGTAGCTTCAACGCATGGCCATCAAACTTGAGAACGTCGGCATCGCCGTCCGCGACCTCGAAGCAGCAATCGCCTTTTTCACCGATCTCGGTCTTACTGTCATCGGCCGTGACACGGTCAGCGGCGAGTGGACCGACACCGCCGTCGGACTTGATGGCAACCACGCCAACATCGCGATACTTCAGACGCCGGACGGTCACGGTCGGCTGGAGCTCTTCGAATACATCCACCCCGAAGCGATCGAGACGCACCTGACCCGTCCCAACGACATCGGCATGCACCGCGTGGCCTTCTCGGTCGACGACATCGACAAGGCCCTTGAGGTAGCTGCGAAGCACGGATGCAATCCGCTGCGCGGCGTGGCGACCTACAAGGACGTCTACAAACTCACGTACCTCCGCGGGCCCAGCGGAATCCTCGTGATGCTCGCCGAGAAACTGAAGGAAGACTGACACCCATCGGATTTGAGACAAAAAACCGCGGCCTTGGCCGGATACGACGCCAGCAACCCCAGCCGTGAACTAAACCTTCGGCCGTCCCAACCGTTCCACGGGGCCGCTGTGCTGCCCTACCTGGTGACGGATCCAAGGCCCAACAGGCGGAGTCCAGCCCTAACCGGTTGAGGCATGAGAGCCCGCTTTTTATAGTGCTCTCGCAGGTCGCGTAGAAGTTGCTCATATTCGGACCGGTCAAAAGTAAAGGAGCGCTCCGGGAATGGCTGAGGCTCGTCGTCGTCGGCGTCGCCCTGCCAGCCGAAATTCTGCCACGTTACTGTCTGCGGCGACAGGGTCAATTCCATGCTGAGCGCCCCGCACCACAGGTCTCCGCAGACCGGGCAGAGCAGGACAGAAACGCGCCCGTCGTCGTAGTCTGCCGGCAAGATTCCAAGCAGGCGGTCAAGGTAGTCCATCACTGCCTTGGGCCGCCAATCATCGCGCAGGGCTGTGGTTTCGTACAGCGGCTTCTGCTCCCAGTCCTCAGGGACATCCAGCAAATCCCGCAAGGGCCGATCGTTTACGAGGAAGTCAAGAAATGGCAGCGGGCGCTCACGTTCGTCATCGCCCTTGGACTCAATCCAGCTCGACGTCGAAGGCGCAACGGTGAGTCGGGATACTGCGTTTTCCATCCATCCAGTATCCCGCCCTGACGTTGCAGTCGGCTGGAATGCTCCCGGACTCGCCGTATGCGGAGCGAGCGGCAGGGCTCAGCGCGCGAACGAGAACCTCAACGAGGGTGTGCCGCAATCTGGTCCCAGCCCCGGGCGTCGCACGCCGGCTGTCCGGCGGCCGCCTTCGTACCCGGTTGTTAGCGGGACTTGGGGATGATGATCCACAGCACGATGTAGACGATCTCGCCGACGCCGAACAGGCCGAAGAACACGAAACCGATGCGGACCAGTGTCCGGGAGATACCAAAGCGGTCGGCGAGGGCCGCGCAGACTCCGGCGATGATTTTGCGGTTCCGTGGCCTAACGAGTGATCGTTCCATCCAGCCAACGTAGCAGTGTGGGCCGGTCATGAGAACATCCCCGGCCCACGAACGACAAAACGCCAGCGGGCCTCCTCCGGCGGCAAATGCCGCACCGGAAGGGCCCGCTGGCGTTCCGTCCGCGCCGGGACGGCGCCGTGAAGCCGCGCCTATGGCGTTGGCATGCCGCCGTTGACGTTGAGCGTCTCGCCGATCACGTAGCTGGACTCGGCCGAGGCCAGGAACACGTAGGCGGGGGCGAGTTCGGCCGGCTGGCCGGCGCGTCCCAGTGGCGTCTCCTTGCCAAACTCCGGCAGATCCTGGGTGAGCTGCCCGCCGCTGGGCTGGAGCGGAGTCCAGATGGGGCCGGGCGCCACCGCGTTGACCCTGATGCCCTTGGGTGCCAGCTGCTGCGCCAGACCCTTGGTGAAGTTGTTGATGGCACCTTTAGTGGAGGCGTAGTCCACCAGTGTCTCCGACGGGCTGTACGCCTGGATGGACGTCGTGTTGATGATGCTCGACCCCGCCGGAAGGTGCGGCAGCGCCTCCTTGGTCAGCCAGAACATCGCGTACACATTGGTCTTGTAGGTGTGGTCAAACTCGACGTCGGTGATGTCGCCCAGCGCTTCCTGCGCCACCTGCTTGCCAGCGTTGTTCACCAGGATGTCCAAACCGCCCAGCTCGCGCACGGCGGTCTCCACCAGCTGGCGGCACATCGCCGAGTCCTTGAGATCGCCGGGAACCTTGACGGCCTTCCGCCCGGCCTTTTCAATCAGCTCCGCGATCCGGGCCGCGTCCTCTTCCTCCTCCGGAAGGTAGGACATAACGACGTCGGCGCCCTCGCGGGCGAAGGCGATCGCCGTTGCGGCGCCGATCCCGGAGTCCGCGCCGGTGATGAGTGCCTTCCGGCCCTCGAGCCGGCCGGTGCCGCGGTAGGTGTCCTCGCCCAAGTCGGCCTTGGGCATCATCTTGGAGTCCAGGCCGGGTTCCGGCTGGCTCTGCTCGGGCGGCTCGATCTGCTCGTACGCCGTGACGGGGTTCCTGAACGTGTACTGGTCAGTCATGGTGCTCCTCGGGATCGTCTTGGCGCGGACGGCTCACACCGCCGCACGCATGCTAAGCATGCTTACCATCTACCCTAGTCACGACGGGGGCAGGCTCGCAACGGGGCGGGTCCGCGGCGGGGGAGGGCGCGGTGGGGGCGGGCCCGTCGCGCGGCCCGGCGCGGGGGCCTCGGCGCAGCCGTTCTGGCACAATGTCCAGCATGCACACCACGGGCACGGCCATCCCCAGCGCAGTTCCCGCTTACGATCTTCGCGTCAGCATCCAGGACACCGAACCCGAGATCTGGCGGCGCCTGCTGGTGCCTGAAACCATCACCGTGACGGAACTGCACCGGGTCCTCCAGGCGGCCTTCGGCTGGGAGAACCGGCACCTCTTTGGTATCCGGGGTGTGGACCGGCACGGCCAGCCCCGCGTCATCATCGGCCCGGACGACGCGGCCGAGGAGATGGGCGACGAGCCGGCGTCCGGCGTCGTGCTCTTTGAACTCTTGGACGCACAGCAGGCCGGGCCGGCCACGTTCGAATACGAGTACGACTTCGGCGATGCGTGGACACACCTCTTCCAGGTGATGGGGCCGGCCGAACTGCCAGCCGGCACCGTGCGCTGCATCGGCGGCGCCAACCGGGGTCCGGTGGAGGACGCCGGCGGGACCTCCGGCTACTCGCGCCTTATCGAAGCGCTGGCCGACCCGGCTGATGAGGACCACCAGGACCTCTCCGACTGGTACACGTTCGCGACGGGCCAGGACGCCGGTACCTTTGCGCCGTACGCGTTCGACGCCGATGCACTCAACCTCCGCCTCGACGCGCTGGCGAAACGCCTCTGGCCGGAACCGCCCACGGACGAGGAGGTCGACGCCGTCGTCCGCCCCGTGCAGTGGCTGCTCACGCAGGCGGGCGCGGACGGACTGCAGTTAACCCAGGACGGCTACCTCAAACCCGCCGTGGTGCGCCAGACGGTCAGCGAGCTGGGGTGGGACTACCGCTGGCCCGGAGCGGCGAACCGCGAAAGCCAGACCCTGCCCGTTCTGGTGCTCCGGCAGCAGCTCCAAGCCTGGAAACTGCTGCGGAAGAGCAAGGACCGGCTGGTCCTGTCGCCGGCGGGCCGCAAGATGCACGACGGCGGCCGCCCCCTCTGGGATTACCTCGCCACTGTCGTGGCTTTCCCGGCGGAAGCGGCGACGGCCCTGGTGACCCGCATCGTGGTGCACTGGCTGCTTGAGGGCTCCACCCCGTCCTGGGACGAGCGGGAACGGATCATCGCGGACATGCTGAACGCGGCCGGCTTCCGGGTGGACAACGGGAAGCCGGTGCTGCTGGCCGATGCCCGGGAGCTCTATTCGGACGTGCGCTGGACGTTGGACTGCCTGCAGCTGAAAGTCCCGGAACGCACCTTCAGTGACGTGGCGGCCCTGACCGACGGCGGACGAAAGTTCCTGATGCAAGTTCAGGAGCTGCTCGAGGGCAGGTGAGAGCTGGCCTGCTGTGTGCGGGGGCCCTGCGTTGAGGGTGTGAGCCAGTACACATAACCCCGATTTCGCCGGCTTGGCCGGGGAGGGCCGCCTGGTGGCCTGATTGCCGCGGCATTCCGGGGTTTTTGGGGTGTGGGTGGGGGTGTGGTGGGTGGATTTGTGCCGGGTGCGGGTGGCGTGTATTGTTGTTCGAGTCGCCGCCGCTGATGCGGAAAGATAGCGACCGACCCCCTTCTGAATGGCCTGAA
>NZ_VEGI01000003.1:266143-331969 GCF_007679325.1 Arthrobacter sp. U41 | reverse complement strand
AATAAATTGGTATCAACAAACTTGGCACACTATTGAGTTCTCAAACAACAGACACACCCGGCACCACCACAACCCATCAGGGCCGCGGATCGCTCCGGAGCAACTTTTCAAACTTACCGGGCCGCTTCACCCTTGTCAAATCCGCGTTCCGACTCAGTCTCGCCGTGAGGCATCTGGGTCGTGGTGGCGGATCAACTCCGGGGAGCAGCGCGGAAATAAACTCTACCACCACTTTGCCCTGGTGACAAAGGGGTGCTGGCGAGCCCTCCCGACGAGTGCCGAAAAGCCCGGAATCACGGGGATTCCGGGCTTGTCAGCGAAGCTCATGCAGGCGCCCGCAAGGACTGCGGGGCCGGGCGTCAGCTCACCGGTTTGAAGAAAGCAGCTCCCAAGGGAGGCAGCGTGACCGTGAGGGTCGCGGGCTGGCCGTCGGTGCCGGCGTCCGTCGCCGTCAGGGTGCCGCCGTTCAGGACGCCGGAGCCTCCGTACGCGTCGGCGTCGGTGTTCAGCACTTCCTGCCACTCCCCCGCCGACGGAACACCCAGCTGGAAGTCCGTGTGCGGGGCCCCGGAGAAGTTGAAGGCGCACACCAGCGGGTTGCCCGCCACGTCCCGGCGCATGAAGGTCAGGACGTTGCGGTCGGAGTCCCCGCCGTTGATCCACTGGAACCCGGCGGGGTCGTTGTCCTGTTCGTAGAGCGCCGGGGTGGCGCTGTACAGCTCATTGAGGTCCTTGGTCAGGAGCTGCATTCCGCGGTGGGCCGGGATTTCGGCCAGCCACCAGTCGAGGCCGTGCTGCTCGGACCATTCGGCCTCCTGGCCGAATTCGGTGCCCATGAAGATCAGCTGCTTGCCCGGGTGCGCCCACTGGTAGCCCAGGAAGGCGCGCAGGTTGGCCAGCTGCTGCCAGCGGTCACCGGGCATCTTGCGCAGCATCGAACCCTTGCCGTGCACTACTTCGTCGTGGCTGATCGGCAGGAGGAAGTTCTCGGTGTAGGCGTAGACCATGGAGAACGTGATGGTGCCGTGGTGCCAGCGGCGGTTGAACGGGTCCTCGGAAATGTACTTGAGCGAATCGTGCATCCAGCCCATGTTCCATTTGATTCCGAAGCCCAGGCCGCCCTGGCTCGTAGGCGCGGTGACCCCCGGGAACGCGGTTGATTCCTCGGCGATCATGACAGCACCGGGGTGCGTCTTGTAGACCGTGGCGTTGACTTCCTGCAGGAAGGAGATGGCTTCGAGGTTCTCCCGCCCGCCGAAACGGTTCGGCTGCCACTGCCCTTCCTCGCGGGAGTAGTCGAGGTAGAGCATCGAGGCGACGGCGTCCACGCGGAGGCCGTCGATGTGGAATTCATCGAGCCAGTACAGCGCGTTGGCGACGAGGAAGTTCCGGACTTCGCTGCGGCCGAAATCGAAGATCAGCGTTCCCCAATCCGGGTGCTCGCCAAGGTTCGGGTCGGCGTGCTCGTACAGGGCTTCGCCGTCGAACCGGGCCAGCGCCCACTCATCCTTGGGGAAGTGCGCCGGCACCCAGTCCAGCAGCACGCCGATTCCGGCCTGGTGGAGTTCATCCACGAGGTACCGGAATTCGTCGGGATGGCCGAAGCGTGACGTCGGGGCGAAGTAGGACGTGACCTGGTAGCCCCAGGACCCGCCGAAGGGGTGCTCCGCCACGGGCATGAATTCCACGTGGGTGAAGCCGAGCCACTTGACGTAGGCCACCAGTTCCTTGGCCAGTTCACGGTAGCTGAGGCCGACCCGCCACGAGCCGAGGTGCACTTCGTAAACACTCATCGGCGAGTTATGCGGATCCCGCGCGGCCCGGGCCTCCATCCATTCCGCGTCCTTGAAGGCGTAGGAGGGTTCGACGACGCGCGACGCCGTCAGCGGCGGGATCTCGGTGCCGAAGGCCATCGGGTCCGCCTTCTCCACCCAGTAGCCGTCCCTGGTGCGGATCTCAAATTTGTAGCACGCCCCTGCTATCACGCCGGGGAGGAAGAGTTCCCAGACCCCGGAGGACCCGAGGGACCGCATGGAGTGCTGCCGTCCGTCCCAGCCGTTGAAGTCGCCCTTGACGCGGACGGCCTGGGCGTTCGGGGCCCACACGGCGAAGGACACGCCGTCAACATCGCCCATGCCGGACTTGTAGTGCTGGACGTGCGCGCCGAGCACATCCCAGAGGCGCTCGTGGCGGCCCTCACCGATCAGGTGCAGGTCAAGCTCGCCGATAGTGGGCAGGTAACGGTAGGGGTCATCGGCCGGCTGCGGCGCCTGGCCCTCGTACGTCACCTCCAGCCGGTAGTCCGGCACGTGGCCCTGCTCCAGCGGTTCCAGCACGGCAACCCACACGCCGCCGGACTCATGCGTCATCGGGAACGAGCCGGCAGCGGTCACAACAGAGACGGCTTCGGCGAGGTGCTTGACCGTGCGGATGGTCACATGCCCGTGGTCATCGAGGTGCGCGCCCAGGACTGAGTGGGGGGCGTGGTGTTCACCGGCGGCTACCCTCGCCAGCGTCTCCGCATCCACCTGAAGTGGGCTTCCGGGACGATCAATACGTGCTGAACCTGTCATTTTGATACCTTCCGCTGCGGCTTCGGCCGGAACGCCGGAGCCTGTACTGCCGAGGAGTCGACGTGATGCGTTGACCGGAATGGAGAGCCAGTCCGGCCTGTTCCGTAGCTCATAGATGACTTCGTAGAGTGCCTTGTCGAGCCACAGCGCCACGAAAAGAGGCGAATCGCGGTCGATACTGCCGGGAATGACGTCCGCGTAGCCGGCCAGGAAGGCCTCGGCGCAGTCATCGACCCAAGTGTCCGGGACGTTCGCCTCCGGGTGCTCGCGGACAGCCGCACCGGCGGCGTAGTCGAAGGACCGGAGCATTCCGACGACGTCGCGCAGCGGGACGTCGGGGAAATTGCGCTCCGAAATGGGCCGGAGCGGTTCCCCTTCAAAATCGAGGATGGCCCAGCGCGGCGACTTCCCGCGGACGCCCGGAACCTGGAGGATCTGGCCCAGGTGGAGATCACCGTGGATCCGTTGCAGGGGACCGGCGCCGCTGCCCTCGAGTCGCAGGAGGAGACGGTCCAGCGCGGCGTCATAAGGGCCGACGGCGGCACCGGCCTGGGCCCAGGACTGCCGCACCCTCTGGGCCACGCCGGGCGCGATGTCGCTTCCCGGGGCGGATTCGGACGCGACACCAAGCGCCTCGGCCAGCCGGCGGTGCACCGTGGCGGTGGCGGCGCCGAGAGCGTGTGCCTCGGCGGTGAAGTCCTGGCCGCGGCTCGCCGCGTTGACGGCCAGCCGCCAGGCGTCCAGTCCGCCGGCGAGGAACTCGTGCGCCACGGCAAGTTCGCCGCGTGCGGGCTGGTCGGGGTGGTCTCCGGCCGGCGCGTCCCACTCCCCGGTGACCCACCCGAGGGTTGCCGGCACTTCGGCCGTGCGCCCGGCGGTCAAGGCCGCACCGATTTCCACTTCCGGGTTTTGGCCCTCGGAGAGCACCCGGAAGAACTTCAGGATCGCGGCCGACTTGCCGTCGTCGACGATCACCGAACTGTTGGACTGCTCGCCGGAGAGGACCTTCACGACGCCGGTGGCCCGCGGGAGGACGTAGCCGGACTCAACGAGGTGGCCTGAAGCGTTCCCGGACGGCGTGGTGCCGCCGAGGCGCATCAGCTCCAGACACGCGGCGATGAATTCGGAGTCGTGCACTCCGTCGTAAACCCAGCGGTCGTCGGGGGCACCCACGGCGTCGGGCGCCCCGGCGGACCCGGCCGGGTCCGGAATGGAAACCCGCCCGATCAGCCCGGCTTCCGCCCCGCCCAGCGGGGAGCGCCGAATGCTGAGCGGGACCTGGACGACGTCGGTACGGGAGCCGTCCGGCGTCGGGTAGCTCACGGCCAGCAGCAGCACCTCGAGTCCGGGGGCATTTCTTGCGCCGCCGGGTTCGCCGGCCAGGCTCAGGCGCCCGGCCGGCTCGAAGCTGAACGCCGCGCTTTTGACGGGGAACCAGCGCTGGCGCGGAAGCCAGCCGCCGAGCAGTCCGCTCAGGGCAGGGGTCAGGGTGGGTCGGGTCATCTCAGCCTTCGATGGACAGGATTGGCATGGCCTGCGTGTAGGGCGACGCCGGGTTGGAGGCGGCCGAGCGGATCCGCAGCCAGAAGAAGTCATGGCTGCCCAGGGTCAGCGTCAGGGTTCCGTCGTCGGAGATCCCCGGGAAGGCCTGGCCGCCGAACACGTCCCGAAGGCCCCGGCCGGCGAACCTCGGTACCCGCAAGGTGGTGGCCACGGGGTGCTGGGACAGGTTGAAGGCGCACAGGATGGTTTCGCTGTCCTCGCCCGCCGAGTTGCCGTCTTTCAGCTCCCGCAGGTAGGCGAGGACGACGTCGTGGTCTGCTTCGACGTGCTCGAAGCCACCCAGGCCGAAGGCGGGGTGGTTCTTGCGGACACTGAGGATCTGGCGCGTCCAGCGCAGCAGCGAGCCCGAATGGGCTGCTTCGGCCTCGACGTTGGCCATGCTGTAGTTGTAGACCAGCGACTGGATCACCGGAAGGTACAGCTTGCCGGGATCCGCGTGGGAGAACCCGGCGTTGCGGTCCGGGTTCCACTGCATGGGCGTGCGGACGGCGTCGCGGTCCTCAAGCCAGATGTTGTCCCCCATGCCGATCTCGTCCCCGTAGTACAGGAACGGGCTGCCGGGCAGGGAGAGCAGCAGGGCATTGATGAGTTCGATCTCGGAGCGGGAGTTGTCCAGCAGCGGCGCCAGCCGGCGCCGAATGCCGATGTTGGCGCGCATGCGCGGGTCCGGCGCGTACCAGCCGAGCATGGCGGCGCGCTCGTCGGCGGTGACCATTTCCAGGGTCAGCTCGTCGTGGTTCCGCAGGAAGGTGCCCCACTGGGCGCCGTCCGGAATGTCCGGGGTGTCCTTCATCGTCTCGATGATGGGCGCGGCCTTCTGGTCCCGCAGCGCGTAGTACAGGCGCGGCATAATCGGGAAGTGGAAGGCCATGTGGCATTCCGGTTCCTCCTGCGTCCCGAAGTACTCGACCACTTCAGCCGGCGGCTGGTTGGCCTCGGCGATGATCACGCGGCCCGGGTAGCTTTCGTCGACCATCTTGCGCAGCTTGCGCAGGAATTCGTGGGTCTGGGGCAGGTTCTCGCAGTTGGTGCCCTCTTCCTCGAAGAGGTACGGGATGGCGTCCGCACGGAAGCCGTCGATGCCCTGATCCAGCCAGAACCGCACGACGTCGAAGAGCGCGTCGATGACTTTGGGGTTCTCAAAGTTGAGATCCGGCTGGTGGCTGAAGAAGCGGTGCCAGAAGAACTGGCGCCGGATCGGATCGAAGGTCCAGTTGGATTCCTCGGTGTCCACGAAGATGATGCGCGCGTCTTCGTACTTCTCGTCCGTGTCGCTCCAGACGTAGAAGTCGCCGAAAGGTCCGTCCGGATCCTTGCGTGACTCCTGGAACCAGGGGTGCTGATCCGAGGTGTGGTTCAGCGGAAGGTCGATGATCACACGCACGCCGCGGGCGTGGGCCTCCGCGACCAGGCGCTTGAAGTCGCTGATGGTGCCGAATTCGTCGAGCACGGAGTTGTAGTCCGAGATGTCGTAGCCGCCGTCCCGGAGCGGCGACTGGAAGAACGGCGGGAGCCAGAGACAGTCGACGCCGAGCCACTGCAGGTAATCCAGTTTGTCGATCAGCCCGTGGAAGTCGCCGGAGCCGTCACCGTTTCCGTCGGCGAACCCCCGGACCAGCACCTCATAGAACACCGCCTTGCGGTACCAGTTGGGATCATGCTGGAGGCCGGGCGCGTTCAGTTCAAAGGTCCCCTTCGGGCTGAAATGCTGGTTGGGGTTTGTCGGGCTGAAACTCACTCGTACTACCTCCGGATGCTAAGAATGTGGGCGGGTTCTACATGGGCGTCCAGTCGGACGTAGTTGTACTCGTCCCATTCCCAGCTCTCGCCGGTCAGCAGGTCATCCACCATAAAACGGCCGTTGTGCGTCAGGTTCTCCGGATCCAGCTCGAGCGCCGCCAGGTCCAGGGTCACCGTGCTCTCACGGATGCCGTGCGGGTCCACGTTGACGACAATGATCAGGGTGTCCTTCGTGCCGTCGGGAAGGGTCTTGTGCTTCGAGTAGACCACCGTGGCGTTGTCCGTGCTTTCGTGCACCGTCAGGTTCTGCAGGTCGCCCAGGGCGGGGTGGGCGCGGCGGATCGCGTTGAGCCGGGTCAGGTACGGAGCCAGGGTGCGGCCGGATTCGGCAGCGGCGTCCCAGTCGCGGGACTTATACTCGAACTTTTCGTTGTCGATGTACTCCTCGGCGCCGGGCCGGGCCACGTGCTCGTAGAGTTCGAAGCCGGCGTAGACGCCCCAGATGGGACTCGCCGTGGAAGCCAGCGCGGCCCTGATCTTGAACGCGGGCGGCCCGCCGTACTGCAGGAATTCGGTCAGGATGTCCGGGGTGTTGACGAAGAAGTTCGGGCGGAAGAACGCCGGCGAGTCGTGGCTGACCTCCTGGAAGTACTCCTCCAGTTCCTCCTTGGTGTTCCGCCAGGTGAAGTATGTGTAGGACTGCTGGAAACCGGCGCGTCCCAGGGCGTGCATCATGGCCGGGCGGGTGAACGCCTCGGCGAGGAAGACGACGTCGGGGTGCTTTTTGTTGACCTTGGCGATCAGCCATTCCCAGAACCACACCGGTTTGGTATGCGGGTTATCGACGCGGAAGATCTTGACGCCGTGACTCACCCAGAGGAGGACGATGCGCAGGATCTCGTTGGACAGGCCCGCGGGGTCGTTGTCGAAGTTGAGCGGGAAGATGTCCTGGTATTTCTTCGGCGGGTTCTCCGCGTAGGCGATGCTGCCGTCAACACGGGTGGTGAACCATTCGGGGTGGCTGGTGACCCAGGGGTGGTCCGGCGCGGCCTGCAGCGCCAGGTCGAGGGCGACCTCCAGTCCCAGCTCCGCGGCCCGCGCCACGAAGGCGTCGAAGTCCTCAAAGGTGCCGAGGTCCGGATGGATCGCGTCGTGGCCGCCCTCCTTGGCACCGATGGCCCATGGGGAGCCCGGATCGTGCGGTCCGGCCAGCAGGGTGTTGTTGGGGCCCTTGCGGTGCTGGATGCCGATCGGGTGGATCGGCGGCATGTAGATGATGTCGAACCCCATGGCCGCGACGGCGTCGAGCCGCTTGGCGGCGGTCCGGAAGGTGCCGGAGGTCCACTCGCCCGTGGTGTGGTCGCGGACCGCGCCCTCGGACCGGGGGAAGAATTCGTACCAGGCACCCCGGCCTGCGAGCTCGCGCTCCACCAGGAGGGGGTAGTTCTCGGAGACGGTGACCAGTTCGCGGATCGGCTGACGGTCGACGACGGCGGCCACCTCCGGGCTGAAACCGGCGGCGAGGCGCTCCTCGGGGGTCTTCCCGGCGTCGTTGAGTCCGACGACGGCCATCCGCAGCGTCCGCCGGTCGGCGGACGGGCGCGAGGAGTCCTCGGATGCTTCGGTGAGCAGCGCGGCGCCTTCGGCCAGCATGAGTTCGACGTCGATGCCGGCTTCCACCTTGACCTCGGCGTTGTGGTGCCAGGTGCCGTAGCGGTCGTGCCAGGCTTCGATCACGAAGGACCAGTTGCCCGTGGCGGTCGGGGTCAGCAGGCCTTCCCAGCGGTCCGTTCCCTTGCCGCGGTTGCCGCGGGGCGGGGCCAGACGGACGCGCTGGCGTTCCTTGCCGCGCGGATCCAGGAGGACGGCGCTGACGCCGAGCTGGTCGTGGCCCTCGCGGAATGCGGTGGCGCCCACCACCAGGGTTTCTCCCACAACGGCTTTGGCGGGGAATTTCCCGCCGTCAACCGCCGGCTGTACGTCGGTGATCGGAAAACGGCCAAAGCGAAGGCCGTCCGTGATCAGGGCCTTCGGCTTTTGCTTGGACACGGCACTGGTTCGCGAGTTAGTCACAGGCTCGACGTTATCGACAAATCGGCCAGATTGCTAAGGCGGCTCCCCTTTTTCCAAAGGATTTCCGGAAGCCCGTCCGTCATTTATGCAAAAGAAACTTAAACCGGTTCCGGGCCCCGGACTTGTCCGTTAGTGTTTCGCAGGTGAAGGCAATCCGCAGATTTACCGTCCGAACCGTTCTTCCCGAGCCGATCCGGCCGCTGGCCCGGCTGGCCACCAATCTCCGGTGGTCCTGGCACCGTCCCACGCGGCAGCTGTTCGAGGGCCTGAATCCAAAGATCTGGGCCGACAGCTCCCATGATCCGGTGAGCTTCCTCGGCCTTGTCAGCCGGGAGGAACTGCAGCGCCTCGCCGCAGACCAGGACGTGGTGCGCCCGGTCCATGCCGCCGCCGAGGACCTCGACCGGTACCTCGAGCAGCCCCGCTGGTACCAGAGCCTCGGCGACGGGGCACCGGCCTGCATCGCCTACTTCTCCCCCGAGTTCGGCATAACCGAGGTGCTGCCGCAGTACTCCGGCGGCCTCGGCATCCTGGCCGGCGACCACCTGAAGGCGGCGTCGGACCTGGGTGTGCCGCTGATCGGCGTCGGGCTGCTTTACCAGGCCGGCTATTTCAAGCAGTCACTGTCCCGTGACGCCTGGCAGCAGGAAACCTACCCCGTCCTGGATCCGGACGGGCTGCCGCTGACCCTCCTGCGCGAGGCCTCCCCTGACGGCAACGGCAAGCCCGTCCAGATCTCGCTGCCGCTCCCCCACGGCCGCCGGCTGCTGGCGCACGTCTGGCGTGCCGACGTCGGGCGCGTCCCGTTGCTGCTCCTGGACTCCAACGTCCCGGGTAACGACGAGGCCGCGCGCGGCATCACCGACCGCCTCTACGGCGGCGGCGGCGACCACCGCCTCCAGCAGGAACTCCTGCTGGGCATGGGCGGCGTCAAGGCCCTCCGAGCCTTCCAGAAACTCACCGGAAGCCCCGCGCCGGAAGTGTTCCACACCAACGAGGGACATGCCGGCTTCCTGGGCGTGGAACGCATCCAGGAAATGATGGCCGCCGCCGAGCCGCTGAGCTGGGATGAAGCACTGGCCGCCGGACGCGCGTCCACGGTTTTCACCACCCACACCCCGGTCCCGGCCGGCATCGACCGCTTCGAGGTCTCGCAGATCCAGCACTTCTTCGACGCCGGACTGGCTCCTGACGTGCCGGTGGCCAAGATCCTGGACCTGGGCCGCGAGGACTACACCGACGGCAATCCGTTCGTCTTTAACATGGCCGTGATGGGGCTGCGGCTGGCGCAGCGCGCCAACGGGGTGGCGAAGCTGCACGGCGTGGTGTCCCGCGGCATGTTCTCCGCCTTGTGGCCCGGATTCGACCACTCCGAGGTACCCATCACGTCGGTCACCAACGGCGTGCATGTGCCCACGTGGGTGGACCCGCGGGTCTCGGCCCTGGCGCGTGACCAGTTCGGCAACGATGCCGAAGAGCCGGGCCGCTGGGACCTCGCTTACAACGTCAGTGACGAAGATGTCTGGGCCCTTCGCCGCGAGCTGCGCGTCTCCCTCGTGGAGGACGTCCGGCGCCGGCTCCGGGCCGCCTGGAAGAAGCGCGGCGCGGCCGACGCCGAGCTCGCCTGGACGGATTCCGTGCTGGACCCGGACGTCCTGACCATCGGCTTCGCCCGGCGTGTGCCCACCTACAAGCGGCTCACCCTCATGCTGCGCGAGCCGGAGCGGCTCAAGGCCCTGCTGCTGCACAAGACCCACCCGATCCAGCTGGTCATCGCCGGCAAGTCGCACCCGGCCGATGACGCGGGCAAGAAGATGATCCAGGACCTCGTCCGGTTCACCGACGACCCCGCGGTGCGGCACCGTATCGCGTTCCTGCCGAACTATGACATCGCCATGGCCCGGACCCTGTTCCCAGGCTGCGATGTGTGGCTGAACAACCCGCTGCGTCCGCTTGAGGCGTGCGGCACCTCCGGCATGAAGGCCGCCCTGAACGGCTCGCTCAACCTCTCCGTCCTGGACGGCTGGTGGGACGAGATGTACGACGGCGAGAACGGCTGGGCGATTCCGACCGCCAACAACGGAGCATCCCCCGAGGAACGGGACGACATCGAGGCGGCCGCGCTGTACGAGCTGCTGGAGACGCAGGTGGCCCCGCGCTTCTACGGCCTCACGGTGTCCGACGGCGCCGGGGCGGCCGGGCCGTCGCAGTCCGGGCCGCAGGCTGTCCCCACGCATTGGGTCTCAATGATCAAGCACACCATGTCCCATCTGGGCCCGGCAGTCTCCGCAGACCGGATGCTCAAGGACTACGTCAACGTCCTGTACCGGCCGGCCGCCGTCGCAGGTCGGCGGGCAGTGGCGGACAATTTTGCCGAGGCCAAGGCCTTGGCGGCGTGGGCCTCCATGGTCAGGGCCGCGTGGCCCCAGATCCAGGTGGAGCATGTGGACTCGGTGGGTGTCTCGGAGGATCCGCAGATCGGCGACATGCTCCAGGTGAACGCCTACGTTGCCCTGCACGATCTCACCCCGGATGATGTGGCCGTCGAGGTGGCCTACGGCAAGGCGGAGGATAGCGACGAGCTGGCCGATGTCACGGTGGCGGAGTTGAAGGCGATTGAAGACCTCGGCAAGGGCCGGCACCTCTTCAGCGGAACCGTGGTGATCGACCGGTCCGGTTCCTTCGGCTACACGGTCCGGGTACTCCCGAAGCACACTGCCCTGGCCTCCAAAGCGGAACTGGGCCTGATCGTCAACGCGTAAGGGCAGTGGATCCGTGCGCAGCTTCGATCAGAGGCAGACGGCGGTGACCGCCAGGTTCTCTCCGGCGTAGCGCTCGGCGTCCTGCAGGACTTCGCAGATGACGCCGAAGGACCGGTCCGCACGGAAGGCGGCCGGGACCTCCCAAATGAAGGTGATGGGGGCCTGGCCGTCGTCGGCGACGGCATCAGCGAAGTCGTGCAGGGTGTCGTTGAGCGCGTCGTAGTCCACTCCGTAGGCCTCCGGGAAGTCCAGCGCCTCCGCGAACGTCTCCAGCACTGCCCGCTTGGTATCGGCGGCCGGGACCAACAGCGTGCGGCGGCCCGCGTCGGCCGCCAGGGCCTGCAGCTCCTCGATGGTCCAGGTGTCTGCGGAGTAGATCTTCATGGGTTCCTTTGTTTGCCTGTTCCGTTGTGCCGGTGGGCACCGCCGGACTACGTGCGGTAAATGTTGATGGAATTGGCCTGCACCACGTCCCGCTCCCCGGAAGCGACCCGGACGCCCTGGCGGCGGTCATGCAGCCCGGAGGTGGTCAGGCGGAGTTCGAAGATCCGGTTGCCGGTCCCGTCCTCATTGCTCAGCTGCGGCAGCGTCACTTTGATGTCCTTGGCGCCGCCGTTGACCACCACGAGTCCGTCGACGTGGCCGTCGTCGGACCCGAGCAGGAGCTGCACCACCCGGTGGCCCGGATCCTGCCAGCGGTCCCCGGCCATGGGCTCGCCGCGCTCGTCGAACCAGTGGAAGTAGGACTGCTTTTCGCGCGTCGGGTAGTCATGCGGCTGCCCGGCAAGGAATTCCTTGCGGAGCCGTATGACGCGCTTGGTGGTGCGCAGCATCGAGTGCGACTCGGGCGTGCTGGTCCAATCGATCCAGGTGATGGGGTTGTCCTGGCAGTAGGAATTGTTGTTGCCCTGCTGGGTGCGGCCCACCTCGTCACCGGCGGTGATCATGGGCACGCCCTGAGAGATCATGAGCGAGGCCATCAGGTTGCGGCTGGACTGGGCACGCCGGGCGAGGATGTCCTCGTCCTCGGTGGGACCCTCGAAGCCGTGGTTGTAGCTGCGGTTGTCGCCGTGGCCGTCACGGTTCTGCTCACCGTTCGCCTCGTTGTGCTTGCGATCGTAGGACACAAGGTCGGCCAGGGTGAAACCATCGTGGGCGGTGACGAGGTTGACGGAGGCGAGCCGGGACCTGCCGGACGGCTCAAACAGGCTCGCGGAGCCGGAGAGGGCGTCCGCGAGGCGGGCCACCGAACCGCCCTGCCCGCCGGCGTCGATCGAGGCGCGGTCTGCGAGCCAGAAGCTGCGGACGGCGTCGCGGAAGTGGTCGTTCCAGTCCACCCAGCCGGCCGGGAAGCGGCCGGTCTGCCAGCCCCCGTAGCCGACATCCCACGGCTCGGCGATGAGTTTCGTGGCGGACAGCACCGGGTCGGCGCCAATCGCGACCAGGAACGGGTGCCGCGGATCGAACTCGTTGGCGGCGTTGCGGGCCAGTGTCACGGCGAGGTCGAAGCGGAAGCCATCGATGTGGAACTCGGTCACCCAGTAACGCAGCGAATCCAGCACCAGCTGGATCACGCGGGGTTCACCGAAGTTCAGGCTGTTGCCGCAGCCGGTGGTGTCCACGTACTTGCCGTGGCCGTCATTGCGGTAGTAGGTCATCTCGCCCAGGCCGCGGAAGCTGAGCGTCCGGCCGTCCGGGCCGCCCTCCGCGGTGTGGTTGTAGACGACGTCGAGGATGACCTCAAGGCCGGCGGCATGCAGCAGCTTGACCATGCCCTTGAACTCGTCCTGGACGGCCTGCGCGCCCTTGGCCTGCGCCGCCTCGGTGGCGTAGCCGGGGTGCGGGGCAAAAAACGCGGCGGTGTTGTAGCCCCAGTAGTTCGTCATGCCGAGGTTCTGCAGATGCGGCTCGTCCACGTGGAAGTGCACCGGGAGGAGTTGCACCGAGGTGATCCCCAGCGCGATCAGGTGCTCGACCATGGCCGGGTGCGCCAGTCCGGCGTAGGTACCCTGGAGGTCTTCCGGGACGTCGGGGTGCAGCTTGGTCTGGCCGCGGACGTGCGCTTCGTAAATGATGGTGTTGCGCCACGGAATCCTGGGACAGCGGTCGGCACCCCAATCGAAGTCGCTCTCCATCCGGACGCTCGTGATGAAATCCTCGCGCTCGTCCACCGCCCGGCCGTAAGGGTCCAGCAGCAGCGGCTGCACGCCGCCGGCGTCGAAGTCCGTGGCGGGCATGGACAGCGGGAGCGCCTCGTGGTCCGGCGTCGCCCGGAAGCCGTACCGCGAACCGGCAGGTATGCCTTCGACGATGCCGTGGTGCACACCGTCGGTCACGTTCGGCAGGGTTTTCAATTGCCAGACGCCCCCGGGCGCCTGGTAGGCGATCTCCAGGGTGGCCACGCCGGGCGCGTAGACAGCCACATTCGCGAAGGCACCCCGAGGATCGTCCGTTGCCGGCGAACCGGTGACCGGAACGCTGATTCCCAGCGGAAACGCCCGCGAGGCGTCTACGGTGGAAGCTGTGTCTACGTAGGGCATGACCATTGCTTAAAGTTTAGCGGGACCGAACAAATAGCCCCGGATTCTGTTTTCCTGACGAAGTGCAGTGTACGGAATAGCGGCGTTGCATACTGGAACAAGCGCCGAAAGTGGAGGTAATAGTGCGGATTGCACTCGCTCAAATCATCACCGGACGGGATCTTGCCGGAAATCTGGACCTCGTCGCGGACTATGCGGCCCGGGCAAAATCCGGCGGGGCCGAGCTTGTGGTGTTCCCAGAGGCCACCATGCGCTCCTTCGGCAACTCG
The DNA here is from genome assembly GCF_007679325.1 of Arthrobacter sp. U41. GTDB lineage: Bacteria > Actinomycetota > Actinomycetes > Actinomycetales > Micrococcaceae > Arthrobacter. Next base: position 318,449 of record NZ_VEGI01000003.1, on the reverse strand, counting down.
CTGCTGGACATCGCGGAGCCGCTGGACGGCCCCTGGGCATCGGCGGTGCGCGCCATCGCGGCAGAGCAGGACATCGTGATCGTTGCGGGGATGTTCACCCCCGGAAAAGCGGACGACGGCGGCAAGGTACGCAACACACTGCTGGTCACCGGCCGCGGCATCGAGACCAGCTACGACAAGATCCACCTGTTCGACGCTTTCGGCTTCGCGGAATCGGATACCGTCGACGCCGGCACCACGCCGGTCACGTTTGAGTTCGACGGCGTGACGTTCGGCCTGGCCACCTGCTACGACATCCGGTTCCCGGGTCTGTTCACCGAGAACGCCGACCGCGGCGCCGAGGTCAACATCGTGTGCGCCTCTTGGGGTTCCGGTCCCGGCAAGGCCGAGCAGTGGAAGCTCCTCGCCCGGGCCCGCGCCGCGGATTCCACCACCCTGGTCCTCGCCTGCGGCCAGGGTGATCCGGCCAGCCAGGGCATCGAGCCCAAGGGTGCGGCGCCCACCGGCGTCGGGCACTCCGCCGTCGTCTCCCCCTTCGGCGAAGTCCTCGAAGAGCTCGACGGCGCCCCCGGCCTGCTGTTCGCCGATCTGGACCCCGCCGTCGTCAAAGAAGCCCGAACCAAACTCCCGGTGCTGGCCAATCGCCACAAGTTCTAGGCTGCTCGGGTAGTTCGTGGTCACCTTCGCCGTGGTCACCTTCCGCGGACACCGGCGCCTTCGCCGTGGTCATCTTCCGCGGACACCGGCGCCTTGCCGTCGCTTAGACACCTCCCGACGCCTGCTTCGGCCGCTGGGCGGCCTCATCCGGCTCTGGTCGGCGATGCGCTCCTAGCAAGACCCCGCCGCCCGCTCATATTCAGCCCACCCTGCATCGAGGTACTGCAAAGAAACGACGCTCCCTCACCTTTCGCCGCTTACGGCAAACGCGCCCTCACGAGATGTGAGAGAGCGTTCGCCAGCCACACGCCAAAGGTGAGAGAGCGTTCGCCAGCCACACGCCAAAGGTGAGAGAGCGTTCGCCAGCCACACGCCAAAGGTGAGGGAGCGTTGCCGTAATTTTCACCGTAGGTGAGGGAGCGTCAGAGCCGGTACCGGAGTTTTGCAAGGAGCGCATCGCCGACCAGAGACACTGCAGGCCGCCCGCGGCCGGAAGTGTCGTCGGGAGGTGTCTAAGCGACGGCAAAGCTCCGGTTCCGGCGGTCCCAGCCGAAACGAGCGACAGTTATTTAGCGGCGCGCTGGCGGGAGATCTCGTAGAGGGAGATACCCACGGCCATGGAGGCGTTGAGCGATTCCATGGCGGAGTCGATCGGGATGGAGACGATCTGGTCGCAGTTTTCGCGGACCAGGCGGCTGAGGCCCTTGCCCTCGGAACCCACGACGATGCAGACCGGCTCGGTGGCCAGGGCGAGATCGGGCAGCGAGACGTCGCCGTCGCCGTCGAGCCCCAGAACATAGATGCCCATGTTCTTAAACGCCTTCAGCGTGTTGTTCAGGTTGGCCGCGCGGGCCACGGGGACGCGGACGGCTGCGCCGGCGCTGGTCTTCCAGGCAGAGGCGGTCACGCCGACGGAGCGGCGCTCCGGGACGACGACGCCGTGGCCGCTGAATGCCGAGACCGAGCGGATGATCGCGCCAAGGTTGCGCGGATCGGTGATGCCGTCGAGCGCGACGAAGAGCGGCGCGTTGGAGACGTGGCCCTTCTTCCAGGCCTCAAGGGTCTCTTCCGCGAGCTCGTAGGCGTCCTGGTATTCGTACGGCGGGATCTGCAGCACGAGGCCCTGGTGGATGGCGTCGTCCGTCATGCGGTCCAGCTCGGGCTTGCCGGTTTCGAGCAGCGGGATGCCGCGCTCGGCCGCCAGCTTGAGGGACTCCTTGACGCGATCGTCCATCTCGATGCGGATGGCAACGTGCAGGGCCTTGGCGGGGATGCCGGCGCGCAGGGCCTCGACGACCGAGTTGCGTCCGGTGACGACTTCCTCCGTGGCGCGGCCCTTGGGGCCGGAACGGGCACCGGCGTTGCGCGGTGCGCCCGGGCGCTTGGCCGCGGAGCGTTCCGCGAGCTGCTTGTTCTTGTGGGCCTTGTGGTAGGGACGGTCCTCCGCCTTGGGCGTGGGTCCCTTGCCCTCAAGGGCCTTGCGGCCGTGGCCGCCGGTTCCGACGGTGGGGCCCTTCTTCAGTTTGACCGAGCGGCGACCGTTGTTGGCCATGAGTTTCACCCTTTTAACTACGCGATTCGTTGATAAGTCTGAACTCCAGTCTACTGACTCGAGTTAAATCCTCGACCGCAGGGTAGGGCCCGGCCCCGGTTCGGCGCCCCGAACGGCACCGGCTCAGCCGCGTTTGAGGCTCCAGTTTGCGCCGTCCGGGCCGTCCTCGACGACGACGCCGGCGGCGGCGAGGGTATCGCGGATGGCATCCGAGGCGGCCCAGTCCTTGCTGGCGCGGGCTTGCGCCCTGGCCGCAAGCTGCGCTTCAACGAGGACACCAAGAGCGGTGCTGCCCTGTTCATCCACGGCGGGGCGAGCGGTGTCGTTGAGACCAAGGACACGCAGCATGTCGGTGACGCTGGCCAGTGCCGTCCGGGCGGCGTCGAGCTCTCCGGCGGTGAGCGCGGTGTTGCCGGCGCGGACGGTCTCGTGGAGCACCGCCAGGGCCTGCGGGACGTTCAGGTCATCGTCCATCGAGGCCGCGAAAGCATCCGGGACGGTGCCGTAGCTGGAGAAACCGTAGCTGGCGCGGGTGCCGCCGTCGACGCCGGCAAGGGTCCGGACGGCCCGGCTGATGAAGCCGTCGATGCGTTCCACGGCGGCCGCAGCTTCCTGCAGGGACGTCGGCTGGTAGTCCAGCACCGAGCGGTACTGCGCCTGGCCGAGGTAGTAGCGGACCACCCGCGGTGACGCGAGTTCCAGCATTTCGGCCGGACTGACGGTGTTGCCGATCGACTTGGACATCTTCTCGCCGGCGTAGGTGACCATACCGTTGTGCATCCAGAAGTTGGCGAAGCCATGGCCGGCAGCCTGGGACTGGGCCATTTCGTTTTCGTGGTGCGGAAACCGCAGGTCCAGCCCGCCGCCGTGGATGTCGAACTCGGTGCCGAGGTACTTGGTGACCATCGCAGAGCATTCGAGGTGCCAGCCCGGACGGCCTGTGCCCCACGGCGAGGCCCAGCCCGCTGTCGTCGGCTCCCCCTCCTTGTGGCCCTTCCAGAGGGCAAAGTCGCGCGGATCCTTCTTCCCCCGGGGGTCGGCGTCGGGAGCCCCCTGCATGTCATCGATCTTCTGCCGGGTCAGGGAACCGTACTTGGCCCAGGAGCGCACGTCGAAGTACACGTCGCCGGAATCATCCAGGGCGGGGTATGCGTGCCCGCGGTCGATCAGCTGCTGGATCAGGGCGTGCATTTCCGGGATGTGGCCGGTGGCGCGCGGCTCATAGGTGGGGCGGGAGACACCCAGGGTGTCGTAGGCCTTGAGGAATTCCTGCTCGTAGCGGTAGGCCAGCGCCCACCATTCCTCTTCGCGGACAGAGCCCGGCTCTCCCTCGAAGTCAGGGGCGAAGGAATCCGCCGCCTTGGCCAGGATCTTGTCGTCGATGTCGGTGACGTTGCGGACCGCGGTGACACGGAAGCCGCGGTATTGCAGCCAGCGAGTGAGCTGGTCGAACGCGATGGCCGAGCGGATGTGCCCGACGTGCGGCATGCCCTGCACTGTGGCGCCGCAGTAGTAAAGGCTCACCTTGCCCGGAACCAGGGGGACGAAGTCGCGGACTTCGGCGGATGCAGTGTCATAGAAGCGCAGGGTCACCGCTCCAGATTAGCCGATGGGGTCCGGCCCCCGGCGCGGCCCCTTGCCGGGCCTACTTGCAGTACTCGCCGATCTTGTTCATCTGGCCGGCGAGCTGCTTGGTCTGTTCGTCACTCTTGGCGCCGAGGGAGGAACCGGAGACGTCTTCCATAACGTCGGCCATCTCCTGGATGGGGGCCGCCACCTCGGGAGCCACCTTGTCCGCGACCTCCTGGTAATGCTTGGCGATCTGTTCCGCCTGCTGCTGCTGGTTGCCGGTGGGGACGAAGGTGTCCTCGTTGAGGAACGCACAGCTGTCAGGGATGCTCATCTTCGGCGTCCCGGCGCAGCCGGCCAGCAGCAGTCCGGCCACCAGTACGACGGCGGGCAGCAGCTTTTTCACGGGGAGTCTCCTGGGGTGTCGCGGAAAGGATCTGGGTTAAGCCTAGGCGACCGGCTGCCGAGACGCCGAGGCGGCGGGGTAGACGAGGGCCGTCGCCGTGGCCGCAATGCCTTCACCGCGGCCGGTGAAACCGAGCCCGTCACTGGTGGTGGCCGAGACGCTGACGGGAGCGCCGGCTGCCTCGCTCAAGACCCGCTGGGATTCCTCCCGGCGCGGGCCGAACTTGGGCCGGTTGGCCACGAACTGCACGGCGATGTTCCCGATTTCGAAACCCGCGGCGCGGACGATCCGCGCGGCCTCTGCCAGCAGCGTCACTCCGGAGGCGCCGGCGTACTCCGGCCGGTCGGTGCCGAAATGCGTCCCGAGGTCCCCGACGCCGCAGGCGGAGAAGAGGGCGTCGGCCGCAGCGTGGGCGACGGGGTCGCCGTCGGAATGGCCGGACAGTCCGCGCTCCCCGTCCCAGAGCAGCCCTCCAAGCCAGAGCGGCTGGGGGGCGTCCTCGGGGGCGTAGGCATGCACGTCGATGCCGATTCCGGTCCGCGGGATGACCGGCAGGGGTGTGTTCTGGGGTCCGGACATGCTCAGCCTTCCACCCAGCGGGCGCCCAGCGGGCCCTCGAGGAGCCCCTCGGCGATGATCAGGTCCAGCGGCGTGGTGATCTTTAGTGATTGGCTGGCGCCGCGGACCGCGTGGACGGGGACGCCGAGGAGTTCCACCAGCATGGCGTCGTCCGTGACGGCTGCTGCCTGGCCGGCGTCGAAGGCGGCCGCGGCCTCGTGGGCACGCCTGAGGGTGGCAAGGTCGAATCCCTGCGGGGTCTGCACGGCCCGGAGGGTTTCCCGGGCCGCGGTGCCGGTGACGATCTCGGGGGCGATAGCGGCGCCGTCGCCGGTGGACGGTTCCACGGTTTTGACCGTGTCCACCACGGGGATCACGGGGATGACGGCCTGGGCGCCCGCCGCGAGGGCGTGGGCCACACGGTGGAAGACGGCCTCCGGCGCCAGTGCCCGGGCGGCGTCGTGGACCAGGACGGCCTCCGTGGCCGGCAGGAGCGCTGCCAGTGCGGCGCGAACTGACTCGGCCCGGCTGGAGCCGCCGTCGATGATGGTCACGACCGGGGGCTGCCCGCCGCCCGGTGCGGGCGCGCGCAGGTGCTCCGCCTTGAGGTCCCGCGCGAAGGCGTCGCAGAGGGCATGGAGCTCCGTGTCCCCGGGAGGAATGGCGACGCAGATCTGCTGCGCGATGCCTGCCGCCGCGACGCCACGCAGGGCGTGGGTGAGGATGGTGTCACCGCCCAGCGGAACCTTGGCCTTCGGCATACCGTAGCCCAGGCGCTGGCCGGAGCCGGCAGCCACGACGATGACGGCAGTGACGGGACCGGCCGGTGACGTGTTCGTCGGTGCAGTATCCATGCGGACAAGACTACGTCCCCGCACCCGCAGCATCCCACTGAGCTGTCACTTCCGGTGCTTCCGGGGCGCTGTTAAGGACCAAAGGTGAGAGCGCAACCCCGGGGGCGGGCGGAGCGGGCAAGAAGAAACCCCGGCAGCCGTTGGCCACCGGGGTTCGATTCTTGTCTATTCGACGTGCTGCTTAGGAAGCCAGGACCTCGTCGAGAACGCTTGCAGCCTTCTCTTCATCAGTCTTCTCAGCCAGCGCCAGTTCTGAAATCAGAATCTGGCGGGCCTTGGCCAGCATGCGCTTCTCCCCTGCGGAGAGACCCCGGTCGTGATCGCGGCGCCACAGGTCGCGGACGACCTCTGCCACCTTGATGACGTCACCGGAAGCAAGCTTTTCCAGGTTTGCCTTGTATCGACGTGACCAGTTGGTGGGCTCTTCAGTGAACTCGGCCCGCAGCACTTCAAACACGTGCTCCAGACCTTCTTTGCCCACTACGTCCCGGACCCCAACAAGGTCAACGTTTTCTGCTGGAACTTCAATGGTCAGATCACCCTGAGCCACCTTGAGCTTGAGATACATCTTCTCTTCGCCCTTAACAGTGCGCATCTTGATTTCTTCAATTTTGGCTGCACCGTGGTGAGGGTAAACTACTGTCTCGCCGACCTCAAAAACCATGTGGACATTCCCCTTTCCCGCAGACCAGTTTATCACGTTTAAGGCATACGTCTGCCATGGAACGCGCCCCAGAACCGCATGAATACGGGGAAAATGGCCCCAAACAGCCCCTCCAGACCCCTTGACGAAAGCGGATATTAGTGCATCACCCCGCCTTTGCCAAGGGCCGGAGGCATCCCCGCAATCGGCCTGCCAGGCCCGGAACCCGGGGGCAATCTACGCGACCCGAATCAGCGTTTGGCACCGATTGCCGATAGGCTATGGCTGAATACTGTTCCAAGACTCTCAAGGAGTACGTGACGTGGGTTTCACTGCGATGAACCGGGGCCAGCGCGGCAAGCTGGCAATGGCAACGGCGGCTCTGGGCATCGGTCTGCTCTCCGTAACGGGCTGCGGCTACACCAACCCCCAGGCGACCGGCATGGAGTACGCGGCATCGGACGGAACGCAGGCCAACGTGGGCCCGCTTCAGCTGCGCAACATGATGATCATCTCCGGCGCTGAGGACAAGCCCGGCCGCGTGATCGGCGCTGTCTACAACACTTCCACCGAGGACGTGACCCTGACCATCCTCGGTGCCGCCGGCGCCCAGACCCAGGTCCCGGTCAAGCCGAACTCCTACACGCTGCTCAACGATTCCACGGACGAAGCCATCCTGAGCACCACCGGGGGCGCTCCGGGATCCCTCGTCGAGGTCAGCATCAGCGAAGACGCCACGAACCAGGACACGACGTTCAAGGTTCCGGTGCTGGACGGAACAATCTCCGACTACCAGCAGTACCTGCCGCCCGGCAGCGAGCCCACCGGCACCGCCACGCCGACCCCGACGCCAACGACCGACGCAGGCCACTAGTCTCCACACAAAAGGAGGGGCACCCGCACTGAGCGTTCAGTGCGGGTGCCCCTCCTTTTCTGCGTGCGCTTTGCGCGCCCGGCCTGCGGGCGGGCGGCCTGCGGGCGCGCGGCCTGCCGGCCTGCGGCCGGGCCTGCGGGCGGGCGGCCGGGCCGAACGGGCTTTAGGGGTCGAACTTGTAACCCAGGCCGCGGACCGTGATCAGGTGCCGCGGCGCGGAGGGATCCGGCTCGACCTTGCTGCGCAGCCGTTTGACGTGGACGTCCAGGGTCTTGGTGTCCCCCACGTAGTCCGAGCCCCAGACCCGGTCAATGAGCTGCCCCCGGGTCAGGACCCGGCCGGAGTTCCGCAGGAGCATCTCCAGCAGCTCGAATTCCTTCAGGGGGAGGGAGACCTGCTCGCCGCTGACGGTGACCACATGCCGCTCAATGTCCATTCGCACGGGTCCGGCCTGCACCGTGCTGGAGACCAGTTCCTCGGGCTCGCCCTGGCGTCGCAGCACAGCCCGGACACGGGCTACCAGTTCCCGGGATGAGTAGGGCTTGGTGACGTAGTCATCGGCGCCGAGTTCCAGCCCCACGACCTTGTCGATCTCCGCGTCCTTTGCTGTCAGCATGATGACCGGGACGGACGAGCGCTGCCGCAGCTGCCGGCAGACCTCAGTGCCGGACTGTCCGGGCAGCTGCAGGTCCAGCAGCACCAGGTCCGCTCCGTTGCGGTCAAATTCGATGATGGCGTCCAGTCCGTTGTCCACCACCTCCACTTCGAACCCTTCCTTGCCCAACAGATAGGACAGAGGGTCGCTGAACGACTCTTCGTCCTCGACAACTAGAATCCTGCTCAAGCGGTAGCTCCTTGTTCATGGGCGCCTGCGGCGTCACGTCGTACGGGTCTTGGGTTCTGGGACGCGCCGGGCGCCGCGGACCCGGCGGTCGCGCGGGCCGCCGGGTCTCGCTCCTCGGTGGCGGCGTCGTTGTCCATGCCCTCCAGTTCCGGAAGGCGGATGGTGAAGGTGGAGCCTTGGCCGGGCTGTGACCAGAGGGTCACCTCTCCGCCGTGGTTGGCCACCACGTGTTTGACGATGCTGAGGCCAAGGCCGGTGCCGCCCGTATGGCGGGACCGTGCGGCGTCCACGCGGTAGAAGCGTTCAAACACGCGTTCCTGGTCCTCGGGGCTGAGCCCCTCGCCCTGGTCTGTCACGGACACAGCCACCAGGCCGTCCTTGGACCGAATGCCGACCCCGACGCGGGTATTTTCCGGGGAGTAGCGGATGGCGTTGTCGATGAGGTTGCGCAATGCGGTCACCAGCTGGTCCTGGTCGCCGTACACCATGGCGTCCGCGTGTCCGCCGACCACCAGTTCGATGTTCCTGCTCTCGGCCGGCAGCTGGGACCGGTCCACGGCCTCGGCGACGACGGTGTTGATGTCCACGGCCCGCCCCTGCTGCGCGACGTTGGTGCCCTGCAGCCGGGAAAGTTCGATGATGTCCTGCACCAGGGCGGCCAGGCGGGCGGATTCCTTGTGGGTGCGCTTGGCGAAGCGCCGCACGGCTTCCGGGTCATCGGCGGAGGATTCGAGCGCTTCGGCCAGCAGCGAGATGGCTCCGACCGGCGTTTTCAGTTCATGGGAGACGTTGGCAACAAAGTCGTTGCGGACTTCCTCGGTGCGGGTGACCTCGGTCCGGTCGTCGGCCAGCAGGAGGATGTATTCCTCCGCGATCACGGCCGCCCGCACCTGGACCACGATGGTCCCCTGGCCCAGCGGACCCCTCGGGAGTTCCAGAAGACGTTCGAGGATGACGCCGTCACGCCGGACTTTGGCTGTCATCTCCAGCAGCTGCTCGTGGACCAGGGTATGGCCGCGAACGAGGCCGTAGGCGTACGCGGCGGGACTGGCCCGGACGACGCCGTCGATCGCGTCCACCACCACGAAAGCCCGTCCGACGGCGGCGAGCACCTCGGCGGCGCCCTCGGGAAGCGAGGGATCCTCGAACTCGACGTCCACCAGCTTGCGCTGCCGCTCGCTGACCCGGAACGCTTGCACTCCGAAGACGCCAAGCGCCAGGCCGATCAGGCCGGCGATCACGCCGATAAGCATTGGATCCACGGCTCCAGCTTATGCTCTGCCCCGCGTCGGAAACTGTAATCTTCCGGTATTCCCGCTCCGGTTCAGCTAACGTTCACCTATTGGGGCGTAACAGTTCACCGGATGCTGGAACACTTGACAGTTGGAGCGCCGCGAGGTGACCGAAATGGGCCCGCCACTGTTGGTGGCCGGCAGTATTTCCGAGGAAAGGATGCACACGTGCGCAAGGTTTTTCAGGAAGAGCTCGCCCAAGTGGGGGAACAGCTCGTCGAGATCTCAAAGCTGGTCAGCGAGGCCATTGAGAAAGCCACGACGGCCTTCGAGGGCGCCGACATCGATCTTGCCGAGGACGTCATCGCGGCCGATGCGCGGATCGACTTCCTGCAGAACAGCCTCGACGAGCGCGCCATCGATATCCTCGCGCTGCAGGGTCCCGTGGCCAGTGACCTGCGGATGATTGTGGGATCCCTCCGGATGAGCGCCTCCCTGGAGCGTATGGGTGACCTCGCCCGGCACCTCGCCCAGCTCGCGCGCCTGCGCTATCCCGCCACCGTGGTTCCCGCCCAGCTGAGCGAGACCTTCAAGAGCTTCGCGGAACACGATCTGCTGATCGCCGAGAAGCTCACGGTGCTGCTGGAAACCCGGGACCTCGAAGTGGCCAGGGACATCATGAAGGCCAACACGGCCGTGAACGACCTGCACCTGAGCGTTTTCAAGGCGATCGCCCGCAGCGACTGGCAGGAGTCCCCGGCCACCACCGTCGACGTCGCACTGGCCAGCCGCTACTTCGAACGCTTCGCGGACCACGGCGTGTCCGTGGCGCAGAAGGTCACCTACCTGGTCACCGGTGCGTGGCAGCCGAACGGCATCGAGCACAGCTAGCTTTCAGACCCCGGGGCGGGGGAACAGGGTCCAGACTTCACAACATACGACGCCGGCCGGTCACCTTGCGAGGTGACCGGCCGGCGTCGTATGTTCAGTGGCTGCGTGAGCCGGACGCTACTTCTTGCCCTGGTTGGCGACGGCCTGGATAGCTTCGGCTGCGGCCTCGGGATCGAGGTAGGTGCCGCCCGGGTTGACCGGCTGGAAGTTCTCGTCCAGCTCGTAGACCAGGGGGATGCCCGTGGGGATGTTCAACCCGGCGATGGCCTCGTCGCTGATGCCGTCCAGGTGCTTGACGAGGGCGCGCAGGGAGTTGCCGTGGGCCGTGACCAGGACGGTTTTGCCGGCCTTGAGGTCTTCCTTGATGTCCGATTCCCAGTAGGGCATCAGGCGGACCAGGACGTCCTTGAGGCACTCGGTGCGGGGCAGGTCGTCGCCGAGGTCCGCATAGCGCGGATCGTGGGCCTGGGAGTACTCGGAGTCGTCGGCCAGGGGCGGCGGCGGGGTGTCGTAGGACCGGCGCCAGGTCATGAACTGCTCTTCACCGTATTCGGCGAGGGTCTGCGCCTTGTCCTTGCCCTGCAGCGCGCCGTAGTGGCGTTCGTTGAGCCGCCAGTCGCGCTTGACCGGGATCCAGCCGCGGTCGGCCTTGTCGAGGGTCATGTTGGCGGTGTTGATGGCCCGCTTCAGCAGAGAGGTGTAGACGACGTCCGGGAGGATGTTGTTCTCCACAAGAAGCTCGCCGCCGCGGATCGCCTCGGCCCGGCCCTGGTCGTTGAGGTCAACGTCCACCCAGCCGGTGAACAGGTTCTTGGCGTTCCATTCGCTGTGGCCGTGGCGCAGCAGAATCAGCTTATAAGTCATGGTTTTCATCCTAGCGGAGCGGCCGCGGGCAGTGCCGTGCGTTACATCAAGCCCGCGCTGGAGTGCCGCGCCGGAGGATAAGGTGGGCAGGTGGTGCAGAAGGCTGAGCGGGTGGCGCCCCCGCACCCCCACGTAGTGGACAAACGCGTAGTGGACAAACGCGGCGCGGACAAACGCGGCGTGGACAAAGGCGGATCCCGCGCCGGCCGGCCGGTGGGCAACATTACCCGCGGCACCACCAACCCCAACCGGATGCGCCGGCTGGACCGCTGGCTGACCGGAACGCAGGCCTGGCGGCTGCGCACTGCGGCCGATCCCCTTGTTGTGGATCTGGGCTACGGCGCCTCCCCGGCCACCGCCGTCGAACTCTTTGACCGGCTGTCCGTGATCCGGCCCGACGTGCGGGTGGTCGGAATCGAGATCGAGCCCGAGAGGGTCCGGCTGGCCCGGGAGCTGGAACGGCCCGGGCTGAGCTTCCAGCTGGGCGGGTTCGAACTGCCGGTGCCCGGCCGTCCCGTCCTGGTGCGGGCCTTCAATGTGCTGCGGCAGTACGAGGAAGCCGACGTCGCGGCCATCTGGCGGCTGGTGCAGGGGCGGCTGGCGCCGGGCGGGCTGTTCATTGACGGCACCTGCGACGAGATCGGCCGCCGGGTGACGTGGGTGGCGCTCGACGCCGAGCGGCCGCTGAGCCTGAGCCTGTCGATGCGGTTCGGCAGTTTTGTGTTGCCGTCAGAGGTGGCCGAGCGGTTGCCGAAAGCCCTTATCCACCGGAACGTCCCGGGCGAGCGGATTCAGCTCTTCCTGCAGGCCATGGACAAGGCCTGGCTGGAGGCGGCGCCGCTGGCGTCCTTCGGAAACCGGCAACGCTGGACGGCCATGTGCCGGTCACTGCGCGACGGCGGCTGGCCGGTCCAGGACGGCCCGTCCCGGTGGCGGCTGGGAGAACTTACGGTCGGCTGGGACGCGGTGGCGCCGGGTTAATCCGGAAAGGTCACCAGGGGCCGTAGGGGCCCATGTTGCGGCTGCCGCCGCGGCCGGCGTCCTTGACGGCAGGGCGGACATCGGCGAGGTAGACGGACGCCGCCGTTACGGCGACCAGGCCGAACAGTCCCAGCGGGCCCAGGAGGCCACCGCCGCCGCCCAGCAGGGAGAGCAGGCCGACGGCCAGGGCGCCGCCGGTGACGGCCAGCCAGAAGGTCTTGGTGCGCTTGGACACGGCTTCGAAGGCGTTCCCCTTGTGCCGCAGGCAGTCAAAGAATGCCCACACCTCGAGGGCAAGGGCTACCAGGGCCAGGAGAAAATAGATCCCTGTTTCGACATAGTAAATAAGCGCTCTTCCGTCCATCCCCCCAGCCTAACCGTCCAGAGTGGCCAGAGCCTGCTCCAAATCGGCCCAAAGGTCCTCGACGTTTTCGATCCCGACGCTCATCCGGACCAGGTTGTCCGGCACACTGGCCGGCTCGGCCGTATGCCGCCGCCGCCGTTCGATCAGGGACTCCACGCCACCCAGGGAGGTGGCCGGGAGCCACAGCTTCAGTGCACGGATCATCCGGTCCGCGGCGTCGGCTCCGCTGAGGCCGCTAGTGTGGCCGCCGTCGGCGCCGTTCCCGCCGCGGGCGACTGGGGCCATTTCGATGCACAGCACCGAGCCGAACCCTTTCATCTGGCTCTTGGCCCGTTCGTGGCCGGGATCGGAGGCAAGTCCCGGGAACCGGATGCTGCTCACCCGGGGATGGGTGCGCAGCCGCTCGGCCAGCACCGCCGCCGAGGCCTGCGACCGCTCAACCCGCAGGGCCAGCGTGCGCAGCCCGCGCAGCGCCAGCCAGGCCTCAAAGGGCCCGGCGATGCCGCCGTGGATGGTGCGGTGGTGCAGCAGCGTGGCGCGGAGTCCGGCATCGGACGTCACCAGGGCGCCCAGCACGACGTCGGAGTGGCCGGAGAGGTACTTCGTCACCGAGTGCAGGACGACGTCGGAGCCCAGTGCCAGCGGCTGCTGCACCAGGGGCGTCGAGAAGGTGTTGTCCGTGACGACGACGGCGCCGGCCGCGTGCGCGGCGGCTGTCAGCGCACGGATGTCCGCGACGCCCAGCATCGGGTTGGTGGGGCTCTCCAGCCAGAGCATATCGGCGGGCCGTCCGTCCGCCGGAGCGAGCTGCGCCAGGACGGCGTCGGTGTCCGCGATGTCCACGGTGCGCAGTTCCAGGAAGCCCTTCCCGGCAAGTTCCGTGGCCATTACCAGGGAGCCCGCGTAGCTGTGGGACGGCATAACCAGCACGCCTCCGGCGGGCACCAGGGATAGGGCCGAACTGACGGCGGCAAGGCCGGAGGCGTAGAGCAGGCCGGGAAGCGCGGCGCCTTCGAGCTGGCTGAGGGCTTCCTCGAAGGGGTCCCAGGTGGGGTTGGAGTAGCGCCCGTAGCCGCGGTCGCCGTCCCCCAGCGGACCCGTTCCGAAATAGGTGGAGGACAGCACCAGCGGAGGATTGACAGGTGCGTCGCGTTCACGCGGCGGGCGGGCGGCCGCCACAACGACTGTTTCTGCGGAAAGCGCGGCTGCCTGTTGTTCGGAAAGACTCATGGTCACAGGGTACTTCGGGGCCCGGCAGGGCGCCCAAGCCGTGACGCCGCGGCGCGTTTCTGTCAGGGATTGTCGGTAGGCTAGAACAGTGACTACCCAGAACCCCGGACTGTTTATCGCCTTCGAAGGCGGCGACGGCGCCGGCAAGTCCACGCAGGCGGCTGCGCTGGCCGCGGCGCTCGAGTCGCGCGGCCTGACGGTGCTGCGGACCCGGGAGCCGGGCGGCACTCCGATCGGCGAGAAGCTCCGTTCCCTGGTCCTGGACCACGGCCACGGCCACATCGACGCGCACACCGAGGCCCTGATTTTCGCGGCGTCCCGCGCCGCCCACGCCAGCCAGGTCATCCGCCCCGCCCTGGAGCGCGGCGAGATCGTCCTCACCGACCGCTACATCGACTCCTCGGTCGCCTACCAGGGCGCGGGCCGGAACCTCGGCACCGACGCCGTCCGGGACATCAACCACTGGGCCACGTCGGGCCTGCAGCCGGACCTCACGGTGCTGCTCGACGTCGACCCCGAGGTGGGGCGCCGCCGCCGCACGGCAGGCGACGCCGCCGAGGACCGGCTGGAATCGGAGGCCGATGAATTCCACGCCAGAATCCGGACCGCCTTCCTCAACCTCGCCGCGGCCAGGCCAGAGCACTACCTCGTCCTCCCCGCCCGCCTCCCGGTCGAGGACCTGGCCGCCCGGATCCTCGAGCGGGTCGAGGCCTTGTTGCCCCTCCCCCGCAGGGTCAAAGCATGAGCGTCTGGGACGACCTCCAGGGCCAGCCCGCCGTCGTGGACCAACTGCGCCAGGCAGCCCAGGGCGAAGGCCTGACCCATGCGTGGCTCTTCACCGGCCCGCCGGGTTCGGGCCGGTCCAACGCGGCGAAGGCCTTTGCCGCCGCCCTGAACTGCGACCAGGACGACGTCAACCTGCGCGGCTGCGGCGAATGCGCCGCCTGCCTGACGATCCTGGGCGAAACACACTCCGATGTGGCCTTTGTGCGCACCGAAAAGGTCACCATCACCATCGATGAGGCCCGTGATCTGGTCTCCACCGCCGGGAACCGGCCGTCCTCGGCGCGCTGGCGCATCATTGTGGTGGAGGACGCGGACCGGATGGCGGAACGCACCACGAACGTGCTGCTCAAAGCGATCGAGGAACCGACTCCCCGCACCGTCTGGATGCTCTGCGCGCCGTCCCCCGCCGATGTCCTCGTCACCATCCGTTCCCGCTGCCGCCCGGTGGCGCTGCGGCTTCCGCCCGCGGCCGACGTCGCGGCGCTGCTGGTGAAGCGCGACGGCGTCGACCCCGCCGTCGCCGAACGTGCGGCCCGGGCCGCGCAAAGCCATGTCGGGATCGCCCGGCGGCTGGCCCGCGATCCCGAAGCCCGTGAGCGGCGGCTCGAGACCGTGCGGTTCCCCCTGGGCCTCCGGGGTGTCACTGCCGCGGTGTTGATGGCCGAAAAGCTCGTCAAGATCGCCACGGAGGAAGCCAACAGCTCCAACGATGAGCGCGACGCGGCGGAAAAAGCCGCCCTGCTGGCCACCCTCGGGGCGCCCGAAAGCGGCACGCTGCCGCCGGCCATGCGCGGCCAGGTCAAGCAGCTGGAGGATGACCAGAAGCGCCGCGCCAAGCGTTCGGTGACCGATTCCCTTGACCGCACGCTCACCGACCTGCTGTCCTTCTACAGGGATGTGCTGATCATCCAGATGGGGAACGCCGTGGAGCTGGTCAACGTTGAACTCAGGAGTGAACTCGAGGAGTTCGCCCGCCACTCCTCCGCCGAAACCACCCTTGCCCGCATGGACGCCATCAACAAGGCCCGCAAACGGATCACCACCTCCAACGTGGCCCCGCTGCTGACCATCGAGTCCATGGCAGCCAGCCTCATCTGAGGGACCATCCCGTGACCCCGTCCCCTCCAAGGAGAACCGTATGAAGTCTGCACGAGCCGTGCCCGCCAGATCCCGATCCCTAGCGATCGGCATGCGGGCACTCGGGGCCATGGCCCTGGCCCTGACGCTCTCCTCGTGCACCCTCCTCGGCGGCAACAGCGGGGCGAAAGACGCCAGCACGCCGAATCCCGAGATCGCCGACGCCGCTCCCGCCGAACTCCGCAGCTACTACACCCAGCAGGTCGACTGGGCCGAGTGCGAGTCAGACTTCGAGTGCGCCAAGGTCAAGGTCCCGATGGACTACAGCAAGCCCGACGGCGAGACCATTGAAATCGCGGCGCTCAGACTGCCCAGCGAGGGCAGCAACAAGAAGGGCAGCCTGCTGGTCAACCCCGGCGGCCCCGGCGGCTCCGGCTACGACTTTGTCCGGGACGCCGGCTCCACCAACATCTCGGAAAAGGTCCGCTCCAACTACGACATCGTCGGATTCGATCCGCGCGGGGTGAAACGCTCGGCGCCGGTCACGTGCATGACCGACCAGGAGCGCGACGCCGCCCGGGCCAAGGTCTATGACCTCGGCACGGACGCCGGGCTGGCCGAGTCCATCGCAGACAACAAGGCCATCGCCGCCCAGTGTGCGGAGAAGACCGGTCCCGTCCTTGGCCACATCGACACAGCCAGTGCAGCCAAGGACCTGGACATTCTGCGCGCCGTGCTCAACGACACCAAGCTGAACTACCTGGGCTACTCCTACGGCACCTTCCTTGGCTCCACGTACGCCTCGCTGTTCCCGGACAACGTCGGCCGGATGGTCCTCGACGGCGCGATGGATCCTTCGCTGAGCTATGAGGAGCTGACCAGCGGGCAGGCGAAGGCGTTCGAGAAGGCCATCCGTGCCTACGTGACGCACTGCCTCGAAGGAAGCGACTGCCCGCTCAGCGGCACCCCGGACGACGCCGTCGCGCAGATCCAGGACATCATCGCTGCTGTGGAGGCGGACCCGCGGGCCGCGAAGGACGGCCGGGTAGTCAACGCCTCCATGTTTGTCAGCGGCTTCATCCTGCCGTTCTACAACGATGACAACTGGCCCCTGCTGACGCAGGCCCTGGACAGCGCGCTGAAGGGCGACGTGACGCCGATGCTGCGGCTCGCTGACTTCGGCGCGGACCGGGAGCCGAACGGCAGCTACTCCGGGAATTCGAGCTTCGCGTTCTCTGCCATCAACTGCCTGGACTACCCGATGGTGACGGATACGGCCGGGATGCGGGCTGACGAGCAGCAGCTGCGCCAGGACTCCCCCACGCTGGGCTCCTACTTCGCCTACGGTGGCACCAGCTGCCTGGACTGGCCGTACAAAAACGTCCGGACCCCCGCTCCGGCGGAGTACAAGGGCTCCACGGACATCCTCGTGATCGGCACCACAGGTGACCCTGCCACCCCGGTGGAGTGGGCCACGGAGCTGCGCAAGCAGCTGGGTACCGCAGCGCTGCTGACGTGGGAGGGCGAGGGCCACACGGCCTACGGCCGCGCAGGTGAGTGCATCGGCGATGCGGTGGACGGCTACCTCGTGGACGGCAAGACCCCTGCGGACAACACCGTCTGCTGAGGCGTCCCGCCCTCATTTTGACCCGGGCCGGAGGACTCAACTACAGTTATCTCTGGCATGAAGCGACCGGGTCACCCGAACACTTCACGCGGTTGCTTCCTTAGCTCAGTTGGTAGAGCGTCTCACTCGTAATGAGAAGGTCGCCAGTTCGATTCTGGCAGGAAGCTCGGAAAGAACCCCTGGAAATCAACGATTTCCGGGGGTTCTGTCGTTTTCGTTGACAAACGGATTGCTTTGAGCATTCCCTCCGTTTTCGATCCATTCTCAGCGTGCCCGTCACTTTTTCGTCACCTTGACTGCTGCTGCCCGCTGGAGGTTTCCGAAGCCCGGTCTCTGGAAGCGCTTCTTCAGAACCTGACCCGCCACATTTTCCAATGGCAAGCGACACGGAGCGTCGCGCGGTAGCCCGCCGGCGGTAGTGACCTGATCGGTGGCCCCTATGCTGGCGTTTCATCCCGGCGCTAGTCCCCGGTTCCCGCCTCCCTGGGCGGGGTCTTCCGGACCCGGGCCGCTGGCTGGGGGATCCGCGCCACCAGCGCGCCATGGGCGGCCTGGAGGGTGGCGGCGGTGGCTTCGGCCGCGGTTTCCCGCCGTGATGCCTCGGCCGCCTCTGTTGCGGTCTGTGCCGTGGCCTGGGCGGCGGCCAGCTCCCGGGCTATGTTCCGGCTGAGCCGATCCAGTCGGAGCGCAGGTCACGGCGGTCAGGACGACTGTGGATGCATACTTCGTCTCCTCTCGATCGGGACCGTTGATTCTGCAACGAATGGGGAGTACGGTTTTTTTCGAACTCCTGTGTCAAAAGTCACTGAAGCGCTGGGAAGGGGACTCCCATGGATACGCCCGACACCGAGCCGGACCCGATGAACAGTGCACGCACCCTCCGCCTGGTATGGCCGCAGTGGCAAGGTGCCGGCCGGGACGTGGTTGCCCTGTTGCTGCCCGAGGTTCCCATCGAGGAGGCCCGCCGCGCCTACACCGTCGGTAACCGCGTCCTCGAAGCCATCCTGCCCACGCATAGCGGGCCAACCGAGATCGTCCCGGTCGACGGAGGAAACCCGGATGAGGGGTCCACGGACGGTATCGAGTCGCGGTCCGCGATCACTGCCTCCCTGGCCTCTGCCCTGGAGGCCCTGGGGCGGCACGACGTGGACCGCATCCTCACCCTCGGAGGCGACTGCTCTGTCAGTGTGGCGCCGTTCGCCGCGCTCGCGAATAAGTACGGGAGGGACCTCGCCGTCGTGTGGATCGACTCCCACCCCGACGTCGACACCCCCAACACCGCGTACGACGGGTATCACGCCATGGCCGTGACGACTCTGACCGGTCACGGTGACCAAGGCATCGTCAGCATGCTCCCGGCGACAATCGATCCGGCCCGGGTTGCGCTGGCCGGACTGCATTCGTGGTTTGAGGACGCCTACGCGAATATCGACGCGTGGGGCCTGCACGCGTTCAGCCCGGGAGACCTGCGGACGACGAGCGAACCGCTTCTGCAGTGGCTGGCCGCTACCGGAGCGAGCAAGGTCGCCATCCATTTGGACGTTGACAGCGTGGACAGCAATGAGGCGGTCCTTGGTTTGGGGATGGTCCCCGATGGTTTGAGCCGGGCACAGGTCCAGCGCGTCGTCACGGATGTGGCAGGCGCCGCCGACGTTGTCGGGCTGACGGTGGCTGAGTTCATTCCACGCAACGTCCTGGCCCTTCAGGGTTTGCTTCGCGGCCTGCCGCTTATCACCGCCTGACACAAGGGCAGCGTCTCTTCCGTGGCCTGGACCCCTGACCGGCTGTCGTTGCATTCGGCCCGAAGGCACGTGCCGCCGCAGTCCTCGAGACCCGAAGCCCGGAACCCCGTCGTCGCCGCCGGCGGCTTCGGCGGCACCCTCGACGTCGACCCCGACGTCCTTGGCGGGCCCCGTGGCCGCAGCGACGCCTGCGTCCGCCAACCTGGCTGCCGGCGGCCTTGCCGGCGCGGTCCTGCTGTCATTTGGAGGACTGTTGGCTATTGCATGGGTGTTTCTGGACCTCCGGAATCCCGGCTAGCAGGCAGGGGGCCGCGGGCACGCGCCGCCCGGCGCCGCTGACCCATCCGGAGGGCAATCTTGCGGAGCTCGGCGAACCACAGCACTGTGGAGGCCAGGAGAACGCAGACAGCCCAATGACCGGGGTCCAGGGACGCGGTCCCAAAGGCCCGCTGCAGGAAGGGCAGCTCGACGACGGCCACCTGAAGCGCTGCGGCCAGGAGCACCGACCCCCAGAGCCACTTGTTCACGAAGAGCCGGCGGAAGGCCGACGTCGTCTCCGACCTGGCATTGAACGCGTTGAACAGCTGTGCGAACACCAGGGTGGTGAAGCCGGCGGTCCGTGCGACGTCAAGCGAGTCGCCGCCGTCGGGGACCAGCCCGCCGGGCAGGAAGATGTCGATGGCCAGCAGGGATGCAACGGCCATGACCAGGCCGATGCCCAGGATGCCCCGCCACATCCGCGGGCCAAGGATCCGGTCATTCCGTGAGCGGGGCCGGCGGGACATCACGTCGTCTATTTCCGGGTCGACGCCCATGGCCAGAGCCGGGCCGGAGTCCGTCACAAGATTGATCCACAGGATCTGCGTGGCCAGCAGCGGCACGGCGATTTCGCCGGCGCCCGCTCCGGCCAGGCCCATGGCGCCGGCAAACACGACGCCGAGGAACACCGTGAACACTTCACCCATGTTCGAGGAAAGCAGGTAGCGCAGGAATTTCTCGATGTTCTCGAAGATGACCCTGCCTTGGCGCACCGCCGCGACGATTGTGGCGAAGTTGTCGTCACCGAGGATCATGTTCGAGGCTTCCTTCGTGACCTCGGTGCCGGCGATGCCCATGGCGATGCCAATGTCCGCGGTCTTCAGCGCCGGCGCGTCGTTGACGCCGTCCCCGGTCATCGCCACCACGTTGCCGTCGGCCTGCAGTGCAGTGATGATCTGCAGTTTGTTTTGCGGCGCCACCCGCGCGTACACCGAGGTGTTACGGGCCAGCGCACGCAACCCTGCCTCATCCAGTTCATCCAGTTCGGCTCCGGTGACGGCCCGCTCCCCCGGCCCGGCGATGCCCAGATCACCGGCGATCCGTGCCGCGCTGAGCGGGTGGTCCCCGGTAATCATCACAACGCGGATGCCTGCCCGGCGCGCCTCAGCCACGGCGGGTGCCGCTTCTGCCCGCGGCGGGTCCAGGATTCCGACGACGCCGATATAGACGAGCGTGCTCTCGTCCTCCTCGTCGAGGATGTCGGCTTCGTGGCGGTCCGCTTCGGTGTACCTGCGATATGCCACGCCAAGGGTGCGGAAGGCCCGGGCGGAGAGTTCCTCCACGTCGCCCAGCGCCCGGGCGCGGCGTTCCGGGTCCAGCGGGACCACGTCCCCGCCGAGCTGCATCCCGGTGCAGCGGTCCAGCAGGACGTCGGGGGCGCCCTTGGTGACCAGCGACAGTGTGCCGACCTCCCGGTGGCGCGCCAGCGCGGACATCAGTTTCCGCTCCGACGTGAAGGGGATCTCGCCACGACGTTCAAACTCCCCCACCCTTTCCGGGACACCTTCCAGCTTCCGGGCCGCGACGAGGAAGGCCGCTTCGGTCGGGTCGCCCTGGATTTCCCAGTCGCCGTCGTGCTCCCGGAGCTGCGCGTTGTTCGCGAAAGAGCCGCCGGCGAGCACCATTCGTACTTCCTGGAGCAGGGCCGGATCACGGACTTCCTGGCCGTTGTGAAGCACGTGGCCCTCTGGCCGGTATCCGACACCGGTGAGCTCGGCCTCGCCGGAGGCGGTGCGGATCCTGCAGATGGTCATCTGGTTCCTGGTCAGCGTCCCGGTCTTGTCCGAGGCGATGACCGAAGCGGAGCCGAGGGTTTCCACCGAATGCAGCTCCTTGACCACGGCCTTGCGCCTGGCCATGTCCTGGACTCCCATGGCGAGGACCACTGACAGGATCGCCGGCAGTCCCTCGGGCACGGCCGCCACGGCCAGCGAAACCCCCAGCAGCAACACCGCCACCAGCCCTGTCAGCGTGTTCACCCCGCTGACGAGGATGATCGTGGTCATCACGATGACAGCGATTGCGACCACCGAGAGGCCGAGCAGTCTGCTGACGCTCGCGATCTCCTGCTGCAGCGGCGTGGGCGCGTCCTCTGCGGCTGCCAGCATTCCTGCGATCCCGCCGACTTCGGTGTCCATGGCGGTCCCGGTGACCACTGCGCGGCCCACGCCCCGCGCCACGGCCGTTCCCTTGTAGACCATGTTCTGCCGGTCACCGAGGGGTACGTCACCGCTGAGGAGGCGGGTGTCTTTGAAGACCGGCGCGCTTTCTCCGGTCAGCGAGGACTCGGCGACGACCAGGGAATTCGCCGTAATCAGCCTGGCATCAGCGCCAACGGAATCACCTTCGTTCAGGACCAGTATGTCGCCCGGCACCAAGGCCGCGGACGGCACCGTTTTCAGTTCACGGTCCCGCAGCACCGTGGAGTTCGCCGCGGTCATCACCCGCAGCGCGGCAACGGCAGTCTCGGCTTTGTTTTCCTGGACGAAGCCGAGGACGCCGTTGAACAGCACCACGGCCCCGATCACGATCGCGTCCACCGGCGGACCGGCGGCACCTTCCACCGCCCAGGCAATCACCGCGATGGTGATAGCGGCCAGCAGCAGGTAGATCAGCGGGTCCTGGAACTGCCGGAGGATCTTCCGCCACAACGGCACCGCCGGTGTGGCGAGAAGTTCATTGGCGCCGTAGCGTGCCAGGCGGCGTTGGGCTTCGGTGGAGTCCAGCCCGGAGGCAGGGTCGACGTCGAGCGCGTCCAGCGCTTCCATGGCGCGGCGGAGATGCCACGGGACGGGGCTGCCGGCGCCACGGGCGGCCCCGCCCCTCTCCGTCATGGACGCGGTGCTGGAAGGACGGTGCGGGGCTTCCCCGGGTCTGACGCCGCGTGGCGGTTCGTTCATGACGCTGTCACCCGCATGCTCCCAGCATCACCAATCCCGCGGAGGCGGGCAAGAGCCCTATGCCCCGGGTCCCGCCGCTGCCGTCACCGGGCGTCGGCACCCGGCGTCGGCAGGTCCGGGCTTCTATGATGCTTGCATGGAAGCACACGGGCTGGCGGACGTTGCGGCGCACCTCTATGCCCTCCCGTTCGACGATTTTGTCGCCGCACGGACTTCTGCCGCCAAGGACGCGGCCGCCGCAAAAGACCGGTCCCTCGCCGCGGACGTGCGTTCCCTGCCCAAGCCGTCCGTGGCGGCGTGGACGGTGAACATGCTCGCGGCCCGGCGGCCGGAGGTCCTCCGCGAACTCGCCGGGCTGGGGCAGTCGATGCGCGCCGCGCAGTCCGCCCTCGACGCCCAGGAGCTTCGCCGGCTGGGACAGGAGCGGCGCCAGCTGCTGAACGGCGCGGTCACGGCGGCGCAGGCGGTCGCCGAAGAGCTGGGCCGGAAGATCAGCGGAACGATTGCGTCGGAGGTGGAGGCCACCCTACGCGCGGCGACGGCGGATGAGGGGGCAGCTGCTGCCGTGCAGTCCGGCCGCCTGCTCCGGGGGCTGTCCGCCGACGGCGTCGACGTCGTGGATCTTTCGGGTGCCGTTGCGCTGCCCGGCCTCGTGGTGCCGGCACCGCCGGGTTCCCCGCGTCGCCCTCCCGCGGAACGCACTGGAACGTCCGGCGGCTCCGGAACCCCCGCCGGGACCCCTGCCGGCAAAAACTCGGACCAGCCCCGGCTGCGGGCTGTCCGCCCGGACACCCGGAAATCCACTCCGTCGGCAGTGGAACGGGCCCAGGCCCTGCTCAAGGACGAGGAAGAAGCGTCGGGTGAGGCTGCAGCGGAAGCCCGGCAGGACGAGGAGGAGCTGGCGTCCTCCACCACGCTGGCCTCGGAGCTCTCCGACACGGTCAGGGACCTGCGGGAACAGCTGGCCCTGCGCGAGCAGGAACTCAGGGCCGCCCGGAAACGGCGCGAGCTGGCAGCCGCCCGGGCGCAGCAGTCAGCCCGGGCCGCTGCCCGGGCGGCGCGCACCGCGGACCTCGCCCGGGAACGGGTGCTGCGGCTTGGCAACACGCCGGACTCATGACCCCAAAGTGTCGGAGGCCGGCAGGACACTTAATTCATGGAAACCAACCAGTACTTTGAAGTCACGTATCTGGACACGGACTGCGGGCGCATCCGTACCGAGGCCTTCGACGACGTCGCGGATGCCGAGCGCTTCGCCAGCCGCCAGGCCGCCGACGAGCACGGCTGGGCCATCATCGACGCCGTGCCGGTACGGGAAAGCCGCAAAGCCGCCTGAGCCCGGGCCGCGGGGTATCCGGACAGCAGCAGGGCCCCCACCCGGTTCGGATGAGGGCCCTGCTGCGGTCTGCGCCGGTTTCGCCGGGTACGGCTTAGGCGAAGTCGGAAACTGCCGGGTCGGGGCCAATGCGGCCAGCGCCCTCGGCTGACTTGTCCAGGCCGTTGATGGCCTGCACATCGGTCTCGTCCAGGCTGACCTCAAGCGCAGCGTAGTTCTCGCGGATGCGGGATTCGGTCACGGACTTGGGGATGACCACGTTGCCGATGGCCAGGTGCCAGGCGATAACCACCTGCGCCGGAGTGGCGTTGTGCTTGGCCGCGATCTGGGCGATGACCGGGCTCTCCAGCAGCTCGCCGCCCTGGCCCAGCGGCGACCAGGCCTGAGTGAGGATGCCCTTTGAGGCGTTGAATTCGCGCAGCTCGGACTGGTTGAAGAAGGGGTGCAGTTCCACCTGGTTGATGGCCGGCACGACGCCGGTCTCGTCAATCAGCCGCTGCAGGCCTTCCTTGGTGAAGTTGGAGACGCCGATGGTCTTGACGCGGCCCTGCTTCTGCAGCTCGATGAGAGCCTTCCAGGTGTCCACGTACTTGTCCTGCTTGGGCTGCATCCAGTGGATCAGGTACAGGTCCAGGGTCTCCAGGCCAAGGCGCTCCATGGATTCCTCGAAGGCCTTCAGCGTGGACTCGTAACCCTGATCCGCGTTCCACAGCTTGGTGGTGATGAAGATGTCCTCAGGCTTGAGGCCGGACCGCTCGATCGCACGTCCTACTCCTGCTTCATTGCCGTAGATCTTGGCGGTGTCAATGTGGCGGAATCCGGCTTCGAAAGCCTGGACAACCACCTTCTCGGCGACGTCGTCTTCAACCTGCCACACTCCGTAGCCAAGCTGGGGAATGGTGTTGCCGTCATTGAAAGTCAGTACCGGTGAAAGAGTCATTCAGCCATCCTGCCAACGCCTGCAAGGGACCGCCAGCGCAAAGCCCGTAGCTAAGCTAGGCGCTTAACCGGGAATTTTAGGCGCGGGGACGGGGGCGGGCGGACCTCAGTCCGTGGCAGCCGACTCCGCAAGCCGGTGTTCGGCGTCATTGACCTGCTCCAGCACCGACGCGGCGCGGCGCCGTACCGACTCTGCGCCGGCCGGGACGGGACCGACGGCGAGACGGAGCATCGCCGCCGCTTCGGCCGTGGTGGCCAGGGAGTTCCCGGCCGTGGACAGGGCGCGGTGGACCCCGGCCAGGCTCCCCGGGATGTCGAGGCCCTCGCTGGGTGCACGCCGCTGGGCCTCCACGCAGACCTGCCGGACCCGCCCGGAGAGCGTCGACAGTTCGTTGGCGATCTCAAGGAGCTCGGCGTAGAGGGCTTCGTCCTCCACGCCCTCGAGGACCTGGTGGTAGCGGTCCAGGCCACGGGTGAAGCGGTCGTGGGCCCGCCGCCAGAGTCCCTTGCCGAGTTCGGCGTCGTCTTTCCGTCCCTGCCGGGCGGCACTGAAGAGTCCCAAGGCTGCCCTAAAGGTATTGGCCGGGGCCGTGGTCCGGGTCCACGGGGACGGGAGCCTGCCTGGGATCCTGCCCCGGTCTGGGCGCCGCGGCGCGCTGGGGCTCGCCATTTTCACCGATGATCACGCCAGGGGCGATCACCGTTCCGGGCGGCAACTGGCGGAGCTGAGCCTGCGCGGCAGCGTGCTCCCGGGCGGAGTGCTGGGCTGCGAGGGCCGTCTGGATGCCGTGGAAGAGGCCTTCGAGCCAGCCGACCAGCTGCGCCTGGGCGATCCGCAGCTCCGCGTCCGACGGTGTCCCCTCGGCGGGGAAGGGAAGCGTGATCCGTTCCAGCTCGTCGACAAGTTCCGGGGCGAGGCCGTCTTCGAGTTCTTTGATCGAGCGTTCGTGGATGCCGGCCAGCCGCGTCCGCGCCGCGTCATCGAGCGGAGCGGACTTCACTTCGTCCAGGAGCTGCTTCATCATGGTGCCGATCCGCATCACCTTCGCGGGTTCGTCAACGAGATCCTGGAGCCGGCTGGCCCGCGCGGCCCCGGCAGACGCTGCCGCCTGGACCTGGTGTTCATTCCCCCCGTGCGGGTCGGGCTCTCCCGACTGTTCCCGCTTCCGTGCTTCCGGGCCGCCGTCGCCCGTCGTCTGGGGGTACAGGGTGGCGCCCTCGACGGGGACCTCGTCGGCGGGCTGAGTGTCGTGCGGATCGCTCATGGCTTCATACTCTCACGAGCCCGGAGCGGCGCAGGCGGCGTGCCGGGGCGGCACGCCCGGCTCAACATATGGGGCGCAGCAATCGGGCCCTGACCGGGCCGACAAACAGCAGCGGGCGCCGTCGGGCACTGGTGTGCCCGACGGCGCCCGGCTGGCGGTCATTCCGGTCGGTCGAAACCGGTCAGCAGCACCGGCCCTGCGGGTTGGCGTCCTGACGGTCCGTCTGGTCCCGCCAGAATTCCCGCTCGGTCATCGGCGGGGAGTCGTGGCCGGCTTCGGCGTGATGCGCCAGGTACTTTGCATACGCGTCCGCGCCCATCACACCGCCCAGGTACCGGGCGAATCCCCGGAAGCCCGCAACTATGGTGTTCATCTCCGGCTCCGCATCAGTGGTGGGCGGACTTCTCGGTCCGCTTGTCCGCCGGCAACTGATTCCACTGGGCAATGAGCTCCCGCTCGGACGCGCTGGGAACCGGGCCGGCCGGGGCGAAGACCCTGGACGGCAGTGCCGGATCCTCATTGCTGGTGGTGGCCAGGCCGGCCTTAACGTTGCGGAACGCCTTGTACGTGGCGACCAGGGCGGTCGTGATGACGATGATGCTGAGCACCACGAAGATGACCGAGAGCCAGCCCTGGATCGCGGTGTTGCGGACCACGGCCTCCATCGCCGGGACGGTCTTGGCCGTACCGAAGGAGGTTTTGCCCTCCTCGAGTGCCTTGGAGAACGCGGCGTTGTTGGCGAAGTAGCCCACTGCCGGAGTCGAAGAGAAGATCTTCTGGTAGCTGGCCGTGATGGTCACGACGGCTGCGAAGGCCAGCGGAATGGCCACGATCCAAATGTACTTGAAGGAGCCCTTCTTCGCCGCGATCGCGAGGCAAACGGACAAGGCGATGGCGGCCAGCAGTTGGTTGGCGATGCCGAACAGCGGGAACAGCGTATTGATGCCGCCCAGCGGGTCCGTGACCCCCATCAGCAACACGGCGCCCCAAGCACCCACCATGACGGCGGTGCAGAGCCAGGCGCCGGGACGCCAGGAGTGCTCCTTGAACTTCGGGATGAAGTTGCCGATTGAGTCCTGCAGCATGAACCGGGCAACGCGCGTGCCGGCGTCGACCGCGGTGAGGATGAACAGGGCCTCGAACATGATGGCGAAGTGGTACCAGAAGCTCATCATGGCGGTGCCGCCGATGAACTGCTGCATGATGTGGGCAAGGCCCACGGCCAGGGTCGGGGCGCCGCCGGTGCGCGAGACGATGCTTTCCTCGCCGACGTTGGCAGCCGTCTCGGCGAGCATGTTGGGGCTGATGTTGACGCCGGACAGTCCCAGGCTGTTGACCCAGGCGGCTGCGGTTTCCACGGTGCCGCCGGTGAGGGCTGCCGGGGAGTTCATGGCGAAGTAGAGTCCTCGGTCGATGGAGATCGCCGCGACGAGGGCCATGACGGCCACGAAGGACTCCATCAGCATGCCGCCGTACCCGATGTAGCGGGTCTGGCGTTCCTTTTCGATCAGCTTCGGTGTGGTGCCGGAGGCGATCAGGGCGTGGAATCCCGAGAGTGCGCCGCAGGCGATGGTGACGAAGAGGAACGGGAACAGCGCGCCCGGGAAGACAGGTCCGTTGTCGCGGCTGGCGAATTCGCTGAAGGCCGGGACGGAAATTTCCGGGCGGACCACAATGACGGCCAGGGCCAGCATCACGATGACGCCGATCTTCATAAAGGTGGAGAGGTAGTCACGCGGCGCCAGGAGGAGCCAGACCGGCAGGATGGCGGCAATGAAGCCGTAGATGATGAGGGCCCAGGCGAGGGTGACCTTGTCCAGCGTGAAGAGGGCGTCGCCCCATTCGGTGGCGGCGACCACGCCTCCGCCGATGATGGCGGCCATGAGCAGCACGAAGCCGATCAGCGAGACTTCCATGATCCTGCCGGGGCGGATGAAGCGCAGGTAGACGCCCATGAAGAGGGCGATCGGGATGGTCAGGCCGACGGAGAAGACCCCCCACGGGCTCTCGGCCAGGGCGTTGACGACGACGAGGGCCAGGATGGCGACGATGATCACCATGATCAGCAGGGTGGCGATCAGCGCGGCGGTGCCGCCGATGACGCCGAGTTCCTCGCGGGCCATCTGGCCCAGGGAGCGCCCGCCGCGGCGCATGGAGAAGAACATCACGACGTAATCCTGGACGGCTCCGGCGAACACGACGCCGATGATGATCCAGATGGTGCCGGGGAGGTAGCCCATCTGGGCTGCGAGGATCGGGCCCACCAGGGGGCCGGCGCCGGCAATGGCGGCGAAGTGGTGGCCGAACAGGACGTTGCGGTCCGTGCGGACGTAGTCCTTGCCGTCTGCTTTGTACTCCGCGGGGGTGGCCCGGCGGTCGTTCGGCTTGAGCAGGTAGCGCTCGATGACCTTGGAGTAGAAGCGGTAGCCGATCAGGTAGGTGCACACCGCGGCGAACACGAACCAGATGGCGTTGACCGTTTCACCGCGGACGATCGCGAGCATGAACCATGCCACGGCGCCCAGCAGGGAGATACCCACCCAGAGCCCGATCTTGGCCGGCGTCCATTTGCGCTCTTCGGCGTCGCGCACGGATTCGTCCACTGCAGTGGGCGGCAGGGCCGGATCCGGCGTAATGCCGTCCTCGACCAGTAAGTTCTTTGGCGTGCCATCCGGCATAGTGCCCATGTCTCCTCCTTGAGAAACCCCGAGTGGGGCAAATCCACTCGACAGATGTGCCCCAAGGCACCCTACCAACGGCAGCGTTCCATGGGTATGACTTTGCGCCAGGCGGGCCCGGCCGGGCGACGAGCGGTGGGGCTGCGCGGGTTTACCCGATTCCGGCGGCTACACAGCACCTTGAGTTTAAGCGCCTCCTCGCGTCGCCGCTAGAGACTACGGAGGGCCACTGGCCTGCAACGTCAACGCCCTAGGCGGGGCCGGCAAGCTGCATCAGGCGTGCTTCGCAGAGGTCCAGCCAGCGCACTTCGGCTTCGGTCTGGAAGATCAGGGAATCCAGCACCAGCAGCCGGGCGGTGTCCGTGGGCCGCTGGTGCGACGCCATATCGCGCCGGGCTTTGGTGTGTTCCTGCAGTGCCCGGATGGAGACTGCGCGCTGGGCGTGGATGGCAGCCCCGACGTCGACACCGGGAAGCGTCAGGGCGAGGGCGAGCTTGATGGCCAGTTCGTTCCGCGGAGGGCTGCTCCGCGGCACCGGCGACGTGAACCAGCTGCGGACCTCGGTACGCCCCTCGTCAGTGATGCTGTAGATGACGTGGCCTTCGCCGTCGGCCCCGTCCTTGCGGACCAGGCCGTCGCGCTCCAGGCGGTCGAGGGTGGTGTACACCTGTCCAATGTTGAGGGGCCAGGCGGATCCGGTGCGGTCCTCGAACTCAATCCGCAACTGGTAGCCATAGCGTGGCCGGTCCTGAAGGAGGGCGAGGAGGCTGTGACGGATGGACATGATGCTCCCGGAGGGTAGCGGGACGACAGCATACACGCGCCCCAAGACGCGTGTATACCGCGTATGGAATTACATTACCGTTATTCCTCGTGCCGAAGCAATTCGGCATATGTCGTAACTGGCATATGTGCTACCTGACCAGCAGAATCTTTCCCACATGGTCGCCGGTGTCGAAGTACCGGTGCGCGGCGACAGCCTGGTCCAGCGGGAAGGTCTTAGCCACCAGCGGCCGGATCCGTCCGTCGGCCAGCAGCGGCCAGACCGCATCGCGAACAGCGTCCATGATCACGGTCTTCTCCGCCACGGACCGCGGACGCAGCGCCGTCGCGATGATCACCGCCCGCTTGCTCAGCAGCTTGCCGAGGTCCAGTTCGCCCTTGGCGCCGCCCTGCAGACCGATCACCACCAGCCGCCCGTAGTCCGCCAGCGCGTCCACGTTCTGCGTGAGGTACTTTGCCCCCACGACGTCGAGGATCACGTCCGCACCCTTGCCGCCGTTCTGCGCGCGCAGGCTCTCGGGGAAGTCTTCCTCGGCGTAGTTGATCGCGATATCAGCGCCCAGGAACGCCTTGGCGGTGCCCACCTTCTCCGCGGTGCCAGCCGTGGCGGCCACCACGGCGCCCAACGCTTTGGCGAGCTGGATGGCCATGGTTCCGATGCCGCCGGTTGCCCCGTGGATGAGCACGGTCTCGCCCGGCTGCAGCTGCGCGGTCATAACAAGGTTGGAGTAGACGGTGGCCGCGACTTCGGGCAGCGACGCAGCGGTCACCAGGTCGACGCCGTCGGGGATCCGCAGAACCTGCCCCGCCGGCACGGCCACCTGTTCCGCGTAGCCGCCGCCGGAGAGCAGGGCGACAACCTTGTCCCCGACGGAGAACGGTTTGCTCACACCGGGACCGAAGCCCGCAATCCGGCCGGAGACTTCCAGCCCGGGAATCTCCGAGGCCCCGGGCGGGGGCGGGTAAAGGCCTTTGCGTTGCTGGACGTCGGCGCGGTTGAGTCCCGCAGCGACGACGTCGATCAGCACCTCGCCGGTGCCGGGCACCGGCGAGGGGACCTCGCGGACCTCCAGGGCCTCGGGTCCGCCTGGCTCTGAGATGTAGACGGCCTTCATGGAGAGCTCCCGATTCCTAACGAACTTCTTGCAGCCTTCTTGCAGGGATGCGCCTGCGGCGCATTACGTCCGAAGCGCCTTCTCCCAGAGTAGGCGGAGGAGTTGGTCCTGTCCGCGAGCGCAACCGCGTTTTTTGTGGCTGCCGACTGCCTATGAAACACTACTCGTTAGGGAAGGTTGTCCGAGCGGCCGATGGAGCTGGTCTTGAAAACCAGTGTGCGGTAACCCCGTACCAAGAGTTCGAATCTCTTACCTTCCGCGAATAATGCCCTTGGTTCTGCGCTTGCCGTGGAACCAGGGGCATTTTTGCGTACGGGGCTGGCGTGGTGCGCCGCCGGAGGAGCCGGTACGGGCAGCTCGGTCCGCCGCGCGGGCAGATCAGGGCGGATCCGCGCTCCCGATCCGCCCTGATCTGCACCCGCGGAGCGATTAGATGAGCGTTGCGGCTGCATGAAAGGCTGACAGCCGGAGGGGATTAGCCGGGCCACCCCTGCGCCCGCAAGGCCTGGCGGACGCGCACCAACACCCAGTCCTCGCCATTGCGGACGTCGAGCTTGTTGATGACGAGCTGCCGCCAGCCCGCATCGACGGTGCGCTCGTTCCTCAGCGCATCGGCCAACTGCTGGGCCGCCGAGAGGTGATGGCCGCCGTCGTACTCCACCGCCAGCCGGAATTCCGGGCAGGCCAGATCGATCCACAGCGGAGCGCCCTGTAGGTCCAGCAACACGTAGTTTGGTTCAAAGGCGGGCAGCCCAGAACGCGCGAACAGCAGCCGGAGCCTCGTTTCCGGGGGCGAGTCGACGCCTACTCGGGCCAGTCCCAGCGACTTCCTCAGCAGGGGAAGGCCAGCCGCGGGACGCCGGCTCCCGGCATAATGCAGGATTCCCCCCAGCGGAAACCGCGCCGTCCGCGGGTGTTGGTAGCGGACGTGCTCGCAGACCAGATCGTCCACAATGACAACGAGGTCCTCAAGCGTCAGGGTTCCGGTCCCGGCGAGGTCCAGCAGGGTCCGGGGAATCGAGGTAACCGGGACGCCCTGGAGAAAAACGATGTCCTCCGGCTCAAGCGCGGAGCGGTGGCCCACGACACCCTTCCGCCGGGGAGCAGCGGACCCGGCTCGGGTGAGATGCAGCAACCCGGCCGACCGAGTCATCCGCGCGTTCGCAGGCGCTGCACGCAGTTTGAAATCGTGGATGCGGGCGGCGGAGTAAAAGCTGACCGTGTCGGGCGTCCCCAGTTGGGTGTACGGCCGCGCCCTTTCCAGCAAGGACTGTTCCCGCCCGGCGGGCACGCGTATGCCGCGGCTCGGCACATGAATGTCCTTTGCTTTGGCCCGCCACGGAGAGATGCCGCTCCGCCGGCCCTCGCCGATGGTAAAGGACCCGGCCGCCAGTTCCGCCGGCAGGGGTCGCGCTGTTGCCATGCGCCTATTAGGCCACACCGGCGTCCGCGCTGCGCCGGGTTATCCACAGCCTGGGGTGAGCTGGGGGCAGGCGCGCTGTTGTCACGGGCGGCTGCCATGGGGGCAAATCAGGGCGGATCTGTGCCGCGCTTCTCACCGCGCGGGCAGATCAGGGCGGATCCGTACCCCGCATGCGCCCTGATCTGCACCCGCGGCGGCGGACCACGGGCGGGGGCACGCACGGTCCCCGACGCCCGTCCCCCGCCGGGGCCCGGGCCGGACCCATTGAAACCGTCAGTCCTCCGGCCTAGTCTCACTGTGTCTTAACCACCCATATGATGCCGGCGGCCGCCAACCACGTTAGAGGCAGCGCCGCCGCGGAGCAGAGCTGGAGACCACTATGCCTACACCAGAACACACCAACGGCGCGCCATGCTGGATCGACCTGATGACCTCCGATGCCGGAAAGGCCAAGGCGTTCTATGGTGAGCTGTTTGGCTGGACCTTCGAGACAGGTGACCAGGAGAAATACGGTGGGTACATCATGGCGGCAAAAAACGGGAGACCCGTTGCCGGCATCATGCAGAAGCAACAAGACCAGGCCGGCTTCCCGGATGTGTGGTCCACCTACCTGCGGACCGATGATGCCCGTGCGACCGTCTCCAGTGCGGCGGAGCACGGAGGGCAGATCCACCTGCAGCCCATGGACGTTCCGGAGCAGGGACGCATGGCCATGATCGCCGATTCCACCGGTGCATCCATCGGCGTCTGGCAGCCCGGCGAAATGAAGGGCTACGGGCTCGCAGCCGAGCCGGGGACCCCCGCCTGGCACGAACTTCACACCAAGGACTACGCCACGGCGGTGAAGTTCTACCAGGACGTGTTCGGGTGGGACACCGATGTCATGAGCGACACCCCGGAGTTTCGCTACACCACGCTGGGAGCAGGGGACGCCGCCAAGGCGGGGATTATGGACGCCTCGGGATATCTTCCCGCGGAGGTCCCGTCCAACTGGCAGGTCTACTTCGCCGTGGAAGATGCGGACGCCTCAATCACCATGGCCCGGTCCATGGGCGCCCGGATCGTCGACGGACCGGACGATAGCCCGTTCGGTCGGCTCGCCACCCTGGCCGACCCCACGGGGGCCATGTTCAAGATCGTGGCCGACACCGGGCAGGGGACCCAGGCCGTCGCGGACGCCTAGAGCCGAAGCGCGGACAGCCCGTTCCCGCCCACTTATCAAAATTGTTGTAAGAAATACCGGCCAGCCCCTTTCCCAAGGTCTACTGGCCGGTATTCTGCTGTGGAGAGTCCGGCGAAAGTACCCGGGCATCACTCACAGGCACCACCAGAAACCCTGCCCCGGACGTTCGAGCCGATCCGGGAAGGCTGCGACACGTCCCGCTGGGGGACGTCTCGCCGAATGCACATGCCGTACACATCGTGTTCATTCATCCCTGTTTTGCTGAGCCGGAAACTGCTTGACCAGGAGCAGTGACCGGCGGTCCGCGGGTATCACCCGGACACATTCCACCCAGCCCTTACCCGGGCACCTAATGAGAGTTAGAGCGGATGAAACGCATACCTTGGAAAACCGCGCTCGGCACAGCGCTGTCGGTGGGGCTCATCGCAGCCCCGCTGGCCGCTGTACCGGCGTTCGCCGTGGAGGTCTCCCCGGCAGCTGGCACCTCGCCAGTCATCATCAACGAGGCATACCTCAGCGGCGGCAGCGCCGGAGCAGCCTACAAGAACAAGTTCGTTGAGCTGTACAACACCTCGGACGCCCCGGTCTCGCTGGACGGCTGGTCCCTCCAGTACCGGTCTGCCACGGGTACCGGAGTTCCCGGAAACGTCGTCCCGCTGGCCGGCAGTATTGCCGCCAAGAGTTTCTACTTGATCAAGGCGACCGGCAACAATCCCACGACGTCGACGGCGCCGGAACTGCCGGCTGCCGACCTGGACGCAGGCACCAAGTTCGCGCCGAGCGGCACCACCGGCACCATCCTCCTGGCCACGCAGTCGACGGCCATCAACCCGCTGGCGTACGGCTCGGTCGTTGAGCCTTCCAACGTGGCTGACCTTCTGGGCTACGGCACCTCCAACACCTTCGAAACCCAGGCGGCCACCGCTCCGACGAGCAACACCGACGTCAAGAGCCTGAACCGCAATAACGGTGTTGACAGCAACAACAACTCCGTAGACTTCACGCTGAACGCCACGATCACCCCCAAGGCCGCCAACGGTGCAGCCGCCCCGGAGGATCCTCCCGTCGACCCGGGCCCGGTCACTCCCCCGGCCACCAAGACCATCGCCGAGATCCAGGGCAGCGGCACCGCCAGCCCGCTGGCGGGCACCTCCGTCACCACCCGCGGCAAGGTCACCGCTACCTTCCCCACCGGCGGATTCGCGGGTTATTACATCCAGACCCCCGGCACCGGCGGGGACCTCACCCCGGCCAACCACACGGCGTCGGACGGTGTCTTCGTATACTCGGCAGCAACGGCCGGTTCCGTCCAGCCCGGTGACTACGTCGAGGTGTCCGGCACCGTCAGCGAATACTTCAATATGACCCAGGTGACGGTTTCCGCCGCGGCGGACATGAAGAAGCTCACCGAGGCTGCACCCGAGGTCAAGGCCACCGGCTTTGCCCTCCCGGCCGAGGAAGCCTTCCGGGAGTCCCTCGAAGGCATGCTGCTGACCCCGCAGGGTCCCATGACCGTCAGCGACAACTACTCCCTGAACCAGTACGGCGAAATCGGCCTGGCCGGCGGCACCACCCCGCTGGAGCAGCCCACCGCCGTCGCGGAGTACGGTTCCGCCACGTACACCGCCACCGTCGCCGCGAACGCCGCCCGCGGTATCAAGCTCGACGACGGCGCGACCACCAACTTCCTCAAGGACTCCACCGCCAAGGCCGAGGTGCTCCCGTACCTGAGCACGGCGGACCCCGTCCGGGTGGGCGTACCGGTGACTTTCAAGACCAACGTGGTGCTCAGCTACGCCAACGGCGCGTGGAAGTTCCAGCCGCTGACCCACCTGACCCCCGCCAACGCCGAGTCGGTGCAGCCGGTGAGCTTCGGCGCCACCACCCGCACGGACGCTCCGGCGGCAGTCGGGGGTAACCTCAAAATCGCCTCGTTCAACGTGCTCAACTACTTCCCCACCACGGGCGACCAGCTCACGGGATGCACGTACTACACGGACCGGGCAGGCAACCCGATCACCGTCCGCGGCGGCTGCGACGCCCGCGGCGCGGCCAACGCCGCCAACCTCCAGCGCCAGCAGGACAAGATCGTCGCCGCCATCAGCAAGTCCGGCGCCGACGTCGTGACCCTCATGGAGATCGAAAACTCGGCGCAGTTCGGCAAGAACCGCGACGACGCCCTGGCCAAGCTGGTTGACGCCCTCAACATCCCCACACCGGGGATCTGGGACTACGTCCGCACGCCCGCCAACGCACCGCCGCTGGCCGATGAGGACATGATCCGCACCGCGTTCATCTTCAAGAAGGCCGCCGCTGAGCCGGTGGGCGAATCGATTATCCACAACGACACCGTCGCCTTCGCCAATGCCCGCAAGCCGCTGGCCCAGGTCTTCAAGCCGGTGGGCGCCTCCGATGACAAGAAGTTCATCGCAATCGCCAACCACTTCAAGTCCAAGGGCTCAGCCTCCACTCCGGAGGACACCGACAAGGGCCAGGGCGCCTCGAACCTCGCCCGCACCGCCCAGGCCAAGTCCCTGCTGGCGTTCTCCAACGAACTGCAGCAGTCCAAGGGCACCGACAAGGTCTTCCTGATCGGCGACTTCAACGCCTACGCCAAGGAAGACCCGATCAACGTCTTCACGGCCGCCGGCTACGTTAACCAGGACGAAAAGGCCAAGAACGCCGACGGGTCCGCCAAGCACTCCTACCTCTTCGGCGGCATGGTGGGCTCGCTGGACCACATCCTGGCCTCCCCCGGCGCCAACGCCGTTGTCACCGGCGCCGACATCTGGAACATCAACTCCGTGGAGTCCGTCGCCCTGGAGTACAGCCGCTACAACAACAACGTGACCGACTACTACGCTCCGGACCAGTTCCGGGCGAGCGACCACGACCCGGTGGTGGTGGGCCTGGACCTGCCAGTCACCCCCGCCAGCGTTGAGCTGAACTTCCTCGGCATCAACGATTTCCACGGCCGCATCGATTCCAACACCGTGTTCTTTGCGGGGACCATCGAGAAGCTGCGGGCCGCGGCCGCCCCGGGCGCCACGGCGTTCCTCTCCGCGGGCGACAACATCGGCGCCTCGCTGTTCGCCTCGGCGATCGCGAAGGACCAGCCCACCATCGATGTGCTGAACGCCCTGGAGCTGCGCACCTCTGCTGTGGGCAACCACGAGTTCGACGGCGGCTTTGCCGACCTGCGCGACCGCGTCATCGCGGGCGGCAGCAATGCCAAGTTCCCGTACCTGGGCGCCAACGTCTACAAGAAGGGCACCACCGAGCCGGTCCTGCCTGAGTACACGGTGCTCGACATGAACGGCGTCAAGGTGGCCGTGATCGGCACCGTCACGCAGGAAACGCCGTCGCTGGTCACTCCCGCGGGCGTCGCCGATCTGGAGTTCGGCGACGCCGTCGACGCGATCAACCGCGTCGCCGCGAAGATCAAGGCGGAGAAGCTCGCCGACGTCATCATCGTGGAGAACCACGACGGCGCCGGTTCCGGCGCGCCCGAAGGCTCCACCCTGGCGCAGGAAGTCGCCGCCGGCGGCCCCTTCGCCAAGATGGTCACCGAGGTCACCCCCGATGTGGCGGCCATTTTCAACGGCCACACGCACAAGCAGTACTCCTGGGATGCCCCCGTGCCCGGCGTTGAGGGCAAGACCCGCCCGATCGTGCAGACCGGCAACTACGGCGAGTTCATCGGCCAGATCCAGCTCACCATCGACACAAAAACCATGTCGGTCACCGGCTACAAGGCAGGCAACGTCAAGCGGACCACCTCCACTGACCAGCCGGCAGCCGATCTGGTGGCCAAGTACCCGCGGGTGGCCGCCGTCAAGACCATCGTTGACAAGGCCCTGGCCGAAGCAGCAGTGGTCGGCAACCAGCCGGTGGGCAAGGTGACCGCAGATATCACCACCGCGTTCACGCCTGCCACCGACACCACCCCTGCATCACGCGACGACCGTGGCAGCGAGTCCACCCTGGGCAACCTGGTGGCGGATTCCCTCGTGGATTCGCTCAAGGCCCCGGAACTGGGCGGCGCCGAGATCGGCGTCGTGAACCCGGGCGGCCTGCGCAACGAGCTGTACTTCGCGCCGGACGGGACCATCACCTACGCCGAGGCCAACGCGGTCCTGCCGTTCGTGAACAACCTGTGGACCACCTCGTTGACCGGCGAGCAGTTCAAGACGCTCCTGGAGCAGCAGTGGCAGACCAACGCGGACGGTACGGTTCCCAGCCGTGCGTACCAGCAGCTGGGCCTGTCCAAGAACGTCAACTACACCTACGACGCCGCCCGCGCGGCCGGTGACCGGATCACCTCGATACGGGTCAACGGCGCGCTGATCGACCCGGCGAAGTCGTACCGGATCGGAACGTTCAGCTTCCTGGCAACAGGCGGCGACAACTTCCGGATCTTCAAGTCCGGTACGGACACCAAGGACTCCGGGCTGGTGGACCGCGATGCGTGGATCAAGTATCTGCAGGCACACAACCCCGTGTCGCCGGACTTCGCCCGCCGGTCCGTTGCCGTGGTGAACACCACCGCCGCAGAGGTCAAGGGTGGAGATGCCATCTCCCTGGCTGTCTCCAAGCTGGACCTCACCTCGCTGGGCAGCCCGGTCAACACCTCGCTGGCCGTGGAGTTCACGGACGCCAAGGGCACCGTAACGTCCCTCGGCACAGTCCCGGTTTCCGCCGGCGCTGCCACCGTGAATGTGGCGGTCCCCGCCGGCGCGGCAGCCGGCGCGGGCACCCTGGTGCTCACCGCCGTCGAGTCCGGCACCGTGGTGAAGGCCAGCGTCCTGGTTGCCGCCAGCACCCCGGTCCCGCCGAAGTGCACCGCGCCGGTCAAGCCGAAGCGGCCCGCGGACCTCGTGGGCCAGGCGAACTACGGCCAGGCCATGGCAGCCTACCGCCACTGCCTCAAGGGCTAATCCCTTAGCCCCGCACCAGTGAGCATGCCCTCCCCCGGGTTGCAGCGACGGACATATAGCGCATATGTCCACCGCTCAGCCCGGACGGAGGGCATGCTCATTTTCTTGGCCGGCGGGCCGTGCTCAGCCGCCCGAGAACGGCCCGGGCAATCTCGTCGGCGTCCCTCAGTGTGCGCTGCCCGCTGCGGTACACCGGTCCGCTCTTTTGCCGGGCCTCGGCCGCGATGGCCGTTCCCCACTGCACGGCGGAGAGCTGCAGCCCGAGGACGTAGAGGCCTTCCGTCACGGACCCGTTGGCGCCGAGTGGCCGGTAGGGATGCGGGGTGACGTCCAGCCCGGTCGTCGGCACCGGAGATCCCTCCACCGTCATCATGAGCCGGGGACGGACCAGGCCTTCAGCGAGCAACTGCTCCAGCAGCGGTGACTCGTTGACCGTAACCTTGTTGGCCGGCGCCAGCGCCTCGACCATGGCCACGGCCGTGACCACCTCGCCGGCGGCGGCGTCCGTGCTGTTCCCCACCCAGGGCGACACCGCGGTGAAAACCTTCGCTTTGCGGTCCAACCCGAACTTCGGATCCGGCCCGACGAAGCGCACGACGCCGGCCCGCACCAGGGCAGCGAGCTGTTCTGCGCGCAGCGCCGGCGGCCCGCTGGCCAGGCCCTCCACAAACGCCTCGAACCAGCCGCGAAGCCCCGCAACCCACGATTCGTCGGTGATCCCGCCGTCCGCGACGGCGGTCTTCAGCACCGCCCGGCCGTGGTGCAGGGCACCGATGGTCATCTTCACCGGATCGTCCTCGCCCAGAGCGGAACGCCGGGCGTCGTCGAGCAGGTAGTCGACGACGGCGTCGTCGAGTTCCGCCCGGGAGGCGAAGGACCGCCCGGCCAGCGGGGCCGCCAGTCCCAGCAGGTTCAGCCGGTGGGCGGGACG
This sequence comes from Arthrobacter sp. U41, assembly GCF_007679325.1. GTDB lineage: Bacteria > Actinomycetota > Actinomycetes > Actinomycetales > Micrococcaceae > Arthrobacter. The sequence continues at coordinate 279,890 of NZ_VEGI01000003.1, read as the reverse complement.
GAGGTGGATGTCCAGGACGGAGTCCACCAGGTCCTCCCATTTCGCGGCTGAATGCGCATGCGGGCGCAGGGCCTCCTCCAGTGCCGTCAGGAACTCCTTCGGTGCCGTCAGGATGGCACCGGGCTGCGAGCGCGCCAGCGTGGAGTAGTAAGCCCACAGCGCGTCGCGGTGCAGGAGGGGCCAGAGGTCGTGGTCGAAGGCGGGGCGGATTCCCGCCTCCGCGAATTTTGCCAGGGCACTCTCGGTGCAGTATCTCAGCGTCACAGCCTCGGGGTAGTAGCCGGCGAGGGTCGCCTTGGCCCGGTACGGGGTGCCGCGCCGCGAGGCCGCGATGATGAGCGGCTCGCGGCCGGAGGGAAGGTAGCTGAGCCCGCCGTCCGCGCCGGGAAGGAACCGGCCGCCGCGGCCTTCGGTCAGCTGGCCCATAGCATCGAAGAAGTTCAGCCCCATGCCCCGCACCAGCACCGGCTTGACGGCCGGCACCAAAGACCAGTCGACGTCGGCCGGGGCCGCCGGCGGCAGGTACAGCAGCCCGAATTCCTCCGCCGCCGCCTGCAGCTCGCGCTGCTCGGGGTTGAGCCGCGATTCGAGGTGGCCCAGGGCAAGCACTACGGAATCGACGGTGAGGACCGCGCCGTCGGCCAGTTCGACGTCGAACTGCCCCCGGCCGCCGCTTCCGGCCCCGGCGGCAGCACCGGCGGTGTTCCCGGCGCCAACCCCGGCCCCGGCGGCGGCATGGCGGACGGATGTCGCCGTCGTGCTGTGGAAGTCCACCGTGGCCCCGGCGGGGAGGCGGGAGAGCAGTTCCTCCAGGGTGCAGCGGAGATAGCGGCCGTACAGGGCCCGGCTGGGGAAGTCCGCCGCGTCCAGCCCGGCGAGTTCGGCGCGCTCCTCGGCGGTGAGGGAGGGGTGGGGCTGCGCCCGCTGCTGCTCGCGCCAGCGGTCGAAGGTGTGGCCGGCCAGCGGCGGTGCGAGGTCCGGGTCCTCGGGAATGACGGTGGGGTAGAACGACTGCGTGTTCATCAGGTAGAGCCGGGACTGGCCGGGCTGCCAGACGTGCCCCGGGCCCGCGGGATAGGGGTCGATGACGTCGATGTGCAAGGTGGCGTCCGGGCCCTCGGGAACCCAGTTGGCCAGCAGCCGTTCCAGCACGCTGGTGCCCCGGGGACCGGCGCCAATCACTGCCGTCCGGATGCTCTGCGATTCGCCCACGGCATCCAGCGTATCCGCAACGGGCCCTCAGACCCGACCTGCCGGCGCATCCGGGACGGGTTCGGCGGGCGCCGGCTTGACTTGCTACTGGCGCGCGGATGTTGCTTGGATGGAAAAATGACCACCACTGACGCTGCTCCCCCGCCCGCCTCCGACCCTGACGCCGGGTCCGCCGCTGAGGTGACCGCCCCCGAACCCGTCGACGAGAACATCTGGCTCGAAGAGATCTACGGCGAGGAACAGCTGGCCTGGGTCCGTGAACAGAACGCCCGCACCGAGGAGCTGCTGGAAGACGCGGAGTACACCGCGCTGGAAGCCGGCATCCTCGAGGTGCTGGATTCCACCGACCGGATTGCCATGGTGGGCAAGCACGGCGAGTGGTACTACAACTTCTGGAAGGACCGGCACAACCCGAAGGGCCTGTGGCGCCGCACCACTTGGGAGAGCTACCGGGGCGGATCTCCGGAGTGGGACGTCCTCCTGGACGTGGACGCGCTGGCCGCGTCCGAAGGTGAGGAATGGGTCTTCCACGGCGCCAGCTTCCTGCGCCCGGCCGACGGCGAGCCGCACCGGCTGGCGCTGCTGGCCCTCTCCCCCGACGGTGGCGACGCCAACCGCTACCGCGAGTTCGACGTCGAGGCCCGCGGCTTCGTCGACCCGGCGGCCGGCGGCTTTGACCTGCCGACGGCGAAGGGCAACGTCTCCTGGCTCGACGCCGACACCCTGCTGGTCGCCTCCACGGCCGAAGGCCTGCCCAGCACCACGTCCTCCTACGCCCGGACGGGCGTCAAACTGCGCCGCGGCGAATCCCTGGCCGCAGCGGAGCGGCTCTTCGAAATCCCCGAAGACCACATGATGGCCCTCGTGGCACACGACTCCACCCCGGGGTTCGAGCGGACCTTCGCGGTGGACTGGATCAGCTTCTTCGAGAAGACCACGTCGGTATTGCGAGACGGGCAGTGGGTGCGCGTCGACGTCCCGGTGGACGTGAACCTCAGCTCCCACCGCGAATGGCTGCTGTTCAGGCCGCAGAAGGACTGGACTGTCGGCGCAACAAGCTACCCGGCAGGATCCCTGCTTGCCGCCGACTTCGAGTCCTTCCTGGCCGGTGGCCGGGACCTGTCCGTCCTGTTCACCCCCGATGAGCACACGTCCCTGCAGTCCTGGAGCTGGACGCGGGACTTCCTGCTGCTGAACCTGCTCCGCGATGTCTCCTCCGAGATCCGGGTCCTCGACCCGCAGGAACCAGGAACGGACACCGCCTGGGCGTCGACCGTGCTGGACGCCTGCCCGCCGCTGCATGACGTCAACGCCTACGCCGTCGACGACGAAGACTCTGCCAGCGACTCGGACGACGACTCAGAAGGTGACGGCACCGATGGTGGCGCACCGGTGTCCGGGACCGGGGCTCCCGGGGCAGGGAACGACTTCTGGCTCGTGGCCACGGGTTTTACGACGCCGACCACCCTGACCCGCGGCACCCTGAAACGCGCCGTGCTGAAGGGCGACGCCACGGCCCGCGCCGGGGTAGAGAGCACCCACGAGGTGATCCGGTCCTCGCCGTCGTTCTTCAACGAAGCGGACTACGAGGTCCAGCAGCATTTCGCCGTGTCCAAGGACGGCACCCGGGTGCCGTATTTCCAGGTGGCGGCGAGGGGCCTGGTCCTGGACGGCCAGAATCCCACGCAGCTCTCCGGCTACGGAGGCTTCGAAATCTCCCGGACCCCCGCGTACAGCGGCGCGATCGGCCGGGCCTGGCTGGAGCGCCGCACGGAGGAATCCGCCGGACACGACGGGGATGCCCCGCACACCCGCGGCGGCGTTTACGTGGTGGCCAACATCCGCGGCGGCGGCGAATACGGGCCCTCGTGGCACCGCGCGGCCCTGCAGGAAAAGCGGCACCGGGCATACGAGGATTTCGCCGCCGTGGCGGCGGACCTGATCTCCCGCGGTGTGACCTCCCGGGAGCGGCTCGGCTGCGTGGGCGGCTCCAACGGCGGCCTGCTGGTGGGGAACATGCTCACCCGGTACCCGGAGCTGTTCGGCGCCGTGTCCTGCGGAGTCCCGCTGCTGGACATGCGCCGCTACACCAAGTTGTCCGCCGGCTACTCCTGGATCGCCGAATACGGCGACCCGGACGTGCCGGAACAGTGGGAGTTCGTCAAAACGTTCTCGCCCTACCATCTGCTCCGGGACGGCGTGGACTACCCGGAGGCGTTTATTTGGACGGCCACGTCGGACGACCGCGTGGGGCCGGTCCAGGCGCGCAAGATGGCCGCCCGGATGCAGGCGATGGGCATCCCCAATGTCTGGTTCCACGAGGCCCTGGAGGGCGGCCATGCGGGAGCCTCCGACAACCGCCAGGCTGCGGCCCTGCAGAGCCGGAGCCAGCACTTCCTGTGGCGGGCACTGGCGGGCCGCGGCGCCTGACCCGGGCGGCCGCTGCTGCTGCCCGGTCCTCCCCCGGGGACAACGCGGAGTCAGGTCGCGCCCATGCGGCGGGGCGGGTTCCGGGCCGAAGCCGAACACGCTATGGCCGTTTTGCACTGCATGGCACCTTCTGCGTATCCTTGGTTGGCTAGTTAATAGCAATTGGAGACGTGCCAGAGCGGCCGAATGGGCTTCACTGCTAATGAAGTGTGGGGCACAACTCCACCGGGGGTTCAAATCCCCCCGTCTCCGCGTTTGACCCCGGTCCCTGGACCGGGGTCTTTTGCGTTTCCGGGGACTTTTGGCCGCTAACCCCTGCTCTGCGGCGAACGGGCAGATGAGGGCGGATCGGCGTCGAACATTCGCCCTGATCTGCCCGCGGGGCGCCGGTGCGCGCCGCCACGGCACGTCCGGGACCCGGACACCTGACGCCTTCCCGGGAGCCCGGGTGGCAAGATGGGCGCATGTCGAGCAACCCCATGTCCAGCAACAGCGCGTTTGACGCGATCATCGTAGGCGGCGGCCACAATGGCCTGGCCGCGGCAGCGTACCTTGCCAAAGCGGGCCGGAAGGTCCTGCTGCTGGAAAAACTGGAGCATCCCGGCGGAGCCGCGGTCTCCGCCCAGGCGTTCGACGGCGTCGACGCCCGCCTCTCGCGGTACTCCTACCTGGTGAGCCTCCTCCCGCAACAGGTCATTGACGATCTGGGCCTGCGCATCCGGCTGGCGCGGCGCCGGTATTCGTCCTACACCCCCGACCCGCACGACGCCGGCCGCGCCCTGCTGATCGACAATGGGGACGACACGGCCACTGCCGCGTCCTTCGCCGCCGTCGGGGCACCCGACGGCGAATTCCAGGCCTTCACCGAGTTCTACGCCGGACTCCGGCAGCTCACCGAAGCCCTCTGGCCCACCATGACCTCGCCGTTGCCGACTCGCTCCGAAGCGAAGGACCTCGCAGCCCGGGCCGGCGCGGGGGCGGCATGGGACGCCGTGACCGAACGGCCCATCGGCGACATCATCGCCAAGTCGCTCCAGCACGATCTGGTGCGCGGCGTGGTGCTGACCGACGCCCTGATCGGCACCTTCGCCCGGGCGGACGACGAGGACCTGCAGCAGAACATCTGTTTCCTGTACCACCTCGTCGGTGGCGGAACCGGCGACTGGGACGTGCCCGTCGGCGGCATGGGCGCGGTGTCCGGGGAACTGGAACGCGCCGCCCGCGAGGCGGGGGCAACCATCCTGACATCCGCGGACGTCACCGCCGTCCGCCCCGGCGGTGTGGTCAGCTACCGCCACGCGGGGGCGGACCACACGGCCACCGCATCGTGGGTCCTCGCCAACGTGGCCCCGGTGGTGCTGGACCGGCTCAGAAACTCCGGCCCGTCCGGCGGTACTGCCCGGCAGGAAGGACAGCACGCCACCCGGAATCCGAACCATCTCCGGGAGGGTGCCCAGATCAAGGTGAACCTGCTCCTGAAGCGGCTCCCCCGGCTACTGGATGAAACCGTGAGCCCGGAAGCGGCCTTCGGCGGGACCTTCCACATCAATGAAACCTGGTCTCAGCTGGACGCCGCCTACCTCGCCGCCGCGGCCGGAACCATCCCCGACCCGCTGCCCTGTGAGATCTACTGCCATTCCCTGACGGACCCCACCATTTTGTCTCCGGAACTGCAGGCCGCCGGCGCGCAGACCCTCACGGTGTTCGGCCTGCATGTCCCGGACCGGCTGATCACCCCGGAGAACAATGACCAGCGCCGGGCGGAACTGCAGGCCGCCGTCCTGAAATCGCTGAACTCGGTCCTGGCCGAGCCCATCGAGGAGCTGCTGCTGACCGGCCCGGACGGCCAGCCCTGCATCGAAGCCAAGACCACGCTCGACATCGAACGGGCGGTCGGCATGCCGCGGGGCAACATCTTCCACGGCGGCCTCGACTGGCCCTTCGTCGAGGACAACGCGCCCCTGGATACCCCGGCGCAGCGCTGGGGCGTCGCGACGGATGACCCGCAAGTCCTGCTCTGCGGCTCCGGCGCCCGGCGCGGCGGTGCCGTCAGCGCCATCGGCGGGCACAACGCGGCCATGGCGGTGCTGGAGTCAGGCCCCCCTTCCCAAGGCTGAGGACGGCGCCGCAGAGGTTCCCGCCACGCTGGAGCCGAGGTCAGCCGGCCTGGCCCAGCACCAGAGGGAGCACCGCGCCGGCGCCCGCAAGCCTGAGGGCGCGGCCGGCGACGGTCACGGTCCAGCGGCTGTCGACCAGGTCGTCAACAAGCATCACACTCTGGCCCTGGATCCCGGTCAGGGCCGCCTCCAGCTCCGGTCCCACCACCAGGCGGTCCCAGACGCCGGCCAGCCGGTAGGCGCTGTTGCCGCCTCGCCCTCCGGTCGGTCCGCCGTGTTCGAGCTGCAACTGCCCCAGGTAAGGGATCCGGCCGATTTCCGAGATGCCGCGGGCCAGCGAGTCCACCAGGGCGGGCTTGCTGCGGGACGGGACGCTGATGATGGCGGCAGGCCGGCCTGCCCCGCTCCACCCGGGCGTTCTGGAGTCGCCGGCACCCCATTCGCGCAGCACCTGGACGCACGCCTGCAACATGCCGGGGTCCACGGTGCGGTCAGGGGCTCCGGCGGCGAAGGCTTCGCGCAGGGCCCCGCCCCAGCCCAGATCGGTGAGCCGCGCCAGCGCGCGGCCGCTGGCAACGCTTTCTTCAGGCTTGATCTTGCCCTTAACGGGCACACCGAGCCGGTCCATGCCGCTGGGCCACTGCAGCCGCGGTTCCAGCGGCACGCCGGCGCGGCTCAGCGTCTGGCCGGCTGCTTCGGTGGCCGAGGCGGCAATGTCTGCCGGGAACCACTGGCCGGCGCAGTTGTCGCAGCGGCCGCAGGCGCGGGCGGTCTCGTCGTCGAGGACGGAGGTGATGTATTCCATCCGGCAGCCCGCCGTGTCCTGGTAGATCACCATGGAATCCTGTTCATCCACCCGGGCCTCCGCGATCCGGCTGTACCGCTCGGCGTCGTAGGTCCACGGCCGGCCGGTGGAACGCCAGCCTCCGCCGACACGCTCGACGGCGCCGTCGACCGCCAGCACCTTCAGGAGCAGCTCCAGCGGCGTCCGCCGCAGGTCCACACGCGCCTCCAGCGCCACCGTGGACACAGCCGTTCCCGCGTCGGCGAGGGCGGTCAGCACGGCACTTGCCTTTTCTTCCGAGGGCATGGATGCGGTGGCAAAGTACTGCCAGATGTCGCGGTCCTCGGACCCGGGCAGCAGGAGCACGTCTGCGTTGGCGGCGCCACGGCCGGCGCGGCCGACCTGCTGGTAGTAGGCCACCGGGGATGACGGCGCCCCGAGGTGCACCACGAATCCGAGGTCCGGCTTGTCGAAGCCCATGCCCAGGGCGGACGTGGCGACGAGGGCCTTGACCTGGTTGTCCTTGAGGAGCTGTTCCGCCCGTTCCCGGTCCGCGGGGTCGGTGCGCCCGGTGTAAGCAAGCACCTCGTGGCCGGCCTCGGCCAGGAGCCGTGCGGTGTCTTCGGCCGCGGAGACCGTGAGGGTGTAAATGATTCCGCTGCCGGGCAGGTCTTTCAGGTGCGTGAGCAGCCAGCCGAGCCGGTCGCGGGAGTCCGGCAGGCTCAGCACGCCCAGGCGTAGGGACTCACGGCCCAGGGCGCCGCGGATGGTCAGCACTCCGGCGCCGAGCTGCTCCTCAATGTCGTGGACCACCCGGGAGTTGGCGGTGGCTGTGGTGGCCAGGACCGGGACGGTGTCCGGCAGCTGGGTGATGAGGTCCGCGATGCGCCGGTAGTCGGGACGGAAATCGTGGCCCCAGTCAGAGATGCAGTGGGCCTCATCGATGACCAGCAGCCCGGTGCGGCGGATCAGTTCGGGCAGCTGGTTCTCGCGGAAGGAGGGGTTGGTGAGGCGCTCCGGCGAGACCAGCAGGACATCGACCTCGTCCGCTGCGAGCTGTTCGCGGACGGTGTCCCATTCCAGTTGGTTGGCGGAGTTGATGGCCACCGCCCGGACCCCGGCCCGTGCCGCGGCGGCCACCTGGTCACGCATGAGGGCCAGCAACGGGGACACGATCAGGGTGGGCCCGGCACCGCGCCGCCGCAGGAGCAGGGACGAAACAAAGTACACGGCAGACTTTCCCCAGCCGGTGCGTTGCACTACGAGGGCCCGCCGGCCACCGTCGACCAGCGCCTCAATCGCCTCAAACTGGCCGTCATGGAACTCCGCGGCCGGATGCCCCACCAGCTCGCGCAGGACTTCCTGGGCCTGCTCCCTGGTCCCCGACCCGCCGTCGGATGCGGCGGGGGAAGCGGACAGGACTGCAGCGTTCTGGTTATTGGCCATTGGTTCAGTATCCCAGCCCCCTCCGACAGGCACGAAGCGACGGGCACCGTTATGTGGACCATCACAGCGGATCCGACGGCGGTCCTGCGGCCGAAGGGCGCCACCCCGGCGGCCCTCCGGCCCCGGAAGGGCGCGGGCAGCGCTCCTCCCCAGCCCGATGCGGCTTCCCCGTAAGATAGACGGGTGACTATCGACCAGACCAGGACTTTTGACCTCTCCGCCTCCTTCAAGGCCTACGACGTGCGCGGCATTGTGGGCGAATCCATTACCGCGGAAATCGTCGAAGCGGTGGGCGCGGCATTCGTCGACGTCCTGGCGCTGGAGGGCAAAACGGTGCTGGTCGGCGGCGACATGCGTCCGTCCTCCCCCGAGTTCAGCAAGGCCTTCGCCAACGGTGCCGCCCGGCGCGGAGCCAACGTCCAGCTGCTCGACCTCATCTCCACCGACGAGCTCTACTACGCCTGCGGTTCGCTCAACGCAGCCGGAGCCACGTTCACCGCCAGCCACAATCCCGCCGAGTACAACGGCATCAAGATGGCCAAAGCCGGGGCAGAGCCCATCTCCTCCGAATCCGGGCTCAAGGAAATCCAGGCCCGCGCCGAGGAATACCTCAACTCCGGCTCCATCCCCGCCGCCCCCACCCGCGGTCTCATCGGCGTCCACGACGTCCTGAAGGGCTACTCCGAATACCTCCGCAGCCTCGTGGATCTGCGCGGCACCCGCCCGCTCAAGGTAGTGGTGGACGCCGGCAACGGCATGGCCGGCCTCACCACCCCGGCAGTCCTCGGCGATGCCCTGCTGCCCAAGCTTCCCCTCGAAATCATCCCGCTGTACTTCGAGCTCGACGGGTCCTTCCCGAACCACCCCGCCAACCCGCTGGAGCCGGAAAACCTGCGCGACCTGCAGGCCGCCGTCGTCGAGCACGGCGCGGACATCGGACTGGCGTTCGACGGCGACGCTGACCGCTGCTTTGTCGTCGACGAGAAGGGCGAACCGGTCTCCCCGTCCGCGATCACAGGCATGGTGGCCCGCCGCGAGATCGCCCGCGCCCAGGGTCTCGGCGAGGCAACCCCCACCGTCATCCACAACCTGCTGACCTCCCGCGCTGTCCCCGAACTGGTGGAGAACCACGGCGGCCGGGCCGTCCGCACCCGTGTGGGGCACTCGTTCATCAAGGCAGTGATGGCCGCAGAAGGCGCCATCTTCGGCGGCGAACACTCCGCGCACTTCTACTTCCGCGACTTCTGGAACGCTGACACGGGCATGCTCGCCGCGATGCACGTCCTGGCCGCCCTCGGCGAGCAGGACGGCCCGCTGTCCGAGCTGGGCCGCGAATACGAGCCGTACCTGTCCTCGGGTGAAATCAACTCCGAAATCGAGGACAAGGCCGCCGCCGTGGAGCGCGTCCGGCACGACTTCCACACGGAGGACGTCGAAGTGGACTACCTCGACGGCAGCACCTTCATCGCCACCGACGGCAGCTACTGGTTCAACCTGCGTCCCTCCAACACCGAGCCGTTCCTCCGCCTGAACGTCGAGGCCACGGACCTGCCCACCATGGAGCGCGTCCGCGACCGCGTCCTGGCACTGGTCCGGGGCTAGGCCCGTGTCGGAATTGCCGGCGGAGGCCGCAACCGGGAAGTCTGCTGAGACCGCTGAGTCTGCTGGATCCTGGCGCAGCAGCGTTCCGGAGGCCAGCGCCACCGACCTGGAGAATCTGCTCGGCACCGGTGTCGGTGCCGCCCAGGAGCAACTGGAGCGCAACGGCGGGTTCCTGCCGTTCGCCCTCGTCGTCGAGAATGACGGCGAGGTCCGGCTGGTGGCCGTCACCCCGGCCGACGCAGCCGAGGGTGCCGAAGCGGACTTTGACGCGGATTCGATGATCAGCGACCTCACGGAGCTGCTGCGGCAGCACCGGGACGAGTTCCGAGCGGCCGCCATCGTGTGTGACATCACCCTGCTGGAGGAAGCCTCCGACGCCATCCACGTGGCCGCCGAACACCGGGACGGTTCCCTATTCGCCGCCGTCCTGCCGTACGCAGCCAACCCCGCGACCCGTGAGCTGGAATTCGGCGAACTCTCCGCGGATACCAACGAGCCCGGCGTTTGGGTGGACTAGACCGCCCGTAAACTGGTGCCATGAAGATCAATGCCTTCGCGGACGTGAGCCTGCGCGCCATGATGGTGCTCGCAGCCGCGCCTGAAGGCGGCCTCCTCACCACCCAGAGCGTCGCCGACGCCGTGGCGACCCCGTACAACCACGTCAGCAAAGCGATGGCGAAGCTGCGTGAGCTGGGCATGATCGACGTCGAGCGCGGCAGGCACGGCGGCTCCCGGCTCAGCAACGCCGGCCGGGTCGCCACCGTCGGGCAGCTTCTGCGCCAGCTGGACACCCGCACGGACCCCGCCGACTGCGTCGGCGCCGGCGGGACCTGTCCGCTCATCAACGAATGCCGCCTCCGCGGAGCCCTGGCCCGCGCCCGCGAGGCCTTCTACCGCGAACTGGACGATATCGTCGTCGCATCCCTGCCGACTTCCCGGCAAATGGCGCCGGTGTTCCAGGCGATCGGCCTGCGCCCCGGACTCTGAGCCGGAGCTCCCTCGGGTGGAAGCCCGGCCGGGCCGAGGCCCGGCTGGGGGCGGCCCGGCTGGGGGCGGCCCGGCTGGGCGGCCAGCAGAACCACCACCCGCCACGCCCGGGAATCCCCCCGATTTGAAGATGTTTTCTACGCCCTGTAGAACTGAGGTATAAATACTCGCATTTCAAATGCTGGTATTTTCGCCGGCCCGGTTGCAGACCCCGGGCCACTATCTCAGGAGTCACTATGCTCTCGGACAAGTCCTTCCCCGTCATCGAGGCCACCCTCCCGCTGGTCGGATCCCGGATCGGTGAAATCACCCCCAAGTTCTACGCCCGCCTCTTCGCCGCGCACCCGGAACTTCTGGACGGGCTCTTCAGCCGCTCCAACCAGCGCAACGGCAACCAGCAGCAGGCCCTGGCCGGAAGCATCGCCGCTTTCGCCACCCACCTGGTGAACAACCCCGGCACCCTGCCGGAGACGGTGCTCGCCCGCATCGCCCACCGCCACGCCTCCCTCGGCATCACCGAACCGCAGTACCAGGTGGTCTACGAGCACCTGTTCGCCGCCATCGCGGAGGACCTGGCCGAGGTCATCACCCCGGAAATCGCCGAAGCCTGGACCGAGGTCTACTGGCTGATGGCCGACGCGCTGATCAAGCTTGAAAAGGGCCTTTACGCCGCGCAGGCCAACAGCACGATGTGGAGCCCGTGGCGGGTCGCCGCCAAAACCGCCGCCGGCACCGGTTCCGTGACGTTCACCCTGGAACCGGCCGACGACACCCCCATCACCTCCGCCCTCCCGGGCCAGTACATCAGCGTGAAGGTCACCCTTCCGGACGGACTGCGCCAGGTCCGCCAGTACTCGCTGTCCGGCGAGGCCGGCACCAGCCGCACTTTCACCACGAAGAAGGACGACGGCGGCGAGGTCTCTCCCGTCCTGCACAACAGCGTCCAGGTGGGCGACGTCCTCGAGATCTCCAACCCCTACGGCGAAATCACCCTCAAGGACGGCGAAGGCCCCGTTGTCCTGGCCTCCGCCGGCATCGGCTGCACCCCGACGGCGTCCATCCTTCGCTCCCTGGCGGACTCCGGCTCGGACCGCCAGGTCCTGGTCCTGCACGCCGAAAGCGACCTGGAGTCCTGGGCGTTGCGCTCCCAGATGACGGACGACGTCGAGCGCCTCGACGGCGCCGACCTGCAGCTCTGGCTCGAGCGGCCGGTCGAGGGCACCAAGGAGGGCTTTATGACCCTCCGCGAAGTGGACCTGCCGGCCAACGCCTCGCTGTACCTGTGCGGCCCGCTGCCCTTTATGAAGAGCATCCGGAACGAGGCCATCAACGCCGGCATCCCGGCCACCAAGATCCACTACGAGGTCTTCGGACCGGACATCTGGCTCGCCAGCTAAGGTACCCATCGGTTGCTCCGTAACCGCCGTTTTGAGGGGCCAAAAGGGCGGTTGCGGAGCAATCGATGAGAGTTCGACGACGGCCCCGCACCTTTCGCAAGGTGCGGGGCCGTCGTCGTCGTGGAACGACAAGCAGCTCCGCACGAAGTGTCAGGTCGCGGGCGGCGCCCCCGTGATCGCATGGCCGAAGCGCAGGAGGTTGCCCGGGTCGTAGTTGGTCTTCGCCGCCCTCATCCGTTCGTAGACGGCGGGCGACCAGGCCCTCGCCCGGTCGGCCTCGTCGCCAGGCTCGCCATGGAAATTGACTAGCGTATATCCGGTTGAGTGGGGCGCCATCGCGGCCAGGATCTCGCGCATGGATGCGTGGGACGCCTCGGCCGCGGGCGGTACGTTGATCCCGACAAGAAACAGAAGGAACGCGGCATCCCGCCCGGACACGGCGTCCGCCAGGGCCCGGCCCTTGGCCAGCGCCCCTCCGAGCGGGCGGACTTCGATCATGATCAGCGGACAGCTCGAGTCCTCGCCGGCCAGCTCGAGCAGAGCCGCCACCGCCTTTTCGCCGAAATCCTTCAGGAGCACTCCGCCCTCCGTGTAGGGGAGCGGATCCACCGGATCCATGTGGATCTGGTCGACGTCCAGGTAGTCCATCGGGCCCACAGTGTCCATCAAAGGTGCCGAAACCGCGCGCATCGGGGCAAGAAGCGCGTCGCCATCCTCGCGGTTCCCGGGAAATGCGAAGCGCAGGTGCACCACGAACTGGTTCCGGAGCGGCGGGGGAACGAATTCCAGGTCCGGAAGACGCAGCAGGGAGATCGAGGGGGACGCTTCGTCAGGAAGCGTGGGCAGCCACTCGCGGAACGCCGCCAGAATGCGGTCTGCATCCACCCCGGGATAGAAAATCGCGCCGCCGTAGAAATCCCCCAAGGGAAAGAGATTGAACTCGAGTGCGGTGACGATCCCGAAATTGCCCTTTCCTCCGCACATCAGCGCGAAGAGCTCGGCTTCGGTCTCGGCGTCGATACGGCGTGGCACACCGTCAGCCGTCACAAGCTCCATGCTGCGGACCTGCTCCGCCGCAAACCCATGGGCGCGTCCCAGCACAGGAAGCCCGCCGCCGAGCGTGTAGCCGACCACGCCGACGTCAGTGCTTGAGCCGTGCAGCGGGATCAGACCCTGCGGCACACTCGCTTCCAAAACGCTCCGCCACTTCACACCAGCCCCCACCCTGGCGGTCCGTTTATCCGGATCGATCTGCAGGTCCTGAAGGCGCCGCGTGGTGATGAGCAGGCCGCCGTCAATCGCAAAGTTCGCGCCGTGCCCGGTGGATTGGACCGCGACCGGGATCCGACGTTCGGCTGCCCATTTCACCCCGGTGGCGACGTCGCGGGCGTTTTCGGCCCCAAGCACGACGTCGGGCCGGTGGACGGTGCCGGCGTTGAACGCGAACGTCTCGGCCGCGAATTCGGGACTGTCCGGCAAGGCGACCGGGCCGCTGACAGCCGAGGACAAGGCCTGGATGTCGTCGGTGACAAGCATGATGAGCTCCTGAGCTCTCGCGTGCTGCGAGCAGGTTGGGGGCACGGCGGCGCGCACGTGGAATGACCCCAGCTCCCTATCCAGTGGGCGGACGGCCCGGCGGATGATGCGTCGAGCCTAGGATTGCGGCCCGCCGCGGTCTAGGGGCCTAAGTCCCGCGCCCGCGCAGAGGAGAGCACGACGGCGGCCCCGGGGCCTCCCGCCGGGGGGGCGGGGGCGCCCCCCGGGCGGGGCGG
>NZ_VEGI01000003.1:136241-266136 GCF_007679325.1 Arthrobacter sp. U41 | reverse complement strand
CATCCCCCCCCCCCCCCCCCCCCCCCCCCCCCCCCCCCCCCCCCCCCCGCGCCCCCCCCCGCCCCCCCCGTCGTGCTGTCAGCTGGCTGCTACTGCGCTGCCAGGCGTTCCTTCAGGCCTTCGAGTTCGGAGCGGAGCGCCGCCGGGAGCGAGTCGCCGAACTGGGCGTACCACTCCTCGATCGAGGCCAGTTCCGCCGCCCATTCCTCGGGGTCCACGCGGACGGCATCGTCCACATGGGAGTGTGTGAGGTCCAGGCCAGTAAGGTCCAGCGACCCGGGCGCCGGCACGTAGCCGATGGGGGTCTCGACGGCGTCCGCCTTGCCCTCGATGCGCTCGATGGCCCACTTGAGGACGCGGGAGTTGTCGCCGAATCCGGGCCACGCGAAGCCGCCGTCGGCGGTGCGGCGGAACCAGTTGACCAGGAAGATCTTGGGCAGGCGTTCCTGGTTGGCCTTGGCGGAGAGATTGACCCAGTGGTTCAGGTAGTCGCCCGCGTCGTAGCCAATGAACGGCAGCATGGCCATCGGGTCGCGCCGCAGCACGCCCACCTGGCCGGCCGCGGCCGCTGTGGTCTCGGAGGACAGCGTAGAGCCCATGAACACGCCGTTGGACCACGTGCGGGACTGGGTCACCAGCGGGATGGTGGTCTTCCGGCGGCCGCCGAACAGGATCGCGGAGAGCTCGACGCCGTCCGGGCTGAAGTACTCCTCGGCCAGCATGTCGATCTGGGAGATCGGCGTGCAGAAGCGGGAGTTCGGGTGGGCGGCGGGCTGGTCCGAGTCCGGCGTCCAGGAGTTGCCCTGCCAGTCGGTCAGGTGCGCGGGAGTCTCTTCGGTCATGCCCTCCCACCACACACCGCCGTCGTCCGTGAGGGCCACGTTGGTGAAGATGCTGTGGCCCTTGGCGATGGCGCGCATGGCGTTGGGGTTGGTGCCCCAGCCGGTGCCCGGGGCGACACCGAACAGGCCGGCCTCCGGGTTGGTGGCGCGCAGTTCGCCTTCCTTGCCGATCCGCATCCAGGTGATGTCGTCACCGAGGGTTTCGACCTTCCAGCCCTCGATGGTGGGATCCAGCAGGGCGAGGTTGGTCTTGCCGCAGGCGGAGGGGAAGGCCGCGGAGATGTAGTAGTTCTTCTTTTCCGGTGAGGTCAGCTTGAGGATGAGCATGTGCTCGGCAAGCCAGCCCTCGTCGCGGGCCATAACGGACGCGATGCGCAGGGCGTAGCACTTCTTGCCCAGCAGGGCGTTGCCGCCGTAGCCGGAGCCGAAGGACCAGATGGAGCGCTCTTCGGGGAAGTGCACGATCCACTTGTCCGGGTTGCAAGGCCATGCGACGTCGGCCTGGCCGGGGGCCAGCGGTGCGCCGAGGGAGTGCAGGGCGGGTACGAAGAACGCGTTCGTGGCGGTGATCTTGTCCAGGACGTCGGTGCCGATCGTGGCCATGATGCGCATGGAGGCGACCACGTAGGCGCTGTCCGTGATTTCCACGCCAAACTTGGGGTCCTCGGCGTCCAGGTGGCCCATGACGAACGGGATGACGTACATGGTGCGGCCGCGCATGGAGCCGCTGAACAGTCCGCGCAGCTTCTCCTTCATCTCCGCCGGGGCCATCCAGTTATTGGTGAAGCCTGCATCGCGTTCGTTCTCGGAGCAGATGAAGGTCTGCTCCTCGACGCGGGCCACGTCGGCGGGGTCGGAGAATGCCGCGAAAGATTTGGGGAACAGCTTCTCGTTCAGGCGGGTCAGCGTGCCCGCGGCGACGAGCTCGTCCGTGAGCCGGGTGTTCTCTTCCTCGGAGCCGTCTACCCAGTGGATCCGGTCCGGCTGAGTCAGTTCGGCCACCTCTTCCACCCACGCCAGCAGGCCGGCATGTGTGGTGGGTGCCTTTTCAAGCAACGGCAGTCGCGCCAGATCTCCCATTACGGTTCCCTTCCTCGGGTTCAGTGGTGTTTCCTAAATGTAGGGCTAGATCACCCCCCGAAATCGGGGCGAGATGTCAGACGTCCGGGCGCCCGGAAATCGAAAACCGCGGAAATCCAAGGAATACCTGCCACAAAAAGGCGACAATTTGTGACTAAGGTCACGTAGACCGGTCTAGTAGTCCAGATTACACCCGTTTCGATTTGTATCTGCGGCCCCACCTCGCGTAAAGTAATTCGAGGTTCGGGGAGCGAGAAGTTCCAAGAACTGAGAATGCGCCCATAGCTCAGCTGGATAGAGCGTCTGTCTACGGAACAGAAGGTCAGGGGTTCGAATCCCTTTGGGCGCACAGAGAAAAAGATCCGCACCGGTCCGCCGGTGCGGATCTTTTGTTTTCCGGCCCGATCGGAAATCCGCGGCGGTTTCGGACACACGCGTGCCGGATCCGGGCCGCGTTGGTCTCAAACCGTAGCGGAAACCCGGGCAGCGACCCGGCGCCCTACGCCCCCACGGCAGCCGCGATCCGGCGGCGCATCGCGTCAAAATGGCTGCCCAGGCGTTCCGCAGCCAGAACCGCATCGCCCGCGGCCACGGCCTCGTAGATCTCCCGGTGCAGGGCCGCCGCCCCTTGGAGGCAGGGCCCCTCGGCTCCGGCCAGGTCCATGTGAAGCCGCCGGTACACGTTCCAGAAGACGCCCAGCAGGCTGATCAGAAGGAAGTTGTTGAGCGGCTCGAACAGCCTGCGGTGAAACTCGGCGTCAGCTTCGTCGAAACCCTCCCCCGCGCCGGCCAAGGCTTCCATCCGGAGCACGGCGTCCTCGACGGCCCGCAAGCCCTCCGGGGTCATCAGGTCCATGGCGCCTGCAATCAGCCCGGACTCCAGCGCCTGCCGCGCCTCCACGAGCTGCAGGGCTTCCTGCCCGTGATGCCGCAGCGACAGCCGGCCCCGGAAGGTGAGACCGTCCGCCAGGGCATCAAAATTGCTGGGGGCCACGAACATTCCGAAGCCGTGGCGGATCTCAATCACGCCCAGGGCCTGGAGGACCTTCAGGGATTCCCTCAGGGTGTTCCGGCCGACGCCCAGCTCGGCGGACAGTTCGTTCTCCGTCGGCAGCGCGTCCCCCGCTTCCAGCCCGCGCTCCAGGATGAGTTCCATGATGTCGGCCTGCAGCGCCTTCAGCCTGGCCTGGGCGCTGAACCTCGCCGGCGGAATGGACCTGCCGAGAGCCGCGCCCGCGCAGCCGGCGGCCGGTCCGCCTGCGGTCACATTGCCTGGCGCCATGGCCTTCCCCTCCCCCAAAGATGATCCCAACAGTAGCGGTGGTCCCACGTCCTGCAAAGGGTTCCCGTGGACGTTCACGTCACGGCTCCGGGCGTAGGCTTTTGCCATGACGGAACAGTTTGATCGGGAATTCGATGTCATTGTGATCGGCGCCGGCGCCGTGGGCGAGAACGTGGCGGACCGCGCGGTGCAGGGCGGGCTCACGGCAGTGCTCATCGAAGCGGAACTGGTGGGTGGCGAATGCTCTTACTGGGCCTGCATGCCGTCGAAAGCGCTGCTGCGTCCCGGCACCGCACTCCACGGCGCCCAGACCGTCCCCGGCGCCGAGGAAGCCGTCACCCGCACCCTGGACGCGGCCGCCGTCCTGAAGCGCCGCGACTACTTCACGTCCAACTGGCAGGATGACAGCCAGGTTAAATGGGTCGAAGAAACCGGGATAGAGCTGATCCGCGGCCACGGCTGGATCACGGACACCCGGATGGTTGAAGTCGCCGGAGTGGATGGCAACAGCTATGTGCTCACGGCACGGCACGCCGTTGTGGTGGCCACGGGGTCCGCGCCCACCGTGCCGCCCGTCGAGGGCCTGTCCGAGGTGGACTACTGGACCACGCGGGAGGCGACGTCCGCCCGTGAGATCCCGGGCCGGCTGGCTGTCCTGGGCGGCGGCGTGGCCGGTACCGAACTGGCCCAGGCGTTCGCCCGGCTCGGCGCTTCGGTGACCCTGGTGGCCCGCGGCCGCCTGCTGGGGGCCTTCCCGGAGGAGGCCGCCGCGCTGGTAGCGTCCGGGCTGCGCGCGGACGGCGTGGATCTGCACCTCCACACCGGCACGAACAGTGTCCGCGAGAATGACGATAATTCCCTCACCCTTGAGCTGGAGGGCGGCGCCACGGTGACGGCGGACAAGGTCCTGGTCGCCACCGGCCGGCACCCCGCCCTCGAGGGGATCGGACTGGAAAGCATCGGCCTCGCCGCCGCGGAAGGGACGGAACTCCGGCTCAGCACCGATTCCACGGGCCTCGTCGCGGGCGCCGCCGGGAACGACGCCGACCCGTGGCTGTACGCTGCGGGCGACGCCGCCGGGAAGGCCATGCTGACGCATCAGGGGAAGTACGGGGCGCGCGCCACAGGTGACGCCATCGCTGCCCGGGCCAAGGGCGAGCTCAGGGGCGAGGCCGCCGCGTGGAGCCGCTACGCCCGGACCGCCGACGACCACGCGGTGCCCAACGTTGTGTTCACCGATCCGGAACTGGCCACTGTGGGCCGGACGGTGCGGCAGGCGGAACGGGACGGTTTCCGGGTGTCCTCCGTGGAACTGCCCATCCAGGTGGCAGGGTCCTCGCTGCACGCCGAACGGTACGAGGGCTGGGCCCAACTGGTGGTCGACGAGGACCGCAGGGTGCTGCTGGGCGCCACCTTCGCGGGACCCGACGTTGCCGAGCTGCTGCATGCCGCCACCATCGCGGTCGTCGGCGAAGTGCCGCTGGACCGGCTGTGGCATGCCGTGCCCGCCTACCCCACCATCAGCGAAGTCTGGCTGAAGCTGCTGGAGGAGTACGGGCTCTGAACCGGTCTGCAGGCCGCTCCGGCGGTCTACTTGCTCACACTATTTGAACTGACCGGTCAGTTTAGTTAGCCTTGTCGTAGACATCCATCTGCGAAAGGCTCCCCTTGCTCCGCGTGCAACAGCTCTCCGTGAACGGCAGACGGGACAAGTTGCTGCCAGCCACGTCCCTTCAGGTCCGGCGCGGTGAACTCCTGCTGGTCTCCGGCATCCGCCAAGACCAGCGCACGGCCCTGTCACTGGCCCTGAGCGGACGCCTGAAATCCTCCGCCGGCCACGTTGAGTGGGACGGGCGGCCCGGGATCAAGTCCCTGCGGCAGGCGAGCGCCGTGGTGGACTCCCCGGGGGTGAACGAACCCGAGCAGCACCTCAGCGTCCGCGACCTTGTCACCGAGGACCTGTCCCTGATCCCGCGCCGCCACCGTGGACCCGTGGCCAGCAAGCCTTGGCTTAAGGTCAACCGGTTCGAGGACATCGCCGGGCTCTGGGCCGAGCAGCTTCCGGCCGGCCGGCGGGTCCAGCTGCTCACGGCACTTGCCCTGGCGAACCCGCAGACGGATCTGCTTGTGGTGGATTCCCCGGACCGCCACGGCAATCCCGACGACTGGCTCCCGCGGCTGGAAAACCTGGCCTACGACGCCGGCCGGCCCCTCGCCGTCGTCGCCACCGTCATGAGCTTCCCGGCAGGATGGACCGGCCCGGCAGCGACGATCGGCAATGGAGTCTCCGACGGCGATCTTCCCCCCGACTGCGATTTTCCCGCCGGACCCCTGGAAGCATCCACCACACCTGACACGACACCTGAAACTGAGGACGCAAAGTGACTGTGCTGCGGCTGGCCCGCTCCGAACTCAAGCGCATGACCGGCGGCCTGCTGCCGAAGCTCACCATCCTGGCGCTGATCATGGTCCCCCTGCTCTACGGCGCGGTGTATCTCTACGCCAACTGGGACCCCTACAGCAACCTGGATCAGATTGACGCTGCCCTCGTTGTGGAGGACACCGGCGCCACCTCCGCCGACGGCGCCCGGCTCGAGGCCGGACGGAAGGTCGCCGACAGCCTCGTGGACGGTCACGTCTTCAACTGGCAGACGGTCTCCGACACCGAAGAGGCGGACCGGGGTGTGAGCACGGGCAAGTACGCCTTCGCCCTCAAGATCCCCCAGGATTTCTCGGCGAACCTGGTCTCCCCCGGGAGCTTCGACGCCGCCAGCCAGGCCATGCTCAATGTCACCACCAATGACGCGAACAACTATCTCCTGAGCACCATCGTGGACAAGCTCACCACCGCCGTGCACGCCACGGTTGCCGCCGAGGTGGGTGAGGAAACCGCCAACCAGCTCCTCACCGGTTTCGGGACCATCCACTCCCAGATGCTCAAGGCCTCCGACGGCGCCGGGCAACTGGCCGACGGCGTCGCCCGCCTCCATGACGGGGCGGTCACCCTGCACGAGGGAAACACACAGCTGAGCGCCGGTTCAGGCGAACTCTACGCCGGGCAGGTCAGACTGCGCGACGGCGCCAACGAACTCAGCACGGGGGCCTCCCAGCTCAGCGACGGGCTGGGGCAGCTCAAGGACAAAACGGCCTCCCTGCCAGCCGATTCGCAAAAGCTGGCCGACGGCGCCGCCCAGGTGGCTGCCGGAAACGCCGCGCTGAACACCAAGGTGCAGGACGTCGTCAGGCAGCTGGACGCGGCTGACCAGGGGCTCAGGAACCGTGTGGTGGCCTCCAACGGCCGGCTGATGGCCGCAGGAATCATCACCCCGGCCCAGGCGGACAGCATCCTGGCTGACTTTGATACTGCTGCGGCGTCGGCCCCGGCGGCTGACGCCGAGGAGAAAATTCAGTCCGACGCCGCGCAAATCCAGCAACTCGCAGACGGCGCGGCTTCGGTGAGCGCCGGCGCCGCCAAGCTCGCCGCGGCCACACCCGGGCTCACCAACGCCATCACCAAGGCCTCCACCGGCGCAGACCGGCTGGCCGGCGGGGCGTCCACCCTCGCCGCCGGCCAGCAAAGCGCACTGGACGGCACCGCGAAACTCTCCGAGGGCGCCCGGCAGCTCGACGACGGCGCCGACCGGCTGGAAGACGGGTCGGCCACCGCCTCCGAGGGCGCAGGAACACTCGCGGCCGAACTCGCCAAGGGCACCGGCCAGGTCCCCAACCCCAATGATGCCCAGAAGGACAGCCTTGCCAAGGTGATGGCGGATCCGGTTGCCGTCAGCAACGTCTCGCAGGCCAAGGCCGGCTCCTACGGCGCCGGGCTGGCGCCGTTCTTCCTCACCCTGGCCCTGTGGATCGGCGTCTTTATGCTGATCCAGGCGATGCGGCCCGTCACCCAGCGCGCGTTGGCCTCGAACGCCCCGGCGTGGAAGATCGCCGTAGGCGGCTGGTTCCCGTTCCTGGCCGTCTCCGCCGTCCAGGCGAGCCTCCTCACGCTCGTGGTGGACGTGGGGCTGGGGCTCAACCCCGCCCACCCCTGGCTGATGTGGTTCCTTATGCTGGCCGCCGCTATGGCGTTCAGTGCGATCATCCAGGGCGTCGTCGCCCTGCTCGGATCCCCCGGCAAGCTCGTGGTGCTCATCCTCCTGGTGCTGCAGCTGGTCTCCTCCGGCGGGACTTTCCCGTGGCAGACAACGCCCCAGCCGCTCCACGTGGTGCACCAGCTCCTGCCGATGGGGTACGTGGTCAACGGCATGCGGCACCTGGTCTACGGCGCGGACCTCGCCGTCATCCTGCCCACGATGCTGGGGCTGCTTGGCTACACTTTGCTGGGAATGGTCCTGTCCACCCTGGCCGTCCGAAAGCACAAGTACTGGACGCTGAAGACCCTGAAACCGGAGATCACCGTATGAGCAGCCGCGCCAACAGCACACCTGCGGGCGCCGGAGGTGTGGAAACTGCCGTGAATACTGCCGGGGAATCTGACGCTGGCACGCCGGCGGACACCGTGAAGAAGCTCCGGCCGGCCCGCACCAACGCGACCAAGCAGAAGCTGTTTGAGGCCTCGATGGAGCTTATCGGCGAACGCGGCGTGGCAGGCGTGACGGTGGATGAGATCGCGGCGGCCGCCGGGGTCTCCAAGGGCACCGTGTACTACAACTTCGGCAGCAAATCGGACCTGATCGCCCAGCTGTTGCGCCACGGAGTGGACATCCTGCTGGCACGCCTGCTGAGCGTCAGGGATGATGCGGCGGATCCGCTGGCGGCAATGGACGAAATGATCGGCCAGGCCATGGACTTTATGGACCAGTACCCGTCCTTTGCCCGGCTGTGGGTCAGTGAGAACTGGCGGACCCCCAGCGAGTGGCAGGATACTTTCGCTGAGCTCCGCGGACGGCTGCTCGCCGTGGTGAGCGCGGCGATCGACGGTGTGGCGGCTGTCTACCCGGTGGATCCGGCGGTGTCCCGGGGCAGCCTGGAAACCGCGATCTTCGGGGCCTGCTTCGTGGTGGGCCTGGACCGGCAGACTTACAACCCGGAGCGGACCCGTGAGCAAAGTGTCGCGGCAATTATGGCCTCCATGCGCGGCTACATCGTGAAGTAGCCCCCGCTCGGGGATGATGATTCACATGGGCCACATGGGTAACAGCGGCAAGATTGCCATCGGTGCGTTTCTCGCCGCTCTGGCGCTCCTGGCGCTGACCGGCATCACGCTGCACGAAACCGTCTTCCTGTGGTTCCTGGCGGCCGCAGGCGCGGCCTACGTGGCCTGCGTCGCCGAGGTTGTCATCCGCCGGCGGCACCGGACCCTGACGGCCAGCGGGATCGGAAGCATCCTGTTCATCGCTTTTGGCGTTGCGTTCCTGCGGCAGTGGGGCTTGGCCTTCAATCCTGATCCGGACGCCATGTCCACCCGTGTGGATGCGGAGCACCCGGATCTCTATTTCTATCTGGCCGCCGCTTTCGGCGCGGCCACGCTGCTCCTGCTGGTCGCCGGAACTGTCCTGCCGGGCCGGGGCAGGCGTCCGCGTACCGCCGGCGCTGCGCCGCGACGGCGGCCGGCGCCGGCCGCGAGGCGCCCTGCACAGAGACGCCCGGCCCCCAGGGCGGCTGCCCCCAGCGGCGCACCGTCCCGGACCGCCGCGCCACGCCCGGCACCGAGGTCCGCAGCGGGCAGGCCGGGTCAGCCGGCCAGGTCCCAACCGGCAGGGTCCCAGGCGGCCAAATCCCAGCCGGCCAGGTCTCAATCCGCCGGGTCTCAGTCGGCCCGGGTTCCAGCCCCGCGCGCGGCATCCTCCGGACTCAAGCGGGCGGCCTCCGCCGGAGGGACGTCAGCTGCGAAGTCCGCTCCCAAACCTGCGGCTCGTCCCCCGGCCCGGACGTCGACCCGACGCTGATCCCGCGCCCGCCGGTCCCGCCGTCGAACCCGCATCGCCCGAATATTCCAGGGGCGCAGCACCGCCGTCGCCACCCCGGCGAGCAGCAGGAGCCCGCCGATCACCTCGGCGGGGGTCGGCACCTCACTCAGGACGAGCCACGCCGTCGTCATCCCGACCACCGGAACCAGCAGGGTGAACGGCACCACGGCGGAGGACGGGTACAGTCCCAGCAGCCTGTTCCAGATTCCGTAGCCCACCAGGGAACCGAAGATGGCCGTATAAAGGGCGCTCAGCAGGGTGACGGGTTGGACTTCCGCCAGGGCCTGCCCCACCGCCGACGGCCCGTCAACCAGCAGGGACAGGCCCAGCAGCGGCAGCGGCACCACGGCCCCCGACCACACCACGAGCCCCAACCCGGACGCTGCCTTCGCCTTACGGGCCACGATGTTGCCCGCCGCCCAGGACAACGCCGCGGCGAGCACAATCATCAGCGGCAGCACAGGGGCCACCAGGCTGCGTCCGACGGCCACCACAGCGAGACCTGCCACGCCCAGCACCACACCGGCGAGCTGCCGCCGGCTGGGCCGTTCGCCAAGGAAGCCCGCCGCCAGAAGCACAGTCAGCAGCACCTGCGCCTGCAGGACCAGCGACGCCAGGCCCGCGGGCATTCCCAAGGCCATGGCCAAATACAGCAGACCGAATTGTCCGGCGCTCATTAACAGCCCGACGCCGACAATTGCCTTCCAGCCCACGTCGGGCTTGCGGATGAAGAAGATGCAGGGAACGACCACCAGGATGAACCGCATGGCGACGAACAGCAGCGGCGGCATCTCCGCGCCGTCCGGGTGCAGGCCGAGGTCGATTGCGACGAAATTGACGCCCCAGAGCACGGCGACGAGCAGGGCCAGGGCGGAATGGCGAGGGTTCACACTGCCACTATGCCGGTTCCGGCCCTGCTCCGCCGCCGAACCGGGCCTGCGTGCCGGGGATTAAGCCGCGGATGGGCGGTCAGAGGTTCCGGGGCTGGTCGCCGCGGGGTTCGTTGGTGGGGGCCTGCTCGTTACGAGCCTGCTCGTTACGGGCCTGCTCGTTACGGGCCTGCTCGTTACGAGCCTGCGAATCAGGGGCCGGCTCGGTGTGCTTCGGGCTGTCGGGAACCTGACCGCCGTCGGGAGGGGTGGTCTGCCCGCTGGAGGCGGGGTTCCGGGCGCTGCGGTCGCGGCGGAGCTCCTCGTTGCCGGCGGCGTCCCGGGGCAGCTGCTTTCCTTGGGCGTCGCGCTCGGTGGTGACAACATCAGGGTCCAGTTCGTCAGCTTTCCGCAGCTGATCCTGCACACCGGAACGGACCTTCTCGGCTTCCTGCTGCCGTCCGCGGGCCTCCTCCCGCAGCCGCTCGGCCTCGACTTCCGCCTGCTTCGCGTCGGCTTCGGCGCGGGCGGCCTGCGCCTCGCGTTCCCTCGCGCCGATCTCCTCGGACTTGGCCTGTTCACGCATTTCGACTGCCTTGGCGCGGTCCGCTTCCGCCTTGCGCTTGCGGCTGGACATGGTCACCGCCGCGATGATCGCAAGCACCACAACGACGCCGATGATGATCCCGATAAGCTGTCCTGAATCCACGATGATTCCGCCTTTTCTCTCGATCGCCATAAGTCCACGAGTAAACAGCATCAGTAAACCGCAGATTTACCTGCATGACCATGCATTGGACGATCGCGGGTATGCACCGGAACATCGGGAAGGGCGCGCTCCCGCGCCGGAGCCCCGGGGCGCTATTTGCCCCGGGGAACCTTGAAATGCGTGAGCTTGGCGTCCTGGCCGTCCAGTTCGGCCCAGGTCTTTTCCGTCTCCATGACGGTGAGCGCGCTGGTGGGGTACCGCGTGGCTGCGTCCATGTAGGCGTCGTGGTCCGAGTCCCGGGAGGCAAGGTGCATGGCAAGGTCCTGCACGCCGGGCATGTGCGAGATCACCATAAGGGTGGTCACGGTGTCCGGGACGTGGTTGATGACCGTCAGCATCCGCTTCGCCGAGGCGGCATAGAGCCCGTCCTCGAGCTTCGGCGTCGGCGCTTTGTCGCCGAGTGCGCTGCACACCCAGGTGCACGTTTGCCGCGTGCGCAAGGCACTGGAGCAGAGGATGAAATCGGGGACCATGCCATGCTTCAGCAGCCATTTTCCGGCCTGCGGGGCATCGCGGTGGCCGCGCTCTTCGAGCGGCCGGTCGTGGTCAGCAACCCCGCCGGGCCAGTCCGACTTGGCATGCCGCATGATCACCAGCCGTTTGATGTGATGCGCGCTCATGGCTCAATCCTAGTGCGGTGGTTAGTCCCCGGGCGCGCATCCCGTCAGCGGTCGCTCAGTCGTCAAGAACGAAGGTCACTTCCAGCACCACGTGCCAGGCAACCACCGCGCCGTCGCTGATTTCAACCTTCTGTTCCTTCACCCACGCCCCCGTGACATTGCGCAGGGTCTTGTTGGCCCTGTCGACGCCCTCCTTAATGGCGGCATCAAACGAGGTCTTGGAATTCGCGCTCAGGGTAGTAATCCGTGCAACAGACATGTCTTCCTCCCAATAGTCGGCTCAACGATCCGAGACTACGCCGGAGCCAGGAAACGCAACAGAGTCCTAACCCACCAAACGGCCGCAAACGCGAAAGCGCCCGCCCCAGCTAAGGGACGGGCGCTTTTGCGCGGGCTGAAAGCTAGATCGAGTATTCCGGAGCGGCCCAGACAACAACCTCGGGGTGCTCGTAGAAGCGGTAGCCCTGGCCGCGGACCGTCCGCACGGTGTTGGCGAGGCGGCCGAGCTTGGAGCGCAGACGGCGGATGTGGACGTCGATGGTGCGCTCGTTGGGAACCTCTTCGGCATTGCGCCACAGTCCCTCGAGCAGTTCGTCGCGGCCCACGGTGCGCGTGCCGTTCTCCACGAGGTAGTTGAGGAGCTCAAACTCCTTGAACGTCAGGTTCAGGGATTCGCCGTCCAACGCCACCTCGCGGCGGGCCAGGTCAATCAGCACTCCGGAGGGACGCGGGTCCTGCGGCTGCTGCAGCCGGGACGTTTCGGACCGCTGGCGGGCGCCCACCGTGGGGTCACCGAAGGTGGAACGGACGACGTCGAGCGCGGAACCCGGAGCGCTGGCCGGGGCGACGGCGACGGCGGCGTAGCTTTCGGCGCCGGAGACCAAGGACTGGGCGTAGGCCCGGATCTCCTGGGCCAGCTTGGCAATGGAGGTCCCGGCAGCCGCCGCGGTTTCCTCGTCGATGCCCATGTAGAGCACGAAGCCGCGGGCCACATTGTCGCTCGGGACGGGGCGGACTGCAGCGCCATCACCCGGAGCAATCACGGG
Organism: Arthrobacter sp. U41; assembly: GCF_007679325.1. Taxonomy (GTDB): domain Bacteria; phylum Actinomycetota; class Actinomycetes; order Actinomycetales; family Micrococcaceae; genus Arthrobacter. The sequence goes on along the minus strand of NZ_VEGI01000003.1, from coordinate 253,704 downwards.
CGTCGGGGCCGTGGCCGGTGCCGGCGGAACAGCGCGGAGCTGTCCATAGGAGTTGGGGTTGTATCCCTGCGGCGCAAAGCCCGGGGCGGGGTAGCTGTTGCCGGATCCGGCGGGAGCGAGGGACGCGCGGCCGCCAAAGCCCTGGCGGATACCGGAGGGCTGGCCGGCCTTGCTGGCGTTTCGGACGGAGATGTGGACGTATCCGGATGCAACTGACATGGATTGCTTACCTCAATGTGAATGGCCGTCATCGCGGCTCGAATGCTACTTTTCCCCGCAATGAAACTGGGGAGGGACGCCCTACGCTGGGCTGGGGGCGAATGCCTAGAAACCTTTGGGGTGTAAAAGTTAGGCGTGCATTCGACAACAGTGCTTCTCAGGACCGGCGGGTGCACCGGTCCAAAAAACTGCGGCTGCAGGTGCTGTTGAGTTCTTGTTCACAAATGAAGTGTGCAACGTAACAATGAAAACTTGCAAGTAACAATGGACCCGAAAGTCCACCATCTGAGACGAAGACGGGAATTGTAGCGCAGATCACAATTCTGCCCCGTCGATAAAATAACAATCGTTTTGGTCTGAAGGGCTCACGTTGCGAGTCTGGGCCGAAGATACTTCGGAAGACTTCCCCGAATCCTCAAAATGATTCACCGTAAGCCAACACTGCGAAACGGTTCGCCTGCTTAGTTTCGGCCTCCCGTCGTCCCACAGAGTGGTCATCCCGATTTCCTCAAAATCGCTGCCGGACCTGCGGTTCCGGGCATGTCCAGCTCGCTAGGCTGGGATTCACAGGTGCCGCACAGGATCCCCAAAGCCGTACCTAACCGGCAGATCGGAGAGTAGTCGCATGGCCACCCCGCACTCCATGACCAACAATCTCCCCCAGCTCTCGCATCCGGATGGCTCCCCCATCCGCGCCCTGGTGGTGGACGATGAGCCCAGCCTCTCCGAGCTGATGAGCATGGGCCTGCGCATGGCGGGCTGGTCGGTGGCCGTCGCCGCGGACGGGCCCGAAGCAGTGAAGCTTGCCAAGGAATTCCGCCCCGACGTGCTGGTGCTCGACGTCATGATTCCGGGGTTCGACGGCGTTGAGCTTCTTGGCAGAATCCGCGCCTTCGCGCCCGAGGTGCCGGCCCTGTTCCTGACGGCCAAGGACGACGTCCAGGACCGCATCACCGGGCTGGCCGCGGGCGGGGACGACTACGTGACCAAACCGTTCAGCATGGAGGAAGTGCTGCTACGGCTGCACCGGCTGGTCCAGCGTTCCGGAGTGGCCGCGATGGACACTGCCGAACTGGTGGTCGGGGACCTCGTCCTGAACATCGACACCAGGGAAGTGCGGCGTGCCGGCGACGAACTGCACCTCACGGCCACCCAGTTCGAGCTGCTGCGCTACCTCATGGAGAACCCGAAACGCGTCGTGAGCAAAGCCCAGATCCTGGACCGGGTCTGGGACTACGATTTCGGCGGCCAGGCCAACATCGTGGAGCTCTACATCTCCTACCTCCGCAAAAAGGTCGACGCCAGCCACCCGCCCATGATCCACACCGTGCGCGGCGCAGGCTATGTCCTGAAACCGGCGGACTGATCCGTGCCTGAACGCTCCGGCGAGATCCGCCCCACCGGTCTCAACTGGCGCGATCCGTCCACATGGCACCTGCGCACCCGACTCGTCCTCGTCGCCATGGCCCTGCTCGTGGCGATCTGCGGAGCGATCGGCATCGCCAGCTACGCCTCGATGGACTTCTTCCTGACCCGGCAGCTCGACAACCAGCTGGCGCAGGCCGCCGCCCGCGCCCGCGATTTCGGCCGCTCCGGCGGCCGGGCGGACCCCCTTGAAGCCCGCATCGGCACCCTGAACGCGAGGATCGACGACGACTCGGTCCGCAGCGCCGGGTTCCTCGCGGAGGACGGCACCCGCGAGTCCCTCACCCATGACGACGACGACGCCCTCCTTGAGCTCACCCCGCGAAGCGCGCCGGAGGACCTGATGCTGTCCGCCGGCGCGTACCGGCTGGTTGCCACGGAGGCCCCCGACGGCGACGTGATCGTGACCGGACTGCCACTCGCCGAGAAGCAGAGCACCCTGGCCTCCCTGGTCTGGACCACGGTGTTCGTGTCCGCCGGCGGCCTTGTGGTGATCGGCCTGGCCGGGACGGCGCTGATCCGCCGGACCATGAAGCCGCTCGATCAGCTCTCCGAGGTGGCCACGCAGGTCTCGCGCCTCCCGCTCGACGCCGGAGAAGTGGGACTTGCCGTCCGGGTCCCGGCCTCGGCCGCCCATCCGGGAACCGAGGTGGGTAGCGTGGGCCATGCCCTGAACCTGATGCTGGACAACGTCTCGAACGCGCTGGAAGCGCGGCAGGAGAGCGAGATGAAGGTCCGCCAGTTCGTGGCGGATGCCTCCCACGAGCTCCGCACACCCCTGACCGCTATCCGCGGCTACACCGAGCTGATGCGGATGACCGAACACTTCACGCCCGACGGCGAAAAGTCCCTGGCCCGCGTGCAGAGCCAGTCCGAGCGGATGACCACACTGGTGGAGGACCTGCTCCTCCTCGCCCGGCTGGATGAGGGCCAGCCGCTCAAACTCAGCGACGTGGACCTCACCCAGCTGGCCGTCGAGACGGTCAGCGACGAAAAAGTGATGGCCCCGGACCGCGCCTGGCAGTTGGAGCTTCCCGAAGAGCCCGTGGTGGTCCGCGGCGACGCGACCCAGCTCCACCAGGTGCTGGCCAATCTCCTCTCCAACGCGCGCAAGCACACGGGCCCCGGCACAACGGTGGTCACCGGCGTGCAACGTGCCCCGGACGGAAGCGCCGTGGTGACCGTGACGGACAACGGCCCCGGGATCGCCCCCGAGTTCGTGGGCCGCGTCTTTGGGCGTTTTACCCGGGCGGACGCCGCCCGCAAGAATCCGGCGGCCGCCACGACGCCGGCGCGCACCCGGCAGCCCGTGCCTCACCTGCCGCTCCGCCCGCCGCGGCTCCCGGCCATGCCCTCCGTTGCGGCCGCGACCGCAACCACCGCGTCCGCCGCGTCCGCCGAGGGAACCAGCGGGCTGGGACTGTCGATTGTGCAGTCGATTATCAACGCCCACGGCGGGACTGTAGGGGTGACATCCGTCCCGGGCCGGACGGAATTTACGGTGCGGCTGCCTGGGGCCAAACCACAGTCCTGACTGGGCGGGCAGCGCAAGCCGCCTCACCGCCGTCGTGATTTCCGTTACCCAAATGTGACTTCTCCGTGCAGGTCCTGTACGGTTTTTAGGGTGCGGCCATCACTGGAGCCGCATATCCGGATGCACGCCAAACTCTGCCGCCTCCCGGATACCGCTGGACGAGGCAGAGGCGGGGGACCCAGAGTTCCCGGGCATTTTTCTGCATCATGCACCCTTGGGGTGAAGCCGACACGTGAGATTCCGTGCGGCCGGATGTCCTCATCCGAACCCGACAGCTAACTCCGCAGGCGTTGAGAGGCATTCATGACTGATTTCAAGGCACAAACGCGCCGTGACGGCGATGCAATGAACACCCGCCCCGAGACGTCGCGCCACCGCGCCGAACCAGCCAAGCCCGCTTCGGCCCTGTCCCGGTTTGCCAGGAACTTCGGTGCCACCGGCCGCCGGACGGCCGTGGTGGCCGCCGCCTGCGCGGTGCTGGTGGGGGTCGGTGCGGCCGGCCAGGCTTCGGAGACATCCGCCCGCAATGCCGCCGCGGGCAGTACCACGGCGGCACCCACCGCGGCAAATCCCCTGACACCCCTCGACTTCGAACGCGTCCGGGCCGATAACCAGGTCCCCACAACCGCTCCGAAGGTCGCGCCAAAGCCCGCGGCCAAGCCCGCCAAGGCCCCAGCGGCGAAGCCGGCAAAGGCCGCGGCGCCCGCACCAAAGGCCGCGCCAAAGCCCGCGGCGAAGCCTGCAAAAAAGCCCGCGAAGAAGCCCGCTCCTGTGGCCGTCAATGATCCGGCCGGCGCGCAGGCCTACGCGGCGAGCAAGCTCGGTTCCTATGGCTGGGCCCCCAGCCAGATGCAGTGCCTCAAGACGCTCTGGACCAAGGAATCGGACTGGGAGACAACTGCCACCAACCCCACCAGCGGGGCCTACGGAGTGGTCCAGTCCCTGCCGGCCGAGAAGATGGCCAGCGCGGGCGCCGATTACCGGACCAACTACCGGACCCAGATCAACTGGGGCCTGGAGTACGTCAAGGACCGCTACGGCTCCCCGTGTGAGGCCCTGAACTTCCACTACGCCAACAACTGGTACTAAACACCGGGCAGGCGCGGCCTAGCCGCTGGGGCGGTTGGGAATGTACTGCACAGCCCACTTGTTGCCGTCGGGATCGGCGAAGTAGACAAAGTGCCCCCAGTCCTGGACGTCGACGTCGCTGACGTCCACGCCGTTGCCCTTGAGCTGCCGGTGGGCGGCCTGGATGTCGCTGACCACAAGCTGCAGGCTGGGGGCGGTGCCCGGCGGGGCGTCGGTGAGGCCCTCCCCAATGGCGATCGAACACCCTGAGCCAGGCGGGGTCAGCTGGACGAAACGGATGCCGTCCATGGGACGTTCGTCAAAGTCGGCGTTAAAGCCCACCTTGTTGACATAGAAATCCTTGGCGCGGTCCACATCGGATACCGGGACAAACACAAGTTCGAGTTTCCAGTCCATGGGGCACAGGCTAGTCCCGGACGGGGGTTTCCGGTAGGGCAATCCCAAGCCCGTGGAACCCGCCGCGGACTGGTTCCACGCCCGGAGGGTGGTTACCCGGCCACTCCGTAGAGGCGGTCGCCGGCGTCGCCCAGGCCGGGGACGATGTAGGACTTCTCGTTGAGTTTCTCGTCGATCGAGGCGAGCACGATTGTCACGTTGGCGTCGGAGAGCTCTTCCTCCAGTTTCGCCAGGCCTTCCGGAGCGGCCAGCAGGCAGATGCAGGTCACGTCCGAGGCGCCGCGCTTGAAGAGGAACTTGATGGCCTCGCGCAGCGTGCCACCGGTGGCCAGCATGGGGTCCAGGACGAAGATCTGCCGGTCGGTGAGGTCCTCGGGCAGGCGCTCGGCATACGTGATGATGTCCAGGGTCTCTTCATCGCGGGCCATGCCCAGGAAGCCGACCTCGGCGGTGGGGACCAGCTTGGTCATGCCCTCGAGCATGCCGAGCCCGGCCCGCAGGATGGGGACCACCAGCGGGGTGGGCTTGGTAAAAGCGGTGCCGATGGTGGTGCTGACCGGCGTCTCAATAGTGACCGGTTCGGTGCGGACGTCGCGGGTGGCCTCGTACGCCAGGAGCGTGACGAGTTCCTCGGTGAGCTGGCGGAAGACCGGGGACGGAGTGTTCTTGTCCCGCAGAACGGTGAGCTTATGGGCGACCAGCGGGTGGTCCACAACGAAAGTGCGCATGGGTCAAAACTATCACCCGGCGGCCGGGGGCCTCCCCGTTGAGCCGCGGGCGCCGACGTCGTCCTTGCTCTCCGGAGTGCTGCTGCCGTCGGTGCTCTCCTCTCCCCCGCCGGGGGAACTGGCACGGCCCTCACGGAGGTGCGCGGGGTGGTCAAACGTTGGTGCGGGGCCGGCATGCTCCCGGTGCCGGATCACGTGGAACAGCCGGTGGGCCAGGATCACGATGCCCAGCCAGGCCAGGCCCAGGAGCCAGGCGGCGATCACATCGGTCATCCAGTGATGGCCCAGGAAGACCCGGCTCAGTCCCATCGCCAGGACAAAGACCAGTCCCGCGGCGATCACGGCAATGCGCGCCGAGGTCTTTTTCAGCTGCAGGCAGGTCAAATAGACCAGGACGCCGATGACCACCGTGGAATTGAGGGCGTGGCCGCTGGGGAAGGACGGGGAGGTCTCATACGGCGGGACGGCGTTGATGAAATCCGGGCGCGAACGGCCCACAAGGTCCTTGCTGAACGTCGTGGCACTGATGGACACGGCGGCCGCGCCGCAGACCAGGATGATCGGCCGCCACGTGCGGTTCACCCAGGTGAGCCACGCGGTGAGGATGCTCGCGAGGATCGGCATCCCGATGCTTCCGCCGACATTCGTGAAGCCCGTGACCGCGGCATTCAGCTCAGGCGTGCGCAGGTCCTCGGCAAGGGCCAGGGCCGGTTTGTCCAGGTTCGCCAGTCCCGCCTCGTCGACGACGCTTTCGTACACCTCGGCGCCCAGGAGCGCCAGCACAACGACGATCGCGCCGCCCACAAGCATGGTGATCCACAAGGCCGCGTAGGGGACCACCCATTTGCCCCAGCGCTCAGTGAACGTACTCACTTCTGTCTCCTGCCTGCTCCATGCTGCACAGCTTGCTTAGTGTTCGAAACTATCATTGAGCCATGACTTCCCCCGAGCCGCGGCATGCCGAATGGATGGGCCTTGCCCTCGCCGAGGCGCGTGCCGCGCTGGCCACGGCGGACGTGCCGATCGGCGCCGTCGTCATCGGTCCCGACGGCGCCGTGCTCGGCGCCGGACGCAACGAGCGGGAGGCGCTTGGGGATCCGACGGCGCACGCTGAGATGGTGGCCATCCGCGCAGCTGCGGCGCGGCTGCGGGAACTCGAAAACCAAGGCGGCAATCCTGGTGACGGTTGGCGCCTGGCGGACTGCACCCTGGTGGTGACGCTGGAACCCTGCGCCATGTGCGCCGGGGCCGTGGTGCTGGCCCGGATTCCGCGGGTGGTGTTTGGTGCGTGGGACGAGAAGGCCGGGGCCGCCGGCTCCGTGTTCGATGTCCTCCGCGAGCGCCGGCTCAACCACTGGGTGGAAGTGTATGGCGGCATCCGGGAGCAGGAGTGCGCTGCGCTCCTGCGGGAATTCTTTGCCGGGCATCGCGGCACCTGAACGCTTGAACCCTGAACCCTTGCCATCGCGGTTTGCCGGCGGTGTCCCCGCCGCGCTAACTGCCGGCTGAGGCGCCTGCCGCGGCTGCCGCCAGGCCGTCGATCCGCTTCTGCCGGGTGGCCGGTGAGTCGAGGCTGAAGGCCCGGAAGTCGCCGAGGTCCTCACGGATCCAGTCCTCGACGTCGGCGATCCGCCTGCTCACAGCGTCAGTGGTCCCGTGGAACAGCCAGGGCACGATCCGTTCCTTCCCGGGATCGTACTGCCACAGCCCGATGATCCGGCCCCGGTCGACGATGGGATGGTCCGGCAGGTCCGCCTGGAGCGCCAGCGAGCCCAGCGCTTTGATGTGCTGGTCCTCGTCGGCCAGCAGGTCGGCGGCGTTGCGCCGCAGCAACGCGAGGGAGTCGGTTCCGGCGAGGAGCTGGATCTGCTCATCGGCCGGTTCCTCGAACGCGGCAAGTTGTTCGACGTCGTCGGGCAGCATCCACAGCGTCTCCCCGGCGGCGGTGGGAACCTCGACGGCGCCGCACGCGGCCAGCGCCGCCTTGCTCTGGGCTACCGTGAACGCCGTGAACCACTGCGACTGCTTGAACGTGGCCCCGCCGGTCCAGGCCAGGTAGCGGCGGATCAGCTCGGCCCGGGCGTCGTCGGCGTCGAGCGGGCTCGGTGGCAGGTTCCAGAGTTCGTAGGCGTAGCGCTGCTGGTCGAGGCGCCCGTTGGCCGGGACCCTGCGGATCCTGCCTTGTGACTGCAGGATGCCGAGGGCCGTGGGCAGTGTGGTGGTGGCACCCTTTTTCTTGCCTTCCTCGCCGAGGTTCCGCACGGATTCGCCGAGTTCGTCCTTGAGCTGCCGGGGATCCAGCGGGACGGTGGCCTCGGCGAGGGTGTGCAGCACCTGCTCCTCAAGCAGCGCGATTTCACCGCGGTCCACACCAAGCCTGCCCACGACTTTGACGGCGGCCTCGGCGGCGTCCTGTCCGAGCTGCAACGCCCAGGCGAAGTCCTCGCGGCCCAGGACGTAGGTGCAGCCGCGGGCCGCCGGGAGTTCCAGGATCCGGCGCGCCAGGACGTCGGCGTCCACCCGTTCGCGGCGGATGCCGGACCGGGCGAAAAGCGTGAGGTAGGGGTTGGCGCCTCCGACGGAACGCGCCCAGCCGACCCGGGCGAACACCTGCTCCGGGGTGCAGCCGGCCAGGGAGCCGTCCAGTCCCTGTTTGTGCCAGGCCCAGGCGCGGAGCCGCTCCCGGGTGAGCGTCCGGGCCGGCGGCGCGTTCGCCGTCAGGGGCTGCGTGGTCAGGGGCTGGGGCGTCATTAGGTCATTGTCCACCCGTGTGGTGCGCAGGGGAATGTTCCGGCGCCGGATTTTCCTCCGGGGCGGCTGACCGTTGACCGGCCAGGCGGTCCGGCGTCACGGCGTCCCGCACGGCCCGGGCCGTGGTGTCCCAGCCGGGCAGCCGGTCCCGGGCGCCCACCGCCGCGGCCCGCCAGCGGGTGCGGACCCCGGGGTCGGACAGCCAGCGCCGCAGCACCTCCGCGAGGGGAGCCGGGTCTGCGCCGAGGGCGACGGCGGTGCCCGGCAGGGCGGGTACGCTGTCCGCGGGCGCGGGGGGTGGCGCGTCCGCCCTTGCGGGAGTCGGTGCGGGAGGTGGACCGGGTGTTGGCGCTGGCGTGCCGGCCGCGAGGGCTTCCACCGCACCGGTGCCGGCCCGGACCACCACCGGGATACCCCGCGCAATCGACTCCGTGACCACCAGTCCGAAGGTCTCCGCCCGCGAGATGAGCAGGCTGAGGTCCGCCGCGGCCCATTCCGCCTCGAGTTCCGCGCCCCTCAGCTCCCCCGGGATCCGGATGCGGTCCCGCAGGCCCAGCCGGGTGACGGTGTCCCGGAGCTGCGCGGCATAGGCCGGGTCCGCGGTGTCGGAGCCTGCCAGCGACGCCGTCCACGGCAGGTCCGTGAGGTGTGACAGCGCGTCGAGGAGCAGTGACTGTTCCTTGTTCGGCAGCAGGGCGGCGACGGCCAGGAGATGCGGCGGCTCAGATCCGGCGGCCAGCGCGGCGGCGTCGGTCCCGGGCAGGGCAACCAGGACATCATCCAGCCCGTGCCTGGCCCGGATCCCGGCCGCGGCCGATGTGCTGGTGCAGATCACCCCGGCCGCCGCCCGCAGCGCCCGGAGTTCCAGCCCGGTTTCGTTCAGGCCGGTGTCGTCAAGCGGCATGTGCAGCAGGATCCAGGCGAGCCGGCCGGCGGCCGCGGCTGCTTCCAGCTCGTCGGGCGCTCCGCAGGCGAGGAGCCCGTCAACAAGCGTGACGGCGTGCCCGGCGTCGGAATTCCTGGCGGCTCCAGCTGCACGCCCGGCGGCTCCGCCGTCGTCGCACAGCAGCGCGGCCAGCCGCTTCCGGTCCGCCGCGCTGCCGACGGGCCAGCCGCCGTCGACCTGGCAGGTCTCCACTTCAACGCCCAGGGCCGCGAGCTCCCGGGCGAGGGCGGCGTTGTAGACGTTGCCGCCGGAATTGTGGCGCACGTTCCCGGGCACCACGAGCCGGAGCCGGGGGCCGCCGGGCTGGGCCGTCTGCCTGGCCGGCACCGGAGTCCTAGCTGGCTTCGAAGTCGAGTGAATAGCTGGCCCAGGCATCGGGGGTTTCGCGCAGGGTGACGTCCAGTCCGGCCAGTTCCCGGCCGTCGGCGCCGGAGCGGATTTTCGCCGTCACGGCGTCGGCCACGTACTGGGCCAGTACTTCGGTGGTGCTGAGCCTGCCGGCGAAGTCCGGGTGCTCGTCCAGGTTCTTGTAATTGAGGCCCTCGAGGATCGAATCCAGCACGTCACCTGCCTCGCCGATGTCCAGGACAATCGAATCCTCGTTGAGGGTCCGGCGGCGGAAGGTCACTTCGGTGACGAAGGTGGCGCCGTGCATGCCCTGGGCGGGGCCGAACGCCGGGCGCGGGAGGCTGTGGGCGATCATGAAATTGCGGCGGACGGTCAGGCTGAACACGTAGTTACCTCGGGCCTTCTGTTGTGGCGGATTCGGTGGCGGGATAGTCGATGACGGGGTATTCAATGACGTGGCAGAGCGCGTCCAGCGTGCCGTCGGAAAGCTGCTGGACGACGTCGGGCAGCTCGTCGAGGGCGGAGGATCCGGTGAGGAACACGTCGAACCCGGGATCGCAGAGCAGCGAGACGGCGAGCCGGAGCCGGTCGGCGTTGGTGCGGCGGTGGCGGCGCGCGCGGGCCACGACGCCCACCTGGCTGGCGCGGATGGAGAGCCGGCGGGCGTGGAAGTCCTCCCCCAGCGGCACGCTGACTTTGCGGTCGGCGTACCAGGACATTTCGATGACGTCGCCGTCGTCGCCCGCGAGCTGCAGGGCGCGCTCCAGGCCTGCCTCCGAGGCGGAGCAGTGGATGACGATGTCGCAGTCCGGCAGGGCGTCGTCGGGATGGCTGAACTCGACGCCGAGTGTGTCGGCGAACGCCCGCTTGGCGGGGTCGATGTCGATTAGCTGCAGCCGGCCGAGCGGGAAACCGGCCAGGAGCTTGGCCACCATGCCGCCGACGAGGCCGGCGCCGATCACGGCGACGCGGTCGCCCAGGCGGGGCCCGGCCTCCCAGATCCCGTTGATCGCGGTCTCCACGGTGCCAGTCAGCACGGCGCGGCGGGCGGGAACATCGTCCGGGACCACCGTGAGCGACTCCACCGGGACGATGTAACGGTCCTGGTGCGGGTACAGGCAGAAGACCGTTTTGCCCAGCCAGTCAGCCGGGCCGTCCTCGACGACGCCGACGGAGAGGTAGCCGAATTTCACCGGGGACGGGAACGAGCCTTCCTGGTTCGGCGCGGCCATTTCCTCGGCCACGCATTCCGGGACGCGGGCGTTGTGAACCACCAGCTCGGTGCCTTTGCTGATCCCGGAGAACATGGTGCGGACCAGTGCTTCCCCGGGGCCGGGGGCCGGCAGGTCCTCGCGCCGGAGCTCCCCCTTCTCGGGGCCGACGGTCCAATATGCGGTGGCGGTGGCGTGCTGTGCAGGTAGCTGGTCTGAAGTACTCATCTTGCTTATGAATCTAGTCCCCTGCCGCAGGTGCGCGGAAGTGCCGGCGGCACGGGCGCGCCGCCGGTGGCGGGTTCGCAGGGGTTCGTTCGCGGGCGGCGGGGTCCCGTTCGCGGGCGGCGGGGCCGCCGTTTTGTGGATGAGCGCTTTGCTCCGGTACCCTAGTCAGGTTGGTGACGTGTCCGAGCGGCCGAAGGTGCAACACTCGAAATGTTGTTTGGTGTAAAAGCCAACGTGGGTTCAAATCCCACCGTCACCGCCAATGAAAACCCCCGGGAAACCGGGGGTTTTCTGCATTTCCGGACGCTTCGTGGTGCATTTTTGGTGCATTATTTCGAGGGCTGCCGCCGAAACGGGATGCTAATGCACGCGCGGGAGCCGCGCCGCCTGTCCCTGCGGCGGCTTCGAGATCCTTCACCTTAGAGATGGAAGCTCCATCTGAGCCAGCCTCGTCACGGCCTCGGGAGTCACCCTGCCCCGCTCACCGTGGACCGGATGCCCATTGCTTCAACCCTGCCCACCGCCGGGGTCGCTTCAACCTGGCGGCGACTGAGAACACCACGGGACCTTGATCTCGACTTCGAACTAGACGAGTAAGGGGACGGCCCTTTCGGGGGTTCCTGCGGGCCTCTGTCGGCAGCCGGGCGTCTCTCAGCGGAGGGAACCCTACTTATAAGAAGTGCCTGGGCGACGATGCGTGAGCTCGACATCCGCGGCCACGGCGAGGCGACCCAGCTAAGCTCACCTCGGCTAGCTCACCGACCCCCAATTCCGGCCAAGACGCCACTGGTGGCCGTCCACGTCGATGATCAGGACCGGGACCGTACCCCGGCGGAACCACCGCCGCCGTTGTTCGATGCGCCCTTCGCCCCGAAGATAGGCCCGCATAACAAGGCAGATCCCTCGAAGCTCATCTTCCTTGTCCTGCTCCACGTCATCTTCGTCAGGGCTGCTGGATGCCCGCACGTTCAGTTCGGGAATGAAAGCCTCCATCCACACGTAAGAGGCCCGGATGATTGCGGTTCGGCCCTCTTCTAGATGGCTGATCACGCGGACTGCGGGGCGCGAGGGATCATCGCCGGCAGTCGTATCTTCCACCGTGAAATTCTCGTCGAACATCTCAGCAACGACCCGATGCAGCATGGCTTTGAGGTCGATGGTCACAGTGTCAGTCTCGCACGCGCGAACCGGCCTACGTGGCAGGATCCCCCCATGGATCCGGAGTCCAATATGCATCCGTCATGTTGAACTCAGACCTCCCGAACCGTCCCAGTGCAAGATCCAGCTCCTCCCAGGAATCAGCGGACACTTGGGCCACCGAGGACCGAAGAAAGGACTCGATAGCTTGACGATCAAACTCGGCAACAATCACCTGCCCATGCCCGGCGATGCAGGGCTGGGAGTCCATCCGCAGCGTCAGTTCCTCTATCGTTGTCACGGCGACCTCGTACCGCAGGACCGCCGCGTGGCCGGGCGACGTCACGAACATCTCCAGGAGAGTCGGGAAGTCAGGAGCGACAGCGTCATCCTCGATGTCGGTCCACTGAAACTGCTTTACCTCTGCGAGCATGCCTTCACCTGTCCAGGTTTGGTTTGGATAATCGGATGGTATCTGGCGGAGCACATCACAACCGGCAGCTGCGACGACTCACCCGCTAAAGCCCGCTGCTGCCCTGCTACTCCTCTGCAGTCACGCGCTTGATGTTCGCTGACTGCGCCCAGCCCAGGTGATACTTGCCGGAGGCATCCAGCCATTCGATCAGGCCCTAGCTGTGTGACCAGGCCACGGCTTTGCCGTAGATCTCACCGACCTGCACCAGGGGGCGGCCGTACTTCGGGAAGTCCCGGATCGGCGAGGTGTCGTCCATCGGACGGACTTTGTCGGCGTCCAGGCGCGCGACCATCCGGTCCATGTCCTCGGGAGAGCCTGTCTTGATCACGCTTCAATTTTAGGACGGATGCTGGACATTTATCGAACACACGTTCTCCACAAGGTTATGCACATGTGAACAAGTCTTCTATTCGCGGGGGTCGCTCCGGCTAGGCGCGCTTAGCGTCACCTACGCTTGATAGCCCTTACTCTCTGCGGACGAAGGTTGATTGTGAACTTGGTACTGATCATCGTAGGAGTGGCTATTGGAGTCACCGCATCCGTGTACGGAGCAAGAGATCCTCGCTTAAAGGGCGCACCCCTGGGACGACGTCGCAAGATCGCTGCTGCCGTGGCGTTCCTGGGGTTGGTTCTGGTCCTATGGGGCGGAGCCCTGACTCTTCTTCAGTAAGAGGATCCCGCCAACGGCCGGAGATCCGTGGGGCCAAATGCGTTGGCCGTTTCTGACAGGAGCGTGGATCAGAGTCAGACCGTGATCCGGTCGCTTCGGAGCCGGCCCGCTCCTGACATCAACGCCCACAACATAACGGTCATTATGTTGTGGATTGACTGCGCACTCTCGGGCGAAGAAGCTGCCAGCAGCCTGGTGGGTGTCAGGACGATCCGCCGCTATAGGAACCTGCGCCGACGGGGTTTTGCCGGCGGGTGCCGCGGGAGGATGGGCCCAGCTCCCGCGAGCCTATTGTCGCCTCATACTCCCGGGCCAGGTCCGAAGCCCCCCTTGTGAAATGGCGGAACGCCATGCAAGAGTGCGCCCATGAATGAATCCGCCGCTAAGGTCGCGCGCAAACTCAGCACAATTCCAGTTCGTGTGTCTCGCCAAATGACCGCCACCGAGTATCAGGTTCGCGTGGCCGACGTCCTCAACCTTTTTGACATAGAAGCAGTGGGTGACGAAACGGGTGTGCATTACGGGGGCGATGGCATTGCGCTGGAAGATCAGCCTCTACTCGCGGCCATTCGCGTACTCATTGGAAGGCGGTTCGGCGTCCCGGACAATCTACAGTAGCCCGACAGGAGGTGTCCTTCGGATCTAATGTCGCGTTCCCTGGTCTTGGTCTGGACGAAGGGATGACATCGGTCGTTCCAGCCGTCACACCGGTCCTAAGTCAAACTGCCATATTCACCTGGCCCGGGCCATAGGGGTTCCGCCGGGTTCAACCCCGCAGCAAGACCGCAGTTATACCGAGTTATACGAAGTTCTAGGGGGTTATACGAAAATCCGCATAACCCCCTAGAACTTCGTATAACCTGCCGGATGCCACGTCCGCAGTGCCACCGTCACCGCCAGATAGCGAGGCCCCTGCTTCCCTTTGTTTACAAGGGAAGCAGGGGCCTTTGCTTTGCCATCGGCCCGTTCATTGGCTGCCGAGTCCGTCTGGGCGGCGTTGAGCGCGTCGGCGTGCTTGACGGGTCCCGCTAGTGCATTATCTGCCTGTTCGCGCCCGACCCGGGACGGTTCACCCCGCCATCGAGCGGGTGGTTAGGCTGGGTGGATGGCGACAGTTATTCTCGTGCGGCACGGCCGCACCACGGCCAATGCCACTGGACTGCTGGCGGGTCGGGCCGTCGGCGTCAGCCTGGACCAGATCGGGCGGGCCCAAGCGGCTCTGACCGGAGACCGGCTCGCGGCCGTGCCCTTGGTCGGGGTGGTGTCGAGCCCTCTTGAGCGTTGTCAGCAGACTGCCCAGCTCATCCTCGACCGCCAGACTGGCACACCGCACGCGCCGGTCGAGCTCGATCTCACCGAGTGCGATTACGGCCAGTGGCAGGGCCGAACGCTCAGTGATCTCGCGACGGAGGAGTTGTGGCCGGTTGTGCAGTCGCAACCGTCCGCCGTCGTCTTTCCCGGCGGTGAATCCATGGCCGCGATGCAGGCTCGGTCCGTGGCAGCGATCCGACGCCACGATGCAGCCTTCGAAGCCGAGTACGGGCCAGAGGCCGTGTGGGTGGCGGTGAGTCACGGTGACATCATCAAGTCAATCCTCGCCGACGCGCTCGGCATGCACCTTGACCTGTTCCAGCGTATTAACGTGGGCCCCGCCTCCGTATCGATCGTGCGGTACGCCGCCAGCCGGCCGAGCGTCTACGCGACTAACACCGACGCGGGTGATCTGTCGTGGCTCTCGAACGGCATCCGCTCTGGCGATGCGCCGGTGGGCGGCGGTGCAGGGCAAAAGGCGCCATGAAGCGCCTGTGCCTAAAATGCTCTTATGCCTACACGCGTTCATGAGTTCGACTGGCCTGATCGGGTCGTCGTTGGCACCATTGGCCTTCCCGGGGCACGGACGTTCTACCTGCAGGTGCGGGCAGGGAACCAGATCGTCAGTATCGCCATGGAGAAGCAGCAGTCGGCCCTGCTCGCGGAGAAGATCGACGAGATCCTCGATCAGCTTCGCGACGTCGAGGGCAACCCCCACAGCGTTCCCGCCAGCACACCCATTGAACTGGTTGACAATGACCAGCTCGAAGCCGTTCAGGAGCAGTTTCGGACGGGCGCCATGAATTTAGGTTGGGACCCGACGACCGCGCAGATCGTGATAGAGGCCTACCCGATCACCGATGTCGACGCCGATAACGACGACGAATCGCTTGATGAGGATGACGCCGACGTACCCGAAATGCTGCTGGTGCGGATGCCGGTTGGCACCGCCCGCGCATTTGCCAAGCGCACGCGAGAGGTTGTGGGCGCCGGGCGTCCCGCGTGCCCGCTCTGCGGTTACCCCATAGACGCCGACGGGCACGTCTGCACCCTTCCCGAGGCCTGATGCCGTCGCCCGACCTGGTGACGGCCGAGCTGACGCTCACCGGGCGCATTACGACGGCGTCGAACGCCACCTTCGTGGGCAGTATCGGAGACACCACCGTTGTCTATAAGCCGATAGCCGGAGAGAAACCGCTGTGGGATTTTCCCGACGGCGTCCTTGCCCACCGGGAGGTTTCCGCCTACCTGGTCTCGGAGGCCCTTGGCTGGAACGTCGTGCCACACACCTGGCTGCGAGATGGTCCGTTAGGCGAAGGAATGGTGCAGCTGTGGCAGGAGACAGACCCCGACCAGAACGCCGTGGACCTCGTTCCGTCGGACGACGTACCGGAGACCGGTTGGAAACACGTCCTCGAGGGTCAGGATGAGACCGGACGGATGGTCGCCCTCGTTCACGAGGACACTATGGCGCTCAGACGCATGGCGGTGTTCGACGTCGTCGTGAACAACGCCGACCGCAAAGGCGATCACATCCTTGCCATGTCAGACGGACACCGGCACGGCGTGGACCACGGGCTTACCTTTCACCGTGACCACAAGCTGCGTACGGTGCTGTGGGGGTGGCGGGGAGACGTTCTGACAGTCGAGGAGCTTGAGGGCATCGACCGTGTCAGCGCAGGACTGGACGGTGAGTTGGGCCGAAGCTTGGCTGACCTGCTCAGCGCCGAGGAAATCGCATCGCTCGCCGCGCGCTGCGCCCGGTTGCGTTTGGCAGGGCGGTTTCCGGCTCCGAGCGGTGAGATGTCGGCGGTGCCCTGGCCGCTGTTCTAGGGGAGCTACGGCTACGGGCTTCGCAGGCTGTCTCACGTTGATGGCTGAGTACACCTAGGCGAGTCCGCTTCTTCCGGGAGTACGCTGGCGACATGAGCGATCCCGAGCTTGTGGCCCTGCCAGTGGGGTTCGAACGGTTCCATCGACGGGACTTCATCAACTATCAACTCAACCGGGCATATGCGCTGGGCTTCGCCGACCGCCACGAGCTGGTGGACGCCGCGGCCCGCATTCGGTCGATGCCTGACTGTGTCGCCGTCTTCGAGGCCTTATCCAGCCGGGCGGCCGCCGAGGCCCGGCCGCGGCAGGCGGCGGGTTATGAGAGGATCGCGGAGTTCTTCACGCCACCACGGTCGGCGGAGAAACCGGATCGCTACCGCCGCTACCTAGAGCTTGTCGACACCGCATTCGCAGATACTGCCATCGTCCGGCACGCGATCCCCTACGCCGGCGCGGCGCTGCCAGCCTATTCGTTTCCGGCGGTCGGGACACCAAGTGGCGTCACGGTGCTGCTGCACGGCGGGTTCGACTCCCTGATCGAAGAGTTCTTCCCCATCTGTCAGCGTGTCGCCGCCGCCGGTTTCGACGTGATTGCCTTCGAGGGCCCGGGACAAGGCGGGGCGAGGACATTGAATGGACTCACCTTCGACCACGACTGGGAGAAGCCGGTCGGGGCGGTGTTGGACCACTTCCGCCTCGATCGGGCCGCACTGGTCGGCATCTCAATGGGCGGCTACTGGGCATTGCGTGCCGCAGGACGCGAGCCCCGCATCCACAGTGTTGTAGCTTGGCCGCCGGTCTACGACTGGCTTCACAGGGTCCCACCTGTGTTGCGCGGCCCGATCCGCACGATGGTGCGGCACCGGCGCTTCATGCGCTGGAGCGTGCGCACCCGCGCCCGGCTGTTGCCGACCCTGCGCGTTGTGGTCAATCAGGTCCTCTACATGCTCGACAGCGACGATCCGGCCGACGTCGCCGAGTGGTTCCTGGGAATGAACGCCGAGCACCTGGACAGCGGGCGGGTGAGCCAGGATGTGCTGCTGATGTGCGGCGAGCACGACGCCTTCCAACCGCCGTCACTGACCAAAGCCCAGGCTCAAGCGCTCACGGCAGCCCGAAGCGTCACAACTCGCATGTTTACCCGAGCGGAGCAGGCCGACCAGCACTGCCAAATGGGAAACATCGAGCTCGCCTGCGAGGTTCTCACCACGTGGTTGCAGGCTGCAAGCACGAACGCGGGCGCTGCAAAGAAATAGTGACATTGTGGTGCTTGCGTACGGACGAGAACCGGCGGCCGCCTCGTCGTCGGGGGTGACCGCCAGTTCAGTGCGCAGTTGGTGTTAGTGCTCCGCGTCCGCGGCAGCCTTCTTGGCGTTTTTCTCGGCGTCCTTTTCGGCGCGCAGAGCCTCCGCCTCGTGCTGCTCCTCTGCTTTTTCTTGATGGATGACCTCTGCCAGGAGCTTCTCCATCTCCTTGGCCACGCCGGCCGCTGACGCCGGGTTCTGGCCGGTCACCAGCCGGTCGTCCACCACGACCTTCTCCTCAAAGACACCGGCGGAGACGTGGGTTGCGCCCTGTTCCTCAAGCCGGTCCGCCAAAAAGAACGGGATGACCGTGTCCTTCCCAGCGGCAACCTCCTCGTCGTTGGTGAAGGCGGCCACCTTCCTGCCCTCGACGAGGCGGAACCCGTTCTCCAATTCCACGTTCAGCAGGCCGGCCGGTCCGTGGCAGACCGCGCCCACCACGCCGCCGGCGTTGTAGACACTGGCTACGAGGTTCTGCAGGCCTTCGCTGTCCGGGAAGTCCCACATGGTGCCGTGGCCGCCTACGAGGAAGACGGCGTCGTACTGGTCAGGATCAACGACGTCGACGCGGGCAGTGTTGTAGAGACCGGCGCGCGTGGTCTCGTCCTCCGTGAAGGCGACCTGGATGGGATCTTCTTTGTCCACCTCGTCGCGCGGGGGCTGGCCTCCCTGGATGGACGCAAAGTCGACGAAATGCCCGGAATCCTTGAAGACCTTCCAGGGGTGTGCAGCTTCGGCCACGTTGTAGCCGGTCTTCTCTCCGGTATCGCCGATCTCGGAAACGCTGGTCAGTACCATGAGGATTTTCTTCATGAATTGTTCCTTTCGTCCAACTTCCACCCTACGCCCAGCCCAATTCGGGCCCTTCCTACTTGGGCATAGCGACCCTAAGCTCACAATCCGGGGCAGCTGCCGCTAATCAAAATGGGGGAAAATGCCAGATGCATGGACATGCGACCAGTTAAGTGGGTCCCGGGTTTCCTGCAAGCTGGCTCCATCGTTTTGAGACCATGGAGCCAGCCTTTGCGGAATCCGGCTCGATCGGAACACCGAAATGGTCTCTCCCCAGAAAGATGCCCGGGCCAGATCCCACCGTCAGGCTAAACGGCTTATCCCTGGCAGGCAATAGGCATCGATTTGACTTGAAAATTCTGCTTTGCCGTGTTTATGCGGTCACGTTTTTCGAATTCCGCACCCGCTTCAGGACTGTTCGCGTCAACAGCTAGCCCGCCGGGGCCACCACGTCCTCCAGCACCGAGCGGTCGAAGAAGCGCACCTCGCCGGTTTCCTGGAAATACACGGGCACCACGGAAGTGCTGGGGTCCTTCGCGGTCTCGTAGATTTCCGCCGGGCTCCCATGCTTGCGGGCAATGGTTCCGACCAGGTCCGTGCCGCGAACCTTGACGGTCCGAAATTTGTAGCTCATGGGGCTCCCTTGGTGGCGTGAGACACACCCTACTCCCCGGCGCCCGGAGCGTCATGGAACAACCCCGCGGCCCGCACTGGGGCACAATGCGTACATGACCAACGAAGCTCCCCGCCCGGTCTACTTCCTTTCGGACAGCACGGGCATCACCGCAGAAACGCTCGGCAACACCCTGCTGACGCAGTTCCCCTCGAACGAGTTCGACCGCATCACGGTCCCCTTCATCACCACCGTCGACCAGGCCCGGGCCGTGGTCAAGGTGATCGACAACCTGGCCGCAACCGGCCTGCAGCCGATCGTCTTCTCCACCGCCGTCGGCGCGGACATCCGCCAGACCCTAGGAACTTGCCAGGGAATCATCGTGGACCTCATCGGGACCCACGTCGGGCAGCTGGAGCGCGCCCTGGGCACCCAGTCCAGTGGGGAACCGGGCAGGGCCCATGGACTGGGCAACGCCGCCCGTTACCAGTCCCGGATGGCCGCCGTCGAATACGCCATGGAGCACGACGACGGGCAGAGCCTGCGCGCGCTCGAAAAGGCCCAGGTCATCCTGGTGGCCCCGTCCCGCTGCGGCAAAACACCCACCACCATGTACCTGGCGCTGCAGCACGGCATCTTCGCCGCGAACTTCCCACTGGTGGACGAAGACTTTGAACGCGAAGGTCTCCCCAAACCGTTGCGGCCATTCATCTCGAAGTGTTTCGGCCTCACCACCAATCCCCTGCGCCTGAGCCAGGTGCGCACCGAACGCCGCCGCGGCTCGCCCTACGCGTCCCTTCGCCAGTGCGGCTTTGAGCTGCGCAGCGCCGAGCGGCTGTACGTGTCCCACGGGATTCCCTACCTCAATTCGGCCAGCGTCTCCGTGGAGGAAATGGCCGCCACCATCCTCCAGAAGATGAACCTGAAGCATTAGGCGCCGCTTCACAAGTGTTGCGTGGACCACATCAGGTGGAAACACCGGCGGAGACCTGTCACTGTGGACAGGAATTGCGCCCTCAACCGGCGAGCGCCCCACGCGGGGCGGCGATACCGCATGCCATCATCTGCAAAGGAGCAGTAACCATGACGACAGACATCCTGTGGTTCTCAGAACTCGGCCTCAAGGACCTGGACCGGGTGGGCGGGAAGAACGCCTCCCTCGGCGAGATGGTGCAGAACCTGACGTCTGCCGGCGTCCAGGTTCCGGACGGCTTCGCCACGACTGCCGACGCCTACCGCAGCTTCCTGTCCGACTCGGGCCTGGACCAGCAGATCGCCGACCGGCTGGTCGGGCTGGATACCGACGACGTGACGGCGCTGGCGGCAGCAGGCCAGGAAATCCGGGCGCTGATGCGCGAGACACCCTTCCTGCCGGACTTTGAAGCGCAGATCCGCTCCTCCTACCAGAAACTGGTGGACAAGCACGGCGGCTCCGAGGACCTCTCCTGGGCCGTCCGCTCCAGCGCGACGGCGGAAGACCTTCCCGACGCCTCCTTCGCCGGCCAGCAGGAAACCTTCCTGAACGTCCGCGGCATCGAGAACATCCTGCAGGCCATCAAGGATGTCTTCGCGTCCCTCTACAACGACCGGGCCATCGCCTACCGTGTGCACCACAAGTTCGAGCACGCCGAAGTGGCCCTTTCCGCGGGCGTCCAGCGCATGGTGCGTTCCGACGTCGGGTCCTCCGGCGTGATGTTCACGATGGACACCGAATCCGGGTTCCAGGACGCCGTCTTCGTCACCTCCTCCTACGGACTCGGCGAGGCCGTGGTCCAGGGCGCCGTCAACCCGGACGAGTTCTACGTCTACAAGCCGGCCCTGGAGGCCGGCCGCCCGGCGATCCTCAAGCGAGGGCTGGGCGAGAAGGCCCTCCAGATGACCTACACCAGCAACCGCGAAGTGGGCCACACCATTGACTTCGTCCCGGTGGAAGCCTCGCTGCGGAACCGCTTCAGCCTCACGGACGACGACGTCGAACAGCTCGCCCGGCACGCCGTCGCCATCGAAAACCACTACGGCCGCCCGATGGACATCGAGTGGGGCAAGGACGGGATCGACGGCGGCCTGTACATCCTGCAGGCACGCCCGGAAACCGTGCAGTCCCGCCGGGCCTCCGGCAGCCTGAGCCGCTTCCGCCTGAACGGGACCGGCCGGGTCCTGGTCGAGGGCCGCGCGATCGGCCAGCGCATCGGCGCCGGCAGCGTCCGCATCCTCACCGCGATCGACCAGATGGCCGCCTTCAAGACCGGCGACGTCCTGGTGGCCGACATGACCGACCCGGACTGGGAACCGATCATGAAACGCGCCTCCGCGATCGTGACCAACCGCGGCGGACGCACCTGCCACGCGGCCATCATCGCCCGGGAACTGGGGATTCCCGCCGTCGTCGGCACCGGCGACGCCACCGATGCCCTCTCCGACGGGCTTGAGGTGACCGTGTCCTGCGCCGACGGCGAGACGGGCCTGATCTACGAGGGACTCCTGGACTTCGTGGTGGAGGAAACCGAGATCACCCAGCTGCCTGAGGCCCCGGTCAAGGTCATGATGAACGTGGGCACCCCCGAACAGGCCTTTACGTTTGCGCAGCTGCCCAACCACGGCGTGGGCCTGGCCCGGCTGGAGTTCATCATCAACCGGCAGATCGGCATCCACCCCAAGGCGCTGCTGAACCTGGACGAGCAGCCGGACGACGTCATTGCGGAAATCCGGGAGCGGATCGCCGCCTATGACAGCCCGCGCGACTACTACATCAAGCGCCTGGCGGAAGGGGTCGCCACCATCGCCGCGGCGTTCGCGCCGGAGCCGGTCATTGTGCGGATGTCCGACTTCAAGTCCAACGAATACGCCAACCTCCTCGGCGGACCGGCCTACGAGCCGCACGAAGAGAACCCGATGATCGGCTTCCGCGGTGCTTCGCGCTACCTCGAGCCGTCCTTCCGGGACTGCTTCGACCTGGAGTGCGAGGCACTGTCCTTCGTCCGCAACGAGATGGGCCTGACCAACGTCAAGCTGATGATCCCGTTCGTGCGCACCCTGGACGAGGCCGGCGGCGTCATTGACCTCCTCGCCGAGAACGGCCTGCGCCGCGGTGAAAACGGCCTCGAGGTCATCATGATGTGCGAACTGCCGTCCAACGCGCTGCTGGCCGACGAGTTCCTGGACTACTTCGACGGCTTCTCCATCGGCTCCAACGACATGACCCAGCTGACCCTGGGCTTGGACCGCGACTCCTCGATCGTCGCGAACAGCTTCGATGAGCGGAACCCTGCCGTAAAGAAGCTCCTGAGCATGGCCATCGCCGCCTGCAAGGCGCGCGGCAAGTACGTCGGCATCTGCGGCCAGGGGCCCAGCGACCACCCGGACTTCGCCGAGTGGCTGGTGGACGAAGGCATCGACTCCGTCTCGCTGAACCCTGACACGGTGGTGGACACCTGGCTGCGCCTCGCCGGCACGGCTGCCGCCGCCCCGGTCAGCTAGACGGTCCACCGTGAGCTGAGTCCACGGCGAGAGGGAAACCCCGGTCCACGGACCGGGGTTTCCTGTTTGCCGGTCAGCACGGCCCCCGACATTCCCTTGGAAGCCCGCCCACGTTGGACGCCTGGACGCCGTCCGGGCACCGTCCACACCCGCCGGAGGTTTTTCGAAGCCCGGCCGGTAGAATCGGGGGACAGCCCGCAGGCGAAAACGCCCCGGGAGTGACCATGGCAGCAGCCGGTGAAGGGAGGTTCTGTGCGCACACCCGCCAGAGCACCGTTCCACGCCCTGCGCTCGGCCATGGTGGCGCTCACCGTGCTGTCCCTCGCTGCCGGAGCACACACCCTGGCCGGCGGCTATCTCCCCTCCCCCGGCATCCTTCTGGCCCTGCTGGCGCTGACCGGGCTGGCGTCCACCACTGCCACCCGGCTGAAGCTGAACTTTCCCGCCATCGCGGGGCTGCTGGGCGCCGGGCAACTGGTCCTGCACAACGCCTTCACTGTTTTCAGCGGTCCTGCGCCCGGAACAGGGTACGAACCGGCGGGAAGCCCGGCGGCGCACCACCTCGGCCCGGTTCCCCTGCCGGTCGGCGGCACCGGCGAGCTCGCGGTGTCCGGGATGGATTCACAGCTTTCATCGCTTTCCCTGCTGATGCTTGCCGGCCACGCCCTGGCAACGCTTCTTTGCGCTGTTCTTCTCGCCAGGGGCGAGGCGGCCCTGTGGGCCCTCGCGGCCTGGCTCCGCCCGCTGCTGAGGCTCCCGGTCCCGGCAGCACCTGTTGCCGTGGCGGCACCGGCGGCGGTCATCGGCTGGCCAGAAGACTCCGTCCCGCTGCCGTGGCGGAACCTCCGGCGCGATTGCCGCCGCGGGCCGCCCGCCGTCGTCGTGTCTTCCTGACCTTATTGCCGGCCGCGGCCGCGCCATTGCCAAGACATCCGGGCCCCCTCGGCACCGGATCATCAGCAGCCCTGCCGCGCTGGCCTCCCATTTCCTTGCGCTGCCCCTGTGCAGCGCGCGCCTGAAAGGCACCCCATGAAGAGTTCTTCCATTCCCGTTCTGCGCCGCACCCTCACTGCCACCGCCGTGGCCGGTGGAACTGCGGCCCTGATGCTCGCTGGTATTTCGGGCGCCTCGGCACACGTCGGTGTCACCCCGGATAAGACCACCGCGAACTCCTACGCACTGCTGACCTTCGGGATCCCGCACGGCTGCGAGGAGTCGGGCACCACGAAGGTGACCATCACGCTGCCCGCCGAGCTCAACGATGCCCAGCCCACGGTCAACCCGAACTGGACGGTCCAGAAGGTCACCGAACAACTGGCCGAGCCCAAGAAACTCGCGGACGGCACCTCCATTACCAAGCGGACCAGCAAGATCGTCTACACCGCCAAGGCGCCGCTGGAACCGGAGCTCCGCGACGCCCTGGTGCTGTCGGTGAAATTGCCGGACGTTGCGGGAAAGACCCTGTACTTCCCCACGCTGCAGAACTGCGAAGTGGGCCAGACGGACTGGTCCCAGCTGCCCGCCGACGGCCAGGACCCGCACTCGCTGAAGGCGCCGGCGCCGTCCGTGGCGGTCACGGCTGCCGCTGCGGCTGACGGGCACTCAGCCCATGCCGCCAGCGCGTCGGACACCGCACCGGAGACGGTCCAGGCCGCTGCAGTGACCAACGACGGCGCCGAGGCCCGGAGCTGGGCAGGGCTGGTGGCCGGCGTCGGCGGCCTCGCCCTCGGCGGCCTCGCCTTCGCCCGCAGCCGGAACAACAAGCCCGTTCCGGTCCCCGCTTCGGCACCGGGCTCGGCACCCAAGGACTAGCTGACCTCGGTTGATGCCCGGAAATCACAATCCGGGCATCAATCGGGAGCGGCCGTCGTGGCGTCGTTGACTCGGGCCGTGCCGGGCATGAAGGTGGTGCCATGACGGCTCAGCGATTCAACACCAGACTGGCATTTACGACGGCGGCAGCCGCGGCAGCGCTCTTCCTCGCCGGCTGCGGGGCCGGCGCTGCGCAGTCCCAGACATCCAGTACCCCGGCGTCCTCCCCCGCCAGCTCCAGCAGCGCCCCCGCCGCCAGTGCGCCCGCTGCCTCCGCCGCAGCCACGGGCACCCCCGCCTCTGCCTCCGCTTCAACCGCCGCACCGGCGTCGTCCGCGCCTGCCGGTCCCGCGCTGTGCAGGTCCGCCGGGCTGACGGCAACCGTCGATTCCACCGGCGGCGGCGCGGCCGGCAGCGTCTACATGAAGCTGATCCTGACAAATTCCGGCACCGGGCCCTGCCTGCTGAAGGGCTTCGCCGGCGTTTCCCTCACCGCGAACGCCACCGGCGCCCCGATCGGCGCGGCTGCGGCCCGTGACGAGTCAACCTCCGCCGCCGGCGTCCTCCTCGCACCGGGCCAGGCCGGCGCCGCCACCCTGCGCTATTCCCAGGCCGCCAACTACCCGGACTGCAGCGTGACTCCCGCCGCCGGCTTCCGTATCTACCCGCCGGAGGACACCGCGTCGCTCTTCGTCGCCCAGCCCCGGAGCGCCTGCAGCAACGCCGGTCCCACGCTGCTGACCATCGGCGC
The DNA here is from genome assembly GCF_007679325.1 of Arthrobacter sp. U41. Taxonomy (GTDB): domain Bacteria; phylum Actinomycetota; class Actinomycetes; order Actinomycetales; family Micrococcaceae; genus Arthrobacter. The sequence continues at coordinate 228,654 of NZ_VEGI01000003.1, read as the reverse complement.
CTTCGCAGCCAAGTAGCTTTTCTCTCGCCGAGGTGAGACTTTGCGGTGCTCCCGGCCGCGGACGCCACGTCTGGTGATACTGCCCGGGCTGCGGCCCGGCATTTCCTGTCGGTGCGTTAGGGCATGATGGAGGAATGAAGGGGCAGGGCACACTCTCAGCAGACGCCATTGACCGGTTCAGCCGGCCCACCCGGGACTGGTTCCTGGGCGCATTCAGCGCGCCCACCCCGGCCCAGAACGGCGCGTGGAACGCGATCTCGTCCGGCGCGCACGCGCTGGTGGTGGCTCCCACCGGGTCCGGAAAGACGCTCGCGGCCTTCCTCTGGGCGCTCGACCGGCTGCTGGTCTCGGCCCCCGCCGAGCCCGAGTCGCTGCCCGGCATGGAGACCGGAAAGGGCCCCCGGCGGAAGGCGCCCAAACGCAACACCCGGGTGCTCTACATTTCGCCGCTCAAGGCGCTGGGCGTCGACGTCGAACGCAACCTGCGCGCCCCGCTGATCGGGATCACCCAGACGGCCAAACGCCTCGGCCTGCCCGCGCCGCTGATCACCGTGGGCGTCCGCTCCGGTGACACCCCGGCGTCGGACCGCCGCGCGCTGCTGAGCAACCCGCCGGACATCCTGATCACCACGCCCGAATCGCTGTTCCTTATGCTGACCTCCAAGGCGCGGGAGACGCTGAGCGAGGTGGACACCATCATCGTCGACGAGGTCCATGCCGTCGCCGGAACCAAACGAGGCGCCCATCTGGCCGTGTCGCTGGAACGCCTCGACGCCCTGCTTCCAAAGCCCGCCCAGCGGATCGGGCTCTCGGCCACCGTGGAACCCAAGGAGCTGGTGGCCCAGTTCCTCGCCGGTTCCGCGCCCGTGGAGATCGTGGCCCCACCGTCGAAGAAAACCTGGGACCTGACGGTCTCCGTCCCGGTGGAGGACATGTCCGATCTGCAGGGCGCGGCCGGCGCGTTCGACTCCGGCCCGGCGTCCGGGCTGCAGCCGCAGGCGTCCATCTGGCCGCACGTGGAAGAGAAGATCGTGGACCTGGTCCTGGCCAACCAGTCCACCATTGTATTCGCCAATTCCCGCCGCCTGGCCGAACGCCTCACCGCCCGGCTCAACGAGATCTACGCCGAGCGGCAGCTCATGGCGGCCGGCGGCGGCTGGGGGGAACTCGGCGCCGGGGCACCCGATTTCGAACCCGTGCCGGCCGGAGCCCCGGCGGGCGCGGCCGCCGCGCTGCCAAGCTCCACGGCGACGCCGGCCCACATGATGGCGCAGGCCGGCAGCACCGCCGGGGCCGATCCGGTCCTGGCGCGGGCCCACCACGGCTCGGTCTCCAAGGACCAGCGGGCCCTGATCGAGGACGACCTGAAATCCGGCCGGCTGCGCTGCGTTGTGGCCACATCCTCTCTGGAACTCGGCATCGACATGGGCGCCGTGGACCTCGTGGTGCAGGTGGAATCCCCGCCGTCCGTAGCCAGCGGGCTGCAGCGGGTGGGCCGCGCCGGGCACCAGGTCGGCGAGGTCTCCCAGGGTGTCCTGTTCCCCAAACACCGCGCGGATCTGGTGCACACCACCATCACGGTGGAACGGATGCTGGCCGGCAAGATCGAGCGGCTCTACATCCCCGCAAACCCCTTGGACATCCTGGCCCAGCAGACCGTGGCGGCCACGGCGCTGGGCGCCATCGATGTGGAGGACTGGTTCGGCACCGTGCGGCGGTCGGCGCCGTTTGCCTCACTCCCCCGCTCCGCCTTCGAGGCCACCCTGGATCTGCTCGCCGGCCGCTACCCCTCGGACGAGTTCGCGGAACTGCGTCCCCGGATCATCTGGGACCGGAACGCCGGCACCATTGAGGGACGCCCCGGAGCGCAGCGCCTGGCGGTCACCTCAGGCGGCACCATCCCGGACCGCGGGCTCTTCGGCGTCTACATCGTCGGCACCGAGACGGAAGGGACCGGGTCCTCCGGCGGCGACGGCAGGGCGGCCAGCCCGTCGGCCGCCGCAGCCAAAGGCGGGCGCCGGGTCGGAGAGCTCGACGAGGAAATGGTCTACGAATCGCGTGTGGGCGACGTGTTTGCGCTGGGCGCCACCAGCTGGAAAATCGAGGACATCACCCACGACCGCGTCCTGGTGTCCCCCGCCTTCGGCCAGCCGGGCAAACTCCCGTTCTGGAAGGGCGACTCCCTCGGCCGCCCGGTGGACCTGGGCCGCGCCCTGGGGGCGTTCGTCCGCGAACTGTCCGCGTCCGACGTCGGGCCGGCCACCGAACGCTGCAAGGCCAGCGGCCTGGACGATTTCGCCGCCAACAACCTCATCCAGTACCTCTCCGAGCAGAAACTGGCCACCGAGGTGGTACCCAGCGACACCACCCTGGTGGTGGAGCGCTTCCACGACGAACTCGGCGACTGGCGGGTGGTGCTGCACAGCCCGTTCGGCATGCCGGTGCACGCGCCCTGGGCCCTCGCCGTCGGGCAGCGGCTGCATCAGCGGTACGGCATGGACGGCTCCGCGATGGCCGCCGACGACGGCATCGTGCTGCGCGTGCCCATGATGGAGGACGAGCCGCCCGGCGCCGAGCTGTTCCTGTTCGACCCGGAGGAACTGGAACAGATCGTGACGGCGGAGGTCGGCGGCAGCGCCCTCTTCGCCTCCCGCTTCCGCGAGTGCGCCGCCCGGGCTCTGCTGCTGCCCCGGCAGAATCCGGGCAAACGGCAGCCCCTGTGGCAGCAACGCCAACGTTCCGCCCAGCTGCTGGACGTCGCCCGGAAGTACCCCACCTTCCCGATCGTGCTTGAGACCGTCCGCGAGTGCCTGCAGGATGTTTATGACCTTCCGGCGCTGAAGGACATCGCGGCGTCCATCGAGCGCCGCGAGCTGCGGATCCTGCAGACCACCACCCAGCAGCCCTCGCCGTTCGCGAAGTCGCTGCTGTTCGGCTACGTGGCGCAGTTCCTCTACGAGGGCGATTCCCCGCTGGCCGAGCGCCGGGCCGCCGCCCTGGCGCTGGATTCGACCCTGCTCAATGAGCTCCTGGGCCGGGTGGAGCTGCGTGAACTGCTCGATGCCAAGGTCATTGACGCCACCGAGCGGGAGCTGCAGCGCCTCGCGCCGGACCGGAAGGTCCGCGGGCTCGAAGGGGTGGCGGACCTGCTCCGGCTGCTGGGCCCGCTGACGCCGGAGGAAGTCGCCGCGCGGCTCGAACCGTCGGTTGGGCCCGGCACGGAGAATGGTCCGGGCCCGATCGTCGGGGCCGGCGCGGAGGCCCGGCTTGGGTCCGAGGCAGCGCCTGACGAGCCGGCCGGGTCTGGCCACGAGGTCGGGCTCGTCCAGAGTCCGGGCGCCGAACCGGCGGTGGAGGCCGCAGCCCCCGTCGCCGACGCCGCCGCCCACCTTGCAGCGCTCCAGCGCACCAACCGCGCCATCAAAGTCAACATCGGCGGCGCCGAGCGGCACGCCGCCGTGGAGGATGCCGCCCGGCTGCGCGACGCCCTCGGTGTACCCCTGCCAATGGGGGTGCCGCTGGCGTTCATCGAGCCGGTCGCAGATCCGTTGGGCGACCTCGTCTCCCGCTACGCCCGCACCCACGGGCCCTTCACCTCCGCCGAGGCCGCCGCCCGGCTGGGACTCGGCGTCGCCGTCGTGGGCACTGCGCTGAAGCGGCTCGCTGCGGACGGCCGCGTGGTGGAAGGCGAGTTCCGCCCGCACGCCGCACCCCCGCCTGCACCCCAGGCCTCCCCCGACGCCGAGGCGGTCTCTGGGACCGACGGCGCCGCGCCGGCCACCGCCGCCCCCGCAGTCCCGTCGCTCTCCGGCATCAGCGAATGGTGTGACGCTGAAGTCCTGCGCAAGCTCCGCCGCCGCTCGCTCGCCGCGTTGCGTGCCGAGGTGGAGCCCGTGGACGCCGCCGCGTATGGCCGCTTCCTGCCGGCCTGGCAGAACGTCCGCGTCCCGGGCCGGCGCGGTCAGTCGGCGCTGCGCGGACTGGATGGGATCATCACCGCCGTCGACCAGCTGTCCGGTGTGCCCATTCCCGCCTCAGCCTGGGAACCGCTGGTCCTCGCCGGCCGTGTGTCCGACTACCAGCCCGCCATGCTCGACGAGCTGATGGCGGCCGGAGAGGTGCTCTGGTCCGGCGCGGGCGCACTGCCCGGCAACGACGGCTGGGTGAGCCTGCACCTGGCCGATTCGGCCGAACTGACCCTCAACCCTGCCCTCGACTTCGAACCCGGCGACGCGCAGCAGCGGCTGCTGGACCACCTGCGCACCAACGGCGGCGGCTACTTCTTCCGGCAACTCACGGAGGTGGCCGGCGGCATGGATGCGGTGCTCAGCGACCAGGACGTGGTCTCAGCGCTCTGGGACCTCGCCTGGGCGGGCCGAATCACCGGCGACACCTTCGCCCCGGTCCGGGCGATGATTGCCAGCGGCCACACCGCGCACCGTCAGGTTGCCCGCGCGCCGCGGGCCCGGGCGCCCAGAATGAGCCGGCTGGGACGCGCCCACGGCACCGGGTTGCTGGGATCCCCCGGACTGACCGGCGGACGGTACGGCTCCGCCACCGGCACGGCTCCCACTCCCCCGCTGGCCGCAGGCCGCTGGTCCGCCCTCCCGGCACCCGAGCTGGACGCCACCATCCATGCCCGGGCCACCGCGGAACTCCTGCTTGACCGGTACGGCGTGGTGACCCGCGGTTCCGTCATGGCCGAGAACATCCTGGGAGGCTTTGGGCTGATGTACAAGGTCCTGGCCCGGCTGGAGGAAGCCGGGCGGTGCCGTCGCGGCTACTTCATCGAGCACCTTGGCGCAGCACAGTTTGCCGTGCCCGCAACGGTGGACCGGCTGCGCTCGTACGCCGAGGACACCGAACTCCATAAGCCCGACCCCGTGGCCCTGGCCCTCGCCGCGACGGACCCCGCCAACCCCTACGGCGCCGCCCTGCCCTGGCCCGCCCTCAACGTCGACGCGGGAACCGGCCACCGCCCCGGCCGGAAGGCCGGCGCCCTGGTGGTCCTGGTCGACGGCGCCCTGGTCCTGTACGTGGAACGCGGCGGCAAGACCCTGCTGGCCTTCAGCGAGGACACGGACGTCCTGGCGGCGGCCGGCGCGGCCCTGGTGGGTGTGGTCACCCGGGGCGCGGTGGACAAGCTGATCATGGAAAAGGTCAACGGCCACGGCATCCTGGACACACCCATCGCTGCCGCCCTGGCCCACGCCGGCGCCTACTCCACACCCAAAGGACTGAGAATCCGTGCCTGAGGGCGATTCGGTCTTCCGCGCGGCTGCCCAGCTTCATGCCGCGCTGGCCGGCCAGCAACTGATCTCTTCCGATTTCCGCGTGCCGCGCTTTGCCACGCTCAAACTCGACGGCTGGACAGTCACCGAGGTGGTTCCGCGTGGCAAACACCTGCTCATGCGGGTGGAAGGCCCAGCAAAGCCGGGCGGCGCCACCCCGGCGGAACCGGACCGGCTGACGATCCATTCACACCTCAAGATGGAAGGCACCTGGCAGGTCTACCCTCCGGGCGGACGCTGGCGGAAGCCCGGCTTCACCGCCCGCTGCGTGCTGCGCACCGCCGCGGCAGACGCCGTCGGATTCTCGCTCGGCATCCTCGAGGTGGTCCGCACCTCCGAGGAAAACGCCGTCGTGGGCCACCTTGGCCCGGATCTGCTGGGTCCCGACTGGGACCTGGCCGAGGCGGAGCGGCGGATCCGTGCCGCGCCCGACGTCCCGATCGGCGTCGCACTGCTGGACCAGCGGAACCTCGCGGGGATCGGCAACATCTACCGCTGCGAGGCCTGCTTCCTCTCGGGCGTGCACCCGGCGGCGCCGGTCTCTTCCGTCACCGACGTGGCTGCCATGATCACCGATGCCAAGCTCCTGCTGGAGGCCAATCTGGGCCCCGGGCGCCGGACCACCGTGCTGAATCAGCGCGGTGCTGCAGTGGGCCGGACCTCCGGGCTGCCGGGCTACTGGGTCTACCGGCGCGAACACCAGCCCTGCCTGAAATGCAGGACCCCGGTGCGGCGCGGCGTCCTAGCCACGGCCACCGGCACGGAAGAACGGGACATTTACTACTGCCCCACGTGCCAGCCAGCGCCGGGACCGGCCTAGTTCCATGCCCGCGGCGTTTGCCGCACGGCTCCGGGCTGCCGGCCTGGCCCGGGGCGCACTGCCCACGGCGACCAGGGCTCTCGCCGCACGCCATCTGACTCAGGGCTCAGGGCTCAGGGCTCAGGGCTCAGGGCTCAGGGCTCAATGCTCGCCTGGCTCAGGGCGCCGCGACTGCCGGATCGGCGGTTGCCGGGAATGCTGGTTTCTTCAGCTCCGGGACGGTGAACCGCGGCAGCAGTAGCTGCACCAGCGGGCCGATCGCCAGGGCGTACAGCACGGTCCCGACGCCGACCGAACCGCCCAGGAGCCAGCCCGCGGCGAGCACCACCACCTCAATGCCGGTGCGGGACGTCCGCACGGACCAGCCCGTGCGCCGCGCGAGTCCGGTCATCAGCCCGTCCCGCGCCCCTGGTCCCAGCCGGGCACCGATGTAGCAGGCGGAGGCGATGCCGTTGAGCAGGATGGCACCCGCGAGCATCCCGGCCTGCCCGCCCAGGTGGGAGAACTCGGGGATCAGCGCCAGTCCGACGTCGGCGAAGACGCCCACCAGCACGGCGTTGCACAGCGTGCCGATGCCGGGCCACTGCCGCAGCGGAATCCATAGGAGCAGCACGAGGAAGCTGACGATCACCACCACCGTGCCGATGCTCAGTCCCGTTTTGACCGCGAGTCCCTGGTGGAACACATCCCACGGGTCCAGCCCGAGGCCGGCCCTGATGAACATGGCCAGGGATATGCCGTACATGGCGAGGCCAATGAGGAGCTGGAGGAGCCTGCGGGTCATCATGGACTCCATCCTCCCGGACAACTGGCCTTGCATTCCATAGCCAGTTTGAAATACTGGCTCTATGTCCGGATCCCTGAACCCCGGTTCCCTGGCCCGGCTGCTCGGCGAGTGGAACCTCGGCGCAGCACCCGCCTACCGGGAGCTCGCCGACGTCGTCCGCCTCCTGGTCTTGGACGGCCGTGTGCCGCTCGACGTCGCACTGCCCAGCGAACGGGCCCTCGCCGCGACCCTCGGCATCAGCCGGACCACCGTCACCGCCGCGTACTCCTTGCTCCGCGAGCAGGGCTTCCTCAGCAGCGGGCAGGGCAGCCGCGGCCGGACATGTATCCCGCAGTCCGGTCCGGGTGGCGGCGGGGGAAGCGGGCTGAACCTCAGCGGCGCTCCGGGGCTGGCCGTTCCGGCCGGCATCCTGGATCTCGCGTATGCCTCGCTGCCGGCCAGCGGCGAAGTGGTCCACCGGGCGTTCGCCTCCGCCTTGACCGAGCTGCCCGCGCTGCTCCCGGGCTTCGGCTACGACGCCCTCGGAGTGCAGCCGTTGAGGGAAGCCATCGCCGGGTACTATTCGGCGGCCGGCGTGCCCACCACCGTGCAGCAGATTCTGGTGACGTCCGGGGCGCAGCACGCGCTGAACATCATTCTCCGCACCCTGGCCGGCCGGTCCGACAAGGTCCTGGTGGAGCACCCCAGCTACCCCAATGCCATCGATGCCATCCGGGCCGCGGGCTGCCGGCTGGTGCCCGTGGCCATGCCCGCCGTCCACTTCGGCGCCCCGGCAGGAACGGGTGCCGGGGCACGTGCGGGCTGGGACGTGGGAGCCCTCGAGGCCGCCTTGATGCAGCAGCGGCCCGCCATGGCCTACGTGGTCCCGGACTTCCACAACCCCACCGGCCGCCTGATGTCCGATCCCCAGCGGCGCCGGCTGGTCCGCGCCGCCGCAGCAGCCGGCACCGTTCTTGTGGTGGACGAGACACTGCGGGAGCTGAACCTCGACGGCGTCGCCTCCACGCCGCTGGCTGCCTTCAGCCCCGCCGTCGTCTCCATCGGTTCCCTCAGCAAGTCACACTGGGCGGGGCTGCGGACCGGCTGGATCCGGGCCGACGAATCCCTCATCCAGCGCTTCGCCGCCGCCCGCACCACCATGGACCTGGGCGGGCCGGTGGTGGAACAGCTGGCGGCGGCGCATCTGGTGAACGCCCTGTCCGAGCCTCTCCCTGCCCGGCTGGCCACTTTGCGGGACAACCGGGACGCCCTGCTGGACCTCATCGCCGGACACCTGCCGGACTGGCAGGGTGAACGGCCCGACGGCGGCCTGTCAGTATGGTGCCGCCTTCCCGCCCCGATCAGCACCGCACTGGCCGTGGTGGCCCCGGACTTCGGCATCCGGCTCGCGGCCGGTCCCCGCTTCGGCACGGGTGGCGCCTTCGAACACTACCTCCGGGTCCCGTTCACGCTGCCGCCGGACCAGTTGGAAACCGCTGTGCTGGCGCTGCGTGCCGCCCAGGACAAGCTGTCCGCCTCCCCCCAGCTGCGCCGCAACCTCGGCGCCCCTCCCGCCGCGGCCATCGCCTGACGCCGTGCCGGGCGCCGCGTCATTCCGGTGTCGCCAGGTACTTGGAGTGGCGTCAGACACTTCCTGCGCCGCACGGCGGGCTGGGCGTTGCCGGCGCGCCACCGCGGGTGACGGCGACGCGCCAGGACCGACCGCTCAGGCGTAGACCTTCTCGAGGAACCCGCCCCAGGCCCTCGCCGTGGCATCGGAGTCTCCGCTGCCGCTGAAGTCGTGGACCGTCATGCCCACCGTGGCGCCGAAGGCGTTACGGCCGAAGAACCGGTACAGCGTGTCCGCGGTGCGCAGGCCAAGGAAGTTCTCGTTGGCGAAGTCCACTTCTCCGGAGAGCCGTCCGACGCCGTCGAGCTCCAGTTCCACAGCGGTGCCGGCCGCCGCCCTTTCAATGCCCATGGCCTTCTTGAGCCGCACAAAGCCGTCGGGCGCGGCCGAGGCGGGAGGGGCCTGGACGTCGGTGAAGACCACCGGTTTGCCGTCGAAATACTGCAGGTACTGGCCGAGCGTGTGCAAATAGAACTCGGTGTGCTTGCTGGCGCCGTCGTACTGCTGGTCCCAGTTCTCGGCGAAGATGCCGCTGTGGACGTAATGCAGCCGGGCGCGGCCGCCGTCGAGCGGTTCCAGAACGTGCTCCAGCTGGTTGAACCAGCCGTCCGGGCCCTCCATTCGAGACACCAGATGGCGGGGATAGTCTTCCACGGGCCGAACGGACGGCCACTCATCCGTGGGAAACATCCAGCCCGCCTCGTTTTTGGTGACCGCCTCCCAGACCCGTTCCGGCGTGGCGGGCAGTTCCGTGTCCACGATGATTTCAAAGTTCCGTTTGTCAGTCATTGTCCTGCTCCTTAGCTGGTGGGTTGGTGGGTGATGCCGTGACTGGTGTCTTGAGCGACGGGTGAAGCGCGACGACGAGGCGGTGCTTGCGTCCGCCGCCCGCGGAGGCGCCCGCCCGGCCCGCTGGACCGCCGTCGTGGTATTTGTCCACGAGCCGGGTCACGGCGACACCGAGTTCCTCGGCAAAGGCGGCCCGGTCCGCGGCCGTGCGGAAGGTGATCTCGCCGTCGATGGCGAAGGTGGCGAGCGGCTGCCTGGCCGCCGCGGCCCCGGCAATAAGCCGGCCCGTTTCCTGGACCATACGGCTGGCGAGCGCCAGCAGCCAGAATGCCGAAAAGCGGTCAGTGAACCGGTGGGGGTCCGGGGCCACCGAGGCCAGTGCGGCCGGGGAGATCAGGTAGGAGGCGGCGCTCGCCCGCAGGATGCGCTCTGTGACGTTGCCCTTGCGGCGCTCCTCCACCAGCTCCACCAGCCCGTGCCGTTCCAGGGCCTTGAGGTGGTAGTTCACCTTCTGCCGCGGCAGGCCCACCTTCGCGGCGAGCTGCGTGGCCGAGCCCGGTTGGGCGAGTTCCATCAGGATGCGCGTCCGGATGGGGTCCAGGGACGCCTCCGCCGCGGCCGGGTCTTCAATCACTGCGATGTCCAACATGCTTCAAGTTTGGCTACCGACAGTTTTATTTGTCAAGAACTTTTTTTCCGTCGGTTCCGTCTCGACGGTTCGCCGCCGACTCGACGCGCAGAAACGTCGTGTGGGCACGGAACCGTCGAAACGGCGGGGCGGGCCGGCAAAGTAGAATGGACCGGTGATGCAATCCCCCCTGCCCGTGCGCGACGGCGTCAACGCGACCCGTCTCCGCCTCCCGGACGAGGGGCCGTGGGATACCGCGATGGACTACATGATGCACCGCTGGGGCCACATCGATCCCCAGGGCATCGAGGACCGTTTCGACGCCGGCGAGATCGTGGGCGAGGCCGGCGTCCCCCTGGACCGGGCAACCCCGCTGCGGAACCACACCTTCATCTGGTACTACCGCACCCTGCCGCCGGAGGCTCGGATCCCGGTGGAACTGAACATCCTGCACCAGGACGACCACCTCCTCGTAGTGGACAAGCCGCACTTCCTGCCCACCACCCCCGGCGGCACCTACATCCAGGAATCGGCCCTCGTCCGGCTCCGGAACCAGCTGGACCTGCCGGACCTGATCCCCATGCACCGGCTGGACCGCATGACCGCCGGCATCCTGCTGCTCTCCACGAACCCCGCAACCCGGGGCAAGTACCAGGTGCTCTTCGAAAAGCGCCAGGTCCAGAAGGAATACGAGTGCGTGTCCGCAGCCACGCCCGCCCCCGGGCACAACGCCGTCGAGTTCCCCGTCGTGGTCCGCAACCGGATGACGAAGTCCCGCAGCTATCTCCTCGCCGAAGTGATCGACGGCGAACCCAACGCCGAGACCCGGATTGAGCGGCTGCGGACCTTTGACGGTCCCGCCCCGGAGGTGCCCGGCGCCGGTATCCCCAACAAAACGTCCGACGGCGCCACCGGTCGCCGCGCGCTGTACCGGCTGGAGCCCCACTCGGGCAAGACCCACCAGCTACGGGTGCACATGGCCTCGCTGGGACTGGGGATCGTCAATGACGCCTTCTACCCGGAGCTGCTGGACAAGGCGCCGGACGACTACTCGAAGCCGCTCCAGCTCCTCGCGCGCGGGATCCGGTTCGTGGACCCCATCACGGGCAAGCCGGTGGAGTACCGCAGCGGTCTGGAGCTCAGCGAAGCACGCTAACCGGACGGGCCCGCAGCCGCACCAGTATCCCCACTTGGCCGCCCGCCGGCACGGGCGGGCGTCCGGGCGGAAGTGCGGTACCTTGTGGCCATGGACTTCGGCAGCGCGGACACCTGGCGGGACGCGATCTATTTCTGGATCGTTCCGGTGGTTATGGGCGATGCCATTTTCCCGCCCATCCCGTCCGAGATGGTGGTGATCACCGGCGGGGCGCTGGCCGCCGTCGGGCGGGCCAACGCGTTACTGGTGGTGCTCCTCGCCGCGGCGGCGTCCTGGCTCGGAGACATCCTGGTGTTCCAGCTGTTCAAACGGCGCCTGAGCCGCACCCTGGACCGCTGGCGGTGGGGCCGCACGTTCCATCTGGCCGTTCACACGGCGATCGGGAAGGCGGGCCGGTCCACCACGTATGGGGCCATCATCGGAATCCGTTTTATCCCCGGCGGGCGGCTCGCGACGACTGCCGCCGCCGGAATTGCCAACGTCTCCACGCGCGGCTTCAGCCTGTGCGCAGCCCTCGGCGGCCTCCTCTGGGCGGTCTGGTCCGTCAGCCTGGGCTATGTCACGGGCACGGCAACCGGGCTGCCGTTCTGGGCGAGCTCACTGATCGGCGCCGGGATCGGGATCGCGATCGGCGCCGGGGTGGGCATCATTGTCACGCGCAGGCGCGGCAACAGCTCCCCGGTGGTGGACGGCCCCAACGAGGAACTCGACTTCTGAACCGGACCCCTGAACTGCGGAATTCCGGGCTCGAATTTCGGGCCGGTCAGCGGCTAAACGGGTGCCCAGCGGCCGCGGTTGCGGCGGAGCACCATGAGGTTGCCGGTCACCGCAACGCGTTCGACGGCGTCGCGCATCATCGCTGCCGATTCGAGCGCCTGGCTGTTCTCGCCGCTGTGGGAGGTGGGCTCCACGAGGAACCGCAGGTTCAGCTGCGGAACCCCGCCGGCCAAGTCGAGCTGGTTCGCCTCCACGTGGTGCCGGGTCTCCAGCGCTTCGACGGCGGCAGCCATCACGGCCTCGGGCGGGTTGCCCGGCTTGAGCCCGGTGATCTTCAGTCTGGTCTGGAAGGACGGCATGCCTCAACCCTATCGGGACTGCCGGCCGGACCCCGGAGGGACTAGCCGGTGTTGCGCAGGCCCGCCGCCACACCGTTGACTGTGATGAGCATGGCACGCTGGAGGCGTTCGTCGATCTCGGCGTTGGGCATGCCCTCCCCCGCGGCCTCGGATCGCACCCGGCGCAGCAGTTCCACCTGGAGGTAGCTGATCGGGTCGAGGTACTGGTCCCGGATCTCCAGTGAGCGCTTCAGGGTGGGCTGCGCGTCAAGCAGCAGGTCCTCGCCGGTCAGGTTCTGGATCTCCGTGACGGTCAGCTGGTACTCGGCCCGGATGGCGCGGAACAGGTGGTGCAGCTCCTCCGGGACCAGCGTGGAGACGTAGTAGCCGGCGATGTCCATGTCCGTCTTCGCCAGCGTCATTTCCACATTGGAGAGCACCGAGCGGAAGAAGTGCCAGCCGTCCATCATCTCCACCAGCTGGGCCGAGTGGCCGGCCTCGCGGGCGGCCTTGAGCCCGGAGCCGACGCCGAACCAGCCCGGGACGATCTGGCGGGACTGGGTCCAGCCGAACACCCACGGGATGGCCCGCAGGCCCTCGAGCCCGGCGCCGGAATCGGGGCGCTTGGAGGGACGGGAGCCGATGTTGAGGGATCCCAGCTGTTCCACCGGGGTGGATGCCATGAAGTAGGCGGGCAGGTCGGGGTCGTCGATGAGCGTGCGGTACCGGGCGAACGCGGCGTCGGAAATGGTCTCCATCACGTGGCCGTAGCGTTCGCGCTGGTCCTCCGAGGTGCGCGGGGTGCGGTGCAGCGCGGAGCCCTGCATGACGGCCGCGAGCGAGAGCTCAAGGTTCTCGCGGGCGAGCTCGGGCAGGGAGTACTTGTCGGAGATGACCTCGCCCTGCTCGGTGAACTTGATTTCGCCTTCCAGCACGCCGTTCGGCTGGGCCATGATGGCGTCGTAGGTCGGCCCGCCGCCACGGCCCACGGAACCGCCGCGGCCGTGGAAGAGACGCACCCGGACGCCGTGTTTTGCGGCAATATCCCGGAGCTTGCGCTGGGTCTTGTGGATTTCCCACTGGCTGGTCATCACACCGGATTCCTTGTTGGAGTCCGAGTAGCCGAGCATGACCTCCTGGACGTCGCCGCGCAGCCGGACCAGCTCGCGGTAGGAGGCGTCGGAGAGGAGCTGGTCCACGATCTCGGCCGAGGCCCGCAGTTCCTCCACGGTTTCCAGGAGCGGCGCGAAGCCGATCCTGGCATACGGGGCCTCGCCGAAGAGGTTGACCAGCCCGGCTTCGCGGGCCAGCACCGCCGCCGCCAGGACGTCGTCCGCGCCGCGGGTCATCGAGATGATGTAGGTCTCGATTACGTCCGGGCCGTACGTGCGCAGGGCCCGCCGGATTTCGCGGAAGACGTCATAGGTGCCGTCGGCGACGCCGTCGAGCTTGATCGGGTGGCCGGACAGCGGGCGGCGCGAGGCCAGTTCCGAACCCAGCACCTCCAGCCGTTCGGAACGGCTGAGTTCGGCGTACCGGACGCCGGGCCCGCCGAGGCGGTCCATCAGCTGCCCGACGGCGTCGTGGTGGTGGTCAGCGTGTTCGCGGATGTCGAGGGTGGCCAGGTGCAGGCCGAAGGAGGCGATGGCGCGGCGGACCCGGGCCAGGGCGCCGTCGGCGGCGAGCCCGGCGTGGTGGTTGCGGAGCGAGCGCTCCAGCAGGCCAAGCTCGGCGATGAGTTCCGCGGTGGCAGTGTAGTCGCGGCCGGGCTCGTGCGCCGATCCCGCCGAGACGCGCCGCGCGGTGTTGAGCAGTTTGGCCTTGATGCAGGTGAGTTTGAGCCGGTAGGGCTCCTGGGCGTTCAGTTCGAGGACCCGCCGGTCCAGGCCGGGCAGGTTCCCCAGGTCGACGTCGATCGAGTCCAGCAGCTCCTGGTCCGCCCCGGCGAGCGCCGTTGAGTTGGACAGGATGGAGATGAGCCCGTCGATCAGGCCGATGCTGATCCGGACGGCGTGCTGGTTCTGGATCTGCAGGATCTCCCGGGTGACAGCTGCGGTGACGTTGGGGTTGCCGTCCCGGTCGCCGCCGATCCAGGAGCCGAAGCGGAGGGGGGCCTTCTCTACGGGGAGGCTGACGCCGTGTTCGGCGAGCAGTTCGGAGAGATCGGCGAGCATCTCCGGCATGGCGTCGCCCAGGATGCCGGTGAGGTAGTAGATCGCGTTCCGGGCCTCGTCCACGGGAGTGGGCCGGACCTGCCGGAGCTCGTCCGTCTGCCACATCTGGTCGATGACTTCAGCGAGCTGGCGGTCCTGGCGGCGCCGCGCCGAGGTGCCCTCCGCCGTGGCCACGGCCAGGATGTCGGAGAGCCGGCGGACCTTGTCCAGCACGGACCGGCGGGAGGCCTCGGTGGGGTGGGCGGTGAAGATGGGCCGGACGTCGAGTTCGTTCACCACATCCTGCAGCACCGACGGGCCGGCCTGGCTGGCGACGTCGGCGACAGCCTTGGCCAGCCAGCCGTCCTTTTCCTGCCGGGTGCGCAGGCCGCGGACCCGGTGCACCTGTTCTGCGGCGTTGGCCAGGTGGAAGTAGAACGCGAAGGCGCGGACCAGGTCGGTCGCCTGCTCGAGGGGCAGGGAGCCGAGCAGCTCGCGGACCTGGGCCACGACGTCGTACGAGCTCCACGGCCCGGTGGCGTCCGCACCGCCGCGGGCGGCTTCCTTGGATTCCTTGGTCAGCAGGCGCACCTGCTCCACGAGATCCAGGAGCTCGGGGCCGTGCTGGCGGACGAGTGATTCGCCGAGGAGGGTGGACACCCGGCGGACGTCGGCCCGGAGTTCGGCCGCGAGATCGGTGCCGGAATGCATTGCAGTGTCAGCCATGGAAAATATCTTTCGAGAGGACTTGGCTCGTACACTGCGCTGGATACTGTGAGCCGGGTTACTTTCTTCCCTAAGGATGCTACCCGCAGCTGCGCCCGGCAGGGAATCCGTCTCAGATAGTGTCGGCGGCCCCACCGGACGCGGCCCCCGACCCGGCCGGCCGGGTCAGCGGGCCACCTTGAAGTTGAACGCCCCGGTGCCGAGCGCGCCCCAGACGCGCAGCCAGATCGGCAGGATCATTTCGGCGCCGCGCGCGGTGGTGATGTCGCCCAGGTCGATGATGTCCCGGTGCCCAAAGTCCTTCAGCAAACCGGCTACGGTCTCTTTGGCGGCTGCGTCGTTGCCGGAGATGAACACCGAGTGGTCTCCCCCGGCCACACTGGCCGGATCCACCATCACACTGGCGGTCATCGTGTTGAGCGTCTTGACCACCCGGGCTTCCGGGAAGGCGCGCTGGATCTGCTCGCCGAGGCTGTCCGTGTTCACCGGGTTCAACGACGGCGGAAATCCGCGGGAGAAGTCCAGCGGGTTTGCGATGTCCATCAGCACCTTACCGGCCAGGTTCTCTGCGCCCGCTGCTGTCAGCGCCGCGAGGGAGCCTGCGCCGTTGGTGGCATTGACGACGACGTCGGCGCCGGCGCCGGCGTCCGCAAAAGTGCCGACCCCGATTCCGCCATGCGCAGCGTGCCACTCGGAAAAGGGGGCGCCTCCCGTCGCACCAGGCTCGGTCCGGGCCAGCGTCGCCTGCGGGTCTCGGGTTCCAATGACGACGTCGTGCCCCAGGGCGGACAGCGCCGCGGCGATCGTGGGGCCAACGGTTCCGGTACCCAGCACTGCAATCTTCATGGCGTCCTCATTCTCAAAGCGATGGAGTAGACAGGTTGGTCTACTGATGCGCACGACGCTATCAGACAGATCTGTCTACAGCAATCACAGACAGACTTGTCTGTGTACGATTGAGCCATGACGCAGCCAGCAGCCACGGGCAAGCAGGCCGCCCGCACCCCCGCCGGGCAGGCCCGGGAAAAGATCCTGGCCACGGCCTTCCGGCTCTTCTATGCCCACGGGCTCCGGGCCGCAGGCATCGATACGATCATTGCCGAATCGGGCGTCGCGAAAGCCACGTTCTACAAGTACTTCCCGGCCAAGGACGACCTGATCCTGGCCTACCTGGAAAAGGTCGACGCCGTCTGGACCGGGCAGCTCCACGCCGCCGCGGAAGCCGCCGGCCCCGACCCTGCGGCCCGGCTCGTCGGACTGTTTGATGCGCTGACCAGCGCCTGCCGCCGGGACGGGTACCGCGGCTGCGCCTTCATCAACGCCGCCGCCGAGTCCGCCTCCGGGACGCGCGTCCACGAACGGACGGTGGGGCACAAGGAACATGTCCGGACCTGGATCCGCGGTCTGGCCGAGGAGGCCGGCGCCCCGGATCCGGACCAGCTGGCCCGCAGCCTGACCCTGGTGCTCGACGGCGGGCTCGCCAGCGGCGTGCTCGACGCCGATCCGGCGGCGGCCATCGCCGCCCGCGACACCGCGACACAACTTGTGGCCGCAAGCCTCGGGCGCACGGCAGAACCCGGCGGGACCTGAACTCCTGCCGTCCGGCATTCCGGACATTGGCGGTGAACAGACGCCGAACTCTGGACAAATCCCGCCGGCCGCAACGCATTAGCCCTTCCCGCCCGGCGCGTAATGACATATCTTGAAGTGTCTTGACAAAACCTGTCAATTATCTGTGTGCGACCGTTCCCGGCGATCGCCCCGCTTCGAGGAGCTCGCCATGACCCCAGCCCCCAGCCCGGCCGCTGCGACCACAGGACCGGCGACCGCCGCAGCCACGAGACCGGTGGGCGCCGCGCATTCGCGGAATCCGCTAATCGCCGCCGTCGTGATCCTCGGCATGCTGTTCGCCGGCCTCGTGGCACAGTCCGCCGCGGCGCCCGGCTCACAGGCCGCCGCCCCGCTCACCGTGGCCCAGGCCATCGCGACCCAAAACGGCTCCACGGCCGCGGTGACCGGCTACATCGTGGGCCAGCCGACGTCCGCAACCTCAGTGCTCCGCAGCGGCTTCACCTCCGACACCGCCCTTGCGATCGCCGATTCGGCCGCCGAGACAAACACGGCCAAAATGCTCTACGTCCAGGTCACCACGGAGTACCGATCCGGATTTGGCCTGCAGACCACGCCGTCCCTGATGGGCAGGAAAGTGGACGTCACCGGGCAGCTGACGGCCTACTTCTCCCACGCCGGCCTGAAGAGTCCCAGCACCATGGCCCTGTCGGCAACGCCAACGCCCACGCCGACACCCACCCCCACGCCCACATCCGGCGACTACTACGCTCCCGCCGCCGGCAAGACCGGCGCGGCCCTGGAAAGCAGCCTGCACCAGATCATCTCCGTGCAGCAGAAGCTCAGCTATGACCAGGTCTGGGACGCCCTGAAGGACACGGACCAGGACCCGGCCAACAGCAGCAACGTGATCCTGCTGTACACGGGGCGCTCCCAGTCCAAGGCCACCAACGGCGGCGGTGTGGATGATTGGAACCGGGAGCACGTCTGGGCCAAGTCGCACGGGGATTTCGGCACGGCCACCGGCCCGGGAACCGATGTTCACCACCTGAGGCCCACCGATGTAACGGTCAACTCCGCCCGCGGCAACAAGGACTTCGACCTCGGCGGCACACAGTCCACCGAGGCGCCGGGCAATTACACCGACGCGGATTCCTGGGAGCCGCGCAACGCGGTCAAGGGGGACGTGGCCCGGATGATCATGTACATGGCGGTCCGCTATGAAGGCGGTGACGGCTTCGCCGACCTGGAAATGAACAACCTCGTCAACAACGGAACCGCCCCCTACATGGGGAAAATGAGTGTCCTGCTGGAGTGGAACCGGATCGATCCGCCGGACGCCTTCGAACAGCGCCGCAACCAGCGCATCTACGAGCGGTGGCAGGGCAACCGCAACCCGTTCGTGGACCACCCTGAGTACGCCGACGCCATCTGGAACTGACGCTGCTTCCCGCCCCGGCCCGGTAGCGGCGGGCCGGGGCGGGGCCTAGGGTGGTAGCCAACGCCGTTCGCCGCTGGAAGGAACCCGCAAGCATCATGCATCCCGATTCTGACGCCCTGCTCGCCCGCTGGCAGCGCTTCCGGAACAGCCGCAACACGGCCCTGGCCAGCGACTACGGCTGGCTGACGCTGACGTCCTTCCAGTGGCTGGAAGACAAGCCGGCCGCCGTCGAACTCGTGCCCGGTCGCTGGTCCTCGGACGGCACGACGGCGTACCTCACCGCTGCGGCAGCCGACGGGCTCACGCTCGTGGAAACCGGCGAGCCCGTGGACGGCACCATCATCGCCGCACTGTCCGACGAGGAGTCCCTGCTGTGGGTGCAGTACGGCGGCGAGGACGGCCGGCAGGTGGTGGTGGAACTGGCCATGCGCGCCAACAGGTACGCCCTGCGCACCCGGGATTCGACGTCGCCCGTGTTCACCGGGTTCGACGGCGTCCCCACCTTCGACTACCGGCCGGACCTGGTGGTCGAGGCCACCTTTCTTCCCTACCCGGAGCCCGTGGACGTCCCGATCGGCACGGCCAACCCGCTGGTGGGCGGGGTCCACCGCTCCGTGGGCGAACTGGTGTTCCGGCTCCCTGGCAAGGACCACGAGTTCCATCTGCAGGCCGAGGAGGAAAAGCTCGGCGCGCTGACGGTGACATTCCACGACGAGACCAACGGGGAATTAACCGATGAGTGGCGGAAGGTCTCCACGGCCCGGCCCCGCGTCGACTCCCTGGGAAACCGCACCGTCAGCCTGGACTTCAACCGGGCCATCAACTACCCCAGCGCCTTCACCCCGTACGGCACGTGCCCCATGCCGGTGAAGAACAACAGCCTGGACTACCGGATCGAGGCCGGGGAGAAGGAACCCGGGCTGTTCTAGGCGCCCGGGTTCCACGCGCCAGCAGCCGCCCGGCTAGACGATCGCGGAAACCCCCGTCACGGCGCGGCCCACGATGAGCGTGTTGATCTCGAACGAGCCCTCGTAGGTGTAGATCGCCTCGGCGTCGGCGAAAATCTTGGCCATCCGGTAGTCCGTGACAATCCCGTTGCCGCCCAGCAGGGACCGTCCCATCGCCACGGTTTCCCGCATCCGGCCGCTCACATAGGACTTCGCCAGGGCCACCTGCGGCATGTCCGCGGCGCCCTGGTCCTGCAGCTGTGCGATCCGGACCATCATGCCCATGCTCGCCACCGCGTTGCCAAGCATCGTCACCAGCTGCTGCTGGACCAGCTGGAATTTCGCCAGCGGCCGGCCGAACTGCTGGCGCTCGACGGCGTACTGCCGGGCGACGTCGAACGCCGCCAGCTGCTGGCCGACACCCTGCCACGCGACCATGATCCGCGAGCCGCGCAGCAGTTCGTTCGTGTCCTCGAAGCTGTTGATCCCGGCGAAGCGGTCCGCCTCGGCCACCCGGACGTCCTTGAGGACGATGTCCGCGTTCTGCACCGTCCGCAGCGCGATCTTGTTCTCGATCCGGGTCCGGGTCACACCGGGCAGGGTCGCGTCCACGATGAAGCCGCGGATGGCGCCGCCGGCCTCGTCACGCGCCCACACAAGCATGTAGTCGCAGAACGTCCCGTTACCGATCCAGCGCTTGGCGCCGTTGAGCACCCAGGTGTCGCCGCCGTCGGGCCCGCCGCCGGGCACACGCCGGGCGACGGTCTCCATCCCGCCGGCCACATCGGAGCCGTGCTCCGGTTCGGTCAGCGCGAACGCGCCGGTGGTCCGGAGGTTCGCGGCGTCGTCGAGCAGGCGCGCTTTCTGCTCCTCGGAGCCGAAGCCGTAGAGGGACTCGACAAAGAGGTCGTGGTGGACCAGGAAGAAGGTGGCCAAGGAGGTGTCCACGCGGGTGATCTCGGCGATGACCAGCCCGGCGAACAGGTTGCTGTAGCCGCGCTGGGCCGGTGCGCTGAGTTCGAGGGCCGCCAGCTTGGGCAGGATGTGCGCGGGGAACTCGGCTTTGTTCCACCAGTCGCCGGCGAAGGGCGCCACCTCGCGGGCCAGGAACTCCCGCAGTTCGGCGAGCTTCGCCTGTTCCGCAGCGTTGAGCATCGACTCGAAGTCGAAGAAGTCGGCCGTCGGCAGCCCCTCGATGGAGGCAGGCGGCGCGGAAGCTGCAGCCGGGGACTGGGCGAGGCCGGCCCGCATCATTTCGGCCCCATCCGGATGGCACCGTCGAGTCGGATGGTCTCGCCGTTGAGCATGGCGTTCTCCACGATGTGCGCCGCGAGGTTCGCGTACTCCGCCGGCTTGCCCAGCCGGGACGGGTGCGGCACCTGCTGGCCGAGGGAGTCCTGGGCCTCCTGGGGCAGCCCGGCCATCATCGGTGTTTCGAAGATGCCCGGCGCAATGGTGACTACCCGGATCAGCGAGCGCGCCAGTTCGCGGGCGATCGGCAGCGTCATGGCGTGCACCGCACCCTTGGAGGCGGCGTAGGCCGGCTGGCCGATCTGGCCGTCAAATGCGGCGACGGAGGCGGTGTTGATGATGACGCCGCGCTCCGGCCCGCCGAGTTCGGTCCCGGCCGGTTCCGTGGCCGCCATGGCGGCCGCGGCAAGGCGGATGACGTTGAAGGTGCCCACGAGGTTGATCTGGATGACGCGGTTGAAGCTCTCCAGCGGCAGCACGCCTTCGCGGCCCAGGACCTTGCCGGGGGTGGCGATCCCGGCGCAGTTGACCACAATCCGCAGCGGGCCGAGGGCGACGGCGGCGTCGACGGCGGCCTGCACCTCATCTTCGCTGGTGACGTCGGCGGGAACGAAAACCGCCTTATGGGCCGCCTCTTTTCGGTCGCCGGCACCGGGGGCGTCGACATGGACTTCCCCCCAAGCATTCAGTTCGGCGGCAAACGCATCACCGGCGGAGGTTGGCAGGTCCACCAGGACCACGGAGGCGCCGGCGTCGAACAGGCGCCGGGCCGTCGCGGCACCCAGGCCCGAGGCCCCGCCCGTAATCAGCGCGACTGTACCTTTGATGTCCATGCATCCTCCTTGATGTGGAACCGGAACCCGCCGCGGCGCTGGGGCAGCGCCACGAATTTGCAGGGAACATTAGTTAGTGAATGTTAACTGGAATGCGGACTTTCCGCACCTTCACCCCGCGACGCCGCGACGCTCCCGGTCCGGACGCGCAGCCGCCAGTAGGCTGGAGCCATGACCCCAGCAGAAATTTCCACCGCCCCCAACTGGTCGTTCCGGGCAGACGAGGCGGCCCGCTCGGTGACCAGGCTGTTCGGGCAGCGGCTCTTCTTCCTGCCGGGGACGCACATCGCCGCGGTGGTGCGGCCCTCGGGCCGGGTCAAGAACCTCGCCCGGCCCTGGCACTACTGGTGGCAGGCGCACTACGTGGACTGCCTCGTGGACACCGGCCGCCGGGAACTCGGCACCGAGGGCCGTCCCGGAACGCGGTTCGACGGCGAGAACCGCCCCAGCGCCGGCCGGCTCGCCTCCCGGCTGGTCACCGGGATCCGGCTGCGGAATTTCCTGACCTTCGTCAATAACTACTACGACGACATGGCCTGGCTGGCGCTCTCCACGCTGCGGCTGGAGAAACTCGCCGAGGACAGCCGCAAGGCCTCGGGACGCCGCCGCAACGCCAAGGTCCTGCAGAGCCTCACCCTGCAGTTCGATTCCGCGTCCACGGATGACCTGGGCGGCGGCACCTTCTGGAGCAAGAAACGGGACTTCAAGAACACCCCGGCCACGGCGCCCGTGGCGCTCTACTACGCCCGCACCGGCCAGGCCGCGAAGGCGCAGGCGCTGCTGGACTGGCTCGATGCCCGGCTCTTCGACCCCGAACAGGGCCTGTACCAGGACGGCCTGCGGACCGCGCCGGGCGGCGACGTGGTGCTGGAGAGCGCCATCTACACCTACAACCAGGGGCCGGTCCTCGGCGCGCTGCTGGAACTCGGCGGCGACACCAACCTGGCCCGCGCTTCCGCGCTCGTGGCCGCCGTGGCCCGCAACCTCACCCTCCCGGCGCCGCTGATGGGGCGCAGCGCCACGGTGCTGCGCTGCGAGGGGACCGGCGACGGCGGGCTGTTCACCGGCATCCTCGTCCGGTACCTGGCGCTGGCCGCCGTCGACGAACGGCTTCCGCCCGAGGTCCGGAGTACGGCCGCGACACTCGTGAACGACACCGCCGTGGCCTTCTGGGAGGGCCGCCGCATCGTGTCGTCCCAGGAACCCCTGGCGCGCAAGGGCGGCAGGATCCTGTTCTCCGTCCGCCCCGAGCTGCCGGCCCGGCGCAGCTACCCGGCGGGCGCCGCCGTCGAACTTTCCACCCAGCTGCAGGCCTGGATGGTGCTGGAAGCGGCCGCGTCCATTGCCGGAAGGTTTGACCCGACAGCGCCGGACGATGGTGAGCGGGAAACCGCAGCGCCGGAGAAAACAGCGCCTGAGGAGGCGGCGCCGGGCGAGGCGGGCCCGGCGGCGGAATCACCCGCCGCTTCCCAGGCCGGGAATTAAGTCACGCAATAGTTTCGTAATTCATGTGATCCTGATCACTTAAAGTGCTCTCGGCTTGGTTGCTTAGGTTTGGCTAACCTACAGTTTTTCGTAGTGAGCACGCCCTAACTTCCCCGCTCACGGGGGGCTAGGGTTCCTACGAACTTCCTTGCAGAAAGTAGCCCCATGAAGATCCGCAACAATGCGCTGGCCGGTATCGCGCTGGCCGCAACCGCCGCGCTCGGCCTGTCCGCCTGTGGCTCCGGCGCCTCGACTTCCCCCAGCAGCAGCGCCGCCGCTGACGGCAAAATCTCCGGCGAGATCACGGTCTACAACGCCCAGCATGAATCCCTGACGCAGGAATGGGTGGACGCGTTCACCGCGAAAACCGGCGTCAAGGTCACCCTGCGCCAGGGCTCGGACACAGAGATGTCCAACCAGATCATCCAGGAGGGCCAGGCATCCCCGGCCGACGTCTTCCTCACCGAAAATTCCCCCGCCATGGCCCAGGTGGAGAACGCCGGCCTCTTCGCCGACGTCGACAAGGCCACCGTCGACCAGGTGCCCGCCGACTTCCGGCCCTCCACCAACAAGTGGACCGGCATCGCCGCCCGCTCCACCGTGCTGGTTTATGACACGACCAAACTCACCGAGGACCTGCTGCCGAAGTCCATGCTGGACCTGGCCAAGCCGGAGTGGAAGGGCAAGTGGGCGGCTTCGCCGTCCGGCGCCGACTTCCAGGCGATCGTCTCCGCCCTGCTCGAACTCAAGGGCGAAGCCGCCACCGAGGAATGGCTCAAGGGCATGAAGGAGAACTCCAAGGCTTACAAGGGCAACAGCACGGCCATGAAGGCGGTCAACGCCGGCGAGGTCGACGCCGCCCTGATCTACCACTACTACTACTACGGCGACCAGGCCAAGACCGGCGAGAACTCCAAGAATGTCGCCCCGTTCTACTTCAAGAACCAGGACCCGGGCGCGTTCGTCTCCGTCTCCGGCGGCGGGGTGCTGCAGTCCTCGAAGAACGCGGCGGCGGCCCAGGCCTTCGTCAAGTTCATCACCGGCAAGCAGGGCCAGGAGATCCTCCAGAAGGGCAACTCCTTCGAATACGCCATCGCCTCCGATGTCCCGGCGAACGAGAAGCTGGTCCCGCTCGCTGAACTTGAGGCTCCCACGGTGGACCCAGCCAAGCTCAACTCCGCGAAGGTCACCGAGCTGATGACCAAGGCAGGACTGCTGTAACCAGGTGACAACCAAGCTGGCGGCTCCCGGGACTCCCGGAAGCACGACGACGGCGGGCAGGGGCAAACGTCCCCGCCCGCCTTTCGGCGTTTCCGCTTTGTCCGTCCTGGCCGTCCTCATTGCCCTGTTCTCCCTGATCCCACTGGGCTACGTCATCGTGATGACGGCCGCCACGGGGTGGGAAACCGCCGCTGCCCTGATCTTCCGCGAGCGTGTGGGCGAGCTCCTGCTCAATACGGTGCTGCTGACAGCGATCACCGTGCCGCTCTGCCTGGCCCTGGGCGTGGGCGGGGCCTGGCTGGTGGAACGGACCACGCTCCGCGGTCACAAGTGGTGGGCGGTCCTGCTCGCCGCACCGCTGGCCATCCCGGCGTTCGTCAACAGCTACGCCTGGGTCTCCGCTGTCCCGTCACTCGAGGGCCTGTGGTCCGGCGTGCTGATTGCCACTCTCTCCTACTTCCCGCTCGTATACATCCCGGCCGCCGCTACGCTCAGCCGGCTGGACCCGGCCATCGAACAGTCCGCGGCCGCCCTTGGGCTCGGCGCCTGGCGCACGTTCTTCCGGGTGGTGCTGCCCCAGCTGCGCATCGCGATGACCGGCGGCGCGCTGCTCGTGTCCCTGCACCTGCTGGCCGAGTACGGCGCCTTCGCGATGATCCGCTTCGACACGTTCACCACCGCGATCATGGTGCAGTACCAGTCCACCTTCAACGGCACCGCCGGGAACATGCTGGCCAGTGTCCTCGTGTTCCTCTGCCTGATCCTGCTCCTGATTGAAGTCCGCAGCCGCGGCAGTGCCCGGTACGCCAAGATCGGCTCGGGCGCCCAGGCCGGTGCCCTGCGTCTTCGGTTGCACGCCTACCACCTTCCGGCCCAGCTGTTCCTGGTCGCGCTCACGGCGTTGGCCTTCGGACTTCCGCTGACCTTCGTGCTGCGCTGGATTGTTGCCGGCGGCCCGGAGATCTGGGCCGCGGACGAGTTCCTGCCGGCCCTGCTGCAAACCCTCATGTACGGCCTCGCCGGGGCCTTGGCCACCACCGTTGTCGCGTTCCCGATGGCGTACCTGGCCGTGCGGCACCCCAGCTGGTTCAGCAAGGCCCTGGAGCTGTCCAACTACATCACCAGCTCCCTGCCGGGGATCGTTGTGGGCCTGGCCTTCGTGACGGTCAGCATCAAGGCGGCCCCGGACCTGTACCAGACGTCGGCGCTGCTGATCGCGGCCTACGTGTTGCTCTTTCTGCCGCGGGCGCTGGTCAACATCCGCTCTGGCCTGGCCCAGGCGCCGAAAGAACTCGACGAGGCCGCCCAGGCGCTCGGCAAACCGCCGCTGCTGGCGTTCCTCCGGGTCACGCTGCGGCTCACCGCCCCGGCCGCCGCGGGCGGTGCCGCCCTGGTGTTCCTGGCGATCGTGAATGAACTCACCGCGACCCTGCTGCTCTCCCCCAACGGAACCCGGACGCTCGCCACCGAATTCTGGAGCAAGAGCAGCGAAATCGACTACGCCGGCGCCGCACCCTACGCCCTGCTGATGATCCTGATTTCGGCACCGATGACCTACCTTCTCTTCCAGCAGTCCAAGAAAGCAGCGGGACAGTGACCGACTACAGCCCCTCCCGGCTCCCGGAACCGCGGATCGCCGCCTCCGTGGCCACCAGCACCAACAGCCATTTGGAAATCGACTCCGTCACCAAGACCTTCGGCTCCCAGGCCGTCCTCCAGGGAGTCAATCTTTCGGTGGCCAAAGGCGGCACGACGGCGATCGTAGGCCCCTCCGGCTCCGGTAAGACCACACTGCTGCGCCTGATCGCCGGATTTGAGCACCCGGACAGCGGCAGCATCTCGCTCAGCGGCGGCAAAGTGGCCGGCGGAGGTGTCTGGGTCCCGGCGCACAAACGCCACGTCGGCTACGTGGCGCAGGACGGTGCACTCTTCCCGCATCTGAACGTCGGGCAGAACATCTCCTTCGGCCTCGACGCCGCCAAGCTCCCCGGCGGGCACCGCGGCGTGAAGTCCCGGGTGGCCGAACTGCTGGAGATGGTCTCGCTGGACCCCGCCATGGCCAAGCGCCGCCCGCACCAGCTCTCCGGCGGGCAGCAGCAGCGGGTGGCACTGGCCCGCGCCCTCGCCCGCGAACCGGAACTGATGCTGCTGGACGAACCGTTCTCCGCCCTGGATGCCGGACTGCGCGTGGCCACGCGCCGGGCCGTGGGCAAAGTGCTCCATGACGCCGGTGTCACCACCATCCTGGTCACCCATGACCAGGGCGAGGCGCTGTCCTTCGCGGACCAGGTGGCGGTGATGCGCGGCGGGCGGCTGGCGCAGATCGGCAACCCCTTCATCGTCTACACGCGCCCCGCGGACCGCGCCACCGCGGAATTCCTGGGCGACGCCGTCATCCTCGACGCGTGGATGGAAGGCTCGCTGGCCACCTGTTCCCTGGGCGGCATCCCCGTGCGCAGGCCCCCGGCGCAGGGCCGGGTCCAGCTTATGCTCCGCCCGGAACAGATCCGGATCGCCGAGGACGGCCCCATCCGCGGCGTCGTTGTGGACACGGATTACTTCGGGCCGGAAACCACTGTGCGGCTCAAGCTCGCCGTCCCGCCCGTCCTCGCGGCCGGTGCCGTGGCCGACCACCGCTATCCCGGCGGCGGCGAAATCATCACCATCCGGCACTGGAACGCCTCGATCGCCCGCCCCGGCACGGAGCTGTGCCTCCGCGTCGTCGGCGAAGCAGTGGCGTTCCCGGTGGATGATCTGCCGCCGGCCTAGCCGCCGGAGAAGATAAATTCCTCGTTCTGCTGAGCGCCGTACGGCACCGCCCTCTCCGGGGAGGAACCAATCATTCAGTCCATCCCACAGGCGGCAGACCAATTCACCGGCTACTCCTGCACATTGGTCCGCCACCGCTCCCAGCTCGCCCGGGAGAGCAGTGTCCGCTATGCAGCCCAATGGACCATTCGGCCCTATTTGCCAGGTTCATAAAGTCCAGCGGGTGCCGTCTCCAGCCGTACGTGTCTCGAAACCCTAGGGATTCGGGACACGGAAGTTATGAGACACAGGTGGTGGTTGGTGCCGGAGACTCCGGGGGGCTTCGGTGTGTCTGGGTCTGTTTTGGGTGATCGGAAAGTACCTGAATTGGTTCAGGCTGCGCGTCGGGCGAAGGATCGGCTGAATCCTTGTCCGGATTGCACCAGGTTCCGGGCGCTGCGGATTCTTGCGCTCTCGTAGTTGAGCAGTGCTGTGGTGGTGGTGCCGGAGTCTGTGATGGCGTTGGCAATGGTTTCGGCGTCGTAGAGGGATTCGGCGAAGCCGCTGCCTGTCATGGGGGTTGGCACGTGGGCGGCGTCTCCGACGATGGCGACCCGGCCGTTGGCGAGTCGTGCGGGGACGTATTCGGCGATGGGTGTGCCGATGACGGCTCGCCGTTCGATGCTGTCGAGGATCGCATCTTTCCAGGGTGAGGGAAACAGCTCCCGGGCCTGTGCGGCGAGTTCCAGGTAGGTCGCATTCGGGATACCGGCGGGCATGAGCGAGTGCCGCACCACGGAGCCGTTGACGCTGCCAGTGGAGCGGAGCAGTCCGTTTCTGCTGGAGTCGTACCAGGCCCAGCCCAGGCGGCGTGATCCTGGCGCGGGGGAACCGTCGGCGCCCGGGAGGGGGTAGCCAAGCAGCGTGTTGTCATTGTCGCCAAGGAACGCGACGTCTTGTGGCCAGCGCCCGGCCCTGATGGCTGATTCGTCGGCGATGCCGATCCATATGACGTAGCCGGCGAAGGTGGCATCGGGGTGTTCCGGTGCGATGTGCCGGCGAACGGTGCTGCGGTGGCCGTCGGCCCCGATCACGATGTCCGCAGTGATTCTTTCTTTGTCCGAGGTGAGGATCCACGCGGAATGTGCATCCTGGCCGACCTTGCGCACGGTGGTGTTTTGGCGGAGCTCGATGAGGGGGTTTGTTTCTATGGCCGCGCGGAGTGCGCCGTGGACGGCGAACCAGGTCTGGATCCCGGGGGCGAGGGGCTGGGGCACGTGGGCGGTGGGGAGGCCGGTGATGCGTTCGAGGAGGCCGTCCTGGACGTGGAGGGCAGCTCCGGTGCGGCCGGTGTCATCGGAGCGTTCGAGCAAGGTGACGTGGACGCCGGTCCTGGAGAGCGTCAGGGCAGTCATGAGCCCGGCGAGGGACGCCCCGACAACGAGAGCCGTACCGGGTGACCTGGGCTGCTCCGTGGGTTTGGTGGTGGGGCGGCTGTCTGCGCGCACGCGGGTCTCCTGTCTCCTGTGGGGGTGGGGTGTTGGTTTTGGTGCTGTGGCCCGCTCTGGTCGCGGGCCACAGCGAGGGGTCAGGCTTTGCCGGCGTGGACGGCGGTCATGCCTCCGTCGACGACGAGGTCGATGCCGGTGATGTAGCTGCTGGCGTCGGAGGCGAGGAAGATCACGGCGTCGCCGATGTCTTCGGCGGTGCCGACCCGGCCTGCGGGGACTTCGGGGGTGACGAGGTCGACGTATTCCTGGACCTGAATTTCTGTCATGCCCAGCTCGGTGGTGTAGGCCTCGGTGGGGATGACGCCGGGGCTGACACCGTTGACGCGGATCCGGCGGTGCTTGAGGTCGGTTGTCCAGCTTTTGGCGAAGGATCGTACCGCGGCTTTGGTGGCGGCGTAGACGCTGAAGTCCTTGAGTCCCATGTCGGCGGTGATGGAGGTGTTGATGATGATGGAGCTTCCGTCGCGCAGCATCGGCAGCATGGCCTGGACGGTGAACAGGACGCCTTTGACGTTGACGCCGAATTGCCGGTCGAAGTCTTCGGTGGTGATCTGTTCCAGGGGGATGGGGTGGCCGCCGCCGGCGTTGGCGAAGATGGTGTCCAGCCCGCCATGTTCCTGGCGGATGAGCTCCGCGAGCTGGTCCATGTCGGCTTTGTTTGTGACGTCCGCGCGGACGGCGCGGGCACGTCCGCCGATGTCTGCGGCCACCTTCTCGAGGGGTTCGAGGTTCCGGCCTGTGACGTAGACGAACGCGCCTTCATCGGCCAGGCGTCGGGCTGTGCCCCGGCCTATGCCTGTGCCGGCGCCGGTGACGAGGGCGATTTTGCCTTCCAACTGCATGCTGTGTTCCTTCTTGCTCGGTTTGTTCTTCAGAAGAGTGTGATGCCGGTCAGTTCGGCGAGTTTGTCGGTGAACCTGTCCTGGAAGTCCGGGTCTGTGACTTCCGGTGCCGGCGTCCGCTGTCGGCGGTGGTGCCAGTAGTTGCCGGAGACCAGGGCGGCGGGGTCATTGCTGACGGCGAGCCAGCTTTGGGTGTCGTGGCCCATGGCCAGATCGTCCGGCGCGCCGGGGCCGCCCATCTTGGTGGGCACCCAGCCAGGGTCTACCGAGTTGCTGAGCACCGTGGGCCAGTGGCGGGCCACGGCGGCGGACAGTGCCGAGACGTGGAGCTTGCTCTCGGAGTAGGCGGCGCCGGCGTCCCAGCCCCGCCTGGTCCAGTCGATGTCCTGCAGGTCTGCGGTGGCACTGTGGTGCATGCCGCTGCTGACGTAGATCAACCGGTCCGGCCGTTCGATCAGGGCGGTGAGGATGTAGGGGGCGAGCACGTTGACGGCAAGCGTCCGGGAACGCCCCTCCGGGGTGGCAATACGTTGCCGTGAGAGGTAGACGCCGGCGTTATGGATGATGGCGTCCATCCGCCCGTGCTTGTTGACCTGCCCGGCAAGGTCCCGGGTTTCGACGGCGCTGGACAG
Source organism: Arthrobacter sp. U41 (assembly GCF_007679325.1). Lineage (GTDB taxonomy): Bacteria > Actinomycetota > Actinomycetes > Actinomycetales > Micrococcaceae > Arthrobacter. The sequence goes on along the minus strand of NZ_VEGI01000003.1, from coordinate 199,160 downwards.
ATCACCGATCACGATCCCGGCAGCCTGCGGGGCGAGGTCATCCAGGGCTGTGGCGCGTTCCCGGGTGCGGGCATGAAGCAGGATCTCGTGGCCGGCGTTGATAAGGGTGCGGGCGTTGGCGAGGCCGAGCCCGTCGGTTGAGCCGGTGATGAAGATGCGGGCCATGTTGGCGGTCTTTTTCCTTAGGGTGGCGGGCCCGGGCGGGACGGTCAAGCGCCCCGCCCGGGTCCGTCTGTTTTAAGCGGGGATCGGGAACCCGTAGTTCTCGAGGGTCAGTGAGTCGGGGTCAGGGCCGCCGCGCACGCCGGTGTCGAGTGCATCGATGGCAGCGACCTCCTCCGAGGTGAGCGTGAAGTCGAAGACGTCGAAGTTCTCGGCGATGCGGTGGGCCTTGACGGACTTCGGGATGGCGGAGAAGCCGTGCTCGAGGTGCCAGCGGAGGATGACCTGGGCCGGGGTCTTCGCGTATTTCGCGGCGATCTCTGTGATGACGGGGTCCTCGAGCGGGTTCTTCTCGTAATCGCCGTAGATGTAGGAGCCGCCGATGGGTGACCAGGACTGGGTGAGGATGCCGTGGCGTGTGTTGGCCGCCCGCCATTCAGGCTGGGAGTAATACGGGTGGACCTGGATCTGGTTCACGGCGGGCACCACGCTGGTGCGGGCGATGAGTTCCTCGAGCTGGGCCGGGGTCTGGTTGGAGACACCGATGGCACGGACTCGGCCGTCGGTGAGGAGCTTTTCGATCGCCTGGTAGGCGGCGATGGTCTTCTCGAAGTCTGCGGCGAGGGGCTGGTGCAGCAGCAACAGGTCGACCTGGTCGTCGCCGAGTTTGCCGATGCTCTTCTCGAAGCCGCGCAGGGCTTCGTCGTAGCCGTAATCGCTGATCCAGAGCTTGGTCTCGATGAAGATCTCCGACCGGTCGACGCCGGATTGGCGGATGCCCTCGCCGACCTCGCGTTCGTTGAAGTACGCCGCGGCGGTGTCGATCAGACGGTAACCGGCCCGCAGCGCGGCGTCGACCGCGGCTGTGGTGTCTTCCGGTGAGCTCTGGTAAACGCCCAGGCCCAGGGCAGGCATCTGGACACCATTGTTCAAGGTGACGTACGGGTTCTTTTCAGGCATGATTCTTCTCTTCCTTCGTGGCGTCTAGGACTGGTTGTTGAAGATGCTCTTGGCGACGTTCATCGCGGAGACGGCCTTGGGCCAGCCCGCGTAGAACGCCAGATGGGTGATGGCTTCCTTGATCTCGGTCTCGGTGAGGCCGTTTTGGATGCCGTAAGGGATGTGCCAGTTCAGCTGGTCGATGTTTCCGGCGGCGATGAGGCCGGCGATCGTGGCGAGGCTCCGATCACGAGGAGAGAGTCCCTCGCGTTCCCAGACGTCCCCGAAGAGCACGTCGTCGGTGAGGGAGACGAGCTTCGGGGCGAAGCCGCCGAACATCTTTTCCATGTCGGATTGCGTGTTCTCGTCGGTCATGAGTGACTCCTCAGGCGTCGTGGGCGAGGTGGATGGAGAGTTCGCGGTGGGCGTCGATCTGGGCGAGGATGTCGCGGGCTTTCTGTTCGATGACGGCAACGGCGTCGGCTCCTGCAACCCATCGCAGCGGGGGGTGGTCCTCGCCGGCGATCCTGACGAGGGCGGTGCCGAGCTTTTCGGGGTCACCGGCTTGTTGGCCGTTCATCTCCCGCCATCCAGGGATGGTCGCTGCGGTGCGGGCGGCGTAGTCATCGATGGAAAGTTCGGCCCAGATGGTGGAGGCGTCCTCGACAAGAAGCTCGGTGCGGAAGAAGCCGGGCTCCACGATGGTGGTCCGGATCCCGTAGGGTTCCAGATCGTAGCGAAGCGATTCCATCCATCCTTCAACAGCGAACTTGCTGGTGGCGTACGCGGCGATGAACTCGCCGCCTACGATGCCTGCCTGCGAGGAGATCGTGATGATGTGGCCGCTGCGCTGTTTGCGCATGACGGGCAGGACGGCGCGGGTGACGTTCATGGGTCCGAACAGGTTCGTTTCGAGCTGGGAGCGGACCTGCGCGTCGCTGGTTTCCTCGAAGTACCCGGCGTAGAAGTTCGCGGCGTTGTTCACCAGGACATCGATGCGTCCGAACCGCTCGATCGCTGCGGCCGTAGCTGCTTCGGCGTCCTCGGGCTTCGTGAGGTCAAGCTTCACAATGAGCAGGTCTTCCGATGTGCCGAGGGCGTTCCCTACAGCGCCGGTGTTACGGCCGGTCGCGACGACCCGGTGGCCCGCGGCGAGGGCGGCTTTGGCGATGTCGACTCCCATGCCGCGGCCCGCGCCGGTGATCATCCAGACTTGGTTGTTCTCAGTCATTGGTATTCCTCTGGTGGTTGGGGTGGCTGTTGGGATGGCCGGGCTCAGACCAGGACGTCGTGATCGAGCTCCGCGGCGGCGACGTGGCCGGCGGTTTCGGCTGCCGGGGCCGGGGTGGTGGTCCGGGTGGCGCGCATGAGGGCCAGGATGACCAGCGGGATCAGGCCAAGGATGGCCATGGCTGCGCCGACCGTTGCCGGGCCCGTGGCACCGAGGGTGGAGTCGAGGGCGACGCCGGCGAACCAGGTCGCCGCGGCGATGCCGACGTTGAACGCGGAGACGGTCAGGGCTGCGGCAAGGGAGGGGCCGGAGTGCCCGAAGCGGACGGCCAGCGGGGTGGCGATGGCGGTGACGCCCATGCCGGTGAAGCCGAGCAGGATGACCAGCACGATGGTCGGCACGACGAAGGTGGAGAGCGGGATCAGCATCAGGAGCACCAGGGCTGAGCCGCCGCCGATGGCGAAGTACGTGGCGAGCGGTTTGCGGTCCCCGGTCCGCCCGGCCACAACGGTACCGAGCAGGGCGCCGATGCCGAAGCCAACGAGCAGCAGCGGCACGGCCGCTTCGGAGATGCCGGTGCGTTCGGTCAGGAGCGGAGAGATGTAGGAGTAGGCGGCGAGGAATCCTCCGGAGACCAGCGCGGTCGCCGCCAGGACGAGCCACAGCTTGCCCTCGCGCAGCACGCCGAGCTGGGAGCGGAGGGTGATGGCTTCCTGGTGGTCTTCGGCGGGAGCGAACTTGCCGATGACCACGGCCGCAATGGCGGCGAGGATGGCCAGTGCCCAGAAGATGCCGCGCCAGCCGATGGCCTGGCCGATGAAGGAGCCCAGAGGCACGCCTGCCACGATCGCCAGGCCCATGCCACTCATCATCACGCCCATGGCGCGGGAAGCGTTCGCGGGGCCGGCAGCGGAGGTGGCCACGACAGCGGCGATGGACAGGAAGGCACCGGTGGCCAGGGCGGTAATGACGCGGGCGATCAGCACGACTTCGAACGCCGGGCTCAGGGCGGCAACGATGTGGCCGACCGCGAAGATCAGCAGGGACAGGATAAGGGTGAGGCGTTTGGGCAGGCGCATGGTCGCGACGGAGATGGTGGGGGCACCGACGATCATGCCGATGGCAAACGCGGTAATCAGCAGCCCAGCCTGCGAGACGCTGACACCGAGGTCTGAGGCCATGTTGGGCAGCAGGCCCGCGATGACGAACTCGGTGGTGCTCATCAGGAACGTGCCGATGGCCAGGAGCAGCACAACAAGCGGCAGCCTGGCTTTCTTGGTGGTGGAGGGCATGGAGTAAACCTTCGCTTCGAGGGGGATGTGGTCGGCGTTTGATCGCCGTCTATATCTACGAGACCACGCTCCATACGGGCGTAAACAGACCCGCCTAAGCCATGTACTGACAGGGCATGGTTACGGCCCAGCCCTCCGGCATACCGTTGAAGGCATGAGCATCCGAGATGACATTCAGGAGTTCCTGACCTCCCGCCGGGCCAGGCTGACGCCCGAGCAGGTTGGCCTGCAGTCTTATGGCCGGCGGCGGGTGCCGGGGCTGCGCCGGGAAGAGGTTGCGATGCTCGCCCAGGTCAGCGTCGAGTACTACAGCCGGCTCGAGCGCGGAAACCTCAGTGGCGTCTCCGAGAGCATCTTCGAGTCCCTGGTCCAGGCCCTGCGCCTCAACGACGTCGAGGAGCGGCACCTAAGGGACCTGATCCGCGCGTCGGAGAACAGTGTCCGCTCCCGGCGCCCCCGGGCTTCGGAGCAGCGCGTCCGGCCCACCGTGCAGCGGATGCTTGACGCCATGACTGACTTGCCCGCGGTCGTGCAGAACGGCAGGCTTGACATCATCGCGGCCAATCGGATGGGCCGGGCACTCTACGCGGCCCAGTTCGACACCGCGATCCTGCCGCCGAACCAGGCCCGGTTCATCTTCCTGGATCCCCGAGGGAGGGACTTCGCACCCGAGTGGGACCGCGCGGCGAATGAATGCGTCGCCATGCTGCGGGCCGCGGCCGGACGAGACCCGCACGACCGTCAGCTCTCTGACCTCGTCGGAGAGCTTTCCACCCGCAGTGATGAATTCCGGCTGCGGTGGGCAGCGCACAACGTCCACCAGCACAAAAGCGGATCAAAACGCATCCACCTCCCCGCCGTGGGAGAACTCACTCTGGACTTCGAAGTCCTGGAACTCACGGCCGATCCCGGCCTGATGCTCATCACGTTCAGCGCCGAACCCGGAACGCCATCCCACGACGCCCTGCAGCTGCTCTCCAGCTGGGCCGCAACCCAGCAGAGCACCGACTCCGCGGCCGCAACACCCCAAAACCCCTAGCTGCCCCCAGCACCGCCAGGACCATGGCGGGACTCCACGAATGTCGCCGCCGGAACCCGTCGCCTCACACCACCGATTGCACCTGCCCCGCCCTGGGTCTCGTGCGCCGTTGAAAGGACACATTATGGAGTACACACGTCTGGGCCATTCCGGCCTGAAAGTCAGCCGCATCGCCCTTGGAGGGATGAGTTTTGGTGATTCCTCCCGCGGATTCACCGACTGGGCGCTGGATGACGACGCGGCCGAGCCGATCTTCCGGCAGGCGGTCGAGCTGGGCATCACGTTCTGGGACACCGCAAACATCTATGGATTCGGTACCGCCGAGGAAATCATGGGCCGGGCAATCACGAAATACACCCGCCGCGAGGACGTCGTCCTCGCCACCAAAGTGATGTTCAAAATGCACGACGGACCCGGCGGTGCCGGCCTCTCACGCAAAGCGATCATGGAACAAATCGATGCCTCCCTCACCCGGCTAGGCACCGACTACGTCGATCTCTACCAGATCCACCGCTTCGATCCCGAGACCCCGGTCGAGGAAACCATGGAAGCCCTGCACGATCTTGTGAAGGCTGGCAAGGTCCGCTACATCGGCGCTTCCGCGATGTGGGCCTGGCAGTTCGCCAAAATGCAACACGCCGCGGATCTGCACGGATGGACCCGGTTCGTGTCCATGCAGGACCAATACAGCCTCATGCACCGTGAAGAGGAACGCGAAATGTTCGGACTCCTCACCGACCAAGGCGTAGGCAGCATCCCCTACAGCCCCCTCGCCAAAGGACGACTCGCCCGCCCATGGGGCGGCAACACCACACGGTCCGCCAACGACCCAGTAGCCGAACGCAGCTTCAGCGCCGCCGACAAACCCATCGCCGACGCAGTCCAAAAAATCGCAGAAGAACGCGGAATCCCCATGGCACACGTCGCCCTCGCCTGGGTGCTGAACAACCCCGTCGTAACCGCACCGATCGTCGGCGCCACCAAGGAACACCACCTCCCCGACGCCGTCGCCGCCCTCGACGTGCACCTGACAGACGAAGAGATCAAAACCATGGAAAAGCCCTACACCCTCCGGATGCCCGTCGGCTACTGACCGCAGGCCTCGGGTCTGACCTCGCGGCCATCTGACTCCTGGCGTCTCAAAACCCATGAGATACGAGGCGTCTCACTGATCGAAATGACTGTCGAAGGCAGACCCCCAAACTTTCGTGGGATCGTGCAGGTCCGTCCGCGGCCGGGGATTCTCGCAACTATGTTTCATAACCTTCTGGTCGAATCGGAATGCTCACCGTTAGTTATGAGACACACCGAGGGCAGGCTGTGACGCGGTTGATCGGCTATGCCCGCGTTTCAACACGGCAGCATTCCACTGACCGGCAGCTGGCAGATCTTCTGGCCGCCGGCGTGAGACACGACGACCTCTAGATTGCTCACGGTGCCCCGGGCCCGAGCTTCGCGCCCGCACTTCGATCAGGCCCTCCATGCGCTATGGGATAGCGACACCCTCGTCATGACGACCTCCCGGCCTAGCGCAGGGCGACATCGTTCCCGCTTCCGCTCCCACGGGGCTTGGAAAGACCGCGTCGAACCTGACCAACCCCGTCAACCGGCGACCTCGGGCCGCAAGACCCCGCGCCGCGCCTGACGTTGTCTTTATTTTTTGCCCGGTGCCCCACCCCCGCGGGGTCCGTTGAGCCGGTCCTGCTCCCGGCATAGGGTGGGGCGCATGACAGTTCAGCCAGCGCTCCACCGCCAGCACTGCTCCATTGCCGCGCCCACCCAGCTGTGGCTTGACGCCGACGGGCGGCTGGCCGGCGTCCCCGGCGCCCCGGGCTCCTCCGGCGCCGCAGGCTCCTCCAGCGCCGCGGGCGGCGGCTGGTTCACGGGCCTGCTTCATGGGGACACCCGTATGCTGTGCCGGGCGGAGGTCCGGGTGAACGGCATGGAGCCCGAGCCCGCCACGGTCGAGGCAGAGGCCGGCGGCGTGCTGCGCGTGCGTGGGCTGGTCCGTGGCATCCCGGGGCCCACCGAGGACCCCGCCGTCGAACTGGTCCAGACCTGGACGGTCACGCCCGGCGTGGTCCGGCACTCCCTGCACCTGGCTACCTCCCTCGAATCCCTCGACGTGGAGTTAGAAATCCAGCTCGCCGCGGACTTCACCGACATGGCCGCTATCCGGCTGAGCCGCTTCCGGGATCCCTCCGAGCCGTTCTCGGCTGACGATTCGACGCTGCGCTGGCGCGACGGCGGACGGACGCTGACCGTCGCGGCCCCCGGCAGCGTCACCGCCGGCGAAAAACTCGTCTGGCGCGGCACCGCGGGGCGGGGGCGCCCGTTCGAGGCGGAATGGCAGGCCGTGCTGGCCGACAGCGACGACGCCGTTGTGGCGGCCCGGCCGCCGGCGGCGCGCCGGGTCCGCGCCGAGCCGTCCGGCGCCCTGGGCCTGCTGCTGGACAATGCCCTGGACGAGCTCGCGGGTCTCCGCCTGGCAACCCGGAAGCTTCCCGACGCGCCGTTCCTCGCCGCGGGGGCGCCCTGGTATTTCACCTTGTTCGGACGTGACTCGCTCTGGGCCGCGCGGATGCTCCTTCCGCTCGACGCCGGACTCGCCGCCGGAACGCTGCGCACCCTGGCAGCGTTCCAGGGCACCGGCCACGACCTCGGCGCCGCCGAGGAACCCGGCAAGATCCTGCACGAGCTCCGGTCCAAGGAGCTGGTGCTGGAGAGTCAGGGCCTGCGCCTGCCGCCGGTGTATTACGGCGCGGTGGATTCCACCCCGCTATGGCTGTGCCTGCTGGCCGAGCTCGGCCAGGCCGGGCTGGACGACGCAACGGTCCGTTCGCTGCTGCCCAGCGCGGCGCATGCGGTGGAATGGCTGCTGGCCGCCGTAGGCGCGCCGGGCAGCCCGAACAGCGGGTTCCTCAGCTATCAGGACGCCACGGGCCATGGCCTCAGCAACCAGGGCTGGAAGGATTCCGGGGACGCCATGCAGTTTCGTGACGGCCGCCAGGCGGACGGCCCGATCGCGCTGTCCGAGGTTCAGGGCTACGCTTACCAGGCCGCCGTAGACACGGCCGATCTCTTCGACGCGTACGGCGAACCCGGCGGCCAGGCGCTGCGGGACTTTGCCGAAGCGCTGCAGCAGAATTTCCGCGAGCGCTTCTGGGTGGAGGACGACGGCGGGCCGTTCCCTGCCATGGCCCTCGACGGGCACGGCGATCCCCTGGACATCCCGGGATCCAACATGGGGCACCTGCTCGGCACCGGCATCCTGGACGCCTCCGAGGCCCGCCTCGTGGCGGACCGGCTCCTGAGCCCCGACCTGTTCTCCGGCTACGGGGTGCACACGATTTCCCGGCGGGCCGCCGGCTTCTGGCCCTTCAGTTACCACTGCGGTTCGGTCTGGAGCCACGACACCGCGATCGCGGTCCGGGGGCTGCTCGCGGAGGGTTTCCTGGCCGAAGCCCGGACCATCGCCGAGGGGCTGCTGGCCGCGTCCGGCGCCTTCGGCCACCGCCTGCCGGAACTGTTCGCGGGTATCACGGCGGAGGAGGCGGGGCACGCGGTGCCGTATCCGGCGTCGTGCCATCCGCAGGCGTGGTCCTCAGCGTCCGCCGTGGTGATCGCCCAGGCCATGGGCGTCGGGTTCTAGGGTCCACGGGCCAGGGGCCGCGGGCGGCGGTCGGGATGACGGGGGCGGTCAGGGCGCCGGGGGACGTTTCTTCTGCGGGTAGGGCGTCTCGTGCCGGGCGAGCATCTCGACGAATCCCGCGATCCTCTTCTCCCGGGTGGCGGCCCGCTTGACGCCGTTGGTCCGGTAGATCAGGGCGAACCTGTTCACCGAAGTCAGGACGTCGAACATCGCCTGCGCCCGCGGCTCGGCCGCGATGGCCGCCGCCAGGTCCGCCGGCACTTCCGCCGCCGCCGCGCCGGAGTAGGCAACTTCCCAGCGGCCGTCCGCTTTGGCGCTGTCGACGGCGGCACGTCCCGCGGGAGCCATGCGGCCCGCGGCTTCCAGTCGCCCGATCCGCTCCACGTTCCGGGCGGACCACACACTTTTGGGTCCCCGGCGGGTCATCCGCTGGAACGAGCTCTCGTCATCGCGACGCCGTCCCTGCCCGTCGATCCAGCCGAAACACAGGGCTTCCTGCAGCGCGGCCTCGTAATCCAGCTCCGTCACGGCACCGCCCTTCTTGTGCAGCACCAGCCAGACGCCGGGACTCTCTGCGTGGTGTTCCTCCAGCCAGGCGCGCCACTGCGCGGCGTCCTTCACCAGCAGTTCCTCGAGTTCAGCAGCCATGGCACCATTGTGCTCCGCACCGGCCCCTTTCCGGCCGCTTTGGTGGGACGATATCCCTAAGAGCCTGAGTCCGTTCCAACCTTGAGGAGCAACGATGCTGCGTGTCCGCCCGATCCACTTCACCTCCCGTCTTGATGAATGGGAGCGGCTACTCACCGGCCTGGGCCTGGTCAAGACCGTTGACGAGCCCACCTGGCGGGAGTTCGACGCCGGCTCCGGCCGCATTGCCCTCCACGTCGCCGAACAGGGCTCGCCCGAGGACGGCACCACCTCCCTGGGCGTCGAGGTGGGAGACCTGAAGGAGTTCGCCCGCCGGACCAAGGAGGCGGGGGCCGCCGGCTCCACCACGTCCGGCGGCACCACCGCGGAACTCATCGAGGCGGACCATGGTCCGTCCTGCCGCATCACGGCCGCGGACGGTTTCAGTTTCCTGGCCGATCCGGCCACCCGCGCCGCCGATGGCAGCTGGGGCGGGTCACCGGAGGCGGACCCGGGCGTCGCCGTCGTCGGCGTCTGGTTCTCCGAAGACGCCGTCGCCGCGGCGCAAACCCTGCGCAACATCGGTGCCAGGCCCCGCCCCGTCCCGGGCAGCGGCGGTTCCGCCGCCGGGGATGCCGACACGGCCGAATCGGAGGCCTTCACGGCGAAAAACGGCGGGGTCCTGATGGTCGGCGCGGGAACCGGGGCCGGCAGCGCGGGCCTGGGCTTCGAATACGCCGGTGACCTTGGCGCCCTGCGTCAGCGCCTTGAGGAGGCCGGGCACGAAGCGGCGGTCATCGAGGAGGCTGCCGTCCCCACCCTTCACGTGGCCAACCCCGATGCGGGCGGTACCGCCGCCCGGCCGCCGCTCTGGATATCCGGGGCGCCGGCTGCCGGGTGAGGACGCGGTGCGGGGTCAGTCCTCAAGCGCCCCGTTGCACAGGCGGTTGACCACTTCGGTGAGCATGGTCAGCCCGGCCACGAGGTCCTCATCCGTGGTGTATTCGTGCTCGTTGTGGGAGATCCCGTCCACACTGGGCACAAAGAGCATCACGGTGGGCACGAGGTCCTTCATGTTGGTCGAATCGTGGCCGGCCAGGGTCATCACCTGCTTGTTCGACAGGCCCAGGTCCGCCGCGACCTTGGCCGCCAGCTCCACCCCCTCGGGCTGATAGGGCGTCACGGGCCAGGAGTGGCCGTGGTTGCGTTCGACGGTGACGTTCGCCAGCCGCTCTATCTCGGGAATCCGCGCGTGCAGCAAGGCGTCCGCCTCGGCAAGGACCGCTTCATCGGCGCTGCGCAGGTCCAGGAGCAGGTTTACCCGGGACGGCACCACAACGGGCGAGTTGGGGTAGACGGTCAGCTGCCCCACGGAGGTGTGCAGCACACCGGGAAAAGCGTCGGCGAGTTCCCGGGCGGCGACCACCATCATGGAGGCGCCCAGCAGTGCGTCTTTCCGGTCCGCGATCACGGTGGAGCCCGTATGGGCCTGCTCGCCGTGGACCACGAACTCGTATTTGTTGGCCGCCCAGTTCGAGCTCACCAGGCCGATCGTGATCCCTTCGCGCTCCATGCTGCGGCCCTGTTCGATGTGGATTTCGGCGCAGTAGGCTGCTTCGGGGCCCTCGTAGCTGCCCCGGCAGCCGATCGCGTCCAGGGCGTCGCGGACCGAGACTCCGGCCGCGTCCGTGGTGGCCAGCGCGGTCTCGAGTGCGAGTTTTCCGGTGTAGACGGACGAACCCATCATGGACGGCTTGAAGCGGGAGCCTTCCTCGTTGAACCAGTTGACCACCGCGATGTTGAACCGGGGCTGCCCGGCGGGTCCGGCCGCGGCCCACTGCTCCACGAGCCGGAACGCCGCGTGGGCCGCGGCGAGCACGCCGTACGCGCCGTCGTAGCGTCCCGCCGTCGGCTGGGAATCCATGTGCGAGCCCACCACCACGTACGGGGCCCCCGGCACGGCCTCGTAGAGTCCCCACTGGTTGCCGGCCCGGTCGAATTTGACGGTGAACCCCCGGGCCTCCAGCAGGCCGGTGAGCCATTGCCGCTGCTCGCCGTCCGGCACGCTGGCGGCCTGCCGTTCCACGCCGCCGTTCGCAGTAGCGCCGAATTCGCTCATGATGTGGAAGTCCCGCACGAAGGCGGCGTCGCGGGTGCTGAAGCTGGTCTGGGTGGTCACGGTGTTCCCCTATGAACGGTTGGTGGCTGGGCTGAAGCTGGGAGTGGTTGCGGCGGGATCGTCCGCCGGCCGGGGCGGCACGCCAGGCATCCGGAACGTGAACGTACCGCCGACGGCGGTTGCCAGGACCGTGAGTTCCTCGATGCTGGCGGCGGACAGCGGGGACCCGGAGAGGACGGTAAAGTCGGCCAGTTTTCCGGGGCTCAACGAGCCTTTGAGGTGCGATGCGCCGGTGGCCGCCGCGGCCTCGGTGGTGTACGCCGCCAGGGCCTGGAACGGGCTCAGCCGTTCGTCCGGGTTGCCGAACACGGCGCCGGAGGCGGTGCGCCGGTCCACGAAGGCCTGCATGCCCCGGAGCACGTTTCCGTCCGCCACGGGCCGGTCGGAGCTGCCGGCCAGCGTCACCCCGGCGGCCAGGAAGGACGCTGCGCGATAAGCCCAGCCGAGCCGTTCCGGACCGAGCGAGGCGGTCATACCGTCCCCGCCGTCGAAGAAGAAGCTGGCCTGCGGGGTGACGGCGATGCCCGCGGCGGCCAGCCGGTGCAGCTGCTCCGGCCGGGTCATCGAGGCGTGTTCGATCCGGTTGGGCACGGCCCGCGGGCCGTACTTCGCGGCACAGTCGGTGATGATGTCGATCGCGAGATCGACGGCGCGGTCCCCGATGGCGTGGGCGGCGATGGACCAGCCCGCCGCATAGGCGGCCTCCATTTTCGTCCGGAGCTCCTCCGGTTCGGCCTGGAAATAGCCGGTGTTGCCGGTGTTGTCCGTTCCGCCGTGGCTGCAGTAGTCCTGGCTGACCGCGGCCGTTTCGCCCAGCAGGGAGCCGTCCAGGAACACCTTCGCCGGGCCCAGCGACAGGAATTCGCCGCCAAAGCCGCTGGTGATGCCGAGGTCCAGGCCGGCCGTTGCCACGCCCGGCGGGTTCTGGCCGCCCAGGGGATGCAGCACGTCCAGGACCGGCATCAGCTGGGCCCGGGCATGGAGCCGGCCCGCCGACGCTGCCCGCTGGTAGGCGGCCAGCTCCACCGGGCTGTGGCCGATCCAGCCGCCGCCGATCCCCGCCTCGGTAAAGCTGGTGATGCCCTCCGCGGCGTAGTAGCTGGTGGCCCGGTCCAGTGCGGCTTCGATCGCCTCACTGGAGTACGGCAGGATCAGCTGCTGGATCAGCTGCTGGGCCCTTTCCTGGACCAGCCCGGTGGGCCGGCCGGCGGCGTCACGGACTATGACACCGCCGTCGGGGTCCGGGAACGACGCTTGGTCGGCGCCGGCCAGGCGGAGCGCGGCGGTGTTGACGATGGCCATGTGGCCGGAGTTGTGCCGTATGAACAGCGGCCGGTTTCCCGTGATCCGGTCCAGCACGGTGATATCCGGGAACTCGCCGCCGTGCTGCTGCTGGCTGAAGCCCGTGGCGAGAAGCCAGCCCGGTGCCGATCCGGCGCCGGGTTCTGCGGCGCTTGGCTCTGCTCCCTGTCCTGCGGAACCGTCCGCGGCCATGCCGGCCTCCAGCAGGGCGTAGAGCTGGTTCAGGCCGCGCGCGGCGGAGACGTCCAGTTCGGCGAGGCCGAGCCCGAACCAGGTGGTGTGGCAGTGCGCGTCAATGAAGCCGGGGGTCACGGTGGCGCCGCCGAGGTCCAGGACCTCGGCGGCTTCCAGCCCGTCCAGGTCATCGTCGAGGCCCACAATCCTGCCCTGCCAGATCCCCAGCGAGGTGGCGTGCGGGCGGCGTTCGTCCATGGTGATGATGTCCGCGTTGCGCAGCAGCAGATCGAGTTTCATGGGATACCTAGCGTGGTTTTCAGCGGTGGGAAGTGGTGACTGACTTGATGCGGGTGTAGTCCTCCAGGCCAAAGACGGAGAGGTCCTTGCCGGTGCCGGAGTGCTTGAACCCGCCGTGCGGGGCCTCGGCGGGGATCACCTGGTGGCAGTTGATCCAGACGGCGCCGAAGTCCAGCTCGTTGGACACCCGGGTGACGACGCCGTGGTTGTTCGACCAGATGCTGGAGGCGAGCGCGTACTTCGTCCCGTTGGCGAGCTCGATGGCCTCCTCCTCGGTGGCGAACGGCTGCACTGTGACCACCGGTCCGAAGATCTCCTCGCAGACCACCTCGTCGGCCTGGAATACGCCGTCGATCACGGTCGGTTCGAAGTGGAAACCGGCGCCGGTCCGCTTGCCCCCGGCGAGGACCCTGGCGTTCGCGGGCAGGCGGGACATAAAGCCCTCCACCCGGTCCAGCTGCGCGGCGCTGTTCAGCGGTCCCAGATCCGCGGCGTCGCCGCCGACCTGCAGCGCGGCGGCCGCGTCGGCGAGCGCGGTGGCGAACTTGAGGTGGATGGATTCCTCCACGAGCACACGGGTCACGGCGGTGCAGTCCTGTCCGGCGTTGAAGAACGCGCCGAGCGCAATCTCCCGGGCCGCCAGGTCAATGTCGGTGTCGGCGAAGACGATCGCGGGTGCCTTGCCGCCGAGTTCCAGGTGGACGTCCTTGAGGGTCTTCGACGCCGCGGACATCACCTGCGCCCCGGCCCGGGTGGAACCGGTGATGGACACCATTTCCGGGATCTGGTGCTCCACCATGGCGGCGCCGGTCCCCCGACCGCCGCAGATCACGTTCACGACGCCGGCCGGATAGGCCTCCTGCGCCAGCTCGCCCAGGATGAGGGTGGACCAGGGGGTGGTGTCCGCCGGTTTCAGCACCACGGTGTTGCCGGCGGCGAGCGCCGGTCCGATCTTCCAGATGGCCATCATGAACGGGTAGTTCCACGGGGTGATCTGGGCGACCACGCCGAGGGGTTCCCGCCGGACAGTGGAGGAGAAGCCCCGGACGTATTCGGTTTGCGCGGTTCCGGACACCACACGGCAGGCGCCGGCAAAGAAGCGCAGCTGGTCTGCTCCCCGGAGGATCTCGATCTCGCGGGTGACCGGGCGGGGTTTGCCGGTGCAGGCCACCTCGGCGTCCAGGAGCCTGTCGGCGTTGGCTTCGATGAGGTCGGCGAGCCTGAGCATCATGGCCTGGCGTTCGGCCGGGGTGGTCCGCTTGTAGCTCTGGAAGGCGGTGCGGGCCGCCTGGAAGGCACGGTCCACGGTGGCCGCGTCGCTGTCCGGGGCGGTGCCGAGCTGGACTCCGGTGGCGGGGTCGAAGAACGGCAGGCTGGGCCCGGCAGACCCGTCTGCGGCGCCGCCTGGGACGATCTCACCGTTGATGATGTTGTGCAGGGTGATCATGGCGGGCTCCGGTCAGTTGCTGGCGGTTTTGGGTGAGCGGGTGGCTGGGTCCTGCGGGAGGTGCAGGACCGCCGGCAGCCCGGATTCGACGGCGCGGCGGAAAGCAGCACCGAAGTCCTCGGTCTTCTCCACGCGTTCGCCGTAGCCGCCGTACGACCGGGCCAGCGCGGCGAAGTCCGGGTTGGTCATGTGGGTGCCCGAGGGGCGGCCCGGGTAGTGGCCTTCCTGGTGCTCGCGGATGGTGGCGAAGATGCCGTTGTCCACCACCAGGGCGATGAACTTCCCGCCGTGGCCCATGGCCGTGGCCATTTCCTGACCGTTCATCAGGAAGCACCCGTCGCCGGCCACGGAGATTACCTGGCGGCCGGGGTACGCAAGGGAGGCGGCCACCGCCGCCGGGATCCCCATGCCCATGGCGCCGTTCCGGGGCGCGGCGAGCGAGTTCGCTGTGTTGTGCTTCAGGTAGCGGGCCGGCCACAGCGAGTGGTTCCCGGCGCCGTAGGTGATGACGGCGTCGTCGTCCATTTCCTGCTTGAGGATTTCCATCACGACGGCGAGGTCCACATGGGTGCCGCCGTCCGGCTGGGCGCTGGAGAACTTCTCGTAGTCGGCGCGGGCGCCGGCCAGCCAGCCGGCCGCGGGTTCCACGGCGGATTCCGCGGCGGCGAGGGCCCTGGCGAAGGAGGTTACGTGGGCGGGAATGAGTTGATCCAGGCGGCCGAAGTGGCCCAGCAGATCGGCGCCGGGGTGGACGACGACCGTGACGGCGTCCAGCCCGCGCTTGTAACCGTCGGAGAGCACGTCCGCGCGGACACAGCCGACGAAGACGATCAGGTCGGCGTCGTCGAGGCGCCGGGCGTTGGCGTCGCTGCGGGCGTAGCCGAGGTAGCCGGCGTAGGAGTCACTGCCGTGCGGGACGGCGTCGTAGGCGCGGAAGTCCGCGAGCACGGGAACGCCGTGGCGGGAAGCCCAGCCGGCCAGCGCGTCCGAGGAAGCCTGGTCCCAGCCTTCGCCGCCCACCACGATCAGGGGCTTCCTGGCCGCGGCCAGTTTCGTCTCGAGGCCCGCCAGGTCCGCCGGGGCCGGTTCGGCCCGGGCCACGGTACGGGGCTCCACGGTGGCCGCGTCGATGGCGTGGACCAGCACGTCTTCGGGCAGGCCGATCACCACGGGTCCGGGACGGCCGCTGAGCGCGGTGAAGATGGCGTCGTCCACCACGCGGGCGGCGGAAGCGGCGTCGTCGAGCGTCACCACCTTTTTGGCTGTGCTGCCGAACCAGGCGTTGATGTCGAATTCCTGGAACGATTCCCGGCCGCGGTCAGCGACCGGGATGAGGCCCACGAACAGGATCATTGGGGTGGCATCCTGGTGCGCGGTGTGGATGGCGATGAAGGCATTGGCGGCGCCGGGGCCGCGGGTCACCATGGCCACGCCGGGGAGTTCCGTGAGCCGGCCTTCGGCGAGGGCCATGAACCCGGCGCCGCCCTCGTGGCGCGTCACCACAGTTTCGATGGAGGAATCGTGCAGGCCGTCCAGCACGTCCAGGAAGCTTTCGCCGGGGACGCCGTAGACGCGCTGGATACCGGCCCGTTCGAGCTGGGCAACAATCAGGTGCCCGGCGGTGGTTGGCGTGCTCAATGCTTCATGCCCTTTTCTTCAATGCTGAGTGCGGGCAGGAAGATCCCGGACAGTGCCGTCATCACGGAGACGACCAGCAGGATGATGGCGCCGGGCCAGAACGAGTTGCCGTTGGCTGCCACCAGGGCCGTCGCGATCAGCGGCACGAAGCCGGAAATGACACCGGCGCTGTTGGAGGTGATGGCCACGCCGGTGTACCGGACCTTCGTGGCGAAGAGCGCGGTGAGTGCCGTGCCGGACACGGCGTACGGGACGGACAGGGTGCAGACACCGATGATCATGGCGGTGACCACCAGGGCCGGAATGGCGGTGTCGATGGCCAGGAAGACCGGGATGGCCACCAGCGCAGAGGCGACGCCGCCCCAGAGGATCACCTTGCTGGCGCCGAACTTCTCGCCCATGCGGCCGGCCCAGATGAGGACAAAGATCTCGAAGACCGCGGCGAGGAGCGATCCCAGCAGCAGGGTTTCGTAGGGCATCTTGAGGATCTTGGTGCCGTAGAAGACCACGAAGCTGGTGATGAGGTAGAAACCGCCGATGCCGAGCAGCGCCGAGCACATGCCGACCAGGATCTGGCGCCAGCTCTTCGTCAGCACGCCGCGGATGGGCGCGTGCTCGGTCTCGCCGGATTCCATCAGCGCTTCGAATTCCGGGGACTCGCTGAGCTTGCTGCGGATCCACAGGGAGATGGCCAGCAACGGGATCGCCGCAATGAACGGGACGCGCCAGCCCCAGGCGTCGAAGTTGGTCTGGCCCACCAGGTAGAGCATGCCGAAGAAGCCGCCGGAGGAAAGGATGGTGCCAATCGGTGAACCGATCTGCGGCAAGGCCGCGTACCGTGCCCGCTTGGCGACCGGGGCGTTTTCGACGGCGATGATCACCGCGCCGCTCCACTCGCCGCCGACGGCCAGGCCCTGCAGGATCCGCAGCGCCACCAGGATGATGGGGGCTGCGACGCCGATGGTCATGTAGTTCGGCAGGAGTCCGATCAGGCCGGTCACGACGCCGATGCCCACGATGGTGACCATGAGGATCTTCTTGCGCCCCACCTTGTCCCCGAGGGCGCCGAAGATGAAACCGCCGATCGGGCGGGCCACGAAGCCCACGGCCAGTGTGGCGAAGGAGCTCATGGCCGAGACGAAGGGGTCCTGGGACACGAAGTACTGCGCGTTGAACACCAGGGCCGCGGCGGTGGTGAACAGGAAGAAGTCGTACCATTCCAGCGCCGTTCCCACGAGGGCCGCGAGGGCGACTTTCTTGGCCACGCTCTCATCGACGGGCCCCGGCGACTGCGGGCTGGCGATGGTGGTGGCGTTGCTTGCGCTACTTGCCATGATTACTCCAAAGAAATGTGACTGGTCTTTGCTGTTGCCGGTGCGGTCTCCCCCATCCGGGGATTGTTCCGGCTCCGGGAGGATGCTTCCGTGGGGTGTGATTGGGCTCACCCGTGTGCTTCGTTCCATTCTGCCAGTAGATTTTTCCAAAATAACTAGCAGTGCGTCACGTAAACTGGACCCTACAATGTGAGAATGCACAATTTTGAGTCGCCGGGCGCCGAGGTCCGCTGGAGTGAGCTGGTGGACCAGCTCGAAGGCCGGCTGGACATCCTGGCCCAGACCTTCACCGCCCGGGTGCGGCAAATCCCGGAGTACGGAGACAGCCAGGTGACTGTTCCGGAAATCCGGGACACGGCGCGGGAAACTTTTCGACGGCTCATCCACGGGCTGCGGAGCGGCCCGGAGGACACGGCACGGGACGGGCTGCTCGCCTTTGCCTCGGACCTCGGGTCCAAGCGCGCCCGGGCCGGGATCCCGCCGGAATCCCTGACCTCGGCTGTCCGGCTGGACTTCAGCATCCTGTGGGCGGACCTGCTGGAGATCGCCGCGCCGGAGGACGCGGGCCTGCTCGCGTCCCGGGTGGATCTGGTCTGGCGGGTCGTCGACGAATTCGCCACCCGGACCCACATGAGCTACCTCACCGAGCGGGTGCGCATGGCCCAGGAAGAGTCCAGCATCCAACGCGAATTCATCGCGCGGCTCTTCAACCAGAGCACGCCCTCGGCCGAAACGTCCGCCCAGGTCGGTTCGGCCCTGGGTATCGGCCCGGATGCCCGCTGCGGCCTCGTCGCTGCCGGCGGCGAAGCCGGGGCACGCCTCCGTGCTGCGGCCACGCAGGCCGGCTCCGCCCAGCGCCGCCACAAAATCTTCCTCCACGAATCCGGCGGAAACACCTACCTGTTCTGGCCGCTCCCCCCGCGCGCGGCACGGGCGGCGCGGGGTGCGGCGCCGCAGTTGCCGCCGGTCCTGGCGGACATCCCCTGCGGTTACGTGCCGGAGGTGTACGGGCTGCGCGGTCTCCCCGCCGCGGCCCGGACGGCAGAAAGCCTCGCGGCCCTGCTTCGGCCGGCCGACTCCGGGCCCCTCTCCGCAGATGCCGCGTGGACCCGGCTGGCGCAGCAGAACCTCCAGGACGCCGGGCTGGATCTCGCCGCCCAGCTGGAGGAGGCGCTGGAGGAATGCCGCGGCGGGGAACGCGAACGCCTCACGGAGACTGTGCGGCATTATCTGTCCACCGGCAACGTCACGGCCACAGCCGAACAGCTGTTCTGCCACCGGAACACCATCCTGAACCGGATCAACCGTTTCGAGGAGCTAACCGGAATCGACCTCACCGTCCCTGCCCAGGCGGCCCGGCTGGTGGTGGCCTGGGCCTAGGCATTGTGTGAACGCACACTTTGGGGCGATTTTTGGTGGGATTTCTGCCATTGAGCTGTGATCCTCAACACAGAATAGTGGGCTACTACCTTGCACCGGACACTCGTCCCCGCACCCCATCTGGAGATACTGATGGCCCAACTAGTAGAAACCACCTCCCCCGCGTCTGCCCGGCTAGACCTGGTCAAAATGCGGAAGATCGCGCTCGCGAGTGTCATCGGCACCACCGTCGAGTGGTACGACCTCTTTGTGTTCGGCACCGCTTCCGCGCTGGTGTTCAACAAGATCTTCTTCCCCAGCTTTGACCCGATCGTCGGCACCATGCTCGCCTTCGGAACGTTCGCGTCCGCCTATGTGGCCCGCATGGTGGGCGCCATCATCTTCGGCCACTTCGGGGACCGGCTGGGCCGGAAGTCCATGCTGCTCATTTCGCTGCTGACCATGGGCGCAGCCACCTTCGCGATCGGCCTGCTGCCGGACTACAACAGCATCGGCATCATGGCGCCACTGCTGCTGCTCCTCCTGCGCGTCATCCAGGGCCTGGCCCTGGGCGGCGAATGGGGCGGCGCCGTCCTGATGACGGTGGAGCACGCTCCCCCGTCGCGCCGCGGGTTCTACGGCTCGCTGGTCCAGGTGGGCGTCCCCGCCGGAACCCTGATCGCCAACGTCGCGTTCCTCATCGTCGCCTCAAGTGTGAGCACCGAAGACCTTCTCGCCTGGGGCTGGCGGATCCCGTTCCTGGCGTCCGCGCTGCTCGTGGCGGTGGGCATCTACATCCGGCTGCACATCGAGGAAACCCCGTCCTTCCAGGCGGTCAAGGAAGCCGGCGCCAAAGCCAAGCTGCCCTTCGCGGCCCTCATGGCCAAGTACTGGAAGCAGGTCATCCTCGGCGGTGTCGCCACGCTGTCCACCGGCAGCACGTTCACGCTGCTGGTCGCCTCGGGTGTGTCCTACGGCAAGAAGGAACTGGGCCACTCCGAGGCCCTCATGCTGTGGGTGGTGCTGGCGGCCTGCGCCCTGTGCTTTGTCCTGATCCCCTTCTTCGGGCAGCTTTCTGACAAGTACGGCCGCAAACCGATCATCTACGCCGGTGTCGCCGCCGAAGCCTTGTTCGCCTTCCCGATGTTCTGGCTCATGGACACGAAGTCCGTGCCGCTGCTCTTCGTCGCCTACCTGGCCATGATGACCGCCTTCGCCGCCAATTACGGCCCGATCGCGACCTTCCTCGCCGAACTCTTCGGTTCCAAGGTCCGCTACTCCGGGCTGTCCGTCGCCTACATGCTGTCCGGGCTCCTCGGCAGCGCCGCGACGCCGTTCATCACCACGTGGCTGCTCGGGGTGACCCACCAGAGTTCCTCCATCGCCTGGTACATCATGGCCGCCTCCCTTGTCTCGCTGGGTGCCTTGTTCGTCCTGACGGAAACCCGCCACGGCAACATCGACGCCGTCGACATGGCCCCCGCCGACGCCGTCGAAGCGGAGGCCGCCAAATGACCGTTGCCCCCGGCGTTGTCCCTGCGGGCCGTCCCGCCGGCCTTCCCGCTGTTTCTCCCGTAGACGAGACTGTTCGCCGGATCGCACAGATCCCCGGTGGCGCGGCCGCCGTCGGCCCGTTCTCCCAGGCGGTCGTCGCCAACGGATTCGTGTTCACGGCCGGCCAGATTCCCGCGATCAGCGGGCTGGATGACCAGCCGGACACGTTCGAGGACCAGGTGCGCCAGACCATCCTCAATCTCCGGTCCGTGCTTGAGGCCGCCGGGTCGGGCCTGGATCACGTGGTCAAGATCAACGCCTACCTCACCGATCCCGGCCGGCTGGATGACTACAACCGGGTCTACTCGGAGTTCTTCGGAACCGCCAAGCCGGCGCGGACCACCGTCTGCGTGAGCCTGTGGGGCGTGGCGCTGGAAATCGACTGCGTGGCCGTGGTGGCCGGCGCGGCCGCTGCTGGGATCCCGTGAGCGGCGGGAACGCCGTGCGCGCCCGGCTCGCCGAGGGGCCCGAGGGCCTCGGCGAGCGTCCGGAGGGGGGCCTCGGCGAGGGCCTCGCCGCCGTCAGTTACCCCACGATCGGGCACTTCCTGGAGGACGGGTTCGTGGATCCGGCCATCCGGTCGCTGCTCGACGGCGTCAAGGTGGCGGGCCCGGCGGTTACGGTGCGCATCGCGGAGTGCGATGCCTACGCCATGAACCGGGCCCTGCTGGAGCTGTACCCGGGAGCGGTGTTGGTGGTGGACATGTCCGGTGACCACCGGCACGCCCCCGTGGGCGCGGTCACCGCGGCAGCGGCCACGGCGCAAGGCGCCGCCGGCGTCGTCGTCGACGGGGTGGCCACCGACATCCTGGAACTTCGGGCCACCGGCCTGCCGGTTTTCGCCCGCGGGACCTCGTGCCTGACCACCAAACGGGTCCGCAGCGGCGGCTCCGCCGTGAACGTGCCGGTGCAGTGCGGCGGCATCCGCGTCCGGCCCGGTGACTGGGTGCTGGGGGACGACAACGGCGTGATCGTCCTGTCCCCGGAGGCTGCGGCCGAAGTCCTGGGGCGGGCCCTGGCGTCCGACGCCGCAGAACCGGCGCTGCTGGCACGGATAGCCGCCGGGGAACCCCTGGAATCGGTGCTCGCCATCTAGCGGCGGCGCAGGGTTCGGGTCAGGGATGGGGTAGAACTTAACCATGAACGTTCGCACCCCTGACCCGAACCCCGGCTGGCTCTCCGACGATGATTTGTTCGAGGCCCGCGGCCGGTTGCCCATGGTCTACGTCGAGGCCGTCCCGGTCCGGCTGGACCCGCTCGGGTTTGTGAACGAAGTCGGCACGCTCCTGCAGGCCGACGAGGACGGCAACATGATCCGCTCGCTGGTTTCCGGCCGCGTGCTGTACCGGGAGACCATCCGCGCGGCCCTGCTGCGCCACATGGAGAAGGACCTGGGCCCCCTCGCGTTCCCCCAGCTGCCTATCAGCCCGGTGCCGTTCACAGTGGCCGAGTACTTCCCGTCCCCATCCCACACGGGGTTCACCGACGACCGCCAGCACGCTGTCGCGCTGGCGTACATCATCCCGGTCACCGGCGAATGCTCCCCGCGGCAGGACGCGCTGGAACTGACGTGGATGACGCCGCAGGAAGTTATGAGCTCGGATGTCCAGCTCGAATTCAGCGGTGGCCGCGGGGCCCTGATCCGGCAGGCCCTGGCCTTCGCGGGCGTCGGGAACTGACCGGAGCCGGCTGCATCCCCGACATCCCGCGCGTGCCTTTGTAGACTGTTGGGCGGACCGCAAAAGAATTTAAGGACTCCAGATGACCCACCCCCCGGCCGCCCCGAACTACATCGAACAGCAGGCTGGATCTCTGCAGAGCGGCGATCATCTGCTCCTGCCCGACGGCAACCGCTCCGCCGAAATTCAGCGCGTGGACGTCGAAACCGACGATTTCGGCACCCCGGCCATGGTCCTGGCGACCCTCACCGGCGGCGGCGGACTCCGGATTGCGGCCGCGTCCACTGTCCTGATTCTGGAGGCGGCGGCCGAGGTTGCGGAAACCCCGTCGGACGACGAAGGCTCGCCGGTGCAGCTCGTCGACGCGGCCACGGAGGATGGCAGGGCCGACGTCGACAGCAATGAGGCCGGC
This sequence comes from Arthrobacter sp. U41, assembly GCF_007679325.1. Taxonomy (GTDB): domain Bacteria; phylum Actinomycetota; class Actinomycetes; order Actinomycetales; family Micrococcaceae; genus Arthrobacter. Next base: position 176,840 of record NZ_VEGI01000003.1, on the reverse strand, counting down.
AGCGTTCAGGCCGGCGCCGGTGCTCAGGACAAGCGCGGGGAGAACGACGGCGGCGCTGCCGCCGTCGTCGTTCCTCCCCTGCCGCCCGCTCCGCCCGCGGTGAGCGGCCCCAGCGAAGAGGACCTGGCCCTGATTCCTGCCCCGGTGGGCACGCCCGAGTCCGTGGTGGAGGCGGCGGCCGGGGCGCACCCGAAGTCGGTGGGGGTGCTGCTGCTCAGCGAGCGCCTGGCCAAGGGCATCAACACCAAGTCCGGCAGCTGCCTTAAGGACCTCAGCGACCTCGCGCAGGAGCTGTTCATCATCCTCAAGGATCCCGAGAACGCCCTCGCCGTTGCGGATCTGCTCAATGTGCTGCCCTTCGACGGCAACCGCGGCCGCTGGTCGTCGGTAGAAGCCTCCCTGGCGCTGTCCAGCTACATCTGCCGCCAGCTCGGCCAGGAAGAACGCGCCGCCGTCTACGAGAAGTTCCTCCGCGCCCCCGAAGCCATGGAGACGGACCCGTTCAAGGCCCGGATCAACGCCAAGGTCCGCCAGCGCTCGCTCAACGAACCGAACCTGTACGACAAGGAAATCTTCCGCTCGATGGACAACTCGAACCCGGATGCGGAACGCGAGTGGCGGCTCCTGCGGCTCGAGACGCTCCTGTTCCTGCGCGCCCACGGCGGATCGGAGACCATCGGCGCCACCGAGCTGGACCGCCGGATCGGCAACGAGCTCGAGTCTGTCCGCTCCTAAGGCGTTTGGCCCCTACCCCCTCACGGCCGGCCGTTGTAGATTCACCCCATGACGAACAATCTGAGCGTTGTGATCAACTCCGACGCGCAGCAGGTTTGGACAATGCTGCGCGAACCCGCCAAGGTAGCCCAGTGGCACGGCTGGGAGGCCGACGACCAGGCGGCAGAGATCAATGAAATCTACTTCAGCCCCAATGTCATTGAAGGCGCCGACCACACCTCCCTGGTGGTCGACGGTGGGGACGTGTTCACCCTGAAACCGGTTCCGACCGGCACGGAAGTCAGCGTCACTCGGGCCGCCGTGGACCACAATTCCGAGTGGGCCGCCTGGGACGAGGACATCACCCAGGGCTGGCTGACGTTCATCCAGCAGCTTCGTTTTGCCCTTGAACGGCATCCGCACGGCAACCGCCGTACCTTCTTCTTCTCGGTCCCCGGGAACGACGGGTCCGCCATCGAAAAGCTGGGACTCTCGGACGTTCCCAAGCCCGGTGAACCGTATTCGCTCACCCTGGCGACGGGCGAGGAAATCTCCGGCAGGGTCTGGTTCCGTAGCAACCACCAGGTGGGGCTCACGGTCCACCACTACGCCGAGCACGGCGAGGGCCTGGTGATCGTGGCGGACCAGCCGGCCATCAAGGACATCCGGCCCGAGGGCGGGTCCCTGGTGATCGTCTCCACCTATGACCTCGGGGCGCACCAGCTGGAGTCCATTCGCAGCTACTGGGACAAGTGGCGGGCTGAGAACTACCCCACATCCGATCCGCTCCACTAAGGGTTGGCGGCTGTTAGCTGGCACACTTGAACGGTGCCAGCCAATCCTGAATCACCCGTGCCGCCGCTCCTGCCGGCCCAGCAGTCCGAGTTTTCCTTCCGCGTGGGCAAACGCCTGAGCGAAAGTTGCGCGCCGTCGGAGGCGCAAATTGCGGCCAACGGCGGGGAGTTCCTGGGCCGCACCGGCACCATCACCACACCGCACGGCGAGATCCAGACCCCCGCGTTCATCGCCGTCGGCACCAAGGCCACCGTCAAGTCGGTGCTCCCGGAGTCTGTTGCCGAGCTGGGCGCGCAGGCCGTGCTGGCCAACGCCTACCACCTGTACCTGCAGCCCGGCGCAGACATCCTGGATGAGGCCGGCGGGCTGGGCGCGTTCATGAACTGGCGCGGGCCCACCTTCACCGACTCCGGCGGGTTCCAGGTGATGAGCCTGGGCTCGGGGTTCAAGAAGGTCATCGACATGAAGTCGGTGGACAATTCGGGGCCCGATGACGCCGTCGCCCCCGGCAAGGAGCGCCTGGCCCACGTGGACGAGGAAGGCGTGTGGTTTAAAAGCCACCTCAACGGCGACCGGCACCGCTTCAGCCCTGAGATCTCCATGAACGTCCAGCACCAGATCGGCGCGGACATCATGTTCGCCTTCGATGAGCTCACCACGCTGCAGAATTCCCGCGGCTACCAGGAGGAGTCACTGGAGCGCACGCGCCGCTGGGCCGAGCGCTGCATTGCCGAGCATTTCCGGCTGACCGCTGAACGGGCGGGCAAGCCCTACCAGGCCCTGTTCGGGGTCATCCAGGGCGCGCAGTACGAGGACCTGCGCCGGAAGGCCTGCCGGGACCTGGGCGCCATGAACTTCGACGGCTTCGGCATCGGCGGCGCCCTGGAGAAGGAGAACCTGGGCACCATCGTGCGCTGGTGCAACGAGGAACTGCCGGAGAACAAACCCCGGCACCTCCTCGGCATCTCCGAGCCGGACGATATTTTCACCGCGATCGAGAACGGCGCGGACACCTTCGACTGTGTCTCCCCCACCCGGGTGGCCCGGAACTCGGCGTTCTACCACCCCACCGGCCGGTACAACCTCTCCGGCGCCATGTACAAGCGCGACTTCGGCCCGCTGCAGGAAGGCTGCGACTGCTACGCCTGCCTGAACTATTCGCGGGCCTACATCCACCACCTGTTCAAAGCCAAGGAAATGGTCTCCGCCACGCTGATCTCGATCCACAACGAGCGCTTTGTGGTGAAAATGGTCGACGACGCCCGTCTCGCCATCGAGGCCGGCAACTTCTTCGAGTTCAAGACCGAGACCCTGCGGAACTACTACTCCTAGGTTCCACGGCCGGCGTCGGGGTCGCCGCCGATTCGACGGTTCCCTGCGCCCACGACGTCGGGAAACGTCGAGCAGGCAGGCAACCGTCGAATCGGGGCTTTCCACATACCCGCCCAAGTCTCTGGGCGGAGGAGTACGCGCGCGTGACGCTGGTTCCATGACCCTCGAACTCCCCGCAACCGCGGACCTCTGGCGCACGGACCAGCTCCTGGCATCCGGACTGAACTCCCGGGCCATTGCACAGCTGGTGCAAGGGGCGGAGCTCATCCGATTGCGCCGGGGCACTTACGCGCGTGCAGAGTGGTGGCGGGGGCTGAACTCCACCGTCCGACGGCGGCAGCTGGTCTTCGCCCATTCGCTCGGGACGCTAAGGACGTCGCCGGGGCGCTTTGTCTACAGCCACGTCTCGGGTGCCAGCCTGCATGACCTCCAGCTGTGGAAAGTCGACGACCGGGTGCACCTGACCCAGGAGAAATGCCCCTCCGGGATATCGCATGGGCGCGACGTCGTGGCGCACACCCGGCCTCTGGGCAGCCACGAGGTGTGCTTCGTGGACGGGCTTCCCTGCACCTCGCTGGAACGCACCGTGGTGGATTGCTGCCTGATGTTCACCGTGCCGCAAGCCGTAATTCTGATGGATCACGCCGCCCGGATGGGCGCTGACCTTGGCCTCGTCCGGGCCCGGTGCACCGATCTCGCAGGCCGCAACGGAGTGGTCGCCTTGCGGCGGGCCCTCGAACTGGCTGACCCCCGCTCCGAGTCTGCCGGCGAGAGCCTGACAAGGGAACTGCTGCACAGGCTCAGGGTCACGCCGCCCGAGGTGCAGTTCGTGGTCCGGACGCCGCTCGGGGAGCACCGGCTGGACTTTGCGTGGCCGGAGCGAATGGTTGCCCTCGAGTTCGACGGCAGGACCAAGTACTTCGACTACCGTCCCACGGGCGACGTCCTGTTCGCCGAGCGGCGCCGCGAGAAAGCACTGATGGAACAGGGCTGGACGTTCATCCGGATCGAGTGGCGGGACTTGTTTAACGAAGTGGAGTTCAAGTACCGGGTGCTGCGGGCCTTGAGCCGGGGCTCGGCGGCCGACAGCCCGCCGTTTCGACGGTTCCGCGGCGGCTAGACGGTTGGCCGCGTCGAGTGGGCACGGAACCGTCGAAACGGCGGAGGTACAAGGAACCCCTACGCCCCGTAGCTCGGTTCGCGCTTCTTGATCCAGCCGATCGCGCCCGCCGTGACCGGGACGAAGAGGAACTCCACGAGGGTCTTGTAGAGGAAGCCCACAGCGACGTAATTCACGAACGTGCCGACGTCGGTAATTCCGATAACGGAAGCCGCGATGCTGCAGAAAATCAGGGTATCCACGAACTCACCGGCCACTGACGAACCCATGATGCGTGCCCAGAGGGACTTCTCCCCCGTGCGCGCCTTCATCTTCACCAGGATCCAGGCGTTGATCGTCTGTCCGGCCAGGAACGCCAGCAGCGAGGCGAGCACAATCTGCGGGACCGGGCCCAGGGCGCCTTCCAGAGCGGACTGCTTGGCGGCGCCGAAATCGTCGTCGAAGCCCGGCAGCGCGATGATGACCCAGTAGCAGAGCGACGCGAAGACGGACAGCGCGAACGTGGTGAAAATAGCCTTGCGCGCCACCTTGAAGCCATAGACCTCGCTGATGACATCGCCCAGGATGTAGGCCAGCGGGAAGAGGAAGAAGCCGCCGTCGGTGATGATCGGGCCGATTGCGACGCCTTTCGATGCCCCGATGTTGGACAGGATCAGCACCACGGCCATGGCAGCGAGCATGATGCCGAAGTACGGGGAGCCGATGGAAGCGAACTTTGGCGGGGCTGCGGCCGGCATGGTTTTGGCGGAAGTCATGGGTGTTCCATTCGTAGTGGTTCGCTCGGCGCCCGGATCCTCATGGAGGACAACACGGCGGCCGGCTGTATTAGCACTGGATGGTTCCTGGCGGGCTGGCCGCGGGAACCGTCTTCCATTCTCTCACCCCGCGCAGGCACACGAACCGGCTGCCGCCAGAACCCGAACCCGTCCTCGGCCGGCTGTGAATACCCGCTCTGTGAACGCTCCGGGCGTGGTGGCAGGATGGGGCCATGGAGGAGACCCATCCTGCCACCGCAGTTTCCACGCGCGCCCTCGTCAAGCGGTACCGCGACGTCACCGCCGTCGACTCGCTGAACCTCGACGTCCGCCGCGGAGAAATTTACGGATTCCTTGGCAGGAACGGGGCGGGAAAGACCACCACAATCCGTATGTTGCTCGGTCTGATCCGACCGAGCGGCGGAGAAGTAACCGTACTCGGCCAGCGCATGGTCCCCGGTGAGACGAACATGTTCTCGCGCGTCGGATTCCTTGTCGAGACGGCCACCGCCTACCCCAACCTCACTGTGCGCGAAAACCTCGACATTCAGCGCCGCCTCACCGGCTCACCGCCGGGGTCGGTGGAGGACTCGATCACGCTGCTCCGCCTGGGCCCGTACGCCGGGCGGCGCGCCGGGCAGCTCTCGCTCGGCAACAAGCAGCGCCTCTCGCTCGCCCGCGCGCTGCTGCACTCCCCCGAACTGCTGGTGCTCGACGAGCCCGCCAACGGCCTCGACCCGGCCGGCATCGTCGAGATCCGCGATCTCCTTCGCTCACTCGCCGGCGAACGCGGCGTCACCGTCTTTATGTCGAGCCACATCCTTGCCGAGGTGGCCCATCTTGCCGACCGTATCGGCATCATCCACAACGGCCGCCTCATCGAGGAGTCGTCGCGCGAGGACCTCGCGGCGAAGGCACGCTCCTTCGCCGCCGACGCCTACACCCCGGAAGAACGCGAACAGGCGCTGCTGACGCTGGACCTGGAGCGGTATTTCCTCGCGCGCACGGGCGAGGCAGCCAAGGGTCCGGTGGCCTGATGTTCGGCCAGGTTCTCGCCACCGAATTCATGAAGCTCCACCGTGCCAAGGCGACCTGGGCCACCCTGGCGGTGCTCGCGATGATGCCGCTCGGCATAGCGCTGTTCATGTGGATCGTGCGCGAGCCAGGGCGGGCGGCCCAGCTGGGGCTTGTAGGCACCAAAGCGAGCCTCGCTGGCCTCGAGGCAACGTGGCCCGAATACTTCTACATGCTCACCCTGATCTTTGGCATTGGCGGGATGCTCCTGCTGGCGTTCATCGTCGCCTACTTGTTCGGCCGGGAGTACAGCGACGCCACCGCCAAGAACATGCTCGCGCTGCCCGTGGCCCGTCACTGGTTCGCCGTCGCCAAGCTTGCGGTCGCGGCTGTGTGGTGGATGGCCCTCATCGTCCTCGTCCTCGCCGAGGCGATGGCGATCGGATTTGCGATGGGGCTGCCGAAATTCTCTGCCGAGCTGGCAGCTACCGGCCTGGCAAACGTGCTGCTCGCAGCGTCGATATCCTTCCTGCTCGCTCCCGTGGTTGCCTGGATCGCCGTGTTGAGCCGCGGTGAGGTGGCCCCCATTGCCTTCTCCCTTGTGATGCTCGCCCTGGGAAACCTGTTCGGCAGAACCGGCTGGGCCGAGTGGTTCCCCTACTCGATCGTCCCGCTGCTGATCGGAATGGTGGCGGACCCGGTCGACACGCTCACGGCCGGCAGCTACGTGGTGCTGGCGGGGACGTTCATGGCAGGCACCACCGCGACGATCCTGCAGTTGCGGTTCGCAGACAACGCCCAGTAGCTCCCGCTGAACGGCAGCAGCCCAGCAGCAGCGCCGCCCCGGCACCGCCCGCATTAACGACGACGGCGGGCCGCCGGCTCCCGGAACGTGCGTTCCGTAGCCGGCCAACCCGCCGTCGTAAGCGCCGCCCGTTCGCGAGCGGCCGGTGGCCCTAGCGGCGCGAGGCGTCGACGAGGTCCTTGTCGTCGTCCAGGCGACCGTCGCCCGGGGAAACCGGGGAAACCGCGGGCGCCCAGGCGTGGCCCTGTTCGTGGTCCAAGTGCGTGGACTTCTTGTTCTTCAGCGCGAAGATGTAAACGAGCAGCGAAATGCCGATGCCCACAGTGATGTAGGTGAAGAAGACTTCCACCTGACCGGCTTTCTGGAACGCCGCCCCCACCAGTGGCGTGGTGCCGCCGAATAGCGAGTTGGCAATGGCGTAGCCGAGGCCAACGCCGAGGGCACGAATGGAGGCCGGGAACAGTTCGGCCTTCACAAGGGCGTTGATCGACGTATAGCCGCCGACAATGAGTAGGCCGCCCATCATGAGCAGGAACGCGGTGAACGGGTCCTTGGTCCCGGCCAGCGCGGACAGCAGCGGCCAGGTCAGCAGCACGCCGCTGATTCCAAACCAGAGCAGCAGCGGCCTACGGCCAACGCGGTCCGAAATCATGCCGTATATCGGCTGCAGGAGCATGAAGATGAACAGTGCCCAGAAGCTGATAACGGAGGTGCTTTCTTTGGGAATACCGCTCGTGTTCTGCATGAAAGACAGCGTGAAGTTGGTATAGGTGTAGAACGCCATCGTGCCGCCCAACGTGACGCCGATGCAGATCAGCAGGGACTTCCAGTGTTGTGTGAACAGCAGCTTCAAGGTTCCCGGCTGGGCTTCACCTCCGGCCGCCCCGGCCTTGGCGGCGGCAGCCTGCTCCACAGAGATTGTTTCCTCCATGGACCGGCGGATCCAGAAGACCACGAGCGCAGCAACGCCGCCGATTGCGAACGGAATCCGCCAGCCCCATTCACTCAGGACGTCCTTGCCGAGGGTCTGCTCCAGGACAACGAGCACCAGCAACGCCAACATCTGCCCGCCGATGAGGGTGACGTACTGGAAACTGGAGAAAAAGCCGCGGCGCTTGGCGGTAGCGGCTTCTGACATGTACGTGGCACTCGTACCGTACTCTCCGCCGACTGAGAACCCCTGCAGCAGTCGGATGAGTACTAGAAGGACCAAAGCCCAGATGCCGATGACATCTTTGGTGGGGAGGAGGGCAATCGCGAAGGAGCCTGCCGACATCATGGTGACACTCAGTGTCAGCGCGGCCTTCCGGCCGTTGCGGTCCGCGTAGCGACCAAAGAACCACGCTCCAATCGGGCGCATCAGGAACGTAACGGCGAAAACGGCCATCGCTTCCAGATTGCTCTGCAGCGGGTCCTTGGAGCTGAAGAAGTGGACGGCAAAGTAGGCGGAGAATGCCGTGTAGATATAGACGTCGAACCACTCAACGAGATTGCCGGCGGAGCCTTTGAGAATATTGCTTACGGCTCGTCTGGTCTGTGCCGATTCGGACAGCTGGGTGCTCATCAATGAACCTTCCTGGATCCGGCGCCGCAAGAAAGCAACACCGTCCGCCACCTTATTAGCGGTGATCCGGAACACTTGCGTTTTGTTCATATTGGTCATCCGCACAATGCGGGCGGTTTTCCGGTAGTGGCAGGATGGGACCATGACTTCCACCGCCTCTGACTCCGCCGCCTTGGCGGCCCCCGCCCACAACGACGCCGCGGCCGGTCCCGCCGTCGCCCTGACCATCGCCGGCTCCGAAGCGACCGGCGGCGCCGGCGCGCAGGCCGATCTGAAGACCTTCCAGGAGCTGGGCGTGTTCGGCATCGCCAACTTGACCTGCATCGTGTCCTTCGATCCGCAGGACAACTGGAACCACCGCTTCGTCCCGGTCGACCAGCAGGTCATCGCCCACCAGCTGGAGGCAACGACGGCGGCCTACGGTGCCGCGTCCGGCGCACCGTCGGTTCTGGACACCGTGAAGATCGGCATGCTGGGCAGTCCGGCGACGATTTCCACCGTCGCCGAGGCGCTGGCCCGCTCCGCCTTCGAGAATGTGGTCCTGGATCCGGTGCTGATCTGCAAGGGCCAGGAGCCCGGCCACGCACTGGACACGGACCAGGCCCTTAAAGCGCAGATCCTGCCGCTGGCCACGTTCGTGACACCGAACCATTTCGAGGCAGAGTCCCTCTCCGGACTTGAAATCACCGACCTCGAATCGCTCAAGGCCGCCGCGGTCCGGATCCACGAGCTCAGCGGTGCCGCGGTGCTCGCCAAGGGCGGCGTGCGCCTGGCCGGGCCGGACGCCGTCGACGTCTACTACGACGGCGAGACGCTGGAGGTCCTGTCCGCCCCGAAGGTGGGCGACGTGGCGGTGTCCGGTGCCGGCTGCTCGCTGGCGGCCGCCGTGACCGCCGAGCTGGCCAAGGGTGCGACGCCGCTCGAGGCTGCCCGGACGGCCAAGACGTTTGTGACCGCGGGAATCCGCAACCGGGTGGCCTCGGGCGCGCCGTTCGACGCGCTCTGGCAGGGCGGCCCGCGCTAACCCTCATCCCTCCCCCAGTCGCTCCCTCAGGTCTGGCAGCTACCGTCCGGGCGCTCCCTCAGGTCTGGCAGGTGCTGTACGGACGCCCCCGCACGTGCTGAGGCAGCGTTGGGTTTTTCCCTGCAGAATCTGAGGGAGCGTCTCAAGATGAGCGGGGATCGGACACCCTGCCCATAAATAGGGGCAGCCCGGTCTCGGCATGGATGATTTCGTACTGAAACGGCCGGTCAAAATGGATCACCGTCGTCGCTGCCACGCCGCTGACGGCCCGCGCGTTGATCTGGGTCACGGCAGCGGCAACCGTGCCTTTCTCCGCCACTGTGATCGTGGCGGACTGCCCTGCCGCTTGGATCTTGAGGCCGCGCTGGATTGCGTTGAAGTCGGTCTCGGTGTGGAGCATTTCCTGCAGGCCCAGGTCAGTGAAGACTTTACGCAGTTCAAAGTCGTTCTTGTGGTCCCACCGTGGCAAGAAGATCTGCACGGGAGCCGGGGCGGCGGCGTCAAGGGCCAGGGCGGCGTCGGCGGCTTCCTGCGGTCCGGGCATGGAGGCCCCGGCATCCGGCAGCACGAGCCGCATCACGAACCCCTCGGCATAGGGCAGCTCCGCCGCCTGCCAGCCTGCACTCTGGGCGAAGGCAAGGTCCTGAACGCCCGACATGGTGGGGACGGAAACCTGCCCGCCGTCGGGCGTGGTGAAGGGCAGATCGGCGGTGTCGGCCGGGTCGAAGGGGACCTTCCACGCCGAGGCGAAGTACACGGCGTTGAGCACGCTGAACGTGTCTCTACGGTCATACTTCGCGGGCCCTCTCTTGATCCGTCCGCCGGTGTTCTGGTTCACCCAAGCGTCGATCGCCGGTTTGGTGGCCGCCTCATCCTGGAAGTCCACCGGGTACACACCGGTTCCGTAAAAGCGGGCCAGGGACTGCAGATAGCCCTCCCCCGTAGGCTCGCCCTTGTCCACGAACAAGCCGTTTGCCGTGTGCAGGACCGGCCGGCGCGGAGGGTTCTTTTCATCCACCGAGCCGGGGTCGCCGTCGAAGGTTTCCAAGGATGCCAACAGCGCGTTCAGGGCTTCGTCGCGATGCTCCGCGGGGAGGCCCAGCACGCTGTCCATCTCGGCAGCGGTTGGGCCGGATGCGCCGGCCCGCAGCAAGGCCAGGGCGATCAGCAGGCTGCCCGGGGACGAAACCACGTTTCCGTTTCCGGCATTCCCGCCGTCTGCCAGAAGCGCGGCGCCCAGCATCCGCGCCGACGCCCTAAGCTGGGCAAACTCGGCCGGGTAGGCGGACCCTTCCGCCGAAACGCGCTCGACGCCGTCGGCCTTCAACATCGCCGGCGGCGAAGAGGAACAGGCCGTCAAGGCCAGCACAATGGCCGCACCCGCGGCGACGAACCGCGCCGAGATCCTCTGTTTCATCGCGCCCCCGAGACCCGCACAACAGCGATAGTGGAAGGGCGGGGATCCGCCTAGGGCCAGTCAACCAGCGGGCCCGGAAAAGAGCGACCACGCACAGGTTACGATTTGACGCCGATTGTTGAGGGTGCCGCCCGACCGTTTCGACGGTTCCCTGCCCGTTCGACGCATCCCGCCGTCGAACGCGCACGGAACCGTCGAATCGGAGGCGGACCCGGCGAGGACCGTGGGACCGGCTGTCAGCGTCGCGGGATGTTGCGCAGGTTGCTCCGCGCCATGCTGACGGCCTCGCCGGTGCCGCGGTTGAGGACCACCTTGGACATCGCCGTCGCGAAGCCCAGGACCTGGGCGCCCTTGATCTTCGGCGGGAGGGACAGCGCCTTGGGGTCCGTGATGAGCTCCACGAGCGACGGTCCGGGGTGCGCGAAGGCTTCCCGGTACGCGGCCTCGATGCGGGACGGGTCGGTGACGCGGACCGCGTGGAAGCCGAGGGCGCGGGCCACCGCGGCATAGTTGGCGTCGGGCACGTCCACACCGAAGTCCGGGAGCCCGTCCACCAGCATCTCCAGCTTGACCATACCCAGGGTGGAGTTGTTGAACACCACCACGTTGACCGGGAGCCGGTGCGCGGCAACGGTGATCAGCTCCCCCAGCAGCATCGACAGTCCGCCGTCGCCCGAGACCGACACCACCTGGCGTCCGGGGTAAGCCAGTTGGGCGCCGATCGCATGGGGAAGCGCGTTCGCCATGGAACCATGCAGGTAGGACCCGATCAGCCGCCGGGTTCCCAGCGGATTGATGTACCGGGCGGTCCAGACATTGCACATGCCCGTGTCCGCGGTGAAGATCGCGTCTTTCGCCGCCACCTGGTCAAGCACCGACGCCGCGTATTCGGGGTGGATCGGCTCTTTGGTTTCCACTTTGCGCGTGTAGGCGCCGACGGCCTTGTTCATCAGCCGGTCGTGCTTCTTAAGCATCGCATCGAGGAAGCGGCGGCTTTTCTTCGGCTGGATCAAGGGCATCAGGGCCGCGAGGGTGGGCAGCACGTCGCCGTGGACCGCGACGTCGACGTCGGTCCGGCGGCCCAGTTTCTGCGCGGCCCGGTCCACCTGCGCCGTGCGGGTTCCCGGCAGGAACTGGTCGTAGGGGAAATCCGTGCCGAGCAGGATCAGCAGATCGGCGTCCTCGATCCCCTCGGCGGCTGCGCCGTAGCCCAGCAGCCCCGTCATGCCGATGTCATAGGGGTTGTCGTACTGCATAAAGTCCTTGCCGCGAAGCGAATGCCCGATCGGGGCGTTCACGGCTTCCGCCAGTGCAATGACCTCGCCGTGCGCCCCCTCGACGCCGGCACCGGCGAAGATCGCCACCTTGTCCGCAGCGTTGATGGCCTCGGCCAGTTCCCGAACGCTGGCGGGGTCCGGCACCAGCACCGCCGGGCGGAACGCTGCGGGGGCAGGGGTTGGAGCTGCCGCCTCCAGGTCCGCGATGTCACCGGGAAGGGTCACGACGGCGACGCCCCGGAGGGCGACAGCGTGCTGGATGGCGCTGTGCATGACCCTCGGGGCCTGTTCGGCGGTGCTGATCAGCTCTGAGTACACCGAACACTCGTTGAAGAGGCGGTCCGGGTGGGTTTCCTGGAAGAAACTGCTGCCGATTTGTTTGCTGGGTATGTGCGAGGCGATGGCCAGCACCGGGGCTCCGGAGCGGTTGGCGTCATACAGTCCGTTGATCAGGTGCAGGTTCCCCGGCCCGCAAGAGCCGGCGCACACCGCCAGACGGCCGGTCAGCTGCGCCTCCGCCGCGGCCGCAAACGCCGCGGCCTCCTCATGCCGGACGTGAATCCAGTCGATCCCGCCCTTGGCGGCACCACCCGTCTTCCGGACGGCGTCCACAATCGGGTTGAGACTGTCGCCGACAATCCCGTAGATCCGTTGTACGCCGGCGGCTTGAAGTTGTTCGATGAGCTGGGTCGCAAGTTCCTTGGCCATGGGTGCACGCTCCCGCGAGGTGGGTCGATGAACTGACACTGGCCAATATAGTCCGCCCGCCGTTGGCGCGGGTTCCAAGGGTGAAGGGTGGCAGCGTCCTGCAGGTCGCCCGGAGGGGGCCGTTTTCCACATACGGCTGGCGCACCATTGAGGCCCTGGGTTCCCACTCGTAGCGTTTTCGGTAGGCAGTCCGCCGCACTTCCACCGTAAGGATCGATCTTGGCCAAGAAATCCCGCCGTCGGCCGGCGAGGCGAAGCACCAGCGGGTACCAGGCCGGGAAATCGGGCAGACCTGTTTCCCGTGCGCCACGCCACGACCAAGCCATGGGTTCCCTGATCGCATTTGTGGGTTGGCATCGCGAACACGGGATCTTGCCGGAACTTCCCGTTCTGGCACAGTTGACAGCATTCCTCCCGATTTATACCGAAACCACCGGCGGACAAGTAACCGCAATGGACCCCGTACCCATAGCCAGGTTCGTCGAGGCGCTCGATAAACGTAATGCCGACTTCGCATCCTTTTTCTGCGCCTCCCTTCATGAATACCTGCGTTTCCTCACGGACACGGGTCGCTGGTCCGGGAGCGAAGTACGCTATCGGGATTTGCACCGCGTCGTGTGTCGGGGGGCACTCGGGGAAAATATTCCGCCGTAGAGCAGTGAGCCTGCAAAGGGCGAAACGCGAGTCAACTCAGTTCCCGGAGTGTGCCTGCAGGAAGGAGTAAACCTCGGTCTCGTCCACGCCGGGGAAGGCACCCGGCGGCATCGCGGCCAGCAGATGCGAATGCGCCCGCGCCGAGGGCCAGGCGTTTCCGGCCCACTCGGCGGTCAGGGCGACCGGCGGCCGCCGGCAGCAGCTCTCGTCGGGGCAGGTGGATTTGGACCGCTCCGTGGTGTCGCGGCCGCGGAACCACTTGACCTGCGCATACGGCACGCCAACGGAGAGCGAGAACTCGCCGTTGGCCGAGCGCTCGGTCCGCGCCGTACACCAGTAGGTCCCCGCCGGGGTGTCCGTGTACTGGTTGTAGGCGCTGAACTTGTCCGGCACGTCGAACACCACCCGGGACGTCCAGTTCTTGCACGACGGCTGGCCCTCAATGGCGCCGGTGTGGTCCTGCGGGAACGTCACGCCGTCGTTCTCGTACGCCTTGTAGATGATGCCGCTCTTATGCGTCTTCTGGAAGTGCGTGCGGATGTCCAGGTGCTGGGTGGCGAGGTTGGTGAAGCGGTGCGCGGCCGTCTCGTAGGACACGGCGAAGGCGTCGCGGATGTCCTCCACCGCAATTTCCTTCGCCTGTTTGGCTCTCTGCAGGAATTCCACCGTGGCCTGCTCCGGCAGCATGAGCGCGGCGGCGAAGTAGTTCGTGGCCACGCGCTGCATCAGGAAATCACCGTAGTTGGTGGGGGTCTGGTGGCCCAGGACGTAGTGGCCCAGCGCCTGCAGCAGCACCGACCGGGGGTCGTGGTCGCTCCGTGCGTTCTGCGTGAGATAAATCCGGCGGTTCTTCAGATCGGTCACCGAGCGGGTGGAGTGCGGCAGGTCGCCCACGTGGTGGAGGCTGAACCCGAGGTGCCCGGCGATGTCCGCGATGACATGGTGGGACAGCGGGCCGCTCGTGTGCCCCACGGACGCCAGGACCTTCTGGGCCTCGGCCTCGTACTCCGGAAAATAGTTGTTCCGTTCACGCATCATCGCGCGCAGTTCGCCGTTCGCGCGGCGGGCCTCTTCCGGCGTCGCGACCTGCTCGTTGAGCCGGCGCTCCAGCTCGTGCTGCAGCCCCACCATGGACTCGAGCACATCCATCGGAAGCCGCGAGCTGATGCGGATCTTGGGCAGGTTCAGGGACTCGTAAATGGGGCTGCGCTGGTAGCGTTCCAACTCGATTTCAAGGGCTGCCCTGCGGTTGGGCGGCTCCGCACCAAGAAGCTCGTCGATGCTCACGCCGAGGGCCGCCGCCAGCTGCTGGAGCAGGCCCAGCTTCGGCTCGCGTTTGCCGTTCTCGATCAGGCTCAGCTGGCTGGGAGCAGTTCCCACCGTGGCGCTGAGGTCATCGAGCGTGAGCCCGGCGGCTTTGCGGAGGTGGCGGACGCGGCGGCCCATGCTGATGACGTCCACCTCCGGACCGGCCGGTGCGGAGGGCGAGGAGACGGGGCGGTTCCAGCTGGTTGAGTGCATTTCTTGAGAATACGCGAAGAAGTGCATTTCTTTCCATACTTTTGGTCTAGAAACTCCTTGGAAAGTAAAGAAAAGTAGATCTCACGGAAAGATTCACCATCCGGGAACAACCAGCCAGGACGTGCAGAGAAGCAGACTGGCCGGCCCGGACCCCACCAAGGAGACAACAATGACTGCAGCATTTGAGCCCACCCAGACGCCCGAACAGCAGGCCGCCGCACTGGAGCTCGAGTGGGCTGCCAACCCGCGCTGGGAAGGTGTCACCCGGGACTACAAGGCCTCCGACGTCGTCCGCCTCCGCGGCCGCGTCTCCGAGGAGCACACCCTGGCCCGCCGCGGTTCCGAGAAGCTGTGGAAGCAGCTCACCGAAGAGCACCAGGAAGGCAAGTACACCAACGCCCTCGGCGCCCTCACCGGCAACCAGGCCGTGCAGCAGGTCAAGGCCGGCCTCCGCGCCATCTACCTTTCCGGCTGGCAGGTCGCCGCCGACGCCAACAACTCCGGCCACACCTACCCGGACCAGTCCCTGTACCCGGCCAACTCGGTGCCCACCGTGGTCCGCCGCATCAACAACGCCCTGCTCCGCGCCGACCAGATCGAGTTCTCCGAGGGCGTCCAGACCGTCGAGGACTGGATGGTCCCGATCGTCGCCGATGCCGAGGCCGGCTTCGGCGGCCCGCTCAACGCCTACGAGCTCATGAAGTCCATGATCCAGGCCGGCGCCTCGGGCGTGCACTGGGAAGACCAGCTCGCCTCGGAGAAGAAGTGCGGCCATCTCGGCGGCAAGGTCCTCATCCCCAGCCAGCAGCACGTCCGCACCCTGAACGCCGCCCGCCTGGCAGCCGACGTTGCCGGCACGCCGTCGGTCATCATCGCCCGCACCGACGCCGAAGCAGCCACGCTGATCACGTCCGACGTCGACGAGCGGGACCAGGAATTCATCACCGGCGAGCGCACGGCGGAGGGCTTCTACAAGGTCCGCAACGGGATCGAACCGTGCATCGCCCGCGCCAAGGCCTACGCCCCGTACTCCGACCTCATCTGGATGGAGACGGGCACCCCGGACCTGGAGCTGGCCCGCAAGTTCGCCGAAGCCGTCAAGGCCGAGTTCCCGGACCAGATGCTCTCCTACAACTGCTCCCCGTCGTTCAACTGGAAGAAGCACCTCGACGACGCCACGATCGCCAAGTTCCAGCGCGAACTCGGCGCCATGGGCTTCACCTTCCAGTTCATCACCCTGGCCGGCTTCCACGCCCTGAACTACTCGATGTTCGACCTTGCCCACGGCTACGCCCGTGAAGGCATGAGCGCCTACGTCGAGCTGCAGGAGAAGGAATTCGCCTCAGAATCCCGCGGCTACACCGCCACCAAGCACCAGCGCGAAGTCGGCACCGGCTACTTCGACGACATCGCCACCGCGCTCAACCCGAACGCATCCACCCTGGCCCTGGTGGGATCCACCGAAGAAGGCCAGTTCCACTAGTCCCCAGCCCGCCCCAGGTGAGCGGTTGATTCCGCTCACCCGAAGGCACGACGGCGGCCGGCACCCATGGTGCCGATGCCACCGGGGGCCGGGAAAGGTGATCCGGAAGCGTGCGTAAAAGGGGCCCTGTCCCCGCCCGGCCGAGCTCAGCGAGGCCCACGGCGGGGACGGGGAATAGCACGCGGAGGATTGCCTTTTTCGGCCCCAAACCGCACCCCGCCGTCGAACATTTGCTTCTCCGAGGAGAGATTTGAAATGAACAGCTTCACTGACAACTTCACCATCAACGGGGTTACGTTGACTGCCCAGCCCATTTGCCGGCAGAGCGAGGTCCTGACTCCCGACGCGCTGGCCTTCGTGGCCAAGCTGCACAAGGCGACCGCGGGACGAAGGCTGGAGCTGTTGCAGGCCCGCCGGGACCGCCGCCAGCAGATCGGCAAGGGCCAGGACCCGCGGTTCCTTCGAGAGACCGAGTCCGTCCGCAACGACCCGAACTGGCGCGTTGCTCCCCCGGCCCCGGGCCTGACCGACCGCCGCGTGGAGATCACCGGCCCGGTGGATAGGAAGATGACCATCAACGCGCTGAACTCCGGCGCCAAGGTGTGGCTCGCGGACATGGAGGACTCCTCCACCCCGTCGTGGCGCAACGTCATCCAGGGCCAGCTCAACCTCACGGATGCGCTGGAGCGCCGGATCGACTTCGTCTCGCCCGAGGGCAAGGAGTACAAGCTCCGCGCCGCCGAGGAGCTGCCCACCATCGTGGTCCGGCCCCGCGGCTGGCACCTGCCCGAAAAGCACATGCTCATTGACGGGACGCCGGTCGCCGGCGGAATTGTGGACTTCGGCCTGTACTTCTTCCACAACGCCCGCCGCCTGATCGCCCAGGGCAAGGGCCCGTACTTCTACCTGCCCAAGATCGAAAACCACCTCGAGGCCCGGCTGTGGAACGACATCTTCGTCCTCGCCCAGGACCTGCTGGGCATCCCGCAGGGCACCATCCGCGCCACCGTGCTGATCGAAACCATCACCGCCGCGTTCGAAATGGAGGAGATCCTCTACGAACTGCGTGACCACGCCGCGGGCCTGAACGCCGGACGCTGGGACTACATCTTCTCCCTGATCAAGAACTTCCGCACCCGCGGACCGCGCTTCGTCCTGCCGGACCGCAGCCAGGTGACCATGACGCAGCCGTTTATGCGCGCCTACACCGAACAGCTGGTCCGGGCCTGCCACAAGCGCGGCGCCATGGCGATCGGCGGCATGGCCGCGGCTGTCCCCAACCGCAAGGACCCGGAGGCCAACGCGATCGCCATCGAGAAGGTCCGCGCGGACAAGACCCGCGAGGCGAACGACGGCTTCGACGGCTCCTGGGTGGCGCACCCGGACCTGGTGCCAGTCTGCCGCGAGGTGTTTGACGCCGTGCTCGGTGACCGCCCGAACCAGCTGGGCCGCCTCCGCGAGGACGTCACCCCGGACGACCGTGCGTTGCTGGACATCGCCTCGACCACCGGCACCATCACCGAACAGGGCGTCCGGAACAACATCGAGGTGGGCATCCGCTACATCGAGTCCTGGCTCCGCGGCAACGGCGCCGTCGCCATCCACAACCTCATGGAGGACGCCGCCACCGCGGAAATCTCTCGCTCGCAGCTGTGGCAGTGGATCTTCTCCCGGGCCATCACGGACCAGGGCGACGTCATCACCCGCGACTGGGTCGAGGACATGCTGGACGAGGAGTTCGCCAAGCTGGAACGCTTCGAAGGTGACCGCTTCGCCGATGCACGGGACATCTTCGAGGAGGTCACGCTCACTCCGGCGTTCCCGGCGTTCCTGACGCTTCCGGCCTACGACCGGTTCCTGCATGAAGCGCGCGACGGCGGCGAGATCCTCCGCGAGGACCCGGCGCTCATCCCCGCCTAAGGCCGGTCCGGGAGGACCGGACCCTACGGAATTCCGTTCGCTGGGCTGCCATGCCCTTCGCAACAGGCACCCCGAGATCCGGGGCGGCGGCCCGGCGACGGAAAACCCTCTGAATCGACAACGGCGTCGAGGTGACAGTTAGAGCCCATGTTCCGCGCGAGCATGGGCTTTAACTGTCACCTCGGCGGTTGGCCCCCGCCCCTGCAGACCCCCGACGCCGGTCAGTGCGCTTTCAGAACGGTCAGTGCACTTCCGGGACGGTCAGTGCACTTTCGGGACGTGGCGCAGCGAGAACCCGGTCCCGACAACGAACAGCGCCACCGATCCGAGCACCATCAGCAGCGGGCCGGTCCAGGATCCGGTGATGCCGTTGACGTAGCCCAGCAGGGTCGGCGCCAGGGCACCGAAGGAGTAGCCCACCCCCTGTACGACGGCGGACATCCGGCCAGCCGAGGCCTGGTCCCGGGCCAGCCGGATGATGGCGATGAAGATCAGCGTGATGCCGCCGCCCTGGGCAACGCCGCCAAACGAGGACCACAGCCACCACAGCTCCGGCGCCAGCAGCAGGCCCGCGGGAACGGTGACCCAGAGCGCTCCGAGGGTGAGGCCGACCGCCGTCGTACTGGCGAAACGGGCCGCCAGCGGGACGCCCAGCCCGCCCACGATGGCCAGGATCTGGAACAGCGAGGACCCGGCCCCGGCCTGTGCGGCCGTCATGCCGAGTTCGTCCGCGAGGATGCTGGGCAGCCAGGCGGTCACTCCGTAGTAGGAAAACGCCTGCCCGGCGAAGCCCGCGGTGAGCCCCACCGTGATCCAGCGCGACGCCCGCTTGATCCCGGCGCGGGCGGGCTCCGGTCCGGGGACCGGTTCGGGGCGGAACGCCCGGCGGCCGAACGCGAAAACCCAGACAACCAAGGCTGCGAGGGCGAAAAGTCCGCAGGCGGCCAGGGCCAGCCGCCAGCCGAACAGCTCGGCCAGCGGCGCCATCACCATGGCGGTGATGAACGAGCCGATGTTGAGGGCGGCGGTGTAGATGCCCATCGCCGTGCCCTGCCGGGCCGGCGCGAAGTCGCGCCGGATGATCAGCGGTACGGCGATGTTGCCGATCGTGATGGCGACGCCCAGAATCACCGTGCCGAGCATAACGACGGCGCCGTTGCCCGCCGAGCGCACGATCACCCCCAGCAGCACGCCCAGGAGGGTGAGCGTGATGGCGACTTCCGCGCCGAGTTTGCGCCCTGCCAGCGAGGCGAGCGGGGAAGCAAGGGCGAAGCACAGCACCGGGATGCCGGTCAGGAGTCCCAGTTCAACCGGGGTGAAGCCGAGTTCCTGCTGCATCAGGCCGACCACAGGCGCCACGGCCACGAACGGGCCGCGCATGTTCAGGGCAATGAGCCCGATGGCGGCCAGCAGGATCCAGCTGCGCGGCACCTTGGCCAGGACGCGTGCGCTCACGGGTGCCGCGGCTCGGCCGGCGGGCAGAAATATGCTTTCATCAGTCCCATTGCTATCACGCGCCCCCGCCGGAGCCGCCGATTATGACACCCGCGGGGCTCCCAGCCGTCGTCAGCCCGTGGCCTGCAGCGTCGCCTCGATCACCGCGGGCGAAAGCACATACTGCGTCACCATCTGGCTGGCGCCCAGGATGGCGGCCTGGTCCCCCGCCATGGACAGACCGATCCGCAGGTGGGTGGTGGCAAGCGGCAGCGAGCGCCGGTAGACCACCTCACGGACCCCTGCCATAAGGTGCTCGCCGGCCTGGCCCAGGCTTCCGCCGATCACGAT
Source organism: Arthrobacter sp. U41 (assembly GCF_007679325.1). Taxonomy (GTDB): domain Bacteria; phylum Actinomycetota; class Actinomycetes; order Actinomycetales; family Micrococcaceae; genus Arthrobacter. Next base: position 156,952 of record NZ_VEGI01000003.1, on the reverse strand, counting down.
CACGGACGGGTTGAGCAGATTCACCACGGTGGCCAGCACGTCCCCGAGGTCGCGGCCCGCCTGGCGCAGCGCCTGGATGGCCTGCAGGTTTCCTGCGGCCACGAGGCGCAGCACGTCGCCACCATTGTCCGCGTTCAGGCCCTGAAGGGTCAGGGTGTGCGCGACGGCGGGGCCGGAGGCGAGCGCCTCGAGGCAGCCGAAGTTGCCGCACCGGCAGAGTACGTCGTCGCCGCGCGGCACCCGGACATGGCCGAGGTCCCCAGCTGTGCCGTTCGCGCCGCGCTGGAGCTGGCCGCTGCTGATGATGCCCGCGCCGATTCCGGTGGCGACTTTGATGAACAGGAAGTTGTCGTGTTCCGGCCAATAGGACGTCTGTTCGCCCAGGGCCATGATGTTGACATCGTTGTCCACCAGCACCGGGACCGGCAGCGAGCGCCGGACGCGCCCGACGACGTCGAATCCGTCCCAGCCGGGCATGATGGGTGGCTTCACCGGCATCCCGCTGGCGTGCTCCACGGGTCCAGGCAGGCCGATGCCGATGCCGGCGAGGTCGTCTAGGCCACGGCCGGACTGGCTGAGCAGTTTGGTCCCTTCCGCCACGACGCGGTCCAGCACGGGCTCCGGGCCATCGGCGATGTCCTGGCTCAGGCGGCGTTCCGCGAGCACCGATCCGCCCAGGTCGGTGACGGCGATGATCACGTGGGTGGCGCCGACGTCCACCGCCAGCACCACACGGGCGGCGGGGTTAAAGGCAAAGCGCGACGGCGGCCGGCCGCCGCTGGAACTGGCCTCGCCGGCCGGTCCGACCAGTCCCGAGTGAATCAGCGCGTCAATCCGGGAGGCGACGGTGGAGCGCGCCAGGCCGGTGGTGAGGGCCAGCTCGGCGCGCGTGCGGGCCTTGCCGTCGCGCAACAACTGGAACAGGTCACCGGCCCGGGACAGACTGCCGGCGGCCTCGGGGGCGGCAGGTTCGGCGCCGGCGGGTGGGGTCATGAGTCAGTGATAGCACGCGTCACTTCTGCATGTCACGCCCGAAGAAACTGGAACCGGCGTTTCAACTTTTGCTTGACGCTCGGCAAAAGTCGTCCTAGCTTGGGTCTAGGGCAGCCCAGCTATCAGGGTCGCCCCTCGGGTCCGCTGCAGCTCAACCCCAACGACGAGGAGAGACAGTGCCATACTCGATCCAGCTCTACACGGTCCGGACGGCCCTGGAAGAGGACCTGGCCGGAACGATTGAGCGCCTGGCCGGGATCGGCTTCACCATGGTTGAGCCCTACCATTTCGTCGCAAAAGCCGCTGAACTGCAGCAGGCCATGGCAGAGAACAACATCACCGCCCCGTCCGGCCACGCACCCCTGCTGAGCGATGACCAGGACGCCATCTTTGCCGCCGCCCGGCAGCTGGGCATCGGAACCGTGATCGAGCCCTTTGTTCCGGAGGAGCGCTGGAACACCCTCGAGGACGTCAAGGACACGGCTGACCGGCTCAACGCCGCGTCCGCCAAGGGAGCCGGCTACGGCGTCCGCGTCGGCTACCACAACCACTGGTGGGAAGTTGAGTCCGTGATCAACGGCAAGACCGCGCTGGAGCACCTCGCGGACCATCTTGACCCCGGGATCGTCCTGGAACTCGACACGTACTGGGCCGCCGTGGGCGGACAGAACCCGGCCGAATTCCTTGCCCGCCTGGGTGACCGGGTGAAGTTTATCCACATCAAGGACGGCCCCGTCACCGCTGACCCGTCCGGCCAGCTCGCCGTGGGCGACGGCAAGATGCCCATCTGGGATGTCCTGGACGCCGCCGGGTCCCTTGAGGTCGGCGTGATCGAACTCGACGAATTCCACGGCGACATGTTCGACGCCGTCACCGACAGCTTCAGATACCTCAGCGCCGGGAAGGCCTCCGTATGAGCCCCGCGGCAGGAGCCTCCGGCCCCCGCAGCGCGGGCCCCGTGGGCCTAGGCATCATCGGCGCCGGTGTCATCAGCAGGGAGTACCTGGCCAACCTGACGAGCTTCCCGGACGTGAGGGTCGTGGCGATCGGAGACCTCTTCGAGGACGCCGCCGCCGCCCGCGCCGCGGAGTACGGGGTTGCCAACCACGGCGGAGTCGATGCCGTCCTGGGGAACCCCGACGTCGAGATCGTCATCAACCTGACCATCCCGGCGGCCCACGTCGAGGTGGCCACCCAAGCCGTCCACGCCGGCAAGCACGTCTGGAGCGAAAAACCGTTCTCGCTGGACCGGGAAAGCGGCCGCGGGCTGCTCAAAGCAGCCGACGCCGCCGGGGTCCGCCTCGGCTGCGCCCCGGACACCTTCCTCGGCGCCGGGTTGCAGACCGCGCGCCGGATGATCGAACGCGGCGACATCGGCACGCCGCTGACTGCCCTGACGCTGATGCAGTCGCCCGGTCCGGAGTCCTGGCATCCGAACCCGGCATTCCTGTTCCAGGACGGCGCCGGCCCGCTGTACGACATTGGCCCGTACTACCTGACCACCCTGGTCCAGACGTTCGGCAGCATCCGCCGGGTGGCAGCGTTCGGCTCCAAATCCCGCGAAACCCGCGTCATCGGATCAGGCCCCAACGCCGGCGAGGAATTCCCCGTCACTGTCCCGACGCACGTCAGCTCCATCCTGGAGTTCGAAGGCGGCCAGTCCGGGCAGAGCATCTTCAGCTTCGATTCGCCGTTCCAACGCGCCGGCTTCGTGGAAATCACCGGCTCTGACGCCACCATCGCGCTGCCGGACCCAAACAATTTCGACGGCGACATCCGGATCTGCGCGCTCGGCTCCGATGACTGGACCACCGTTCCGTCCCGCGGCTCCACCGCCAGCCGCGGCGCCGGCGTGCTGGAAATGGCCCGCGCCATCCGCGAGGGCCGGCCGCACCGGGCCCAGGGTGAGCTGGCGTTCCACATCCTCGACACCATGGCCTCCATCTCCGAGTCGATCGACACCCGCGCGTTCGTGGATGTTGAAAGCTCCGCCCCGCGGTCAGCGGCCCTCCCCGAGGACTGGGACCCCACAGCCGCTACTCTTCAGGGCTGAACCATGGATCCCCAGGGCTCACCTCTCGGACCGCGCCCGGGCCGCGCCCTGGGGGTAGCGATGATCGGCTACGCGTTTATGGGCAAGGCCCACTCCAATGCCTGGCGCAATGTCGCCAGCTATTTCGACGTTCCGGCCTTCGAGCGGCGGGTCCTCGTCGGGCGGGACCCGGAGGGAGTCGCTGCAGCCGCGGCGAGGTACGGCTGGGCGGAGTCCGCCACGGACTGGCGCTCCGTCATTGCCCGCGACGACATCCAGATCGTGGACATCTGCGCCCCCGGCTTTATGCACGCTGAGATCGCCATCGCCGCCCTCGCCGCGGGCAAGCATGTCCTCGTGGAGAAGCCGCTGGCCAACACTGTGGCCGAGGCGGAGGCCATGGCCACGGCTGCCCGCGACGCGCAGTCCCGCGGAGTCCAGTCGATGATCGGGTTCAACTACCGCCGGGTCCCCGCCCTGGCCCTGGCCCGCGAGCTGATTGCGGAGGGCCGGCTGGGCGCCGTCAAGCAGTTCCGCGCCGCCTATCTGCAGGACTGGCTGATGAACCCGGAAACGCCCATGACGTGGCGGCTGCGCAAGGACACCGCAGGCTCCGGGGCGCTGGGCGACATCGCCTCACACGCCATCGACCAGGTGTTGTTCCTTCTCGCAGACCGGGTCACCGAGGCCTCCGGGCAGCTGCACACGTTCACCCCGGACCGGCCCGGCCCCCGAGGACCTGAAAAAGTGACGGTCGACGACGCCGCCTGGGCGACGCTGACGCTAGCGTCCGGGGCCGTCGCCTCTATTGAGGCCTCCCGCGTGGCCACGGGAAAGAAGAACTCGCTCAAACTCGAAATCTACGGCGACAAGGGCTCCATCCTGTTTGACCTTGAGAACCTGAACGAACTCGATTTCCTGGACGCCACACTCCCTGTCCGGGAGCAGGGCTTCCGCCGCATCCTGGTCAACGAACCCGAGCACCCGTACGTGGGCGCCTGGTGGCCGCAGGGCCATGTCATCGGCTGGGAGCACACGTTTACGCACGAAATCCGCGACTTCCTCGTGGCGATCGACGCCGGGATACCGCCATCGCCGTCGTTCCAGGACGGGCTAGCTGTCCAGCGCATCCTGGCCGCGGTGGAAGACAGCGCCGCGACCGGCGGCGCCCGGGTCCAGCTCCATAATTCCCGGGCTGATGCCGCCCCCGCCACCGTTACTGAAGGAGCCTGACATGCCCCGCCCCTACACCCTGTTCACCGGCCAGTGGGCCGACCTCCCCTTCGAGGAAGTCGCGCGCCTTGCCTCCGGCTGGGGCTACGACGGCCTGGAAATCGCCGTCTCCGGCGACCACCTGGACGCCTGGCGCTGGGACGAACCCGGCTACGTCGAATCCAAACTCGCCGTCCTGGACAAGTACAACCTCAAAGTCTGGGCCATCTCCAACCACCTCAAGGGCCAGGCCGTCTGCGATGACCCCATCGATTTCCGCCACGAGGCCATCGTCGGGCCGCGGGTCTGGGGCGACGGTGATCCCGAAGGCGTCCGACAGCGTGCCGCTGAGGAAATGCGGCACACCGCCCGGCTCGCCAAGGCCCTGGGCGTGGACACCGTGGTCGGGTTCACCGGCTCCTCGATCTGGCAGTACGTCGCGATGTTCCCGCCCGTCCCGGCCGCCGTGCTCGACGCCGGCTACCACGACTTCGCCGACCGGTGGAACCCGATCCTGGACGTCTTCGATGAGTGCGGGGTGCGGTTCGCCCATGAGGTCCACCCCTCCGAGATCGCCTACGACTACTGGACCACCGTCCGCACCCTGGAGGCGATCGGCCACCGCGAGGCCTTCGGGCTGAACTGGGACCCCTCCCACTTCATGTGGCAGGGCATCGACCCGGTCTCCTTCATCTGGGATTTCAAGGACCGGATCTACCACGTCGACTGCAAGGACACCAAGCTCCGGCCCACCGGCCGGAACACCGTCCTCGGTTCCCATCTGGCCTGGGGCGACCCGCGCCGCGGCTGGGACTTCGTCTCCGCCGGCCGCGGCGACGTGCCCTGGGAATCGTCCTTCCGGGCCCTCACCGCGATCGGCTACGACGGCCCCATCTCCGTGGAATGGGAAGACGCCGGGATGGACCGTCTTCACGGCGCCCCGGAGGCTCTCGCCGCCCTCAAAAAGTTCGACTTCGCGCCGTCGAACACCTCGTTCGACGCCGCCTTCAGCACCAAGGACCGGAGCCCAAAGCAGCAAGAGTGAACGATCGCTTATTCCTTGACGGACCGGAATCGCCCCTGCAACAGTTAGCGCGTGGAGGACGCATCGATGGAGAACCACAACGAAACTGATGCCGTGCCCGCCTCCGGGGCGCTCCCCTCCGGCTCCCCGGGACCGCCGCCCATCCTGGAAGTCCGCGGCCTGACCAAGAGTTTTTTCGGCATCCCCGTACTGGAGGACGCCAAGCTGAGCCTGCACCGCGGCCAGGTGCACGGGCTCATGGGGGAAAACGGCGCCGGAAAATCCACCCTGATGAAGGTATTGGCCGGGGTGTACCAGCCCGACGCCGGGACAATGCTCCTTGAGGGGCGGGAAGTCACGTTCAGCCACCCCACCAAGGCCCACGAAGCCGGGCTGTCATCGGTGTTCCAGGAGTTCAACCTTCTGCCCGACCGAACGGTGGCCGAGAACATCTACCTGGGCCGGGAGCCCCGCCGCGGACTGCTGGTGAACAAGACCCTGATGAACTCGAAAACGGCGGAGTTGCTCGAGTCCCTCGGGATCACCGCCATCCGGCCCACCATGGAAGTGCGGAGCCTGACGGTGGCCGAGCAACAGGTCGTGGAGATCGCGAAGGCGGTCAGCTACAACGCCCGGATCATCTCCATGGACGAGCCCACGGCCGCGCTGGCCGGCGCCGAAGTTGAACTTCTCTACCAGATCGTGGCACGGCTGCGTGAACGCGGAACGGCCGTCCTCTACGTATCCCACCGGCTCCGCGAAGTGTTCGACCTCTGCGATGTCATCACCGTCCTAAAGGACGGCAAGGTGGTCAGCACCCAGCCCGCCGCCGAACTCGACGACGCCCGGCTGGTCCGGCTCATGGTGGGCCGCCCCATCTCGGCGTTCTTCCCGGACAAACTGCCCCGCGAGGACGCGGCCGCCGACCGCGCCGAGGAGCCGATCCTTGAGTTGCGGGACGCCGGGAACGGCCAGCTGGACGGGATAAACCTCAGCATCCGGCCCGGCGAGATTGTGGGCGTGGCCGGGCTCCAGGGGTCCGGCCGCACGGAGTTGCTGCACGGCATCTTTGGCGCCGCACCCTTCACCCGCGGAGCGATGAAGATGGCCGGCGTGGAGCTGCTGCCCACATCACCGCGGCAGGGCGTGCAGGCGCGGATGGCGCTGATCACGGAGGACCGCAAGGCCGAGGGATTGAGCCTGAACCAGTCCATCCTGGACAACGCACTCAGTGTGATCAGGTCCGTCTTTCCCCGCCGCACAGCAGAAGTCAGGACAGAAATCCCGGGCGTCTTTTCCTCCCTCGAGGTCATAGCCCGTGACCTGGACCAGGAAGTGCAGTACCTGTCCGGCGGCAACCAGCAAAAGGTGGTTCTCGCCAAGTGGCTGGCTATCCGGCCCAGGCTCGTCTTGCTGGATGAACCCACCCGCGGCATTGATGTGGGCGCCAAGGTGGCGGTCTACCGGCTGATGCGCCAGCTCGCGGCCGAGGGCAAGGCCATCCTCATGGTGTCCAGCGAACTCCCGGAAGTCATCGGCATGTCGGACCGGATCCTTGTGATGCGTGACGGCCGGCTCGTGGGTGAACTGCCTGCCGGAACCTCAGAAGAAGCCATCCTCCAGCTGGGAACCGGCGCCAGGACGGCACAGGAAGGAGAGGCATGAAACAGCGGGCGGGCTTCTTCGAGCGGCTGTCCTCCACCCAGATCGTCTACCTTGTGGCGCTGATGACGCTCATCCTGGGCGCGCTGCTGGTGAACTCCATCGGACGGAGTTTCTTCAGCCCCGGCAATATTTCGAGCATCCTGACCGGAACCAGCGTTCTGGGCTTCATCGCGATCGGCCAGACACTGGTCATCCTGGCAGGAAGCCTGGATCTCTCAGTTCCCTACGTCACCAGCCTGGCCAGCCTCATTGCCGCGGGCGTCATGGCCAACAACCCCAGCAACATCCTGTCCGCCGTCCTGTTGACGCTCGGGACGGCAGCAGTCATTGGACTCGCGAACGGGCTGATCGTCGCCCGCCTGAACGTGCACGGATTCATCGCCACGCTGGGCGTGGGCCTGATCATCAGCGGCTATCTCGCCACCAACTTCAAGGGCAGCTTCGGCCAGACACCCCTTGCGTTCCGCATGGTCGGAGCAACGGGGCTCGGTCCGGTTCCGATCTCCACGCTCATTATGCTGGCCTGCGCGGGACTGGCCATGCTGCTGCTGCACCGCACCCGCGTCGGGCATCACCTGTACGCCGTCGGCGGCGACATCGCCGTGGCCCGTACATCCGGAATCCGCGTTGACGTTCCGGTCATCACGGCGCACGTCATCTGTTCCGTCCTGGCAGGGATGGCAGGGCTGCTCCTTGCCAGCAGGCTGGGCGTGGGCAGCCCCACCGTGGGTTCCCAGGGCGGCTATGATCTGCTCTCCATCGCCGCAGTTGTGCTCGGCGGCACGCTGCTGTCCGGGGGCAAGGGGACCATCACCGGCACACTCGGCGGTGTCCTGATCTTCGCCATGCTGGACAACATTATGTCCGTCATGCAGGTCAACCCATTCCTGAAAGACGTGGTCAGGGGCGTCGTCATCGTCGCCGCCGTCGCCGTCTATGCCCGGCGGCGCATCGTCAGCAGACCGGACCGGTTCCCCGCGAAGGGTCCGGCGGCAGCGCCCGCCCCCCAGCCCGTGCCGGCGGAGGGGCCATGAGCACAGCACTGAATTCCGGGCGCAGCGCGATTCTCCAGCAGAACCGTGCCAGCCGGTCCGAGCGCCTACTGCGGGCCCTGCGCACCCCCGGCGGCGCCGTCTTCGTCCTGCTGATCGGTCTCCTGGCGGCCGTCATCGTCTTGAATCCGTCCTTTGGGGAGCCGAGCTCCTTCATCCGGTTTATCGGCAGGACTGCCCCCATCGCCATCGCCGCCATCGGCCAGTACTTCGTTATTGTCGGCGGGGAATTCGACCTGTCGATGGGATCGGTGGTGACGATGCAGGTCATCGTGGCTGGCAACCTGATCGGGCAGGACGACTCCAAGGTCATTCCCGTGCTGGCCCTGATGTTTGTGCTGGGCGCCTTCATCGGGCTGGTGAACGGACTGATCACCACCCTGCTGCAGGTCCCCAGTTTCATTGTCACGCTGGGCATGATGCTGGCGCTGCTGGGGCTGGTCCTGTACTGGACCGGCGGCGCTGCGCAGGGAAACCCCGCGGACAGCTTCCGGCAGATCGGGCGCGGCGGCATCCAGGACGTTCCGGTCCTGGACATCATTCCGTACCCGGTCATCATCCTGACGGCAGTGGCCGCCGCGGCGTTTGTTCTGATGCGCCGTCCCTTCGGCCGCACGCTCATCGCCGTCGGTGACAATCCTGCGGCCGCCGCCCTCGCCGGTTCGCGGGTCTGGTGGGTGCGGACACGCGCCTTCATGATGTCCTCGCTGTCCGCCACCGTGGCCGGCATCCTGCTCGTGGGCTACGCGGGAGTGCACCCGTCGGTAGGGCGCGGGTACGAGTTCACGGCGATCACCGCCGTCGTTCTTGGCGGCGTTGTGCTGGGCGGCGGGCGCGGCTGGGTCCTGTCCGCCGCGGCCGGCGCCTTCGCCCTCGAGTCTCTGTTCACCCTCCTGAACTTCATGGGGGTCCAGGCGACGTGGCGGGACACCGTTCAGGGGGCAATCATCATCATCGCGGTTGCCGCGGCTTCCCGGTCCTGGCAACGCAAGCGCAAGGGGGCCAGTTCCGCTGCCCATGACGAACAGCACCAGTTGGCCGCAGCATCCACGCCCGCCGAGGGCACCGTACAAGGAGGAGAAAGAGTCTAATGCGCAAAAAATCTGTCCGCGTGATCGCCCTGGCCGCAGCATTGCCGCTGGCGGCCCTGACCGCATGTACCACTACTGACCCGTCCGTCACCGAAACGACGGGGGCCGGCTCCGGCTCTCCGGCGGCAAGCAGTCCGGCAAGCCAGGACTGGTTTGACCAAGCGCTTTACGACACCCAGAACCAGCAACGCTCGGCCACCTTCGAAGGGGACCCGGAGAAGCCCTACCTGCAGTACATCGCCGGTCCCATGACGGACACGTCGAAGTTCGCGGCCCAGGGAGCGCAGAAGGTCTGCTTCGCCAACGCCTCCATCTCCAACCCGTGGCGGCAGACCGGTTGGATCACCATGAACGAACAGCTCAAGGCGCTGCAGGGAACCGGGGTCATTTCCGAAATGGAAACCCGGGACGCCAAAGACAATGACAACACCCAGATCGCGGACATCGACTACTTCATCGCCGAGGGCAACTGCGGCGCGTTCGTCATTTCGCCCAACTCCACCGCGGCGCTCACCCAGGCCGTGGAACGTGCCTGCGAGACCGGCAAGCCCGTGGTGGTCTTCGACCGCGGTGTGGAGACGGACTGCGCCACCACGTTCATCCACCCGATCGGAGGCTTCGCCTGGGGCATCGACACGGCCACGTTCCTGAGCGAAAAACTCCAATCGGGCGACAAGGTGGTGGCCCTGCGCATCCTCCCGGGTGTGGACGTGCTGGAGCACCGCTGGGCGGCCGCCAAGAAGATCTTCGAGGAGAAGGGAATCGAGGCCAAGGACTACTTCACCGGCGCCGACCCCACCGAGATCAAGAAAATCATCTCCGACGAACTGGCCACGGGTGACGTCAAGGGCGTCTGGATGGACGCCGGAGACGGTGCGGTGGCCGCACTTGAAGCTTTCGAGGACGCCGGCAAGGATCTCCCCATTATGACCGGCGAGGATGAGATGAGCTTTCTGACCAAGTGGAAAGAAACGGGGATTGACGCCATGGCCCCGGTCTACTCCAATTTCCAGTGGCGGACCCCGCTGCTGGCGCTGGAAAAGATCTTCAAGGGTGAGGAGATTCCCACGGAATGGGTCCTCCCGCAGAAGCCCATCCTGGTTGACGAACTGGATGCGTGGCTGAAGAGTAACGAGGGCATGCCGGGCGGGCACTACGCCAAGTTCGGCGGCGAGGACCTGGCCGGCTATCCGGAGGTCTGGCAGCAGCGGCAGATGCCCTGACGGCCCGGCGGTCCCGCGGACTTCCCGCGGGACCGCCGCATGCGCCCGTGCGGCAGGACAAGCAGCGGCAGGACAAGAAGTGGCAGGACATGCCGGCAGCGGAACCAACAGGAAGGAAGGCAGCGTGGAGCGTCCCATCGGGATCAGCACCTGGGTCTGGGAGTCCCCGCTGACCGACTCCAACCTCCCCGGGCTGCTCGGGAAAATTGCCGCCCTGGGCTTTGACGCCGTCGAACTCCCGCTCGAGAACGTCGGCGACTTCACCGCCGGCACGGTACTGGAATCCCTCGCGGGCACCGGGCTGAAACCCTTCGTGGTGGGGGCCATGGCACCGGGACGGGACCTGGTGGCCGCGGATCCGGCTTCCGTGGAAAGGACCCAAACCTACCTCTCAGCCTGCATCACCCTTGCCGGCAGCATCGGCTCGCCCACGGTCTGCGGACCCTTCTATGCCCAAACCGGCCGGACCTGGCGGATGTCGACGGAGCAGCGGCGGGACGCCTACGCGGAGCTGCGCCGGAACCTCCGGCCGGTCGCCGATCTGGCCCAGGAAGCGAACGTGGTGCTGGGCATCGAGCCCTTGAACCGGTACGAAACATCACTGGTCAACACGGTGGACCAGGCGCTGGATGCCCTGGGACCGCTGCTCGGAAACGGCGTGGGCCTCGCGCTGGACAGCTATCACCTTCACATCGAGGAGCGTTCCGTGGCGGCGGCCGTCCGGGCCGCCGGCGAGCACCTGGTGCACGTGCAGGTCTGCGGTAACGACCGCGGCGCCCCGGGCGGGGACCAGACCGATTGGAACGGCTTCCTGCAAGTCCTGGATGAGGTGGGCTACGCAGGACCGCTGAACATTGAAAGTTTCACGGTGGACAATGCCGCCATTGCCGTGGCGGCATCGATCTGGCGGCCGCTGGCTCCGAGCCAGGACCGGCTGGCCGAAACGGGCCTGGCGTTCCTGCGCAGCCTGCGCCGTGGGAACCAGCCATGACCCACATCATCCGGATGGCAACCGCGGACGATGCCGGCGGGCTGGCTGCGCTGGCTGCCGTCACCTTTCCGCTGGCCTGCCCGCCCAGTTCGACGGCCGCGGACATCGCCGCTCATCTGGCGGCCACCCTCAGCGAGGGCAACTTCCGCGCCTATCTGGCCGATCCGCAGATCACCGTCCTGGTGATCGACGTCGACGGCGACCTCCGCGGCTACAGCCTGCTCGTTGCCCGGCCTGCCCGGGACCCGGACGTGGCCTCCGCCCTGACCATCCTGCCGTCGACGGAACTCAGCAAGTGTTACGTCCACCCGGACCATCACGGGCTCGGCGCCGCCGCCGAACTGATGCATGCCAGCGTCGCAGCGGCCGCGGCGGCCGGCGCCCGCGGGCTCTGGCTCGGCGTGAACGAACAGAATGCCCGCGCCATCCGCTTCTACGAAAAATCCGGCTTCCGGAAAGTCGGTACCAAGTCCTTTATGCTCGGCAGCACGGTGGAACACGACTTCGTGATGGAGCGCCCGGTCACGCCGTGACCAACCCGACAGCCCGCAGGGGAATGCGGCCGGCCTGCTGGGGGTTGTGGCGAGCATGAAGATTGAGATCTGGTCCGACGTGGCCTGCCCCTGGTGCTACATCGGCAAACGCCGCTTTGAAACCGCCCTCGCGGCTTTCCCGCACCGGGAGTCCGTGGAGGTGCAGTGGCGCAGCTACCAGCTGGACCCGTCGTTGCCGGAGCACTACGACGGCACCGAACTGGACTACCTGAGCACCCGCAAGGGGATGGCCCCGGCCCAGGTCGCCGGAATGTTCGCGCACGTGGCGGAGCAGGCCAAGGGTGAAGGCCTCAACTACCGCTTCGACGACGTGGTGGTGGCCAACAGCTTCACCGCCCACCGGCTGATCCACCTCGCCGCCGCGCACGGGCAGCAGGACGCCGCCAAGGAACGCCTGCTCAGCGACCACTTCGAGCACGGCCGGGACATCGGCAGCCGGGAGTACCTGACGTCCCTGGGCACGGACCTTGGGATCGCCGCGGCCGAACTGGAAGAACTGTTCACCACGGACAAATACGCCGACGACGTCCGGATGGACTTCGAGGAAGGCCGCGCCCTCGGGGTCAGCGGTGTCCCGTTCTTCGTGATTGACCGCAAGTTCGGGCTCTCCGGCGCCCAGCCGGCCGAGACGTTTGCCGCGGCCCTCGAGCAGGCCTGGCAGGAAAGCCAGCCGCTGGTCATGGTGGGAACGGCTGGCAGCACCGGCGCCGCCACCGGCACCGGCGAGGCCTGCGGCCCGGACGGCTGCGCGAGCTGAGCCCCGCCGCGTCGAGTTCGCCGGAATCTTCCGGGGTCGCCGGAAGTTTACTGCGACGGGGCGGGTTTCCGGCGAACCCGGAACGTGGCCGCCGCCGGAGCCCGCGTTTGCTGACAGATAGGGCTAAAGTGTCTGTATGCCCAGGATTTCGGCCGCGAGCAACGCCGCCCAACGCGCCGAGACCCAGCACCGCATCCTGACGGCGTTCGGCGAACTCCTCTTCACCCACGGCCTTCCGGGGCTGACCATGACCGACGTCGCACGCCACGCCCGGATCGGCCGGACCGCCGTGTACAACTACTACGCGGACATCGAAGAGCTCCTGATCGCCTACGCGCTGGACGAGACCGAGCGGTTCCTGGTTGACCTGCGCGAATCCCTGGATTCGCTGGACAATCCCGTGGACCGGCTGGCCCTTTACGTCCGCGCCCAGGTCGAGGACCTCAGCCGGCGGCACCTGCCGCCGGGTCCCGCCATGGGGGCCGTACTTTCGCCGGCGTCGTTCGCGAAACTGGCGGACCACGTCGGGGAGCTTAGTGTTCTCCTGCAGGGCATACTGCGGGACGGCATTGCCCAGGGCTACCTGCCGGAGGCGGACATCACCCAGCTCGCGCAGCTCATCCACGGCACGCTGTCCTCCAGCGCGGCCCGCGGAGACGGCGCAGGTCAGGATGCTGACGCGGAGGCCCGGCTGGCCCGCACCGTGCGGTTCGTCCAGCTCGGCGCGGGGGCGTGCTTCGACGACGCCGGCCGTCCCGTCCACGTGAACCCGTAGGCTCCCGCGACCGCCGCAGCGTGCCGCCGCAGCAGCGCCCCGCCGGGGCGTCCGCATCAAGCCTCCGCGGCAGGCGTCCGTACCAGTCCGTCCTAGCCCGCCGTCGGCGTCACTGTCGGGGTCACGGGCCACGCCGATTCATCCACAATCCGCCGTTCCTCGCGCGGGCAGCTGAGTTGCCCCGGCGTCTGGTCAACCAGCTCGGGTTTCGCCAGCCCCTCGAAGTCCCCGGTGAGGATGACATCCACACTTGGGTCCGTGCGGCCGTCCTGGAAATAGTCCGAGCCGGGCAGGTTGCGCTGCACAGTGAACGCGGCCGACTGTCCCGCGGCGCCCGAAACGATCAGCGCCACGCCCCGGTAGCCTGACGTCGTATTGGCCACGGCCCCGACCTTGAACTTGCGGGCGGCGAACTCGCCGGCCACGGACCGGGCGAGCCCCGGCCGGGACGTGGAGTTGAACACGTTCAGATTGATCTTCTCCGGCGGCGTATAGTCGTAGATCGCCTCCGGGCAGACGGACGCAGCGGCTTGGCTGCGCTCCGCCGTCGGGATCCTGATCTGGCCGTTCATGATGGCCAGGGCAACCACAATCGCCGCGGCCACCAGCCCCACGAGGAGCACCAGGACGACGCCATGCAGGATGCGGCGCCGCATCCTGCCGGGGTGTGCCTGCAGTTCGTCATCGTCAACGAAGGTGGCGCGCAAATCCGAGCCGGAAATGACATTGTGTCCATGCAGGACGGTGAGGTCCTTTGGCCTTCTAGCCATTTATCACCAGAACACGCGCGTGGATGGCCGTGCGCTGGTGCAACGCCGTCCGGACAGCCCGGTGCAGGCCGTCCTCCAGATACAGGACGCCCCGGTATTCCACGACGTGCGGGAAGAGGTCGCCGAAGAATGTCGAGTCCTCTGCCAGCAAGGCCTCGAGGTCCAGCGTGCGCTTGGTGGTCACCAGCTCATCCAGCCGGACAGGCCGCGGCGGCAGGGCTGCCCAGTCCTTGGGCGTGTTGTAACCATGGTCGGGGTACGGGCGTCCCTCGCCCACGGCTTTGAATATCACCATGCCAGCCTAAGGAACTTGGACTGCCAAAGGAATCCAGACTCCCCGGCGGCGGGAGGTTGTAGCCAAACGGTAACCATTTGTCACATGGTGCGCCCCGGGCTGTCACGGCCAACACCGCGCCTGCGGCACAGTCCACGACGCATGCAAAGATGCCCGCCGGCTGGGAGAATGGGACCATGACAACTCCCGAGACTTCAGCTTCCCACTCGCCGTCGACTCCCCCGCTGGCGCTGCTGCTCGACGTCGACGGCCCCGTGGCGAGTCCCGTCACCCGCGCGGTACAACCGGAGATCATCGCGGACCTGCTGGCGCTGGCTGAGGCGGGGATCCCGGTCATTTTCAACACCGGCCGTTCGGCGGCCTTCATACGCGAGCAGGTCATGGAGCCGATGATCGCCGCCGGGATGCCCTCCAGCATCCTCATCCACGCCATTTGCGAGAAGGGCGCCGTCTGGTTCAGCTACACCTCCACCGGGCCCGGGGCCGTCCACGTCGATCACGATCTGGCCATCCCCGGCGCTTTCGGCGACGACGTCCGCCGGCTGGTCGCCGAGGACTACGCCAGCCACATGTTTTTCGACGAAACCAAAATGGCGATGGTCTCCGTGGAGCAGCACATCTCGGTGGATAACTCCGACTACCGGGCCGAACAGCAGCTGTTCGACGCCGATGCCATGGACCTGATGGGCCGGCACGGCCTCGGGGTGGTGCGGCTGGACCACCACGCCCCCGATTCCGATGACCGGATCGACTACCGGGTTGATCCCACCATCATCTCGACGGACATCGAGTCGGTCCGGCTCGGCAAGGATCTGGGCGCCAGCCGGGCCGTGGAGCTCCTGGCGGCCCAAGGGGTTACCCCTCAGGCCTGGCGGACGGTGGGCGATTCCCGCACGGATTACGCCATGGCCGACTGGCTGCACCACAACGACCACCCGGTCAAACACGTTGACGTCCGGCCCGCCGACGGCGTCCCCGTCAAGCCGTACGAGGTACTCACCGCGGCGGACCTGGGGCTGGGCGCTGACGTCATCCACGACGACGCCGGGGCCGCCTTCCTGCGCAGCTGGCGCACGGCACTGCTCGACTGAACCAACGGCGTTGAAACCGCGGGAATTTCGGGCGATTTTAGGGCGGGCGTTATTATGCAGGTAGGCACACATTCACGCAAACATTCACGGAGAACCGAAATTACAGACTCATTGGTCCAGGACGAGATCTATTACGGCAGCCAGGCATCGGTCGACGCCCACGAAGAGGTCACCTCAGCGGCAGCCGTCGCGAGGTTCCGGACCCGCCAGGACGTTGTGCGCCGGCGCGGCCGGTACGGGCTGGTCAACGAGAACCGGACGCCATACCAGGCCATGGTCGAAGACCTGATGTTCATCCGCTCGGTGCTGGACGGCGCCGGGCTGGACTACCTTCTAGTCCGTGGCAACAACCACCGTCCGGTCATTGCCGTGGACTGGAAGGACCGCAAGGAACTCCGTGCCGCCCTGGTAGCGGCCTGCCACGACGAGCCGTTCTACTCCATGAGCGTCGACGCCAAGAAGAAGTCCGCAGTGCTGGTGGCCGACGGGGAGCTCTCGCCCAACCGGCAGGCGCGGATCTTCCGTCTCTACCGTCCCCGGGTGGAGCCGGAGGGCGGCTTCGAATTCGGCGCCTCGGCCGGGGTGCAGCTGGAACTGTGGAGTTTCGAGGGCGACCAGCTGATCCTCCCGATCGAAAACTCGCTGACCCGCCGCACGCTGCTGGCCCAGGATGCCGTCCGCGGCACGGTGGAGCGATACGGCCACACGTGGCCCACCATCGAGAACATGTTCGCCGACCACGCCAGCGACATCAGCTTCGATGTGGATCTGGTGTTCTCCTGGGTGGACGGCAGCTCCCCGGAATACATCGCCGCCCGGCGCGCGAGGATGGCCGGCGTCGTGGTGGGTGAGGGCGACGACCACGAAGCCCGGTTCCGCCAGATTGACGAACTCAAGTACGCGCTCCGCTCGGTGTACATGTTCGCGCCCTGGATCCGCCGGATCTTCATCGCCACGGACTCCCCCGCGCCCGCCTGGCTGGCTGATCATCCGGCAGTGACGATTGTCCGCAGCGAGGAATTCTTCGCCGACCCCTCCGTGCTGCCCACCCACAACTCGCAGGCCGTGGAATGCCAGCTCCACCACATTGAGGGCTTGTCCGAGCACTTCCTGTACTCGAACGACGACATGTTCTTCGGCCGCGCCGTCGGACCGGATATGTTCTTCACGCCGGGCGGCATCACCAAGTTCATCGAGGCGGAAACCCGCATCGGCCTCGGGGACAACGACGCGGAACGCAGCGGTTTCGAGAACGCCGCCCGGGTGAACCGGAAACTGCTGTGGGACCGTTTCGGCCGGATCACCACCCGGCACCTGGAACACACGGCCGCGCCGCTGCGCCGCAGCGTGGTGGCCACGATGGAGCAGGAGTTCCCGGCGGAGTTCGCCAAGACGGCAGCCAGCACCTTCCGCGCGGCCGACAACATCTCGGTGACCAATTCGTTCTACCACTACTACGCGCTGCTGACCGGCCGGGCCGTCACCCAGACGGCGGCCAAGGTGCGTTATGTGGACACCACGGCCAGGGCGGGCCTCAACTACCTGCCCAAGCTGCTCGCCAAGCGGAACATGGACTTCTTCTGCCTCAATGACGGCAGTTTCCCCGAGGTCCCGGCCGAGGAACGGGCCGAGCTGGTGACCGACTTCCTGGAGAAGTACTACCCGATCAAGGCGCCCTGGGAGAAGTAGGCAGTTCTGCGGGCGGCCGGCCGCTAGTTGCTGGCGGTCAGCCGGCGGTGGCCGGGTGTCCTGGCCGGGTCCTCGAGCTTCGCTTTGCTGGGGATACGGATCCCGGCCGCCGAGATCCGCCGCTGGGTTTCCGCGGCCGAGACCAGCTCGCCGACTGCCGGGGTGTCGCCCAGCAGAACCACGGAGTGCACGATCGTGTGCTCGTAAACGTGCACGAGATTGAACGCCTGGCCACCGTCGCGGCCGCGGGTCCCGCCCACCGGGACGTTGAGGTCCTGCGTGTAGCACGTGGCTGACGCCACCGAGACTGGGATCCCGGCGAAGGTCCCGGTGGTCGAGTAATGCAGATGGCCGCCCAGAATGGCCCGGACGTCTGAATTACGCAGCACCCCGGCCAAGGCCGCCTGGTCCCGCAGCTCCACCAGGACGGCGAGGTCCAGGACCGATGGCACCGGCGGATGATGCAGCGCCAGAATGGTTCCGTCCGGGGCGGGGGTGGCAAGTTCGGCCGCGAGCCACTCCAGCTGGTCGGGGCTCAACTCACCGTGGTGGAAGCCCGGGACCGAGGTGTCAAGGGTGATGATCCGCAGGCCGTTGATGAAGTACGTATGGTCCACGGGGGCGTCGTCGGCCGGCAGGTCCAGCAGGCCGGTGCGGAAGTTGGCGCGGTTGTCGTGGTTTCCCATCGCCCAGATGACTTTCGCGCCCAGGGCCTTGCAGGCGGGTTCAACGATGGCCCGAAGTTTCGCGTAGGCCTCGGGTTCGCCCCGGTCAGCAAGGTCGCCGGTGAAAATCACGGCTTCGGGACGCGCGCCGGAAGCCCGCACTTCGTCGAAAAGCTGCTGGAGCAGGGCGTCGCTGTCGACCTTGCCGTGCAGCGGTGCGGAACCTCCCAGCAGGTGGGGGTCACTCAGGTGGAGTAGGAAATGACGTGGCCGGGGGTGCTCGGCCTCGATGAGCTCCATTGCAACCTTCCTGGTTGGGTGGGGGCGGTAGCCCCCGACTTCCCTCTCAGTAATGTCTATCCAACCAGACATCCGGCCAACAATGTGCAAACTCCAGTAGGCATGTTTGAAAATAGGGCAACAACGGGTAATCCGGCGGACACATACTTGCTTCGGTATGTGTCCGCCGGAAGCCCTACTCAGGTACCCGGCGGTCAGCTCAGGTAGCCGTTAGGATTCAGCACGTACTTCGTTGCCGCGCCGGCGTCGAACTCCGCGTAGCCCTTGGGTGCTTCCTCCAGCGTGATTGCCTTCGCGTTCACGTTCTTGGCGATGTGGACCCTGTCATGCAGGATCGCCATCATCAGCTGGCGGTTGTACTTCATCACCGGACACTGGCCGGTGGTGAAGCTCAGCGACTTGGCCCAGCCGGTGCCGAGGCTGAGGGAGAGGGCGCCCTTCTTGGCAGCTTCGTCCACGCCGCCCGGATCCCCCGTGACATAGAGTCCCGGGATGCCTAGGGCGCCGCCGGCGGCGGTGATATCCATCAGAGAGTTGAGCACTGTTGCCGGCGCTTCCTTGGAATCGTGGCCGTGACCCCTGGCCTCGAAGCCGACCGCATCGACGCCGCAGTCGACTTCGGGAACACCCAGGAGCTGTTCGATCTGCTCGGCCGGACCGCCCTGGGTCAGGTCCACAGTTTCACAGCCGAAGCTGCGGGCCTGCGCCAGCCGGTCCGCGTTGAGGTCCCCGACAATCACGACGGCGGCCCCCAGCAACTGCGCACTGGTCGCCGCTGCCAGTCCCACCGGGCCGGCTCCTGCGATGTAGACCGTGGAGCCGACTCCCACCCCGGCGGAGACCGCACCATGGAAGCCCGTGGGGAAGATGTCCGACAGCATTGTCAGGTCCATCATCTTCTCCAGGGCCTGGTCCTTGTCCGGGAACTTCAGGAGATTCCAGTCCGCGTAGGGCACCAGCACGTAATTCGCCTGGCCGCCCACCCAGCCGCCCATGTCCACGTAGCCGTAGGCGCTGCCCGGGCGGTCGGGGTTGACGTTGAGGCAGATGCCCGTCTTGCGTTCCTTGCAGTTACGGCAGCGGCCGCAGGCGATGTTGAAGGGGACGGAGCAGATGTCCCCCACCTTGATGAATTCGACGTCGGGCCCCACTTCCACCACTTCGCCGGTGATTTCGTGGCCCAGCACCAGGTCCGAGGGTGCTGTTGTGCGGCCGCGGACCATGTGCTGGTCGGACCCGCAAATGTTCGTGGCAACGGTTTTGAGGATTACGCCATGGCGCACCGAACGGCCCACGTTGGCGGGGTTGACCCCCGGACCGTCTTTGAGTTCGAAGGTGGGGTAGTCAATGTCGATCAGTTCGACCTTGCCTGGCCCCTTGTAGGCAACGGCTTTGTTCCCTGTCATCACTTTCCTCCTGGTTTCACGGACCTCCGATAGGAGTGTCCAGTTGTGATTCACGAAGCGTGCTGATGCACCGTCCCCCGGGCACCCGACGACGGATCTGCCGCCGCCTTGACACACGTCGGCGCCATGGAAGAACCCGGTTTTTTGGGACGGTCCGGCCAGTCTAGGCGGTAAGTATGCTTAGGGATAGGGGCCGTTGTCCCCTTGTGGTCTTGGGAGTGGGCTCTCAGCTGAGCGCCGACTCAACCGCTTCGATGACCTCGGGCGAGTCCGGTTCCACCGTGGGTGCGAACCGGGCCACTACCTCGCCGTCGCGGTTCACCAGGAACTTCTCAAAGTTCCATTTAACAAGACCGGGCAGGACCCCGTTCTTGAACTTCGTGAGCTCGGCATAGAGCGGATGCTGCTTCTTGCCGCGGACATGGGATTTGGCAGTCAGCGGGAAGGTCACGCCGAAGTTCCGTTCGCAGAATTCCACAATCTCGGAGTCGGCAGCAGGCTCCTGGCCCGCGAACTGGTTGCAGGGGACGCCGAGGACCTGGAAGCCCTGATCGCGGAACTTGTCGTGCAGCGCCTGGAGTCCCGCGTACTGCGGCGTGAACCCGCACTGCGACGCCACGTTCACCACCAGGACCACCTCCCCCTTGAAGCGGCCGAAGTCAGTGTCCGTGCCGTCGATCAGGGTGAGCGGGATGCTGTGCAAAGAGGTCATGGGCGGGTTCCTCGCGAAGTCGGCAATGAAAATCGTGTCCGGCGTGTGTTCCGGAAGTGGTCACGACAGTCATTCGATACCAAAACGCGCGGGTATGGGTCTCTGTTCCTGCTACGGTCCGGGAGACGACGACGGGGTCGCGGTCCCCGTCGGGTCACTGGTCGGCTTTGGGTCACTGGCCGGCGCCGGTTCACCCGTCGCCGTTGCCGTTGCGGGCGCCGAAGTTGGCAGCGCCGGAGCCCCTGTGGGCTCCAACGAGGTCGGCACCGGTTCCACGATCGGGGGAAGTGACGGCGCCGTCGGCGCCGTCGGGGTCGGTGTTGGGGTCAATGTCGGCGTCGGCGTTGCTGCGCCGGGCTCTGAGGGAGTCGGCGTCGGGGTCGGCGTTGCTGTGCCCGGCTCAGAAGGCGTCGG
>NZ_VEGI01000003.1:0-136144 GCF_007679325.1 Arthrobacter sp. U41 | reverse complement strand
GGGGGTCGGCGTCGGCGTTGCTGTACCCGGCTCAGAAGGCGTCGGGGTCGGCGTCGGCGTTGCTGTACCCGGCTCAGAAGGCGTCGGGGTCGGCGTCGGCGTTGCTGTACCCGGCTCAGAGGGAGCCGGCGTGCCGGTGGGCGGCTGGGAACCGCCCGGCGTCGACGTGCCCGGCCGCGGCTTCGTCGGCGACAGCGCGTCCGGAGTGGGGGTGGCCGTGGAGGACGGAGGTTTCGGCAACGCGGATACGGGCAGTTCCTGGACGCCGCCAGTGACTGTATGCGTCCTGTCGTCGGACACCGGGACGGCCCAGCCAAGCGCCGCGTTGGAGGGCTTGTCGGCGTCGGGCGCATAGCTGGTCATGGTGATGGTGCCCAGGCGGTCCGCCTGCTTGATCGGCAGAAGCGTCCAGTCGTCGGGATTATGGTGGGAGCCGTTGAGGATGGTCTCGAAATGTAAGTGGCATCCGGTGGAGGATCCGGTGGTTCCCACCCGGGCAATGACCTCACCGACCCGCACCGAGTCGCCCTTCTTGACGGCGATCGCCTCAAGATGGTTGTAAGTGGTGATGAGACCGTTGCCGTGATCTATTTCAACGCGGTTCCCGCCACCCCAGGGGTGCCAGCCGACAGCCCGCACCACTCCGGCATCCGCCGAGTACACACGGGTGCCGCAGGGCGCGGCGTAATCCTGTCCCCAGTGGAATTCACCCGCCGACCCCGTGATGGGGCTGGTCCGCAGCCCGAAGGAAGATGACTCCTGGAGCGATTCGAGCGGCGCCATAAGAAAGCCCTCGGCCGGCCGCTTCAGTCCGGCGGACGCCACGTTGAGCTCGCCCGGGACTCCGGCCTTGGACGCGGTCTCGACCGGCGACCGGGTGAAAGCTACCAGTGCCAGGGCGTCCGCGGCGACAGCTGACGACGCCGGGACCCCACTGCCCTTGCCGGCGGCAGCGGCGGCGGTCCCCGGGTCCAGAACATCGGGTCCCACCACGCCGGAGGCCAGCGACGACGATGGCGTAACGGCTGAGCCTGTGCCTGACAGCCCCTGAACCCCGAAGGTCAGGACCGCCAGGGACAGGCAGAAGCCGCCGGATATACAGCGCACGGCAGTGATCCGTGCCCTGACTGCCCGCTCACTCGATGAGTTTCCCCAGTGTTTTCCCACGATGTGACTCCTGCATCCTGTCCGCCAGTCCCCGATTTCACGGACTCAACGTTCTTATGGGACCACAATCGGGTGGCACTGGGAACCGTAAAAACTACCCCTTTCGAACTCAAGTGAAAGCCCAGTAGTAATGGGACGCGGGGCAAGTACTGTGACTACAGCGATGAGCGAGAATGGACTATGCGCAACCTCCTCAGGGAATGGCAGGCCGAACTCAAGCAGACGTTTACCGGGACCCGGGACGCCGTGCCGGAATGGGTGCCGCGGCTGGCGGAAGGCGACGATCCCGGCTACCACCTGCCCGGCTCCGCGGTCTGGGCCGTTCATGGCGACATGCCGACAATCGTCGCGGGAATTCGGGCCCTGCTGATGCAGGCGCTTCATCCCGGAGCGCTGGCCGGGGTCCACGACCACTCACGGTTCCGCGAGGATCCCCTGGGCCGGCTGGCAGGAACCATCCGTTGGATTTTCACGGTTTCTTACGGTTCAACCGCCGCGGCCCGCGCAGCCTCCAACTGGGTGCTGCGGCTGCACGAATCGGTGCGGGGGGACTATGTGGATGGGCACGGTATTCCCCGGACCTATGCGGCGAATGACCCGGAGCTGCTCCGCTGGGTGCACATCGCCTTCACGGACGCGTTTCTCTCCGCGCACAAAATCTGGGGCAGGCCAATCCCGGGCGGTCCCGACGCCTACGTGCGCGAGTGGGCGCAGGCCGGCGAGTTGATGGGGGTGGTCTCCCCGCCGCTCAGCGAGGAGGAAATGCGCCGGCAGCTGGACCACTGGTACGACGCCGGGGAGCTCCGTTCCGACGAAAAGGTCGCCGAGACGGTCGCGTTCATCCGCAATCCGCCGCTCCATCCCGTGCTCAGACCGGGCTACCGGGTGTTGTTTGCGGCCGCCGTGACCAGCCTCGAACCCAAATACCGCGACCTGCTGGGCCTGCGAACAGCCCGGCTCGGCCCGTTCCCTCTGCCCGTGCGGCTGGCCACCAGGGTGACCCTCGGCGTCGTCCATCTTGCCCTGGGCCGGATGGGGCCCAGCGAGCAGGCTGCCCGGGCCCGGCTCCGCAGGCTAGGCTATCCCGGGACGCAAAAAGGCCCCGGTCCAAAGGACCGGGGCCAACCGCGGAGAATGGGGGATTTGAACCCCCGAGGGCGTTAACCCAACACGCGTTCCAGGCGTGCGCCATAGGCCGCTAGGCGAATTCTCCAGTAGCTTCTGAATCAAAAGCAGATACTAGAATACCTGAACTTCCCGGCATCGCCCAATTGGCCCCTCCGGCCCTGCCGCGCGGGACATGCCCCACCTCCGCCGCGGCCACCGGACATACCCCCGTTATGCGCACTCCCGGCCCCGAAAAATGGGCATGTCCCGCGGGATCTACCGGGGCCACAGCGTGCGATTCGGGGCACGCTCAAATGTCGGGTAAACTTGCTGACGGCCCCTCATGTGGCGTCATCCTGTTGAACTCCCCCAGGACCGGAAGGTAGCAAGGGTAAATGGGCTCTGGCGGGTGCATGAGGGGTCTTTTATGTCTGTGCCGATTGGTAGGGTTTAGCTGTGACTGTTACTACCGCTCTTTACCGTCGATACCGCCCTGATTCGTTCGCGGACGTTATCGGGCAGGAACACGTCACCGAGCCGCTCATGACGGCCCTGCGCAAGAACCGCGTGAACCACGCCTACCTCTTCTCGGGCCCCCGCGGCTGCGGAAAGACCACCTCCGCCCGCATCCTGGCCCGTTGCCTGAACTGCGCCGAGGGCCCCACGGACACCCCCTGCGGGAAGTGCCCCAGCTGCGTCGAACTCGCCCGCGGCGGCTCCGGCTCCCTCGACGTCATCGAAATCGACGCCGCCAGCCACGGCGGCGTGGACGACGCCCGCGACCTGCGCGAACGGGCCACCTACGCCCCCGTCCGCGACCGGTACAAGATCTTCATCATCGACGAAGCCCACATGGTCACTTCCGCCGGCTTCAACGCGCTGCTCAAGATCGTCGAAGAGCCGCCGGAACACATCAAGTTCATCTTCGCCACCACGGAGCCGGACAAGGTCATTGGCACCATCCGCTCCCGCACGCACCATTACCCGTTCCGCCTGGTGCCGCCGGAACCGCTCATGGCCTATCTTGAACTGCTCTGCACGCAGGAAAACGTCCCCGTGGCGCCGGGTGTGCTCTCGCTCGTCATCCGGGCCGGCGGCGGCTCCGTGCGCGACTCGCTGTCCGTCCTGGACCAGCTGATGGCGGGCGCCGGCCCCACCGGCCTGGACTACGAACTCGCTGTCGCGCTGCTGGGCTACACCCACGCCTCCCTGCTGGACGACGTCGTGGAGGCCGTGGCCGCGTCCGACGCCGCCACCGTCTTCCGCGCGGTGGACCGCGTCATCCAGACCGGGCATGACCCCCGCCGGTTTGTCGAGGACCTCCTCGAACGCTTCCGGGACCTCATCATCGTCCAGGCGATGCCGGAAAGCGCCCAGTCAATCCTTCGTGGCATGCCCGCTGACCAGATCGCACGCATGCAGAACCAGGCGCACAACCTGGGCGCGGCCGAGTTGTCCCGGGCGGCGGACGTCACCAACACCGCCCTGACCGAGATGACCGGCGCCACCTCGCCGCGGCTGCACCTCGAACTGCTGTGCGCCCGAATCCTGCTGCCGTCCTCCGAGCAGACCGAGCGGGGAATTGCCGCCCGCATCGACCGGGTGGAACGCCGTCTGAATTACGCCGGGAACGACGTCGGCTCCCCCGCTCCGGCGCCTCCCGCTTCGGCACCCGCTGCTGCGTCGGTTGCCGCGCCGTCCGCTTCGGCACCCGCTCCTGCGTCGTCCGCTCCTGCGTCGTCCGCTCCTGCGCCGTCCACGGCACCCGCGGTGCCTGCCGCGGCCGTGCCCGGTCCCGCAGCCCCGGCGCAGGCAACTCCAGCCCCTGCCACGGTCCCGGGTGCCGCGGATGCGACCCCTGTCACTGCCCCTGTCCCTGCCGCGGCACCGGAGCGCGAGACGGAACCGGCTAGAGGAACCCTCACGCCGCCGCGCGTCAGCACCAGCGACTGGCCCGTCGACGAGCCAGCCGGGGCGGACCGGGCACCCTCCGGGAAGGCTCCGGCCGCCCAGGCACCCGCGCCGACGCAGCCAGCGCCCACGGCACCACCCGTCCCGGTTCAATCCGGCCAAAGCGCGTCCGCCCCCTCCGCACCGGTCCGCACGCAGCAGCCCCCCGCACCGGCGCCTGCCACGGCACCGGTCGCCGGCTCCGGTTCCGGGCCCGACGTCGAGGTCCTCCGCCGTGCCTGGCCGGAGATCCTGCAGACGCTGACCAAGATCAAGCGGAGCACGTGGGCCCTCGTCGAACCGAATGCCCAGGTGGGCCACTTCGAGGACCATGTCCTGACGCTGGCGTTCACCACCTCCGGGCTGGCCGGCGCGTTCGGCCGAGCGGACCACTCCGAGAACCTGCGGCAGGCGATTCACAAGACCATCGGCATCGAATGCCAGATCAATGCCGTGGCCAGTGGAAGCAACAGCGCAGCGAGCTCTGAGCCAAACCCAAAAGTACCCGTTAGCCGGGACGTCCCGGCCACGTCCACGGACGCTGACTGGGGGCTGCCCCCAGCCGCCGCCCCGGCTCACACCGGGTCGCTGCAGCCAGCGCCCGCCCCGGCAGCCGCTCCCGCCATTCCGGTTGCACCGTCACCCGCGCATCCGGTCCCTCCGGCTCCCGCGCCGCAGACAGCTCCTGTCCGGGCAGCCGACTCCCCGGCAGCGTCCGCTGCCGAGCAGCCAACCGCCTCGGCGCAGGCCGTCGCAGCGGCCGGCGAGCAGCCGGCCGGGTCGCCGGAGACCGCAGGATCCTACGCCTACCCCGACGACGACTGGGGACCTCCGCGCGACGAGGACGCTCCGCCGCTCGACGAGGAACCGCCCATGGACTGGGACCCGTCCGCCCCGGCCGCGCCCCGTTCAGCCCGGCCGGCCGCCGAGCCCGCACCCTCCCGCCAAAGGACGGCGTCGGCAACGCGCGCAAACACGGCGTCCCCGGCCACAGTCCCGGCCCCCCAGCCGCAGGACACCGCTAACGACCCGTGGGCCCGTGCAGTGGAGTCGGCTCCCGGAATCTGGGCGGTCGGCACCGATTCCAATGTCGGGAGCTACCCGCCGGAAGAGCCGGTGTCACCCGAGCCGACGCCGGAGCCGGAACCGCCGCATTACGAACCCGCGGCGGCCCAGGTCCCGCACTACGCCGCAGCAGTATCGTCGTCCGACGCCTATGAGCCCGTGGCGTCCGCGTCGAACGGCTGGGGCGACTCCGCGGAGTTGGTGCCGGCCGGCGCTGCAGCCGCTTCAGGCTCGGCAAGCGCCGTGCCCATCGCCGCGCCCGCCATGCCCGCCGCTTCAGTCACGGCAAGTGCAACGTCCATCTCCGCGCCCGCTGCTTCACCGGTTACGGCCCCCGAGGCTCCGGCCGCGTCAAACACGACGGCGCGGCAAAGCCTCTACCAGCGGCTGTCCAACAGCCCGGAAGCCGAAGCCGGACGGGCCAAGGCGCCGGCCCGGGCCGCGGCCACCACCTACGTCCAGGACATCCCGAGCGCGGACGACGAAACGATCGAGGAATCGGGCGTGTTCGGACGGGCCGCCGTCGAACGTATCCTGGGCGGAAAACTGGTTGAAGAGCGGTCGCTGGACGGAAGTCCGCTGCCGCCGCGCTTCTAACCTCCCCGCCGGGCCCGCCGCCCGTCATCACCCCAAACGAACGAGGACATTGTGTACGAAGGTGCAGTTCAAGAGCTGATTGACGAGCTCGGACGCCTTCCCGGAGTCGGGCCGAAGTCCGCGCAACGGCTGGCCTTCCACATCCTTGAGGCGGACCAGCAGGATATGAAACGGCTCGTGGAGGCGATCACCACCGTCAAGGAGCGCGTCAAATTCTGCACGGTATGCGGCAACGTGACGGAGCAGGAGCTGTGCAACATCTGCCGCGACCCGCGCCGGGACCCCTCGATCATCTGCGTCGTCGAAGAATCCAAGGACGTCCTCGCCGTCGAACGCACTCGTTCGTTCCGCGGCCGGTATCACGTGCTGGGCGGGGCAATTAATCCCATCGCCGGCATCGGCCCGGAGCAGCTCCGGATCCGCGAACTCCTCACCCGGCTCAACGACGGCGCCATCCAGGAAATCATTATCGCCACGGACCCCAACCTTGAGGGCGAGGCCACGGCGACCTACCTGGCGCGGATGCTCAAATCGATTGGCATCGCCGTCACCCGCCTGGCCTCGGGCCTGCCGGTGGGAGGCGACCTCGAGTACGCCGACGAGGTCACCCTGGGCCGCGCCTTCGAGGGCCGCCGCAACGCGCTGAGCTGAGGCGACGCGCCGGAGCGCCACCAAACCCGGCTCGCCGCCGTCGTGCTTCGACTCCGGCCTGGACATGCCCAGCCTGCACGCCGTTCGATGGACATACTGCCCCTATGTCCATCCTTCGTCTCCACCGGGGCGCATGTCCCCCGGCGGGCAGGGGACATGCCCGCTCCTCGTCCTGACCTCGTCCCCAGCGCGGGGCATGTCCAGGAAATCGGGAGGAGCACTGTCTGGCATTTGGTCACAATTCAGCAACCGCAGGGTCGCGGCGATAAACTGGGCTGAGAAGTTACGCCGTCGCGCCGTTTGGTTGCTTGGCCCATAACCCCGATGATCCAGTGAGGGTGCGCGCATGAGTTTGCCCACTACAGAAGTCCACCCCGGACCGCAGCCCCAGGGGCTGCCCGTTTCCGACGCCCCCACGAAGCACCTGGTGGTGAAGAAGTTCGGCGGCTCCTCGGTGGCGGACGCCGAGGGCATCAAGCGCGTGGCCCGGCGGATCGTTGATGCCCAGAACGCCGGCGACGAAGTGGTTGTGGTGGTGTCCGCCATGGGCGATACCACCGATGAGCTCCTGGACCTCGCCGCTCAGGTCACCGACTCCGCCCCCGCCCGGGAAATGGACATGCTCCTTTCCGCCGGCGAACGCATTTCGATGGCCCTGCTCGCCATGGCCATCAACAAGTTTGGTTCCTCGGCCCAGTCCTTCACCGGGTCCCAGGCCGGCATGATCACCGACGGCATCCACGGCAAGGCCCGGATCATCGACGTCGATCCTCACCGCATCCGCACCGCCCTGGATAAGGGTCATGTGGCCATCGTCGCGGGCTTCCAGGGCATGAGCCGCACCACCAACGAAGTCACCACGCTGGGCCGCGGCGGCTCGGATACGACGGCGGTGGCCCTGGCCGCAGCCCTCGACGCCGATGTGTGTGAGATCTTCACCGACGTCGACGGAATCTACACCGCCGATCCCCGCGTTGTTCCGTCCGCCCGCAAGATCGACCGGATCTCCAGCGAGGAAATGCTCGAACTGGCCGCATCCGGCGCCAAAATCCTGCACCTGCGCTGCGTGGAGTACGCGCGCCGTTTCGGCGTGCCGCTGCACGTCCGTTCCTCATTCAGCCAGAACGAAGGCACCTGGGTCCTGCCCGGCGCCGACGACAAGATCACAACCCAAGAGGGAGTTGCCTTGGAGCAGCCAATCATCTCCGGCGTCGCACACGACCGCTCCGAGGCCAAAGTCACGGTGGTCGGGGTTCCCGATATCCCCGGCAAGGCTGCTGCGATCTTCCAGGTCATCGCTGATGCGCACTCGAACATCGACATGATCGTCCAGAACGTCTCCACCCACGGCACCGGCCGGACCGACATTTCCTTCACCCTGCCGATTGTCGAAGGCGCGGACGCCCTCGCCGCCCTGCACACCGCTCAGGACCGGATCGGCTTCGAGAGCATCGAATACAACGAACAGATCGGCAAGCTGTCGCTGATCGGCGCCGGCATGCGCTCCCACCCGGGCGTCTCTGCGCGGTTCTTCGCCGCGCTCTCGGAGGCGGGCATCAACATCAACATGATCTCCACCTCCGAGATCCGGATTTCCGTCGTGACACATGCGGACCTGCTCGACGACGCCGTGCGCGCCATCCACAAGGCCTTCGACCTGGACAGCGAGGACGAGGCCACCGTCTACGGCGGCACCGGCCGCTGAGCCACCCCGTGAGCACCGGGAGCTGACGGGAAAGACGGGAAAAGGGAGCGGCAACGGCCGCTCCCTTTTTTATGCCCTCGCGGGCCGTTGTTCAGACTTGCTCTTTCGGGAGGTCTTCTTTTCGGACCGCGTAGTGATGTCCCTGCGAGTCGGTCTCCACTTCAAAGTCGGCGAGGTCCGTCTCTGACGCATACTCGAAGTCGTCATGTTTGTGCACAACCGGCGCGGCGTAATCTCCCCGCGAGGCAGGTCCGAAAAGGAAGCGCGCCCAGGAGGACGGGTGCAGGTGCTGCCTTAGTGCAACTTTCTTCAGTGCACGTGCCATAATTCCCACCCCCTCTCCAGCCCTAGGTCACACGGAACGGCTACAGCCACGTGCTGGCACCGGTGCCAGTGCCCTCATTTTACGCCCGGGGCCGGGAAAAGGCATGGGCCCTACCGGCCGGAATCGCGGCCGGACTCCGCTCAGCGCAGCGACTTGTCCTCGGGGTTGCGCGGCACAACATAGGTACTGCCGTCGGGGCGGTGGAGTGTCTCCCACTGCTGGGTTTCGGCTTCGCGCTGGGCCAGCAGCTGCCGGTTCTGCTCGGTCATCTCGTGCCCGAGGGCGCTGCGGTTGGCCGGGCCGAAAATCATCCGGAGCTTGCCCATTGCATGCATGAACCTCTGCGAGGCGTTTTCGGTGTTTTCCTTGGCCATCACTATCCACTCCTGAGAACGAGACGTTCCTATCAGTGTACGCTAATGATTAGTGCACTAACTATCGACGGAGGACCCCTCTTGACGGATGTGACCGACGTAACCCAGGACGATCTCCTACTGGAACACCAGCTGTGCTTCGCGCTGACGGTGGCCTCCCGCAGTGTCGTCGGCGCGTACAAACCGGTGCTGGACAAACTCGGGCTGACCCACCCCCAGTACCTCGTGATGCTGTCGCTCTGGGAATCCAGCCCCCGGTCCGTCCGCGACATCAGCGACGCCCTCGCCCAGGAGCCGGCAACGATTTCTCCCCTGCTGCGCCGCCTGGAAGCGGGCGGGTTCATCACCCGCCAGCGGGTGCCCGGCGACGAACGGACCCTCGCCGTCGGACTGACCCCGCAAGGCGCTGCGCTGCGGAAGCAGGCCACCGCCGTGCCTGGCACCATGATGGACCGGCTGGGCCTGACCCGTGAACAAGTCCAACAACTGCATGCTTCCATGATGGACTTGATTGCAGCCACGAAGACCGACGCCGACGGGCCGCCCCGGCGGTAGACTGGGCACAAAACAGGAGGACTGCTGATGCGCAAGCAACTGAGCCACGCGGCGCTCGTTCTGATCGCGGTAGCCACACTGGCCGCCTGCACCCCGGGCGGCGGCGGAGCCCCCTCGCCATCGGCCCCTGCGCCCGGCCAGACGGACGGGACGGGCACCCCCTCACCGGACACCGAAACGAAGACCCCGGCGCCCCCGCCTTCCGCTTCGGCCGTGCCCTCGGGGCCCGGAGAGGGCAACGCCGAACTCGCCATCATGGTCAAACCATCCGAGACCGGCAAACCCACCAACTTCACGCTCGTCTGCCAGGACGGCGTCCCGGCAGCCGAAAGCCAGCACCCCGATGCCGCCGCAGCCTGCCTCGCGCTGAAGGGCAATACGGCGCTCGTCAGTCCCGGCCCCCGGCCGACGGACCAGCCCTGCACCCAGCAGTACGGCGGCCCGCAGCAGGCGACGGTAACCGGCGTCGTGGACGGCAACCCGGTCGAATCGACCTTCAGCCTGACCGACGGCTGCGAGATCGCCGAGTGGAATGCGGCCAAGACGGTCCTCGGCTCCAGCGGCGGAGCTGTCTAAGCTGCAACATCTCCCGCAGGAAGACTGGCTGCCGCGCCAGGCCGACCATCAAGCGCGTGTCCGGCGCTACGCGGACCCTTACCTCGCGCGCCGGTCGGCGGGCAAGAAGCACCCGGTCGAGGACTTCCTCTTCACGTACTACACCCAGAAACCGGGCCAGCTGATGCGCTGGCACCCCGGTGCCGGCGTCGTGCTCTCCGGTGCCGCCGCTGCGGAGCGCGCCGGCTGGAAGCATTACCGCATGCCCGACAACGGCGAACTCGCCGCCGTCGGGTTGCCGCCCGGCGCCACGGCCGTCACGGTCGACGTCGAAACGTTCGTGCGCGACCGCCGGGAGGCCCTACAGTTCGCCGGGATCATCCTCGCCGGGACGGCGGCACGGCCCGCCCAGTTCGGCTGCTTCGGGCTGCACGAATGGGCCATGGTCTACCGGCAGGACAAGTTCGAGCTCCGGCACGAGTACCTCCAGCTGCGGCTCGGCGCCGAACGGACCGACCAGGTGGTCGAGGAGAACCGGATCCGCTGCTCGCATTTCGATGCCTTCCGGTTCTACACGCCGGACGCCGTACCGCTGAACAGCCTGGAGCCTAGCCGGGAAACCCAGCGGACCATGGAACAGCCGGGGTGCCTGCACGCGAACATGGACCTGTACAAGTGGGCCTATAAGCTCGCGCCGCTGCTCCCCAGCGAGCTGGTGATGGACTGCTTTGAGCTCTCCTGGCGCATCCGGGCCATGGATATGCAGGCGTCCCCCTATGACTTGAATGAGTGGGGCTATCCCGCCATCCTGATCGAGACGCCCGAAGGCAAAGCCGAGTACGTCGAGTACCAGCGGGCTTTTTCCGCCGAATCACAGGAACTGCGGCAGCGGCTGCTGCAGGAACTCACACCCTGGCTCCAGGCGGCGGCGTCCGGCCCGGCCGCTGCTCCCGACAGCATGGAAGGACCGCAATGACAGACAGCTACGGCCCCGACGAAATTGATCTCACCATCCGCCTGACGGAGGCCCCCGGCGCTCCGGAATATATCTTCCGGCTGACGGCCAGCGGCGGCGCCCTCGCAGAAGGGTGCACGCTGCCGGATCCGCCGGCCGCCCTCGAGGCGGTCAGCCGGCACGGGGAGGACATCTTTTTCCCCAAGCCCGGACCACCGAAGCTGTGCACCCAACAGTATGGAGGTCCGCAGGAGGCCGTGGTGACCGGCTGGTTCCAGGGCCGGGAAGTCAACAGCCAGTTCAGCCGCACCGACGGTTGCGAGATCGCCCGCTGGCGCACCATGGCGCCGTTGCTGGGCGGGGTGGCAGGTTCCACCGGCGCGGTCTAGGACGGCAGCAGAGTTAAACGGCAACGGCCGGCGGTTTCCACCGCCGGCCGTTGCTTTTGTTGGTGCTGTGAGGAGCTGGGTACTGCGCCTAGAGGGCGCTGTCCGGGCGGTCCAGCTCCGGTGCCTGGAACTTGGACTGTTCGGCCGAGCCTTCAGGGGCGGGTGCCACAGCAGTTTCGCCGGCACCGTTGACCAGAACACTCACGAACGTCGGTTCGCTGGCTCCGGCGAAGGTGACCCGCCCGATGTAGGAGCCGGCCTGGAGACCGGTCCAGTTCAGCGTGACCTTGCCTGATTCCCCGTTGGGCAGCACCAGCGGGTTGGGGTTCAGCGTCGCATTGTTCTCGTTGGCGCCGAGGACAGCCGCGTCCACGGAGGCCTTGCGGGCCTTGCCGTCCGGGCTGGAGTACAGGTTCGCGTAGATCGTGTACGAGCCTGCGGCGGGGTTTGAGATCGACAGCGACTCGCTGGCTGATGCCGTGGCGACCTGTTCGACACCCCGGGGGGTGACCACCCACATGTCGAAGTCCGCGTTCGGGTCCGAGGAGATGACCGAGAACTTGGCCAGCGGAGCACCGGCCGGGACCTTGACCGTCTTGACGAAGGTCGATGCGTCGGCACGGCCTGCGAACGGACCCGGGATCAATTCCGCTTCGGAGGAGTCCGCTTTGGACAGTCCGTCGAACGTCATGGCGATCGGCTTGTCCGTGCCCGAGACCACGTTGATGTCGCCTGAGCCTGTGCCGGACTCCGAAGTGAAGAAGATGTCCTTGGCGGCCACTGCGGACTGGGGGCGGACTGCGATGGGCGAGGTGACGGTCTTCCCTGCACCCTGCCAGCTCAGTGAACCCATGGCGAACTTGCCCAGGGCAGCGCTCTTGTTCTCGAAGGTCACCTTGAAGGTTTTCTTCTCGCCGGCAGCCTTGAAGTTCAGGGCTGCGGGAGCCACGTTCACCTGGATTCCGGGCACGTTGGCCTTGACCTTGTAGACACCCGGGGTCAGGGCGGTGACCGTGCGGGTGACCTGGATCTTGCCGGTGAGGTTGCCCAGCGAGAAGGACGCGACGTTCATGTCCCGCGGGAGCGTGCTGGAGGGCAGTCCGAGGTCCACGCCGGTACCCTGGATGAACTTCAGCCAATCGCCGAGGTTCGCGTCGTAGACGAGGCCCGGATCCACCATGCGTGCCGGATCCACCTGGCCCGCGCCCGTGGCGTGGACGTCGGTGTTCTTGGAACCGTCGGCGTTAACAACGGCTCCCGCCGTCGTCATCATGGCGGACTTGACGGTCGCCGGTGACCAGTTGGGGTTCTTGCCCAGGAGCAGCGCGCCGAAGCCGGCTACGTGCGGTGCAGCCATGGAGGTGCCGGACATGAAGCCGAACTCGTCCCCCCCGGTGCCGATCGGTGAGACACCGGCGAGGACAGCAACGCCGGGGGCGGCTACGTCAGGCTTCAGCAGGTCGGACCCGGTGGCCAGCAGCGGCCCGCGGGAGGAGAACCCGGCAATCTGCGGCTGGGCCTCGAGGGGCAGCCCGGTGGTGTCCTTGTTGACCAGCGAAACGGTGGTGCCCGGGGCAGCGGCGACCTTGGCCTTGATGGCTTCGGTGGCCGGCGGGTTCACGTGGACGGTCGGGACGGCGTGCTTGTCCGTGTCCAGCGAAGAGCTGCTCAGGTTCACCAGGATCATGCCGACGCCGCCGCCGCGCTTGACTTCGGCGCTCTTGGCGACGCGGTCGAAGACGCCACGGTCACACACAACCACCTTGCCCGCGACCTTGGCGGGGTCCAGGGTGTCCGGGCCGCAGAGTGCCGCGTTCGGGTTGCCGGCTGCGGCGGCCGCGTTGGCCGCCAGGACTACGCCGGCGCCCTTGACCTCTTTGTTCATGATGCTGGCGCCGCGGAACTTGGTGCCGTCAGCGAATTCAATGGTGCCCTGCAGCTCCTGGGAGAAGCTGCTGGCCGCGACCGTGGTGACCCAGGGGCCGCCGTGGTTGACCGTGCTGGCCGTCGGACCGGAGTTCCCGGCCGACGCCGCGACGAAGATCCCTGCGGAGGCGGCATTGAGGAAGGCCACCGAGACGGGGTCGATAACGGACGTCGTTGAGCCGGAGATGGAGTAGTTCAGGACGTCAACGCCGTCCTCCATGGCCTGCTCGACGGCGGCAACCGACGCGGAGCTGTAGCAGCCGCCGGTGTTGGGGTCGGTGTCTTCCCAGCAGACCTTGTAGACGGAGAGCTTGGCGGCGGGCGCGATGCCGCTGGTCAGGCCGAAGCTGCGTCCGTCAACGAAAGTCTCGACGCCGGGGTTGCCCACGGCGGTGCTTCCGGTGTGGGTGCCGTGGCTGTCGACGTCGACCGGCGACAGCAGTTCCTGCGGGGCACGGTTGGCAGGGGGGACGTAGTCAAGGAAATCTTCGGCGAAGTAGTGCGCGCTGAGGACCTTGGAGTTACAGGCCGAACCGTCAAAGTCCTGGCCCGTCTGGCACTCACCGATGAAGGTGTCGCCGTCAGACTTGAGCATCGCGATCTTGCCGTCGGCGGTCTTGTAGGGCACACCGACGACCGGCTTGCCTACGAGGGGCTTGACTTCTTCGCCTTTGAAGAAGGGGCTGGACGGGGTGTAGCCGGTGTCAATAACACCGACGACGACGCCCTTGCCGGCGCCGTCCTGGCCACCGAATTTGGTGTTCCAGGTACCGTTTTTACCGCTGAGCTTGAGGAAATCGGTGCTGGAGTAATCCGGGGCGTTCTCGGTGTCGGGGGCAACCGCCAGGACGCTGGGATCCTTGGCTAGCTTGATCGCCTGGTCTGTGGTGAGGGTGGCGCTGAAGCCGTTGACCGCGGCGGAGTACTGCCGCTGGATCTTGACACTCTGCTGGCCTGCGACGTCAGCCTGCTTTTTCTCCAAGTGGGCCCGGTACTTCTTGACCTCGGCCTTCCCGGTGTCAAGCTTCTTGCCTTTCGCCGGCTTAGTGGCCGGAAAACCTGCCGTGCTGCCTTCGTAGCTTGCCGCCGGCTTTTCGGCGAGCAGCACGATGTACCGTCCGTCCGGGTAGCTCTTTGGATCCAGATTCTTCTGGGCAATTCCCGCAACGGTGGATCCCTGCGACGGCGCCGCGGTGGCGGGCGCAATCGCAACTGTTGACAAGAGAACCGGCAAGCCCAGGGTCAGTGCCACGGCCCTCCGGAGTCCCCCGCTTCGAAGGAAGCTCTTTCCTGGTGATTTCACGTGTGGTTGAACCTTTCATAAGGAACGGTCCCGACGTTGCTGCCGGGTCAAAGGACTGGCAGGAGGGAAAAGAGCTGAGACTCTCACGGCCCCGACGGATACCAGCCGATTCATACAGTACAGACTGAGAGCCAGATATGACATAGGCCACAAAGAAGAAATCAAAATTTGTCACACACTTCGACAGAACTCCGGGAACCGGCGGCGCCGGAGGGCGCAGACTGCCCGCGGAGGGCAGCGCCGGCGCACGCTGGAGGGGCGCCGCACGCCGCCCGGCTCCGGGCCGTCGGGCGGAGCGGGTACCGGCGGTGTGAGCACCGGCGGAACGACAACCGGCAACCGGGGCGCTACCGGCGTGGCGTCCTGACAACTTCGCTGATCCAGGCACGGGTCTTCTCATCGAGCGGACCGGCCACGTTGCTTTCCCTGGCCTTTCGGTCCGCCTTGATCTTCTGCAGGACCATCCGCCCCAGGCCCGCAAAAACGGCGGCGGCAACAACGGGCAGAAGCACGGATTTTGATTTCTCAGCCATAAGCACATGCTACTGACGGGCCACCGGGGTGACCATAGCGTCGTCGCAGGCCATCCGCATGCCAGCGACGTTTGGCCGGGCTCGCTGCCGGACGGCCGCGCCGGGAGACGGGCGGACAGCGTTCACACTCCCGGCCGGATGCGGCCGGACGCGCCGGGGCCGGTAGAATAGGCATGCAAGCTCGCGGAGCGCCCTTTTACGCTGTGTTCATCAAGCAGTCCTCACCACACAGCGGACCGGCGTGAGACGGCATCACTCCGCTGCGCCCTTACCCAATGCTCACGCACAGGAGTTGCCGGATGCCCCGGATCGTTGTCGACGTCATGCCCAAGCCCGAGATTCTCGACCCGCAGGGAAAGGCCATCGTGGGTGCACTCCCCCGGCTGGGCTTCACCGCGTTTAGCGCCGTCCGCCAGGGCAAGCGCTTTGAACTCACCGTCGACGGCGAGGTGACCGAGGAGATCCTGGCCCAGGCCCGGAACGCCGCCGAGACCCTCCTGTCCAACCCGGTCATCGAGGACGTCGTCAACGTCGAGGTCGTCGAGGCCTGACATGACTGAACTCCCCCTGATCGGCGAGGCAGTCGCCGTCGCCGCCCACGGTTCTGATATTCGCCAGCTCACTGGTGCGAAGATCGGCGTCGTCACCTTCCCCGGCACCCTGGACGACCGCGACGCCGTCCGCGCCGTGCGTCTGGCCGGCGCCACGCCGGTGGCACTCTGGCACGCGGACACCACGCTCGGTGACGTCGACGCCGTCGTCATTCCCGGCGGTTTCTCCTACGGCGACTACCTCCGCGCGGGGGCGATCTCCCGGTTCGCGCCGCTGATGTCCAAGATCATCGACGCCGCCAACTCGGACGCCAGGCTGCCGGTGCTGGGCATCTGCAACGGTTTCCAGATCCTCACCGAATCGCACCTGCTTCCCGGCTCCATGATCAAGAACGACCACTTGAAGTTCATGTGCCGCGACCAGGTCCTGCGGGTGGAGAACAACACCACCGCCTGGACCGGGGACTACGCCGCCGGCCAGGAAATCACGGTGCCGCTGAAGAACCAGGACGGCCAGTACATCGCGGACGAGAAGACGCTGGACGCACTGGAGGCGGAGGGCCGCGTGGTGTTCCGCTACGTCGGGTGGAACCCGAACGGCTCGCGCCGCGACATCGCCGGCATCGCCAACGCCGCCGGCAACGTGGTGGGTCTCATGCCGCACCCGGAGCACGCCGTGGAGGCAGGTTTCGGCCCGGAGGACGGCTCCGGCACCGAGGGCCTCGGCTTCTTCACCTCTGTCCTGAACAAGATCGTGGGAGACAACAAATGACGGAGACGTCAGCGGGCCGGACGGCCGGCACCGCCACCGAGACCAAGAAGTTCAACATCGACACCGTCGAGAACGCGGCCAGGACCCCGGACGTCGAACTCCCCTGGGCCGAGCTGGGACTGAAGCAGAACGAGTTCGACGAGGTGGTCAAGGTCCTGGGCCGGCGCCCCACCGGCGCCGAGCTCGCCATGTACTCCGTGATGTGGAGCGAGCACTGCTCCTACAAATCCTCGAAGAACCACCTGCGCCAGTTCGGCGACAAGGTCACCGACGAGATGAAGAAGGACATGCTGGTGGGCATCGGCGAGAACGCCGGCGTCACCAACCTGGGCGACGGCTGGGCCGTGACGTTCAAGATCGAGTCCCACAACTCGCCGTCGTTCGTGGAGCCCTACCAGGGTGCGGCCACCGGCATCGGCGGTATTGTCCGCGACATCATCTCCATGGGCGCCCGCCCGGTGGCCGTGATGGATCCGCTGCGCTTCGGCGCCATCGACCACCCGGACACGGCCCGCGTTATGCACGGCGCCGTGGCCGGCATCGGCGGCTACGGCAACTCCCTTGGCCTGCCGAACATCGGCGGCGAAATGGTCTTCGACTCGGTATACCAGGGCAACCCGCTGGTCAACGCCCTCGCGGTCGGCGTCATGCGGCACGAGGACATCCGCCTCGCCAACGCCTCCGGCAAGGGCAACAAGGTGGTGCTGTTCGGCGCCCGCACCGGCGGCGACGGCATCGGCGGCGCCTCCGTGCTGGCCTCCGAGTCGTTCGATGACAGCAAGCCGTCCAAACGCCCCGCCGTCCAGGTGGGCGACCCCTTCGCCGAGAAGGTCCTGATCGAATGCTGCCTCGAGCTGTTCAAGGGTTCCCTGGTTGAGGGCATCCAGGACCTCGGGGCCGCCGGCATCTCCTGCGCCACCTCCGAGCTTGCCTCCAACGGCGACGGCGGCATGGAAGTCGAGCTGACCTCCGTCCTGCTCCGCGACCCCACCCTGACCCCGGGCGAAATCCTGATGTCCGAGTCGCAGGAACGCATGATGGCCGTCGTCACCCCGGAAAACATTGCCGCGTTCGAAGCGGTGATGGACAAGTGGGCCGTCGAATACTCCTGGCTGGGCGAGGTCACCGATACCGGCCGCCTCATCATCACCTGGGAAGGCGAGGTCATCGTCGACGTCGACCCGCGCACCGTCGCCCATGACGGTCCGGTGTACGACCGCCCGTACGCGCGCCCCGAGTGGCAGGACGCCGTGCAGGCCGATGCCTTCACCGGCTCTGTGCAGGACGCCGGCCGCCCCTCCGCCCCCGCGGAGCTGGCCGCCGCCATCACCGAGCTCGTCGCCTCACCGAACATGTGCAGCAAGTCCTGGATCACCAACCAGTACGACCGCTACGTCGGCGGCAACACCGCCATGGCGTTCCCGGACGACGCCGGCGTGGTCCGGGTGGACGAGGAAACCGGCCTGGGCGTGGCCCTCGCCACCGACGCCAACGGCCGCTACACCTACCTCGATCCGTACCACGGCGCGCAGCTGGCGCTCGCCGAGGCGTACCGCAACGTCGCCACCTCCGGCGCCGTGCCGATGGCCGTCAGCGACTGCCTGAATTTCGGCTCCCCCGAGGACCCGGACGTGATGTGGCAGCTGGCCGAAGCCATCCGCGGCCTGTCGGACGCCTGCATGGTGCTGGGCATCCCCGTCACCGGCGGCAACGTCTCGCTGTACAACCAGACCGGCACCACGCCCATCCACCCCTCCCCCGTGGTGGCCGTGCTCGGCAAGTTCGACGACGTCGCGCGCCGCACGCCGTCGGGCTGGAAGGAAGACGGCCAGGCCATCTACCTGCTCGGCACCACCGCGGCGGAACTGGACGGCTCGGAATGGTCCAACATGCGCGGACACCTTGGCGGCCTGCCGCCCAAGGTTGACCTCGCCGCCGAACGCGAGCTGGGCGAGATCCTGATCAACGCCTCACGCGACGGCATGGTGGATTCCGCGCACGACCTCTCCGAAGGCGGCCTCGCGGCGGCCCTCGTGGAGTCCTCGCTGCGTTACGGTGTGGGTGCCCGGATCGCGCTCCAGGACGTCCTGGACCGCGACGGGGTGGACCTGTTCACGGCGCTGTTCTCCGAGACGCAGGGCCGGGCCATCGTGGCCGTGCCCCGTTCCGAGGAGATCCGTTTCAAGGACATGTGCACCGCCCGCGGCTTCGCGCACCTCCGGATCGGCGTTGTGGACGCCGAGGGCGGAACGCTGGAGATCAACGGCGTCGAGACCATGAACCTCGACGCGCTCCGCGAAGCCCACGAGGCCACCCTGCCGAAGTACTTCGGCTAACCGCCACACCCCAGACGACGCGGGGCCACCTATCGCGCATAAATCCCCTCGGGATGGGCGATAAGTGACCCCGCGTTGTTTTCAGTCGTCGCTGCGGAGT
This sequence comes from Arthrobacter sp. U41, assembly GCF_007679325.1. GTDB lineage: Bacteria > Actinomycetota > Actinomycetes > Actinomycetales > Micrococcaceae > Arthrobacter. Next base: position 117,228 of record NZ_VEGI01000003.1, on the reverse strand, counting down.
TCGCGTTGACGGGCGCTGAGCAGTTCCAGTTCCGGCCGCGCCGCGACAAAGCGTTCGACGGCGGCCAACACCTCGATCAGGTGTGCCCGGTCCGCCGCGACCAACCCGACGCCAATGACGGTGCGGCGGTACTGGTCGTGCAGGCCGGCCTCGATCACAGAGACGTCGAAGCGGCGCTTAAGCTCGGCGAGCACCGGTCGCACCACGGAGCGTTTCTCCTTCAGGCTGTGGACATCGCCGAGGAGGACATCGAATTCAATCCAGCCGATCCACATGGCACGCTCCTTCCCGGGACGACCCTAGGCGATGGTGAGTTCGCCCATCCGGTCCCAGCCTTCGCCGTCGAGCTGGCGGCTGATGATCCGGGGAGTCTCCGCCAGTGCCTTGGGCATGTCCGCCATAGCCTGTTTGAAGTGGGCGCTGTTGACATGGTCCCCGGCGGCGTCGTCTTTGAAGGCCTCGACGAGGACGAACTCGTTGGGGTCCTCCACGCTGCGGGACCAGTCGAACCAGAGGTTGCCGGGTTCCTGCCGGGTGGCCTGGGTAAAGTCCTCCACCAAACCGAGCCAGCGCTCTGACCAGTCGGGCTTGACCTTGAATTTGACGACGATGAAGATCATGGAAAAGTGCCTTTCAATGTGGCGGGACGGTGTTCCATTCTTGCAACAACCCAACGCGGGGTCACTTCCGGCCCATTCCGGTGCCCCGCACGGGCCGGAAGTGACTCCGCGTTGCAGTTGAAGGGCGGGATCAGCAGGCCTGGATCGCTTCCCGGGCCAGCTGCTGCTGCCGCGGGGTGCCGATGCGCTCGGCCCACTGCGAGGCGAGCTGGAACTCCACCATGGCCTCGGTGCAGCGGCCGGCGTCGTGCAGTGTCCAGCCGAGGTTGTTGTGCAACGCCACGAGCCACTGTTTAGTCCGCTCGTCGTGCACCGTGGAGGCGTATTCCAGGGCGCTCCGGGTCCAGGTTTCGGCGTGGGCGGCGTCCGCGATGGCGAGCATGTGGAGCGCATCGACGGCAAGGAATTCCTCTCCCAGGTGGTCCGCGAGTTCGGCGGCCTGTTCGAAGAGCGGCACGGCCATCTGCGCGTGGCCGCTGGAGTTCAGCACCCGCCCGCGTTCCAGCAGCACCCGGACGGCGACGGTGGGTTCGTCGCCGTCGACCGCGTCCAGCAGCGCGTCGGCTTCCTCGTACCTGCCCTGCAGCCCGATGGCCCGGCCGAGCTGGGTGGTCAGCTCCGCACGCTCGTCGGCGTCGTAGGCGGGATCGGCCGCTGCCGCCCGGAAGCGGGATTCCGAAAGGGCCGGGTCATCGAAGTCCCATAGTTGGTCAAGGGTCTGTTGATTCAGCATTGTGCCTGCTCTCAGTCCACACCTGCAGCGAGTTTCTGTGCACTCCTAAGGTAGCGGGAAGTGATGAATCTTTGGGCTGCCTTGGCCACTGCCCGCCGGCGGCATAGAACCAGTTGGCATGCCTGCTGAAGGCCGTAATGCTGAACGTCACGGCGCCGGCGGCGTCGATGGAGACTTCAAACGCCTCCTCGCCGCGCTCCGGATGACCCGGGAGCGTGCCGTAGCCGAACCCCGCGGACTGCGGGGCGCCCCCGGGCACCGGGCGGCGGACCCATACGACCTCGCAGGGCGCGTTGATCCGGAAAGGGCCGACGCCGAACCCGCTGACAATCCGGGCGCCGGGTTCAACGGCCTCGGTTTCGGTCCGGACCCGCAGACCGGACCGGCGCTGGATCTGCCATGTCAGGATCCCATCGGCGACGCGGCGGTAGGTTTCGAGGCCCTCACCCAGGTGGGCATGGGTCTGGTACCGGTCGAAGCCCTCCGGCGACCGGCCCTCGCTGGTGGCACCGATCCCTGGATAGTTCAGCTCACCGGGCGCAATCCGCGCGTTCACGCCCGACCACCGGCCAGCCGCGCCCAGCCCAGCTGCTCCTGCTGGCGGCGGGTCAGCGAAGCCACCACCAGGTCATAGGAGTCCTCGATCATGTCGCGCACCATCGCATCGGGCAGGGACCCGTCCAGGCGCACACCGTTCCAGTGTTTCTTGTTCAAGTGCCAGGCTCCGGTGATCTCCGGGTGGCCGGCGCGCAGCTGTTCTGCCAGGGCAGGCTCGCATTTCAGGCTCACGGCGAAATCGTGCTGGTCCATCGCGGACAGGGCGAACATCTTGGCTGCGCTGCCGGACACTGCCGCCTGCACCTTGAAAACGGACGTCTCCGGCCCGAACGGGAAGTCCTCGAAAGCGCCGGGAAACCCGAGGCAGATCCCCCGGAGTTCAGCTACATCCATGGTCCGAGCCTACTGGCCGGGGCGGACATTGTGCAGGGCCCTCCCGGCTCCGCAGGCGTGCGGTCAGAGACCGAAGCGCCTGGCGTCCTGCGCCGGGCAGGCGTTCATAATGACATCGAGGCCGGCGGCCTTGGCCCGCGCCGCCGCCGCTTCATCGATGACGCCCAGCTGCATCCAGACAGCCTTCGCGCCGACGGCGATCGCCTGGTCCACCACGGCCCCCACCTTGTGCGAATTCACAAAGCAGTCAACGACGTCGATCGGCTGCTTCTCGGCGGGAATGTCGGCCAGTGCCGCGTAGCCGGGTTCCCCATGCACGGGATCGGCGGGGAGGTTGACCGGGATGATTTCCATGCCGAGCCGGTCACGGATGAACAGGGACGTGTCATAGGCGGCACGCCACTGATTCGTGGACAGGCCGACAATGGCCCACCGCCCCTTGGTGCGCATAAGTTTTTCGAGGACTGCCGGATCGTTGACGTGGGCCATGTGCACAGCCTATCCGCCGCCGCACCATGTCCTGGTCAGCGCCGGGGCGGCAAGAGCCTGCACGCGGCCCGCCGCGGGCATATTGCCTGATGCCGAGCCCTCGATGGAGATCCAATTGTCGAACAAGTGACCGGCGTATGCCCCACGGTGGCGGCAAGTCCGAATATTACGCAGGAAAACCTTCCCATTTGGGAAAAAGTGCCGATTCCGGTTTAGTGGGGAACGACCATCCCGAGCGGCCGAGAGACCTGGATCGATGAAGCCGCAGCAACCCTGGTCGCCGTCATCCCACCCTGGATACCGGCGATAACAAGGTATGGAGCCAAGGGAACCACCGGGCTGACCACCCGGTTCAAAGGCTCATTCCGTAGGGTGCTACTGCCAGGACCGATGGAGTATTCCTATGACTGCTGTCCTGTCCTCCTCCGCGGCCGAGGCGCCCCTTGCCGCTCCCGCCGGAGCCACCACCCGCACACCGGCCCTGCCGGTGGCCTTCCGCTCCCTGCGCCGGGCCTTCGGTAACGGCGCAGACGCCCACACCGTCCTGCGCGACGTTGACTTCGAAATCCGAGCCGGCGAGGTTCTGGCCATTCTCGGTACCTCGGGCTGCGGCAAGTCCACGCTGCTCCGGGCCACCGCCGGGCTGGACTCCCCCAGTGCAGGCAGCGTCGATATTGACGGCACGCCCGTCCAGGGCATCGACTCCCGTTGCGCCTTCGCTTTCCAGGAACCGCGCCTCCTGCCGTGGCACACCCTGCGGGCCAATATCGCGATCGGCCTGCCCAAGGGCGTCAGCGCCAGGGACGGCAAGGCAAAAGTGGCCCGATTGCTCGACCTCGTGGGGCTGACCGACTTCGCCGGGCACCGTCCCCGCGAAATCTCGGGAGGCATGGCACAGCGTGCCTCTCTGGCCAGGGCACTCGCGCGCAACCCCGGCGTCATGCTCCTCGACGAACCATTCGGTGCGCTCGACGCGCTGACGCGGATCAAGATGCAGGACCTGCTGCTGGACATCCACCGCGCCGAACCCACGACGGTGCTCCTGGTGACCCACGACGTCGACGAGGCCCTCCAGCTTGCCGACCGCATCATCGTCCTGGGCAAGGAAGCGGACGCCGGTGCAGATTCAGGCGCCGCGTCGCCCGGAGCCACGATCGTCCGCACCGTGACCGTGCCCGGAGAGCGCCCCCGGGACCGCGGTTCCGTGGACCTCGCCCGGTTGCGGGCGTCGCTCCTGGAGACCCTCGGCGTCGACGGCCACTAGCCGCCCCGCCGACCGGTCCCTCCGCAGTCCCCCCGCCAGGAAACGGCGCAGCCACGGCTGCGTCCGCCCGCCACGTCCATTCGCCTTTCGCCTTTCGCCTTTCGCCTCAATCGCTTCATACCTCAGAGGAGCCCCATGTCATTCACCCGCAAAGCCACCCGCCGGTCCGTAATCGGCGCCGCAGCCGTCTCCGCCGCGCTCGTCCTCACGGGCTGCGTCGCAGGGGAAGGTTCAGGAGGCTCGGCCGCGGCTGGCGCCGCCGTCGGGAGCAGCAAGCTCAACATCGATTTCGCCACGTACAACCCGTTGAGCCTGGTCATTAAGAAGAAGGGCTGGCTTGAAGCCGCCCTCCAGGACCAGGGCGTCACCGTCAATTGGGTGCAGTCCGCCGGGTCCAACAAGGCCAACGAGGCGCTGCGCTCCGGCGCGATCGACGTCGGCTCCACGGCCGGATCCGCGGCCCTGCTGGCCCGCGCCAACGGTTCCCCGATCAAGACAATCGATATCTACTCCCAGCCGGAATGGGCGGCGCTGGTGACGAAAGAGTCCTCCGGCATCACCACCGTGGCTGACCTCAAGGGCAAGTCGGTGGCGGCGACGAAAGGAACCGACCCGTACTTCTTCCTGCTTCAGTCGCTCTCCGAAGCCGGGATCTCGGCCACGGACGTCACCGTGCAGAACCTGCAGCACGCCGACGGCCGTGCCGCGCTGGAAAACGGCTCGGTGGACGCCTGGTCGGGCCTGGACCCGATCATGGCCGGCGCGGAGCAGAAGGGCGCCAAACTCTTCTACCGGAACCTCTCCTTCAACACCTACGGCTTCCTGAACGCCACGGAAACCTTCCTGCAGGACAAGCCGAAACTGGCCCAGGCCGTCGTCAACGCCTACGAGAAGGCCCGCGCATGGGCCGCGGCCAACCCGGACGAGACCGCTCAGATCCTCGCCGAAGCTGCTGGGCTGGATCTCGCCGTCGCAAAGACCGTGGTGTTGCAGCGCAGCAACCTCAACGTCGACCCGGCACCGGGCGACGCGCAGCGCAAGGTCCTGGCGAAGATCGGCCCCACGTTTGTGGAGACCGGCGACGTCGCGAGCCAGCAGCAGATCGACGACGCCATCGCCTCCCTTCTCGATGACTCGCTGGTGACGAAGGCGGACGCGTCCGCCATCAAGGATTCCTGATGACCCGCCTCGGAAATCCATACGTCACTGGCAACAGTGTTGCGGACGGGCACGCTGCAGCTGTCCCCGCAACTCCGGCAGACGCCGCCCGGCCGGACTCCCCCGCTATGGTTGCGGGTGGTTCCCCGGCGAACGGATGGTCCCCCGCCGGGATCCTGGCCAACGGCTGGGCGCGTCTGCTCCTTGGACTGATCATTCCCGCCGCGATGCTGGCCGCCTGGCAGGTCTCGACGGCTGCCGGGGTGTTCAGCATTGTCCAACTCCCGCCGCCGGCCATGGTGCTGGAGGCCGGACTTGACCTCCTCCAGCGCGGGCAGCTCGGCCAACACATCGCCATCTCCACCCAGCGAGTGCTGATCGGCTTTGCGGCCGGTGCATCGCTGGGCCTGGTTCTTGGATCGCTGGTGGGCCTGTCCCGGTTCGCGGACGCCCTGCTCGCCCCGACCATCGGCGCGCTCCGAGCCGTCCCCTCCCTGGCTTGGGTACCGCTGCTCATCCTCTGGATGAAGATCGGCGAGGACTCCAAGATCACGCTGATCCTGATCGGCGCCTTCTTCCCTGTGTTCACCACTGTCTCCCTGGCGCTGCGCCACGTGGACCAGAACCTGGTGGAAGCCGCGCGCGCGTTCGGGCTCAAAGGCGTCAAGCTGCTGACAACGGTGCAGCTTCCGGCCGTAGTGCCTGCCGTCTTCTCCGGGCTCCGGCTCGCCCTGGCCCAGGCGTGGCTGTTCCTCGTGGCAGCTGAACTCATTGCCTCCTCGATGGGACTCGGCTTCCTGCTCACGGACTCACAGAACAATGGCCGCACCGACCGGCTCCTGCTGGCCATCGTGCTGCTGGCCCTGATCGGCAAGACCACCGACGCCCTGCTGGGCCTGGCCGAGAAATGGGCGGTGAAACGATGGGCCTAGCCATCCAAGCCGCCCCGGCCAATGTCCCTGCGACCGAAGAGGAACGCCTCACCTTCTGGGAGGCGGCCGCCCTCCGTCTCGACTGGGAGGACGTGCCCGGACAGGACAAACCGTGGCACACCACCCACCGCCGCATCCCGGCCGACGTCGGCGCCGGCATCGGCCCGGACATCACCTGGTTCGACGGCGGCAGGCTCAACGTCGCCTACAACTGCGTCGACCGCCATGTAGCGGCGGGACGCGGCGACAAGGTGGCCCTGCACTTCGAGGGCGAGCCCGGCGACCGGCGCACCATCACGTACGCCGAACTCCAGCGGGAGGTCTCCAAAGCCGCCAACGCCCTGCTGGACCTCGGTATCACCCAGGGCGACCGGGTGGTCATCTACCTCCCGGTCATCCCGGAAACGGTGATCATCACGCTGGCCGTGGCCCGCATCGGCGCCATCCACTCGCTCGTCTTCGGCGGTTTCTCCGCGGAGGCACTCAAGTTCCGGGTGGAGGACACCCGCGCCAAGCTGCTGGTCACCACCGACGGGCAGTTCCGCCGCGGCGCCGCCGTGCCGGTCAAGGACAACGCGGATGCGGCCGTCTCCGGGGACAACGCCATCGAGCACGTGCTGGTGGTCAACCGCACCACCGCACCGGAACTCCTGGACACCGTCCCGATGACCGCGGGGCGCGACGTGTGGTGGCATGACGCCGTCGGGCAGGCCTCCGACGTCCACGCAGCCGAGGCGTTCGACGCGGAGACGCCGCTGTTCATCATGTACACCTCGGGGACCACCGGCAAGCCCAAAGGCCTGGTCCACACCTCGGGCGGTTACCTGACGCAGGCGTCCTGGAGCTTCGAGCACCTCTTCAGCAACCCGGACCCGGCGCTCCGGGACCGGGACGTCCACTGGTGCACGGCGGACCTCGCCTGGGTCACCGCGCACACCTACGAGCTGTACGGCCCGCTCTCCAACGGGGCCACCCAGGTGATCTTCGAAGGCACCCCCAACACCCCGCACCCGGGCCGGCACTTCGAAATCATCGAACGCTACGGCGTGACGCAGTACTACACCGCCCCCACCCTGGTGCGCTCGCTCATGGGCTGGTTCCCGGACGGCGTCCCGGACGGCTACGACCTCTCCTCCATCCGGCTGCTCGGCACGGTCGGCGAGGCCGTCAACCCCGAGGCATGGCGCTGGCTCCGGGAAAACGTCGGGGCCGGCACAGCCCCCGTGGTGGACACCTGGTGGCAGTCCGAAACCGGCGCCGCCATCCTCTCCCCCGCACCGACGGACACGGAGTTCAAACCCGGCTGCGCGGCCCGGCCCCTACCCGGCGTCGGCACGCGGATCGTGGACGACGCCGGCAACACGGTGCCGCCGGGCGTCCAGGGTTTCATCGTGGTGGACGCCCCCGGACCCGCCATCGCCCGCACCGTGTGGGGCAACCCGCAGCGGTACTTTGACTCGTACTGGCGCAAGTACGCCGCCCAGGGCTGGTTCCTCGCCGGCGACGGCGCCAAGTACGACGACGACGGCGACATCTGGATCCTCGGGCGCGTGGACGACACCCTCAACGTCTCCGGACACCTGCTGTCCACGATCGAGATCGAATCGGCGCTCGTCTCGCACCCGGACGTGGTGGAAGCCGGGGTGTGCCCGGTCGCGGACCCGAAGACCGGGCACGCCATCGTGGCGTTCGTCGTCCCCACCCGCCCCCTCCCCTCGCAGGCTCGGGCAGGGAACCCTGCGGGCGTGGGCCCAAACTCGCTGGCCGAGGAGCTGCGCAACCATGTGGCGAAGGCGATCGGGCCGATCGCCAAGCCGCGGGACGTCGTCGTCGTTCCCGATGTGCCGAAAACGCGCAGCGGCAAGATCATGCGCCGGCTGCTGACCCAGCTGTTCGAAGAAAGTGCGCTCGGGGACACCACCTCACTCCAGAACGAACCATGCATCGCGGACATCCAGGATGTCCTGCGGTCCCGTTACCCCAGAAGTAAGGAACTCTCATGACTGACATCAGCAACGTCGCCCGTCTTTCCGAACCGCTCAAGTTCGCCTACTGGGTCCCGAATGTCTCCGGCGGCCTGGTGGTTTCCACCATTGAACAGCGCACCGGCTGGGACTTCGAGTACAACAAGAAGCTGGCCCGGATCGCGGAGAACTCCGGCTTCGAATACGCCCTCACCCAGACCCGCTACGCCGCATCCTACGGCGCGGACAAGCAGCACGAGGCCACCTCATTCAGCCTCGCCCTGCTGGCGGCAACCGAGCGGCTCAAAGTGATCTCCGCCGTCCACCCGGGCATGTGGCACCCCGGCGTGCTGGCAAAGTACATCATCACCGCGGACCACATCTCGAACGGCCGCGCCGCCGTGAACATCGTCTCCGGCTGGCTCAAGGACGAGTTCACCAACTTCGGCCTCGAGTGGCTGGAACATGATGAACGCTACGTCCGCACCGAGGAGTTCATCAGGATCCTCCGCGGGCTCTGGACCGAGCAGGAGTACAGCCAGTCCGGCAAGTACTACAACATCAACAACTTCACCCTGAACCCGGCTCCGGTGGACGTGCCGGGCCGGGCGCACCCGGAGATCTTCTTCGGCGGGAACTCCACCGCCGCGCAGGCCACGGCCGGGCGCGTGGCGGACTGGTACTTCTCCAACGGCAAGGACCTGGAAGGCTTCAAGGAGAACATCGCCGGTGTGGTGGCCTCCGCCGGTGAGGCCGGCCGCGGCACCGAAGGTGATCTCCCCTCCGCTTTATCCTCTCACCTCCCATCTCCGAGGTTCGGCCTGAACGGCTTCGTGATCTCCCGCGATTCGGAGCAGGAGGCCCGGGACACCCTGCGCGAGATCGTCGCGAAGGCGCACAAGCCCGCCGTCGAGGGTTTCCGCGCGGCGGTCCAGGAAGCCGGGGCGTCCACGAAGGACGGCAAGGGCATGTGGGCCGATTCGAGCTTCGAGGACCTGGTCCAGTACAACGACGGGTTCAAGACCCAGCTGATCGGCACGCCGGAGCAGATCGCCGAGCGGATCGTGGAGTACAAGAAGATCGGCGTGAACCTGTTCCTCACCGGCTACCTGCACTTCCAGGAGGAAGTCGCCGCGTTCGGGCGGGACATCCTGCCGATCGTCCGCGACCTCGAAGCGGACCTCGCCCGGAAGCACGGCACCGAACTCGATCTTTCGGGCACGCCGGCTGCCGGCTCAACCGCCGGGCTGGTGAACGCGTAATGGCGGACCGCAAGTTCGGTTTCCGCACGCGCGCCCTGCACGCCGGCGGCACGCCCGACGCCGAGCACGGCGCCCGGGCCGTACCCATCTACCAGACCACGTCCTTCGTGTTCAAGGACACCCAGGACGCCGCCAACCTCTTCGCACTGCAGAAGTACGGCAACATCTACTCCCGGATCGGCAACCCCACGGTGGCCGCGTTCGAGGAGCGTATCGCCTCCCTGGAGGGCGGCATCGGCGCGGTGGCCACCTCCTCGGGCATGGCTGCGGAATTCATCACTTTTGCCGCCCTGACCCAATCCGGGGATCACATCGTGGCCGCCTCCCAGCTCTACGGCGGCACCGTGACCCAGCTGGACGTCACCCTGCGGCGCTTCGGCGTGGACACCACCTTCGTCCCCGGCACCGACCCGGCGGACTACGCCGCCGCGGTCCGGGAGAACACCAAAGCGATCTTCGTGGAAGTGGTGGCCAACCCGTCGTCGGAAGTCCAGGACCTGGAGGGGCTGGCAAAGGTGGCGCACGACGCCGGCATCCCCCTCGTCGTCGACGCCACCTTGAGCACGCCGTACCTCGTGCGGCCCATCGAACACGGGGCGGACATTGTGATCCACTCCGCCACGAAATTCCTCGGCGGGCACGGCACCACACTGGGCGGGGTGATTGTCGAAAGCGGCCGCTTCAACTGGGGCAACGGCAAGTTCCCCACCATGACCGAACCGGTGGCCTCCTACGGCAACGTCTCCTGGTGGGGGAACTTCGGCGAGTACGGTTTCCTGACCAAGCTGCGCTGCGAGCAGCTGCGCGACATCGGCCCCGCCCTCTCCCCAACCTCCGCGTTCCAGCTCCTGCAAGGCGTCGAGACCCTCCCGCAGCGCCTGGATGAGCACCTCAGGAACGCCCAGGCCGTGGCGGAGTGGCTTGAAGCGGATGAGCGGGTGGCCTACGTGAATTTCTCCGGCCTACCCTCGCACCCGCACTTCGAGCGGGCCCGGAAATACCTGCCGCTGGGCCCCGGCTCCGTGTTCTCCTTCGGCGTGAAGGGCGGCCGTGCCGCGGGGCAAAAGTTCATCGAGTCCCTGCAGCTGGCCTCACACCTGGCCAACGTCGGCGACTCGCGGACCCTGGTGATCCACCCCGGTTCCACGACCCACCAGCAGCTCAGCCCGGAACAGCTCGAATCCGCAGGTGTCCCGGAAGACCTCGTCCGCATCTCAATCGGGCTGGAGGACATCGAAGATATCCTCTGGGACCTCGACCAGGCCCTGGACGCGGCCTCGGACGTCGCGGCCGACGCCGGGTCCACTCCCGGCGCTGAACCCGTTGAGGCAGAGTCCTGCACGATCGGAGCAAACGCATGAGCACGGAAGAACGAACCTGGACCGGGCCGTCAGCCCCGGAACGCCTGAACCTGCTGCGGCAGGCGAAGTCGATCGCGATTGTGGGAGCCTCGGACAAGCCGTCCCGGGCGAGCTACTTTGTGGCGACGTACCTGCAGTCCTCCACGCGCTACAAGGTGTATTTCGTGAACCCAGTGGTGAAAGAGATCCTGGGCGAGCCGACATACGCCACCCTCGCGGACCTGCCGGAAAGCCCGGACATCGTGGACGTCTTCCGCAAGCACGACGACCTGCCGGGGGTCCTGGACGAGGCCATCGCGGCCGGTGCCGGGACACTCTGGTTGCAACTGGGCTCGTGGCACGAGGATGTGGCGAAGGAAGCCGAAGCCGCAGGGCTCGACGTCGTGATGGACCGTTGCGTGAAGATTGAGCATGCCCGTTTCCACGGCGGCCTGCACCTGGCCGGGTTCGATACCGGCGTCATCTCCTCCAAGCGGCAGGTGCTGGCCTAGCCCATTCGCGGCCCATTCGCGGGAAACGCGCGGGGTCGCCGACGTATCGGCGACCGCGCGCTACCGGCGAACCGGACGGGCGCTGACGTATTAGCTGGCAGGGAGCGTGGGAAGCTCGACGGGAAGGGTCGGCTCCGGAAGCGGTTTCACGGGAAGGACCCGGCCCTCGCCCCGGCCGGGGAGACCGGGCACACCCGGAGTGACCGGACGGCGCGGCGGCGTCGGAAGGACTCCGCCGCGGCCAACGGCGGGCGGGGTGGCAGCGGGCTTCGAAGGACGGGCGGGCGCGGATCCGGGAGCTTCCGGAATCTCATCTGGCGTCGGCTGCGCGGTGCTGCCCGCCGCATTCGAGGGCGCAGGGGCCGCCGGAAGGTCCGTCGGCGCCGGCTTGGCCGGCTTCGGCGCCACGTCAGGCGTCTCGCCGGAAGGCTGGAAGATGACGCCCACAGTGTGGTTGACACTTTGGCGGAAGTCTTCACTGGAAGCCGCCACTGCGCCTGCGCCGAGGGTCATGGCACCCACCACGGCGCCGCCGACTATTGCCAGCCTGCGCTTCAGGCCGCGGCGCTCGGCGAGGCTCGAAACCCCGGCCGGCAGGGCCTCGTCGGTGGGTTCCGGTGCGGACGCGACAAGGGGCAACGCCGTCGTCGCCGTCGTGGGAACTGCCGCGGCTGCGGGCGAACCGGCGGCGCCAATTCCGGGGGCCCCGGCGGCCAGCAGCGCGGCGAGGTCTGCGCGGGGCGCGGGGGCCCGGTCCGGGACCAGGGAACGGAGCTCCTCCAGCGAGCTGCGGAGCTCGGTGGATGATTCGAGTCCGGAATCGCGGAGCATCGCGTGGATGCTGCCATCCTGCTGGGGTTCGCGTGTTCCGGTCATGATGCTGCGTGGTCCTTTTCAGTGACGAGTTCGCGCAGGGCGCTGAGCCCGCGTCGTTGAAGCTGTTTGATGGCCCCCGGCGTCTTGTCCATGATGCCGGCCACCTGTTCGATGGAGAGGTCCGCGACGATCCGCAGGACCAGGACTTCCCGTTGCTCGTCGTTGAGTTGGGAGAGGGTATCCGCAATTCCGCCCAGGGACCCCAGGGCCTCCTCCTCGGCGGAGGCGGCGTACCGGGTATCGTCCCGGGGATCGTATTCGGCCAGGTAGGGCGTACGCTCTGCGCGCCGGTTGTGGTCGACCAGCCTGGCGTGGGCGATGGAGAAAATGAAGGTCCGGAGGCCGCTGTAGCCGCCGGTGACCTTGGCCAGCTTCGGCAGGACATCGACGAAGACGTCCTGGGTGAGCGCCTCGGCGTCGTCCACGCCGCGGGCCCGGAAGTAGCCGAGCACCGCGGGTGAGATGACCGTGTAGACAGCGCTAAATCCTGATGGCTCGCCAGCTAAGGCTGCTGACAATTCGTCATCGCTTAGCTGTTCTGCCAAGGGGCTGTCCTTCCGGTTACTGCTGGGGGGTGCGGCCCGGCAAGTCTAGCGGCCGCACCCCCGGTGCCTCCAAAGAGGCGTTGGTGCCTACTTGTTGAGCTCAGGCAGCTCGTCCGACGGCAGGGTCGGAACGGCCGGGACAGCAGGAACGGCCGGGACAGCCGGCACACCCTTGGCGCCCGGTACAGCCGGTACAGCAACGGTTACGCCGGCGTTGGCCTTGGCCGTGGCCGCGCCCTTCGCGTTGGCTGCACCCTCGACGGAGGCGCCGTCCTTGTCAGCGGACACGGAGCCCTCTGCAGAGCCTTCGGCGTCCTCGACGCTGGCGTCGCCCTTGGCGGAGCCGTCAACGGACGGGGACGCCGGAACGGCCGGAACCGCGGGGACAGCCGGGACAGCCGGGGTGGCGGGAAGGTCAGGAGTCGCCGGGACCGCGGGGACAGCCGGGACGGCGGGCGTAGCGGGGGTCACTTCAGCCTGCTGGGTGTTCGAAACCTGGGCCGCGTTGGCCAGGCCGACGCCGGAGAATCCTCCGATAGCGAGAATCGCGGCGCCGACAGCAATCTTGGTGGTCTTGCTAACACTCTTCATAAAAAACGTACATCCTTTGTTGGTGTGAAGGCCGGCTGTTGCCTGATGGGGGCAGTCAACAGCCCGCGCATTCGGTGGAAGGCTGGCCGGCGCCCGATGGGGGCGGACGCCGGCCGCACTTACAGTGGAAGGCCGGCCGGGCACTTGGTGGGGGGTCCAGGCTCCGGCGGCGCTTACAAATGAGTAATCGCTGGAGGGCCGCAAAAGGTTACGCCCCGATCGAAAGTTTTTTCCAGCGCTTTCCGGGCAGCCGCACGACGGCGGCGGCGGCACCCGCCAAGGCCGCCGCCCCACCCGATGCGCTGTCAGGAACGGAAGAGCCCACTGTACGCGTTGAGGGCGATCTGGCCGCCCAGGTGGGCGTACAGGACGTTGCTGCCGGCCGGAATCTCCCGGCTCTTGACGAGGTCGATCAGCCCGGCGAGGGACTTGCCCTCGTAGACGGGGTCCGTGATCATCGCTTCGAGCGAGGCGCCGAGGCGGATGGCTTCCAGGGTGGAATCGACGGGAATTCCGTAGAGGTCACCGGCCCAGCCCTCCATGACATTGATTTCGTCCTCGCGGAGCTCCCGCCCCAGGCCGATCAGCTCGGCGGTGTTCCGCGCAATGCGTTCCACCTGGTCTCGGGTTTTCTGCAGGGTCGCCGAGGCATCGATGCCGATGACGCGGCGCGGTTTGTCCTGGCCGGCGAAACCCGCGATCATCCCGGCGTGGGTGGATCCCGTGACGGTGCAGACGATGATGGTGTCGAAGAAGATGCCGAGCTCCCGCTCCTGCTGCTGCACCTCGTAGGCCCAGTTGGCGAAGCCCAGCCCGCCCAGCCGGTGGTCGGACCCGCCGGCCGGGATCGCGTACGGCGTGCCGCCCGCGGCCTTGACCTCTTCAATGGCGTTTTCCCAGCTGCTGCGGATGCCGATGTCAAAGCCCGCGCTGTCCAGCCGGACGTCGGCCCCCATGATGCGGGAGAGCAGGATGTTGCCCACACGGTCAGAGAGCGGATCGGGCCAGTCGACCCAGTTCTCCTGGACCAGGCGGGCCTTGAGTCCGAGTTTCGCCGCCACCGCCGCCACCTGGCGGGTGTGGTTGGACTGGTAGCCGCCAATGGAGACGAGGGTATCCGCGCCCTGCGCCAAGGCATCCGGCACGAAATACTCGAGCTTGCGGGTCTTGTTGCCACCAAACGCGAGGCCGCTGTTGACGTCCTCCCGCTTGGCCCAGATCTGCGCCCCGCCCAGATGCGCGCTGAGCCGTGGCAGCGGGTGGATGGGGCTGGGTCCAAACATCAGGGGGTAGCGCTCGAAATCGGTGATGGCCATCATCTGTCCTTTGCTCGGATCACCTGAGACCTCCAAACTGCAATAGATTGCAGTGCAAGGCAACAATCGTCGCCCCCTGTGACCTGGCCTCGAGCCTCGGCACGCAGCAGGTGGCGGCCGGGAACGCGACGGCGGCGGGCCACCTGTGAGGTGACCCGCCGCCGTCGTGCGTCAGTTAAAGCGTCAGTATTAGTCGTTGATCAAATCGTTGATCACGATGGTCTGGTCGCGGTCCGGACCGACGCCGATGGCCGAGAAGCGTGTTCCGGAGAGCTTCTCGAGGGCCAGCACGTAGTTCTTGGCGTTCTCCGGGAGGTCGTCCAGGGTGCGGGCGCCGGTGATGTCCTCGGTCCAGCCTTCGAAGTATTCGAAGATCGGCTTGGCGTGGTGGAACTCGGTCTGGGTCATCGGCATTTCGTCGTGCCGGACGCCGTCGACGTCGTAGGCCACGCAGACCGGGATCTGCTCGATGCCGGTGAGCACGTCCAGTTTGGTGACGAAGTAGTCCGTGAAGCCGTTGACGCGGGAGGCGTGGCGGGCCAGGACGGCGTCGTACCAGCCGCAGCGGCGCGGCCGGCCGGTGTTGACGCCGAACTCGCCGCCCGTCTTCTGCAGGTACATCCCCATATCGTCGAACAGTTCCGTGGGGAACGGACCTGCGCCGACGCGGGTGGTGTAGGCCTTGATGATGCCGATGGAGCGCGAGATGCGGGTGGGGCCGATGCCCGAGCCCACGGAGGCGCCGCCGGCGGTGGGGTTCGAGGAGGTCACGAACGGGTAGGTGCCGTGGTCGACGTCCAGGAACGTGGCCTGGCCGCCCTCCATGAGGACCACCTTGCCCTCGTCCAGGGCGGTGTTCAGGACATAGGTGCTGTCGATGACCAGCGGGCGGAGGCGTTCGGCGAAGGACAGGAAGTACTCCACGATCTCGTCCACCTCGATGTCGCGGCGGTTGTAGACCTTGACCAGGAGTTCGTTCTTCTGGCGCAGCGATCCTTCGACCTTCTGGCGCAGGATGGAGGCGTCAAAGACGTCCTGCACACGGATCCCGAGCCGCGCCACTTTGTCCATGTAGGCGGGGCCGATGCCGCGGCCGGTGGTGCCGATGGCGCGGGAGCCAAGGAACCGTTCGGTGACCTTGTCCAGGACCTGGTGGTATGGCGCGACGAGGTGTGCGTTGGCGGAGACGCGCAGCTTGGAGGTGTCGGCGCCGCGGGCTTCCAGGCCGTCGATCTCCTGGAACAGGGCCTCCAGGTTCACCACGCAGCCGTTGCCGATGATTGGAACCGCGTTGGGGCTCAGGATGCCGGCCGGAAGGAGCTTGAGCTCATACTTCTCACCGCCTACGACGACGGTGTGCCCGGCATTGTTGCCGCCGTTGGGCTTGACGACGTAGTCGACTCGGCCACCAAGCAGGTCAGTGGCTTTACCTTTGCCTTCGTCGCCCCATTGGGCGCCGACGATCACGATTGCTGGCATGGGATCCTCCCCCATTCGTTCGGGCTGAAATCCGAGTGGTTCACCGGGGTGGTCCCCGGAGCTCAGCGCCGTTCATGAGAATGCCCCGAATCTACCGCTGTGCTCAGTACCGCTACGATCTGTACCATCAACGCCAGAGTCCGGGGCTCTTACCACCCAAGTTTAGCCGATAGCGGTGGCGGCGGCTCATTTGACCATCCAATGGACTTCCCGGCGGGCTTTCCCGGCAGAAACTGTGATTGTCTGCACAGGCCGCGGTCCCGGGCCTCCGGCAGCCGCGACATTTCGCAGGGCTTGATAGACTAATAAGGACCGACCAGGAATCGGTCCACACCACATTTTCAAACCACACCGTACTTGGCGTGCCCGGTGTTCGGCGTGCCCGAGTACGGTCTGGCAGCTTTACCAATCCCGCAGGAGAATCAGCAACATATGACAGCCTTGGCCACTGAAAATTCCCGCGAACAGCTACTGAGCCGCCGCTACGAACCTAGCGTCGCAGCCGTCAACGAGCTGTGCGACACGCTGCAGGCAACCAAAGCTGGCACGAATGTCCCCTACGTGGACCCGATGCACGACGTCGACGAGTGCCGGATCATCAGCCTCTTCTCCAACATCGGAACCGAGGACGAATCAGGTTTCATCACTGCCGGCGACGACGAAGCCGCCACCCGCCTGCTCGGCGTCCAGTGGAAGCTGGGCCTGCGCCCCGAATACGTGATGCCCTGGAACGTCCACCCGTGGTACGTCCCGGGTGAGCCCAACGGGAAGTTCACGCCGGACCAGATTTCCGCCGGCCTGAAGCCGCTGCTGAAATTCCTCGCCCTGGTGCCCCGCGCCTCGGTGATCGTGGCGCACGGCACCGAAGCCAACCGACTCGCGAACCTGCTCCTCAAGACCGAGGTGCCCATGATCTGGCGCCGCGGCCTCAAGACCTACAAGGTCCGCTCACTCAGCGGCCGCGCCTTCGCCGGCACCCCGGCCCGCCAGGAGCAGTACCTCGAGGAAATGGGCACCGTCTACGCGGACGCCATGGCCCGCACGGGCCTGGCCAAAACCAGCTAGTCCCCACCTGCACCCTAGCCTCGCAAGCTCGGCCAGGGAACCCGGCAGGCGTGGGCCCACCCACCTGCACCCTAGCCTCGCAAGCTCGGCCAGGGAACCCGGCAGGCGTGGGCCCACCCACCTGCACCCTAGCCAATGCACGACGGCGGGCGCCCACCTTTCGGTGGACGCCCGCCGTCGGACTTTAACAAGCAACGCGGGGTCACTATCGGTCCATTCCAAGCGTGGGATGGGCCGTAGGTGACCCCGAAGCAGCCCAGGCATCCGAGCAGATCATCGAGCAGGTGCAGAGCCGTTACGGCATCGACGTAACCAACACCGACGCGGACGAGGGCGAGGGCGTCTGTCCCCGGCGCCCTCGCGCGGGCACAGCAAGCCCGCAAAGGTCCGGGCTTGTCCGGCATCCCGCCGCCGGCGTCCCGGCCCCGAGTAGCGGCCGTCCCCGCTGGCCTTAACCCGGTGAGCCGGTTCTTACTGTGCGACGGTCCACATTTCTTCGAAGTTGTCGCGGTACTGCAGGTAGACGTCGCGGTCTGAGGTTTCGACGATGGCTTCGTCGTTGCGGTGCAGGGAGGTTGCGTTGTAGTTGTGGCTGCCGGTCATGACCAAGTTGCGACCGGAATTCTTTCCGGTGGCGTTTTCCACGATCAGGTACTTGGAATGGATCCGGCCGGGCAGTGCGCTGGAGTCCAGCTCGCGGAGCTCGATACCGGGCTGCGCGGTGAACCGCTGCAGGATGGGCTCTGCCATCGGACCGTGCACAATGCGTACAGTGCAGCCGGCCTGGGCCATCTCCACGAGTCGGTCTGCGATGCCGTCCCTGGTTTCGTCCCATTCGGACATGCCGATCCGGATCTCGGTGTTTCCGGTGTTTTTGCAGCCGAGCTGGGAGAGCCGATCGACGATCGGATCCACCGTGGCGCTCGGGAAGAAGTGCGCCGTCACCTTTCCGCCGCGCATCCCGGCGGTGACGGTCCGGTAGTAGTCCGGCTGCTGGATCTCGGCGACGAGGTCGTTGAAGTACCCGGCGTAGCCTTCGTAGAGTTTGTGGTTGTCGGTGATGGTCAGGGCGTTGTTCCAGTAGGTTTTGGAGTTGACGTCGGTGAAGTTCGCTGAGGACTGCACGACGACGTCCTGCTCCCCTCCTGTTTCGGAGAACAGGTAGAACTTGTTGTGCTGGCCTTTGGTGCCGATGCAGGACGAGGTGTTGCCTTCGGGAGATTTGTTGCTGCAGACGTGGACCCATGAAGAGGCAGTTTCGTCGACGCCGAGTTCGTTGATGAGTTTGGCTGCGGCGGGCTTGTCGATCTGCCATCCGTCGATCACTATCTGCACGGCCACGCCGCGGCTGTGGGCGGCGAGTAGGGTGTCGGCGAAATCCATGCCGGCTGTGCCGGAGATTACGAAATTGGCGATCTGGATCTTGGAGCCGGGCGCGGCCTGGTTCACGAGGTTGCAGATCTGTTCCACTACCCCGGTAGCCCTGCCGGCTGCCGGGTTGTTGAAGGCCGCGCCCGTGATCACAGGCGTGGCCGGCGCGTTGAGACACGGAGCAGCGTCCTTCAGGGCGCCGGGCGCCTGGGCTTGGGCCGCGGTTCCGGCCGAAACGGCCAGCAGCCCTGCCATCAGGGATGCGGCCAGTGCTTTATGAGTTGTTTTGGGCATGCTCTTTTCCTTTGCTGATTGCGTGCTGTTCAGTGCAAAACGGGTTTCGGTGCCGGGACTCAGTGGTTTTCGCAGGGGTGGAGAACCTCGCCGATAACGATCATGTGATGGGCCGCGGCTGCCCTCAGCGATTCTTGGCGGTCCGGGTTAACGGAAGTGGTGTCGTGCCTTGCCGCGGGCGGGCCGGTCAGGAAACTCGGGTTACCAAAGTCTTTTCGTCGGAGGACTGCCTCGGCCAGACAGGGTTACCCGACGAGATGGGCGGCTCGGGGTTCTCGCGGGCGCGTGTAGGTCTACGGCAGGGCGGGCGCCTCCCGGTCGAGGACCACCGTGGCGCTGGGATGACGCTGGATTGGTTACGCCGGAACTCCTCAGTCACGGGTCCTGTGAGTGCCTGTCTGATCGCCTGCGCCTTACCCGGGTGCCGGTCCGGTCCAAGCGGTTTGCCGCCGGTTCGGCGGCGGTGTCATTGTGCCGGCTCGGCGCGCTGTCTGGCCGTCGGGAGTTCGCCCGCGGCGGGTTGCCTCAGTCCTCAGAGGTAAACCCTTACCCCGGAGCGGTCAGCGGACCTGAGGCGTGGCATTCCGTTCGCTCTTGCCGGTGAGCTTTCTACGTCTCCGCGCGCCAGCGAAACCTGCGGCCGCAACGGCTGCCCCAGCCAGTAGCGCGGCTACTCCAGGTACCGGACGATCGGGGAGATCCCGGACTGCGACTGCGACGAGACCCCAGCTGACGGCGGCGGCATAGGCGAAAGAAATTGGCCGTCGCCAAGCGATGCTGCCAGCGACCGCCCCGGCTCCGATCAGCGCCGCCGTGCTCCAGGCCTCAACTCCGGGCCACGGGGCCGGAAAGCCCGCTGCGATGAGGGCCTCACCCCCACCGGCTACCGTGGCCACAGTTATCCAACCGGCGAAGAGGGCCAGCGGCACGCGCACAAGCCAACGATCGCGCCTCGACCGGACCTCGGTTTCCCCCTGCGGCTTCGCGCGCAGATACGCCGTCAAGGCAGCCGTCGTCGTTGCGGCAATGAGTGTCAGCTCGAGGCCGGGGATGTCCTGGGTCCATACCCAGAACCCTGAAATGCCCACGGCGCAGGCGGTCGCCCATCCGGTCCGGCGCAACAGCGGGTCACGGCGGTGAGCCGGCAGCGCCTGGTAGATGGCATGGCTAAACAGGCCGGCATATATCGGCGTCCAGATGGCGAAGGCATACCCGGACGGCAGGACCAGGCTGGGGCTGGCCGACCCGTCCCCGTAATCCCCGCTCACACCAACCAGGAAACCGCCGGCTATGGCTCCGGCGGTAACTATCTGACGCACTAAATCTCGGTCCGGCATCAGCTGACCTGCTTTCGGTAGACCCCTCAATCATGCCTTCACTGCATCATCGAGGATAGAGCTGCATGGGCACATCGCCGGATGCGCGGCCGAAGCTTTCGTCCCTGTCCATCCACGTGTAGTGGGGCAAAACAGTCACCAGCTGGTTTTCGGATGGTTCCACAGCGAGGGAGTCTTTGACTTTCTGGGTGTGGGGCCCTTCGTCCATGGGACGGCGGCGCCCACCATTCGTGGACGCCCGCCGTCGGACTTTTAACAATCAACGCGGGGTCACTCCCGGTCGATCCCAGGACGTGGGATGGACCGTAGGTGACCCCGCGTTGGGTGTCAGCGCTTCTCGGCTTCGATGGCCGCCTTGGCCGCGGGATCGGAGTCCTTGAGGAACTTCTCGATACGCTCCGGCTCCTCCGCCTCGCCGATCGCAGCGGAGGCGCGGCCCAGCGAGTACAGGGCGCGCAGGAAGCCGCGGTTGGGTTCGTGCTCCCACGGGATGGGCCCGACGCCGCGCCAGCCGTTGCGGCGCAGCGAATCCAGGCCTCGGTGGTAACCGACCCGGGAGTAGGCGTAGGAGTCGATGGTCCGGCCCTCGCTCCAGGCTTCCTCGGCCAGCACGGCCCAGAGCAGCGAAGATGTCGGGTGTTTTTCCACCAGGTCCAACGCTTCCTGGCCGGCGTCCAATGCTGCGTAGATCTCGGTCTCGGCAGGCAGGCGCGTGGGCTCCGGGCCCAACAGGTTCTTGCGGAACTCGTCCGACATGCCTAGAACGTCTTGCCGGTGGAACCGAGCTGCTGGGCAGCCTCAACGACGCGGGCCGCGAGGCCGGCCTCGGCGGATGCGCCCCAGACACGGGGATCGTAGAGCTTCTTGTTGCCTACCTCGCCGTCGACCTTCAGCACGCCGTCGTAGTTGCGGAACATGTGGTCCGCTACCGGGCGCGTGTAGGCGTACTGGGTGTCGGTGTCGATGTTCATCTTGATGACGCCGTAGGACACGGCGTCGGCGATCTCCTTCTCGGTGGAGCCGGAGCCGCCGTGGAAGACCAGGTCGAACGGGTTGGCCTTGCCGATCTTGGCGCCCACCTGCTCCTGGATGTCCTTGAGGATTTCCGGGCGGAGCTTGACGCCGCCGGGCTTGTAGACGCCGTGCACGTTGCCGAAGGTCAGCGCCGTGATGTAGCGGCCGTTTTCGCCGGAGCCGAGCGCGTCGATCGTGGCCAAGGCGTCCTCGACGGTGGTGTAAAGCTTGTCGTTGATGGCGTTCTCGACGCCGTCTTCCTCGCCGCCGACAGTGCCGATCTCGACCTCGAGGATCATCTTCGCGGCGGCGGTGCGCTCCAGCAGCTCACGGGCGATCCGCAGGTTTTCCTCCAGGGTCTCGGCGGAACCGTCCCACATGTGCGAGCTGAAGAGCGGGTTGCGGCCGGCCTTGACCTCGGCTTCGGAGGCTGCCAGCAGCGGCAGGACGAAGCCCTCGAGCTTGTCCTTGGGGCAGTGGTCGGTGTGCAGGGCGATGTTGACGCCGTAGTTCTTTGCGACTTCGCGGGCAAACGCGGCAAAACCGAGCGAACCGGCCACCATGTCCTTGGTGGACGCGCCGGACCAGTAGGCGGCACCGCCGGTGGAGACCTGGACGATGCCGTCGGACTCGGCCTCGGCGAAGCCGCGGAGGGCTGCGTTGAGGGTCTGGGAGGAGGTGACGTTAACGGCGGGGAACGCGAAACCGCCCGTCTTAGCGCGGTCGATCATCTCGGAGTAGATCTCTGGGGTTGCAATGGGCATGCTGACTCCTAAAGTGAATTTCATCTGCGGGCTGGGTTGACCCTGGAGTGAACCTCGTCGGCTAGGAACCATCCTAGCCATTCCTGCGCCGGGGCAGTGTTTCCGGTCACTCCGGCCTGTAATACTCGCCCCGGCCCGGGCCCGGCGCCCGCTGCAATATCGGGTGCGCCTACCCCGGGAGCTGGTTGAACACGTGCCGGCGGATCCAGGCGTGCATGGCGATGGCCGCGGCCGAGGCGGCGTTGATGGAGCGGGTGGAGCCGAACTGCTCGATCGACAACGTATCCACTGCCACTTCGTGGACCTCGGGGGAAAGGCCGGGGCCCTCCTGCCCGAACACCAGCACACAGTCCTTGGGCAGTTCGTAGGTCTCCAGCGGGACGGAATCCGGGAAGATATCGATTCCGATGATCGCCAGCCCCTCCCCCTGCGCCCAAGCCACAAAATCCGCAACGGTGGGGTGGTGGCGGACGTGCTGGTACCGGTCGGTGACCATGGCCCCGCGGCGGTTCCACCGGCGTCGTCCGATGATGTGCACTTCCTTGGCCAGAAACGCGTTGGCGCTGCGCACGACAGTGCCGATGTTCATGTCGTGCTGCCAGTTTTCGATCGCGATGTGGAAATTGTGCCGCTTGGCGTCCAGGTCCGCGACGATCGCCTCGTGCTTCCAGTAGCGGTACTTGTCCACCACGTTGCGGCGGTCCCCGTCCGCCAGGAGATCCGGGTCCCAGTGCGCACCGTCCGGCAGTTCGCCTTCCCAGGGGCCGACGCCGACCTCCGCCTTGGGCTCTGCCTCCGGCTCCGGCTCGCCCTCTCTTGCGGTCAAGCTGCCGGAAAGGGTTTCGCTGGGGATCTCGGGTTCAGTCACGACTCAACATTAGACTGGGTCTGGCATCGGCACATTAACGGCGGAGGACAGCATGACGGAGCAGCAGTCAGACCACAGGGACGATTCGGATCACGTGCGTTCATCAAAGTCGGTGTACCGCAGCGGCCAAGAGATTGAGTGCTGGCTGACCGACATGGACGGGGTCCTGGTCCACGAAAACCAGCCCATCCCCGGCGCCGCCGAACTCATCCAGCGCTGGGTGGACACCTCCAGGCGCTTCCTCGTCCTGACCAACAATTCCATCTTCACTCCCCGGGACCTCGCGGCACGGTTGAAGAGTTCGGGCCTGGAAATCCCCGAGGAGAACATCTGGACCTCGGCCCTGGCCACCGCCCAGTTCCTCAAGGACCAGGTGCGCGGCTCGGATTCCGGCAACCGCGCCTACACGATCGGCGAGGCGGGACTCACGACGGCGCTGCACGAGGCCGGCTTTATCCTCACCGACCAGGACCCGGACTTTGTGGTGCTCGGCGAAACCCGCACCTACTCCTTCGAGGCCATCACCATGGCCATCCGGCTGATCCTGGGCGGCGCGCGGTTCATCGCCACCAACCCGGACGCCACCGGCCCCTCCAAGGACGGGCCGATGCCCGCTACCGGGGCGATCGCCGCGCTGATCACGAAGGCGACCGGCCGGGAGCCCTACATTGTGGGTAAGCCGAACCCGATGATGTTCCGCTCGGCCATGAACCAGATCGACGCGCATTCGGAAACCACCGCTATGATCGGTGACCGGATGGACACCGACATCATCGCCGGGATGGAGGCCGGGCTGCACACGGTGCTGGTGCTCAGCGGCATCACGCACAAGGACGACATCGCCGCCTACCCGTTCCGGCCCAACCAGATCCTCAACTCCGTCGCGGACCTGAAGAACCAGATCTAGGACACCGCTTTAGAAGGCGATCTTCCTGCCCCCGCCCGAGGGAAGCGGGAAGAGTTCGTCCTGCAGCCCCTCGATGACCGGCCGGTAGACGAACGGGTTCCAGCCCGGGCTGGCGTGCGCCGGCCGGGCGCCGTCGGTCCGTTGCGAGTCCGAGGCCATGTTGTCCTTGAAGGTCAGGGACCAGGAGTCGCGGGCAGTCTCATAATCCACGGTCCGGTCGCGGGGGTTGCCAATAAAGGCCATCCGCGTCCCTCCGAGCTTTCCCACGAATCGGGTGGCATCAAAGTGGTAGATGTAGGCGGACTGGGACTGGATCAGGACGCTGGACGGCGCAATCGGTGAGAGCTGCTCCAGGGTCTGGTCCACCACCTGCGCCCAGCTGCGCTCATTTTTGTGCAGCATCCGTTCGCCGAGTTCGTAGCCGCCGCGCACCACCGTCGGGAACCGGAAGCCGCTCTCGTAGAGAAACACCACGCCCTCAAACCAGCTCTGGTCCAGCACGTCGTACTTGCTATACGGACTGGAATCCAGCAGGATGAACGCCACCTCAATGCCGTGCAGCTCCCGGAGCCGCGCGGCGACCTGGGTGGCCACCATACCGCCGAAGCTGTGGCCGTAGAAGTAGAACGTGTCCAGCTGGTTGGCCCGGGCGTGCTCCACCACCGCGATCACGATCTCATCGATGTCCAGGCCCGTGTTGGAGTAGCCGACGGCGGCCAGCTTGCCCCGCTTGTTCAGGGTTCCGCGCAGGGTACTCAGGATCCACAGCGCTTCCTCCCAGCTTGTCTTGTAGCCGGGGAAGAGGAACCAGCTGGCACGGGGAAAGTACTTTTCCGCCGTCTCGTCCGGCACGGTGAGGATCCTGTGGACCCGCCGCTCGGCCTGCACCCGCCGGGTAAACAACATATCGGCGGCCAGCACCGAGGCGGACCCCGCGCCGATCAGCAAACTTCGCCGGGAAAATCTCTTGAGTTCGGCGGCGTGCCGAAGCACCCGGGCGTCGGCATCGCCGTCCCCGTCCACACCCTCAACTTCCGGCTCATACGGCACATCTCTACCGTAGTCACCGGGGTAGCCGGATCCGAAACGGGCGCCGGCGGCGGGTTGTCCCTAGACGGTCTCCGGCTCCCGGCCGGCCACGGCAACGCTGATGTCGCGGTCGAGTTCGCGCATGACAGGGTAGGGGCCCACCTCGCGGCGGACAGTTTCCAGGCCGCCTTCGCGCCGGCTGATTTCCAGGCCGATTTCGTCGTAGGTCGCCAGGAGCTGAGTCCGGGCCATATCGGCGGGGTTGTCCATCATCCCGAACACAGAGTCGCTGGCGGCCAGCAGTTCGTCGTCGGAGTAGACATTCAACGGCCGGGTTCCCGTGGCGTCGATGGACGCGGAGAAGTCTGCGGAGAGGTCCAGCGGGCGCACGGCGGCGCTGGGGGCTTCCCGGAAGGGATTCAGTTCAAGTGAGACACCTGCGGAGCTGGGCAGCGCACCGGCTGTTTCGACCAGGGCAGCCGCACCATCAATCGCGTTGAGGTCGTTCCGGAGACCTGCGAGAGCCGCAGACTCCACCAGGACAGCGCGGCCGAGGTTCACCCGGATGTGCGAGGTGATGCCCATCCGCCGGACGCGCTGGATCAGCTGCATGAGGACGGGGCGGGACTGTTGCGTGAGGCTCCCCCGGACGTCGATCCGGACGATGTCCGACGCGATGTCTAGGGTGGGCTGGGCGTTAAGAGAGTTGTCCATAGGTACTCCAAAAAGAAGGAATCTATGGCCGACGGCTCAACCTCAATCAGCGTATAGGCCAGCGGCGGTGCACACAAGTCATATTCCCCTACCGGTTCAGCCGGCCTCCTGCCGCCCTGGTTCCTCGAAGTGGGTACGGGACGCAGTGCCGCCCACCGAATGGACCAGGGAGGTGGCGATGTCACGGAGCTTGACGTTGCCGTTGCTGGAGGCATCGGTGAGGATCCTGACGGCCGTCTCCTGGCTGCAGCGGTTCTGGGCCATCACGATCCCGATGGCCATGTCGATCACGGTGCGGGATTCGAGTGTTGCGCGGAGATTCGTGGCGCTGTCCGTGTGCAGCGAAAAGCGCACGGCCATGCGCAGCGCCTGCGAGATCTGCCGCGTGTAGTCGCGCGCGCGGGCGGCAACGTCGCCGTCGAACTTGTGCGGCACATCCGAATAGAGGTTAAGGGCAGCCTGGGCTTCGCCCTGCAGGTGGAACGGCACGGAGAGCACCGAGCGCAGTCCGTGCGAGGCCACGGCGGTGGCGTAGTCGGGGCCCCATCGGTCTTCCTCGAACAGGTCCGGGACGTAGACCTCCCGCTCCTCCTGCGCCGCCGTCAGGCACGGCCCCTGGGCCAGCCGGTATTGGATCTCGTCCACCTCGCGGGCGGAATCGCTGCTCCAGCCGATGGTCGCGGCCTTGCGGTCGCGCAGCAGCGTGATTCCGCACAGGGCGTCGTCCCCGGTGCCCGCGACCTGGTGTGCGGAGAAACGGGCGAGTTCATTGAGGAAGTCCTCGAAGTCGGTGCTGTCCAGGATGAGGTTCTGGATTTGATCGACGGTGCTGAGGGGTTCACTTCCGAGGACTTCTTCGGGATGGAGCATGGCGCGTGGTCTCCGGGGTGTTCAAAGGGATATTACAGAATGATAAAACACACCCAATCGACCGTCTACACGCGTCCGCTGAGGGAAGAACTGCCTGGCAGAGCCGCTCAGCTGAGGCCGAGTTCGTCCTTTCCGAAGGCGAAGAGGTAGGGAACGCCGGCCTCGGCCTCGATCTTTTCCTTGGCCCCGGTGTCGCGGTCCACAATGACGGCAACGGCGACAACGTTGCCGCCCGCCTTGCGGACTCCTTCGACGGCGGTCAGCGCGGAGCCGCCGGTGGTGGACGTGTCTTCCAGCACCAGCACCTTGCGGCCGTCAACGGAAGGGCCTTCCACCTGCCGGCCCATGCCGTACGATTTCTGGGCTTTGCGGACCACGAAGGCGTCCACGGCGCGTCCGGCGTCGACGGCGGAATGCATCACGGCGGTGCCGACCGGGTCGGCGCCCATGGTGAGTCCCCCGGCGCACTCAAAGTCGATCCCGGCGTCGTCCAGCAACGAAAGCATGACCTGGCCGACCAGCCTGGACGCCTCATGGTGCAGCGTGATCCGGCGCAGGTCGATGTAGTAGTCGGCTTCGGCGCCGCTGGAGAGGATGACCTTGCCGCGGACAACGGCCAGCTCCTTGATCAGTTCAAGCAAGCGGGCACGGGCGGCAGCGGTGTCAGCTGCAGGGGCACTGTTGGCAGTCATGGGACCCAGTTTAGTGGCTGGGCGGTTCAGGACTTCCAGCCGGCCCGTTAGATGTCGGGCCGGCTCCGGACGGCCCGGGGACGGATGCGCCGGGCCTTTCTCCGCCGGGCCTTTTTCCTCTAGGCACCCACGCCGGGCAGGAGTCCGATGGAACCATGACGGCAGGAACGGATTCTTCCACCCGCTGGCCCGCCATCCCCAAAGACCCCGGCAGCTTCCGGGTCCGGCCTAACCTGGTGGACTACGACGCGGCGTGTGCGGCGTTTTCCTGGGATGAGGCCCGCCACGGACTGTCCGGGCTGCCCGGGGGCCGCGGCGTCAACATCGCCTACGAAGCGGTGGACCGGCACGCCGCCGGCGGGCTCGCGCGGCACGAGGCCCTGCGGTTCGTCCGGGCCGACGGCAGCAGCCACTCCCTCACCTTCGCCGGCCTCGCCGAGCAGACCAACCGCTTTGCCGGGGTGCTCCGGAGCCTGGGGGTCGGGCGGGGCGAGCGCGTCTTTTCGCTGACCGGGCGCGGACCGGCCCTCTACGTGGCCGTGCTGGGCACCCTCAAGAACGCCAGCGTCTTCTGCCCCCTGTTTTCCGCCTTCGGCCCCGAACCCGTCCGCCAGCGGCTGCAGCTGGGATCCGGCCGGGCGCTGGTCACCACCCGGGCGCTGTACCGCAGGAAAATCGCCCAGCTCCGCGATTCGCTGCCGGAGCTCCGGTACGTCCTGCTGACCGACGCCGACGGCCGCCCGGAGCCGGGCACCCTGGATCTCACCGCGCTGATGCGCGCGGCACCGGCGGACGGCGGGATCGCCGCGACGCAGGCCGAGGACATGGCCTTGCTGCATTTCACGTCCGGCACCACCGGGACCCCGAAAGGCGCCATCCACGTGCACGACGCCGTCACCGCCCACCACGCGACCGGCACCACCGCCCTGGACCTGCACCCGGAGGACATCTACTGGTGCACGGCCGACCCCGGCTGGGTCACGGGAACCTCGTACGGGGTGATCGCGCCGCTGACCCACGGGGTGACAACCATTGTGGACGAGGAGGAGATGGACCCGGACCGCTGGTACCGGATCCTCGCCGAACAGCACGTGAGCGTCTGGTACACCGCCCCCACGGCGCTGCGGATGCTGATGAAGGCCGGGGCGGACCGGGCCCGGGCCCATGACCTGTCCGCGCTGCGCTTCGTCGCCAGCGTCGGTGAACCGCTCAACCCCGAGGTGGTCGTCTGGGGGCAGGAGGCGTTCGGCCAGCCCGTGCACGACAACTGGTGGCAGACCGAAACCGGCGGCATCATGATCTCCAACTACGCCGCCACGGAGATCCGGCCCGGGTCGATGGGGCGGCCGCTGCCCGGCGTCGCGGCGGGCCTCGTGGCCCGGGACGCCCAGGACCGGCCCATCGTCCGCGACGGCGAGGCCGTCCTCGTCACGGAACCGGACGCCGTCGGCGAATTGGCCCTGCGGCCCGGCTGGCCCTCGATGTTCCGCGGCTACCTGCACGAGGAGGAGCGCTACCGCCGCTGCTTCGCGGGCGGCTGGTACCTCACCGGCGACCTCGCCAGGCGTGACGCCGACGGGTACTACTGGTTCGTCGGACGCGGCGACGACGTGATCAAGTCCTCGGGACACCTGATCGGCCCGTTCGAGGTGGAAAGCTGCCTCATGGAGCACGACGCCGTCGCCGAGGCCGGGGTGATCGGCGTCCCCGACCCCGTGGCCGGCGAAGTGGTCAAGGCCTTCGTGGAGCTGCGGCCCGGCTGGGCGCCGTCCGAGGAACTGCAGCTGGAGATCATCGGCTTCGCCCGGAAGCGGCTCGGCGCGGCGGTGGCGCCCCGGCTGCTGGACTTCACCGCGGCCCTCCCCCGGACCCGCAGCGGGAAAATCCTTCGTCGGCTGCTGAAAGCCCGCGAGCTGGGCCTTCCGGAGGGCGACACCTCCACGATCGAGACGCCGGCGGGGACGCGGGAAGCCCCCGCCCCCGGATCCCGGACATCCGGACCCGCAGAGCAGGATCCAGGACCTGATACACGCCCGGAGGCACGGGCATGACCGGGCCGCTCGAGCCTCCGCCCCGCGCGCTGGACCCGGCCCACGGCCGGCATCTGCTGCTGCAGATGCTGCGTGTCCGGAGGCTTGAGGAGAAGTGCGTCGAGCTCTACAGCGCCGCCAAGATCCGAGGCTTCCTGCATGTCTACATCGGTGAGGAAGCCGTCGCGGCCGGCGTCCTGGAATCGCTGGAACCGGAGGACGCCATCCTCGCGACCTACCGGGAGCACGGCCATGCCCTGCTCCGCGGGGTTCCCGCCGGGGCGATCCTCGCCGAGATGTACGGCCACGTCGAGGGCTGCTGCCGGGGCCGCGGCGGATCGATGCATCTCTTCGACGCCGCCACACGCTTCTACGGAGGCAACGCGATCGTCGCCGGCGGGCTGCCGCTCGCCGTCGGCATGGCGCTCGCCGACAAGATGAGCGGCCGCTCCCGCGCCACCGTGTGCTTCTTCGGCGAAGGCGCCGTCGCGGAAGGCGAATTCCACGAGAGCCTCAATCTCGCCGCGCTCTGGCAGCTCCCCGTGCTGTTCTGCTGCGAAAACAACCTGTACGCGATGGGCACCGCGCTGGGCCGCTCGGAATCCCAGACGGACATGGCGCTCAAGGCCGCCAGCTACGAAATCGCGGCGTGGGCCGTGGACGGCATGGACGTCCTCGCCGTCGAGGACGCCGCGCGCCGCGCCGTCGAGGCAGTGCGCGCCGGCGGCGGACCGCACTTCCTGGAGCTGCGCACCTACCGGTTCCGGGCGCACTCGATGTTCGACCCGGAACGGTACCGCGACAAAGCCGAAGTGGCCCAGTGGCTCGAACGCGACCCCATCACCCTGCTGCGCGCCACCATGGAGGCCGCCGGCCAGCTCTCCGCCCAGGAGTGGGACCAGCTGCAGGCCGAGGCCGACGCGGAGGTCAGCGCCGCCGTCGAGTTCGCCGAAGCCGGGACCCTCGAACCCGTGGAGGACCTGACCCGCTTCGTCTACAGCGAGCGGAGCGCGCCATGAAGTCCAGCTACCGCGAGGCGCTCCGCGCCGGGATCCGCGACGCCATGATCCGCGACGAACGGGTCTTCCTGATGGGCGAGGACGTCGGGGCCTACGGCGGGTCCTTCGCCGTGAGCCTGGGCCTGCTGGAGGAGTTCGGCCCGGAGCGCATCCGCGACACTCCGCTCTCCGAGTCCGGCTTCGTCGGCGCCGGCATCGGCGCGGCCCTGGGCGGGATGCGACCCATCGTGGAGATCATGACCGTCAATTTCAGCCTGCTGGCCCTGGACCAGATCGTGAACAACGCGGCGAGCCTGCTGCACATGTCCGGCGGGCAGTTCAATGTGCCCATCGTGATCCGGATGACCACCGGCGCCGGGCGCCAGCTCGGCGCCCAGCACTCGCACAGCTTGGAGGGCTGGTTCGCGCACATCCCCGGGCTGCGCATCCTGGCCCCGGCAACTCTGGCCGACGCCCGCGGGATGGTGTGGCCCGCGCTTCAGGACCCGGATCCGGTGCTGATCTTCGAACACGGCTCGCTCTACAACGTGACCGGGGAGCTCGACGACGACGCCGGCCCCGTGGACATCGACACGGCTGCTGTCCGGCGACCCGGCGCCGACATCACGCTGATCACCTACGGCGGCACGCTTCCCGCCGTGCTGGACGCCGCAGGGCAACTCGCGGCCGAGGGCATCGACGCCGAGGTGCTGGACCTGCGCACGCTCCGTCCGCTGGACGAGGCCTCCATCCTCGCCTCCGTCCGCAGGACCCACCGTGCCGTGGTGGTGGACGAAGGGTGGCGCAGCGGGAGCATTTCCGCCGAAATCAGCGCCCGGATCACCGAGAACGCGTTCTATGACCTGGATGCTCCGGTGGGCCGGGTCTGCAGCGCCGAGGTGCCCATCCCCTATTCGAAGCATATGGAGCTGGCGGCCCTGCCGTCTGTGGACAGGATCATCACGGCGTCCAGGCAGGCGGTCAGCGCCGGTGGGTGATTTCCTGATGCCATCGCTCGGGGCCGACATGGAGCACGGCAAAATCGTCGAGTGGCTGGTCAAGCCCGGCGACTATGTCCGCCGCGGCGATCTCGTGGCGGTGGTGGACACGGACAAGACAGTGATGGATGTGGAGTCCTTCCAGGAGGGAGTGGTGGCCGAGCTGCTGGTGGACCCCGGCGAAACAGTACCGATCGGAACCCCGCTGGCCCGGATCACCCCGACCCCGGCTGAGGTGGGGGCCCCGGCCCAGCCGGTTGCCCCCGCGCCATCTGTTGCCCCGGCGCCATCTGTTGCTGCATCGCCGGCGGCTGCCGCCGAGCCGTCTGTTGCCGCGGCGGCCCCGGTCCGGGCCACCGCAGTGCAGGCCTCTCCCGGGGAGGCGCCACCCATCGCCCCTCCGGTGCGGCATCTGGCCCACCGGCTCGGGGTTGATACGGCCAGGATCCACGGCACCGGTAAAGGCGGCGCCGTCACGCGGGCGGACGTGGAGCATGCAGTGGCGGCGAGGCCGTCCGCCGGACGCGTGCGGTCCTCCCCGCGGGCCCGTCGGCTCGCCGCGGAGCTCGGCGTCGAGCTGTCCGGTGTCAGCGGCACGGGCCCGGAGGGTGCCGTGACAGTGGCGGACGTGCAGCACGCCGCGGGCAGCCGGGCGGAAGCCGGGGCTCCCGCCGGGTCCGCTCCCCCGCAGGAACAGGAGCCCGAAGCGCCGCCACCGGGGAAGAGCCCGGACGCCCGCGAGCGCGTCGCCAGCCTGCGACGCGCGGTCGGCGCCCTCATGTCACGGTCAAAGAAGACCATCCCCCACTACTACCTGAGCACCACCCTGGACCTGCGCGCCGCCGTCGAATGGATGCAGTCCGTCAACGCGCAGCGGCCGGTGGCGTCCCGGCTGGTCCCCTCGGCGCTGCTGCTCAAGGCCGCGGCGCTCGCGGCCAAAGACGTGCCGGAGGTCAACGGCTTTTACGACGACGGCGGGTTCCGGCCCAGCGCGTCCGTGCATCTCGGCGTCGCCGTGGCCCTGCGGCAGGGCGGAATCGTGGCGCCCGCCATCCACGACGCGGACACCCTGGCCGTGGACATGCTGATGGAGCAGCTGCGGGACCTTGTCAGCCGGGCCCGGGCCGGGCGGCTGCAGCGCGCCGAAATGGCGGATCCCACCATCACCGTGACCAACCTCGGGGACCTGGGCGTGGAGAGTGTGTTCGGCGTGATCTATCCCCCGCAGGTCGCGATGCTCGGCTTCGGCCGGGTCACGGAGCAACCGTGGGCACAGAACGGGCTGCTGGGCGTCCGGCCGGCCGTTACCGCCACCCTTTCCGCCGACCACCGTGTCAGCGACGGGCTTCGCGGCGGCCGCTACCTGACCCGGATCGACGAGCTGCTGCAGAAGCCGGAGGAACTGTGAACCAGGAGGAACCATGAACGAACAGGACGCCCGGGACGCGGTGCGGGCCGCGATCGGCAAAGTGGCGCCGGACGTCGAGCTGGCCGAGGTGGACGAGGACGCCCGGCTGCGGCAGGACCTGGAGCTCGACTCGCTGGACTTCCTCCGGCTGGTCGAAACGATCGATACGGCCACCGGCGTCGACATTCCGGAACGCGACTACCCGGAAGTGGCCACGGTCAAGGGGTTGATCGGCTACCTCGCCGCCCACGGCTGAACACCGGTTGCTACACCCCGGTATGCCCTGCGCCGATCGCGTACTCAAGCTCGACCAGCCCGGCGTCGTAGGTCTTGGCGCTGCGAAGGCTCAGCAGGGCAGGTTCCCGGCCGGGCGGGAAAACACCCCGCCCCGCGCCGATCGCGACCGGCATAACGACCAGCCGCACGGCGTCCACTTCGCCGGCCGCGAAGAACGCCTCGCTCAGGGTCAGGCTTCCCCACAGCACAATGGTGCCCTCGACGTCGAGCTTGATCCGGCGGATCGCCTCGACCGCATCGCCGGATTCAACGGTAGCCGCGGGCAGGTTGCCCCACGGCGCGTTCCTAAGGGTGCGAGAGAACACGAAGCGGCGGAGGCCGTTCAGCGCCGGGGCGATGATCTCCCCGCTGGCGGCCGGGGTCGGCCAGAACTCCGCGAACATGCGGTAGGTGGCTGCCCCGAGCACCATAGCGTCGACGGTCTCGAGCCAGGCGAGCTGGCTGCGGTCGAACTCGGCGGTGCCGCCTTCGAGCATCTCGTAGGCGGTGAATTCGTTGTTGGTGTTGGCCGCGAACCCGTCAGCCGTGACGAATTCCTGGACCACCAGTTGCCCCATGATCGGCTCCTTGTCCGTGTTCCGAACGGCTATGAACGCTGCGGGGCGCGCCGGGCGAAGGCGGGCGCGTGTTCGGGCCGTGGTCCGAAGGCAACGAACCGCGGCACCACCCTTCCGGCGGCAGGGATGTGCCGGGCCAGGAACAACAGGACGCCCGGCGCCCCGGCCCGTTTTCCGGTCATGATTGGCTCGAACAGGACGCGGTGCATGACCCGCTGGACGGTCTGCACGACGACGGTGGGCATCCGCCGCCGTCGTTCGACCCGCGCGAGATCCGAGCGCGACACCGTGCCGCGGAGCAGCGCCGGGGCCAATCCGTCCGCGGCGGCCACGGCGTCCTGGATGGCCAGGTTGATCCCTACCCCGCCGGCCGGGGACATCGCATGGGCGGCGTCCCCAATGCAGAGCAGTCCGTTGATGTGCCAGTGGCGCAGCCGGTCCAGGCGCACGTCGAGCCAATGCAGGTCCGCCAGGGAAGAGATGGCGTCCACACGGTCGGCCAGGTCGGGGCGAAGGGCCGCGATCCGCTGCCGGAAGCGTTCAATCCCTTCGGCGCGGATCCGGGCGTCGATGCCTTTCGGCGCGAGGTATCCCATCTGGTAGTAGTCGGTGCGGTTGAGTCCCAGCAGAGCCTCGCCCCGGCCAAACGCGGGAACGATTCCTGCCACGGCACCCTGCTCGGAGGGATAGCGCGGCAGCCGGAACCACCAGGTGTCGAACGGCACCCGGTACTCCTTCGGCGCAAGCCCGGCCGCGCGGCGCAAGGTGGAATGCCGCCCGTCGGTGGCGACCACAAGATCGGCCCTGAGTTCGCTCTCCGTTCCGTCCGCGGCGCGGTAGCGGACCCCGGTCACCCGGCCGCCGTTCCGGACCAGCGCTGTGGCGGTGGAACTCATCCGCAGCGTGAAGGACGGCTCTGCGGAGGCGGCGTCGGCAAGGAAGTTCAGGAAGTCCCACTGCGGCATCAGCGCGACGTAGTTGTACGGCGGCGGCAGCGACTCGAAGTTGCCCATCACCACCGGCCGCCCGCCCGGGACCGGGAAGGCGACGTTGGTGAGCCGGCTTTGCGGAAGCCGGCGGAACTCCTCGCCGAGGCCCAGTTCATCGATCAGCCTGACGGTCGAGGCGTGGACGGTGTCGCCGCGGAAATCACGGAAGAAATCGGCGTGCTTCTCCAGTACCGTCACCTGCACGCCGGCACGGGCCAGCAGCAGCCCCAGCATCATCCCGGCCGGGCCGCCGCCGACCACCACGCATCCGGTCGTCTCCATGGCCATACGGTACGCCCGCGCACGCCCCGGCGGGAGGGGTTTTCGCTGCGGTTTCCGCCCTGCGCGGCGGTTTAGGACCGGCGCGCCGGAGATCCGCGCAGCGCCGGTCCGAAAGCGCAGCGCACGTCCGAAAGCACAGCGCACCTCCGAAAGCACAGCGCACCTCCGAAAGCACAGCGCCGGTCCGAAAGCACAGCGCCGGTCCGAAGAGCCCTCGGACTTAGTTGAGCATGGTTGACACTGCTGACTAGGCTGGGTTCCATGCGCGAACTCCAGGCCAGGATCATTGAAGAAATGGGCGTGCAGCCCCGGATCGACCCCGCCGGGGAGGTGCGCAAACGCGTCACGTTCCTCAAGGACTACCTCAAGGCCACGCACACCAAGGGCTTTGTCCTGGGCATCTCCGGCGGCCTGGATTCCTCGCTCGCGGGCCGGCTCGCGCAGCTGGCCGTCGACGAGCTTGCAGCCGAGGGGGTGGAGGCCAACTTCGTGGCGGTCCGCCTCCCCTACGGTGTCCAGCACGACGAGGACGACGCCCAGGCCGCCCTCGACTTCATCCAGGCCAAGACGGAGTGGACGTTCAACATCTCCGCGGCAGTGGACGGGTTCGAGGACGAATTCGAGAAGACCGTGGGCAACGGGATCTCCGACTTCCACAAAGGCAACACCAAGGCCCGCACCCGCATGATCGCGCAGTACGCCCTCGCCGGCGAGCACAACTACTTGGTCATCGGAACGGACCACGGCGCGGAATCCGTCACAGGGTTCTTCACCAAGTTCGGCGACGGCGGCGCGGACATCCTGCCGTTGTTCGGGCTCAACAAGCGCCAGAACAGGGCGTTGCTGGCCGAACTCGGCGCACCCGCCCGGGTCTGGGAGAAGGTCCCCACGGCAGACCTCCTCGACGGCCAGCCCGGCCGCACGGACGAGGACGAACTCGGCCTCACGTATGACCAGATCGACGACTACCTCGAAGGCCGCGAGGTCCCGGATGCTGTGGCCGAATCCATCGAGCACAAATACCTCCGCACCCGCCACAAGCGCACCGTCCCGGTCACCATCTTCGACACTTGGTGGAAGTAACCGGTCCGCAGAGAGTCATCCGTCCGGGGGCACTTTGAAGCCCGGCTGGACCGTTTCGGCACTTAGGGCAGGTGTGTCCGTGCCAATGTGCCCCCGGACGGCAGAAGACTGGTAAACCGCGACGCCGGGACTCACCTAGCCGGGTAGTCCACAGGGCCCAGTCGGAGCCAGGGCCTAGGTGGTGCCCTGCAGCAGCGTGGAGATCCGGTGGGCCTCGTCCATCAGGAGGCGGCCCAGCATTTCCTGCCGCTCGCCTTTGAAGCGCGGTTCAATCCCGGTCAGTGAGAGCGCCCAGGCGGGGCGGCCGCGCTGGTCGAACACCGCAGCGCCCATCCCCCAGCTCCCTTCCAGCACCAACCCCGGATTCACCGAATAACCGGCCTGCCGCGTCTTCGCCAGGTTCTCCCGGACCAGGGGCTCGGTGTGCGCCGCCGCGAAGTCACCGGCGTGCGCGGCCCAGCCGGCCAGCAGCTCCTCCTGCTCCGCCTCGGGCAGGAAAGCCATAATGGCGGTGCCGGCGGAGGCCACCCCCAGCGGGAAGCGGACTCCCTCGTGCAATACAAAGGACCGCACCGGGAAGCTTCCCTCCTCCCGGAGCAGGCACACCGTTTCCGCGCCGCGCCGGATCGAGAAGAACGCGCTTTCGCCGGTCTCTTCGGCGAGCCGGCGGAGGCTGGGCCGGGCGATGTCCTCCAGCGGGAAACGCGCCGAGGCCACGGATCCCATCAGCAGGATCTCCGGCCCCAGCACCCAGTTTCCGCTCAGCGGGTCCTGGTCCAGCAGTCCCTCGGCGGCCAGCGAGGACAGCAGCCGGTGCACGGTGGGCCGGGTCAGCCCGGTTTCCCTGACGAGTTCCACCAGCGGGGATCCTTCCGGCCTCCGCCCAACAATGCGCAACAGGGACGCGACGCGGCTGACCACTTGCGCGCCCTGGACCGGTGGTGGCGTCATCTTTTCCTCAAAATCTATTCGGAACCAGCTAAACCATCCATATTGTGGACAGTGCATAGCCTACCGTCCACACTGTAAAAACGGCAGCTGTCTGGCCAAAATCACCCGTTGACAGCCTGCTTTTCGGCCCCGTAGGCTCCAACAGCAAAGGAACGGTCCACAACGTGGATTGCGTCACGAGCTCAATGAGGAGATGCGATGTCAAAGGTGAAATCCGGAGCGGCCGCCGCGCTGCAGGACGTACTGCGGGACGGCATGACGCTCGCCGTCGGAGGCTTTGGCCTCAGCGGTATCCCGGCGGACCTGATCGAGGCCGTGCGGGATTCGGGCGTCAAGGACCTCACGGTGGTCTCCAACAACATGGGTGTGGACGGCAAGGGCCTCGGCGTGCTGATCGAAGCCGGCCAGGTCCGCAAGGTCATCGCCTCCTACGTGGGCGAGAACAAGCTCTTCGCCGAGCAGTACCTCGCCGGCAAGCTGGAGGTGGAGTTCACCCCGCAGGGCACCCTGGCCGAGCGCCTCCGTGCCGGCGGCGCCGGGATCCCGGCGTTCTACACCAAGACCGGAGTCGGCACCCTGGTCGCCGAAGGCAAGCCCCTCGCGGAGTTCGACGGCGAGACGTACGTCCAGGAACGCGCCATCAAGGCCGACGTCGCCCTGGTGCACGCGCACACCGCCGACACCGACGGCAACCTCATCTACCGCTACACGGCACAGAACTTCAACCCTGTGGTGGCGACGGCCGGCGCCGTGACGGTGGCCGAAGCCGAAGTGATCGTGGAGCCCGGGCAGCTGGACCCGAACCACATCGTCACCCCCGGCGTCTTCGTCCAGCACCTCGTGCAGGCCAGTGACCGGGCCAAAGACATCGAACAGCGGACAGTCCGCCCCCGCGCAGAAGCGGCCGAAGCCGCAACAGTTCCGGCCTAAGCGCCGCCCCTACTTTCCTCAGGAGAATCACCATGGCTTGGACCCGGAATGAAATGGCTGCCATCGCGGCCGAAGAACTCAACGACGGCGACTACGTCAACCTCGGCATCGGCATCCCCACGCTGGTCGCCAACAACCTGCGCGACGGCGTCCGCGTTGTCCTGCAGAGCGAAAACGGCCTGCTCGGCATGGGCCCGTTCCCCTACGAGGGCGAGGAGGACGCGGACCTCATCAACGCCGGCAAGCAGACCGTCACGGTCCTGCCCGGCGGCAGCATCTTCGACTCCGCCACGTCCTTCGGCATGATCCGCGGCGGGCACGTCAAGGTCGCCATCCTGGGCGCCATGCAGGTCTCCGGCGCCGGCGACCTCGCCAACTGGACCATCCCCGGCAAGATGGTCAAGGGCATGGGCGGCGCCATGGACCTCGTCGCCGGCACCCCGCGCGTGGTGGTCCTCACGGAGCACAACGCCAAGGACGGCACCGCCAAGATCGTCAAGGAATGCACCCTGCCCCTCACCGGCCTGAGCTGCGTGGACCGGATCATCAGCGACCTCGCGGTATTCGACCTGGTGAAGCCTGACCAGGAAACCGGCGGCGTCCGCCGGCTCACGCTGACCCGCCTCGCCCCCGGCGTCACCGTGGAGGAAATCCGCGAAAAGACAGAGGCCGAGTTCGACGTCGCCCCGTCCCCCGACGCGTCCCCCACCCCTGACAGCAACACCCTTGACAGCAGCACCCTTGAAGGAGCCACCGCATGAGCCTGCGCGAACAGTTCGGCAAAGACGTCCTGCTAACCGGTTGGGGCCACAGCCGATTCGGCAAACTCACTGATGAGACCCTCGAATCCCTGATCGTCCAGGTCGCCACGGAAGCGATCGGCAACGCCGGGATCGAACCGGGCCAGATCGACGAAATCTACCTCGGCCAGTTCAACTCCGGCATGATGCCGCTGGCGTTCCCGTCCTCGCTGGCCCTGCAGGTCTCCGAGCAGCTGGCTAACGTCCCATCCACCCGGGTCGAGAACGCCTGCGCCTCCGGATCCGCCGCGTTCCAGCAGGGCACCAAGTCGCTCCTGGCCGGTACCGCGAAGACTGTCCTCGTAATCGGCGCCGAAAAGATGACCCATGCGGGCGCGGACGTGGTGGGCGCTGCCCTGCTGGGCGCGGACTACGACATGGCCGGCAAGGCCTCCAGCACCGGGTTCACGGGCCTCTTCGCCGAGGTGGCCAAGCACTACGAGAAGCGCTATGGCGCTGGCGCAGGAAACCTGTCGGACGTCCTGGGCACCATCGCCGCGAAGAACCACCGCAACGGCGTGGACAACCCCTACGCCCAGCTCCGCAAGGACCTCGGAGAGGAGTTCTGCCGCACCGTTTCGGACAAGAACCCGATGGTCGCGGACCCGCTGCGCCGCACCGACTGCTCGCCGGTGTCCGATGGCGCCGCCGCCGTCGTGCTGTCCGTCTCGCCGACCGGCGGGGCTACCGCGCCGGTGCGGCTCGCCGGGTTCGGCCACGCGAACGATTTCTTCCCCACCGAACGCCGGGACCCCACCGCGTTCAACGCAACCCGCGCCTCGTGGCAGCGAGCGCTGGGCATGGCCGGCGTCGGGCTTGAGGAGCTGGACTTCGCCGAGGTGCACGACTGCTTCACCATCGCCGAGCTGCTGATGTACGAGGCGATGGGGCTGACCGAACCGGGTCAGGGATCCCGTGCCATCACGGAAGGCTGGGTGTTCAAGGACGGCAAGCTGCCCGTCAACGTCTCCGGCGGGCTCAAGGCCAAGGGCCACCCCGTGGGCGCCACCGGCGTCTCGCAACACGTCATCGCGGCAATGCAGCTCACCGGTACCGCGGGCGACATGCAGCTGCCCGCGGCCCGCCGCGCTGCCGTACAGAACATGGGCGGGGTGGGCATCGCCAACTACGTCAGTGTTCTCGAAGCGGTCTAGGCGCAACCCGCGGACATGGTGTGGGTCACCAACTGGCTTGGCTTAGCGGCCGGCGCACCCGTTACGGTGCGCCGGCCCGGCCGTGCACCGGCCGTGGCAACCGTGGAGCTCGCCACCCCGGACGGACAGATTCTCTGGGTCAGGTATTGGTTCTCCGCCGACCGCGCCATGCTCCACAAGGCCGACGGAACAGAAGTATGGTGCGAGGCGGACATTGCCTGAATCCAGCATTGAAAGCGTCGCGGATCTGCTGTTCCGTGACCTGCAATACCTGAAACGAAACAGCGTTCAGCGGTGCCTCGACGAGGTGCCCGGCTACCGCGGCGTCGCCGAAACGGATATCAGCTCCTCCGTCGAGCAGAATCTGCGCATGGCCATCCACGCGGTGAAGTCCGGCGTGGTGCCGGCATCGTCGGAACTCGCGGTAGAGGCCCGGGTGGCCCAGGTCCGGTTCCACCAGGGCCTGCGCATCGAGGACGTTTTGCGGGGGTACCGGCTGTCCATGGCCGTGATCCAGGACCGCTTCCTCGACATCGCCCACGAACTGGGCCTCGGCGACCGCGAAGTCCTCGCGGCGCACCGGGTCCTCTGGGGCGTCAGCGACTCCTACACGGCCGCACTGGTCCACTCGTACCGGGAAAGCAGCGTCCAGCAGGCCGTGCGGGACCATGAGCTGCGGCAGGACTACCTGCGCGCCGTCCTGGCCGGGTCACTCGCGGACAGCGAGCTGCGCACCCGCTCGTCGGACTTTGGGATCGACCCCCAGCGCTCCTTCCACGCCCTGCACGCCCGGCCCCGGCCCGGGTCTTCACCCGATGAACTGCTGCGCGTCCTGGCCGGACGAGTATCCACCGGCGACGGTGTCCTGACGTTGCGGGCGGGCGACGTCGTCGGATTCACCGCCCGCCGGCCGGACCCCGGGGACACCGCCACCATCGCACTGGGTCCCGCTCTTCCGCTCTCCGAGCTGCCCCGCTCCAAAGCGGCAGCCGACCGGGTCTTCGCTGCCGCCTGGAAACGCCCGGCGGGCGGCGTGTTCTCCCTGGAGGACCTGACCTGGCGGACGGCCGCCGGTGATCCGGATGTCACGGCCGTGCTGCGCCAGCGCTACCTGGCCCCTTTTGTCGACGACGCCGACTTCGGCCGGATCGTGCTGGCTTCGGTGCGGAGCTACTTGGACCATGACCGCCGGATTTCCGCAGCGGCCAAAGCCCTGTCGGTGCACGAAAACACCCTCCGCTACCGCCTGCAGAAATTCGAGCAGGCCACCGGTGCGCGGCTGGACGCCACGGACACCATCGTCGAGCTCTGCTGGGCTTTCGAGGCATGCCAGGAGGCATCCGCGGACTGGTTGTAGGAATCCACAACGGCGGCCGGAGTCCCTTTGAGCTGGCTCCATAGTCCGGGGAGCCGGGCGCTCCGTAACGTGGTTTGCATCACAGCCGGATGATCTGCTGAACCGCGACCTGACCGTCCGGACGACGCACCATGGATCGTCCGGGACCATCGGATCTGGGAGCAACCGGATGAGCGTCATCACCGCCGCACCACCTGTCAGCAGGGCACGCCAACTGGCGGCCGCCACCGTCGGAAACATCGTTGAATGGTTCGATTGGTACGTCTACTCCATGCTGGCCCTGTACTTTTCCGCCCAGTTCTTTCCCAAGACGGGCGATCCCATTGTCCCGCTGCTCAGCGCCATGGCGATCTTCGCCGTCGGCTTCTTCATGCGTCCCCTGGGCGGTTTCCTGGGCGGCATTGTTGCCGACCGGTTCGGCCGGAAGAAGGCGCTCACCGGGACGGTGATGCTTATGGGCGTCGGCAGCCTCCTCGTCGCCATTGCGCCCACCTACGACCAGGTGGGGGTGCTCTCGCCCATGATCCTGGTGCTTGCCCGGCTCCTGCAGGGGCTTTCCACCGGAGGCGAGTTTGCCGCCTCCTCGACGTTCCTGGTGGAGTCCGCACCGGACGGGCGCCGTGGATTCTTCTCCAGCTTCCTGTACATCGGGGCAACGCTGGGCAACCTCGCCGCAATCAGCTCAGTGGCCCTGCTGGTCGCGGCCCTGCCGGATGAGGCCATGCGCGAATGGGGCTGGCGTGTGCCGTTCGCCATCGGCACCCTCGGCGCGGCAGCCGGCCTGTTCATCCGCCGGTTCGCCGAGGAAACGCTGGTGACCGGGGAAGATGACCCCGGCTCCGGACCGGGCGCGGCCCGCGCGCCGAAGCCTTCCGTCTTCGAGTTCATGCGCACCCACCCGAAGGAGTGCGCCCTGGTCTTCGCGATCAACGCCGCCCCCACCCTGTTCTTCTACGTGTTCACCTCATACCTGCCGACGTACGCGCACATCACGGTTGGCTTCGACATGAAGGACGGTCTGCTGGTGGCACTGATCTCGCTGTCCTACTTCGCGATCCTGCAGCCCGTTATGGGCATACTCTCGGAC
The DNA here is from genome assembly GCF_007679325.1 of Arthrobacter sp. U41. Taxonomy (GTDB): domain Bacteria; phylum Actinomycetota; class Actinomycetes; order Actinomycetales; family Micrococcaceae; genus Arthrobacter. Next base: position 75,350 of record NZ_VEGI01000003.1, on the reverse strand, counting down.
CGGATCGGCCGCAAACCCCTGCTGCTGACCTTCGGCCTCGGGTTCACCCTGCTGACCCTTCCCCTGCTGAACTCACTCCAGAACAGCTTCCTGAGCCTGCTCCTGGTCCAGATGGCGGCTTTGACGCTGCTGGCCTGCTACACGTCCATCACGTCCGCCGTGATGTGCGAACTCTTCCCCGCCCGGATCCGGGCCGCCGGAATCGGCCTGCCCTACGCGCTCGGCGTTGCCCTGGTGGGCGGCACCGGGCCGTACGTCGCCACCTGGCTGGCCGACGCCCAGATGATCGACGTCTTCGGTTGGTACCTGACCATCCTCGCGGCGATCACCACGGCAGTCTTCCTGAGGCTGAAGGAAAGCTACAAGACGGGACTGCCGCAGTGAGCGTGATCGGATTCTTTGACCGGGGCTGGCGGTCCAACCCCGACGGCGTCGCGTACGTCCAGGGCGCCACGTCCTATACCTTCCGCGAGGCCGGCGAGCTGTCCTGCCGGATCGCCAATGCGCTTCTGGCATCCGGGCTCTCGTCCGGGGCCAAGATTGCGGTCCTCTCCCCCAACGATCCGCTCGCCTGGATCTGTGTCCTGGGTATCTGGCGTTCCGGTTTGACCTGGATTCCCGCCAATCCGGCAAGCCCGAGTGGCGAGACCGCGCAGCTTCTTGAAGCGTTCGACGCGGAAATGGTGATCTTCCATTCCAGCCTCGCCGGCGATGCCCGCCATCTGCGGGACCGCCTTCCCGCCGTCAGGCAGTGGGTCCAGTTCGGATCTGGCGACGCCCGGCCAGCGGACACCCCCTTCGCCGAGTGGACCGCACCGCACCCGGCCACGAAGCCGGCCGTCCGTCCCTCCCCGGACGACGTCGTCTCGCTGGCCCCCACGGGCGGCACCACGGGCCTGCCAAAGGGGGTGATGAACACGAACAGAAGCCTGTCGGCCTTCGCGACGCACCTGATGATGGCTGCGCACTACGGTTCCGAAGACGCGATCGTGAACCTCGCCGCCGCACCGATGACCCACACCGCTGGGCTGCTCAGCCTGGCCGCCACCGCCCGCGGCGGTACCGTCGTGGTGCTCCCGAAAGCTAATCCGGAGGCCGTGCTCGACGCCATCGAGCACTACGGGGTGACTGACCTGTTCCTGCCGCCCACCGTCATCTACCGGCTTCTGGAAGTGCTGCAGGAAGCGCCCAGGGAACTGTCCTCACTGCGGTACGTCATCTACGGGGCAGCGCCCATGTCCGTGGAGAAACTCCGGCAGGCGCTCACCGCGATCGGCCCGGTGATGATGGAGCTCTACGGACAGATGGAGGCGCCCGCATCCGTAACGTTCCTCCGCCCGGACGAGCACTTCGTCGACGGCGCCATCGCTCCCGATTCCCGGCTGTCTTCCTGCGGCCGCCCGTACCCATTGGTCGAGGTCGAAGTGCGCGATGACGACGGGGTAGCGCTTCCGCCCGGAACCCCCGGCGAGATTTGCGTCCGGGGCGACCTGGTGATGAAGGGGTACTACAAGAATCCCGAGCAGACCCGGCTGGCCATCCGCGACGGCTGGCTGCACACGGGCGATATCGGGCTCTTCGACGAGGAGGGCTACCTGCACCTCACGGACCGGAGACGCGACCTCATCATTTCCGGCGGGTTCAACGTCTACCCGAGCGAGGTGGAGCAGGTCATCTGGGGCCACCCGGCGGTGCGTGACTGCGCGGTGGTCGGGTCACCGCACCCGGACTGGGGCGAGGCGGTCACCGCCGTCGTCGAGCTCAACGAAAACTGCTCCGTCACGGAACAGGAACTCATCGCGCTCTGCAAACAGGAGCTGGGCAGCGTCCGGGCGCCCAAATCCGTGCACCTTGTCCCCTCCCTGCCCCGCAGCGTCAACGGGAAAGTCCTCAAAAAAGACATTCGCGCAGCCTTCTGGCGCGACGAAAAAACCAAGATCTAGGAGATCAGCAATGTCCAAAAGACTCGAAGGAAAAATCGCCCTCGTGGTAGGTGCCGGATCCAGCGCGCCCGGCATGGGCAACGGCAAGGCCACCGCCATCGCGTTTGCCCGTGAAGGCGCCACGGTGGTGTGCACGGACGTCAACGAGGCGGCCGCCAAGGAGACCGCGCAGCTGATCCTGGACGAGGGCGGCCGCGCACGGCACCTGGCCTTCGATGTCACCGACTCGACCGCCGTCGCCCAAGCGGTCGCCGGCGTCATCGCAGAATTCGGCCGGATCGACGGCCTCGACAACAACGTCGGCATTGCCAAGGTGGGCGGCGTCGTGGAACTGGACGAATCCGAGTGGGACCGCGTCCACGCCATCAACCTCAAGGGCCCCTTCCTCACCATGAAGCACGTCATCCCGCACATGGTGGCTCAGGGCGGCGGATCCATCATCAACATCTCCTCGCTGGCGGGGATCCGCTGGACCGGGGTTCCGTACGCCACCTACTACTCCTCCAAAGCGGCCCTCAACCACCTGAGCCGCACCACCGCCGCCGAATACGCCGCCAAGCACGTCCGGGTCAACGCGATCCTTCCCGGCCTGATGGAAACCCCGATGGTCACGGAATCCGCCGAACTGGCCGGAGCCTACGCGGACGGGCAGCGTGAGGAAATGCTCAGGAAGCGGCACGCCCAGGTCCCCATGGGCCACATGGGCACCGCCTGGGACGTCGCCAACGCCGCAGTGTTCCTGGCCAGCGACGAATCGGCCTACGTCACGGGCATCGAACTGCGGGTGGACGGCGGCATTTCGCTGGGTATCTAACCAACGCGGGGTCAGGCGTAGTCGTTGTAGAAACCGCGGCCGCTCCTGACCCCCAGCCAGCCCTTGGCAATGTATTCCTGCAGCATGGGGGCCGATTTGTTCTCAATCCCGGCCACCTCGCAGTAGTGGTTCTCGACGTCGAGGACCACGTCCAGTCCCACCTCATCCATAAATCGGAACGGCGTGATCTCGGACTTGAAGAGGTCGGCGAACAAGGCGTCCACGTCCTGCGGCTCCGCCACGCCTTCGGCCACGACCAGGAGCGATTCGCGCTTGATGGCCGCCCAGACCCGGTTGAAGATGAAGCCGGCACTCTGCTTGCGCACCCGGTGCGGCTTCAGCGCATATTTGGGCAGCTCCGCCATCAGCAACTCGATGATCCGCGGATCGGTGTGACCGCAGGACATCAGCTCCACCGAACGTACGTCCGGCGGCATATAGAAGTGCAGGTTCAGGACACGCTCCGGGCTGTTCACTCCCCCGATGAACTCGGAGGAAGCGAACGACGAAGAGTTACTGGCCAGCACGGCGTCCGGGGCCGCCATCTGGTCAAGGTCAGCGAAGATTGCCTGCTTCAGGCCAAGCTTGTCAGGAACCGACTCGACCACGAGCCACGCATCCCGCAGGGCGTCGACGAGATTGTCTGTCGCCGCGAGCCGCACCGCCGGATTGCCCCCGAGCTCCTCCACGGCGCGGTGGCGCTGGGTGGCAATATATTCGAGCGCGGCCCTGGCCACGGACAGGCTGGTGTCGTAGACGCGCACTTCGGCGCCCTGGAGCGAGAGCATCAGGGCGATGCGCCGGCCCAGGGTTCCGCCACCGATGACTGTTATGGGCCGGTCCGCGATGTTGGCGGGGAGCGCATAGGTCATGTCAGATCCTTTCAGGAGGCCGCCAACGCTGCGGCGGCCGGGCGGACGCTGTTCGTGCTGATGCCCTTGGCGATCAATACCCCTTGGCGATCAATACAAGGCCAGGACACCGGGCAAGCACAAGGGCCAGCCGGCAGGGAGGGCTAAACTCGGTCCAAGCCCGCCAGCAACCTCAGGAGCCTCCATGCGCGCCACGATCATCCACGCCCCCGGTGACATCAGGGTCGAAGACCGCGACTACCCCACCGTCCAGCTGCCCACCGACGCCGTGGTGAAGGTCACCGCGTCCTGTGTCTGCGGCTCGGACCTGTGGCCCTACCGGGGCGTGAAGCCCACCCGCAGGCCCACCGCGATCGGCCACGAATTCATCGGCACCGTGGAGAGCATCGGCGCCGGGATCACCGGCCTGGCGGTCGGCGACCTGGTCATCGCGCCGTTCGTGGTCAGCTGCGGGGCCTGCCCCCAGTGCCGCAACGGTGTCACCGTGGCCTGCGAGCACCTGGCCGGCTGGGGCGGCAAGGACGACACCGGGCACGTAATCGACGGCGGCCAGGGCCAGGCGGTCCGCGTCCCGCTGGCCGACTCCACCCTCGTCAAGGTTCCCGGCATCACCGAGCCGGATGACGCGCTCCGCAAGAGCCTGCTCACGCTCTCCGATGTGATGGCCACCGGCCACCATGCGGCCCTCGCCGCGAAAGCCGGCCCGGGCCGCACCGTTGTGGTGGTGGGCGACGGCGCCGTCGGACTCTGCGGCGTGCTGGCCGCCAAGCGGCTCGGGGCAGAGCGGATCATCGCGATGTCCCGCCACTCGGACCGGCAGGCGATCGCCCGCGAGTTCGGTGCCACCGACATCGTGGAAGAACGCGGCGCCGAGGGCGTCGCCAGGGTCCGCGAACTCCTGGGCGGAGTGCTGGCCGATTCCGTGCTGGAGTGTGTCGGGACCAAGGAGTCCATGGAGCAGGCACTGCACAGCACCCGCCCCGGCGGGGCGCTCGGCTTTGTCGGCGTCCCCACCGGCGGCGGCGAGGTCCCACTGCGCTACCTGTTCGACACGAACATCTCGATCGGCGGCGGCATGGCCCCGGCGCGGACCTACATCCCGGAACTGCTGGCGGACGTCCTCGACGGCAGCATCAACCCGGGCCGCGTCTTCGACGTCGTGATGCCGCTGGAGGAAGCGCCGGAAGCCTACCGCGCCATGGACGAACGCCGCGCCATCAAGGTCCTGCTGATGCCTTGACCAGGCCGTTAGGATCGGGCTGACCGTCCTGACCATTGGTGCTATCCCGGGAGCGAGGATCCGTGAAGCCGGACCACTATGACAGTTTCGCCGAGAGCTACTCGGCGGAGAACGAGTCCAGCCTGCTCAACGCCTACTACGAGCGGCCGGCGATGATCCGCCTCGCCGGCGACGTCGACGGCCACCGGATCCTGGACGCTGGGTGCGGCGCCGGGCCCCTGTCCGCGGCACTGAGCGCAAAAGGCGCGATCATGACCGGCATCGATGCCAGTCCCGCGATGCTCGAATTGGCAAGGCAGCGACTGGGCGCCACAGCGGACCTGTACGTGGCCGACCTCGGCAAGCCGCTCCCTTTCGACGACGGCTCCTTCGACGACGTCATCTCGTCCCTGGTCCTGCACTATCTGGAGGACTGGTCAGCGCCACTTGCCGAACTGCGGCGCGTGCTGAAGCCGGGCGGTCGCCTGATCCTCTCGGTGAACCACCCCACGGTCAGCGTGGTCACCCAACCAACCGAGGACTACTTCGCCATCCGGGAGTACTCGGAAGATTACGTGTTCGACGGCGAGCCTGCGGTGCTGACCTTCTGGCACCGGCCACTTCACGCGATGATCAACGCCTTCACGTCGGCGGGATACCGCATCGCCACCGTGAGCGAACCGGAGCCATCTCCAGACACACCGCGCGAACTCCTTCCGCCGCGCATCCTCAGCGGCGAGAAGACAGCGTTCCTGTCCTTCATCTTCTTCGTCCTCGAAGCAGCTTGAAGCCTCCCGCAGGGCCCCTCCTTCTGACCCTTGTCCTGTGACGGGCACCGGGTCTAGCGTGAAGCGCATCAGCATCCGCCGCCGCGTCGAGGAGCCGTCATGGCCAGGTTCGTGCAAATCATCGAATTCCAGACCGCCCGCATCGAGGAAATCGAGGCCCTGGGCCAGCCGTCCAGGACCGAAGGAAGCACCGCCCCGACGTTCCGCCGGATCCTCGCCACCGCGGACCGCGACCGCCCCGGGACGTATCTGACCATCGTCGAATTCGACTCCTACGAATCGGCCATGGAGAACTCCAACCGGCCGGAGACCTCCGACTTCGCCGCCAGGTTCGCGGCCCTCTGCGACGGGCCGCCGGTGTTCCGCAACCTGGACGTGATGTGGGAGGACGCCGGCGCCTCAACAGTGACCCCGTAGCGGCCCGCCATGGACCCGATGCAGAAGGCCCCGAAAGATCCTCTTGTGCTGGACCTCCGCGGGACCGGTGCCGCGCCCCTGCCGCTGGTGGGCGGCAAAGCCCTGAACCTCGGCAAGCTCGTGGCGGCCGGGTTGCCGGTGCCGCGCGGGTTCTGCCTCACCACCGCGGCCTATGACCTGGCGGCACCGCCCGGACTCGGAGCCCTCGCCGCCGACCTCGACGCGGCCGGGGCCGGAACGGCGGCCCCTGCGCCGGGCACCCTCGGCACCGTTGCCGGACAGGCCAGGAGGCTGATCGAGGAAGCGCCCATCCCGCCCGAGGTGGACGCCGCGGTCCGGAAAGCGTACAAGGAACTGGGCGGAACCGTTCCGGTGGCGGTCCGGTCCTCGGCCACGGCTGAGGACCTGCCGTTCGCCAGCTTCGCAGGCCAGCAGGACTCGTACCTCGATGTCACCGGAGCCGACGCCGTGGTGGAAGCCGTCCGTCGCTGCTGGGCATCGCTCTGGACCGAACGCGCGGTGGCGTACCGTTCCGCGAACGGGATCAGCAACCGCGACGTCGGGCTCGCCGTCGTCGTCCAGGTGATGGTCGACGCCGCGACGGCGGGGGTCCTGTTCACGGCAAACCCCGTCACCGGGAAGCGCACCGAAACGGTGATCAACGCGAACCCGGGCACGGGCCAGGCCGTTGTCTCGGGGGCCGTCAACCCGGACCAGTTCGTGCTGGAGACAGCTTCCGCCAAGGTGGTGCTGCATACGCCGGGCGGGACGGAACCCGGGCGGACTCCAAGCCTGGCCGGCCCGCAGCTCCAGGAACTCACCGCGCTGGGGGACGGCGTCCAGCGGCTCTTCGGGGCGCCGCAGGACATCGAATGGGCCATCGACGCCGGCGGCAGGATCTGGCTCACCCAGTCACGCCCGATCACCACGCTGTATCCGCTGCCCGAGCCCGCGCCCGAAGACGCCGCAGCCGGCGCCGCGGCCCCGACCCGGGTGTACCTCTGCGGCACCCTGTTCCAGGGGCTGACCCGGCCCATCACACCGCTGGGCCTGACCGTCCTTGAGCTGATGCGCAACAGCAAGGGACCCTGGCGGTACGTCAACCCCGGGCTGCGGATGTACGTGGACCTGACGGCCCTGGTCCGCAACAAGTCCGGCCGCGGCTACCTGCAGCGCATGCTCCCCCTGGCGGACGGCAGGTCCGGAGCCGTGCTTCCGGCGCTGCTGGAGGATCCGAGGTTCAGCATCGTTCAGCGCTCCTTCCTGGAATCCGTCCGCAACGCCGGGAGAAAGCGCAGCCGCCCGCAGCCGCCCCGGCGCACCGGCAACACCCGCAGCACCGAGCAGACCGCCAGCCTCGGGCTCATCCTTGGGCTCATACCGGGAATGTTCCGGCCCATATTCCGGCCCGCCGCTGAGCTGCGCCAGGCGCTGAACTACCGGAAGCGGCTCGAATCCGAGCTCGTCCTGGCCGAACCAGCCAGCGCCGCCCGCCGCCTCGAGCACACCGAACGGGTTCTTAGCCGGACCATCAACGGGCTGATCCAGGCCACCCTGCCGGGCCCGTCCGTTGGCTACATCATGCTGGCGGTGGCGCGCCGTCTCCTGCGCGGGATTGCGCAACCCCGCGAGCTGGAAGCCGTGCTCCGCGGGCTCCCCCATAACGTCACCACCGAAATGGACTTGGAACTCTGGCAGCTCGCCGTCACCATCCGCGACGATCCGGTCTCCCGCGGCGAGTTCCTGTCGAAACAGCCCGAGGAACTGGCCGCCGCCTATCTCGCCGGCACGCTGCCGCCCCAGGCCCAGTCCAGCGTGCGCGGCTTCCTCGCCCGCTACGGCCACCGCGCGGTCGCGGAAATCGACCTTGGCATGCCCCGCTGGTCCCAGGAGCCCGACCATATCCTCGGCATGATCTCCAACTACCTCCGCGTAGAAGATCCGGAGCAGGCCCCTGACCGCCAGTTCGCCCGGGCCGCCGAGCATGCGGAGGACCGGATACGCACCCTCGTCGAACAGGCGCGGGCCCGGAGCCTGTGGCGCGCACGGGCGCTGGCGCTGAGCCTGCGCCGCGTGCGGCAGCTCGCAGGATTGCGGGAACTGCCCAAGTTCTACATCGTCCTGATACTCGGCGAGATGCACCGGCAACTGCTGCGGATCGGCACCGAGTTGGCCTCGGCAGGCACTGTCGCGGCCGCCGACGACGTCTTCTTCCTGGACTTTGACGAGATCCGCGTCGGGCTGCGCGGGGCGGACCTGCACGGCATCGTCGCCGGACGCCGCCGGCTCTACAACACCGAATTACGACGCCGGCGCATCCCGCGGCTGCTGCTGTCCGACGGCACCGACGTCGAGGCCGCCATGATGGCGAAGTCTCCCGCGGCCGGCGGCCTGAGCGGCACACCGGCGTCCGCCGGTACCGCCACCGGCCGGGTCCGGGTGATCCTGGATCCGGTGGGCGCCCACCTGGAACCCGGCGAAATCCTGGTGGCCCCTTCCACGGACCCCGGCTGGACGCCGCTCTTCCTGACGGCAGGCGCCCTGGTGATGGAGATGGGCGGGGTCATCTCCCACGGGGCGGTGGTGGCCCGCGAGTACGGGATCCCGGCCGTCGTGGGCGTTCCGGACGCCACCACGCGGCTGCACACCGGCCAGACGGTCACTGTTGACGGGGCCGCCGGGACCGTCGCCGCAGAACCGTGACCTGGGGCCGTGACCCGGCGCTCACAGCTGTAGCACAGTTGTGCCAGATAGAATTGGGTGATGACCACACCGGGCCACCAGCCACGGCATCACGACTCGTCCTTCCAGCAACACACACAACGGCCACAGCAGTCCGGCGGCACGTTCGCCGTGGCCCGCAAGGCGAGGAACCTCCTGCGGCGGGTTCCGGTGTGGACCTGGCGGGTGTTGATGCACTCGGTGAAGGCCAGCGAGAACACCCGCTTCAACGTCGACCCGATTGCCGGCGTCGAGTACGTCCGCGACATTGATTTCGTAGGCGACGGCATCCGGGCGCACCGCCTCGACGTCATCACTCCCCGGCTGCCGAACGGCACTACAGCGCACGGCACTGCAGCAGCCGGCGCCGCCGATGCCGGCGCGCCGCCTGCGTTGCCCGTCTACGTGTACTTCCACGGCGGCGGCTGGACGTCCGGGGACAAAGCCTCGCTGACCAAATACTGCGCCAGCCAGGCCGCGGGAGGCATGGTGGCGGTCAACGTGAACTACCGGAAGGCCCCGCGTTTCCAGATGGCCCACGTCCTGGCGGACGCCAATGCAGCCCTGGCCTGGGTCCGGCAGAACATCGCCGGCTACGGCGGTGACCCGTCGAGGATCGTGCTGGGCGGAGACTCCGCCGGAGGCCAGATCGCGGCCCTCCTGACGGCGGCCAGCTTCCGCCCGGAACTGGCACGGCACCACGGCCTGACACCCTCCCTGCCCGCCTCCGACGTCAAGGGGCTCGTCCAGCACTGCAGCGTGGTGGACTTCTCGGTCTTCTTCGACAAGGGATTCGTGCTGAGCCTCAACTTCATCCGCATGCTGCTGCCCGGCCTCCATTCCGGGGCACGCAACCGCGGCATCGGCGGCAGGCTCGGCGGCCCTGGCAACGGGGCCAGCCACTTGGAGGCCCTCCGCAAGGGCGCAGGTTTCCTCCCCCGATCGAATGGCTGGATTCGCGCTTCCCGCCGGTCTTTGTGACCACCTCGGAGCGGGACTTCTTCTACGCCGCCAACATGAACTTCATTGCCCGGCTGCGCGAACATTCCGTCCCCGTGGACAGCCTGATCTACGCCTGGGACAGTTCGAACACTGAACACACCTGGCAGCAGAACTTCCGCTACCCGGAATCACAGGAAGTGTACCGCCGGCTCCACGCTTTCGTCCGCAAAGTGGCCTGAGCGGAGCCCCATCCGCCCGGCCGCATCCGGACCGGGCTATGTTTAGTCCATGGTGTCTGCCGACAGCAACGCCCTGAACGATCCGGAACCCGAGGGGTTCGGTTCAGCCCTGGTCGATGAAGCGGCCCGCCGGGACGCGGCCCTGCACAACGTGGTCTGGACCGCCCTGCCCGACGGCGCCGTGCGCGGGACTTTCGATGCGCCCAGCGGCACACTTGCCACCCTCACCATGGGCACACCCGGGAATCCCCGGGTGCTTCTGATACCGGGGGCCACCGGATCGAAGGAAGATTTTGTGCTGATGCTGCCCGGGCTCGCCGCTGCCGGGTACTACGTCCTGAGCTGCGACATCGCCGGCCAGTACGAATCCGCCGCGGCCGGCCCCGAAAACCTCGTGCCGCCCCGCGCCCATTACGACTATGACCTGTTCACCAACGACCTTCTCGCCATGCTCGACGCCGAGGACGGGCCCGCGCACGTCGTGGGGTATTCCTTCGCCGCGATCTTCGCCCAGCTGGCCTTCACCCGGCGCCCGGAAAAATTCCGCAGCCTCACCCTGCTCAGCTGCCCGCCCGAACCGGGCCAGAGCTTCCGCGGCGTCCAGCGCGTCGGGTGGTTCAGCGGCCTGATCGGGCCGCGGGTCGGGGCTGCATTGATGATCTGGGGCATCCGGGTCAACGTTGTGCGTGTCCCGCCCAACCGGATACGGTTCGTGAATTACCGGTTCCGCTTTACCCGCCGGAGCTCCGTGAGCGACATCGTCGGACTGATGCAGCACGCCCCGGATATGAGGGCAGAACTGGCCGCGGCGCCGCTGCCGAAGTTCGTCGCCGTCGGGGAACATGACCTCTGGCCGCTGGCGCTGCACCGCCGCTTCGCACAGGCCATCGGAGCGCGCATCGCGGTCTACCGGGGCGGACACAGTCCGAGTGAGACCTCACCGCACCAGATGAGCCGCGATCTGATCGCACTGTACAGGTCCTCGTAGCGCCGTTCAGATCTGCCTAGCCAGCGTGGTCACGTTCCCATTGCCGCCGCCGGCGGCGCCGGCGGAACGGGCCCTCCTGCGTGAATTCGACATTGAACGTGGTCCACGCCATCGACAGGCGGCGCCCGGCCGCGGCCCAGCCCGCCAGCGGCCGCGCGGAGACTTGCACGCGTAGCGTGGGATCGGCTATCACCTTCACGTCAGGCGGGATCTGGTAGGAAATATCCAGGTCGTCGTGAACCGGCGGAAGCCCCCGGTGGACGGAACCCCGGATCCGGCCCCAGACCTCTGAACGCAGCGCGAAATTCGAGCCGAACAGCGGCGGATGACCCAGCAGCCAGCCGATGGCCCAGAAATACCCGGGGATGTAGACGCTAGTGCCCACCCACCGGGCAAATCGGGTTTCGCCGTAAAAGTCGCCGGGACCGGACACAGCGGACAGCGGGCCCGCCGCCTCAAGGATTGCTTCGACCCGTTCCAGCCAGTCGGCCGGCGGGATCGAATCCGTGTCCAGCCGGGCGATCAGCTCGGAGCGGGCTTCGTCGAAGCCACAGGCCGTGGAGGCTGCGATGCCGGGGAGTTCGACGGCGATCCGCCGGGCGCCCGCGGCGGCGCAGACCTCGGCGGTGTTGTCCGTGCTGGCGTTGTCCACCACCACGATTTCGTCGGCCCGGCGGGTCTGGTCCGCGAGCGCGGCGAGGCAGACGGCCAGCATGTCGGCGTCGTTCCGGGTGGGGATAACCACCGAGATTGTTGTCATGGTGCCCCGACTATAGCCCCGGCACCTAAAGAAACGCCCGCGTTGGCCTCTTGCACCATGGCCCCCGGACCCGTAGGTTGGGCAACAGCGGACGAATGTCTCCGCAGCCGTTGGCCTCCGGGCCGCCGGAGATCAGCAGCATTTCAGAAGGATATGGCATGGCTACAGGCACAGTTAAATGGTTCAACGCCGAAAAGGGTTTTGGCTTCATTGCCCCGGATGACGGGTCAGCCGACGTTTTCGCCCACTACTCGGCAATCGCCAGCAGCGGCTACCGCTCCCTGGACGAGAACCAGAAGGTCGAGTTCGACGTCACCCAGGGCCCGAAGGGCCCGCAGGCTGAGAACATCCGCCCGCTCTAAGGACTCCGGATAGCAGCACCGGCCATCCGGCCGCCATGCTTTCCCCAACACCACAAACGCCCCCCGCGAGGATTTCCTCGGGAGGGGCGTTTGTCGTTTAAGAACCAGCCGACGGAAGCTCTGCAGCCTCCCCGAGGAGTATGCGTCAAGAATCCGTCAAGATCCGCCCTGTCGGCATCAAGGATCCGTTAGTCCCTGCGCTCTGGTCTCCCGGGAGGACTTGACTGGAGTTAGCCCCGCACACGGGGCGCAGAGGAAAGGAACCTGCAATGGCCGATGTGGCTGTTATCGGAATTCTCATGGTGTCCATGGGGTTCGTGATGTGGATCGGACACGTCCTGGCCGGGATGGTCGGCGGTGCCGAGGACCGGCCGGAGGGCGAAAGGTGAGCGCCGACGCGATCATGTGGCTCGTCCTGCTGATTGCCGGATTAAGCCTCTTTGGCTACCTCCTGGCGGTCCTGATCCATCCCGAGAAGTGGTGAGCGGATCATGACCTTCAACTACGCATCCTTCGTGGTCCAAGTGGCGGCGCTTCTCATTGTTCTGGCAGCCCTGCACAAGCCCTTCGGCATCTACCTGGCCCGGGTTTTCGAAGCAACCACGTCCACCCGGCCGGAGCGGCTGTTCTACCGGCTTGCCGGGATCGACGCCGGCACTGAACAGACCTGGTCGGTGTACCTGCGCAGCGTCCTGGCGTTCTCGGCTGTCTCCATTCTGGCCGTGTTCGCCCTCCAGCGGCTGCAGGGCATCCTTCCGGGCAGCGGTTCCTTGCCGGGAGTGGACTCATGGGTGGCGATGAACACCGCGATTTCCTTTGTGACCAACACGAACTGGCAGACCTACGTCCCGGAGACCACGGTCGGCATTTTCGTGCAGATGTGTCTGCTCGCGGTGCAGAACTTCCTCTCCGCCGCCGTCGGCATCGTCGTCGCCGTCGCCCTCATCCGCGGCATCGCCCGCACCAGGACGCAGCGGCTGGGCAATTTCTGGGTGGACCTGGCCCGGACGTCGTTCCGGATCCTGCTACCGATTGCGTTCGTCGCGGCAGTGGTGATGGTCCTGGGCGGGGTGGTGCAGAACTTCTGGCCCACCGACGTCACCAACCAGGCGGCGGGAATCAGCCAGAGCATCCCCGGAGGGCCGGTCGCGTCCCAGGAGGCCATCAAGGAGCTCGGCACCAACGGCGGCGGGTACTTCAATGCCAACTCCGCCCACCCGTTCGAGAACCCCAATGCCCTCATCAGCCTCTTCGAGGTGTTCCTGCTCCTGCTCATTCCCTCGGCTCTGCCCTACGCCTTCGGCAGGATGGTGGGTGACCAGAAGCAGGGCTACACAGTGGCCGCGGTGATGGGCACTCTGTGGCTGGCATCGGCTTCGCTGATGGGCTGGGCCGTGGCTTCCGGCCAGGGAACAGCCACGGCGGCGGCCGGCGGGCTGGGCGAGGGATTTGAACAGCGCTTCGGTCCGGTGCCGGGCGCGATCTTCGCCGCGTCCACCACCCTGACCTCCACCGGCGCCGTGAACACCGCCCACGATTCCCTGCCGCCGCTGGCCGGCGGCGTGGCCATGGTGAACATGATGCTTGGCGAGGTCGCCCCCGGCGGAACCGGTTCCGGGCTCTATGGCCTGCTGATCCTGTCCATCATTTCCGTCTTTATCGCAGGCCTAATGGTCGGGCGCACCCCGGAATACCTGGGCAAGAAGATCGGCCCCACGGAAATGAAGCTCGCTGCCATGTACATCCTAGTAACTCCCACCCTCGTGCTCGCGCTGGCCGGCATCACGGTCCTGCTGCCGGGGATCTTGGCCAACGCCCCGGCATCAGGGCCGCACCAATTCAGTGAAGTGCTCTACGCCTTCACCTCGGGGGCGAACAACAATGGCTCCGCATTCGGCGGCATCACCACCTCCGGCCCGTTTCTCTCGGTCGCGATGGGCCTGGCCATGCTGCTGGGCCGGTTTCTGCCCATCGCGCTGGTCCTCGCCCTGGCCGGCTCCCTCGCCCGGCAGGGCAGGATTCCCGCCTCGACCGGCACCGTCCCCACTCACGGCCCGCTTTTTGGCGGTCTGCTGCTGGGCGTGACAGTGATCCTGACCGCCCTGAGCTACTTCCCGGCCCTTGCCCTCGGCCCCCTCGCAGAAGGACTCCTGAAATGACGCCGTCCAGCACGGACACCGCCGCCGCCACCTACGCCGACGGCAACCCCCTCGGCACCCCCGGCGAACACAAACACCACACCAAGGCACCGGCCAAACTGACGCTCGGGTCCGTCGCCGCCGCACTGCCCCTCGCGGTCCGGAAACTCTCCCCGCGGCAAATGATCCATTCCCCGGTCATGTTCACCGTGCTGGTGGGCGCCGCCCTGTGCACCGCGATCTCGGTGTACCGGCCCTCCGTGTTCGGCATCGCCGTCACCGCCTGGCTCTGGCTCACCGTCCTCTTCGGCACCCTGTCCGAATCCATCGCCGAGGGACGCGGAAAGGCCCAGGCCGACAGCCTCCGCGCCAGCCGCAAAGGTGTCCAGGCCCGGCTCCGGCAAGCCGACGGCACCGCCAAAGAGATCCCCGGAACGGAGCTGCGGCGGGGCGACGTCGTGATCTGCGAAGCCGGGGATGTCATCCCCTCGGACGGCGAAATCATCGAGGGCCTGGCCAGTGTCGACGAATCAACCATCACCGGTGAATCAGCCCCGGTGATCCGCGAATCCGGCGGCGACCGGTCCTCGGTCACCGGCGGCACCCGGGTGCTCTCGGACCGGATTGTCGTCCGCATCACGGCGGAGCCGGGACAGACGTTCATCGATCGGATGATCAAGCTGGTGGAGGGTGCCGTCCGGCAGAAGACGCCCAACGAAATCGCGCTCCACGTGCTGCTGGTGTCCCTGACCATCGTCTTCCTGGCTGTCACCATGTCCCTTGCCCCGTTCGCCGCCCTGGCCGGCGCCACCCCGTCCCCGATCGTGTTGGTCGCCCTGCTGGTCTGCCTGATCCCGACCACCATCGGGGCCTTGGTGCCGGCAATCGGCATCGCGGGTATGGACCGCCTGGTTCAGCACAACGTACTCGCCACGTCCGGCCGCGCCGTCGAGACCGCAGGGGATATCACCACCCTCCTGCTGGACAAGACCGGGACGATCACCTATGGCAACCGCCGGGCCGTCAACTTCTTCCCCGCCGGCCATGTGGAGAGGACCCGGCTCATCGAAGCGGCCCGGGTCTGCAGCCTGGCGGATGAAACCCCCGAGGGCCGGTCCATCGTGGACCTCGCCGCGGACAAGGGCGTCACCGGATCCGATTTGGTCACCCTCGAACGCAGCTCCGGCGACTTTGCCGTGGTACCTTTCAGCGCCAGCACGCGCATGAGCGGACTCGACCTTGACGGGCTGCAGATCCGCAAAGGCGCCGCTTCCACGGTGGCTGCCTTCGTTGCCGAATACGGCGGCCACACCCCGGCGGAGGTCGAGCACCGGGTCGAGGAAGTCTCGGCGCAGGGCGGCACCCCCCTGCTGGTCGCCCAGGTGGGCAAGGACGGCCGCGCGGAGATCCTGGGAACCATCCATCTGGCCGACGTCGTCAAGCCGGGCATGCACGCCCGCTTCGCCGAACTGCGGCAAATGGGCATCCGGACTGTGATGATCACCGGTGATAACCCCATCACCGCCAAGGCGATTGCGGCCGAGGCCGGGGTGGATGACTTCCTGGCCGAGGCGACCCCCGAGGACAAACTCGCGGTCATCAAGAAGGAGCAGGCCGACGGGCGCCTCGTGGCGATGACCGGGGACGGCACCAACGATGCCCCGGCGCTGGCCGCGGCGGACGTCGGCGTCGCGATGAACTCAGGCACCCCGGCCGCGAAGGACGCCGCCAACATGGTGGATCTTGACTCCGACCCCACCAAACTCATCAATATCGTCGGCATCGGCAAGCAGCTGCTTATCACCAGGGGCGCGCTGACCACCTTTTCCGTGGCGAACGACGTCGCCAAGTACTTCGCGATTGTTCCGGCCCTGTTCACTGCGGCCTTCCCGGGCCTCGGGCTGCTGAACATCATGGGCCTGGCCACGCCGGCCTCGGCGATCCTGTCCGCAGTGATCTTCAATGCCTTGATCATCGTGGCCTTGGTACCGCTGGCCCTGCGCGGCGTGAAGTACCGGGCCGTGTCCGCCAACCAGGCCCTGAGCCGGAACCTGCTGGTCTACGGGCTCGGCGGGCTGATCGCCCCCTTCATCGGCATCAAGATCATCGACCTGATCATTTCCCTCATTCCCGGAATCGGCTAGGAGCACGCCCTCATGAACACCCTCACCGGCTATCTCCGCCAGGCAGGAACTGCCCTGCGGTTCCTCGTCCTCGCCACCCTTGTCCTCGGCCTGGCCTACCCGCTGGCCGTCTTCGGCGTCGGACAACTGATTGCCCCCTACCAGGCCAACGGCTCGATCATCACTGACGCCGCCGGCGCCCCGGCGGCGTCCGCCCTGATCGCCCAGGCCAGCGCCGATGACAGCGGCGCCCGGGATCCGCGGTGGTTCCACGCCCGGCCGTCGGCCGTCATGTGGGACCCAGCGTCATCCTCTGCCAGCAACCTCGGCCCCAACGAGCCCAAGCTCATTGACGCCGTCACCGCGAACCGGTCCGCCGTCGCCGCCGCGGAAGGCATCAACGAGTCCGAGGTTCCGGCCGACGCCGTCACGGCAAGCGGGTCCGGGCTGGACCCGGACATCTCGCCGGAATACGCCAGGCTGCAGGTGGCCCGGGTGGCGGCGGCGCACGGCCTGGACACCAAGGCCGTGGCGTCGCTGGTGGACCGGCACACGAGCAGCGGGTTGCTCGCTTTCCTGGGCCAGCCGTCCGTCAACGTGACATCGCTGAACCTGGCGGTCGCTGAGGCCTCGCACGCGTCGCAGCCGGCACAATCCGAGTGAGAGAATGACGGCATGGCACGTGGAACGCTGCGGATTTTCCTGGGGGCCGCGCCCGGGGTCGGCAAGACCTACGAGATGCTCGAAGAGGCGCACCGGCTCGGCAAGCGCGGCGAGGACGTCGTCGTCGCCCTTGCTATGGACCACGGACGCAGCGAGACGCGGGCGCTGCTGGAGGGGCTGGAAGTCATTCCCCCGAGGCGCATGCCCTACCGGGGCACCGAATTTGAGGAAATGGACCTTGACGCCGTCCTCGCCCGGGCACCCGGGACGGCGATCGTGGACGAGTACGCCCACTCCAACATCCCCGGGAGCCGCAACCCCAAACGCTGGCAGGACGTCGACGAGCTGCTCGACGCGGGAATCAACGTCCTGTCCACCGTTAACATCCAGCACCTGGCATCGCTGGGTGATGTCGTGAGCGCGATCACCGACGTCCACCAGGCGGAGACAGTACCGGACGACGTCGTCCGCCGGGCCGATCAGATCCATCTCGTCGACATCTCCCCCGAGCTGCTGCGGCAGCGCCTGGGCGACGGAAAGATCTACGCCCCCGAGAAGATCGACGCGGCACTCTCGAACTATTTCCGTCTGGGCAACCTCACCGCGCTGCGGGAGCTGGCGCTTCTGTGGCTGGCCGACCGCGTGGATGAGGGCCTCGCCAAATACCGGGCCGAGCAGGGTATCGAGGAAAGCTGGCCGGCCAGGGAGCGGATCGTGGTGGGCCTGACAGGCGGCCCGGAAGGGGAGGTCCTGATCCGTCGGGGCGCCAGGATCCTCAACCGCGTCAGCGGTGGCGACCTGCTGGCGGTCCACGTGCGGGCCGCGGACGGTGTCGCCAGCGAATCCCCCCAGGCGCTCGAAGCCCAACGCCTCCTGATCCAGGACCTGGGCGGCAGCTATCACATCGTGACCGGTGAGGATCCGGCCGGGGCCCTCTTGGACTTCGCCCGCAGCGTCAACGCCACCCAGATCGTCGTCGGCATCTCGCGGCGCAAGAAGATCTCCGCGCTGCTGGGAAACCTGCTCGGCGGCGGCGTCGGCACCCGGGTGGTCCGCGATTCCGGCGACATCGACGTCCATATGGTTTCCCACCCGCTCGGCGGGCATGGCACCCGGCCGTCCCGGCAGCGGGATCTGGGCCGCGTCCGGGTGACGGTGGGATTCATTCTGGCCGTGCTCCTCCCGGCCGTGCTGCAGCTCCTGCTGCTGGCTCTCAACCCGGACCAAAACATTGCCACGGCCGTGCTCGTCCAGCTCAGCGGTTCCGTCGTCGTGGCCCTGATCGGCGGGCTCTGGCCGGCGATCCTGGCCGCGCTCTGGAGCAGCCTGCTGGTGAATTACTTCTCCACCCCGCCGGTCGGGAACCTCACCATCAGCGATCCGCAGAACCTCCTCGCCCTGCTGGTGTTTGTGGGTGTTTCGGCAGCCGTGGCGGTGGTGGTCGACATGTCGGCCCGCCGGTCCAAGGAAGCCGCCCGCGCCCGCGCGGAAGCCACGACCCTCAGTGATCTGGCCAGGAGTGCAGCCGGCGCCGACGATATGGTCCTGGCCCTCCTGGAGCAGGCGCTGGGGGTCTTCCAGGTCCGGGGGGCCGCCATCTTCAGCCTCGCTGATTCCCCGGGCGACGGGGCGGCTCCTGGCGCCAACGGGCGGAAGTGGAGGCTGCTTGCCGCAGCCGGGGACCTTGCCGCGGGCGAGACAGAAGGGGGCGGCGCCGAGGGCGGGAACATTGAAGAGATCGACCCATCTACCCGCCTCGTGCTCTTCGGCCGGATCTTGCCGGCGAGCGACCGGCGGCTGCTGGGGGCCTTCGGCGTCCATCTGAACGCGCAGCTGGAACGCCAGCAGCTCGTGGCCAGCCGCCGGCAGATGCTGCGCCTCGCCGAAAGCAACACCATCCGAACGTCCATCCTCCGTGCTGTCTCCCATGACCTCCGCACGCCGCTGGCCGGAATCAAACTCGCCGTCGGCGGCCTGCGCCACGACGGCGCCCGGTACACCCCCGACGAACAACAGGAGCTGCTCGCGACCATCGAGGAATGCTCGGACCGGCTGGACGGCCTGGTGGGCAACCTCCTGGACATGTCCCGAATCAGTGCCGATGCCGCCCACCCCCTGCTCAGGCCCGTGCGCTGGTACGACGTCATTCCGGACGCCCTGCGTGCCGTGCCGGAGGGGCGTGTCCGGGTGGAGCTGCCCGCCAACATGCCGGAGGTCGACGCGGACCCCGGGATGCTTGAGCGCGTCGTTGCCAACGTCGTCGAAAACGCGGTGAAGTACGCCCCCGATTCGGACATCGTCCTGGTTGGCGCCGGGGGCGGCCTCAGCCCGGTTACCCTCGGGGGCCGCCCGGCAGGAGAACTGCGCATCATCGATCACGGCCGGGGAATTCCGGCAGAGAGGGTCGTGGAAATGTTCCGGCCGTTCCAGCGCCTGGACGACGCCCCGCAGACTACCGGCATCGGCTTGGGCCTGGCCGTGGCCAAGGGGTTCACGGACGCCATGGGCGGAAGCCTGACCGCCGAAGCAACACCGGGTGGCGGCCTGACCATGGTCATCCGGCTCCCGCTGTCCACCGGCGTGCCTTTCGAGGCGCGCCGCCAACAGGCCCCCCTGGAGCCGCAGTCGGCTATGGACCGGCGGCGCCACACCATACCGCTCAGTGCGACCGGACCGGACGCCGGATGACGGCCGTCCTGGTGGTCGACGACGATCCGCATCTGCTCAAGGCCCTGCGGATCACACTGCAAGCCCACGGCTACGATGTGACCACCGCGGCGGACGGCCATTCGGCCCTGCTGGCGGCCACCCAGCACCCGCTGGCACTAGTCATTTTGGATCTCGGCCTGCCGGACTTGGACGGCACCTCCGTGATCCGGGAACTCCGCACCTGGAGCCGGGTGCCCGTTCTGGTGCTGTCCGCCCGCCACGGTTCCGAGGACAAGGTAGAGGCCCTTGACGCCGGAGCCGACGACTACATCACGAAGCCGTTCGGCCTGGATGAACTCCTGGCCCGGCTGCGTGCGCTGCTGCGCCGCAGTACCGACCCGGATCAGGAACCCGTAGTCACGACAGATGCGTTCACCGTGGACCTGGAAAAACACCGTGTCACGCGGGACGGCCAGGACATCAAGCTCACTCCGACCGAATGGAAAATGCTCGAAGTGCTGGTCCGGAATCCGGAGAAACTCGTCACCCAGCAACAGCTCCTGTCCGAGGTCTGGGGTCCGGCCTACGCGAAGGAAACCAACTACCTGCGCGTGTATATGGCCCAGCTCCGCCGCAAGCTGGAACCGGAGTCATCCAGCCCGCGGCACCTTGTCACCGAGGCGGGGATCGGTTACCGGTTCCTGCCGTGATGCGGCCCGGGGCGCAGCGGCCCGGACCCGGGCCCGGCCCTACACGAACGCGGACTTGCCGGTCACGGCCCGGGCCACGATCAGCGAGTTGATCTCGTAGCTGCCCTCGTACGTGTACAGGATTTCGGCGTCGCCAAAGAGCTTGCCCATTTCGTAGTCGCTGCTGATCCCGTTGCCGCCCATCAGCGAGCGCCCCATCGCCACCGACGCCCGGGCAAGCCGGGTGGTGGTGGACTTGGCCATCGCGGCCTGGACCATCTCAAGCTTGCCGTCCTCCTGGATCCTGGCCAGCTGCGCCATCAGCGACAGGGAGGCGGACGCGTTGCCCAGGATTTCGGCCAGCTGCTGCTGGATCAGCTGGAAGCGTGCCAGTTCCTTGCCGAACTGCTTCCGCTCCAGCGAGTAGGAACGCGCGACGTCGAACGCGGCCAGCTGGATGCCGGCCGCCTGCCAGCCCACCCAGGCGCGCGAATCGCGGAGCAGTTCGTTGGCCTTGGAGAAGTCCGTGGCGCCCGGGAGCAGGTTGGATTCCGGGATGCGGACCTCGTCCAGCACGATGTCCGCGTTCTGCATGATCCGCAGCCCGATCTTGTTCGCGATCTTGGTGGCGGTGTAGCCGGGACGGTCCGTCTCGACGATGAAGCCCTTGATCTGCTGGTCCGCCACATCCCGCGCCCAGACCAGGGCGAAGTCCGCAATGGTCCCGGCGCCGATCCAGCGCTTGGCGCCGCTGATCACCCATTCACCGCCCTCCAGCCGGGCCGTCGTCGCCAGCCCGCCGGCGATGTCGGAACCATGGTCCGGCTCGGTCAGCGCGAAGGCGCCGATCTGGGTCAGGGCCGTCAGGCCAGGGAGCCAGCGTGCTTTCTGCTCCTCGGAGCCGAGCTGGTCGATCATGCCGACGATCAGTTCGTTGTGGATCCCCACAAGGGCCGAGAGGGACACATCGGCCCGTGCCACCTCGACATACATCAGTCCCTTGAACAGCTTGGAGGTGCCGTCGGTCTGCAGGCCGCCCAGGCCGTACTTGCCGAGTTCGGCGAGCAGCCCGAAGGGGAATTCCTCGCGGTTCCAGTAGTCGATCGATGCCGCCCGGATCCGGGACTGCAGGAAATCGCGGATTTCCTGGTAGCGGGCCTGCTCCGCCGGAGGCAGCAGATCCACGATGTACATCAAGTCGGCGTCCGGGAAGGGCGGCGCCGCCACGCTTTCCAGCGCTGATTCGCCCCCGGTGACCTTCTGTCCGCTGGCACGTCCTTGTGGCTGCACGGGCATGTATCCCTTCGTAGTGAACCGTTCATGAACCGGTCCGGTTCTTCCAAACCCTTGGATGTCCTAGTATATTGCACAGTGATGGGGATCACTAGATAACGGTGGATCTCCGGGCAACGGCGCCGGGCCTGAAACGGCTGCGCCACCAGACGTCGAAAGGTGCACCATGACAGTCACTGAGGAATTCCGCGCAGCACGCGACCGGATGCTTGAGCTCCGCACGGACTACGAGGCGGCGCGCAGCGAATTCCAGTGGCCGCGTTTTGAGCACTTCAACTTCGCCCTGGACTGGTTCGACCAGATCGCGGCGGACCCGGCCAAAGCCGGCAAACCGGCCCTCGTCATCGTCGAGCAGGACGGCTCCGCCACGCGGCGCAGCTTCGCAGACCTTTCCCGGCGCTCCGCCCAGGTGGCCAACTGGCTGCGCGGGCAGGGTGTGCGGCGCGGCGACCGGATGATAATCATGCTCGGCAACCAGGTGGAACTCTGGGAACTGATGCTCGCCGGGATCAAGCTGGGCATCGTCATGATCCCCACCACCACCCTGATGGGGCCGGCCGACCTGAAGGACCGCGTGGAGCGCGGCGGCGCGAACTGGGCCGCCGTCGGAAGCGCCAATATCGGGAAGTTCGCCGAGGTCCCGGGAGACTACACACTGATCGAAATCGGTGCCGCGGCCGCCGATGAAAACGCCTTGCAGTACGCGGACTCTGCCGCTTCGGGCGAAGAGTTCGCGCCGGACGCGCCCACCCTGGCCGACGACACCCTGCTGCTCTATTTCACCTCGGGCACCACGTCCAAGGCCAAGCTGGTGGAGCACACGCACACCTCGTACCCGGTAGGCCACCTGTCCACCATGTTCTGGATCGGGATGGAACCCGGCGACGTGCACCTGAACGTGGCCTCCCCGGGCTGGGCCAAGCACGCGTGGTCCAACGTGTTCACCCCGTGGATCGCCGAAGCCTGCGTCTTTATCTACAACTACGAGCGCTTCGATGCCAAGGCGCTCATGGAGCAGATGGACCGCGAGTCGGTCACCAGCTTCTGCGCCCCGCCCACGGTGTGGCGCATGCTCATCCAGGCCGACCTGACCCTGCTCAAGAACCCGCCCACCAAGGTGGTGTCCGCCGGCGAGCCGCTCAATGCCGAAGTGATCGACCAGGTCCAGCGCGCCTGGGGCCAGACCATCCGCGACGGCTTCGGCCAGACCGAATCCACCGTGCAGATCGCGAACACCCCGGGCCAGCCGATCAAGATCGGCGCCATGGGCAAACCCCTGCCGGGTTACGACGTGGTCCTCGTGGACCCCGCCACCGGGGCGGAAGGCGACGACGGCGAGCTCTGCCTGCGCCTTGACCCCCGCCCCGCCGGCCTGATGAAGGCCTACTACGGCGACCCCGAGAAGACGGCGGACGCGTTCCGCGACGGTTATTACCACACGGGCGACATGGCAAGCCGGGACGAGCGCGGCATCATCACGTACGTGGGCCGCGGCGACGACGTCTTCAAATCCTCCGATTACCGGCTCTCCCCGTTCGAGCTGGAAAGCGTGCTGATCGAGCACCCGGCGGTGGCCGAGGCCGCCGTCGTCCCCTCCCCGGACGCGGTCAAGCTCTCCGTGCCCAAGGCGTTTGTGGTCCTGGCCGCCGGGCACGAGGCCGGTCCGGAGCTGGCCGAGGACATCCTGCGCTACTGCCGCGACCATCTGGCACCGTTCAAGCGGATCCGCCGGCTGGAATTCGCCGAGCTGCCCAAAACGATCTCGGGCAAGATCCGGCGCGTGGAGCTGCGGCACAGCGAAGAACTGCGCCACGGCGGCGGGACGGTCCCGGCGGGTCTCGGCACGGAGTACTCCGAAGCGGACTTCCCGGGGCTGAAAAGCCCGGCCGAAAAGCTAGGCTGAACCCCATGAAACTCAGGACGAGAAGCTGGGGGTACCGTGGCAACGCCCCTGCCGCGTGATCCGATCGCCGACGCCCGGCTGAACTGGGAACGGCACGGCTGGTCCGACGTCGCCGCGCCCATGGCCGCCATCACCGCCATCATGCGGACCCAGCAGCTCCTGCTGGCCCGGATCGAGGGAGTCCTGAAGCCGTTCGGGCTGACGTTCGCCCGCTACGAGCTCCTCGCCCTGCTGAGCTTCGCCCGCAGCGGCGCGCTGCCCATGAACAAGGCCAGCGCGCTGCTGCAGGTCCATCCCACCTCGGTGACGAACGCCGTCGACCGGCTCCAGCAGGCGGGGCTGGTCCTCCGCTCGCCGCACCCCACGGACGGGCGCACCACCCTCATTGAGCTCACCCCGGAGGGGCGGACACTGGCCAAACGCGCGACGGCGGCACTCAACTCCGAGGTGTTCGCCCAGTCAGGCTTTGCAGAGCAGGATGTCGACCAGCTGATCCGTATCCTGGGCACTTTCCGCCGCAATGCCGGCGACTTCAGCGACGAACCCGCCCGGGCTGAATGGCCGGACCACCACTGACCGCCCGTCACACTGCAGTGACGGGCTCGCGGCACCAGGAGACGACTCATGCAGCCGAACGCCTATTCCCGCCCCGATGACCGGGAGCTGCTCCGCGCATCCCTGCGCCTGCTCTCCGGCAGGTTCCGGCCCGCGGTGCTCTTCGCCGGGCTGGCCAGCGGCGAGCAGCTGCAGCTGACGGATTTCCTGGGCACCGCGACGTCCAGCCTGCACCAGGTGGTGGTGGTCCCCGGGGCCGGTCTTGGGGGCCGGGTCTTCGCCCAGCGCCGGCCGTTCCTGGTGGAGGACTACATCGCCTCCGAGGGAATCACCCATGAGTATGACCTCGCCGTCCGGCGGGAACGGCTGACCTCGATGGCGGCCGTCCCCGTGGTGGTCAAGGGCACGTCGCGGGCGGTTCTGTACATCGCGAGCCGCGACAGTGCGCCAATGGGGGAAAGCGCCGTGTGTGAGGCGATGGCGGCCGCCGCCGAGATCGCCGGGGAACTCCGCGTCCGGGACGAAGTGGACCGCAGGGTGTCCATTATCAACACGGCGCGGGCCGCACCCGCCCTGACCCATGACCAGAGTTGGCTGGAGCACGTCCGCGAGGCCCACGCCGAACTGCGGTCCCTGGCTGGCACGGTGTCCGATCCCCACCTGGCGCGGCAGTTGGATGCCATCGGCAGCCACTTGGCGCCGCCGGCCGCGGACGGGGACCACCCGGCACCCCGGCTGGCCCGCCGTGAGCTCGACGTGCTGGCGCAGGTGGCCCTCGGCTGTTCGTACCAGGAAACCGCGGAACGCCTCGGGCTGAAAGCCGTGACCGTGAAGAGCTATCTGCAGAATGCGATGGCCAAATTGTCCGCGCACAACCGGCTCGAGGCCGTGTCTGCGGCCCGCCGGCTGGGACTCATCCCGTAGAGCGGGGTTGCCGTTTTGGCCGGCAACCCCGCTCCCCCAATGGCAGGTCTCCTTCAACAGGATCCCTGGGCTTCGAATCCCCTAGTGCCGGGAGGCGGGCTCGGTGATTTCCGTGCCGTCTGCGGGCGAGGACGCGGCCGGCGTCGCGCCTTCCAGTCCTTGCTTTTCGCGGTTGGGCAGGGCGAAGGTGCACAGCACGCTGAACACGCCGATCCCGGCGAGCAGGAATCCGACGGACCACGCCCCGGACGTGCCGGCCAGCTGGGCGGCCACGAGCGGCACGATGCCGCCGCCGACCACGCCGGCGAGGTTGTAGCCCATTCCGGCGCCGGTGTAGCGGTAGCGGGTCTCGAACAGTTCGGGCAGCAGCGCCCCGGCGGGACCGTAGGCGATGGCGAAAATGACGAGGGTGACCGTCAGGCCGACGGCGAACGCGAAGACGGTGTTCGCGCTCAGGATCGGGAACAGCGCCAGGGACCACGGCACAGCGAGGATGCAGGAGGTGGCGATGACCTTCTTGCGGCCGAAGCGGTCCGAGAGAATGCCGGACGCGAGGGTGGCGGCCGCGACGAAAACAGAAGCGACCATGCCGGTGCTGAGCACCTCCACCCGGTTCAGCTGCATGCCAGTGGGGCTCGTGGCGTAGCTGGTGAGGTAGGCGGTGCCCATGTAGAAGAAGGCGAACAGCAGGGTCAGGGAGCCGCCGGCGAGCAGGATCTCGCGCGGCTGGCGCTTGATCGATTCGAGGACGGGAAGCTTGGTGGACGTGTGGACGGTGTTGGCGGCGTTTTTGAAAACAGGGGTTTCCTCGATGCTCAGCCGGACCCACAGGCCCACGAGCACCAGCACTGCGCTGAGGATGAACGGCACGCGCCATCCGATGGAGATGAAGGCCTCGGACTTGTCCCCGAGGGTGAGGTTGGTGATCAGGAATGTGCCGCTGGCCAGGGCAAAGGCCACCGACGGCCCAATCTGCGGGAAGGATCCGAAGAGCCCCCGCTTGCCCTTGGGCGCGTATTCGGCGACCAGCAAGGTGGCGCCGGCCCACTCTCCGCCCACGGCGAGGCCCTGCACAAAGCGCAGCACCACCAGGATGATCGGGGCGGCCACGCCGATGGTGTTGGCGTCTGGGATGAATCCGATCAGCACGGTGGCGATGCCCATCATGAGCAGCGTGGTGATGAGGGTTTTCTTCCGGCCGATCCGGTCCCCGAAGTGGCCGAAGATGATGGCGCCCACAGGGCGGGCGAAGAAGGCGACGGCGAAGGTGCCGAAGGAGGCGACGGTGCCGGCCGCAGTGCCGAGCGCCGGGAAGAACACGACGGGAAAGACCAGTGCGGCCGCGGTGCCGTAGATGAAGAAGTCGTAGAACTCGATGGTGGTCCCGGCGAAACTGGCGAAGGCTACCTTGCGGAGTGTCTTCCGGCTGGGCGGCGCCTGCAGCCCGGCCGGCGAACTCGGTGAAACTGAAGTCATGGCGATCTCCTTTGATGTCAGACTCGGTGCAGTGCTTTGTGACTCAGCTCACCGTAATCAAAGCGTGGACATCCAACTACCTCCTAAAAGAGGTAACGGGAATCAGCGTCGGGGCCCCCGGGCGGTCACCTAGACTTCGGAAAGAACCCAAACCTGAAACTGGAGGAGCGCAATGATTCCGGAGATCAACATCTGGGCGGTACTGCTGGCCACACTGTCCAGCATGGTGGTCGGGTCCGTCTGGTACACGCCGAAGGTGTTCGGCAACTACTGGATGCGCGTCGCCAAGGTCACGCCCAGCGGTGAGGCGAAGGACGCCGTGAAACCAATCCTGATCACCCTGGTGGTGAGCTTCATCAGCGCCGCGGTCCTGGCCGGAGCCGCCGCCATCTCCCAGCACTTTTACGGCGGGAATTTCCTGGCCAACACCCTGGTCACGGCAGTGATCCTTTGGGCCGGTTTCACGGCGGCCCGGTTCATCACCCACGACGCCTTCGAGGGCCGCCCTGCCGGGCTGACGGTGCTGAACTGCGCCCACGAACTGGTGACCCTGGCGGTGATGGCCCTCATCATCGGCCTGTTCGGGATCAGCGCGGCCTGACAGGGCGTCTGTCGCGGTCTGACGCGGCGGATACTGCGCCGCGACGCGCAAAAGCCCTGACGCTACGCAATAACGTGGCGTCAGGGCTTTTGCGTGTCGTGGAGCGTTAGCCGCAGCGCAGGAAGGCTCGCGCTCCCCTGCTCAGCGGTGCGTGAAGTCCGGCTGGCGCTTTTCGGTGAAGGCCGCCATGCCTTCCTTCTGGTCCTCGGTGGCGAACAGCGAGTGGAACACGCGGCGTTCAAACAGCACCCCTTGGGCCAGCCCGGTCTCGAAGGCGGCGTTGACTGCTTCTTTGGCCACCATCGCCACCGGCTTGGACTTGGAGGCAATCACCTCGGCGGCCTTCAGGGCCTCCTCGACGACGTCGGCGGCCGGCACCACGCGGGACACGAGGCCGGCGCGTTCGGCTTCGTCGGCGTCCATGAAGCGCCCGGTCAGGATCATGTCCATCGCCTTGGATTTGCCCACGGCGCGGGTGAGCCGCTGCGAGCCGCCCATCCCGGGCAGCACGCCCAGGTTGATTTCCGGCTGGCCGAATTTGGCGTTGTCCCCGGCGATGATGAAATCGCACATCATCGCGAGCTCACAGCCGCCGCCGAGGGCGAAGCCGGATACTGCCGCGACCACGGGGATGCGCAGCCGTGTGAAGTCTTCCCAGCCCCGGAACCAGTCCGCCGCGTACATGTCCATGTAGCCTTTGGACTGCATTTCCTTGATGTCCGCGCCCGCGGCGAAGGCCTTGGCGGAGCCGGTCACCACCACGGCGCCGACGTCCGGATCGGTGTCCATGGCGGACACGGCGGCCACGAGTTCGTCCATGGTGGCCTTGTTGAGGGCGTTCAGCGCTTCGGGCCGGTTGAGCGTCACGAGCCCCACCCGGCCGCGCCGCTCCACCAGAATGTTTGTGTACTGCTCCGTCATGCCTGTCCCCTCGGCTGCTGTTCAGAAATGTTGCTGTTCAGAAAAGTTGACTGTCCAGAAAATGTTGCTCGTCAGAAATGTTTGCTGTTCAGAAATGTCTGCTCGTCGCCCGGCTAGTGGCCGGACTTGTCCCGGATGTCGGTGATGATGCCGGAGAAGTCCCGGCCTGCCCCGCCCTCCGCGGCAAAGCTATCGTAGATTTCGGAGGCGAGCGGCCCCAGCCGGGCGGCGACGCCGGTGCTTTCCAGGGCGTTGAGGGCCAGTTTGAGGTCCTTGGCCATCAGCGCCCCCGCGAAGCCGGGCTGGTAGTCGCGGTTGGCCGGGCTGGTGGGAACCGGGCCCGGGACGGGGCAGTTGGTGGTCAGCGCCCAGCACTGACCCGAGGCTGCGGAAGCGACGTCGAACAGGGCCTGGTGCGTGAGGCCCAGCTTCTCTCCGAGCACAAAGGCCTCACTGACGGCGATCATTGAGACGCCGAGGATCATGTTGTTGCAGATCTTCGCGGCCTGCCCGGCACCGTGTTCCCCGCAGTGCACCACCCGTTTGCCCATGACTTCCAGCAGGGGTTTGACGGCCGCGAAATCCTCCGGGAGTGCCCCCACCATAAACGTCAAGGTGCCGGCCTCCGCGCCCACAACGCCGCCGGATACCGGAGCGTCAACGGCCCGGTGGCCGGCCGCGACGGCCAGGTCGGCAGCCTCGCGGGCCTCATCCACGTTGATCGTGGAACAGTCCAGGAAGAGTGTCCCCGGAGGGGCAATGTCCAGCAGGCCCGGCTGGCCGCCACTGCCGCGGTAGGCGTCCAGGAGGTGCTTGCCGCTGGGCAGCATGGTCAGCACAACGCCAGCGCCGGCGACCGCTTCGATGGCCGTGTCCGCGGTGGTGATGCCATGTGCCCGGGCTGTTTCCAGTGCGGCGGGCACTGGGTCGAAGCCGGTCACCGCATAGCCGGCCCTGACCAGGTTGATGGCCATCGGTCCGCCCATGTGGCCGAGGCCCAGGAAAGCGATGGTGCCGGCCTGGGCCGGCCCCGCTGTTTCAGACATTGTCCCGCTCCTTCGAAAGCTTCAGTTCCCGGTCGCCCAGCGGCGCAAAGTAGGATTCGACGTCGTCACGGCTGACCTCCGCCAAGGTGGCCGGCTGCCAGTGCGGGTCGCGGTCCTTGTCCACCACCTGCGCCCGGATGCCTTCGCGGAAGTCGGGGCCGGTCAGGAACCGCAGTCCCACCCGGTATTCCTGCTCCAAGGCTTCCTCGAGGCTCAGGCCCGAGGCCCGCCGCAGGGATGCCAGCGCAACTTTCACGGCGGTCGGCGATTTGGTTTCGATCGTGTCGGCAGCGTCCGCAGCTTCCCCGGCTCCCTCTCCAGCGAAGGCTCGGAGCCGCCGCACGATCTCTTCGGCGTCGTCGCTCGAATAGCAGGCGTCAATCCATTCCTGCTGCGCTGCAAGTACCGAATCCGGGGCTTCCCCGGCAAAGCGCGCGACGGCGGCGTCCGCAGGCTCGTTTTCGAGCGCTTCCGCCAGCGCGGGGAGGTTTGCTGACGGCACAAAGTGGTCCGCGAGCCCCAGGAACACGGCGTCGGCGCCGCTCAGGTGCGCTCCGGTGAGGGCTGCGTGGGTGCCGGACTCGCCCGGCGAGCGGGAGAGCAGCAGGGTTCCTCCGACGTCGGGCACAAACCCGATGGTGGTCTCCGGCATGCCCATCCGGGTGCTTTCGGTGATGATCCGGACCGAGCCGTGGGCGGAGATTCCCACCCCGCCGCCGAGGACCAGGCCGTCCATAAACGCCACATACGGCTTGGGGTACTCGGAAATCAGCAGGTTCAGCCGGTACTCCTCAGCCCAGAATCCGGCGGTCGCATCGCCGCCGCCCTGCATGTCCCGGTAGATGGCCACGATGTCGCCGCCGGCGCACAGCCCCCGGTCACCGGCGCCGTGGACCAGCACGGCGGCCACGGCGTCGTCGTCGGCCCAGAGCGTGAGCTGCTCCAGCATGGCGGACGCCATGCCCGCGGTGAGCGCGTTGACGGCGTTGGGCCGGTTGAGCGTGACCACGCCGAGCCGTCCCCGCCGTTCGAACAGCACCTCAGCGGGCGGGGAATCCCCGGAGTGCTTCCCCGCCATCAGCTGCCTTCCGGCATCACGAAGCTGGCACCGGTGCGGATGCCGGAGGGCCAGCGGGTGGTGACGGTTTTGGTCTTGGTGTAGAACCGGAAGGCGTCGGCGCCGTGCTGGTTGAGGTCGCCGAAGCCGGAGGCTTTCCAGCCGCCGAAGGTGTAGTAGGCGATCGGCACCGGGATGGGGACGTTGATGCCCACCATGCCCACCTGGACCCTGCTGGCGAAGTCGCGGGCGGAGTCGCCGTCGCGGGTGAAGATGGCCACGCCGTTGCCGAACTCGTGCTCGCTGCACAGGCGCAGGGCCTCGTCGTAGTTCTCCGCGCGGAGCACGCTCAGCACCGGGCCGAAGATCTCTTCCTTGTAGATGGTCATGTCCTTGGTGACGTTGTCGAACAGCGTGGGTCCGACCCAGAAGCCGCCGTCGTAACCCTCCACCTTGAGGCCGCGGCCGTCGGCCAGCAGGGTGGCGCCCTCGTCGACGCCGGCCTGGATGTAGCCTTCAATCCGTTCCTTGGCGGACGCGGCCACCACCGGGCCGAAGTCCGAGTCCTTGGCGAGGCTGTGGCCCACCTTGAGATTCGCGATCCGCTCCTCCAGCTTGGCGACGAGAGCGTCGCCGGTGGCCTTGCCGACCGGCACGGCCACCGAAATGGCCATGCAGCGTTCGCCGGCGGAGCCGAAGCCCGCTCCCATCAGGGCGTCCGCGGCCATGTCCAGGTCCGCGTCCGGCATGATCACCATGTGGTTCTTGGCGCCCCCGAAGCACTGGGCGCGCTTGCCGTTGGCGGCGGCGGTGGCGTAGATGTACTGGGCGATCGGGGTGGAGCCCACGAAGCCGATGGCCTGGACGCGGGGGTCCTCCAGCAGCGCGTCCACGGCTTCCTTGTCGCCGTTGACCACGTTGAAGACGCCGGCCGGAACGCCGGCCTCGGTGAAGAGCTCGGCGAGACGCAACGGCACGGAGGGGTCGCGTTCGGAGGGCTTGAGAATGAAGGAGTTGCCCGCGGCGAGGGCCGGGCCGGACTTCCAGAGCGGGATCATGGCCGGGAAGTTGAAGGGGGTGATCCCGGCGACGACGCCGAGCGGCTGGCGCAGCGAGTGAACGTCGATGCCGGTTCCGGCGCTGTCCGAGAACTCGCCCTTGAGCAGGTGCGGGGCGCCGGCGGCGAACTCCACCACCTCGATGCCGCGCTGGATGTCACCCTTCGCGTCGAGGAAGGTCTTGCCGTGTTCCGAGGAGAGGAGGGTGGCGAGTTCGTCCAGGTTCTGGTTGACCAGATCGACAAACTTGAGCAGGATCCGGCCGCGGCGCTGCGGGTTCATGGCCGCCCACTCGAGCTGGCCCTTCTCCGCGTTGGAGACCACGTTGCGGACCTCTTCGGTACTGGCCAGCGGCACCCGCGCCTGGACCTCGCCCGTGCACGGATCGTAGACATCGCTGAAGCGCCCGGAGGTGCCGTCAACATGCTGTCCGTCAATGTAGTGGGATAGTTCGCGAACCATGATGGAATGCTCCTTTGCACCGTGTGATTGACGTGGTGACGGCCAGGCCGCCTGTGACCCACATCATCTTCTGCCCCTGAATATACTCGGACTTCCTACTAAATTCCAGAGGGCCTGCTGTCGGCGGGCAGCTTCGTCCGGCAGCCAAGTTCGGTAAGTTAGGGACTGTGAAGATAGCTACCTGGAATGTGAATTCGCTCCGTGCCCGCGCCGACCGTGTTGAAGCGTGGCTTCAGCGCACCGACTGTGATGTCCTGGCCATCCAGGAAACCAAGTGCAAGGACGACAACTTCCCTTGGGAGCTGTTCGAGAACATGGGCTACGAGGTGGCTCACTTCGGGCTGAGCCAGTGGAACGGCGTGGCGATCGCCTCCCGGGTGGGGCTCGACGACGTTGAACGCACCTTCATTGACCAGCCGGTCTTCGGCAAGAACGGAAAGGACGCCGTGCAGGAGGCCCGCGCGATCGGCGCCACCTGCGGCGGCATCAGGGTCTGGAGCCTCTATGTTCCCAACGGCCGGGCCCTCGACGATGAGCATATGCCGTACAAACTCAGCTGGTTGGACTCCCTGCGGACCCATGCCGAAGGCTGGGTCCGGGACGACCCCAAGGCGCAGATCGCCCTGATGGGCGACTGGAACATTGCCCCGCAGGACGACGACGTCTGGGACATCGACTACTTCCGGGCCAACGCCTTCACCCACGTCAGCGACCCCGAACGGGCAGCCTTCCACGCTTTCGAGGAAGCCGGCTTCCAGGACGTAGTCCGCCCGCACACCCCCGGGCCCGGCGTGTACACCTACTGGGATTACACGCAGCTGCGCTTCCCGAAGAAAGAGGGGATGCGGATCGACTTTGTCCTGGCCTCCCCCGCTTTGGCCTCCCGGGTCACCGGCGCGGCGATTGACCGTGAGGAACGCAAGGGCAAGGGCGCTTCGGATCATGCCCCCGTGATCGTGGAGTTGAGCGACTGATGAGCACCGCCCAGCGCGGCGCCGCGGTCCAGGGAAGCGGCGTGGTCCTGTGACAGGAAACCTCTACCGCGGACAGGCCGGGCTGCCGTTCTCATCAGCACTGCGGGTCTACGAGCCCCTGGCGGCGTTCCCGGCGGAGCAGCAGGGCGCCTTGCGCGCTGCGGGCGCGCGGAGCGTTTCCCGGGCGGCGGTCGAAAACGCCGAGCTGCTCGCCTCGCTGGGCCGCATCACGCGCCAGGGCGGGGACCCGTTCCCCACGGGCGCGACGGACTTGGTCCGCGTCCTCGCGGCACCCGCGAACAGCGCGCCCCCGGCCGGCGACGGCGGCACAGTTACCCCCGGAGCCGGGAATGCCGACGCCGGGCAACAGGACAACCTGCTGTACTGTCCCAGCCAGCTGGTGCTCCGCGCCGGACTGGCTGCCAACGCCCTGATGGAAGGCATCCACGGCCCCCTGGCGCAGCTGCTGATCCCGGAGGAGCAGCGCGATAGGCACCAGGAGCGCATCGATGACGTGCGGGCGCATGCCGGGCTGGGCCGGGTGCACACCCGGGCCTCCACGTGGGGCATCCCGTTCAGCTGGTTCTGCCTGTTCCAGGAATCGGACCCCACGGACGTGGTGGAATCCGAGGGGCACATTGTCACCGTGCGGATCCGGGCGACGATCGGCGAAGCCCTGGAGCGGGTCCGGTATGCGGTGGCCCACCTGGCCCTCGCCGCCCCGGACCTGGACATGCTGGAGGACCTGACGCAGCTCACCGAATGGCTGGAGCTCTTCCACCCGGAGTCGGTGGTGGAGCTGGACTACGGCGCCGTGGCGGACAAGGTCTATCCGGATGACTCACCCATGGATGTGCGGCTTGGCATTGAGTGCCTGGCCGAAGGGGACATGACCGGGGCGGCTGCCGCGTACCGGCGCCTGGCGTCCCGCTGGATTCCGATCCGGCAGCTGGCCCGCGCGTCCTGAGGTCCCAACGCTCTTCTAATTTGCTTGCCGCGACTTGCTTGCCGCGCTTGCGGTGCGCGCGCCGGACGCCGGACGCCGGCCGGCAGTCCGGGCTAAGCGTGCTGCTGGCGGTCAGCCACCCGGCGCTGCGCCAGCGGTCATGGCACCCGGCGCTGCGTCGGTCCGGGTTACGACGCCGGCGCGCCGCGGCGGCGCCGTGGTGCTGCGGACGATCAGTTCGTGCGGGGCGACCATGGAGCGCACCGACCCGGCGATCCCGTCGAGCTCGTCCAGCAGCATTTTGGTGCCCATTTCCGCCTGCTCGTCCGGGCGCTGCCGGACGGTGGTGAGCCCCATGGCCTCGGAAAAGTCGTGGTCGTCGATTCCGATCACGGAGAGGTCCGCTGGGACCTGCACCCCGGCCCGGGTGGCCTCGAAGATGATCCCCATGGCCATTTCATCGGAGGCGCAGAAAATTGCCGTGGGTTTCGGACCGGGCCTGTCCCACAGCCGATGGAAGGCATTCTGGCCGCTGAGTACCGTGAAATCCCCCCATTCGTCCCATTCCTCGCGGACGTTCAGGCCGGCGCCGGCCATCACGTCCTGGAAAGCTTTGATCCGGACCCGGGGGACGTCGAAGTTGAGGTCGGTTTCGTCGTCGCCGTGCAGCAGCGCGATCTCCGTGTGCCCCAGCCCGATCAGGTGCCGCACGGCCGTCGCAGCGGCGGCGTAGTCGTCGATCCCGATGTAGGGGCATTCCTCGACGTGGCCGCCGACGACGACCAACGGGATATCGATCTTTTGGAGGTGCTCGATTTCTTCGTGCGTCAGCGCCATACACAGCACCAACAGAGCATCGATTTGTTTGTAGACCATCGTTTTGCTGAAGAGCCGCTCACGGTGGCTGCCGTGGCCGCCCAGATTGAATAAGGAGAGGTTGTACTGCCGGGCATGGAGTTCCCGGTCCGCGCCCTCGATGGCCTTGGAGAAGAACCAGCGGCTGACGAACGGGGCCAGCACGCCGATGGTCTTGGTGCGGCCGGTTGCCAGCCCGGATGCCGAGGAGGAGGCGACGTAGCCCAGGGCTTCGGCGATGCCCAGGATCTTCTCCCGGGTGGCCGGGGAGACCCTGGGCAGGCCGCGGACGGCGCGGGACACGGTGGCGGTGGACACTCCGGCGGCGAGGGCCACATCCTCGATGCTGACGCCGGAGTGGCCTCCGCGTTGCGCCCTGTCTGTTGTCTTTGCCACCATGTCCCCTTGTCTGCTGCTGCCTGATGCCCGGACGCAGGAGTTCCTTGCTCGCCTCCCCCACGGCAACAGCGCCCGCCGCGCCGGTCCTCACTTGCGTCTGGTTGCCGTCCTCTCGGGAAGGCGGCGGCGCAGCCGGATCAATCCGTACAGGGCCAGCACCATGGCCAGCAGGCCGAGGGCCCAGCCAAGCGCGGGCTGGCCGGTCACTTCCATCCAGACGGTGACCACGAACAGCACCAGCGTCCAGAAACCGAGAAGCCCGATAATGATGTCGAAGTCCTCGCCGGAGCGGACACGACGGTGTTCGCTCCGGACGAGACCACGGTGGGGTTTGCCGTTCACTGCCGGGCCATCACTTCACGGCGCCGGCGGTGAGGCCAGCGACGATCTTACGCTGGAAAACCAGCACCAGGATGACCAGCGGAATTGTGACGATAGTTCCGGCAGCCATGATGGCCGTGTACGGAATCTGCTGGGGCTGGGCCCCGGCGAAGTTGGCAATGGCCACCGTCACCGGCTGGGTTGCGTCGTTCGAGAGCTGGCTGGCAATCAGGAACTCATTCCACGAGGAAATGAACGCCAGGATCGCCGTCGTGAAGATGGCCGGAGCAGCCAGCGGCATGATCACCCGCCGGAACGCCTGCCCCTGGGTGCAGCCGTCCACACGGGCCGCCTCCTCAAGCTCCCACGGCATTTCCCGGAAGAACGACGTCATGGTGTAGACCGTCAACGGGAGGACGAAGGAGATGTTCGGAATGATCAGCGCCTGGTAGGTTCCGATCCAGCCGATGTTCGTAAACAGCTGGAACAGCGGGGTGATGAGCGCGACGCCGGGGAACATGGAAGCCCCCAGGATGAAGCCCAGCACGAGGTACTTGAACCGGAAGTTCAACCGGGCCAGGGCGTAGGCCGCGAACACGCCGAGGACCAGCGAGATCACCGTTACCGTCACACCGATGAACACACTGTTCAGCAGCGCCTGGCCGAACCTGTTGCCGAACGAGGTATCGAAGGCGGTGCGGAAGTTGTCGAGCGTGATGTGGGTGGGCAGCAGCGAGGTGTCGTAGGTGTAGCCCACATCGCGGAACGCCGTCACCACCATCCAGTAGGCCGGGGCGAGGCACCAGAACAAGATCACGGCGGCACTGATGTACGTGCGGACGCTCGCCCATTTCTCCCGGTTCTGGGCCGCCTTGCGGCCGCGGTCCTGCTCGGCCCGGAGTTCGGTCGCGGCGGTCATTTCTTCCCCTTACCTGCACCGGTCTGCTGCTCCACAACGTTCGCTCCAAGGAAGCGGACGAAGATGAAGGCCACAATGAAGATGATGATGAACGTAATGGTGGACAAGGCAGCGGCTGAGTTGAAGCCTTGCCTGATCTGGTTGACCACCAATATGGAAAGCGTCGTGGTGTTGTTGGATCCCTCCGTCAGGATGTACGGGAGGTCGAACATCCGCAGGGCATCCAGCGTCCGGAAGAGGATGGCGACCATCAGCGCCGGCTTCACCAGCGGCAGCGTGATCATCCGGAACCGCTGCCACGCAGAGGCGCCGTCAACCTTGGCAGCTTCGTAGACCTCGGCCGGAATCATCTGCAGCCCTGCCAGGATCAGCAGCGCCATAAACGGCGTCGTTTTCCAGGTGTCGGCGATGATGACCGCCCACCGGGCCGGGATCTCGCTGCCCGTCCACAGGATGGTGGTGTTGAAGAGCTTGTTGCCGATGCCCTCAAAAGCGAAGATGAACAGCCACAGCTGGGCCGTGACGGCGGTGGGGATGGCCCACGGCACCAGCACGGCCGCGCGGACCAGGCTGCGGCCCCGGAAGGTGCGGGCCATGATGATAGCCATCCAGAAGCCCAGGATCGTCTCCAGCGTCACCGTGACGATGGTGAAGTAGAAAGTGGTTCCCGTGGCGGACCAGAACTGCGAGCCAAGGGTACCCGGCGGGCAGGCCACGGTTCCGCCGCCCGGGGCGGCGCACTGCTGGAAAAGCCAGTTGGTGTAATTCGAGAAACCGGCGGGGCCGCCCTCGGTGAAGAGCCCCGTGACGGGGTCAAGGCCGGCATCCTTCTGGAACGACATCACAATTGCACTGATGATCGGGTAGACGATCACGATACCCAGCGCAACGATGGTGGGCGCCAGCAGCCATGAGGCCCACTTGCCCTGGCTCGCTATCGCGTTATCCTCCCCCACACCCTTGGGCCCGTGGTGGATCGGGGTACCGCCCGACGCCGGTTCCTTGACCGGCGTCGGGCCCAATTCGGTAGCCATGGCTAAACTACTGTCCCGCGCTAGCGGACTCGATGGACGCCTGCATGTCGGACAAGGCCGCGTCTACGGTCTTTTCGCCCTTGATGGCTGCGTACGCGTTTTCCTGGATGGCCTTGGTGACGGCCGGGTAGAACGGAGTGACAGGGCGCGGCACGGCGTTCTCGATCGAGGTCTTCAGCACCGGGAGGTAGGGCAGCTTGGCGACGAGTTCCTTGTCGTCGTAAAGCGCGCCGAGTACCGGAGCCAGGGAGCCCTGCGTGGCGTAGAACTTCTGGGTTTCCTCGGAGGTGAGGAACTTCAGGAAGTCCAGGGCGGTGGCCTTGTTCTTCGAGTAGACACTCATGCCGGCGCTGTGGCCGCCCAGTGTCGATGCGCCGGGGCCGTCGGTGCCGGTCAGCGCCGTCATGCCGAGGACG
This sequence comes from Arthrobacter sp. U41, assembly GCF_007679325.1. GTDB lineage: Bacteria > Actinomycetota > Actinomycetes > Actinomycetales > Micrococcaceae > Arthrobacter. The sequence goes on along the minus strand of NZ_VEGI01000003.1, from coordinate 37,863 downwards.
TCCTTGACCTTCGAGGAGCCTTCCGTCTTGGCCAGGTTGTAGACGTACGGCCAGTTGCGGTGGAACAGGAGCTTGCCGTTCTGGAAAGCCTGGCGGCCCTGTTCCTCCTGGAACGTGATGGCTTCCTTCGGGATGCTGCCATCGGCGTACGCCTTGGTCAGGGTCTCGAGGCCGGCCTTGGCTTCGGGGGTGTTCAGGCTCGGCTTGCCTTCCGCGTCGAGGACGGAGCCGCCGGCGGAGTTGATGGCCTCAGACGTGTTCACCGTGAGGCCCTCATACTTGGCGTACTGGCCAGCGAAGCAACCGATGTTGTTTTCCTTGGCGATGGAGCACATGCCCATCATCTCGTCCCAGGTCTTGGGTGCCGTGGGGACGAGGTCCTTACGGTAGTAAAGGATGCCGCCGTCGGAGTTCTGCGGGGCCGCGTAGAGCGTGCCCTTGTACGAGGCACTCTCAACAGTCGGTTTCAGCATCGCCGAGGTATCCAGCGCCATTTTGTCCTTGAGCGGCTGGAGCCAGCCCTTGGCGGCGAATTCGGCGGTCCACACGACGTCGACGCTGACAACGTCGTAGTTGGCGTTCTTGGCCTGGAAGTTCTGGACCAGGTCATCGTGCTGCTGGTCGGCCTGGTCGGTCTGTTCCTTGAACGTGACCTTCTCGTCCGGGTGGGCCGCATTCCACTTCTCGATCAGCGGGCGGACCACGTTGCTGTTGTCCTTGCCCTGGACGTAGGTGATGGGACCGCGGCCGTCGAGGCCCTGCTCGGCGTCGCCGCCGGCTGTCGTACTGCCGCCGCCTCCGCCGCCACACGCGGAGAGGGTGAGGGCTAGAACGCCTGCTGTGGCGATGGGAAGTAGGAACTTCGGTGTTTTCATACTGGAGGTCTCCTCGCTGAGTACCGGACAAAAAACGGCGGTGCGTTGCTGTGGTGCCCATCACACTAATAAACACCCGGTGAAGAATGCAAGCGTTTACACACACCTTTACGAAAAGGAGACCGTCGGGGCCGCCGGTGCCTGACGCGTCATTCCGCGTCGTTTCAGGGCCGGCGGCCGGGCGAAGGGCCGTCCCGTGGCGCGCAATGTTGCCGAAAGCTCACCCCCGTGTCAGCGGACCCGATCGGCCCGCCCAAATCTCGACCGCGCACCGGAGGCAACATGGATGAGCACCGGGGTGCGCTTGCCGAGCGCACCATCGAGGGCTTCCACGAGAGCGGACACCTCGGCCGCGAGCCGGTGGGGCGCCACGCCCTGGCGGGGCTGGATCCTGATCCTCAGGCCGGGTTCACCGCGGAATTCGTAGGTGGCGACGGTGACACCTGCCAGGTCCGGACGGTCCGCCAAGGCGGTCCGGAGCGCCTGCTCGGCCACGCCGCTGCCGATCCGGACGTTCCCGGGCACGTCGCCCGGGTCCTCCTCGGACACGAGCAGGTTGGCCCGGCCCTTGCCTTGCTGGGCGATCCACGCCACCATGGCGCCAATCACCAGGAGCAGCACCAGAACCGCCACGATCCAGAGCCAGCTCTCCGCACGCCCCGGGAAGCGCGTGCGTTCGAAGAGATCGCGCCAGAGGCTCCAGACTCCGGCGGCCCAACTCTGCCACCACACGCCGACGGCCGGCACACTCGCGAGCAGGATAAGAAGGACCCCGATGGCGAGGAGCTTGAAGCCGAGGACGCCGATCAGGACGCGGTTGAGGATTCTGGGGGTGCCGTTCATGCGCCGACCACCCCGGTTGTTGTCACATTGATCCTGACTTCCGGTGCGGGAACAGGCCCCATTTCCCGGAGCTCATCCTTGACCGCGGCCAGGACGGCGTCCGGGCTGAGCGGCACGCCGGAAGTGGGCCTGACGCTGACGTCGACCTGGCGTCTCGACACGGTCACCATCACCTGTTCCTGGCTCACGTTGGCGGCCAGCCGTGTCCGCCGCGCCAGCGCGGAGGCAATGACTTCGTCATCGACAACGACGGCGGCGCGGCGGTCCGGCAGCACGTGCCGGGCACGGCGTCCGGGCAGTACGGCGTTCAGGAAAAAGTACAGCCCCGCCATCACCAGCACCGCGCCAAGGACGCCAAGCAAGAGCGGCGGGACCCCTTCCGGGAGCGCCACCACCTGTTCCGCAGCAGTCTGCGGATCCACGATCCAGGGCTCTTGACCGACGGCCCGGACCGCGGTTTCCAGGAGTGCGAAGATGCACAGTGCAATGATTAGCCCGGCGGCGATAATCGAGGCAACGGCCCGTGAGGAATGGGTTTCGCGCTTGAGGATTTCTTCCCGGGCCGCGCCGCCGGTCCCCGCAGCGTCGTCGCCGGCCGAAAGCGCGGCGCCGGAGGCGGACGGGACGTAGCTCCCGCGGCCGGCATTATTACGGTGGGTGGCGTGACTCAACGGACGCGTCCTCCTTCACTCATGCTGGCGCCGCTGATGCGGATGTCCACCCGGCTCAGCCGGGCACCGCTCAGCTCGGTCACGCGCTGCAGGATGTCGGTCCTGGCGGCCACGGCCCGGTCCCACATGGTTCCACCGAAGCCCGCGACCCGTCCGGGGTCCCGCAGGACGGCGGTCAGCGCCGGGGCTGCGATGGGTGCGACAAGGGACAGCGCCAGCAGCCCGTCGTCGTCGGACCATTCCGCCCGGACCTCATGCGGTGTGACGCCGAGGGCTTCCGCCGCGGCGGCCCGGGCCACACTGGTCAACGCCTGGGTGCTGATCCGGGTGTGCCCTGCCATCTCAGCGGCGCGGACAGGGCCTGCCGTGCCGCTCATGAGGAGGAACGCCGGCCTGTGAGGGCATCAAGCACGCTGCGCAGGTCCAGTTTTCCTTCCGCGGCGCGGCCCAGCAGGGCTCCGATCCCCATAAACAGCAGGGCGCCCAGGAATCCCCAGACACCGAACTGGAAGGACATAAACGCCACGAAGGCGCCCATTGCGATCCCCACCACGGTCAGATTCACTGGGTTGCCTCCCTCGCGGGCCGGGTCTCGGCCGCGGTGCCGGGCTTTGCCGGTCCGGGCACGTAGACATCGTTGATTTCGATGTTGACTTCAATGACTTGGAGCCCAACGAGCTCCTCGACCGCCGCATACACGGCGGCACGAATCTGGTCCGCCAGGGCGTGAAGGGGCGTGCCGTAGAGCGCCACCAGGTCGATGTCCACGGCCACCTGGGTTTCGCCCACCTCGGCGCGGACGCCAGCGGCGTGGTCCGAGCTGCCCACCGCGTCACGGAAGGCACCCAGCGCACGGGACGGGCCGGAGCCCAGGGAGTACACGCCGGGGACGGAGCGGGCTGCGATACCCGCGACCTTCGCGACGGCGTTTTCGGAAATGACGGTGCGGCCGGCGCCGGGCAGCGGCGCACCACCGGGCAGCGGTGCGGCCGCGGCCTGCCCCGGGTCCGGGACCGCTACGGGCTGAGGATTCTGGTATTCCATGAGGCACTCCCCCTTCTCTTTGTCACCACCCTAGTACCTGCCAGCGACAAGGTGGCCGGTTGGCCCAGCGCCGCAGACTCGGTGGGGGCCCGGCCCGGGGCCTCGCCGGCTCGAGTCACCGGAAATGGCCCTCCCCAGGGGCGACCGAACTGGTCAGTGTGTCGAGGCCAGCCGTCTGTAGCTGAAGGACTTGAGCTTCAGGGACCCCTCCGCGGTGACCGCCTTGATAGTCGGCGCCCCCGCGGTTGGGAAAACGAGTGACGTCATGGTCTTTTCCCCGCCGTTGACGAAAACCTCTATTGAGGAATAGTCGACGAATATGGTCAGCTCGACTTTCCCTTCGCGCGGGGGGCTGGCGGTGCGCCGCGATGCCCGATAATCCGGGTGGAGTTCGGCATTGCCGGCGGCGGCATCCTCCTCGCGGGAAATGAAGGCCGATTCACTCTCGAAGTCATATCCGACCGTCGCGAACGTCCCCTGTTCGCTTCCAAGCTCGATCCTCGCAACGGAACCGTCGTCGCCTGCCGTGCGTTCAAGCGTCACATCGAGCCTGTACGCCCCGCCCTCCGGAACCGGGAGCTGCCCGGCGCCGTCCTGCGTCATTCGACGTTCCCCGACCGTTGCCACCGGTCCTTCAAGAGACTTCATCGCGGCGGTGGGGCTGGACACCAGGGTCGGCTTCCCCCCGATCGTTTTGAGGCTGATGTCGCGAACCATCGAGTCCGCGCCGCCGTGCCAGTCCTCCGTAGGGAGCTGCCGCGCGTACGCCCAGTTGTTCATCCACCCGATGGCGTGCCGTGAGGACATCCGCTGGCTTTCGGTCAGCCTGGGATCGTCCCACGTCACGGCGGCGTAGAAGTCAGAGCCGGCATCGAGCCACTGATGCGCCTCGTCAGTGGCTGTGAACCGTGTTCCGTCCCACGTGCCGGTCCAGTAGGCAACGCCCGTGGTGAATCCCTCCTCGCTCCCGTTGGCGCTGGCGGCGAGGACCCAGGTGCGCTTGGACGGATCCCCGTCGAGATCCAGCTGAAAGAGCTCCGGGCACTCCAGGGTGCCCAGACCGGTACGTTCGATGCCCGATGCGTACTGCCAGGCCTTGAGGTCCGTCGAGGTGTACATGCCGATTTTCCCGCCTTCGGCCAGCGCCATCACCCATTGGCCGTGGGCTTCATCGCGGATGATCTTCGGATCCCGCCAGTGCGGTTGGCCGGGGTTTTCCATGATGGGGTTCTTTTCATACTCGGCGAACGAGTAACCGTTGTCGGTGGAATAGAACAAGGATTGCCGCTGGATGCCCTGGTCCTGTTGCGTCATGACCGCGATAACGGCACCTGCGCCGAAGCCGGCAGAGTTTTCATGGTCCACCACGGCGCTTCCGGTCTCGATGTCGCCCAGCCCGTTTTTGTACTTGGCGATCGCCACCCCTTCGTCTTTCCAATGCACAAGGTCTGTGCTTGTCAGGTGGTACCACTCGGTGCCGTTTTCCTGCGGATACCCGGCGTTATAGAGGTAGTAGTAGTGCCACAGCCCGTCCACCAGAATCGGACGCTGCGGATCATTCATCCAGTTCTTCCCGGGCGTGATGTGATAGCTCGGCCGGAACCTGGACGCCCCGTCGGGCCGGTCGAACGCTGAAGCCGGCGGCGACGACGCCTCCCGCGGCACGCCCAGATCCGAGAGCATGGACGCGACTGCTTCGGATGACATGCACGCCGGGCGGACCACTTCACCTGTTCCTGCACGGACCACCCGGTCTTCCACGCTGGACCTGATCGCGACGTCATCTCCAACCCGTGCGGCTGCCACCCACCCATGAGCGCATTCGATGCTCCGCAGATCCGCCACGCCTTCGGTCCTGATCGGATCCGTCAGCTTCTCCAGGGTGCGATCACCACCGCTGAGCCAGTAGGAGCCATAACGGCTCTGGGACACCATGGCTTCAGCCTGGGCGTCGGCGATGTTCATGAGTGCCTTCGCGGCGTGGTCGCCGGCAGCCGGGCGGGTTCCCGCCGTCGGGACCAGGGCCAGCGCGACGAGAACCGCCAAGGCCGCTGCCGCCACAACGATCCAGATCGCTCTGGGGCTCAGCATTCCTTGAGGGAATCGGACAAGGTCTCTCACAATTCAACATTCCTGATTCTGGTGGATGCGACGCCGTCGGCTAAGGCCTGCACATACGAGGATGGAGGCGCCCGGACTCCCGGGCGCCTCCCCCTGTTACTGCTTCATTGATGAACTACTTGTAGTGGCCGGCCCCGCCGACTTTAACGTTGGTGGGGAGGTAGCCGAACGGACCGAGGCCGTTCTGGCCGAAGGTGCGGTCCACCGCGGAAACGCCGTCGCGGAAGTTGATCTTGACGGTGGGCGAGAGTGAGCCTCCGCGGACGCCGTTGACGTTGTCAATGAAGGACTGCACCAGCCCGCCGGGCTGCACGTAGTGCGAGTAGGCCTGGAACTGGCGGCCGTTCTGGTTCGGTGTCGGGGCCTCCGGGGACTCGGACGGAAGATTCAGGTCCGTCGGTGAGCCCAGGGCCAGGCCGCTGTTGTTCATCGGCTGGTAGTCGGACCGGACACCGTCGCCGACGAAGCCGTAGACCCCGTCCGGGCCGCGCATGCCGGCGGCGTAGGTGAACTGGTGGCTGATGGTGAACAGGTAGTACTTGTTCTTCCCGTTTTCATTCTGGATGAAGATCTGCGGACGCTCGGTCTGGTCGTTGACGCAGTTGGCCGAGAGGATCGGGGGCAGGAAGGACCACTTGGTCAAGTCCTTGTTGTCCGCAACGGCGAGGCCCACATTGGCGGTCTGGAAGTAGGCCCCGCTGCTGTTGACGGTGTTCACGTTTTCGGCATTGGGATCACCGGGCTGATAGCCCAGGTCCTCGGCCTTGCACTCGTACTGTCCGCGGGTGCCGCCGGTGTTGCCTTCAAAGACCATGAAGGTCTTGCCCGGGTGGGCTGGGTCCGCAAAGGTGTACGGATCGCGGAAGGCGAAGCCGGGGTTCTGGGCTTTGGTCTGGTACATCGTGCCATCCGGTTCCAGCAGCTTGGTGTGCTGGAACCCGTCGAAGGTGACCCCGTTCTTGTCGGCGTGGATCTTGCCCAGCGCTTTGGCGATGGCAGCGTCCGGGGCGATGCCGCCGCCGCCGTTGTTGCGCTCGGCCACATCGTAGAACGTGGTGGCCGTATAGAAGACGTTGACCTGGTTGCCCTGCATCAGGCGGGTGGAACCGGACCATTCAGTGTTGCCGATCGAGGCGCCGTCGGCGAAGACGTGGCCCCCATAGTTCCACTTGTCCTTGGCCGGGTCGGCGTTGGTCTTGCGGAAGAAGTAGCCGATCCGTGCATTCCAGTGGCGCTGGTCGAAGCCGTAGCCGGCGTCGCGGTCAGCGACCAGGGAGAAGATGACGTCCCAGCCCTTGTAGCTGATCTGGTTCGCGTTCTCGTCCGTCAATGACCAGGTGTCCCAGACCCAGACGTCCTCATTCATGGTGGGGAAGTCCTCGGGAATTTCCGGCATGGTGACGTCGGGGCTCATGGAGTTCACGCCGGGAGCCACAGTGGGGTCGCTCTGCGCCATGATCTGCTTGGCATCGGCGCGGGTCCACTTGGAGGTGAAGTCCGACGCCGGATCGTAGGCCTGCTGGCTGTGCTTGGTCGGAAGCGGGAAACCGGGGGTCGGCGCCGGCATCTGCGCTGCCGGCGGGTCCGCAGGCTCGTTGGCGTGGGCCGAGGGTGCGGCCAGGAACGCCGAGGCTGCAACGGCGGCGACAACGGCGGCGGCGGTTGAACGCCGTAGCCGGCCGCGGGGTGCGGTGGGGTGCTTGTGCATTTACTGCTCTTCTCGCGGAGTTGAGACCATTCGTGGAAGGGCGGGTGCCCTCATGTCCCGACATGCCGACAGCCCCGACAACACCACAGGCATCATCGAGGACGCCATCGTGTCGGAGGACGGGGCTTCGGTAGAGCCCCGGATTGGCGATTCGGAAAGGGCTACTTTCCGGTGCCGTTTTCCACGCTATGCAAGGCGAAGCCTGCTTATCAAACCGTGATTCGAGGCCAAAAAACCAAACCTTGCCGCGTTGGTGCAAGCGCTTACATTACTCATTCCGCGCGCGTGCCACACGCAGATTCGCGCGTCAAGTAATGCCTCAAAAATCAGATTTAGTGTGAAATGTCACCGTGCCGGTGGCCGTGGTTCACCGTTCCCGGCGCAACCCGCGGATGGCTTTCGAGCCGGTGATCGGCACCTCCTCAGACATTGCCCGGCCGTCTAAACCGTCGAGGTGCAGGTGACCCGGGTAGGGCCAGCCGCCCGAAGCACGCGGGGCAGCGCCCGGACGCCCGGCGGGCATCGGTTGCTCCACAACGGCCGTTGTGGCGCCTCAAAAGGGCCGTTACGGAGCAGTCGACGACGCCAGGGGAACAGCCGTCGGGGGCCGCCGAAAGATTTCCAGCGCTCAACGGTCCACCAGGACAGACGGGGGGGAAGTTTGCCGCCGGGGAGCTCTACCGGGGCGGGATTTCGTCCGCGTCCGGCGAGAGCATCGGTTGCTCCGCAACCGCCGTTGTGGCCCGCCAGAAGGGCAGCTGCGGAGCAGTCGATGGAGTTAAAGCAGAAAAGCACCAGTTCCGAAGAACTGATGCTTCCCAGTGGTGGCTCCGACCGGCGTCGATCCGGTGACCTTTCGATTTTCAGTCGAACGCTCTACCAACTGAGCTACAGAGCCTAGGTGACATGTCACCATGAGAACCGGAACTTCTTCCGGCAATCAGAGCGACCCTGACGGGACTTGAACCCGCGACCTCCGCCGTGACAGGGCGGCGCGCTAACCAACTGCGCTACAGGGCCTTGCTATTTTCTTGCTTCTCTGCAGTATCGCTACCGCAATTTTTCAAGGCCTTTAGCCTACCAGACTTTCACACCCGGTTTGACCAGTTCCTTGCGTACCCCCAACGGGATTCGAACCCGTGCCGCCGCCGTGAAAGGGCGGTGTCCTAGGCCGCTAGACGATGGGGGCCAGGACGCCGTTCGGCTAAACCACTGAATCAAGGGCAAAAATTAAGGGCCGAAGCCTTCCGTTTTCGTCCTTTCGGGTTCCTCCGAACTGGACTATAAAACTATAAGGGCAGACCCCCGGATTATCCAAAATCGACGGGACGCCGCGATTTTGGCGGCGCTCAGCTGCGCTCCGCCCGGGCGTGGTGCGCCTGCTCCACCTCGTCGGCCGAATCCACGTCGCCGCTGGCCCGCAAGCCCGCGACGACGCCCTCAATGTCGGCCGCCGGCCTGTTCTGGCTGAGCTTGCGTTTCGCTTCCACCCGCGTGATGACAAGCTCGACGCCGACGATCGCCCGGAGCTGCCCGGCGATGTAACGCGCGGGCGCATCGTCCACGGTCCAGGGGTGTTCGGCTGCTGCTTCATGCAGCGTGGTCAGCCGCCGGACAAGGCCCTCAACCCAGGCCGGGTCGTCGTGGACGACGAGGCGGCCATAGACGTGCGCGGTGGTGTAGTTCCAGGTCGGGACAACCCGGCCGTGTTCGGCCTTCGTGGCGTACCAGGACGGGGAAATGTAGGCGTCGGAGCGCTGGATGATGGCCAGGGATTCGCCCGTCGCCGGGAGCCGCCACTGGTCGTTGTTGCGGGCCAGGTGCCCCTGCAGGGATCCGTGCTCGCCCGCCTCCGGGTCAAACACGAACGGCACCAGCGTGGCGAGCAGGCCGTCCTCGGTCGATGTCACCAGGTTGGCCGCCCCGGGGTTCGACAGCAGATCCCTGACGGCGTCCTGGTCGGCGGCGAAGTGCGAGGGGACGTACATGGCGGTTCCTTTTGTCGGTTGTGTTCTGCAGTGGGGCGCGGACGGCTGACCATCTCAGGCTACGAGCATGACAGCGAGTGTGACCATGACCAAGGCGATCCCGGCGTCGAGCACGCGCCAGCTGCCGGGCCGGGCGAACAACGGTGCGAGATGCCGGGCTCCGGCGCCCAGCGCGGCGAACCACGCCACGCTGCCGATTCCCGCTCCGGCCGCAAACCACCACCGTCCGTCCGCTCCGTGGGTGCCGGCCAGGGACCCCAGCAGCAGCACGGTGTCCAGGTAGACGTGGGGGTTCAGCCAGGTCAGCGCCAGGCAGGTCCCCAAAGCGGCGGCCCACGTTCCCTGCTGCCCGGTGGACAGCGGGGACGCCTGCGTTCCGCGAATGGCCCTCCGTGCAGCCATCAGGCCGTATGCCAGGAGGAAAGCGGCACCGGCCCAGCGCACCACCTCGAGAACGCCCGGCGCCTGCTCGATAAGGACACCCACCCCGGCCACACCGAGCACAATCAGCACAAGGTCGGACAACGCACACACCGCAACTACCAGGAGAACGTGCGAGCGCTGGACGCCCTGGCGGAGCACGAAGGCGTTCTGCGCACCGATGGCGACGATGAGGGACAGCCCGCTGGCGAGGCCCGAGAGGAGGGAGAGGATCACGGGTTCCACGCTAGAGGGCTGGGCAGCATGAAACCAGTTAATAATTCTGGGCCAACATAAGATTGGCTAATGATGGACATTCATCCTGACCAGGCCCGGACCCTCGCGGCGATCGTGGCGCACGGAAGCTTCGAGGCTGCCGCCGGCCACCTCATGGTCACGGCGTCAGCGGTGAGCCAGCGCGTCCGCGCCCTCGAAGTGGCCGTCGGCCGGCCGGTGCTCAAAAGGACCCGCCCGATCGAACTCACCGCCTCCGGCCACGCGGTGGTGCGCTTCGCCCGGCAACTGGACATGCTCTCCGCCGATCTGGCCGAAGAGCTTCAGCCCGGAGCCCGCCCAGCCGGCGTCCGGCTGACCCTAGTTATCAACAGTGATTCCCTGCACACGTGGGCGATGCCCGGCCTGGCCTCGGTGGCGGGCAAGGTCCAGCTGGAAATTCTGCGCGAGGACCAGGACTATTCACTTGAGCTCCTGCGCAGCGGCGCCGCGGCGGCCGCCATCACCACCACAGCCAAGGCGGCGCCGGGCTGCTCCTCCCGCCGCCTGGGTGTGATGCGCTATCTGCCCGTCTGCACGCCGGGCTTCGCGGCCCGGTGGTTTCCGGGCGGCGCGACGGCGGACACGCTCGCCGTCGCGCCCGTCATCATTTACGACCGCAAGGACGACCTGCAGGACCGCTACCTGCGGGGCGTGAGCCGCAGGACCCTCCAGCCCCCGCGGCATTATGTCCCGGCCGCCCACGAGTTCGGGGAAGCCATCCGGTGGGGAATGGGGTGGGGGCTGCTCCCCGAAATCGAGGTCTCGGACGAACTGAAGCGCCGCACCATGGTCTCCCTGGATCCGGCGGCGCACGTGGATGTGCCGCTCCACTGGCAGCAATGGCGCTACGGGTCGGCTGCCCTGGACGAGGTCGCGGCCGCCGTCCTAGCTGCCGCCCGCCCCCTCCGGTGAGCCAGCCGGGGACGGGCGCACCGCAGCTGGCAGAAACTCGCGCAGACGTGACCGATTTCCGCCAGTCCCCGGGCCGCCGCAGCGGCTAGATTGGCAGCATGGCAACAACCGCCCAGACAGGCTCCCCCCAACCGGACAGCGCGCACTCGAATAACAGACAAGGCAGCACCCACGACGTGCCGCCCGTCCCCCGCTCCGCAAACCAGTCCCTTCCGCCGGCCCGGATCAGCCGCCTCGGCATCGCCGCCGTGGTGGTCACCGTTGTGCTGTGGGCGTCCGCCTTCGTGGGCATCCGGGCCGTGGGACCCAGCTTCTCCCCCGGCTCCCTGACCCTGGGCCGGCTGGCGATTGCCGCCGTCGTACTGGGCCTGGTGGTGCTGCCGCAAATCCGGAAGAACCCCAACCTCCCACGGGGCCGCGAATGGTTGCCCATCCTGGCCTACGGCGTTATGTGGTTCGGCGGCTACAACGTCGCCCTGAACGCCGCCGAACACCTGCTCGACGCCGGAACGGCCGCCCTGCTGATCAACGTCAACCCGATCCTGGTGGCAATTATGGCCGGGGTGATCCTCAAGGAGGGCTTTCCCCGCTGGCTGATCATCGGCAGCCTTGTCGCGTTCGCCGGTGTCGCGGTGATCGCGCTCGGTTCCGGGCAGCGGTCCACGGCCGACGTCTCCGGGGTGCTGCTGTGCCTGCTGGCGGCGGCCCTCGCCGCGGTGAGTGTGATCGTGCAGAAGCCGGTCCTGCGGAAGTTCCCCGCGGCCCAGGCCACCTGGTACGGAATCATGGTCGGCGCACTCTGCTGCCTGCCCTTCAGCGGCCAGCTGGTCTCCGAGCTGCAGGCGGCCCCGCTGCCGGCGACGCTGGGGCTGGTCTATCTCGGCATCTTCCCGACTGCGATCGCGTTCACCACCTGGGCCTACGCACTGTCCCTGATCGACGCCGGCCGCCTCGCCGCCACCACCTACCTCGTCCCCGGCACAACAATCCTGATCTCCTGGCTGGTGCTCGGCGAGATCCCCACCGTCTGGGGCCTGATCGGCGGGGTGATCTGCCTCGTGGGGGTGGGGCTGACCCGGCGCCGGTCCCGCTGATTCGGCGCTAGAGTTCAGCTATGCCCGCTTCCCTGCCGCCAGGCCTGCCCATCATTCCGGACGGCCCGGACGACGGCGGCAACGGCCACACTCACGCCCCGTTCCCGATGTCCGAACCGGACTTCGAAGCCGCCGTGAGCGACGCCCTGGACCGGATCCCGCCGGAGCTGGCGCAGACCATGAACAACGTGGCCATCTTCATCGAGGACGACTACACACCGCAGCCGGGCGAGGACCCCGACACCGTGCTGCTGGGCCTCTACGAAGGCGTGCCCCTGACCGAACGGGACGCCTGGTGGGACGCAGGCTCCCTGCCGGACCGCATCACCATCTACCGCCAGCCGATCCTGGACATCTGCGAGTCGCGCGAGGACGTCATTGAGGAAGTGACGATCACCGTGGTCCACGAGATCGCGCACCACTTCGGCATCAGCGACGACCGGCTGCATGAGCTCGGCTGGGGCTAGCCTTGTAGGCATGGGACACGACCACAGCCACTCGCACGGCATCACCGCCACCGGAAGGCACCGGAAGCGCCTGGTCGCCGTCCTGGCCATCACCCTCGCCGTCGTCCTGATCCAGATCGTCGGAGCCCTGATTTCCGGTTCCCTGGCCCTGCTGGCCGACGCCGGCCACATGCTGTCCGACGCGGCCGGCGTCTTTATCGCCCTCCTGGCCGCCTGGATCGCCGCCCGGCCGGCGAGCGACCAGCGCACCTACGGCTACCAGCGCGCCGAAGTGCTGGCCGCCCTGGCCAACGCCCTGGTGCTGATGGTCATCTCAGTAGTCATCTTCACGGAGGCCATCCGCCGGCTTGGCTCCGCTCCCGAGGTCCAGACCGACATCATGCTCTACGCGGCCGTCCTGGGCGCCCTCGCCAACCTCGTGTCGCTGCTGATCCTGCGCGGCGCCCAGAAGGAAAGCCTCAACGTCCGGGGGGCCTACCTCGAGGTCCTGGGCGACCTGCTCGGCTCCTTCGCGGTCATCGCCGCGGCAGTGGTCATTATGGTCACGGGATTCCAGGCGGCGGACACCATCGCCTCAATCGTGATTGCGCTGATGATCCTGCCCCGGGCCTGGCACCTGCTCCGCGACGTGGTAGATGTGCTGCTCGAGGCGACCCCCAAAGGGGTGGACGTGCAGTTGATCCGCGAGCACATCCTGGCCGTGGAGGGTGTGGTGTCGGTACACGACATCCATATCTGGACCATTACCTCCGGCGTGCCGGTGTTTTCCGCCCACGTGGTGGTGGAGGATGCGGCACTGGGCGCCCGCGGCGCCGATCAGGTCCTGGACAAACTCGTGAGCTGCCTGGGCTCGCATTTCGACACGGAGCACTGCACCTTCCAGCTGGAACCCGCCTCCCACGCGGAGCACGAATCACACCAGCACGCCTAGGCGCGGAACGTCCGGACTGTCCGCCGCGCCGGGCGACACACCCCGTTAACGTGTGACCAAATGACATTGTTGTTGTTTATGTTATTGATGTGACCAGTGTTGCCAAAGTGGCCACTGGCACGTAGCCTCGACCGTGCTGGGGGATCAGCCGGGCGTTGCCATGCGCCGGAATCCATGCTCGCCCGCTCCAGCCCGACATCTGCAGCGAGGTTTGACCATGACTTGGACCGGTTCCGGCCGAAAGACCGCCGCGCTGTGCGCCGCCGTCGTGCTCCTGGGAACACTGGCCTTACCGGCGCACGCCGCACCGCCGGCGCAGGCTGTACACATCCCGGCTGTCCAGATCCCCTCTCCGGACGAGATTGCCGCTGCCAAGTCCAGTGAAAGCGCGACGGCGGCACAGGTCAGCGCCATTGACGGGCTCCTGGCGGACGCCTCGGCGGCCCAGGACGCAAGCCTTGAGGCCTCCCTGCAGGCCAACAATGCGTACGGCGAGGCGCTCGTGGAGCTCCAGCTCCGGCGCGATGCCGCTGAGGTTGCCGCCGCCAGGGCTTCGTCGGCCGGGCTGGAGCAGGAGAAGACGCGCAAGCAGATCGGCCAGCTCGCCGGCGATCTGTACCGCAACGGCGGGTTGAATCCCGCGCTGAGCAGCTTTGTCAGCGGCAGCGGCAACGCCCTGCAGCAGGCCGCCACTTTGGAGGCCGTGACTGCCGGCCGCACCCGGGCGTTCCAGTCGGCCGAGACCGCAGCCGCGGCCGCGGAGTCGCTGACGGCAGCCGCCGCCGACGCCAACCGGGCCGCCGATGAGGCCGCGCAGACAGCGGAGGAGCGCAAGCTCGACGCCGAGCGCGCCAACAACGCCCAGCGGGAGGCAGTGTCCGCAGCCCGGGCGCAGCGCACCGTGCTGGTGGGCCAGCTGGCGACGCTCAAGAACACCACCGTTGCGTTGGAATCGGCCCGCGTGGATGCCCTGGAGCGGCAGCGCCAGCAGGACCGGCTGGCGGCAGTGACGGCCGCCGCCGCGCAGGGCCAGGGTCAAACGCCCGGCCCGCGGCCAGACCCCGGTTCAGACACCCTTCCAGGCACACCTCCTCCAGCAGTCCGGCCGGACACCGGGAACCCCTCCCCGGGAAACCAGGATCCGCAGGCACCCGCGGCGCCCGTTCCGGCGCCGCCGGCTCCAGCACCCGCCCCTGCTCCGCCCGTCATCCCAGCTCCTGCGCCGGCACCTGCACCGCCCGCGCCCGTTCCTGCACCGGCCCCAGCTCCTGCACCAGCTCCTGCTCCGGCTCCGGCTCCTGCTCCTGCTCCTGCTCCTGCTCCGGCTCCTGCTCCTGCTCCTGCTCCTGCTCCTGGCGGTTCCAACAACACAGCGATCTCGGTGGCTCTCGGCAAGGTCGGCGCGCCCTATTTCTACCAATACGGCGGCACGGGCGCCCGCGGTTTCGACTGCTCCGGCCTGGTGCAGAACGCGTTCGCCGCAGCCGGAAAATATCTGCCGCGCACGGCGTCCCAGCAGTTCGCCCAGGCACCCGTGCACGTTCCGCTCTCCCAGGCCCAGCCGGGTGACCTGCTGGTCTGGGGATCGGCACCGGGGTTCTATCACGTGGCGATCTACCTCGGCGGCGGCCGGGTGGTGCAGGCGCTGAACGAGGACGCCGGAATCACTGTGACGGACCTTGCGTTCATGTCCGGAATGAAGCTCCACCCCGTCGCGGCCCGGTACTGAGCCGTTCCATCGGCATACATCTGACCGGCCCCTGCCGGGAACCGTCCCTTAGGAGAGCACGTCCTTCGTGATGAACCTGCCGTAGGCGAGCGCACCGAAGACGGCGACGTAGCCGCCCTGCAGCAGCGAGTTCGTCAGGAAGGAATCCCAGGCGACCGGCTGGCGGAGCAGGTCCGCGAAGTCCAGCCAGTAGTGGCTGAAGAGCCACGGGTGCAGCCACTCCAGTTGCGGCAGAGCGTCGAGGACCTGCGAAACCACTGCGAGCACGACAGTGGAGGCCATCGCCCCCACAGGAACGTCCGTGAGCGTGGACATAAAGAGCCCGATCGCGGAGAGGCCCATCAGGGACACGGCAAGGTAGGCGGCAATCAGCAGGAGCCGCAGCATGGCCTCGTCCGCCCCGATCGAGTCCCCTGAGAGCAGGGTGACCGGCCCCACCGGGAAGAGCGCCGCTCCGATCGCAGCCCCCACCAGCGCCACCACCAGCGGCGCCGCGACGGCGAATGCCACCGCGCCGGCGTACTTCACGAGCAGCAGCCGGACCCTGCCCGCCGGCGCGACCAGCAGATACCGCAGGGTTCCCAGCCCGGCCTCGCCAGCCACGGTGTCACCCGCCACGACGCCCACGGTCAGCGGCAGGAACAGCGGAACGGAGACCAGCATGGCGGTTACGCCAACAAACAAACCGTTCTGGGTGATCCGGTCCAGGAACGCCGGACCCCGGCCGGGCGGCACCGCGGAGGACAGCCGCACCGCCACGGCAATCAGCACGGGGATGGCCGCCAGCGCACACAGCATGGCCCAGGTCCGGCGGCGCCGGAACAGCACACCAAGTTCGGACGCCAGCAGGCCGCGGCCACGGCCGCCCCTCCGGACGGTCTCCGCAGCGGCAGCGTCCCCTGGGGTGGGGCCTCGGCCAACACCGGCACCGGAGATAACACTGGGACCGGATTTTTCACTGGACAACGTCGAAGCCCTCCCCCGTCAGCGCCACAAAACGCTCCTCCAGGCTGACCTGCTCGGTCGCGAATCCCCGGACCCGGACGCCGGCCGCCACCAGGGCGGCCACTACCGCCTCCGGTGCCACCGCTCCGTCAGCGCCCGCGGGAGGTGGCCCGGCGGGAAGCGGCGCGTAGAGCACGTCGCCGGCGCCATTGGACCCGGCGGGTCCGCTCACCGCTGCGCTCAGGCCCAGCCGGGCCAGCACCTTGGCCGCAGCGCCGGCGTCGGGCGTCAGCACCCGGATCCGGGCCTGTCCGTCCTGGCGCAACTGCGCGAGCGTCCCCTGGGCCACCAGCCGGCCCGCGCTCATGATGGCCGCGTGCGTGCAGATCTGTTCCACCTCGGCCAGGAGGTGGCTGGAGACAAACACAGTGGCGCCGTCCGCCGCGAGCGAGCGCACCAGACTGCGGACCTCCCGGGTGCCCTGCGGATCCAGTCCGTTCGTGGGTTCATCCAGAACCAGGAGTTCGCGGGGCGCCAGCAGTGCGTTGGCGATGCCCAGCCGCTGCTTCATGCCCAGCGAGTAGGCCCGGACTTTCTTGTCCGCGGCATGCGTCAGCCCCACCCGCTCCAGCGCCGAATGGACCCGGGACTTCCGGGTGGCGGCGGGAGCTCGCGGGTCCGCTGCGTCGAAGCGGTACAGGTTGGCCGCGCCGGAGAGGAAAGGGTAGAAGGCCGGTCCCTCCACCAGGGCGCCCACGCGCGGCAGCACCTCGCGCAGTTGCCCCGGCATCTCCTGGCCGAGGAGCCGGACCGAGCCGCTGCTGGCCGCGGCGAGGCCGAGCATCAGCCGGATGGTGGTGGTTTTCCCGGAGCCGTTAGGACCCAGGAAGCCGAAGACGGAGCCCCTCGGCACGGCGAGGTCGACGCCGTCGACGGCTAACTGCTGACCGAAGCGCTTGCTGAGGCCGGTGGTCTCGATGCACAGATCCGCCACGTGGGGTTCCGTCGCCGCCCCGGCGGCGGTCACGCTGCGGTCACCGTTGCGTGGCTGCGGCCTGGAGCCGCTCCAAGGGCACCGAACCGGCGAGGATCCGCCCGTCGTCGAGGATCAGGACATTCACCAGCGAGGTGGACACCAGCCGTCCGCCCGGCACGGCAACCGCAGCCTGTTCCAGCAGCGCAGCGGCGCCGGACGAGGTTCCTCCCGCGACGGAGGGGTCGGGCCGCAGCGGGTTGGCGGCCGCAGGGTCCGGAACTTCGGTCTGCGGCGGGGTCTGGCCGGGAAGAGCTACGGCTCCTGCGGGGAACTCCAGCACGGATTCCCAGCCGGTTCCGGTGACGGTGGGCCGCTTCGCGGCCTTCGCAGCGGCGGCGTCCGACGGCGCCACAGCGGCCTTTTCGTGATGCGCCGGCAGCGGGATCTCTTCGACGGTGGCACCGGGCGGCGGGGTGAAATTGAAGATGCCGGAATCCGGGGTTTCAAGCGTGAGAGCCGTGAAGGCGACGCTGAACGCCGGCTCGGCCTGTCCGCGGGCCTTCACTTCGACGCCAAGCGGAAGTCCGCTGGCGCCGTCGACCGCGATGGCGACCGACTCCACCAGGGTGACCTCCGACGCGGGCGTGAGCACCAGATTGTAGGCTGCCCGTCCGGCGACCTGGACGTCCGGACCGACGGTCACCTCAGTGCTCGCGTCGAGTTTGGCGAGGAACTTGTCGGCCACGTCTTCAGGCGTCGGCACGGTTCCGGGGCGGTTGTCATGGCGGGTGGCCGCGTCTGCGGGAAGCTGGGCGTGGGCGGCAGTATTGTCCTTGGAGTTGTAGAACCAGAGTTCGTCGCCGTTCCGGACCGCGTTCCGTTCGGCCATCCGGTCCATGACCTGCACCCGGGCCTTGCCGGGTCCGTCAAGGTAGACGCGGGCGGTGTGCGGGCCGGTCAGCAGCTCCAGCCACGCGGTTTCCGCGGACGCCGCTGCGGGGCCGGTCTTCGGAAGTTCCGGCAGGCCTATCTCGGAGCTTTGCTCCAGCGTCCCGGACAGGGATTTCTCGCCGTGCTGGGCCATCATCAGCAGCACCTGCTGCGGCGTCTTCTCCGGCAGCGGGTCCCCGGCGCTGGCGGGAAGGGAACCGGACAGGACACCGGCCGCGATCACGGCAGGCACCGCCACGGCGGGCATCCAACGCAGCCATTTGCGCATCATTGCGACCGCGCTCCAACCTTGCAGCTCATGATCCAACAGTACGCCTGGAAGAGCCCCGATTCACCCCCCCCCCCCGGCGGGCAGCCCGCTGAAGCCCACTCCCGGAGGGGAAGCTAAGCGAAGACATGCAGCGTCACTCGACCGCGCCGGGCAGGAGCGCGCCCTCCCGTCAACGCCCGCCCTGGTCCGGGTCTGGGCCGGGTCCAGTCCGGGTTACGAGTCACCCAGGATGGGGCCGAAGTTCACCCGGTCCGCCAGCCGTGGATCTTCCCGGTCCGGGACCACCATGACGGGACCCTTCGCGTGGTGCAGGATGCCGTCCGAAGTGGACCCGAGCAGCATCCCGGTGAACCCGCCGCGTCCGCGGGTGCCGACAACCACCAGTTCCACATGCCTGCTGGCCTCGACGAGGATGTCCACGGGCGATCCGTCCACCAGCTGGGTCTCCACTGTGAGGTGGGGATAATGGCTCCTGATCCACGCGCTGCCGGCCTGGAGCTGGTCCCTGATGTCGGCGAAGAGCGCATCACGGTCCATCGGCGCAGGCACCCAGGCCAGCGACCCGCTGTACTGCGGAACGGCGCACACCACCCGCAGCGGCGCCGAGAGCCGCTCGGCCTGCGCCGCCGCCTCCAGCACCGCCACACGGGCCTGCTCGGAGCCGTCGACGCCCACCACCACAACGTTTTCGACCGGCACGTGCCCGGACTTCGCGCGCTCCGCCAGGACGTGCTTGTCGTCGGTGGTTTCGCCCAGGCGGTCCGAGCAGATCAGGGGCACGGTGACCGTGGGGCATTTGGCGTGCGCGGGCAGGGCGCTGCTAACGGAGCCCAGCAGCCGGCCGACGAATCCGCCCCGGCCCCGGGTGCCGAAGACCAGCAGCTCGGCGGTTTCGGACATTTCCAGCAGGACTCCGGAGGCATCGCCGTTCTCGACGGAGGCGTCAACGTCAATCAGGTACCCGGCGACCTTGTGCACCGCCTGCTGCAGGATGGCCTCCGCGCCCTCCCGGATGACCGAATCATCCACGGTGGCGTACCCGCCGTCGAGCCCGGATGCTGCGAAGATCGGCACTGAGTAGGCGGTCACGATGTGCAGCGGACGACGCCGGCGCTCGGCTTCGCGCGCGGCCCACACCAGGGCGCACTTGCTGTGGTCTGAACCGTCGACGCCGACCACGATCCCACGGGGAGCCGCGGACCCGCCGGGGACTTCCCCTGCCGGATCCGGATTCACCTGTTCTCGGCCCATGGGGTCCGCCTCCTCGCGATTCTTGCCTGATGTTGCGGCTATTCTGCCAGACGCGTCCGGGTGTACCGTCCAACGGCGATGCGCCCGAAGAATCTGCGGGGTCGAACCCCTGATCTTCCCAACTATTCTCGGATTGCTGGGAACAAGCAAGCGGAGCGGACGCCGCCGGGAGGGTGGGCTTCACCCAGGTTTTACGCAGTGTTTATACGGCATCCCTAGGTCCTGAATACCCGCGGATTCGGGCCGGCTGACCCGTCCGGAAAGCCCGGAAATGCCGGGACCCGCCAATGTTCCATCTGCTCTATCCAAGGCGGGAAATGTTGGGTATTCTTCGAGGCGTTGCTGAACCGAGACTCGTGTTTCAGAACGCGTCCGGGGCATCGGCCCCGCGACTTGCACCATTCGAGGAGGGCCCTGCAGTGTCGAGCATGCCAATGTCCGGGGGTATCGAACGAACCGCCGCCGTCGTGATCGGCACCGGGCTGTCCGGCCTGGCGGTCGCCAGCGAACTGCAGCGGCGCGGCGTGGACTCCATCATTGTGGACGGCCTCGACCTGCTGGGCGCCGGGCAACCCGCCAACACCTCGTCACTGCAGCGCTGCGATGCGGCTGACGCCGCCAGCCTGCGGGAACGCAACGAGATCCTCCGGCACCTGCGCAACTACGCCACCAGCCACAAACTGGACGTGCGGAACAACATCAGAGCCCTGCAGCTGGACCACCTCGACGCCGGCACCACCGGACCCACCCAGCAGTGGGCGGTCCGCACGCCGGGCGGCGTCCTCCTGGCGGACCACCTCGTCCTAACCCGTTGCGCCCACAGTCAGCTGCGCCGGATGCTCTCGGAACTCGGTATGGCCGCGGGCCACAACCTGATGGCGGCCATGCACGCCCTCGGAATGTACCTCGTGGGCGTGGGCGAACTCATCACCCCGACACCGAAGGAAGTGCTGCGCCAGGCCAAGGTGGTGGGCCAGGCGATTTCCGCCAAGGTCTACCCCGACGGCTTCCCCGCCGTCCTGCCCGGGGGATATGCCCTCGCCGCACCGGCTTAGGCTGCGCTACTTCCCGGTGTCGCCTGCGCGGCCCGCGCCGTTGTGGGAGCGGCTGTCCGGGTTACCGCTGTCGGAAACGCGGTCGGAGTCCTCGCCGTCGGAGTCCTCGCCGTCGGAGTCCTCGCGGGCCGCGAGGCGGCGCCTGGCCATCACGCCCAAGGCGATGACAATGCCGATCGCCGTGCCAACGAAGATGACAATGCTCCACGGGAAAGGCTCGGAGGAGTCGGCCGGCGCGGCCGGCTCCTGCGTGGTGCCCGGCTGGGCGGTTCCCATGGTGGGAACCGCGGCGGCCGCCGTCGAGCCCGCGGCTGCTGCGGTGGCAGTGAACGTGAAGGTGCCCTCGATCGGGTGCGAGTCCGAGCTGACCACCCGCCACACCACGGTGTAGGTCCCGGCCGGAGCCCCCGGCTTGAGCTTCTGCGAGGCGACGTTGTCCACGATCTCCACCGCGCCGTCGGCCCAATTGGTGCCGGCGGCATCGTTCACCAGCATCTGCGAACCGAGCGCGAGCGGGTTCTTGTTGAACGTGACCGACACCGTCTCCGGCGGCGTTGCCACGGTGGTGCCGGTGGCCGGGCTGGTGGACTCGGCGGCGTCGTGGGCCGAGGCCGGGGCAACGGCACCCAGCAGGGCGGCGGCGAAGATCGCGGCGCCCAGGAGGGCAGTCAAAAGCTGTCGGATGAGGCGCATGGAAGTGCTGCTCCTAGTGTTGTCTTCCTTACAGACTAGGCGAAAACGCACGGATGGCCGCCGGACGCCCAATAAGCTTGAGGTAACACCCATCACCCCCGGAGGACTAATGCAAGACCTAATGCTCAAGCAGGGCTCCGCACTCGACCGGTATTTCAAGATATCCGAACGGGGGTCGAACATCTCGCGGGAAATCCGGGGAGGCTTCGCCACGTTCTTCGCCATGAGCTACATCGTGGTGCTGAACCCGCTCATCCTCTCCGGCCCGGATTCCACCGGCGCCACCCTCGGCTTTCCCGCCGTCGCCGCTGTCACCGCGTTCGTGGCCGGCATCCTGACCATCCTGATGGGCGCATGGGCCAAGCACCCCTTCGCGATGGCGACCGGCCTCGGCGTCAACGCCTTCGTCGCCGTGACGGTGGCCACCAACCCCGGCCTGACCTGGCCGGACATGATGGGCCTGGTGATGCTCTCCGGCATCACCATGCTGATCCTGGTCCTCACCGGTTTCCGGACCGCCGTCTTCAAGGCGGTGCCGGAGGGACTGAAGACGGCGATCGTGGTCGGCATCGGCCTGTTCATCGCCCTGATCGGGCTCGTGAACGCCGGCTTTGTCCGCCGCATCCCGGATGTCGCCGGCACCACCGTTCCGGTCGGCCTGGGCTTCGACGGCAAGCTGACGGGCTGGCCCACGCTCGTCTTTGTCTTCGGCCTGATCCTCACCATCGCCCTCGTGGTCCGCAAGGTCAAAGGCGCGATCCTGATCGGCATCGTCGCCTCGACCATCCTGTCCGTGATCCTGGAATTCACGCTGCACATCGGCCCCAGCTTCGACGGTAAAACGTACAACCCGCAAGGCTGGTCGCTGGTGGCCCCGGCGTTCTCCGAATGGGCGGCACCGGACCTGTCGCTGATCGGCCAGGCCAACCCGTTCGGCGCCTTCGAGCACCTGGGCTTTGTGGCCGCGACCCTGCTGGCGTTCGTGATCCTGCTGAGCATCTTCTTCGACGCCATGGGCACCATGGTGGGCCTGGCCACCGAGGCCGGCAGCATTGACAAGGACGGCAACATCCCCAACGTAGACCGCGTACTGCAGGTGGACGCGCTCGGCGCGATCGTCGGTGGCGGGGCCTCCGTCTCCTCGAACCAGATCTACGTCGAGTCCGGCGCCGGCATCGGGGAGGGCGCCCGGACCGGGCTGGCCTCCATCGTCACGGGCCTGCTGTTCCTGGTGGCCATGTTCTTCACCCCGTTGATCAACCTCGTGCCGTTCGAGGCAGTGGCCCCGGCGCTCGTCATCGTCGGCTTCATGATGGTCTCCCAGGTCGGCAAGATCGACTGGCAGGACCTGGGCATCGCGATCCCGGCGTTCCTGACCTTCACGCTGATGCCGTTCACGTACTCAATCGCCAACGGCCTGGGTGCCGGCTTCATCACCTTCGTCCTGATCCGCACCTTCCAGGGCCGCGCACGCGAAGTGCACCCGCTGATGTGGGCCGTGGCCGCGGCGTTCCTGCTGTTCTTCGCGATCGGCCCGATCGAGGCCGCCCTGGGGATGAACTAACCCCATTCTTCGCCGAGGTGAGACTTCGCGCCCAAACCATGGGCGCGAAGTCTCACCTCGGCGGCGTTTCAAGGACAGTTTCCGGGATTTCGGACAGCGCGACGGCGGCGCGGCTGGTTTTCCGACCCTGGCTGCGGTGAGCTAGGGGCATGGTTTCCTCCGCTCCCGCCGTTGATGTCCCGCCGCAGCCCTGGACTGGACGGTTCGACGGCGACGGCCCCGATCACCGCCGCTGGTGGCAGGCGGTCAGCCCGTACGCCCCGCACCGCTCCCACTCCCCCACCGCGCCCTCCTTCGTTGGCCCCGGCGCGCCCTCGGCCCGGCCCGGCGCCTCCCGCCCGGCTGTCATTCTCGGCTTCGGCAGCGACGCCGGGGTGCGCCGTAACAAGGGCCGCCCGGGCGCCGCCGCAGCCCCGGCCGCCATCCGCGCCGCCCTCGGGCCCCTCGCGTTCCACCTGGGCCGGGACCTGCACGACGCCGGCGACGTCACTGTGGCCGGGGACGCCCTGGAAGCCGGGCAGGCGCGTGCCGGGCTGGCGATCAGCACCCTGCTCGACGCCGGCCAGCTGCCCGTTGTGCTGGGCGGCGGCCACGAGACCGCGTTCGCGGGTTACCTGGGCGTGGCCGGCTCGGCGGCGGTCCGTGAGGGCCTGCGCGTGGGCGTGCTGAACCTGGACGCCCACTTCGACCTCCGCGATGAGTCCCGGCCCAGTTCCGGCACCCCGTTCCTGCAGATGGCCCGCGCGGAAGCCGCCGCGGGCCGCGAACTGCAGTACGCCGTCGTCGGGATCTCCGAGCCGAACAACACCCGGGCGCTGTTCCGCACCGCCGCGGAACTTGGCGTGGACTACCTGCTGGACGAGGACTGCTCGGCGGAGGCCGCGCACACGTTTGTGGCGGCATTCCTGGCGCAGGTGGACGCCCTGTACCTGACCATCGATTTGGACGTGCTGCCGGCCTCGGTGGCCCCCGGGGTGAGCGCGCCCGCCGCGTTCGGCGTGCCGCTGCCGGTCATCAGCGCCGTCTGCCGCCAGGTGGCCGCGAGCGGGAAGCTCCTGCACCTGGATGTGGCCGAGCTGAACCCGGAGTTCGACGTCGACGGCCGGACCGCCAGGGTCGCCGCCCGGCTGATTAATACGCTGCTGGGGTAGCCGGGGCAGCAACGGCACAACGTCAGATGGGTGTTTTCGGCGCCTTGCCCTCGTCGCCGTGCTGCTGCACGGCCTTCCGTTCGCGGAGCCGGTCCAGCCGGTTCATGACGGGAGCAGTGGTGGCCCCGTGCAGCACGATGGACATTGCCACCACCAGGCCGATGAACGCCCACAGTTCCTCTGCTTGGGCGTTGAAGTCACCTTTGCTGAGCGCGTACGCGAGATAGTACAGCGAGCCGATGCCGCGGATGCCGAAAAAGGCAATGGCAATCCGTTCCCGCGGACCGGTCTTGCCCCGGGCCAGGCCGATCCAGCCGGCGAGCGGACGGACGAGCAGCAGGAACGCCAGCGCCACCAGGATCTCCGGCCAGCCAATGCCGGCGAGCAGGCCCCGGGCTATCGCGCCTCCCAGCAGCACCAGAATGACCACCGTCATGAGACGTTCGAGCTGCTCGACGTAGGAGTGCATGACGCGGTGGAAGCCGTGCGTGCGTTCCGCGGCCCGGATGGTCACGGCGCATACAAAGACGGCGATGAACCCGTAACCTTCCAGCATTTCGGTCATCCCGTAGGCGAGGAACGTCGCTGCCAGCGCCACAAAGCCCTCGGAGTGGCTGGACAGCCGGACGCTGTCACGGGCAGAGAAGAACAGCCGGCTCAACGCTTTCCCTGCCAGCCAGCCGACCAGCAGGCCCATGCCGATCCGCCACAGGACATCGGTGAAGAACCAGGGGACAAACCACCCGGACGGCGCAGGACCGAACAGGCTGATGGCAATGGCCAGGTAGACAAAGGGGAAGGCCAGCCCGTCATTCAGGCCTGCCTCGGAGGTGAGGCCGAACCGGATTTCGTCTTCGCCGCGCTCGGTTTCGTCCTCGTCGTCGGCGGGTTCGCCCACCTGCACTTCAGAGGCCAGCACGGGGTCGGTGGGGGCGAGCGCGGCTGCGACCAGCAGCGCCGCTCCAAGCCCCAGCCCCAGCACCCAGAGCCCCAGGAGTGTCAGGGCGATAATGCAGATCGGCATGGCCACCCCCAGCATCCGCCAGGTGGTGGACCAGGTGCGTCGTCCCACAGGGCGGTCGAGCGCAAGGCCGGCGCCCATCAACGAGATGATGACGCAGATTTCCGTCAGGTGCGTGGTGAACTCCCCGTATTGCAGGGGATCCGGGTCCGGCAGCTCCGGGATGAAGGAAAAGGCCAGCATTCCGGCGGCCAGGAAGACCATCGGCATCGACAACGGAGCGTTGCGCAGCAGCTTGGGCAATAGGGCGGCGGCGAACACGGCCAGGCCTGCCGCGGCGAAAACAATGCTGGGCGCCTCGAACACTGCGTATGCCTCCTGCCGGGACCCCGATGCCCGGGGATGAATAGGGCACCGTCCCTTCGGAACGGCGCCCCTTCACCACAATACGCGCGTGCAGCGCGAAAACCGTGCGCGGCTAGCTGCGCCGCACCTCCACGCCGTCGGACTTCAGGAAAAGCCCGTTCTCCGCGCCGGACGATTCCGCCGGGACCAGCCAGAGAACATTGCCGCTCAGTGAGACTTCTTCGACCTCACCGGCCGCCAGAACCTGTGCATGCTTGAGGATTTCGATCCGATCGCCGGCCTTGAGGCTCCGCCAGTCGGAAACCGCCGTGGCCGAGGCCAGGCGCCTGGACATTACCGTCCCGCGTGCTTTCATTGAACTTCTACCCCTTTGTATATGTTCTTCGTCACAACTTCGTTGGTGTGACTTTCCATTTGTACTACAGTTCCCGCGCCCCCGCTGACCGTGTTGCCCAGTATTTCGGGGGCGCCGGGAATTGTTCACCGGAACCGCATTTTGTTTTCCCTCAGGCGAGATTTCCGACGGCGGATTCGGCCGCTGCCCTGACCTTGCCCGACGCGACCAGGACGTCGGCCGCCTCCAGCTCCGGGGAGAGGAACCTGTCCGTTCCCGGACCGTCGACGACGCCGCGCAGCGCCGCGATCACCGCGGCTCCCGCCGGACCCGGCACCAGTTCGCCGCCGGAGAGCTGGGTGCGGATATCGAGCGCCCTCGCTGAGGTGACGAGTTCGATCGCCAGGACCCGGCGCAGGTTCTCCACGGCGCGGCGCAGCTTGCGGGCCGCGTGCCAGCCCATCGACACATGGTCCTCCTGCATCGCGGAACTCGGGATGGAGTCCACTGATGCCGGGACGGCAAGCCGTTTGTTGTCCGAGACGAGACCCGCCTGGGTGTACTGCGCGATCATGAGGCCGGAGTCGACCCCGGGGTCGGCGGCCAGGAACGCCGGCAGCCCGTGCGAGCGGGCCGGGTCCAGCATCCGGTCGGTGCGGCGCTCGGCGATGGAGCTCAGGTCCGCCACGGCGATGGCCAGGAAGTCCAGCACGTAGGCCACGGGGGCGCCATGGAAGTTGCCGTTGGAGCTGACACGGCCGTCCGGCAGGACCACCGGGTTGTCGATCGCTGCCGCCAGTTCGCGGGAGGCGACCATGGCGGCGTGGTCCACGGTGTCACGGACGGCCCCGGCCACCTGGGGTGCGCAGCGCAGGGAGTAGGCGTCCTGGACCTTGGTGTCGTTGACCCGGTGGGAAGCCACGATCGGGGAATTGGAGAGGACCCGCAGCATGTTGTCCGCGGAGGCCGCCTGGCCCGGGTGCGGGCGGAGCGCGGCGTGCAGCTCGGGAAGGAACACCTGGTCGGTTCCGAGCAGCGCCTCGACGCTGAGCGCGGCGGTGATGTCCGCCGTCGTGAGCAGCTGGCGGATGTCCGCGATGGCCATCAGCAGCATGCCCAGCATGCCCTCGGTGCCGTTGACCAGCGCCAGGCCCTCCTTCTCGGCCAGGGTGACGGGTTCGATCCCGTGCGCGGCGAGCAGTGCGGCGACGGGTTCCTCGTCCCGCCCGCCGTACGTCACGCCGTCGGGCCCCGCCGCTTCGCCCTCGCCCATCAGGACCAGGGCGCAGTGGGACAGCGGGGCGAGGTCGCCGGAGCAGCCGAGGGAGCCGAATTCGCGGACCACCGGGGTGATGCCGGCGTTGAGGACGTCCACCATGGTCTGCAGGACCACGGGGCGGACGCCGGTGCGGCCGGAGGCGAG
The DNA here is from genome assembly GCF_007679325.1 of Arthrobacter sp. U41. Lineage (GTDB taxonomy): Bacteria > Actinomycetota > Actinomycetes > Actinomycetales > Micrococcaceae > Arthrobacter. The sequence goes on along the minus strand of NZ_VEGI01000003.1, from coordinate 10,843 downwards.
GGTCTTGGCGCGCAGGAACATGATGCCCCGGACCACTTCGCGTTCCACAGCGGAACCCATGCCGGCGGCGTGGCTGCGGATGAGCGACTTCTGCAGCTGGGTGCGCAGGTCGTTGGGGATGTGCCGGTTGGCCAGCGCCCCGAAGCCGGTGGAGATGCCGTACGCCGGGACCTCGCTGTGGGCGAGGTCGTCGATGTGGGCCCGGACCTTGGCGACGGCCTCGAGGGCGTCCTGCGCGATGGTCACCTTGGCGTCGTGGCGGGCGACGGCGACGACGTCTTCGGGGGTGACACCGCTGGAGCCGAGGGTAACGGTGAGCGGTTCGTGGGTCGTAACAGTCATTGAAATCTACCTAAATCTGATGGTTGAGCCGGGTTTCCTCATCGATTGCTCCGTATCGGCCCTTTTCAAGGCTCAAAACGGCGTTTACGGAGCAATCGACGTGGTGATGGGGCCTGGGTTAGCGGGATTCCGGGGCCCGTGCGGACATGGGGATGCGGACGCCGCGTTCTTTGGCGACCTCGACGGCGCGGTCGTAGCCGGCGTCGACGTGGCGGATGACGCCCATGCCGGGGTCGTTAGTGAGGAGGCGTTCGAGCTTCTGCGCGGCGAGGTCGGTACCGTCCGCCACCGAGACCTGGCCGGCGTGGATGGAACGGCCGATGCCGACGCCGCCGCCATGGTGGATGGACACCCACGTGGCGCCGGAGGCAGTGTTGAGCAGGGCGTTGAGCAGCGGCCAGTCGGCCACCGCGTCCGAGCCGTCGGCCATGGCCTCGGTCTCGCGGTACGGCGAGGCGACGGATCCTGAGTCCAGGTGGTCGCGGCCGATCACGATGGGCGCCTTGACCTTGCCCTCCTTGACGAGCTGGTTGAACAGCAGGCCGGCCTTGGCGCGGTCGCCGTAGCCCAGCCAGCAGATGCGGGCCGGCAGGCCTTCGAACTCCACCCGTTCCTGCGCGGCGTCAATCCAGCGGTGCAGGTGCTTGTTCTCGGGGAACAGGTCTTTAATGGCCGCATCCGTGACCGCAATGTCCTCGGGGTCGCCGGAGAGGGCCACCCAGCGGAACGGGCCGAGGCCCTCGCAGAACAGCGGGCGGATGTAGGCCGGGACGAAGCCGGGGAATTCGAAGGCCCGGTTGTAGCCGCCCTTGCGGGCCTCGTCGCGGATGGAGTTGCCGTAGTCGAACACTTCGGCGCCGGCGTCCTGGAACTCGACCATGGCCTGGACGTGCTTGGCCATCGAGGCCTGGGCCTTCTTGGTGAAGCCCTCCGGGTCGGCCGCGGCCTCGCGGTGCCATTCCTCCACCGTGATGCCTTCGGGGAGGTAGCTCAGGGGGTCGTGGGCGGAGGTCTGGTCCGTGACGATGTCGACCGTGAGCTCGCCGGCGTGGTGGCGGCGCAGGATTTCGGGGAAGACGGTGGCGGCGTTGCCGACGTAGCCCACGGACCAGCCCCGGCGCCCTTCCTTGGCCTTCAGGACTTTGGCTATGGCGGCGTCGAGGTCGGTCTCCACCTCGTCGAGGTAGCGCTTGCCGGCGCGGCGGCGCAGGTGGCTTTCGTCGACGTCGACGATCAGGCAGGCGCCGTCGTTCAGGGTGACGGCGAGCGGCTGCGCGCCGCCCATGCCGCCGCAGCCGCCGGTGAGGGTCAGGGTCCCGGCGAGGGTGCCGTTCTCGTCCCCGGTGAGCTTGCGGGCGATCGCGGCGAAAGTTTCGAAGGTGCCCTGCAGGATGCCCTGGGTGCCGATGTAGATCCAGGATCCGGCGGTCATCTGGCCGTACATCATCAGGCCCTCGGCCTCGAGCCGGCGGAACTCGGGCCAGGTGGCCCAGTCGCCGACGAGGTTGGAGTTGGCCAGCAGCACGCGCGGCGCCCACTCGTTGGTGCGGAAGACGCCTACCGGTTTGCCGGACTGGACCAGCAGGGTCTCGTCCTTCTCCATGGTTTCCAGGGTGCGGGTGATCGCGTCGAACGCGGCCCAGGAGCGGACGGCGCGGCCGGTGCCGCCGTAGACCACCAGGTCGTCGGGGCGCTCGGCGACCTCGGGGTCCAGGTTGTTCATCAGCATGCGCAGCGGGGCTTCCGTCTGCCAGCTCTTGGCGGTGAGCTCGGTACCGCGGGCTGCTTTGACCGGGCGGGCACCGGTGGTGAAATCGGCGGGTGCCATGAGGGGCTCCTTTGTGTCTTGATGGTTCTGTGCCGGTGGATCGGCGATATGGGTTCTGTATCAACTAAAGCCTGTCCGCAGCCGCGGAAACAGGGCCTGCGGACCGGTGCTGTCCGGGATTCCAGACACTCGCGTTCGCTTCCCCGCCCCGTGTTGCGCCATCACTTTTGGTGCCTAAAGCGGGGGTATAGGCACCAAGGGTGACAGCGCAACGGGGGTGCGGGACGGGGTCAGGCGGAGGGGCGGCCGTGGATCCGGACGGAGAGTTCGTCGGCGACCTTCCGGACCCGCGCGGCGAGGGCCGGCCACTCCCCGGCCGGCAGTTTCTCCTCGAGGAAGGTCACGGCGACGGCGGCGGTGGGCCAGCCGACGTGGTCCGTGACGGCGGCGGCGATCGAGCCGAAGCCCGGCGTCACCTCACCGTGTTCGGTCGCATAGCCGCGCTGCCGGACCTGGTCCAGGTGCGAGGACAGGGCCGAGTACTTCATGATGGGCGACTCGGTCTCGTGCCGGGCACTGAAGGCCGCCGCGTTCGGGTACAGCGCCCGGACCTGCGACTTCGGCAGCGCCGCGAGGATCGCCCGCCCGCTGGCGGTGAGGTGGCTGGGGAGCCGGACCCCCACGTCGGTCACGAGGGAGGGCCGGTTCTTCGCCCGCTCCTCCACAATGTAGAGCACATCGCGGCCGTGCAGCACGGCCAGATGGGCGCTTTCGCCGATCACGTCCACCAGCGAGGCGAGCATCGGCCGGCCCAGGCGGGAGAGCGGCTCCTGCCGTGAATAGGCCGAGCTGAGCTCGAAGGCACTGATCCCGAGCCCGTACCGCTGCTCCTCATGAAGATGGAGGACGAACCCGTTGGCCTCCATCACCCCGAGCAGGTGGTACACGCTGGAGCGCGGCAGCCCCAGCGCAGTGGCAATGTTCGACGCCGCCATCGGCCCCCGTTTGGAGGCCAGCAGTTTCAGGATGCGCAGGGTATTCTCCGCCGCCGGAACCTTGGAGGCCACCTTTGCCCGCGCGGCCTTGGGAGCCGTTGTGGTGGAAGGCAGGGTGATGCTGGTGGCTGGCATGATTCCTCTTCAATGACGCGGTGTCCGGTATCCCGTACTTAAGCATGCGCCCGGACCGGGCCCCCGGACGGCCCCGACCGCCCCGAATTGTCTGGAATCCCGGACATCGCGTTCTCCGTAGCCGACTGCACCGCCCAGGTGGCATCCGCGGCACGTGCAGCCGGGTGGCGGCCGGGATGTCTGAAATCGAAGACACCGTCTGCCCGTGAGGCTCATCACAGCTCCGGCCAACATGGTCTGCTGGATAGCGATCCCCCTCCCAAAGACGAGAAGGTATTCGCATGCAACAAGCCACCACGGACATCAAGCCAACGCCTGCTCCGGGACCGGGCGGCACCGCCGGCAGCGCTGCCAGCGCCGCCGTCGAATCTGTCCTGAACCGCGGACTTAACGTCCGCCATATCCGATTTATGGCCCTGGGCTCGGCGATCGGCACCGGGCTGTTCTACGGTTCCGCCTCGGCCATCCAGAAGGCCGGCCCCGCCGTGCTGCTGGCGTACATGATCGGCGGCGCCGCTGTGTTCATGGTGATGCGGGCCCTGGGTGAAATGGCAGTACGCCACCCCGTGTCCGGTTCCTTCGGCCAGTACGCCAGCCGCTACCTCGGCCCGCTGGCAGGCTTCGTGACGGGCTGGACCTACGTGTTTGAGATGGCGATCGTGGCCATCGCAGACGTCACCGCTTTCAGTATCTATATGGGCTTCTGGTTCCCCGAGGTGGAGCGCTGGATCTGGGTCCTGGCGATCATCTTCTTCCTGGCGGCGCTGAACCTGCTCAGCGTCAAGGTCTTCGGCGAACTCGAGTTCTGGTTCTCGCTGATCAAGGTGGTGGCCATCATCGCCATGATCGCGGGCGGCGCCGCCATCATCGTGTTCGGTTTCCAGGCCGGCGGCGCCACGGTAGCGCCCGGCCTGGGCAACCTCGTGGACCACGGCGGGCTGTTCCCCAACGGCTTCGCAGGCCTCTTGGCCTCGTTTGCCGTCGTGATGTTCGCCTTCGGCGGCATCGAAACCCTGGGCATCACGGCCGGCGAGGCCGCGGATCCGAAGAAGGTCATCCCGAAGGCAGTCAACACCGTCCCGGTGCGCGTCCTGCTTTTCTACGTGCTGACCCTCGGTGTCCTGATGAGCCTCTTCCCCTGGAATGAGATTGGCACCAACGGCAGCCCGTTCGTGCAGATCTTCAGCGGGCTGGGCATCCCGGCGGCGCCCCACATCCTCAACGCCGTCGTCATCACCGCCGCACTGTCCGCGATCAACAGCGACATCTTCGGAGCAGGCCGGATCCTGTTCGGACTGTCCCGGCAGGGGCATGCCCCCGCGAGCTTCGGCAAGGTCTCCCGCCATGGCGTGCCGTGGATGACCGTGGTGATGATGGCGGGCATCCTGCTGGTGGGTGTGGTTCTGAACGCCGTCATCCCGGAGAACGTCTTTCTGCTGATCGCTTCCATCGCAACCTTCGCCACCGTCTGGGTCTGGGTGATGATCCTGGCTTCCCACGTGGCGATGAAGCGCGAGATCGCCCGCAAGGGGCTGCCGGCGTCCGAGTTCCCCTCGCCGTGGTGGCCCGCGGCGTCGGTGGCGACGATCGTGTTCATGGCCCTCGTCATCGTGATTCTGGGGGCGTTCGAGGACACGCGCGTGGCACTGTATGTGGGTGCCGCCTGGCTCGGACTGCTTGTGATCGGGTACCGGCTTTGGGTGCGCGGCCACGGCCGGGCCCGGGCCGAGCTCGTGGACGAAACCGCGCAGCTCCCGCAGGTTCCGGCGGGAAGGTAAGGACGCCGGGCGTGCTGGGCAACGCCGTCGGGGAACTGCTGCAGATCGGCGCTGTCGCCCTGGGGGTGGGGGTGATGCTGCCCCAGTTTGTGGACTATTCCGCGGGCGCCATTCCGGCGCAGCTGGCGACGCTGGGGGCACTCTTCCTGACCATCGCGCTGGTCTCGGACAGCGGCTGGGCGCTGATTGCCGGTACGGCGCGCCGCTGGTTTGCCAGCTCGCCCCGGCGGATCGCCGCCCTGGGCACCACCGGCGGGGCCATGATGATCGGGCTGGGCGGATTTCTTGCCCTCGCAGGGAACGCGGCGGAGCCCCAGCCCGGCAAGTAGTCGGGACAACGGCCCCAAGTGGTGCCCCGTCCGACGGGCGTAGAAGTTACTCGTGTGACGAAAGGGGCGCAGGGCTACAGTTGCTTCACGGCGGTACCGGACCGGCCGCGGACACCGGCTGGGGAGCACACGCAGCTGGTCCGGAGCCGCCGATATACCGATTGGCGCTCGTTTCGAAGGAGTGGTTCCGATGGCCCCAGCATCTCCGCAGGCGCAACGCCAACGAGGCCGCGCGGCCGTCCTCCTGTCGAAGTGGTCGAGCCGCGCCAGGTCATCACGGATTCCGTTCCGGGTGGGACAGGTGCTTATCGGGGACGATCCGTTCAACGGCCGCCACCTCGGCACAGTGGCAGTCATCGAAGCCCCCTTCGTCGGGCTCCGGACGGCCGGCAACACACCGGAGGACGTCCTGTTCTACGATTACCGCCAACTACGGTTCCCTGACTAGTGGACGGGCCGGACGACATGAGCGCAGCGAATGTTTCCTCCCACTTCCTGACCATCGCGGAAGTCGCTGCGGCAATGCGGGTGTCCAAAATGACCGTCTACCGGCTGGTGAAATCGCATGCGATAGCGGCCGTGCGGGTGGGCCGTTCATTCCGGGTGCCGGAAGAGGCCGTCAACGACTACATCCGCCGCGCCACCGAACCGGCAACCAACGACTCAACCAACGACCAGACCGACGACAAGACGACGGACTGACCGACGCCCCGGCCGGCGGGCCGGGCCGCTACCGCGCGGACCAGCCGCCGTCCATGGTGTAGCTGGCACCGGTGACCATTCCGGCGTCGTCGGAAGCCAGCCAGGCGACAAGGGAAGCGACCTCCTCCGGTTCGACGAGCCGCTTGACGGCGGCCTCGGTCAGCATGATCTTGCTGAGCACTTCGGACTCCGGAATCCCGTGCACCTTGGCCTGGTCCGCGATCTGGGACTCGACCAGCGGCGTCCGGACGTAGCCCGGGTTAATGCAGTTGGAGGTAACGCCGTGCGCGCCGCCCTCCAGCGCCGTGACTTTGCTCAGGCCTTCGAGCCCGTGCTTGGCCGAGACGTAGGCGCTCTTGAACGGCGAGGCGCGGAGCCCGTGCACGGATGACAGGTTGATGATCCGGCCGAAGTTGTTGGCGTACATGTGCGGCAGCGCGGCACGGATGAGCAGGAACGGCGCTTCCAGCATGAGTGTGATGAGGCGGCGGAAGTCCGCCGGATCGAAGTCCTCGATCGGGCTGATCCGCTGGATGCCGGCGTTGTTGACGAGGATGTCGCAGTCCAGGCTCACCGCTTGGAGGGTCTCGACGTCGAGCAGGTTGACCGCCCAGGAGGTGCCGCCGACTTCGTCGGCGAGGGCTGAGGCCGCGGCCTCATCCACATCCGCGATCACCACTTTGGCGCCGCGTGCTGCGAGGGCGCGGACGCTGGCAGCGCCGATCCCGCCGGCTCCGCCGGTGACCAGGGCCTTGCGCCCGTTCAAGCTGCTCTCCATGTCTGCACTCCTCAAGTTTCGCGGTCTTAAACGGCCCAGAGGAAGTGCGATGCACAGCACTGAGCAGCTTCACTGAGTATTGCCGCACAAAGTGGGCGATTCAATGGTCAAACAAGCACCCCTTATGTGCAGAATTGCAGATATGAATGCGAACCCCGATGACCTGCTTGTACTTCTGGCGGTCTCCCGCTCCGCGAAGTTCACCACGGCGGCGCAGTCCCTGGGGCTGAACCACACCACGGTGTCGCGCCGGATTGCCGCGCTGGAGAAGGCTCTGGGCGGACGGGTGCTGTCCCGCGCGTCCGGCGGCTGGGAGCTGACGGACCTGGGCGCGGAGGCGGTGAAGGTGGCTGAGCAGGTGGAAGCGGCGATCCGGAGCCTCGAACAGCCCGGCCGGACCCCGGACCCCATCACCGGCGTCGTCCGGATGACCGCGACGGACGGTTTCAGCGCCTACATTGCGGCCCCCGCGGTTGCCAGGCTTCGACGCGACCACCCCGGGCTGAGCGTCGAAATCATCACTGTCACCCGGCGGGCGCTCCAGCAGCGTTCCGGGCTGGATATCGAGGTGGTGGTGGGTGAACCGCAGGTGCACCGGGCTGCGGCGGCCCGGCTCGGCGAGTACATGCTCGGCATGTACGCCTCCCGCGACTACCTTGCCGAGTACGGCACTCCCACAACAATCGAGGAACTGACCACCCACTCGCTGGTGTACTTTGTCGATTCCATGCTTCAGGTGGACGACCTGGACGCCCCGCGCCGGCTGGTCCCGACCATGCGGGACGGCCTGAGTTCCACCAACGTGTTCGTCCATGTGGAGGCGACGCGCGCCAGCGCCGGCATCGGGTTCCTGCCGTGCTTCGCGGCGGACCTGCACCCGGACCTGGTCCGGCTCCTGCCGGACGAGTTCGCCGAACTGCTGCCGTATTGGATGGTCCTGCGGCCCGACTCCATGCGCCGCCCCGCCGTCGCAGCGGTGGTGCAGGCGCTCCGCGAGCAGACAAAGGCCCACCGCGAGGCGCTCATGGGCCGCGGCGGCTCATCGGCTGCTCCGTAGGCGCCGTTTTGGGGCGCCAAAAGGGCCGTTACGGAGCAATCGACGACGCCGGGTCCACAGTTTTCGGGTCATGGCGGACCGGGGCGCCGGCGGCGAAGGCCCGCACCTTGGCGTCGTTCCAGATGTGCGCGGGCACTGCGCCGCCCAGCAGGCGCCGCGCCAGGCCGGGGTCATCGTCAAACGGGACATCGCTCCCGGCCATGATCATGTTCCCGTAGCGCCGGCCCTTGAGCATCGCCGGGTCGGCGATAATCACGGTGTGTTTGAAAGTCTCGGCAATGGTCGCGGCGTCCTCGCGGGCGTTCTTCAGGTCCGGGGCATCGCCGGAATTCACCACGTAGATCCCGCCGGGGGCCAGAACGCGCCGCGCGTGCTCGTTGAACTCCCTGGTGGTGAGCGGCCGTGGAGTGAGCGAGCCGGCAAAAACATCGCGGATGACCAGGTCACGGGTCTGCGGCGTCAGGCTTTCGGTCACCTCGCGCGCCTCCCCCACCCGCAGGCGCATAAGGGGCGCCTTCGGCAGGTCAAACCAGCCGCGGACGTACTCGGCCAGCTTGCCGTCGAGTTCCACCACCACCTGCCGGGCATCGGGGTAGGCGGCGTGGAAGTAGCGCGCCAGTGAGCATGCTCCCCCGCCAAGGTGCAGGGCGCGCATCTTCGGCCGCAGTTCCCGGGGCCAGCGCGACTCCACCAGGGCCGCGATCCAGCGCATGTACTCAAAGTCGAGGAACAGCGGATCCGCCAGATCGATATGCGAACTCATGACGCCGTTGATCCGCAGCAGCCAGCCGCTGGAGTTGTCCTGGTCAGCGATGAGCTCGCAGTCACCGGTATCGATGTAGTAGATGCCCTCCACAGGCCCCTCGGGGCGGCCGCCCTTCGGCACGTCCACCACTCCGGCCGTCCTTTCGGTGCTGTTCCGGCCGGCAGCCCTGCGCCGGTTCGCCATCAGCCACGCACCGTTTTGCTCATGTTTCCAGCCTAGTTCACCGGCCGCGGCGCCATCCGCAGCGGCCAGGCGGGTCCGACTTCCCGGCAACCCTTGAGAATTAAAACCAAGGGTGCTTACTATTTGATAGTAATCATGCTTACTATTAGTTCCCCAGTTATTGCTGGTTCGTGATCAGCAGCCGATCTTGAAAGAGAGCGAAGATGACAGAGAACCAATGGCCCCAGGACGGCAGCTTCCGCACGCCTACGGCCACCCAGCAGACGCCCCTCCGACCGGAATCCACCTTCCCTCCGGTTCCCAACGGCAGCGACTCAGGCACATTCAACGACGGCGCCACCTCCAGGACCGATGTGGCCAAGGATGAGGCCGCAGACGTCAAACGCCAGGCCGCTGATTCCGCTCAGACCGTCGCGGAGACGGCCAAGACGGAAGCCACCAACGTCGCCGCCGAGGTCAAGACGAACGCCAAGGATCTCCTGCAGCAGGCCAAGTCCGACCTGACTGACCAGGCCGGCACGCAGCAGCAGAAGGTCGCTGAAGGGCTGCGCTCCGTTTCCAGCGAGCTTCACAGCATGGCCTCCGCTTCCACGGAGCCCGGCGTGGCCACCGACCTGGTGCGCCAGGCCGCCGAGCGGTCTTCCGCTGTGGCCTCCTGGCTCGATGGCCGCGATCCGGGGTCCCTGCTGACCGAGGTGAAGTCCTTTGCCCGCCAGCGGCCCGGCACCTTCCTCCTGCTCGCGGCCGGCGCCGGCGTCCTGGCTGGACGCCTCAGCCGGAGCCTGAGCGCCGGAGCGCCGGAACCCACTGCCACCGGCGTTACCACCGCCACCCGGGTCCCTGACACCGGGATGGCCGTTCCGCCGCCGCCCGTTCAGATGCCGGCACCGGAAACCACGACGGCGGGCTTGGCGGACACCTACCCGCCCAGTCCGCTCGACGCCGACCCGCTCGGCAACGGCAGCCGGCAGGACCGCTGGGACTCCGAACCCGTGGCGACGGACCCGCTCCGCGACGATCCCTTCCGGGATGATCCGTTTGACGGTGGCCGTCGATGACCAGCGAAATGCCTCACACCGCGGCCCACGCCAAGGCCGAAACGGCCTCCCTCGGTGATCTGCTGGGTGATGTCACGCGGGACATGTCCACCCTGATGCGGCAGGAAGTCGAGCTGGCGAAGGTGGAGCTCAAGCAGTCCGCGACCCGTGCCGGCAAGGGCGCGGGGATGCTGGCGGGCGCCGGCGTCGCAGGCCACTTCGTTCTCCTGTTCCTGTCCCTGGCGCTCTGGTGGGCGCTCGGGACTCTCATGGGGCTCGGCTGGTCCGCCGTCGTCGTCGCCGTCATCTGGGGAGTCGTCGCAGCCATCCTGGCGGCCATGGGCCGCAAGGAACTCAACGCGATCAAAGGCATGCCCCAGACCGCCGAGACGCTTCAGGAAATCCCGCCCACCCTCAAGCCCACTACTTAAGTTCAGCGAGGAAACACGATGAGTGAAAACCCGGATGTCATCCGAGCAGATATTGAAGCAACCCGCGCGCGGCTGGGCACGAACGTCGATGCCGTCGCGGACAAGGTCACCCCGTCCCACATCGTCCAGCGCCAAACTGACAAGGTCAAGGACGCCGTCTTCGGTGTGAAGGAGAAGGTCACGGGCTCTGCCGACCACACCGCGGGCACCATGCACTCGGCCGCCGGCAGCGCCGGGACGCACCTGAGCGACGCCGGTACCGCGATCGGGGACGCCCCGGCCCAGGTCAAGACCAAAACACAGGGCAACCCGCTGGCGGCAGGCCTGATCGCCTTCGGCGCCGGCCTGCTGGTGTCCTCCCTGATCCCGGCCAGCCAGAAGGAACGCGAAGCCGCGGATGCCCTGAAGACCGCGGCCGAACCGCTCACCACGGAACTCACCGAGGCCGCCAAGAACGTGGCCGAGGGGCTCCGGGAGCCGGCCCAGGAAGCCATGGAGAACGTCAAGGCAACCGCCGCCGACGCCACCGAGCACGTCAAGGC
>NZ_VEGI01000031.1 GCF_007679325.1 Arthrobacter sp. U41 | reverse complement strand
TCGTCGGCGGTTGCCAGAGCTTCGGCGCCGAAATGATCGTGCACCCAGTCAGGGTTGTAGACAGTGTCCAGGTAGGGGCGGCCCATGTCCGGGGAAATGGCCACCGCCGTCAGGTCCTGGGCATCGTGTTCGGTGAGCCAAGACGCGGCGCCGTGGACCACGGTCCCGGTGGAGCCACCGAGCGTGAAGCCGGCAGCGGC
>NZ_VEGI01000030.1 GCF_007679325.1 Arthrobacter sp. U41 | reverse complement strand
ACAAGACTGCTTGCGTCCACTATGTGGTTCCCAACCAACAAACCCGTTGCTTGAGAACCGACAACAAAATAAACAACGCCACACCTGCACCAGAACACCGGTGCAGGGGAGTTGTAACCACAAGTTTTCCCACCACCACACCCCAGGGGTACGGCTGGTGTGGAGCAAGGGTTACGGCGGTCATAGCGTGGGGGAAACGCCC
>NZ_VEGI01000002.1 GCF_007679325.1 Arthrobacter sp. U41 | reverse complement strand
GGGTCATCGTTCGACTTGCATGTGTTAAGCACGCCGCCAGCGTTCATCCTGAGCCAGGATCAAACTCTCCGTTGAAGAAAAACAGACACACCATGCGCTCCCGGGAAAACGGGACACACACGGTGCACAAAATTTGAAACCAGCTAAAAACACCAGACCACACCACGGGGTGGCGGGCCCGGCAAATTCAACCAATTCAATACAATAAATTGGTATCAACAAACTTGGCACACTATTGAGTTCTCAAACAACAGACACACCCGGCACCACCACAACCCATACGGGCCGCGGATCGCTCCGGAGCAACTTTTCAAACTTACCCGAACCCGTGACACTTGGCAAATCAACGTTTCCGTCATACCCAAGCCCCACAAGAGGATCCCCACCCTACTCGGCACGCTCAACAGCGCACCATATTTCAGGCCATTCAGAAGGGGGTCGGTCGCTATCTTTCCGCATCAGCGGCGGCGACTCGAACAACAATACACGCCACCGGCACCCCACACAAATCCACCCACCACACCCCCACCCACACCCCAAAAACCCCGCACCCACGCGGAAACCACACCCCCACGGGACCCTCCCCGGGCCAAACCGCCGAAACCAGACTTTGTGCCGTCCGTCACCAACCCCTGCCCGCGAACAGCTGCCGCCCGCGACACAGTCGCCAGCCGACGTCGGGCCTTAAACACAAGAAGGGCCGGCACCAAATTAGGTGCCGGCCCTTCTTCAAGCCACTGGCTTCAGGCGTACTGAATTACCAGGAAGACTTCGTGATGCCCGGGAGCTCACCGCGGTGAGCCATGTCGCGGAAGCGAACACGGGAGATGCCGAACTTCTGGAAGGTACCGCGCGGGCGGCCATCGATGATGTCGCGGTTACGCAGACGTACCGGTGAGGCGTTGCGGGGCAGCTTCTGCAGGCCGAGGCGAGCGGCTTCGCGAACTTCGTCGGTCGAGTTGGGGTCAACCAGAGCCTTCTTCAGTTCGAGGCGCTTTGCAGCGTAACGCTCGACGATGACTTTACGCTGTTCGTTCTTAGCGATCATTGACTTCTTAGCCATGTGTTTAGCGCTCCTCTCGGAATTCGACGTGCTTGCGGATGCGGGGGTCGTACTTCTTCAGAACCAAACGGTCCGGGTCGTTACGACGGTTCTTGCGCGTCACGTAGGTGTAACCCGTGCCCGCGGTCGACTTGAGCTTGATGATCGGACGTACGTCCTTGTCCTTAGCCACTAGAGCTTCACTCCTCGTGCCAGGATGGCGGCTACGACTACGTCGATGCCACGCACGTCGATGGTCTTGATGCCACGTGCAGAGACCTGCAGGGTGACATTACGGCGCAGGGACGGAACCCAGTAGCGCTTCTTCTGGATGTTCGGGTCGAACCGACGCTTGTTGCGTCGGTGCGAGTGCGAAATGCTGTGTCCAAAGCCCGGCTCGGCTCCGGTCACCTGGCAGTGTGCTGCCATGACGACTCTCCTCAAAAAATAAATGAAACGGTTGCGGAGTTCCCGCGTAACCGTGCGACAGGCGGCGTCCGCATCCAGCGCCCACACGTAGTTCCGCGGTGATCAGGCAGACGGCGTAAACCGGCTGCATTCAAAACTGCGGCGAAGATTGCGGGCCACGGCGACCGGGCGGCGGAACCATTCGGAAAACCACTGCGAAGTGCCGGGATGCTGGGCGAATACAGGAGTGCACGCAACTTGAGCCCCTAACTACCGGCCACCAGAACTGCCAATTTGCAGACAGATCCCGCCAACCGGAGCAATTGCACACGCTCCGCGCCACCTAGCGCCTACCAAGTCTACGAGTTTGACGAATTAAAGGCCAATCCGGTATCCGGCGGTGTATAAGGGGCGCCGCCCCCGTGGGGCCGGAAGTCACATCGGTACCCCAGCGCATTGACAGCCAATTGATAGGCCGTGGGCGGACCGTAGACCTATGGACTCCTTACTCCGGCATGCCGTGCCAGCCACGATAATCCGGGCTCCCGTGGAGCGGTTCCGGGAACGACATGTGACGGGCCGGAGTGGGCCGGACGGAGTTCCGGCACTCCGAATTCCGCCAAGCGTCGGAGGCGGCCGCGGACATTGTCACCGCGGACGTTCTGGCAACGGCCATCGTGGCCGGCGGAGGGCCGATGCTGAATTGGGCTACGGACGGCTGGGACGTCGAGGTGCTTGCCGTCCTCGGCAGCGGGGAGCTGCTCGCGACACCGGGGTTCCGGGCCTAGAGGTGCGTGAGCCGGGGGTAGCGCGGTGTCAGTCCGTCGCCTGAGGACTTGCCCGTGACCCGGCGGACCACCCACGGTCCGGCGAATTCGCGGACCCAGCGGGCGTTGGCGCGCAGGGCTTCGGCCCGGCTGAGTTCCGGAACCGGGGTCATGGGCGGAACGTCGATCGAGTGGTCGTGTTCCAGGACGGTGAGGACGCGCTTGGCCATGTTCGCGTGGCCGGCGGCGGACATGTGCATCCGGTCGGTGGCCCACATTCCCCAGTCGTAGTACTCGCTGAAGCGCCAGTAATCCACCAAGAGGGCGCCGTGATCCCCGGCGATGCCCCGGACCAGTTCGTTGTAGATGGCGGTCCGGCCGCGCGTCGTGCCGAAGATCTTCGAGCCACGGGAATCAAAGCCGGTGAACATCACAATGGTCGCGCCGGTGGCTTTGAGCTTGCGGATGCCGGCGTCGTAGTCCACCAGCAGGTCGTCGATATCCACCTTGGGCCGGAGGATGTCGTTGGCTCCGGCGTAAATGCTCACCAGGGTGGGTTTGAGGGCGACGGCGGCATCGACCTGTTCGGCCATGATCTGGCGGATCTTCCGGCCGCGGATGGCGAGGTTCGCATACCCGAAGCCCGGATCGGCGGCGCCGAGCTGCTCGGCCACCCGGTCCGCCCAGCCCCGGACGCCGTTGGGGCGGCTGGGGTCGTCGTCGCCGACGCCTTCCGTAAAGGAATCGCCAAGGGCTACATAGCGGGACGTGAAATCCATGGCTCCAGTCTGCCAGCCGTTGCCCCAAGCAAACAAAGTGGGGCGCAAACGTGGCCGGCGGCCGCTACTCGCGGATCCGGACCGCCGATTCGCGCAGGTACTGCTCCACCCTGGTGTAGGCGTCCCGGGTCAGGGCCTTCCATAGGGCGATGGCCAGGCGCGGGTTGGCGCTTTCCAGCTCGGAGATGGCCTCCGTGCTGAGCACCATAAGTTCCACCGGTCCCATGGCCCGGACCGTGGTCTCCTGCCGGCTGCCGCTTCCCAGCGCCAGCTCGCCGAACGTCATGCCGGCGCTCAGGGTATTGAGCTGGACGCGTTCTGCGCTGGGTCCCGGGGAGGTGCTGCTGACCTGACCGGAGGTGATGAAGTACACCCCGCCGAACCGCAGCCCGACACGGCGGATGACGTCGCCGTCGTCGAACGATTTTGGGGTCATCAGGGCTTCCAGTGCCGCGGCGTCCGCTTCATCCAGCGGCGCCAGGGCCGGCGACGCCGTGACCGGCACGTGGTCCGGCAGCAGCAGCCGGTTGCCGTAGCGTTCCAGCAGGCGGTTCTCGCAGTATTCGACGGCGGCGTTCCGGCTCGCGAAGGACGCTACCGGCTGCTCGGATTTCCCGAGGGCATCCGACACGGACCCGTCCGCCTCGATCAGCACGAGCTCCCGGCCGGCGCCGGCGAGCCCCTCCCGTGACGCTTCCAGCATGCGCAGGGCCACCTCGCTGACCTGGTCGGTGCGGCGCAGGTCCAGGACCACCAGCTCGACGTCGTCTTCAAGGCTGCTGAGTTCCCGGACCATGGACTCCGTTCCGGCGAAAAGAAGGTCTCCGTTGAGCTCGATCACTCGGGCGCGGTGGCCATTCGAGCGGAGCACGTCGGCGGCCTCGTCATTGCGGCGGATGCCCGATGGCGTCTCGGTGACGTCATACGCGGCAAGGATTGCGGACCGGCCGGTCCGGGCAGCGCGGACGAAGTGCAGTTCCATGTCCTGGGAGAGGCGCTGGGCGGTAGCGAGGCCGCGGACGCTGCTGCCGTGCTCATCCAGCGGCGGCGAATAGACCGCGAGGCCCACCTGGCCGGGCAGCACGGCGATGATCCCGCCGGCCACCCCGCTCTTTCCCGGCATGCCCACGCTGCTGATCCAAGCCCCGGCGTCGTCGTACATGCCGGAGGTCATCATGACCGACAGGACCCGTTCCACCGGGCCGATCCCCAGTACCTGTTTGCCGCTGAGCGGATTCCGGCCGCCGTTGGCGAGGGTCGCGGCCATGATCGAAAGGTCGAAGCAGTTCACCAGGACGGAGCACTGGCGGAAATAATCCTCCAGGACCGGCGTCGGGTCATCCTCAATGATGTTGAACGAGCGCAGCAGGTACGCGAGCGCCGTGTTGCGGTGACCGTGTTTGAGCTCGGATTCGAAGACCTTCTCGCTGACCGAGAGCTGCCGGCCGGCGAAGGCGGAGTATGTACTGAGGATCCGTTTGAAACCGGACTGTCCGCCGGACCCCGAGATCAATGAGGTGGCCGTGAGGGCGCCGGCGTTGATCATCGCATTGGCGGGCCGGCCGGTTCCTTCGGCCAGGGAGATCTCGTTGAAGGAATCCCCCGACGGTTCCACGTCCACTTTGGCGTCCACGGCCTCGCTGCCGAGGTCCTCAAGGGCCAGCCCGTAGGTGAAGGGCTTGGAGATGGACTGGATGGTGAATTCCTCGCGGGTGTCCCCGATCTCGTACACCTTGCCGTCCACGGTGGCCAGGGCGATGCCGAAGTTGTTCGGGTCCACATTGGCCATGGCCGGAATGGTGTTGTACGGCGAACCGTCCTTGAGCTGGGCGATTTCGGCGTGGACCCGGCGCAGGTAGCTGTAGATCGGCGATTCCATAAGGCCAACACTAAGCGACGACGTTGCAGGGCGGCCGCTGCGGCGGCCCCTAGGCCGGCTTGCCGTCCCGCAGGATCCAGTGGTCCTTATCCAGGCGGCCCACGATCTTCTCGCCGATCCGGGCGAGGTCGGCAACGTCCTCCTCGCTCAGGGCGTCGAGGAATAGCGACCGGACCGCCTCAACGTGGGCGGGGGCGAGCTCCACGATGGTTTCCATCCCGGCGTCGGTGAGGTGCGCCGTCGTCACCCTGGCATCCCCCGGGTGCGGGCGGCGCTCCACCCAGCCGCGGGTCTGGAGCTTGGTGACCACGTGGGAGAGCCGGGACAGGGAGGCGCTGGTGCGCGCGGCCAGTTCACTCATCGGCAGGAAGCGGCCGTCTGCCTCGGAGAGCATCGCTAGGACGTGGTAGTCGAAAAGGGAGAGCTTGCGCGCGTGGTGAAGTTGCGTGTCCAGGGCCGCCGGCAGGAGGGTGTTGATGCTCACCTGGGCCAGCCAGGCCCGGCGTTCGTCGGCGTTCAGCCAGCGCGGTTCAGTCATGGATACAGTCTAGGAGCATTGAAGCTTGACGGTTCAACTTCACGGGAATCCGTGACGGGGAGATTGCCCGCCGCGGTGGTGCGCCCAGGCGCTAGGCTGGCCCTATGTATGTAGTCTCCCTGACCTACAAGGTCCCCGAAGAGATCGTTGACTTCCACCTCCCGGCCCACGTCACGTGGCTGCAGGACTTCGACCAGGGGATCTTCTTGGTCGCGGGGCGGAAAATCCCGCGTACCGGGGCTCTGCTGCTCTCCACCGCGGACCGCGAGGCCTTGGATGCCTCCTTGGCCAAGGATCCGTTCTATATCAACGGTGTGGCCGAATTCGACGTCGAGGAGTTCCACGCGAGCCGGGTGGCCCCGGGTTACGAAAACCTGCTGGACAGCTGAGCCTGCAGGCCTTTCCGGACGTTCAGCCTTAAGGGATCTTGGCGGCCAGCTTCTTCAGTCCGGCCTTCGGCGGGACCCTCACCGGCTCCGGCCAGCGCGGACTGAGCTCGTCTCCCAGCGTGACGCCGCGAAGCTTGCGCCCGAAGAGCGGCAGGACCCAGTCGTGGACCCAGCGGCGCTGCCGGCGTTCCCAGTCCCTGAGTCCGCTCTTCGACGGCGGATCCCACTCCTTCGGTTTGATCTTGTGCGGCACCCCCAGCTGGTCCAGGACCTGACCGGCGAGATACTTGTGCCCCGCCTTGGACATGTGCAGACGGTCCGAATCCCACATCCGCGGATCGTAGAACGCGTCGAAGCACCAGTAGTCCACCAGCACAGCCTCGTACCTCGCCGCCACCTCGCGCACCCGCTGGTTGTAATAGGCGTTCCGCCTCTTGAGCGGTTCCAGCAGTGCCGAGACCCGGACGTCGAAACCGGTGAAGAGCACCAAGGTGGCCCCGGTGGCGGCCAGCCGGGCCACAAGGAACTCGTAGTCCTTCATCAACGCGTGGATGTCGGTCCCGATATCCAGGATGTCGTTCCCGCCCGCGTACAGGGTGACCAGGGTTGGCTCCATGGCCAGCGCGGGTTCCAGCTGTTCGGCGATGATGTGCCGCAGCCTCTTGCTCCGGATGGCGAGGTTGGCGTATTCCCACCCCGGGTCCGCTTTGGCCAGCTGCTCCGCCACCCGGTCCGCCCAGCCGCGCACCCCGTTGGGCAGCCGGGCGCTGTAGTCCCCCACCCCTTCAGTGAAGGAATCCCCCAAGGCCACGTAAATGCGCCGCCCATGAGCGCCCGGGGCAAGAAGGTCCTCAGCCATGCCGCCCACGCTAGCCAGCCCGGACGACGTCGGGGTTAACAAGCGGGGCACGTCAGGTGAGCAGAAGACAGGCCGACGCCGACATAAGGGCCCGCCAGCGCACCAAAGGCGAGAAGACCACAAGGCCGCTGCCGGTGCAGGTGCAGGTGCTGGCATCGCACCAAAGGCGAGAAGACCGCAAGGCCGCTGCCGGTGCTCTGCAAAGGAGCGCATCGCCGACCAGAGCCGAAAGAGGCCGCCAGCGGCCGAAGGAGGCGGAGGGAGGTGTCTAAGCGACGGCAAAGCAGCGGCTGCGGCCGCAAGCCCGGCAGGAACAACGGGAGCGTCGCCTACAGCTCGGCTTTCCCCTGCCGCCAGTACCCCATGAACGCCACCTGCTTCCGGTCGATCCCCACGTCCCGCACAAGGTACCGGCGCATCTCCTTGACGACCCCCGCCTCGCCGGCGATCCAGGCGTAGAACGGCATGGCCCCGGCAGGCTTGTCCGGATTCCTGCTGGCACTGATGGCCGCTGCATCCATCCGGGCGGGGGTCTCCCACAGGATGTCTTGGTCCACGTTGACGTCCTCGGGTTCGGGGCCGGCTGCCGGCTCAGGGGCGGCGCGGAGCCCCACCCAGCCGGGGAGCGTGACGGCGGCGCGGACCGCCTCCTGCAGCAGTTCGCCGTGCGGACGCGACCGGCCGATCGCCGCGCCGCGCGCCAGCCAGGTGATCTCGACGTCGGCGGCCGTTGTGATGCTCTGGAAGTCTCCGGCTTCCGGGACCTCCAGGATGGCGTGGCCGCTGACGTACGACGGCAGGCTCTCGAGAATGGCGCTGATGGCGGGGACGGCCGTCTCATCTCCGGCCAGCAGGACCCGCTGGGCGAGCCCTGGACGCCATTCGATCCCGGAGTAGGTTCCGGCCGTGACGCAATGCGCGGCCCGGTTATTGGGTCCGATCAGGGTCAGGGTGTCCCCCGGTTTGGCGTTGAGGGCCCAGTTGGCTGCCGGCCCGCCGTGACCGGCGTCGTCAAAGTGCAAAACGAAGTCGACGTCGAGTTCCGGGTAGACGGCGTCGAGGCGTTCCTGGCGCACGGTGTAGGTGCGCATGGAGCCGCGGGTCTGCGGATCCATGGCGAGCCACTCGCGGTACCAGCCGGTCTCCTCCATCCGGAACTCCGGCAACGGCAGCGCGGTGCCGTCCGGGGCCAGCGAGGGGATCATAAGTTTGATGCGCAGGTCCAGGGTGTTGCCGTGGACGCCGAAGTTCCGCAGCGAATAGCCGCCCAGCGTGACGCGCCGGAAGTTGGGGCCGAGCTGCTGCACGGCCGTGACCTGGACTTCGAACGCCAGGGTCATGGGCTCGGTGGCGAGCGGGGTCCGGAGAGCCGCCGGGGCGCGTTCCGTGATGGGTTCTTTGGCAATCATGGGACCAGCTCCAGGGTTGTGGTTTGTGGGGATTCGGCGTGGTGGCGGCCCAGCGGGATGATCAGGGGTGCGCCGGACACCGGGTCGGGGAGCACCCGGGACTCCAGGCCGAACACGTCGCGGACCAGTTCCTCGGTGACCACGGTCCGGGAGCTTCCCTCGGCCACGATGTGTCCGCCCTTCATGGCGATGATGTGGTCCGCGTACCTCGCGGCGAGGTTGAGGTCGTGCAGCACGATCGCCACGGTGGTGCCGCGCTGCCGGTTGAGGTCCGTGATGAGGTCCAGGACTTCCACCTGATGGGTGAGGTCCAGGTACGTGGTGGGTTCATCCAGCAACAGCACGCCGGTTTCCTGGGCCAAAGCCATCGCGATCCACACCCGCTGCCGCTGCCCGCCGGAGAGTTCGTCCACGTTCCGCCCGGCGAGTTCCAGCGTGTCGGTGGCGGCCATGGCCTGCTGCACGGCACGCTCGTCCTCCTTCGAGCCGCCGGCCGGCCGGGACCGGAAGAATCCCTGGTGCGGGTAGCGGCCGCGGCCCACGAGGTCCCGGACGGTGATGCCGTCCGGCGCCGTGGGATGTTGCGGGAGCAGTCCCAGGGTGCGGGCCACCTCGCGGGCCGGACGGCTGTGGATGTCCCTCCCGTCCAGGGTGACGATGCCGGCCGCGGGCTTGAGCAGCCGGGCCAGGCCCCGGAGCAGGGTGGATTTGCCGCAGGCGTTGGCGCCGACAATCATGGTCACCTTGCCCTCGGGGATGTCCGCGCTGAGGTCCTCGATCACCACCCGCTGATCGTATTTCAGCTTCAGGCCGGAGGTCTGAAGGGTTGCCATCTCAGGCGTCCTTTCGATTGGAAGTGACGAGCAGCCAAAGCAGGAACGGCGCACCGAGGGCGCCCGTGATGACTCCGACTGGAAGCACCGTTCCGTCCAGCACCAGCGGTGCGATATTGGCCGCGACGTAGTCGGCGCCCAGGACGATCAGCACGCCCGTCAGGGCCGACGCCGGCAGGCTGGCCTTGCCGACGAAGCGGCGCGCGATCGGCCCGGCGAGGAAGGCGACGAATGCCACGGGCCCGGCTGCCGCCGTCGCCGCCGCCGCGAGGCCGACGGCGGTGATGACGATCGCCAGCCGGGCCGCCCCCACCCTGACGCCAAGGCCCGCGGCGGTGTCGTCGCCCAGTTCGAGGATGCGCAGCGGTCCGGCGAGAAGCGCGACGGCGGGGATCAGCACCAGCAGTGCGAGGCCCAGAACCCCGGCCCGGTCCCAGTTCGCGGAGTTGAGCGAGCCGTTGAGCCAGACCAGGACGTCGGCGGCGGTGCGGATATCCGTTCTGGTCAGCAGGAAGCTGACCACGGCATGGAGGGCCGCGGCGATGCCCACGCCGGCCAGGATCAGCCGGCTGCCGGCGGCATCGCCCCGTTGTCCGCCGGACCCGAGGGATCCGCTGCGGGAGATGGCGTAGATGAGGGTGGCCACGCCCAGCGCGCCCGCGAAGGCGGCGCCCGAGACCGCGGCACCGGTGGCGCCGAAGACGACGATCGCCGTCACCGCCGCCGCGCTGGCCCCGTAGCTGATGCCGATCACGTCCGGGCTGGCGAGGGGGTTGCGGAGCATGGTCTGGAACAGCGCGCCGGACAGCCCGAACGCGGCGCCGATCAGCGTTCCCACGACGGCGCGCGGCAGCTTGTGCTCCATCACGATGAAGCTGGCGCCGGGGATCTTCTCGCCGCCGGTGAGGTGGGCGCCCAGGATCCGGAAGAAGTCGGGGATGGTGACGGTGTAGCTGCCCAGGAGCACACTGGCGGCGAAGAGCGCCACGACGGCAAGCGCCAGCGCGCCCGTCCGCCAGTGTTGCCCTATCAGTTTTGGTCGCTCAGCCGCGGTTTTGGCCACGGTAAGTGATAGGTCAACGGGGGTTTTGGTGTCGGCGAGTGTCATAGCCCGGCCCCCTTGCCGCGCCGGACCAGCCAGACGAACACCGGGGCGCCGATGAGCGCGGTCATGATCCCGGCGGGAACTTCGCCCGGGAGCAGGATGACGCGGCCGGCCACGTCGGCGGCCAGCAGCAGGACCGGCGCGAGGATCAGCGAGAAGGGCAGGATCCAGCGGTAGTCGGGGCCGGTGAGGAAGCGGACGGCGTGCGGAATGATGAGGCCCACAAAGCCGATCGGGCCGGCGAGGGCCGTGGCTGATCCGCAAAGCAGGACGATGCCGAGGGCAGTACCGCCGCGGACCAGGCCCACCCGCTGGCCCAGCCCCCGCGCAATGTCGTCGCCGAGGGCGAGGTTGTTGAGGATCCGGCCCGTGGCGAGCACAATCGCGGCTCCCAGCAGGAGGAACGGCAGGGCCGGGAGGATCACGGACCAATCGCGGCCGGCGATGCCGCCGACCTGCCAGAACCGGAAGCGGTCCAGGGTGTCCCGGCTGGACACCAGAATGACGTTCATGAGGGAAAAGAGCCCCGCGCTGAGGGCCGCGCCCGCGAGGGCGAGCTTCACCGGCGTCGCACCGTCCCTGCCGAGCGACGCAACCAGGTAGACCAGCACGGCGGCGGCCGCGGCGCCGAGGAACGCGAACCAGATGTAGCCGCTCAGCGAGGCCACACCGAAGACGTAGATTCCGGTGACGACTGCCAGCGCGGCACCGGCGTTGATGCCGATGATGCCCGGGTCGGCGAGGGGATTGCGGGCTACGCCCTGCATGGCCGCGCCGGCGAGCCCCAGGGCGCCGCCGGCGAGCAGGCCCAGGACGGTACGCGGGATGCGGGCGTGGACCACGGCGTGGTCACCGTTGGCGGGATCGAACTGCGTCAGCGCCTGCCAGACGGTTTCCAGGGACAGTCCCCGGGCCCCGATGGCGAGCGACGCCGCGGTCACGAGCGCAAGTACGACGACGGCGCCCAGCAGCCAGACGGCACGGGGACCCCGGGCGGGGAAGACACCCGCGATGTGGGTCTCCGGTGCAGGTCTGGCGGCTGCGGGGGCCGCCGTCGTCGTAAGTGGGCTCATGGGGTGGTGGCTACTTTGCTACTCTGTCGGCTGCCCCGGCGAGCTGCGGCAGGAAGGTGTCCAGGGACCACGGCAGGCTCAGCGGTGAGGACGCGGAGATGGACAGCGTGAGGGTGTTGTCCGAGTCCGTCACGAGTGTGCCGGTCTTGACGGCCGGGATCTGCGCCATGAGCGGGTCGGCCTGGACGGCCTTGGCTGCGGCGTCGTCGGCGACCCAGGTCACGAAGATGTCCGATTCGAGCTCGTTGGCCTTTTCGGCGGACCAGGGGATGTAAAACTCCTTGGATCCCTTGGAGTTTTCGTCCACGACGGAGGCCTGCTTCATGCCGATGGAGTTGAGGAACCGGGGACGGTTGTCATTGGCGGTGTAGAGGCCGATTTTCTCGGTGGCCGCGGGGTCCAGGTTGCCGTAGATGAAGGTCTTGCCGGCCAGCTGCGGGTACTTGGAGGCCTTGTCCTGGATGGTGGCCTCGGTGTCGGCGACCAGTTTGGCGGCTTCGGTTTCCTTGCCGAGGGCCTTGCCGATGATGGTGGTGGAGTCCTGCCAGGACGTCCCGTAGGCCACCTCGGGGTGGGCCACCACGGGGGCGATTTCGCTGAGCTTCTTGTAGTCCTCCGCCGTGAGGCCGGAGTAGGCGCCCAGGATGACGTCCGGGTTGAGCTTGGCGATTTCGGTGAAGTTGACACCGTCGGCCTCGGAGAACTGGGCCGGGGCCTTGTCGGAACCGAAGCCGGCACCGAGCTTCTCCAGGGCTGCGTCCTTCCACGGGGTGGATCCCTTGTCGTTGCCGCCCCATTCGTTCTTCGGGACACCTACCGGAACCACACCCAGGGCAATCGCCACATCGTCATTGACCCAGGAAACGGTGACCACCCGCTGCGGCTGTTCCTTGATGGTTGTCTCGCCAAACGCGTGCTTGAGGGTGACCGGGAACGCGGAGCTGGCCGACTGGCTGGGGGACTCTGCCGCGGTGGAGCTGGCCGGACCGGTGGAGCAGGCGGCCAGCGAGAGGGCGACGGCGGCCAGGACGGCGGTTGCCTGTCCGGTGGCGCGAAGGAAGCGGCGTCGGGGCAGAGCGCGGCTCAGGGTCGGGAGAGGCATGGGATTCCTTAGGTCAATGATGCGAACGTAAGTAAGGCTAGCCTATCCTTGGGGTAATTAAGCAAACCTTTCGTAACGTAATTGCCGGTTGCTGTGTCCTTGTGACCTTAAAAGCAACGCCTAGTCACCTACGGCCCGCCCCCGCGGGGATGATGGGCACGGAATGACCCCGCGTTGCCTCGGGCGCGGAAGCCGCCGGGCCGGAAAGCCGCCCGCCCGCGGTCAGCGGTAGGCGATGCTCAACAGCAGTGCTTTAAGTGATTGCCCTTCAGCGCCCGCAAGCCAGGACTTGGCCGCTGCGTCACTCTCGAAGGGATTGTCGATGAATTTCACCTCGGCCACCAGGACGCCCTCGCCCACGCGAATGATCCCGTCCAGCGCGGATCCGTCCCCCTGCTGCGGCACTCCCGCAGTGAGGTGCATGCGGTACGTCGGCTTGTCAGCCATGCGGTCCACGTAGAAGGAATAGTGGCCGGCCGGAGCCGACGCCTGCCCGAGGCCTGGTACCGGCGCGGACTCGAACACCGTCCGGGCAACCGGGAAGCTCACTCCGTCCGCAAACTTGCCGGAGTAGATCGTGGCTTGCACAGTGCCGCTGTCGTCAAAGACCGTTGCTGTTGCCGACGTCGCAGGCTTCTGCTCGCCCGTGAAGAGTTCCACCCGCCAGCCCGCAGGATACTCGAAGGACAGGCGGCCATCCGGGAACGTAAAAGACTCCTTCCCGGCAGGGGCGGGGGCGGACGACGACGGGACAGCGCCCTCCGACGATGACGGACCGGGTGCCCCCGGCACGGGAGTGGCGTTCGTCGAACCCGACGGAGCCGGGACGGCAGACGGCGGCGTGCCGCCGGAGGCCGCCGTGCCGCCGGAGGCCGCCGTCCCGCAGCTTCCCACGGCGAGGGCGGCTGCGGCCGTGAGGGCTGCCACGATGGGTGTGCGATGTGCAGGGCGCATAGTTATGCCTTCCACGAGAACGCCCTTGAGCTCCGCAGGGAGGTACGGCCTGGTCCGTTACGGCTTGCGTGTTTCCGCTACGGCCCTGGTGGAACGCGGGCGAAGGGATGATGCTCTAAAGACTGGCACCGACGCCAAGATCCCCGCCAGAGCCCCTACTTTGAATCCACCGATTTGTTATATTTCGGCTTCGTAACGCCCGGTTAGCGCAGGACGATGTCCACCGGGTTCGCCTCGGAGCGCCAGCTGCCGGCCGAGGCGGGCCCCGGCGCGATCACCGGGGCCGTCAGGACGCCCGAGCGGTTGGTGCGTTTGTCCCGCAGGATCTCGGTGACGGAGCCAAGGTGCCGGGACAGGTCGATGACGTTTTCCGGCGCGGCCAGGAGCAACTGGAAGCCGAACTCATGCAGGGCTTTGATGCCGGCGCCGGCGAATTCCTCCGAGGCCAGGACAAAGGCCTCGTCCATCATGACCGTGCCGTAGGTGGTGAAGCCCTGCTCGGCGATGCCCAGCTGGTAGCTCAGCGCCGCGGCCATGATGAAGGCGGTGAAGCGCTGCCGCTCGCCGCCCGACATCGAGCCGGTGTCCGCATGCATAAAGACCTCGGTCTTGGCTGCACGGGACTTACCGCCGCCCTTCGATGCGGCCTTGGAACCGGAACCCGCGACTTCACGGTGTTCCTTGCACTGGATGAAGACGTGTCCGCGGACGTCCAGCACCTCGGCGCGCCAGCGCCGGTCCTCCGGGGTCTGCGAGCCCAGCCGCTTCACCAGCGTTTCGAGCGACTTGTAGCGGTTGGTGAGCTCGGCGTCGTCGTCCGTCTCCGCGCCGGCTGCGGCGGCCGTTGCGGCGACCGCCTTCCCCGGCCGGGTGTGCCGGACCTTCAGCGCGTTCTGGATGGCGTCCTTGAACTGCTTCGCGCTGGCCGGCAGCGTCTGCTTGATGTCGAGTTCCAGGAAGCTGCCTTCATGGAAGTTCACCTCGGACAGGATTCCGTTCAGGGGCAGGATGCGGCTGGTGATGGACCGGCGTTCCTCGTCGAGCAGGTGCAGCAGGGTGCTGAAGGATTCGTGGGTGCGCTGATTGAAGAACTGCCGGAATTCGGCCTCCTGCGCGGGCAGCCCGTCGCTGACAATGGCGTGGTACCGGGCTTCGAACTCCCCGGCGGCGCCGATCGCGGTGCCGTGGTCCGCGGAAATCGATGTCCCACACTCGCGCACGAAGCCCTCGAAGATGCGGGTGAGCCGCTCCGAAGTGGCCTGCCCGCGTGATTCGGCCGTATGCAGCTCGGCGAGGAGCCGGGTGCGGACCTGGTTGGCGAGGTTGTCCAGCTCGTGCATCTCCGTGATGTCGCTGACGCCGCCGAAGGCGGCAAGATAAGGCTCCAGGGCCGTGACGGTTGCCTCCGACGGCGGCGACTGTTCCAAGCGCGCCCGCGCGGCGTCCAGCAGCGAATCGGCCGTGGACAGCTGGGCGTCGACGGCCTTGTATTCGCTCTGCAGCACGGCCGCGGCCTCGGTGCTGGACTGATGCTTGAGCCGGGCCGTCTCGATGTTGGCGCGTAGCGGTTCGAGGTCTGCCTGCGCGGCAAGGGCGTCCTTGAGCCGCTGCTCGATCCGGGCGAGTTCGTCTGCGGCCACAACGGCCGAGACCTGTTCCCAGGGCCGGTGGTCCTCGGCCACGCGCCGCAGGGCCTCCAGCTGCCGGGTCATCCCCTGGTGCGATTCCTCCCGGTTCTGCGCGAGTTCGGCCGCCTTGGCCAGTTCCTGCTGCAGGTCCTCCACCTGGGCCGCCACGAGTTCGAGCTTGGCGGCGTTGTCGAAGCCGAGGACATAGTCCTGCCGGCCGGTGAAGCGGTCGTCCTTTTCCACGGTGTGGCGGTTCCGCTTCACCACACCGCCCAGGCTCAGACCCTTGTCCAGCCCCGCCAGCTGGTCCGGGTCTTCAACGCACGGGTACGCGAAGTCGAGGGCGATCCGTTCCCGGACCCACTCCCCTGCCGCGGCGTTGGGGCCCAGGGTGAGGATGTCCAGTTTGGTGAGCAGATCGCCGTCGGCCGCGTCCTCCACGGCCAGCGCCCCGCCGGCCAGGGGCTTGGAGACATCCACGGCGCGCAGGGCGCCGCGGACGGAGTGGTCATTGAGGTAGCGGGTGACGGCGGCGAAGTGCTCGCCCGGGACCAGCATGGTGGTGGCGAGGCTGCGCAGCGCGCGCTCCGCGGCCGGGCGCCACTGCTCCTGGCCGTCGGCGAGGTCGATCAGCTCGCCGCCGAACGGCATCTGCTCCTCGGGGACGCCGGTGGCCGCCGCGATGGCGCTGCGGTTTTCAATGCTCGACGGCGGCAGCAGGGACTTGCGTGTCTTGAGCGAAACCAGCTCCTGCTGGGCCGCGGCGAGCTCGCGTTTCCGGGTCGCGTGAGAATCGAAGGCCTCGAACCGCAGCTCTTTGAGGGCCTCCGAGTCGTCCTTCAGTTCGGCCGAGCGGGCGGCCGCGTGTTCGTGTGCCTGTTCCCAGCCCGCCGAGGTCCACTGAAGTTCCAGGCCGGCGTCGGAGAGCGCCTTGCGTGCCGATTCCTCCACCTGCTGGCGGAGTTTGAGCCCCACCCGGGCGTTTTCGAGCGACTGCTCGATCGCGGAGATCGCGTTGCCGCCCTGGTTGTTGTAGTCAGCCTCGAGCTGGCGCAGCTCCTTGGCCAGTCCATCCCGGATGCCCCGCTCGGCGCCGAGTTCCCTGGCCTTCGCCTGGGCCAGCTCCTTGAACCGGGCCAGCGTCTTCTCATGGACGGTCACGGCCAGCTGCTGCTTGTACGCTTCGAATTCCTCGCCGGCGAGCTCCCGGAGCCGGTTCGCATCGAGCAGGGACTGGGCGTAGTCCCTGTTCAGCCCGGGGACCGGTGCCAGCTGGTCGCGCTGCTGCCGGACGTCCTCGAGGCGCTGCCGGATGGACATCAGGTTGCTGAATTCCTCGACGACGTCGTCCGCCGCGGTGAGGGTGGCGGGCGCGTCCAGGACCTGGTCGCGGAAGAAGTTGTTCACGCTGCCGCCCAGGCCCTTGCCGGCCTGGATGACGCGCAGCAGCGGCAGGGCCTGGTCCGAATTGATGCCGAGCAGGCGCCGGAAACGCTCCGCGAAGGCCTTGTGGACGTCGAAGATCTGGGCGTCCGGGAAGACCGCGTCCAGCGCCGATTTGGTGAAGCGCTTCTCCGCGATGCCCTCAAGTGCCGTGAGGTCCAGCGGCTTGTTGTCGATCAGGTAGTACCGGCCCACACTGGACTCGGTCCCGTTCTTGGGCAGGTCGAACAGCGCCGAGGCCGTCACCCGGGTGCCCGCGGCGTTGTCGAAGGTCAGGGCGACGGCGGACCAGGTGGCACCGGGGCGTTGGAACGCGCTGGCCGAGCCCTCGCCCACCGCCTTATCCCCCACTTTGCCGCGCATGTACGTAAACGTGGTGCGTTTGTCCTCCACCGCGCCGCCCGCGCGCTGGGCCGCGGCCTCGTTGGACCGGGGCCGGGCATCGAAGACCCGGAGCATCGCGTCGAACAGCGTGGACTTGCCGACGCCGGAATTGCCCGTGAGCAGGGTGCCGTTGCGGTCCACGTGCATGGTGTGGGCGCCGTGGAAAGTGCCCCAGTTGACTACCTGCACGAGGGCGAGGCGCATCTGGCCGGGGTTGGTGAGCTCGCCCAGCGGGAGCATTGTCGCGATGCTCACTTGGCTTCTCCGTCCGTGGTTGCGTCCGACGACGACGGCGATGCCGCCCCCGCCCCTGCGCCGGACAGCATTCGTCCTGCGGACGATGCTGCCGGCTCCGACAGGCCCGATGCCACTCCCGGGGCGGCATCGCCGTCGTCGTCTTCGTTTGTCAGGTCACCTTGGGCGACCGTCTCGTCGTCGCTGTCGTCGTCGCCTTCAGCTTCGTCCGCGTCGGTGTTCGCCTCGTTGTCGCCGTCGAGCTCCAGCAGGGGCTCCGTTCCGGACTGATCTGTGGAGGCTGCGACCAGGGCGTCGATCTGGGCGGGGATGTCTCCGATGTTTTCGAAGGGGAGGGCCAGGGGGAGGGCGTTGGAGATGGTGTAGACCTCGTCCAGGCCGGTGGCGAGGAGGAGCTGGCGGGCCAGGAGCTTGGTGATGGCGCGGTTGACCACGTCGGAATCGCGGAGGGCGTCCTGCTGGCCGGAGGGCTGGTAGTGGGCCACGAGTTCGGCGATTTCCTCGCGCGTGATGGTCGGGTCTGTCTGGGCCGTGACGTGGCGGTCCAGGAGCAGGCGCAGGCGCAGCAGGACGATGGTCTCGACCCGGCTGAGGGCGCGCTGCTGGCGCAGGATGCTGGAGCGGGTGCTGCCGCCGATGGCTTCGGGGTCCACGGGGCGCAGCACTGCCACTTTGCGTTCGTGGTCCAGCTGCAGGGTCAGGAAGAGTTCGGAGAGCCGGCTGCGGAGGATCAACTGGTTGTCCAGCAGGGTGGTCCACAGCTTTTCGTCCCGGCCGCCGTCGATGTACGGGCCCTTGAGGAGCTTCACGAGGGCCTGGCGGACCTTCATCGGGAGGACGCCGGTGTCCCCCGGGAACAGCGCGGCGCCGTCGACGAACGTGTCACGCGGGGTGACCGTGAAGGGGTCTGCGTGGACGTGGCGTGCGGGCTCGGACGCCGGCTCCGCACCGTCGGCCGTCACGGCCGTGGCTTCCACCGTGTCGTGGGAAAGTTCAGTCATCTTCAGTCCTTCTTGAGCGTGACGACCGGCAGGTACGCGGTGCGCGTGGAGCCGTCGATCTGTTCGAAGTCGAGGGTGTCCCAGGCCTCGCGGTCGAACCCGGCCCCTTCGTGCAGGGCGTGGGAGAGCAGCCCGCGGATCGAGTTGATGTGGCGTTCCCCGGCCGGGAGCCGTTCCCAGGCCTCGGCCAGGGTGGAGGCGCCGGCGAACGCGGCACGGATGGCCTCCGGCTTGGCCTTGCCGGTGCGCGGCGAGCGCACCCGGTCCGAGTCGCTGAAAGCGATCGGGTCAGCCAGCTTGGGCGGCGCCGCGAACTCGTCCGGGTCGAAGAGTTTGACCATGGACAGGGACTCGAAGCCGGCGTTGAACAGCACGGGGCCGCGGACCAGCCCGGGGCGTTCGCGTTCGTACGGCAGGGAGCGGATGGCCTGCTCGGCTTCCCGGAGGACCTTGCGGAGCCGGACGGACTGGCGGAAGTCGTCGCTCTGGACGTAGGTGTTGAGGCTTTCGCTGAGCTTGCCGTAGATCCGCTGGATCTGGCTGTGCTGGGTGCGCAGTTCCGCCACCAGGTTCTTGAGCGTCTCGCGTTCCTCGTGGCGGAGGTCGTCCGCGAACTGCCGGCTCAGCACTTCGCCGATCGCCGACCGGAAGCGCAGCTGCTGCTGCGGATCCTCCAGGAAGGCCGTGAAGGACCGGAAGGTCCTGCCCTCGGGGCTCTGCCGGAGCCGCTTGTCCGCCTCCAGCACCTGCGCCATCGTGGCGCCCTTGCTCAGGGACTCCTCGATGATCTGGTTGCGGAGCTCCCCCACGAGCTCCTCGATCCGGTCGCGCATCTTCTTGTAGTCAGCGGGCAGGCTGGCGGCGAGGTCCAGGATGTTCCCGGCGGCCTCCACGGCTTCCTCGTCGTCGAGCAGGCCGTCAAAATCACCGGAGCTGATGTCCTCGATCAACTGGCGCCGTTCGCCGATTTCCTCCTCGAGGGACTCCAGCCGGGCGCTTTGATCCGGGTTCGTCTCATTCGCGAGCTTCTCAACGTCGCCCAGCAGGGTGCCCAGCCGCGAGCCGTTGAGGGTGGAGCGTTCGCTGGAGAGGCTGTCCAGGAAGGCGAGGACGCGGGCCGCGGGTTCGGTGACTTCGTACACGATCTGGCCGGACTGGTTCCGGCGGGTCAGGAAGTTTTTCCGGGTCCACTCGTCGCCAAACGTCTTCCCGTTCGCCGAGCCGCCCAGCCCCGGTTCCTGGCGGCGGAGCTGCTCCAGGAAGGCGTCGACGTCGGCGTGGAACTGTTCCAGCGGCAACTGCGGCCGGGTGCGGGTAAAGGACGCCTGCAGCACGGCGATCACCCACGGCGCCGAGCGGGTCAGTGCCCAGGCGGGGCCTTTGGTGAGGAGTTCTAGGTCCCGCAGCCGGGCGCTGATGGCGTCGGCGGAGGACAGAGCGGAGCGGGACACGCACTCTCCTTCAGCTGCCGTGGGATAGGGACCGGGCAGCGGATACGGAAAAACTGCCAGCTACAAGGTTAACGCAGGCCCCGGTTCCCCTTCATCGGGTGGGCGGCCGCGTCGGGGCGGCAGCGTGGGCGGCCGCAGTCGCAGCCGGCACCGGGACCGCTGCCGGTGAGGGTTTCCGCGACCGAGCTGTGACCTACGGCCCGGTAGCATTTCGATCCCGTATCAAGACCCGCGGCACGGGCCCGCGACTCTGGCTGGCGATCTCCCCCCGCCCTACGCTCGGGCTACTGACTCAGCCGAAGCAATGGTGCAGGGGGAAGAATGCAGTTCGACCTAAGCGCAGTGGAAACGGCGACGCTGGTGTTCATGGGAACACTCGTGTTTGCCCTGGTAATCACACTCTTCATGATGACGGCATCGTTCGCGGCCCTGGTCCTGCTGGGCATCGGCCGGCTCGCCTGGATCTTGGCGGCAAACGTCGTTCTGGGGCTTGTCCACGGTATCAACCACGGCTGGGCCCGGCTGGTCCACCATGCGTCAACTGTGGATCTGCCGGGAGACTTCGCCGGCGAGCTCGGGGACATGGCGGCCGAAATGATGGGCCAACCGGCCCCTAGTACCGGCACCTACCCGCGGGTAGTATTGCGGGACAGCTGAAGGGTCCTCCACCCACGGCGGATCCAGGGCTCGAGCCGGTAACCCCGGTTAGAGGAGATGCCCAATGAGCTCCGCCGTTGAAAATCCAGCCACTGACAATCCGGCCGGCAGCGCCGGGACCGAAGTCCCGCCCCAGACGCTGGGCCCGGACGCCACCGCAGCGGACGCGCGGGCCGTCAGTGAAGCCGCCCGCGAAACCAGCTGGGACCGACCCAGCTTCGCCAAGGGACTGTACCTCGGCAGTTTCGACCTCAGCCTGATCCACCCCTGGCCGGAGGCTCCGGCGGACGACGTCGAACGCGGGGAAGCGTTCATGGCCCGCCTGACCGACTACTGCCGCACCATGTCCGGACGCACCATTGAGCGGGACGCCCGCATCCCGGATGAGTACCTCAAGGGACTGGCCGCGCTGGGGGTCTTCGGCATGAAGATCCCCCGCGACTACGGCGGCCTGGGCCTCTCGCTCGTCTACTACGGGCGGGCGCTGGCCCTGCTGGGTTCCGTGCATCCCAGCCTCGGCGCGCTGCTCTCCGCACACCAGTCCATCGGCGTCCCCGAGCCCGTCAAAGTCTTCGGCACGCCGGCGCAGAAACGGGAATACCTGCCGCGCTGCGCCGCGGGTGCCATCACCGCGTTCCTGCTGACCGAACCCGACGTCGGCAGCGACCCCGCCCGGATGGGAGCGACCGCTGTCCCCTCCGACGACGGGGAGTCCTACGTCATTGACGGCGTGAAGCTCTGGACCACCAACGGGGTCATCGCCGAGCTGGTGGTGATCATGGCGGTGGTCCCGTCCCGCACCGACGCGGACGGCACGGTTCACAAGGGCGGCATCAGCACCTTCGTCGTCGAGATGGACTCCCCCGGCATCACCGTAGAAAACCGCAATGCCTTTATGGGGCTGCGGGGCATCGAGAACGGCGTCACCCGGTTCCACCAGGTCAGGGTGCCCGCGGCGAACCGGCTGGGCGCCGAGGGCCAGGGCCTGAAGATCGCCCTCACCACGCTTAATACCGGGCGGCTCTCGATTCCCGGGCTCTGCGTCGGCTCCGGGCGGTGGAGCCTGAAGATCGCCCGCGAATGGTCCAATGCCCGCATCCAGTGGGGCCGGCCCGTGGGCATGCATGAGGCCGTGGGCAAAAAGGTTGCGTTTATCGCGGCCAGCGCCTTCGCTTTGGACGCGGTGTTTGAGCTGTGCGCCGAAATGGCCGACGCCGGGCAGAAGGACGTGCGGATCGAGGCCGCCCTGGCGAAGCTGTGGTGCACCGAGATCAGTTGCCGGATTGCGGACGAGCTGGTGCAGATCCGCGGCGGCCGCGGCTTCGAAACCGCGGACTCGCTCGAGGCCCGCGGCGAACGTGCCGTGCCGGCCGAGCAGCAACTCCGTGACCTGCGGATCAACCGGATCTTCGAAGGGTCCTCGGAGATCATGAAACTGCTGATCGCCCGGGAGGCCGTGGACGCGCACCTCGCGGCCGCCGGTGACCTCGCCTCGGAGGACGCCAGCCTGTCCGACAAGGCCAGGGCCGCCGCAGCGGCGTCCGGTTTCTATGCGAAGTGGCTCCCGAAGCTCGTCGCCGGGGCCGGGATGGACCCGCGTTCCTACAGCGATTTCGGTCGGCTCGCCAAGCAGTTGCGCTTTGTGGAGCGGTCCTCGCGGCGGCTGGCGCGGCAGACCTTTTACGGGATGGGCCGGTGGCAGGCGAAGCTGGAGCATAAACAGGCGTTCCTGGGCCGGATTGTGGACATCGGGGCCGAACTGTTCGCCATGGCCGCCTGCTGTTCCCGGGCGGAAATGCTGCTCCGGACCGAGCCTTCGAAGGGGGCCTCCGCCTACGAGCTTGCCGAGGCGTACTGCGAGCAGGCCCGGGTGCGCGTGGACGAGTACTTCGACCAGCTCTGGCGGAACACTGACGACGGCGACCACGTGCTGGTCCGCAACGTCCTGGCCGGCGACTACCAGTGGCTCGAGGCCGGGGTGCTGGACCAGTCAGAGGGCACCGGGCCCTGGATTGCCGATGCCAGTCCCCGGGCCTCGGTCAAGGAGAACCTGCACCGCACGTACCGCTGACCAGCGCCGCCGCGTCCGTCAGCTGCCGCCAACCGAATAGTAAGCACCCTTGCTACCTTCTACTGCGCGTGATTAGGTGGATGTGAGGCCCGTACGCCGGTCTCCGCCTTGCGGTGCCCGGCCCAAACAATGGGCCCGGGTCAATCAGTGAAAGTGAGCATTCCTCATGAGCAACCCAGCAGGCCCCGAAGATCGCACTCCCCGCCACGCCGGTGAAGGGGACGCGGACGTACACCAGGACGCCCGGATCCACGATGCCCGGCAGGACGCTGCACCGCAGACCGCACCCCGCACCGACGACACCCGCGTGATCCCCACGGGCACCCCCGCCACGGCGGCCCCGGCCGACGACAATGACGCCGGCACGCGGAGCCAGGACGCGGTCCGCACCGGGCCGGTCCACACGGAACCGACCCGCAGCCAGCCCGTCACGGCCGTGCGCCACGACGGGACCGGCCGCGACAACGTCGACGCGCGGGACACGGTCGTCGACGAGGTCCCCACCCGGGAAACCGTGGTGGCCCGCGAAAAGGAACAGTTCGGCGGCATCAAGATCGGCTCGGCCTTCTTCGGCTGGCTCGCCGCCACGGGTATGGCCGTGCTGTTGACCGCGCTGGTCGCGGCCGCAGGCACCGCCGTCGGGCTCGCCACCAACACGGACGTCAACGCGGCCGTGAACTCCGCCGATCAAACGGTGGGACTGGTCGGCATCATCGTGCTGCTGGTCATCCTGTTCGTGTCCTACTACTCCGGCGGCTACGTCGCCGGCCGGATGGCCCGCTTCAACGGCGCCAAACAGGGCTTTATGGTGTGGGTCTGGGCCCTCATCGCCGCCGTGGTGGTCGCCGTTCTCGGCCTCGTGGCCGGCCAGCAGTACAACATCCTGGCCCAGCTCAACAGCTTCCCGCGGATCCCGGTCAACGAAGGCGAACTGACAACCACCAGCATCATCGCCGCAGTAGTGGTGGCCGCGGTGGCGCTCGTGGGTGCCGTCCTGGGTGGAACCGCCGGCATGCGCTTCCACCGCAAAGTGGACCGCGCCGGCTTCACCCCCGTGGAGACTGTCGAGGAACGCTAGGCACACCAACGTCCTGGACCTGCCGGGCGCCGGGCAGCGTTGCCCGGCGCCCGGCAGCTGTTTAAGTGCCGGGTGCGCCGTTCACCCGAACTCGGCGCCTGCATCGACGTAATACCAGCGGCGGCCGACCCGCTGGAATCGGCTCGTTTCGTGGTGGACTCCGCGTTCGCCGTCGTGCCGGAAATGGGCCTTGAACTCCACGGTCCCCTCGGTGTCCAGCGGGCCGCCGCGCGTCGTGGAAATGATGTCCAGCCGCCGCCACTGCATGTCCGGATCCAGGTCGAGGGCAGCCGGCCGGGTCGCCGGGTGCCAGGTGCGCAACAGGTAATCGGCGTCCAGCACCACGAAGGCGCTGTACCGCGAGCGCATCAGCTGCTCCGCCGTCGGGGCTTCCGCTTCGCCGGCGTGGAACCGGCCGCAGCAGTCACCGTACTGCTCCCCGGACAGGCACGGGCAATTTCCCCGGAAGCGGGACCCGTCCGGCTGGTCATCGGCACCTGTACTGGCGGCGGCTGGGGGCGTCACAATTGTCCTTTCGGGGCCGGACCGTGCGGGTGTGGCTCCTTCAGACTACAGACGCACAGCCCGGCAGCGCCCGGCAGCGGGACCCATACCAGCTGTGACACGTCAGTGCGAAGACTCCGGATGCCTGCGCGGCCAAGGAAAAAAGTCCGTATGGTTAAGGGGTGCTTGCCCGCCGCTCTTGGCGGGACACGCCGCGGCTAGGCCAGCTAGGAGAGGTGACATGGAAGATCCGACAACCATCGCCCTCAACCTGACCTTCCTCGGGACGCTGGCAGTGGCGATGGTCATGTTCTTCGGCTTGTTCCTCGCCTTGGCAGCCACGCTCGTCATTGCCGGCCTCGGCCGGTTGGTTGCCGTGACCATTATGGCCGTGGGACGCGGCCTGCTTCGGGTCACCGGCCCAGCAGCCCGGCCCGCCGAGACCGTCCAGGACGCGCCGGCGGCTGCCAAACCGGCGAAACCGGTGAAAGCCGCCAAACCGGTGAAGCCCGCCAAGCCTGCCAAGAAGGAACCCGCCCTGTCCCCCGACTGGGTGGCCGCCGTCGAGCAGGCCGATGCCCGCGCTGCCGCACGCGCCAAGGCGGAGGCTGCCCCGGCCGTCAAGGTCTCGGTCCGCGAATTGCCCAGCCCTTCGGCTCCGGCGCGGGACGTGGAAGCCGTGGCGCCCCTCGTCGAGTCGGCCACTGACACGAACGGCCAGCTCGGCGCGGTCCCGCCGGCCTTCAAGAAAGCCCCGATGCCCGCCGCGAAATCCCTGCTGGACACGGGCTCGCTGGTTTCCCGCCCGGGCCGGCTGCCGCAGCCCCGGAAGCCCCAGGGCCAGCCCCAGAACCAGCTGCGCAACAAGCCGCAGGCCCAGGAGCGCAAAGCCGGCTGAGGCCTTACCCCCGGCAGGCAACTCGGCTACGGTGAAACCCATGGAATTCAGATACCTGGGAAACAGCGGCTTCAAAATCTCGGAAATTACCTTCGGCAACTGGCTAACGCACGGCTCGCAGGTGGAGAACGAGGTCGCCACCCAGTGCGTCCGGGCAGCGCTCGACGCCGGCATCAGCACCTTCGATACCGCGGACGTCTACGCCAACACGGCCGCGGAGACCGTGCTCGGCAAGGCGCTCCGGGACGAGCGGCGTGAGTCGCTGGAAATCTTCACCAAGGTCTTCGGCCCCACCGGACCCAAGGGTCACAACGATCTTGGGCTCTCCCGCAAGCACATTATGGAAGCCATCAACGGCTCGCTGACCCGGCTGCAGACCGACTATGTGGACCTCTACCAGGCCCACCGCTACGACTACGACACCCCGCTGGAAGAGACGATGCAGGCCTTCGCGGACATCGTGCGGCAGGGCAAGGCCCTCTACATCGGCGTCAGCGAATGGACAGCCAGCCAGATCCGCGACGGTCACGCCCTGGCCAAGGACCTCGGTTTCCAGCTGATCTCCAACCAGCCGCAATACTCCATGCTGTGGCGCGTCATCGAGGCCGAGGTGGTTCCGACCTCTGAGGAGCTGGGCCTCTCCCAGATTGTGTGGTCCCCGATTGCCCAGGGTGTGCTGAGCGGCAAGTACCACCCCGGCAAGCCCGCCCCGGAGGGCAGCCGCGCCACGGATTCCAAGGGCGGCTCGAAAATGATCGAGCGCTGGATGTCCAACGAGGTCCTCACCGGGGTCCAGCAGCTCAAACCGATCGCGGAGGAAGCCGGGCTGACCATGGCCCAGCTGAGTATCGCCTGGGTGTTGCAGAACCCGAACGTGGCCTCCGCCATCATGGGCGCATCCCGGCCGGAACAGATCGAGAAGAACGTGGCCGCCGCGGGCGTGAAGCTCGACGCCGGAATCATGGACAAGATCGACGCCGCCATCGGCCACCTCGCCGAACGCGACCCGGCACAGACCAAGTCGCCCGCCTCCCGGGAGCGGTAGGCCCGTGGCAACCGCGCCGACGCTCGCCGTCACCGGTTCCACCGGGCACCTGGGCGGGCTGGTCGCCCGTCAACTGGCCAGCGCCGGCAACCCGCAGCGCCTGCTGGTCCGCGACATAGGCCGGGCTCCGGAACTGGCGGACGCCGTCCCCGTGGCGGCGGCCTACGCCGATCCGGTGCCCGCCAGAGCCGCCCTCGACGGAGTGAAGACGCTCCTGATGGTCTCCGCTTCAGAAACCGAGGACCGGCTGCAGCAGCACTGCACCTTCGTGGACGCGGCGGCCGCGGCCGGCGTGCAGCACATCGTGTACACCTCGTTCTTCGGCGCGGCAGCCGATTGCACGTTCACCCTGGGCCGGGACCACTTCGCCACCGAGGAGCGGATCAAGGCGTCGGGGATGGACTACACCTTCCTGCGGGACAACTTCTACCTGGATTTCCTGCCGTTGCTCGCAGGTGAGGACGGGGTGATCCGTGGACCCGCCGGGGACGGCATTATGGCAGCCGTTGCCCGCGCGGATGTCGCCCGCTCCGCCGTGACCGTGCTCCGCGACCCTGCCCTGCATAAGGGCAGGACCTACGACCTCACCGGACCGGAGGACATCTCCCTGGCGGCTGCCGCGGACCTCCTTACCGCCGGGACCGGCCGGAGCATCACGTTCCACCGCGAGACCCTTGAGGAGGCTTACGCCTCGCGGGCTTCCTATGGCGCCCCGCCGTGGCAGGTGGATGCCTGGGTGAGCACCTACACGGCCATCGCCGCCGGCGAACTGGCGGGTCCGACGTCGGCCGTGCACGAACTCACCGGCCGCGAGCCGCTGGGCCTGGCACAGTTCCTTGCCGAGTCGCACACGATTTAGTCTTCCTTTCCGTCCGGGCTGCAGGTCCGGCCCGGTATTGACGGCTTCCGGGCCCGGGCGTAGACCTGAAGACAGGTGACACCGGTCCAAATCCGGGCTGGTCCGGAGCAGAATCGCAGCGCCATGCCAAAGCAGATGTCCCGACATTCATCCATCCTGAAGACCCCGCGCCACGGACGGAAACTTACGCCGCACCCCGGGGAACCGAGCCACGGCCCGCTGACCGCGGAAGAACTCCAGCTCGCGGTCCGTAACCACTCCATGCCGCTCGAGGCCCTGCGGAACGGCATCACCCCGCCCGGGCTGCACTATCTGCTGAACCACTTCGACATCCCGTTCATTGATGCCGACCAGTGGCACCTGCGGATCGGCGGCGCCGTCCAGCGGTCGCTGGAGCTGAACCTCAAGGCCATTCGCCGGGCGCCGCGGATCAGCATCCCCGTCACCTTGGAATGCGCCGGCAACGGCCGCTCCCTGCTGCGGCCCCGTCCGCTGAGCCAGCCCTGGCAGCTGGAGGCCGTGGGCACCGCCGTCTGGACCGGTGTCCCGCTCGCCTACCTGCTGACCCAGGCCGGGGTGGAGGACGACGCCGTGGAGGTGGCGTTCACCGGCGCGGACAGCGGAATCCAGGGCGGCGTCCGGCATCAGTTCGCCCGGAGCCTTCCGATTGCGGAGGCTCTGCGGCCCGACATCGTGCTGGCCTACCAGATGAACGGCAACGACCTGCCCCCGCAGCACGGCTACCCCCTGCGGCTGGTGGTCCCGGGCTGGTACGGCATGGCAAGCGTGAAATGGCTCTCCTCGATCAACGTGCTGACCAAACCGTTCGACGGTTTCCAGCAGACGGTCGCGTACCGCTATCAGCAGGACGCGGACGACGCCGGCAGTCCCGTCTCATGGATCAAAGTCCGTTCGCTGATGGTTCCGCCGGGTGTGCCGGACTTTTTCACCAGGAGCAGGATCGTCCCGCCCGGCCCGGTGATGCTGACCGGCCGGGCCTGGTCCGGGGAGGGCGCCGTGCAGCGCGTCGAGGTCGGCATCGACGGCAAGTGGGCGCCGGCGCAACTGCAGCAGCCGGCAGCGCCCTTCGCCTGGTGCGCCTGGTCCATGCCGTGGGTGGCTGATCCCGGTGAACACGAGCTGGCCTGCCGCGCCACGGACACCACCGGTGCCGCACAGCCGCTGGAGCAGTCCTGGAACTACCAGGGCATGGGCAACAACGTGGTGCAGCGGATCAAGGTGACGGTCGGGTAGCCGGAGGCGCCCAGCACCTCAGTAGTCCACGATCGCGCCGGCGGAGATGTTGACCGTGGCGTCCGTGATGGCCCCGGCCTTGTCCGAAGCCACGAAGCAGGCCACGTTTCCGACGTCGGCCAGCGTCGCGGTGCGGTTCAGGTGGGCGGCTTTGGCAATCTCCACGATGATCTCCTCGCGCCCCTCCGTCTGCCACGGGATCGTCTCGATGATGCCGCCGGACACCATGGTGACAATACGGATGCCGTGTTTTCCCAGCTCCAGCGCCCATTGGCGGCGCAGCCCCTCCATCGCGTCCAGTGCCACCTTGAACCCGCCAAGCCCGGGGATGGTCTGGGGACCGGAACCGCCGAACATCAGCACCACCCCGGAGCGTTGTTTGATCATGCGCGTCGCCGCGGCCCGGGTGGTGATGAAGTGGGTGCGTGTGGCCAGGGTGATGGGCTGGGTGAAGTCGTTGACGTCGATCTCCATCAGCGACTGCTGGATGTCGCCAAAGGAGATGAGGTTGAAGGAGATGTCGATCCGTTTGTGTTTCCTGGCCACGCGGTCCACGAACGCGTCCACCTGTTCCTCATCGAGAGCGTCGACGACGGCGGTTTCCGCCCTTCCGCCGTCCTCCTGGATGTCCCGCGCCACCTTTTCAAGCCGCGACTCGGTGCGCCCGGCGAGGTGGACGAAGGCGCCCTCCGCAGCGAAAGCCCGGGCCACTGCGCCGCCGATGGAACCGCCCGCCCCGTAGATCAACGCCGTCTTGCCCTGCAGCAGTCCGTTTCCGGGGACCTCATTGTTCAGCATCGTCGCCCGCCTCCCGCGGTGGAGTGGTAAATTCCCTCAACTATGTTCTCGCCGGGGGCCGCTGGCAAGAGGGGTCAAGCTGTTCAGGAGGCGAGGGTTCCGCGGACAATGCTGACGCTGGAGTGCGCGGGGTTGCCGTCCACCGGTTCGTCGGACACGTCCACGATCGGATATTCGGCCAGGTCCAGCCCGTCCGGGACAGGGAACGAACCGGCCTCAGACGTCATCACGCCCAGGCTCACCAGCCGTGTCAGGTCGGGTGCGATCAGCCAGACCTCCTGATAGCCGCGGGCTTCGTTCTTGTCCACCCGTACTTCCAGCGTGCGCTGCCCGTCCTGGGCTTCGACCACCCGGGCCGAGCCGGTGGCGGAATGCTGGTCCACCGGCGCGAGTTCGGCCTGGGCCAGCGGCGTCACCACCGGCTGGTTCTGCTGGACGGACCAGAAGACGCCCGCCGCCAGCAGCGCTGTGGCCGCGGCGGCAGCCAGCCACACACCGGGACGGCGCAGCCAGCCGGAACCGCCGCTGCGGTCAGGCTTCCCGCCCGGCCTTGGCTCCCGGGACGGAAGCGGAGTCACGGACCCGGACGCCGGCCGTTCCGGTGCCGGTGCAAACGCCGGTGGGGCGCCGGACGCCGTCGGGGATCCCAGCGGGTCGGCGGCGACGGCGGGGGACAGCCCCAGTGCGCTGTGGATTCCTGCCCATACCTGCGGCCCGGGTGATTCCAGCGCGGCAGCGGCAGGTCCGGGCTTTGCTGCCACGACGGCCCGGCGGAGGCTGGCGTATTCCGCTGCACAGCCGGCGCAGGAGCGAAGGTGTTCCGCGGCGTCGTCTCCGAGCTCTTCGCCGAGGGCCAATAGGCTCAGGGACTCCGGGTCAAGATGTTGCACGGTCTACCTCCAATCGGCTTCTGAGCTGGGACAGGCTGCGGCGGATGTGGCTCTTGACCGTACCAAGCGGCAGGTCCAGTTTCTGTGAAATCTGCGAATGCGTCAGGTCATCGTAGAAGGCGAGTTTGAGGATGGACCCTTGCGGCTCGCCCAGCCGCTCCAGCTCCCCGTCCAGCAGCAGGCGGTCGGCCAGCACCTCCGCGGCTGCCTGCCCGGCGGGACCTTCCGGGTCCGGGGAACGCTCGACGGCGGCCAGCACCTTCCGGGTCTCCCGCACCGAGGCCGCCTGCGCGTCCGTGATCGCGTTCCGGGTGATGCCCACGATCCACGCCGGCAGCCGCGCTTTCCCCGGATCGAACGCCGACCGCGAGCGCCACACCCGGATGAACACTTCCTGGGTGACGTCGTCGGCCGCCGTGCTGTCGCGTAACGAGCGCAACGCCAGCGTGTGGACCAGCGGCGAGAACTGCCGGTACGCCTCGGCCAGCGCGGATTCGTCACCGGCGGCGAAGGATTCGTTCAATCCGGCGTCCCAGGCGGAAGGGGCCTCGAAAGGTGCCAAGCCAGGCTCCTTCCCGCTGCTTGTGGCGACGATGAGCGCTGCGTCCTGGATCATGCCGGCACCGCTGTGACAATCACATTGTCGCCGTAGTCCTGCTGTTCGTCCAGCCATCGGCCGCCGCAAGTCACCAGCTTCAGCTGCGGCGGGCCGTCGCGGCGAAAAATGGACGCACCGTCGAACGCGTCCTTTGCCATAAGCTCCACACCGGTCACCCGGAACGTCACGGGCGGGGCCCCGTCACGCCGGACGGTTACCAGGGTTCCCGGAGTGAGCGACTTGAGCTGGGAAAAGGGTGCCGAATCGGAGGTCGTGTCGACGTGTGCCGCGATCACCGCTGTTCCGGTTGTGGCTCCGGGGGCCGGGCCGAAGCGGTACCAGCCCGCCTCGTCGAAGGGTTCGGGGATCTCCATGGCCCCGTTCGGACTGACGCCCACCTCCACGACAGCCATATTGATAGTGGTGCCCTCCACGGTGAGGGCGCGCGGGGCCGGATCCTTGGGCGCCGTGGCCGGTGGGGCCGCCGGACGCACCGGGACGGCTGATCCGGGGGCTAGAGCTGCGGCAGCCCGCGGCTGGGACTGCCGGGCGCCGGGTCGTTGCCCGTCAGCGCCGGCTGCCTGTGTGGGGGTTCCCTCCGCTGCTGGTCTCTCAGCAACAGATCTCTCCGCAGCTGTTGCCTCCGTGGCGGTTCTTTCCGTGGCCGGGGGTGGAGCGTCCGTGCCCTGGGACGCTGCGGAACCGACAATCAACAGGGAAACCGTCACGACGGCGGCCGCGATCCGCGCCGCCGCTCTCTGTCCGACAGTCCGGTGGGCAGCCGACGAATGTGCGGCCGGGCCACGCGCTGCTGTCCGCTGCGCTACGGACCGCCGGCCGGAAGCCGGGGGGACCCCGGTGGGCTCTGCCGCCGTCGTGCGGTTCATCTCAGGCCTCCCCTTGCCGGATTGGATGTCAGGCGCCGGCCGCCCGGGGTGACCGGGCGGCCGGTGCGTGGTTGGTGCCTAGCGGATGCGGCGGAACGCCGGCTGCTTCCGGGACACGGCAAACCCGCCGGCCAGAAGCAGGAGGGCCGCGGCGCCGATGCCCACCGTGGTGGCTACCTGGCCGGTGGATCCGGTTGCGGCCTCAGCGGCGCCGGAGCGTCCGCCGGGAACGCCGGCCGGGGCGGAGTGCAGACCCTCAATGTTCTGCACGGCCACCTGCAGGTTGTTGTCAGCGAGGCTGCCCCACGCATAGACCACTGTGTGGGTGCCTTCCGCGACAGTCACATCGGCCGGGCCGATCACCGGTTCCGTGGTGCCGGCGGCGGCCACCGAAACGGAGAGGGTGCCGGGATCCAGCGTGAGTGTCTCCTCGTTGGGGTTGGCCAGGCCGGAGATCACGGCAGTGCCGCCGGCGAGGACGTCCACGGCCGGTGCCGCCGCTGTGTGGCGGACGGTGAGCTTGCCCTTGCCGGGATCGATTTGCGAGACGTCGTTTGTGAAGAAGTTGGCCGTCGGGTTGCCCTCTGCGTCGAGGTTGGCCACGGCTGTGTAGTTGCCGTTGGCAGCGAGGCTGACCGTGACGGGCCCGATCACAGCGGCGGAGGCGTCGGCGGCGTCGGCGGCGGTGATAGCCAGGTCGTAATCGCCGGGCGGCAGGGCGAGCGGGCCGGCGAGGGTGCCGGGCGTGAAATCGTCCAGGGTGAGTTCGCCGTTGACCCAGACGTCAACGGTCAGCCCCGGCACGCCGTGGAGAACGGACAGTTGG
Source organism: Arthrobacter sp. U41 (assembly GCF_007679325.1). Lineage (GTDB taxonomy): Bacteria > Actinomycetota > Actinomycetes > Actinomycetales > Micrococcaceae > Arthrobacter. Next base: position 508,631 of record NZ_VEGI01000002.1, on the reverse strand, counting down.
GCGTCGGATTCGGCCGCCTGGGCGGGGCCGGCAAGGGCGAGAGCTGCCGCGACTGCCACGGCGCCTGCTGTGAAAAGGCTGGTACGCATTTACATCTCCTTCAACGGCCCGCCACGCGGGCGATTTATTGCTTACACCCCTACTACCGGCGTTGGAGGCTGTTTGGATGCACACGCATGTAAATCTTTTTTGAAGGGGTAGAAAGGCAGTGCTGACAGGGCAAAGAGGGTCGCAGGGCCGCGAAGCGTTGACGCCCGCAGCAGCGGGCAGGCAGAGTAACGCGGCCACACCACCGTAGGCACACCAATGCGGCCGGGCGGCTCTGGTGAGCCGCCCGGCCGCAGCCGCGGTGGTCCGGAGGTGCTAGGCGCGCGGCGGGTTGTCCTGGCCGGTGGGGTTTTCCGGGCCGGCGGGGTTTTTCGCGGCTGAGGAGGCGTCCGGCTGATCCGGCCGGGTGGCCGCGGGCCCGCCGATACCGTAGTAGCCCGGTTGGCCCTCGGCCGGTCCGGCCGCCGGACCCGGTCCAGGTTGGCCTGGCCAACCTTGGCCGGGCTGGCTTGTCCCACCTGGTCCGGGCTGGCCTGTCCCCTCGGGACCAGACTGACCGTAGCCAGGCGGCTGGCCACCCGGGCCAACGGGCGTGCCTGGCCCCGCGGGGAGCGGCGCATACCCGGGGCCCGGAGGAGTCACGGCGGGAGGAATCGCCGCGGCCTCTCCGGGGTCCCGGGGACCCATGTCCAGGCGGAACGGCGGGTATTCGTCACGCATCAGCGCGACATAGGTGGTGACGCGGTAAATCCAGCGGTTCAGGCCCAGCAGGAAGTCGAAAAGGCCCCTCGAGTACACCCCGGTGAAAAGCAGGATGACTCCGGCGATGAAGACCAGCAACCCGAACAGGGACATCCCCGTGCTGACCTGCAACCATTCGCCGTCGCGGTACACCCAGGTCTGGGCGGTGCCGGTCAACAGCGAGATGATCAGCAGGTGTGGGAAGGCCAGCAGCCAGGACTTCACGAGCACCAGGCCGTGGGAGAGCTTCTCCGGATAGTCGACGTCGAAGTCGGCCGGGTAGTCGGTGCGTTCCAAGGTGAATGGCGGGTAGCGGTCCGTGCCAAGCGCCCCGTAGCAGTAGAAGGCCACCCGCCAACTCCAGCGGATCACCCCGACGTTGAAGTTGAACAGCGAGCGCGGGTAGTGCCCGGTGAAGAGGATCGCGAACCACGCCACGATGGTGACCACACCGAAGGCAAACCAGAGGAAAAAGAGCACGATGAAGTGCGGGATCGCCAGGAACCACTTGAACAGCCACTTCCACCGGGACAGGTTCGGGTCCAGATAGCCGCTGAGCCGGGCCGGATATACGGCGCCGGCATCCGGCGGGGTGGGCGGCGGGAAGCCCGGCGGCGCTCCGGCCGCGTACGGCTGGACGGCATATGCCTTCTGTCCCGGGACGGGCTGGCCTGCATACGCCGGCGCCGGAGTGCCACCGCCGGCGGGCGGTACGCCCTTGCCCAGCCCGGCGGCGCCAAACACGATCAGTGGCACACCGATGAGCAGGAACAGGATTCCGCCGATCAACAGGCCGACGAAAACGGGCCACAAGAGGTCAGAGCGGGCGCCGGCCCGAAGGTCCACGGCTACCGGAGCGGTGGCGTCAGCGTTCATGATGACCACGGCCCAGGTTCCCGGCCGCAGGTCCCACTGGAGCTCCTGGGTCCCCGGCCCGGTGGCCAGTGCGGTCCAGAAGGTCTGATCCGCGGGCAGCGCCGGAACACTAGTGCCGGGCACCTCGCGGTACTGTGCCCGGAAGGGGGTAAATCTGACGTCAACGATTTCGGAGTGGTTGACGCCAGCCAGGTAGGCGGACACATCGGCCTGCGGAGCGATGCCGATGAAAATCGCCTTCGCCGGATCGGCGGCGGAGCCACGGATCATGATGCTTCCCGGGACCACAGGGGATGTTTCCGGGTAGCTGCTTTCCGTCATGATGTCGAGGCGTGGCGAAGTGAGGGCGTACGAATCGGCAGCAAAACGCTCCACCGGCGTGGTGAAGAACCCGTTGTCGCGCTGCTGGTAGTTGGCCCACCCGACGGCGCCGGCACCAGCCAGCAGACCCAGGCCCAGGAGAGCGCTGAGCGTACCCAGCACGAGCATGACAATCCGGCCTGGTCGCATGAGCGCCGTCCTTTCACATGGTCCTTGTCAGGACCTCCGGTTCAGCATGGACGCCGGTCAGCGCCCCAGCGAGGTCAGCAGGCGCCGCGCCCAGCCCCGGGCCTTCTCGATTTCACCGTCACGCAGCGGCCCTTCACTGCCTTTCACGTAGAAGGGCATGGGTTCGGCGATGATGTCTGCACCGCCGGCTTTGAGGGCATGGGATATTTTCTTGGCGGCATCGCCGTGGATAAACATCCGGACGCGCGTATCGAACGCCGCGGCGTTCACGCCCTTGAGGGAACCGTCTGCCAGGGCAGCCAGCAGCGAGGTGATTTTCGGCGTCGGACGCCATCCGTTGATCGGGCTGCCGACCACGAGGAGGTCACCCGCCACGAGGGCTTCGGGTTTGAACTCCCCCACCGGGACGGAACTCGCCTGCACCCCGTCGAGCGAGCCGGCGATCGCCTCGGCCACAGATCTGGTGTTGCCGTACGCCGAATCGTAGACAACCAGGGCTTTCACGCCGTGATCACTACCTTAAGCGCCTTCGTTTCGGCGGCGCGGGCGAAGGTGTCGTAGGCCTCCAGGAACTGGTCGAAGCTGAAATGGTGGGTGGCGAATTTTTCCGCCGGCACCTTGTTCTGCGCGACAAGCTTGAGCAGCATCGGCGTGGTGTTGGCATTGACCAGGCCCATGCTGATGTTGATGTTTTGGATCCAAAGGTTTTCCACATGCAGCTCCACGGACTTGCCGTGCACACCCACGTTGGCCACGTTGCCGCCGGGACGCACAATATCGGCGCACATGGTGAAGGTCGCAGGAATCCCGACCGCCTCGATGGCCACGTCCACCCCCTGCCCGTCCGTCAGCGCGAGCACCTGCTCCTTCCAGTCGGCGTCGCTGGAGAGGACAACGTTGGTGGCGCCGAACTCCCGGGACTTCTCCAGCCGGTTCGCGTCAAGGTCGACGGCGATGATGGTGGCGGCCCCGTAAAGCCCGGCGGTGGCGATCGCGGCGAGGCCCACCGGTCCGGCACCGACGACGGCGACCGTATCACCGGGCTTGACCCGGCCGTACTGCACACCGATTTCGAAACCGGTGGGGAGGATGTCGGAGAGCATCACGGCCCGTTCGTCGGTGACGCCCTCAGGAAGCAGGTGGAGTGAGTTTTCGGCGTACGGGACGCGGACGTACTCGGCCTGCGTGCCGTCGATCAGGTGGCCGAAGACCCAGCCGATGCCGGATGCGCCTTCCTCGCCCATGCAGTGCGAATAGAGGCCGGTCTTGCAGTTGGCGCAGTGGCCGCAGGACTTGATGCAGGAGATGATCACGCGGTCCCCCACCTTGAGGCTGGTGACCGAGGAACCCACTTCGGTGATGGTTCCGACGCCTTCATGGCCCAGGATCCTGCCTTTGGTCACGGCAGGAACGTCCCCCTTGAGAATATGGAGGTCCGTTCCGCAGATCGTGGTGGTTTCCACTTTCACGATCACGTCGCTGGGATTCTGGATCTTAGGATCGGGAACGTCCGTCCAGGACTTTTCCCCGGGACCACCATAGACGAGGGCTTTCATGCGTTCTCCTTGATTCTGAGGATGTTCGGCGGGTCCACAATGCGCAACCGGCACGGCGTCACGGACGCGTCGATGCCGGATGACACGACCGAGCGGCGGGCGTGCTCGTGAAGTTCTTCGATGGCATCGGCGGTCACGCGGGCGTGGGCGAGGTTGATGACGATTTCGTACCCGGGAAGTTTGGCTGCCACACGGCGGCAGACGACATAGAGGGCGCGGATATTAGCCGGCGTGACGACGCCCCGCACGTCCACCCGCGCCGATTCCGCAACGGAGTCGATCCGGATAAGGACTTTCATGCGTGGATCCCCATGGGAAGGGTGCGCGTAGTAGGCGCTACTTCTGGTGCCGTGTTGCCTGTGGGTCACGGGGCATCAGAGCTCCCGGGCTGTCCCTGAACTAGTACAAATAAGCGAAAATCGTTGGTGACAGTCATGTTGGCCGCGGCCTCCTGCCTTGGTCCCGCAGACACGGACCAGCGCAGAACGCCTTTTCCTTCCCCAAGGTTCGAGCGAGACCGAACAACTGTTGTAGCAGGCGGTTCATCCCCCAATGGCCGTGCAGGAACCGCCCCAAATTCAGCATGGAGGGTACGTCTATCCAGGGCAAGGGGCGAAAGTCCCGTGTGCGGTGGAGAGCCCGGGTCCCCGTGGGATCCCAAGGATCCTGAGCGGCATCGGCACGTCCTGGTTGGCGCTGCGGCGCGTCCGGATTGGCGCTGCGGCGCGTCCGGATTGGCGCTGCGCGCGCCGGCCCATAGCCTGTTTCGTATGCCTGAAAGACTTGCCCCCGCCGTAAATGACCTCGTGCTCGCGTCCGCGCGGCTCCCCGGCGGGACAGCGCTGTACGACGTGCACGTGGTCGACGGCGCGGTTTCGCAGCTGGCTCCCGCGGGGGACACGGGCAACCCCGCGGCGAGAGTGGTGGACCTGGACGGGCGTTACCTCATCCCGGGGCTGTGGGATGAACATGTCCACATGACGCAATGGGCCCTCGCCGCCAATCGGATCGACCTTTCCGGCGCCATCTCGGCGGGTGAGGCGGCCGACGTCGTGCGTTCCGCGCTGTCCGGCCGCGGGCATGAAGGGGACAACGCCGTGACGGCGGTAGGCGTGGGTTTCCGGGACGCTGTCTGGGCGGATGTTCCCAGCCTGGAGCTGCTCGACGGCGCCACCCGGGGCGTGCCGACGGCGCTGCTGAGCCATGATCTGCACTGCGTCTGGCTCAACAGCGCGGCGGCTTCCCGTTACGGTGTGGCGGTGGACTCCTCCGGGCTGTTGCGCGAGGAGCCGGCCTTTGAACTGACCCGTGAGCTGGGCAAACTGCCGGACGCAGTGGTGGATGCCTGGGTGCGGGAGTCCGCCGAAGCCGCGGCCGCACGCGGGATCGTGGGGATTGTCGATTTCGAAATGACGTGGAACCGGGACGTCTGGCTGCGCCGCATGGCAGGCGGTTTCGATGCCTTCAGGGTGGACGCCGGCGTCTATCCGCAGGACCTTGACCGGGCCATCGCGGCGGGGATGCGGACCGGTTTGGACGTGTCCGGCGGGGCAGGCCTGCTGCGCGTGGGTCCGCTCAAGGTGCTGATCGACGGCTCGCTGAACACCCGCACGGCATACTGCGTGGACCCGTATCCGCACGGCGGCCACGGACTGCTCACAGTGAGCGCGGCGGAACTGCTGGACCTGCTGGTCCGGGCCCGGGAATCCGGATTCGTCCCCGCCGTGCACGCGATCGGCGACGCCGCCAACGAGGTGGCCCTGGATGCATTCGCGGCCGCAGGGATCACGGGCCGGATTGAGCATGCCCAGTTTGTCCGCAGCCAGGACTTCGCGCGTTTCGGCGGACTGGGGCTGACGGCGAGCGTCCAGCCCGCCCACGCGCTGGATGACCGGGACGCCGCCGATTCCAACTGGGCCGGGCGCACGGACCGGGCATTCCCGCTGCGGTCGCTGCTCGCTGCCGGGGCCACCCTGGCGCTGGGGTCGGACGCGCCGGTGTCGGCGCTGGAGCCGTGGACCGCGATGTCGGCGGCCACCACCCGATCCCGGCCGGACGGCCGCGGGCCTTGGCACCCGGAGCAGGCCCTCACGCGGCAGGAGGCCCTGGCCGCGTCAACACGCGGGCGGGGCACAGTCCGGGCGGGCGATCCGGCGGATCTTGCGGTGCTCGACGTCGACCCGCTGGCGGTGTCCGACGCGGAGTTCGCGGCAATGCCGGTGGCCGCGACGCTGGTGGCCGGGCGGTTCACGTACGGCACTTTCTGAGTGGCTGCGGCTAGCTGCCCTTGACCCGCGCCCGGACCAGGTTGGCAAACGGGAGCCGGCCGTACTCCTCCGCGAACGCGGCGTGATATCCCGCTTCGGCTGCGCTGAGCTCCTCGGCGGGCAGCTCTTTCCACGCGATGATCAGGTTGCCGACGGCGGCGAGCTGCCAGATCAGCCGGCCGTCCCAGTGGCCGGGCGGTTTGCCCTTGCCGAAGTCGACGAATTCCTGGAGCTGACGGCGGAGCCCCCGGTTGCCCTTGCTGCCGGGCCCGGCCTTGCCCACGTACAGGACCTCTGCGCCGTCGATCCATTCGGCAGTGAGCGCGTCCACCTTCAGGGTGGGGTCCTTCTTCTTGAAAATGCCGGCCGTGCTCCTGGCCAGGAACTGCGGCCGGAAGCCTTCAGGCTGGAGCACCACGAAGATCCCGGGTTTCTGCGGGATCCGGTTGATCTCAAGATCCGTCAACTGCCGGAAGCCGGTGAACCCGTCCTGCTTCAGTGACTGTTTGTTGATGGGCATGGGTTCCTTGGATCGGGGCGCGGGCGGTCCTCCAACCTTACGGAAGCGCCGGTGCGGAGGTGGCCTTTAATTGTCGGTGGTGCCCGATAGCGTGTATTCATGAACGGCAAGCAGGGGCCCGACGCATTTGAACCGGCAGGCGCAGTTGAGCCGGCAGGCGTGTCGGTTGCAGCGGGGGTGGCCCGGGCGCTGGCGGCTGTCCGGCCCGCCCGGGACAGTGCCGGACTGATCAGCGAGATCCGTGAGCTGGAAGACGCGAAATCCGCCCTGGCTGCCCGTCAGGCCCGGCTGACGGTCGCGTTCGATCTGCTCCAGCGCCGTGAACAGGCCGACGCCGGGGTGCCCGCGGCGCAGCTCGGGGCCGGGGTCGGCGCGCAGATCGCCTTGGCCCGGCGTGAATCCCCCGCCAAGGGCGGCCGGCTCCTGGGCCTGGCGAAAGCCCTGGTCACCGAAATGCCCCACGCCCTGGCTGCGCTGGAGGCCGGGCAGCTCAACGAATGGCGCGCCACCCAATTGGTGAAGGAGACCGCGGGCCTGACCGCGGAGGACCGCACCGCCGTCGACGAAGAGCTCGCCGCCGACACCGGAGCGTTCGACGGCGCCGGAGACCGCGCCATCATCGCCGCGGCCCGGGCCGCGGCCTACCGCCGGGACCCACGCACCGTCACCCAGCGGGCCAGCCACGCCGCCACCGACCGGCACGTCAGCATCCGCCCGGCCCCGGACACCATGTGCTACCTCACCGCCCTGCTCCCCGCCGGCCAGGGCGTCGCGATGTACGCCGCCCTGACCCGGCACGCCGACACCCTCCACAACAACGGGGACCCCCGCACCCGCGGCCAACTCATGACCGACACCCTCGTCGAACGCACCACCGGCACCCCCGGCGGGATCACCGGCATCGAACTCCAACTCGTCATGACCGACCGCACCCTCCTCCAAAGCGACAGCGAACCCGCCCGCCTCCCCGGCTACGGCATCGTCCCCGCCACCTGGGCCCGGGACCTCCTCCAACATGGAGCGGCCGGGGACACTGACACCGACGGGGATGAAGCCTTCAACGTCTGGCTCCGCCGGCTCTACACCGCTCCCGGCACCGGCGAACTCACCGCCCTGGACTCCCGAGCCCGGCCCTTCCCGCCCGGACTGCGCCGCCTCATCCAAGCCCGCGACGACACCTGCCGCACCCCATACTGCGACGCCCCGATCCGCCACCTCGACCACATCATCCCCTGGCACCGCGGCGGACCCACCACCCAAGCCAACGGCGCCGGACTCTGCGAAGCCTGCAACCACACCAAAGAAACCCCCGGCTGGAGAGTCCGGCCCCGGCAAGGCCCCAGACACACCCTCGAAGTCCAAACCCCCACCGGCCACACCTACCACTCCACCGCACCCCCACTGCCCGGCACCCAACTGACCGGGCCGCCACCGCTGCCCAACACAGCCGGACCGGCCACCGACACCGACCACCACCGCCGCAAACTCCGACACCGCGCCAAGTCGCTCACACTTCGCAGATGTGGGGCACGGAAACTTGGGTCAAAAACGCCGGCAGCGGCTTGAACCCTCCTGATTCGGTCGCCTGGCTAGCGCCCGAACCACGACTCGGCGAGTAACACGTCAGCTTCCAATGCGGAGTCGCCGGCCGCGTGCCCGAGCGCCACGCGGTAGCTGCCACCGGCGGTGTGCCACTGCCCGCGATCGGTGTCATAGGTTGCCAGCAGCCGCGGGTCAACATCCAGGGAAACGGTCCGTGATTCGCCGACGTCGAGATCCACGCGTTCAAAGCCGAGCAGCCGCATGCGGGTGCCGGCAGGATCGTCTAGCAGGTAGAGCTGGGGGACATCGGCCCCGCGGCGCGGCCCACTATTGGTGACAGTGAATTTCGCCCGCACCCCGCCCCCGTCCGACACTGTCAGTCCCGCATAGTCGAACCGGGTGTAGCTGAGCCCATGGCCGAAGGGGAACAGCGGCCGCTGTCCGGTTCTGGCGAACCAACGGTAGCCGACGTCGGATCCTTCGTTGTAGTGGATGGTCGTCGGCGTCCCCCACGGCGTGCCGAGGCCCGGCAGCTCCGGCCGCGGAGTCTGGTCCAGGCCCGCGGGGAAGGTCAGCGGGAGTTTCCCGGAAGGATTGGTGACGCCGGTGAGGATCTCGGCGATCGCCTGCCCGCCGCACTGGCCGGGGTACCAGGCCGCCAGGACGGCCCGGACCTTCCCGAGCCACGGCATCGCCACGGGGTTGCCGGTTTCGAGGACGACGACGGTGGCCGGGTTGGCGTCCGCGACGGCTTCAATCACGGCGTCCTGCCCCCACGGCAGGGACAGGTCAGCGTTGTCGTAGCCTTCGCCCTCCACCCGGATGCCGAAGACGACGGCGACGTCGGAACGGCGGGCCAGCAGCGCCGCCTCGGCGGGGCTCATTCCGGGATCGTATTCGATCGCGGCGCCGGGCAACAGCTTCTGCAGTTCCGCCAGCGGCGAGGAGGGAAGCAGGTACAGGTTCCGCATGCTGCCCATGATGCCGGGGCCGCCGATGGTGTGGCTTTCGGCGTAGCCGCCGGGCGGCACCACCGCACTGGACCCGGCACCGATCGGTACGCCCAGCTGGGCATGTCCCCCGATGACCGCGATCTTGAGCGGCCCGCCGCTGGCGGACAGCGCGTCCAGCGGGAGGACGCCGTCGTTTTTGAGCAGCACAATCCCCTGCCGCGCCGTCTCCAGGGCGATCTCCGCGTGAGCGGCAAGGTCGACGTCGGGAGTTTCCTCCCATCGGTCGATTCCGACGTCGAACACGGCGTAGAGGATGCGCTGCACCATCTCGGACAGCCTTTCCTTCGGGAAGTCACCCGCCGCGTAGGCCTCGCGAAGCGATCCGGTGAACGCTTCCTGCCCCCACATCATCACGTCGATCTGCACGCCGGATTCCTGGTCCTGGCCGCGCAGCGCGAAGTCCCAGCTGGGCGTCGCGCCCCAGTCGGACATCACCCAGCCCGGGAAGCCCCACGCGCCTTTCAGGATGCCCTGAAGCAGCGTCTCGTTGCCGCCGGCGTAAGTGCCGTTGACCTTGTTGTAGCCGGTCATGACCGAGCCGGGACCGGCGCGCTCGATGGCGATCTCGAACGCGAGAAGATCGGACTCGCGGTGCGCGGCGGGGTCGATGATCGCATCCAGCCAGTGCCGGTTGGTTTCATTGCAGTTCAGCGAAAAGTGCTTGACCGTGGAGATGACCTGCTCGCCCTGGATGCCCCTCACCGATTCCGCGCCGAGGACGCCGGTAAGCCAGGGGTCCTCGGACAGGTACTCAAAGTTCCGGCCGTTGCGCGGATCGCGGTGCAGGTTGAGGCCGCCGGCCAGCTGAACGTTGAGGCCTTTGCTGCGGGCCTCCCTGCCCACCATTTGCCCGGATCGGCGGGCGAGTTCCGGGTTGAAGCTGGCCCCGAGGGCAATCGATGCAGGGAGGGCCGTGGCGGTGTCGCCCTCCCGGTAGCCCGGGTTGGTGACGCCTAGGCTTGCGTCGCTCATAAGCAAGGCGGGGATGCCCAGCCGCGGGACCCCGGGGGTGTAGCCGGCGCTCATCGGGACATCCTCAGGGATGCGCGGGTCCTTGTCCGTGAGCGTCGCGTTGGTGCCCATGACGCTGATGAGGAGTGAGAAGCGCTCCTCATCAGTCATCCGCGCCTCCACCTCCCGGGCCCGTTCCATCGCTTCTGGGTTCACACTTGCCTGCCTTAGGGGTCAGCCCGCGGGCATTTTGGCGCCGCGCCGGGTTGGGGACCTGCGGTTTTGGGTTCCATCATGCCTTTGGCGGCGGGGAGGGGCCAGAGGTTCGCCGGATCCTAGGTGGGGTCGGGCGGAATCCGCTCGGATTCACGTCCGACGGCGGTCACGGCAATGAAGACATCGGGAAGCCGGCGGCTAAAGCACGGCTTCCAAGGTCGACGGGGCGCCCTGGATTCCGGGCGGCTTCGTCAAGTACTTCCCCTTAAACACAAGGCCTGCAGGTACCTTCGCGATCTCGCTATGAGCTGGCTCGGACATTTTCACGTCCAGAACGACCCGGCTTAATCAGATGGTTACCTGCAGGCGCTTTAAGCCTACGCCCGGTCCGCGGACATGGGTAGGGCAAAGGCCCCGGTTTCCGGTGCCTTTGCCCTCCACGGCGCTTGCCCGCCACGACCCCGCTGCACTCGGGCAGCGCTTCAGGGTGAGGCGCTTCAGGGTGTTGCCCGGCGCAGCGTCAGGTAGGAGCCCACTCCGAGCACCGCGCAGAAGAGCGCGGTCCAGCCGCTGACGCTCAGCGGCGTCTGGGCTGCAAACCATGCCCCGATCTGCGGCCACCACCCCTGCCATCCGGCGAGTGCCATCAGGCCGACCAGCGCCACCGCGATGAGGATCCAGACCACCAGCATTCCGGTGGCCCGCCACCTCTTGTAAACGGTGGCGAACCAGAACCCGGTCATGTACAGGGCCAGCATCACAAGGAAGTTGAACATGATCTGGACGGCCGCCGGGCTGTCCGCCGCCCAGCCCAGGAAGTACAGCTGACCGTTCAGGCCCCAGCCGTTGGTGGCTACCTCGATACGTCCCAGCACGAAGTAGAGCAGGCTGACCGCCAGGGCAACGACGGCGAAAAGCCCGGTGGTCCCGATGTAGAAGGTGCGCCGGCTGACGCTCATGGCCTGCGAGAACGGGAAGGTGTAGGTCAGGGACTGGATCCCCAGGGCCAGGAAGTACCAGACCACCGCCTGCGATGCGCCGGAGTAGCGGGTTTCCACGTTGTTCGGAACCATGAGCCAGATGGCATACGTGAGGGCAAAACTGGCGGCAATGATGAGCGCGGGGATGCCCAGGAAGGTCCACTTGTTGATCAGCTGCATGCGGGCAACACTCACGGCGCGGTTCATGGCGCCACCTCCAGTTCTGATGGATCCGTTGCGGTGCGGGGATCGACGCCGGCTCCCCCGGCCGGGGCTGCCATCGTCTTCCGGACCACCAGCTGCTGCAGGGATACCGGGGCGATTTCCAGCCCGAGTTCCGCGGCCCGGGCACGGTCCGCGGTGCCGAGCCGCGCCTCAATGGTGACGGACGTCAGGGATCCCAGCCGCTCCCGGTGCAGGATCGGCAGGCCGGCGGTGAAATCAGTGACTTTCGAGTCCTCGCCGGTGACGGTGGCAGCGGAACCGCGGATGTTCTCGGCGTCGTCGTCCAGGATGATGCGTCCGTTATCGATCAGGAGGACGTGTTCGAGCAGATTGGCCACCTCGTCGATGAGGTGCGAGGAGAGGATGATGGTCCGCGGGTGGAGGGAGTAGTCCTCGACGAGCCGGTCGTAGAAGATCTGCCGGGCGACGGCGTCGAGCCCCAGGTACGGCTCATCGAAAAAGGTGAGCTCGGCGCGTGCGGCGAGCCCGATGATCACGCCGACGGCGGACAGCTGACCGCGCGAGAGCTTCTTGATGCGGCGTTTGAGCGGCAGCGCGAACTCCTCGGCGAGGCGGTCGGCGAAGTCCTGGTCCCAGTTCCGGAAGAACAACGCCGCCGACTTGAAGGCCTGGGCGGGCGAGAAATCCTCCGGATACTTCTGGGATTCGCGGATGAAGCACATCCGGGAGAGGACGGCGTCGTTTTCGTAGGGGTGCTGGCCGAAGACCTTGACGTCGCCGGACGTTTCCGGATCCTGGGCCGTGAGGATGGACATCAGGGTGGTTTTGCCGGCGCCGTTGCGGCCCAACAGCCCGTAGATCCTGCCGCCGTCGATGCGGAGGGTCACTCCGTCCACTGCTTTTGTGTCCTTGTAGCGTTTGGTGACGTTGTTCAGTTCGATCACCGGCGGCTGCGTTGGCGTATTCACCGTCCCGCGCTCCTTTCCGTTAGTACGGGATCTGAATTGCTGCGGTTGATCATGTCGGTCAGCGCATCAACGCTGATGCCGAGCCTGCGCGCCTCCCGGGTGAGCGGTTGGACGAAGTCGTGGAAGAACTCCTCCCGCCGCCGCTCCAGCAACCGGGTCCGCGCTCCGGTGGCAACAAACATGCCTATCCCCCTTTTCTTGTACAGAATTCCCTCATCGACGAGCTTGTTAATCCCTTTGGCCGCGGTGGCGGGATTGATCCGGTAGAACGCGGCGAATTCATTGGTGGACGGCGCCTGGGCCTCTTCCGCGAGGGCGCCGGCAACGATGTCGCCTTCGATCAGTTCGGCGATCTGGAGGAAGATCGGACGTGAGTCGTCAAGCACTGCCGACCGTCCTTTCACGGAGCCTCGGAAGACTCGGTCTGTTGGTTCATTACTCATGTAGCTAACCACAGAGGCGTGATCTGCGCAAGGGTTGAGGGAACTGCCCGTAAACACTGTCGTTCGGCACCACAAAAACGGCGCCCGGCGCGGAAGCGTAGAGTGGAAGGCGACGCCTGATTCTGGACGCCAAGTGCTGAGGGAGAAATCGTGACGATTGACTGGGACGAAAAGAAGACCCTGCTGCAGGAACCGAACATCGCCGCCGTAACGCAGCTTTGCGACGAACTGATGGAAAAGAAGCCGGGGTCGGTCGTCCCGTACATCGATCCTGTCCATGACGAGGACGAGTGCCGGATCGTCAGCCTCCACATAGCACCGGGCAAGGGCACCGAATCGGGCTTTGTCTCCCACTTCAACGATGACGAGGCCGCCCGCCGCGCCACCTCCATCTACGAGGCCGTCGAGCTGGACCCGCGCTACGTCATGCCGTGGAACGCCTACCCGTGGGTCCGCGACCCCGAGCTCCCTTCCGCGCTGAACGTCCAGGAGAAGACCGACGGCCTGCGGCCCTTCCGCCAGTTCCTCAAGATCAACAAGCGCGTCTCCGCAGTCATCGCCCACGGCGCCGACGCCCACGCCTTCCTGACGCTGTTCGAGAAGACGTACCACTCCTCGCTGAAGAACCGCGGCGTCAAGATCTACAAGGCCACGGCCCTTGGCGGCCGCGCCTTTGCCGTCTCCGCCGCCAAGCAGGAGGAACTCCTGAGCAAGAACGTCGAGGTGTACCGCGACGCCATGCAGCGGGCAGGCATCCAGCACCTCTGATCAGGCACCCGATCCGGCACCGTTGATCTGGCACCACCGGTCTGGCACCACTGATCTAACACTGCCGGGACGGCACGACGGCGGCCGCCCGCCGCCCGTCTCTGCCGCCCGGTCCATCGTCGTCTGTTTCCACCGTCCGGCAGCCCGGCGCGCGTAGGGTCCAACGGCCCTGCCCAAGCCGGACGGTCCTTGGTGAGCTTGAAGCGGAGCCCGGACGGCCACGTCCCTGGGGTGGCTCGCTCCCGAAAAGGACTCAGCGATGGGACGGTTGGACGGCAAAGTGGCCCTTGTCAGCGGCGGCGCCCGGGGGATCGGCGCGGCCATCGCCCGGCGGTTCCTCGACGAAGGCGCGAAAGTCGTGGCTGGCGATGTCCTGGACGAGGACGGGAGGCAGTTGGCCACCGACCTCGGGGACGGCGTCCGCTATGTCCACCTGGACGTGACACAGCCGGCGGACTGGGAAGCGGCGGTGAACGAGGCCGTGGCCGCCTTCGGCAGCCTCAGTATTCTGGTCAACAACGCCGGCATTGTGAACTTCGGCCGGATCGACGAGTACTCGCACGGGGACTGGGCCCGGATCATCGATGTTAACCTGACCGGCGTCTTCAACGGCATCAAGGCTGGGGCGCCGGCCTTGGCGCGCGCCGGCGCCGCGTCCATCATCAACATCTCCTCGATCGCGGGAATCCGCGGCTACGAGTCCCTGGCCGGTTATACGGCGTCGAAGTTCGGCGTCCGGGGCCTGACCAAGGCCGCTGCCCTGGACCTCGGCGGGTCCGGAATCCGCGTGAACTCGGTGCACCCCGGCGTCATCGAAACACCCATGACCGCGGGCATGACCTTCGACACTGGACATGTCCCCCTGCACCGGACCGGCCAGCCGACGGAGATCGCGGACCTGGCGGTGTACCTGGCAGCCGATGAGTCCTCGTTCGTCACGGGCGCCGAGTTCGTGATCGACGGCGGCGAGACGGCCGGCACCGTGGCGCCACCCTCCACCTGAACGAAAGCAGAAGCCCATGTCCCAGAATCCCGGTTCCAAACTGGCGATTGTCGGCGCCGGCAGCGTGGGCACGTCCCTGGCCTACGCCGCCCTGATCCGCGGCTCCGCCAGCAACGTGGCCCTCTTCGACGTCAACGCCACCAAGGCCGAAGCCGAAGTGCTTGACCTCGCGCACGGCACCCAGTTCGCCGCCGCCGCGTCGACCGTCACCGGCGGCGGGGACATCACCGCGACGGAAGGGGCCGACGTCGTTGTTATCACCGCCGGGGCCAAACAGGCGCCGGGCCAGACGCGCCTGGACCTGGCCGGGACCAACGTCCGGATCCTCGAGCAGCTCATGCCGCAACTCCTCACGCACGCCCCCGACGCCGTATACGTCCTGGTGACCAATCCCTGCGACGTGTTGACCGTCGCGGCGCAGAAGATCTCCGGCCTGCCGTCGTCGCGCATCTTCTCCTCCGGCACGGTGCTCGATACGTCACGGCTGCGCTGGGTGCTGGCGCACAAGGCCGGAGTCTCCCTGACCAGCGTGCATGCGAGCATGGTGGGCGAGCACGGCGACACCGAGTTCCCCATCTGGTCCGGCGCCACGATCGGTCCGGTCCCGATCCGCCAGTGGACGGTCGACGGTGAACGTGTCTTTACGCCCGAGTACCTCGCCGACACCGCGCGGGAAGTGACGCACGCGGCGTACAAGGTGATCGCTGGCAAGGGCGCGACGAACTACGCCATCGGACTCTCCGGAGCCCGCATCGTGGAGGCCCTGCTGCGCTCGGAGAACGCCGTCCTTCCCGTCTCCACCGTGCTGGACGGTCAGTACGGAATCTCCGGGGTGGCGCTGTCCCTGCCCAGTGTCGTGGGGAACGGCGGTGTCCGTTCGGTGCTGGACACGCCCATGGACGACGGCGAACTGGCCTCCCTGCACCACTCCGCCGAGACGCTGCGGCAGAGCCTGGCGACCCTGGGAATCTGACGCCGGGAATCCGACGCCGGGAATCCAACCCCGGCGAGCTGACGGGGGCTGCGGCGGCGCGGGCCTCCAGGTGCGGCATGGCCGCGGCCGGACCCCAATGGCGGGAACAGTGGACGGAACCGAATGGGCGGCGCCGGCGTTGGACACCGGTAGCCTAGTGACCACCAAGCCGGCCCCGGAGAGGAGAACCGCCATGCCCGCCGCCACCCCGGCCCGAGCCACGGCCTGGCTCCGCCAGGCCGTGCTGCTGGCCGCACTCCTCGCCGTCATCGCGGGCTTCCTCGGCATGCACATCCTCTCGGGGCCCCACGGGATGCACTCCCAGGCGCCGCCTGCGGGCGCCACCGGAGACACCGCGGCGGAACACCCCGCGGCACCGGCCCACGTCACACACTCCAGCCACGACACGCACTCCAGCCACCAAGCCGGCTCACCGCCTGAGGCTGGCCCTGAGGCCGACTCACCGGCTCCGCCGCCAATCGCTGACGTGATCCCCGCGTCGGTGACCGCGGGAGGAACCGGGGTGCCGCCGTCGTGCGTCTGCCAGGGCGGCTGCGCCGAGAAGCCTGCGATGCACGTCGGCTGCACGCCCTCCCCGGCGGGCGCCACCTTGAGCGCACCGCAGCCCGGCGCCGCCCTGCCGGCGGCCCGGCCGTGGACCGCGGGGCGGGCGGACCACCCGTCCGGCTATGCCTACCGGCCCGCGACGCCATCCCCCAGCGATTTATCCATCAGTCGCACGTAAGGCAGGGCTGCGCCGTGACACCGCCGGCCCACCCCTGCCACCCGCGCCCGGCAGCCACACCCTGGCTGCTGCGTGCCCGCCACCCGGCTAGTCCGCCGGATCCACGAAAGACACGATCTGCCATGAAGAAAACCCTCACGATTTCCGCCGCGGCCATGGCCGCCATGATTGCACTCTCCGGCTGCTCCGCGGGCGGCAGCAGCCCCGGAAGCAGCATGCCCGGCATGGACCACAGCACGGGCAGTGCCATGCCGGGCTCGAGCGCCGCCGCGGACCACAACGGCTCGGACACGATGTTCGCCCAGGCCATGATCCCGCATCACGCCCAGGCCGTGGAGATGAGCGACATCATCCTGAAGAAGCAGGGCATCGACGCCCGGATCACCGCGCTGGCCACGAAGATCAAGGCCGGCCAGGCGCCCGAGATCGACAAGATGACCGGCTGGCTCGGGGACTGGGACGAACCCACCCAGGCGCCCGGCGGCCACTCGATGACCGGCATGATGAGCGGCGATGACCTCACAAAGCTCGACGCCGCCCAGGGCACCGACGCAGCGAAGCTCTTCCTCAGCCAGATGATCGCGCACCACGAAGGCGCCGTCGAGATGGCGAACGCCGAGGTCCGCTCCGGCAAGAACGCCGAAGCCGTCCAGCTGGCCAAGGACATCGCGGCCTCCCAGACGGGCGAGATCAAGGAAATGAAGGACCTGCTCGCCCTGCTGTAGGCGGAGATCGAAGCTCTCTGTGACGGCGGCCTCCGGCCCTTAGGCCGCCGTCACAGTTGACACCCCGGTGTGACCTCTGCCATATTTCAAGCATGAACCTGTCAGACAGCCGGACAGCAGGACAGCCACTGGCCCGCCTTAGCGCAGCCGAAGCGGTCTTTAATGTCCTCCGCTCCGAAATCGAATCCGGCAAGCTCGTCGTCGGCGCCAAGCTGAGCTCCGAGGCCACGCTTGCCCAGCAGTACGGAGTGAGCCGCTCTGTGGTCCGCGAGGCCTTGCGTTCCTGCACCGCATTGGGACTGACCGTCACCAGGACCGGGCGGGGCACGTTCGTCGTCGCCGACCACGTGGCCAAGGACCTGGTCCTTGGCCAATACTCGGCACGCGACCTCACCGAGGCGCGTCCCCACATCGAGGTTCCTGCCGCCGCGCTGGCGGCAGAACGCCGTTCGCCCGAGGAACTGGACACCATGCGGGACATCGTTGCCGCGATGACCGCCGAGGACGACCCCGAAGTGTGGGTGGGCCTGGACTCGAGCTTCCACGCGTTGATCGCCAGGGCCAGCCGGAACAAGGTCTTCGAAAATGTTGTCTCCGACATCCGGGAGGCCCTTGCCCACCAGTCCGAGACCCTGAACATGGTGACGGACCGGCGGCACGCGTCCAACGAGGAGCACCGGCGCATCCTGGCCGCCATCGAGGCCGGCGACGCTGCAACGGCGGGCATCGCCATGAGCCAGCACCTGCATGCTGTTGGCGTTGCCCTCGATTCGATTCTCCACGCCGCCGAAGGCGCCTGACCCCTGCGCCAGGAAGTGCAGATTCAGCAGCGGCTTGACCAGCGACAACCAACACCACCGCCAAAGGACGTAATGTTTTCTCCTGCCACCGCGCACATCCCGACTCCGCTGGCTCCGGAGAGGCTCCCGGAGCACGTTCCGCTTGCGGTCCAGACCCGCGACGGCCTGGTCGAGAGCGTCCACTGCGGCTCGGTAATCGCCATCGCGGCGGACGGCCGGGCCCTCCTGACCGCCGGCGAGCCCCTCGCCCCGTTTTACCCGCGATCTGCCCTCAAGCCCCTGCAGGCCGTCGCCATGGTCCGCGCCGGCCTGGAACTCCCGGACGAACTCCTCGCCCTCGCATCCGCCAGCCACTCCGGGGCCGCCGCCCACCGCGACGGCGCGCTGCGCATCCTGGACATGCATGGGCTGACCCCTGCCGACCTCGAGAACAGCACCGACCTCCCTTACGGCTTCCGCGAGCGGGAGGAATGGGTCGGCGGCGGCAGGAAGGCCACCCGGCTGGCGCAGAACTGCTCCGGAAAGCACGCGGCCATGGCAGCCACCTGCGTCGTCAACGGCTGGCGGGTCCCGGGATACATGGACCCGGCGCACCCGCTCCAGCAGCTCGTGGCCCGGACCGTCGCGGACCTCACCGGCGAGGAACCGGAGCGCACGTCCACTGACGGCTGTGGCACCCCGCTCTTCGCCCTTACCCTGCGAGGCATGGCCCGGGCCTTCGGCAGGCTGGCCTCGGCAACGGGATCCGGCAGCGCGGAAGCCGCGGTCGCCGGAGCCATGCGCCGCCACCCCGGGATGGCGGCGGGCGAGGACCGTGATGTCACCGCACTGATGCGCCTGGTGCCCGGACTCCTGGCCAAGGACGGCTTCGAAGGCGTCCAGCTGGTGGGACTGCCGGACGGCCGTGCCGTCGCCGTGAAGATCTCCGACGGCGGAGACCGCGCCCGGATGCCCGTCACGGTGCACCTGCTGGCCGCTCTCGACGTCGATACGTCTCCCTTGGCGGGCATTGCCGCGGCACCCGTGCTCGGCGGCGGCCGGCCCGTCGGGCTGCTGCAAGCCGTCGATTTCCTCGCTTCGCCCGAAACCGCCAACTCCCCCGACGCCCTGTAAGGACCGCCATGACATCCCTCGACGAACGTTCAGACTTCCGCTCCGAACACGACCTCCTGGGCGACCGGGACATCCCCGCCGACGCCTACTGGGGTGTCCACACCCTCCGGGCCGTGGAGAACTTCCCCATCACCGGCCAGCCGCTCGCCTCCAACATGTACCTGGTCCGCGGGCTGGCAGCCGTCAAACTGGCCGCCGCCCGCACCAACCACGAGCTCGGGCTGCTCGACGCCGGGCGCGCCGGTGCCATCGAGGAGGCCTGCGCCGACGTCATGAACGGCAAGCTCAGCGAGCAGTTCGTGGTGGACGTCATCCAGGGCGGTGCCGGGACGTCATCGAACATGAACGCCAACGAGGTCATCGCCAACCGCGCCCTGGAAATTCTCGGCCACCCGAAGAGCGACTACGCGCGGCTGCACCCCAACGACCACGTCAACCTCAGCCAGTCCACCAACGACGTTTACCCCACCGCGGTCAAGCTCGGCACGATCTTCGCCGCCCGGGAACTGCTCGATGCCCTCACCGAGCTCGAAGACGCCTTCGCGGCCAAAGCCCTCGAATTCCGCACGGTGGTGAAGATGGGCCGCACCCAGCTGCAGGACGCCGTCCCCATGACCCTCGGCCAGGAATTCGGTACCTACGCCGTCACGATCGGCGAGGACCGGCTCCGCCTGGCCGAAGCCGACCTGCTGATCCACGAAATCAACCTGGGCGCCACTGCGATCGGCACCGGGCTCAACGCACCGGCAGGGTACGCCGCGGCCGCCTGCCGGCACCTGGCCGAAATCACGGGCCTGCCGCTCGTCACGGCGGTGGACCTGATCGAGGCCACCCAGGACGTCGGCGCCTTCGTGCACCTCTCCGGCGTGCTCAAGCGGGTCGCCGTGAAACTGTCAAAGATCTGCAACGACCTCCGGCTGCTCTCCTCCGGCCCGCGCGCCGGCTTCGGCGAAATCAACCTCCCCGCCGTGCAGTCCGGTTCCTCGATCATGCCGGGCAAGATCAACCCCGTCATCCCCGAAGTGGTCAGCCAAGTGGCCTATGAGGTGATCGGCAACGACGTCACCATCACCATGGCGGCCGAAGCCGGGCAGCTCCAGCTCAACGCCTTCGAACCCATCATCGTCCACAGCCTCCACAAGAGCATCTCCCACCTGGAAGCCGCCTGCCGCACCCTTACGGCCCGCTGCGTCCGCGGCATCACCGCCAACACCGAACACCTCCGCCTCACGGTGGAACAGTCGATCGGCCTCGTCACCGCACTCAACCCGCACCTGGGCTACGCCACGGCCACGGCCATCGCACAGGAAGCCCTCGCCACCGGCAAGGGCGTCGCGGAACTCGTACTCGAACACGGGCTGCTCACCGCCGAGCAACTCACCGACCTCCTCAGCCCGCAGCGCCTGGCCAACCTGAGCAAATAGCGCACCCTCGAACCCCGAAGGACCCTCATGACTTATCCCGAAACTGCCCGCGCCCAAAAACAGACGGCCCAGCAGCAGCCTGCCATCTCCGACCACACCATTCCCGCGCATGCCCATGCCTCCGAGGCAGCGCTCCACGCCGAGGACCAGGGCTACCACAAGGGCCTGAAACCCCGGCAGGTGCAGATGATCGCGATCGGCGGCGCCATCGGCACCGGCCTGTTCATGGGCGCGGGCGGCCGCCTCGCCACTGCCGGACCCGCCCTCATCATCAGCTATGCAGTCTGCGGGTTCTTCGCCTTCATGATCCTGCGCGCCCTCGGCGAACTCGTCATGCACCGGCCGTCGTCGGGCTCGTTCGTCTCTTATGCCCGCGAATTCTTCGGCGAGAAGGCCGCGTTCGTCACCGGCTGGCTGTACTGGCTGAACTGGGCCATGACGGCGATCGTGGACATCACCGCCGTCGCGCTGTACATGAACTTCTTCAAGAAGTACTGGGCGCCGATCGCGGACGTACCGCAGTGGGCTTGGGCCCTGGCCGCCCTGATCCTGGTCCTGGGCCTCAACCTCATCAGCGTCAAGGTGTTCGGCGAGCTCGAATTCTGGTTCGCGCTGATCAAGGTGGTGGCGCTCGTGTCCTTCCTGCTCATCGGCACCTACTTCGTCATCTTCGGCACCCCCGTCGCAGGCCAGGAGGTCGGCTTCAGCCTCATCGCGGACAACGGCGGCATGTTCCCCAACGGTCTGTTGCCCGCAGTCGTGGTGATGCAGGGCGTCGTGTTCGCCTACGCCTCGATCGAGCTGATCGGCACCGCCGCCGGCGAGACGGAAAACCCGGAAAAGATCATGCCGCGGGCCATCAACACAGTGATCGTCCGTATCGCGGTGTTCTACGTCGGCTCGCTGGTACTGCTCTCGCTGCTTTTGCCCTATAACGCCTACAAGGCCGGCGAAAGCCCCTTCGTGACGTTCTTCGGCTCCATCGGCGTCGACGGTGTGGACGCCATCATGAACCTTGTGGTCCTGACCGCGGCCCTGTCCTCGCTCAACGCCGGCCTCTACTCCACCGGCCGGATCATGCGGTCGATGTCCGTTGCTGGTTCTGCGCCGAAATTCGCCGGACGAATGAACAAGTCCGGTGTCCCCTACGGCGGCATCGCCCTTACCGCCGTTGTGGCGGTCCTGGGGGTCATCCTGAACGCCCTGGTCCCGGCCGAGGCCTTCGAGATCGTCCTGAACGTCGCATCGCTGGGCATCATCTGTACCTGGGCCATGATCGTCCTGTGCCAGATGCAGCTTGCCCGGCTCGCAGCCCGCGGGGAACTGCTCCGGCCCGCCTTCCGGATGCCCGGCGCCCCCGTCACGGGCTGGGTCACGCTGGCCTTCCTCCTGGCGGTACTGATCCTCATGGCATTCGACTCGCCGGTGGGAACGTGGACCATCGCGTCCATCGTGGTCATCGTTCCGCTCCTGATGCTCGGCTGGCGCCTCAGCCGGCACCGCATCCTGGAAATTGCCGCGGTCCGCGACGGTTTCACCGGCCCGTATCCGCTCGTGGCCGCCCGTCCCGCGCGCGGCATGGACGGGTCCGCCGACGGAGATTCGGAGTAGTCTTCCGGCGTTCCGCCTCCCCGTAACGCAACGTCCCCGCAACCCCTCCCGGATCCAGGTCGCATATGCTCAGCAGACAGACTCACACTGGCTCAGCGACGAACCACCCGGGAGACACCTCATGACCACCTGGCGAATCAGGGATTTCCACTCGGCCGACCTTGACGGCATCCTGCACCTCTGGGAGACCCTCAAGGCCACCAACGTGGAGCCGGTCTATGCACTGTCCGAGGTACTGGCCTCGTGCGAAAAGGACCACGCCGTCGTCGCGGTGCTGGGGGATCAGGTGGTGGGCGCCGCCGTCGGACGCGCCGCCCATGACCAGGGCTGGATCGTGTTCCTCGCCACCCTCCCCGAGTACCGCGGCCGCGGCATCGGCACGTCGCTGCTGGCCGCCGTCGAAAACCGGATGGCACCGCACGGCCTGAACAAGCTATCCGCGCTTATGCCGGAATCCGAGACCCGGGTGGAGGCGTTCCTGGGACGCGGGTTTGTGCTGAAGAAGAACCTTCGCTACTTCGAGCGGAAGATTCCGGTGCAGCGCCAGGAACTCGAACCCCTCAGCCTGCTGGGCGGCCGGATCCTGGCCCGCGACCTCTGGGAAAATGTCGCCGGCATGCGGAATGAGAAGGAACTGCTGGAACGCCGCCTGGTCCTGCCCCTGGCCGAGGCCGACCTCGCCGACGAGTACGGGGTGGTGCCGCCGCGCGCCGTCGTCCTTTTCGGCCCGCCCGGCACCGGCAAGACCACGTTCGCGAAGGCGATTGCATCCCGGCTCGAGTGGCCGTTCGTGGAGGTCTTCCCCTCCCGGCTGGCCTCCGATCCCAAGGGCCTGGCGGGCGCCCTGCGCGAGACGTTCCTGGAGATCGCCGAGCTGGAACACGCCGTGGTGTTCATCGATGAGGTGGAGGAGATCGCCGCGCAGCGTTCCGGCGAACCGCCGTCGCCGCTGCAGGGTGTCACCAACGAACTCCTGAAAATCATCCCGGCCTTCCGGGAGCAGCCCGGCCGCCTGCTGGTCTGCGCCACGAACTTCATCCGCGCCCTGGATTCGGCCTTCCTGCGCCACGGCCGCTTCGACTACGTCATCCCCATCGGCCTGCCCGACCGCCAGGCCCGCGAGGCCATGTGGCAGCGGTTCATTCCCGCCACGGTGGTGGACGACGTGGACGTGGAGCTGCTGGTGGACCGCACCGAGGGATTCTCCCCCGCCGACATCGAGTACGCCGCCCGGAGCGCGTCCCAGCGGGCACTGGAGAAAGCGGTGTACGACGACGGCGGCCTGGCTTCCAGCGGCAACGCCTCCATCCGCGAGGCCGTCCGGAAGGGCCCCGCGACGCAGGACTACCTCGACGCGATTGCGGAGACCCGGACCACGGTGAGCGACGAGGTCCACCAGCAGTTCCTGGAGGACATCGACGCCCTGGGCCGGGTGTAGCCGCACGTTTGTCAGAAGGTGATGACGATTTTGCCCTTGGCGTGGCCCTGTTCCAGCGCGGCAAAGGCCTCGGCGATCCGGTCGAACGGATAGCTGCTGTCCACCACCGGCTGCAGCTGGCCGGCGTCGACGAGCGATGCCAGGAAGCGCAGTCCGTCCCCGCTCGGGCGCATAAACAGGTAGCGGTAGCTGGTCTTCGCCTTGCGGGCCCGCCTGCGGATGCCCAGGCTCATCACCCAGAATGCGGCGGTGAGCCACGCCGGAGCGTCAAGGTCCTTCGTCGCGGTGAGCGGCTCCGGAACCCCTGCGATGGAAACTACGCGCCCGCCCGGACGGAGGATGCGGAAGGATTCCTCGAGCGTCGCGCCGCCCACCAGGTCCAGCACGGCGTCGAAATCGTGCAGCACACCGGCGAAGTCCTCCCTCGTGTAATCGATAACGCGGTCCGCCCCCAGCCGCCGCACCAGCGCATCGCCGCGGGCCGAGGCGGTGGTGGTGACCTCCGCGCCGAAGTGTTTCGCGAGCTGGATCGCGAGCGTTCCCACGCCCCCGGCCCCGCCGGAGATGAAGAGCCGGGTGCCGGGGCCGACGTCGAGTTCGTCGCGGAGCGCCTGCAACGCAGTCAACCCGGCCAGCGGAAGTCCGGCCGCCTCGCCGAACCCAATCGACGCCGGCATGGCGGCTACGAGTTCCTGCTGCACGCACACGAATTCGGCGAAGGCGCCCAGCCTGCGTTTGTCCACCCGCGCGTAGACACGGTCCCCCACCGCGAAACGACTCGGCCCGGGTCCGACGGCGTCGACCGTTCCGGCGACCTCGCAGCCGGCGACAACCGGCAGCCGGAACGGGCTGATGGGACGGAGCGCGCCCTGGCGCATTTTGATGTCCACCGGGTTCAGGCCTGCTGCGGCGACCCGGATCCGGACGTCGCCGGGCCCGGGCTGCGGCTGGGGAAGATCACGGAGCTCCATGGCCTCCGGCCCGCCGTAACGGGTGAGGACGTAGCCGCGCATTGTCAGTTCCGGTGCGACTCGGCCTCGGCGGCGGCAGGCTCGGCGGCGGCCGCCGTCGGTTCATCCCTCGGGGCGTCGTCGTAGGAGAGGTTCTCGTAGTCGGTGTCATCCGCCTCGTCGAGCAGATCGTCGAGTTCCTCCCGCAGCCACGGGTTGATGCGGGCCAGGATTTTCCGGGTTTCCTCCACCGGAACCGCGGCGTAGAGCACCGGGCGGGCGTCGTTGTACCGGGTTACCGGGGGCTTATCCGGCCACTTCTCAGCCAGCGCCTTGACGCGCTCCGGCAGCGAATTGTGCGCATTGTCCGCGATCTTCACGAGGGTGGCGTCGTGGTCCTCGGCGATGTACCGGATGCCGGCCTGGTAGTCGTCCGGGTTCTCGTGCAGGCGCTTGGTGACGCGCTCGATGATGTCCACGGCGCGCTCGGAAACACCCATGTCCAGCAGGGCCTGCCGGGTCATCGGGGTGTCCTCGGCGATGTCGTGCAGATACCCGGCAATCCGGATGTCGTCGTCGAAGTCCGCCAGGGCATCCCCGACAGCGATCACGTGCTCGCGGTAGGGCCGCTTGAGCTTGTCCTTCTGCCGGTTGTGGGCCACTTCGGCGAGAACCTTGGCCGTCTCGACGGTAAAACTCGGCTGCGGGCTGCGCGATTCCCTGAACTCTGGTTCTGACATGCTTCCAGCCTACGCGTCCGGCCCTGCCATTCCGGGCCAGATCCACGGCTGCCGCGGCAGCGCGGCCGGGTCAAACACGGCGAGTGCGTCCGCCAGCGGCCCGGCCGGGAGTCCCAGGGACGCCAGCAGTGCATCGCGCACCTCGTCCACGGGTGCCCCGGCCGCTGCAAGGTCGGTGAGGGTGACGGCGCCGTCGCGTTTGGCCAGCCGGGCGCCGTCGGCGTTCAGGACGAGCGGAACGTGGGCATATTCCGGAACGGGAATACTCAGCAGCGAGGCGAGGTAGACCTGCCGGGGTGTGGAGGGAAGCAGGTCATCGCCGCGGACCACCTGGTCGATCCCCTGGGCGGCGTCGTCCACCACAACGGCGAGGTTGTACGCCGTCACACCGTCGTTGCGGCGGAGCACAAAGTCATCCACAACGCCGGTGTAGCTGCCGTGCAGCACGTCTTGGACGGTCGCCTCCGGGACGGCCGACCGGAGCCGGACCGCCGCGGGCCGGACGGCTCGCTTCGCCTCCCGTTCCCCCGCGGACAATTCCCGGCACGTGCCCGGGTAGGCTCCCTGCGGGGCATGCGGCGCGGAGGGGGCCTCCTGGATTTCCCGGCGGGTGCAGAAGCACTCGTACGTGAGACCCGCCGCGGTCAGCCGGCCGATCGCTTCCGCGTACAGGGTTCCGCGGTCGGTCTGGCGGACCACATCGCCGTCCCACGTAATACCGATCGCGGCCAGGTCCCGGAGCTGCTCCGCGTCGGCGCCGGCCCGGGCCCGGTCCAGGTCCTCAACCCGCATCAGGAACCGCCTGCCGGTGGACCGGGCGAAGAGCCAGGCGAGGATGGCGGTGCGGAGGTTGCCGACATGGAGTTCGCCGGAGGGGCTGGGGGCGAAGCGGCCGGCTGACGTCATGTCACCAGCCTATGCGCAGCCACCCCGTGGTCCCTGCAACAGCACAAGAGCCCCTCAGCTACCGATGACTTCGGGACAACCGACGTCGGTGGCTCAGGGGCTCTTGCCGTGCCGGGCCCGGCGTTGCTCCGGGCCATGGCACTGCGAAATGGAGAATTGAACGATGCGGAATGACGATGGTGTGAACAAGAGTCAATCAGCGGGCGGGTTCCTTGCGGGAAGCCTCATCCAAGGTCCGGGTGGTGTGCCGGGGTACTTGTAGCCTGTTGGGATCCGGCGGTGGCCGGCGTCCCTTCGTTGTCATTATTTCAACAGAAGTCCTGCAGTTGGTGCAACGGACATCGACTACACTGGTCAATCTGATCAAACAGGAATGCAACAACGCGCAGGAAGTGGTCACGTTGCAGGAACTCGACGCGACGGACCGGCGGATCCTCCTCGCCCTCGACGACGACCCCCGGTTGCCGATCATGGTGCTGGCCCAGAAACTCGGCTTGGCCCGCGGCACCGTGCAGTCGCGCCTGGAGCGGATGACGGCGTCGGGGGCCCTGCGGTCCAACAGCAGCCGGGTCCTGCCTTCCGCGCTGGGCCGGGGCGTGGCGGCGTCGGTCAGTGCCGAACTGGACCAGAGCCACCTGAACGAGGCCATCGCTGCGCTGCGGAACATCCCGGAGGTGCTGGAATGCCACGCTCCTGCCGGCGAGACCGACCTGCTGATCCGCGTGGTGGCGAAGAGTCCCGACGATCTGTACCGCGTCTCCGAGGAAATCCGGCTGTGCCCCGGGATCGTGCGGACGTCCACCAGCATGTTCCTGCGTGAGGTCATCCCCTACCGGACCACGGGGCTGCTGGGCGCCTGAGCCAATGGCCTACACGGGCGGACCGGTATTGGGCTTCAGGTTCTTCATCACCAGCGTCGACGTGAGCCGTTCGACGCCGGGCAGCGAGCTCAGCTCGGCATCGTAAAAGCGCTGGTACGCCGGCAGGTCCTCGGCGATGACCTTCAGCAGGTAGTCAGGGGAACCGAACAGCCGCTGGGCCTCGACGATATTCGCGTTGTCCGCCACGCGGTTTTCGAAAATCTCCATGGTGGCCCGGTCCACCTGGCGCAGGGTGACGAACACGATCGCTTCGAACCCGAGCCCCACGGCGGCCGGATCGATGTCCGCCCGGTAGCCGCGGATGACCCCGGAGGCCTCCAGGTCACGGAGCCGCCGGTGGCAGGGAGCCACGGTCAGTCCCACCTTGGCCGCGAGGGCCGTGGCCGTCATGCGGCCATCCTCTTTGAGGTAGCGCAAGATACTTCTGTCCAAATGGTCAATCACGCAATAATTTTACCCGGACCAAGGGTTTCTGCGCGAAAAGAGGGAACACTTCCGGCGCCGGATTTCCTAGACTTTTCCTGTACCCACGCGTCAGGAGATCACCATGAACCCCCAGCTGTTTTTCGCCTTTCTGGTGGTTGCCGGCGCCCTGGCCTGCACTCCCGGGGTGGACTGGGCGTATTCCATCACCGCGGGGCTGAAGCAGCGCAGCTTCGTGCCCGCGGTCGCCGGACTCTGCGGCGGCTATGTGCTGCACACCGTACTGCTGGTCGCGGGCCTGGCGGCACTGCTCACGGGGATTCCCGGCGTGCTGGGGTGGCTGACGGTGGCCGGGGCGGCCTACCTTCTTTGGCTCGGACTCACCACCATCCGGTCCTGGCGCGGAGCAAGTTTCGGCAGCCCGGACGTGCGGGCACCGGCGAACCAGTTCCGGACGTTCCTGCGGGGCATGGGAACCAGCGGCATCAACCCGAAGGGACTGCTGTTCTATGTGGCCCTGGTGCCGCAGTTTGTCACCCCGGAGGCACCCCTCCCCGTGCCCGTGCAGTCCGGCCTCCTCGGCCTGACCTTTGTCCTCCTGGTCGCCGTGGTCTACACCTGCGTCGCGTTGCTGGCACGCAAGCTGCTGCACTCGCGGCCGGGAGCGGCACGGAACGTGACGCTGGCCAGCGGCGTGATCATGGTAGCGCTGGGCGGTGTACTGCTGTCCGAACAGCTGCTGCCCCTCCTGGGCCATGCCCTGTCGCGCGGCTGAGCCCGCGTGCCTGGGACCGGGCCCGGCGAACCTCACCTGAGGTCACTTGCGCGGCATATACCATTCGGTGAATTCCGTGGCCCGGCCGTCCCCGGTGAGCTGGATGACCCAGAGATTGTCATAACTGCGGCTGTCCCCGCCGTAGTCGGTGCGGCCCTGCACGAAGGCCCTCCCGCCGTCGACGCCGAGGAGTTTCCACTCGAACGTCCAATCCCCCGGCGCATCCCCCGCGGCGATCCAGCGCTCCACGATCTGCTCACGCCCGGTCCAAGGCTCGGGATCGTCCGGCCTGGTGGCGTAAACCGCGCCTTCCGTGAAGAGCGCTCTGATGTCCTCCGGCTCGTTCGACTTCCAGGCCGTGACGTAGTGCTGCATCCAGCGTGCTGCCGCATCTCTCATCCCTCGTTTGTACTCCCTGCTTTCGCACGCCCGCAAGGGCCAGTGATCCGGAACGAACCTCACCGCGCCAGGGATTCAGTCGTCGTCGGCCCTGCCGTATTCGCGGTCCCAGAGCTCATGCAATTCGGCGTCCTTCCGGACTGCCCGGACCGGCTCCAGATCGGCGGGCGGGCGGGGCTGCCACTCACGGCGGCTGAGCGCTTTCCTCCCGTTGTCCAGCAGGAGGAGTGCCCGGTCCGTCAGGGCGTCGCTGCGGAGCGTGAAGTCGGTGCCGCGTCGGCGCAGGACCTCCTGCAGGGCGGCGCGGGCGGCCGCGTTGGCACCGAATTTCCGCAGTGAGCGCGCCCGGACCAGCAGCAACGCCGCCGAAAGGTCATCCCCGTTAAGCAGTCCTTCCGTATCCTCCACCACGTCCGCATCACGTCCCAGCGAAGCGGCCAGCGAGCAGCGCGCCAGGGCCATGGGCAACGACGGCGGCAGTCCGTTCAGGACCGCAAGGGCGGTCTCCCGCTGGCCGGTCTCGCGCAGCGAGTGGGACAAGGCCAGGAACACGGCTTCCTCGCTGAACAGGACCGGGACCTCGACGCGGTCCGCCACGGACACGCGGGTGATGACGCGGGCCAGGTACGTGAAGGCGTAACGGTTGGCGTCGTCGTCGTTCCTGATCAGCAGTCCGCGCTGGAGCAGTTCGGAGGCTCGCAGGTACCCGCCCTGGGCGTAGCTCTGCAGCCCCGCCATCAGGTAGCACAGCCCTGCCCAGCCGGGGTATGTGTGCGCCAGCGCGATCAGCCGGTCCGGATCGGAGCTGCCGAAAATGGCGGCGTGGACAGCCTTCGCCGCCTTGGCCGGCGCTCTCCCGCCCACCTTGCCGAGCCGGGGCGCGCCGCCCTCCACGGGCAAGGCGCCGCGGATCCGCCCGGCCAGGACTCCCGAGACCGCTCCTCCCACACCGTCGGCGAGGCCGCGGACAGGTGTCCGTATGACCGGAGTGCGGAACGGAGTGAGGTCGCGGTGGTCGCGGTACAGTGCGGAAAGGGGTGCGGATTCTCCCGGTCCGGAGCTCATGTATCTATGTTAATGGGCGCGGGGAGACCGGCGGCAGACTAGGCCGCGGCCGAAACCCACAGGCCGATCACCCAGGTGCTGCCGGCGAGGCAGGCGAGTCCGAATTCGACGATCATTCCCAGCCCGGTCGCCTTCAGGGCGGCCCAACTGGAGGCCACGGCGGTGCCGAAAACCCGCGTGCGGTGCAGCTCGCTCAGCAGCAGGCCCGCGGCGAAACCAACGAACAGGCCCACCACCGGGATGATAAACATCCCCACCACGCCGAACACCAGCCCGGTGACTACCGAGCGGCCCGGGATGCTGTGCTGTTTGAGTTTCCGGCCGGTCAGGACCGCGCTGGCGGCCATCCCCGCCAGGACGAAGACCATGCCGATCGCGAACACCACCCAGCCGGTAGTTCCGGCGCCGCCCCAGATGGCCCACGCCAGCAGGCTCAGCCCGATCAGGATGCTGCCGGGCAGCACGGGGATGACGGTTCCGGCCACGCCCACCAGGATGGCCAGGCCGCACAGGATCGTCACAACAGTCTCGGGATTCATGGCCCCAGTCTATGGGCCCGGCCGGGCCCCGGAGCGCGGCCGGAGACCGGCACGGCGTCAACGGCGGCGCATCCCCCAAGGACGCGCCGCCGTCGTCGTCTGTTCGGCTGTGGCTACTCGGCGTCAACCGCCGCGGCCACGGCGGCGGCAACCGCCGGCGCCACCCGCGGGTCCAGCGGGCTGGGGACGATGTAGTCGGCGGACAGGTCCTCGTCGGCCAGTTCGGCGATGGCGCGGGCCGCGGCCAGCTTCATGGCCGGCGTGATCCGGCGGGCACCGGCGTCGAGGGCTCCGCGGAAGATGCCGGGGAACGCGAGGACGTTGTTGATCTGGTTCGGGAAGTCGCTGCGGCCCGTGGCGACGACGGCCGCATACCGGCGTGCGACCTCCGGCAGGACTTCGGGGTCCGGGTTGGACAGGGCAAACACGATCGCGTCCTGACTCATGAGCTGGAGGTGCTCCTCGGCCAGCTTGGAGGACGAGACGCCGATGAAGACGTCGGCGTCCAGCAGGGCCTCGGCCGGGCCGCCGGATACTCCTCGCGGGTTGCCGCTCGCAGCCAGCTGCGCCTTCTTGCTGGCGGGGTCGGCTGCGATGTCAGCGCGGTCGCCGTTGATGACGCCGCGGGAGTCCAGCAGCACCACGTCGGTGATCCCGGCGGCGAGCAGCATCTGCGCGACGGCGATTCCGGCGGCGCCGGCGCCGGAGACCACAACGCGGAGCTTTTCGAGCCCGCGGCCGGTCACCTTCGCGGCGCCGGTCAGGGCCGCGAGGACCACGACGGCGGTGCCGTGCTGGTCGTCGTGCATAACGGGGCAGTCGAGGGCTTCGATGAGTTTGTCCTCGAGTTCGAAGCAGCGCGGCGCGGAGACGTCCTCGAGGTTGACGGCGCCAAAGCTCGGGCGCAGGCGGACCAGGGTCTCCACGATCTCGTCGACGTTGGTCGTGTTCAGGACCAGCGGGATGGAGTCGAGCTCGCCGAAGGCCTTGAACAGGGCCGACTTGCCCTCCATCACGGGCAGCGAGGCGCTGGCGCCGATGTCGCCGAGGCCCAGGACGGCGGTGCCGTCGCTCACGACGACAACGAGGCGCTGGGCCCACGTGAGCGTCTTGGCGAGCTCCGGGGTGGCGGCGATGGCGCGGCTGACCTGGGCAACGCCGGGCGTGTAAGCGATGGACAGGTCGCGTTTGCTGGCGAGCGGGACGGTGCTGGAGATGGAAAGCTTGCCGCCCTGGTGGGATGCGAAAATTTCCTCGTCGGTGAGCACGGCTACGGGCTCAGCGGGGGAGGTGGCGTCGGTGGGATTGATCGTTTCAGTGGACACGTCGTTGTCTCCTGGGGCTCACCGTGGGCGTACGGCACATGGAAGCTTAAGCACAGGCATGCTCAAGATGGTCTGGGGAACGTCGGCAGTGACCCGAGGTGATGGGTCTGCGGTGACGCTCCGGGTACTGCAGGCGGGGCCGGTCCGGTGCTGCAATGGTAAACACAACATTCCGGGCCCAAGGTGTCACACGACACACCCCGGCCGCGGTGAAACGTTTATCCGGCGTTTTTCGTGAGCCGGATCACGCAAAACAGCCCCTACTGCCCGGTAGAAAGCCTGACTGGTCTAGACCAGTTACGCGGCGGGACGGTTGGATGTCAGCAGGAAACAGGCCTTCTTGAGGTCTCCCTCGGCTTCGAAGAGCGAGAGGCGGCGGCAGCGGACGGACTGGACCAGTCCGGTGACGGTCAGCAGCAGGACCCGGGACGTGGCGGCGTCGCCGCTCACTTCAGTGACGGCTGTCTCGGCCGCGGAGTCGATCTCACGGAGCAGCTTCGTGGTGTCAGTGCCTTTGGTGTAAACGGCTTTGTTCAGGCATTGCTCCACGGCGGGCTGCATCAGGCGCATGTGGAAAATTTCCATGACAACCCCGACGAGCGCCAGGGCCGGAACGTCTCCTTCGGTTACACCGGCCGGCGAGTTGGCGTGCAGTTCCGTGAGCTGCTTGCGGTAGAGCGCCAGCATGAGCTGGGTGGCGGAGGGAAAGTAGCGGTACAGGGTGCCCAGCGGAACGTCGGCCTTGGCAGCGACTTCGGAAAGGACCACGGAGTCCAGGCCCTTGCGGGCGAACCCGGCGGCGACATCGAGGATCCGGGTGTAGCGGAGCCGTTGCCGGGGCAGGGTGGGTGGAGGAGCCATCGGTGGAAGTTCTGAGTGAAATTCAGGCATCAGCAGCGTTCCGGGGTCGGTTTTCTCGGCAGCCCGGAGGGATCCCCCACAGCACTGCCGCGGCAATTCCGTCCACTATACGCCACGATTCCGGGCCCTTAGCGAGTCACAGGCGGTGCCGCAGACACCCCGGCAGGGCCTCCCCGGCGGCGGGTCCGGGCCTAGTCAACGCCCTTGATTTTGACCACAAAGACGGCCCCGAGCAGACCGATCACGGCGGCCGCCACGTACAGGGACACGTAGCCGCCCCACAGCGTCACGAAGGGGAAGGCGATGAGCGGAGCGAGTACCTGGGGCAGGGAATTGGCGATGTTGAGGACACCCAGATCCTTTCCGCGGCTCAGCGCGGCCGGGAGGACCTGGGTGATGAGGGCGAAGTCCACCGCGAGGTAGCAGCCGAAGCCGATGCCCAGCACCGAGGCGCCCAGGAGGGCGCCGGCCCAGTTCGGCGCGAATGCGAGGATCAGCGAGGCCGCCGCAATGATGACGGACGAGATGATCACCAGCGGCTTCCGCTTGCCCATCCGGTCGCTCAGCCGCCCGCCGATCACGCTGGTGATGATCACCATTACGGCGTAAAGCCCGGTCAGGATCAGCACGCCGAGCTCCGGCGCGATGCCCTGGGTCTCTTCAAGGCGGACCGCGTCCTTGAGGAAGAAGAGCAGGTAGAGGGTCACCATGTGGTTGCCGATGTTCACCAGGAGCCGGGTCAGCCAGGCCCAGGCGAAGTCCGGGTAGAGCGCCGGGGAAATCCAGAAGCCCCGTGCGAAACCGGCCAGGCTGAACGGCGGACGGGCGCCCGCGGGGAGCGGGACGTCGTCGTTCCTGAAGAAATACAGCACGACGCCGGCGAGCAGCGCCACGGCGCAGACCAGATAGCCGACGGCGAAGTTCCCCGTCACCGCGGCGGCGATCACGGCACCCACGAGGATGCCCACCGTCTGTCCCATGGCGGCGAGGCCCCCCACCGTGCCGCGCTGGGCCACAGGCACACGGTCCGGGATGGCGGCCGTGATGGCCGCATAGGCACCGTTGCACCCGGCCTGCACCAGGCACCACAGCAGCGTCATAACGGCCACGTTGGGCGCCCCCGCGAGCGCGATCAGGGCCGCGGCGCCGAGGATGGCGCCGAAGAGGACCCAGGGGACCCTTCGGCCCAGGCGCGAGGTGGTGCGGTCGCTGAAGGCGCCGAACAAGGGGTTGGCCACGAGTGAGACCGCGGCACCCGCTCCGGTGACGAGGGCGAGGATGGATTCCTTGTCGCCCTCGCTGAACGCTTCTGCCTGCTGGCCGAGGAGCACCTGGATCGGCCCGAAGAAGGCCGCGTTAATGCCCAGGTTAACGAGCACGACGCCGGCAATCCAGACCGGGCGGACGGCCCGGTCGGGTTCGGCGAGCGCCACCGCCGTCGGGCCGTCGGCGGCGAGGCGGCCACGGGCAGGGTCCGGAGCTGCTCCGGGCGTATCGGACAGGCTCATGTGGTTCGGTTCCCCCCGGAAACGGAATGACGCAGACTGAATATCAGTGTGGGGCCAGACTATCGTGGGGATGACGCTAATGCGTCAGATGAAAAGGTTGTTTCCCCCTCGACAAAGTATTGTCAATGTCATTTGCGAAACTCCAAGCTGGAGAAGCCCACATCACTCATTCCTGGGGAATACATTTTGCTTTTAGATTCATCGGGCAGTGCTGCCCGTACCAAGGCCGCGGGACTGGCCATTGCCGTCGCCATGGCACTCACTGCCTGCTCTGCGGGATCGGCCACCACTGAGAAGAAGGACGCCCGACCGGAAGTCACTTCGGCAGGCGACCAGGCCGTTGTAGTCCGAGTCATTGACGGCGATACCTTCGAGGCCTCCGTCAACGGCGAGCAGAAGACCGTCCGGCTGCTCAACGTAGACACTCCGGAGACCAAGGATCCGGGTAAGCCGGTGGAGTGTATGGGTCCGGAAGCCACGAAAGCTCTTGAGCAGCTGCTGCCGGTCGGCTCCAGCGTCAGGCTGGAGCTGGACAAGGAACCGCTGGACAAATACGGCCGAACCCTGGCGGGCGTCTTCGACTCAAGTGAAAGTTTGGTCAACGCTGAAGTCGCGCGGATGGGATTCGGAGTTCCTGTCGTGTTCGAACCCAACACGAAGTTCTATCCTCCCGTGGCCGCGGCGTTCGACGAAGCCCGCACGAAAGGTGCCGGTCTCAACTCGAGCGACATCGCCTGCCTTCCCGCCCAACGGGTCGATCGAGCAGCCGAGGTTATTGAAGAGATCGTGGCCGCGCCGCTTGCTACGGCTGCCGCCGACTTGGATAGGAGCCATACCGGTCTCGTCGCCGCACTGGCCACGGTTGCCGCGCTCAAGACTGCCGCGACTGCGAAGAAGCATGTCCATTGGGCCGCGTACGACGCAGCTCAGCTGACGGCGATGGAGAACCGGCTGGATTCTGCTGCCAAAGCAGCGTCGGCCCACCAAGCGGCCATTGGCGCGAAGAAGAAGGATCTCGTGGCTGCCGCAGCGGCCGCTAAAAAGAAGAAACTGGCCGAAGCCGCTGCAGCCGCGAAAAAGAAGAAACTCGCGGAAGCTGCAGCAGCCGCTGCTCGCCAAGCGGCTGTAGCCGCGGCTGCGGAGGCTGAACGGCTTCGAAACCTGCCGCCGGCGCCGGCGCCGTATGTCCCGCCGGCATACGTACCTCCGGCATACGTACCTCCGGCAGCCCCGGCTCCCGCCCCGAACCCCTACCCGGGATACAACGGCCCTCGCTGCTATGCCCCCGGGGGCCAATCCTGGACACCGTGTAGTAAGAAGTAGTCAGACGTCCCGGCACTCGCGGAGTCCGCGAGTGCCGGGACACCGTTCGTTCCCACGTACAGGAGACCTGATGGCCGCATCCGCTGTTAATACTGCCGATCTGTTCGACGAGCGGGGCGAGGAGCTTGACTCCCTGGCCCTGCAGTTCCAGTCGCTCGGCGGCCATACGCATTTCAGCGGCCCGGTCCGGACCATCCGCTGCTTCGAGGACAACGCCCTGGTGAAGTCGACGCTCGCCACACCCGGCGACGGCGCGGTCCTGGTGGTGGATGGGGGCGGATCGCTGCGCACGGCTCTCATGGGGGACCTGATCGCGGCAAGCGCTGTCGCGAACGGCTGGGCCGGCGTCGTGATCAACGGCGCCATCCGCGACCGGACTGCCATTGCGGGGCTGCCTCTCGGTGTGAAGGCGTTGGGCAGCAACCCGCGCAAGAGCGCCAAAACCGGTGCCGGCGAGAGCGACGTGGAACTGGAGATCGACGGCGTCGTCCTCCGGCCCGGCGCGATGATCTGGTGCGATCCGGACGGGATCCTGGTCGAGCGCTGAGTTTTCCTCCCGCGGTCCACGGAGTCAAGGCAGGCAGCGTTTCGGCGTGCTCGACGGCTGCGCCCCTCCCGAACCAACTGTATGTTTCGTCTCACTTTTTTCGGCGTGTGACAGGGGTCGCTCCGGCTCTGGTGTAAGACTTGGTAGCTGCGGCGCAGGCCGTGGAACGTGAAATGCCGAGGGAGCCGAATGACAACCACCCAAGACCAGACCGCCGCCAAGATCCCCAAGCGGGTCATTTGGCTGGCCGTGGCGGGCGCCGTGGGCGGCTTCCTCTTCGGCTTCGACTCCTCGGTGGTCAACGGCGCCGTCGACGCCATCAAGGATGAGTTCGCGCTCAGCGAGGCCGTAACCGGCTTCGCCGTGGCCGTCGCCCTCCTCGGCTGCGCGGCGGGCGCCTACCTGGCCGGCAAGGTGGCCGACCGCTACGGCCGCATCCCGGCCATGAAGATCGGTGCGCTGCTGTTCCTGGTCAGCGCGATCGGCACGGGCTTCGCCTTCAGCGTGTGGGACCTTATCTTCTGGCGCCTCGTCGGCGGCCTGGGCATCGGCCTGGCCTCCGTGATTGCCCCGGCCTACATCTCCGAGATCTCCCCGCGCCACGTCCGGGGACGCCTGGCCTCGCTCCAGCAGCTCGCCATCACCACCGGTATCTTCGCCGCCCTGCTCTCGGACGCCCTCTTCGCGAACTTCGCCGGCGGCGCCGACCAGGATCTCTGGTTCGGCATCGAGGCCTGGCGCTGGATGTTCCTCGCCGGCGCGGTCCCCGCCGTCGTGTACGGCTGGATTGCCTACACCCTGCCCGAGTCGCCGCGGTTCCTGGTGTTCCAGGGCAAGGACGAAGAAGCCCTCAAGGTCTTCCAGTCCATCGCCCCGGATGAGGACACGGACCGCCACCTGCGCGACATCAAGACCGCCATCGAGGAGGACAAGGTGGCAGGCCAGAAGGGGTCCCTGCGCGGCAAGGCGTTCGGCCTGCAGCCCGTGGTGTGGATCGGCATCATCCTGTCGGTGCTGCAGCAGTTTGTCGGCATCAACGTGATCTTCTACTACTCCACCACCCTCTGGAAGGCTGTCGGATTCCAGGAGAAGGACTCCCTGACGATCTCCGTGGCCACGGCCGTCACCAACATCCTGGTGACCCTTGTGGCGATCGCCCTGGTGGACCGGATCGGCCGCCATCCCATCATGCTGGCGGGTTCCATCGGCATGGCCGCATCGCTGGGCACCATGGCCCTGGCCTTCGGGTCCGCCACCGGAACCGGCGACGCGATTTCGTTGCCCGGAGCGTGGGGCCCTGCCGCCCTGGTGGCCGCCAACGTGTTTGTCATCAGTTTTGGTGCATCCTGGGGCCCGCTCGTCTGGGTGCTGCTGGGCGAGATCTTCCCGTCCCGGATCCGTGCCCGCGCCCTGGGCCTCGCCGCGGCAGCGCAGTGGATTGCCAACTTCGCCATCACCCTGAGCTTCCCGGTCATGGCGGCTGCCTCACTGCCCCTGACGTACGCCATGTACGCGATGTTCGCCGCAGCGTCGTTCTTCTTCGTGAAGTTCAAGGTGCCGGAGACCAACGGAATGTCTTTGGAACAGGCCGAGACCCTCTTTGTGCCCAAGGGTTCCGCGAAGGAGTCGGCGAGAGCCTGAGCCGCGCTCCCCTGCACCGCCGCCTCACGAGGTGACAGTTAATGCCCATGTTTCCGCGAAGCATGGGCATTAACTGTCACCTCGGCGGGTGGGCCCTAAAGATCGAGCTTCATGCCCTCGTGGCTGGCGGCGAAGCCGAGACGTTCGTAAAAGCGGTGGGCGGCGGTGCGCGATTTGTCCGTGGTGAGCTGCATGAGCGAGCATCCCCGGCGCCGCGACTCGTTGATGGCCCATTCCACCATCGCCGCCACAGTGCCAGACCATGAGGGTCCCATGCAGCGGCATTGCCCTATCACTTTAGGTGCTTAAACCCGCGGTTTAAGCGCACCATCTGATAGCGCAACCGGGGCGGCCGCAACCAAAAACGCCGACGCCGGAACTCGGGTGAGTTCCGGCGTCGGCGGCTTGCTTTCGCGATGGGAATCAGACTAGACGGCGGCTTTGGCCTCCTCGACCATGGCGGAGACGGCCTTGAACAGCGGGTGGTCCGGCGCCAGGCCGGTAATGGTCGCTGTGGCCTCGTCCGCGCCCGAGGAAGCGAGGATCTTCCCGAGCTCCACGGCTTCGGCGTCGGCCGGATCGTTGAACCGCAGGGCGGCGGCGATCGCACCGAGCAGGGCCTCCGGGACGATCCCGCGTTCGGCCAGCTCCGCTGCGGGCCCGATGAAACGTTCGTGCCGACTGAGCTTGCGCAGCGGCGCCCGTCCCACCCGGTTCACGGTGTCCGGCAGGTGCGGGTTGGAGAAACGGCCCAGGATCTTCTGGACGTAGGCCTCCTGCTCGTCACGGTTGAAGCCGTGCTTGGCCACCAGCAGTTCCTTGGTTTCGTCCAGGACGGCGCGCACATCCGCGGCGACATCCTGATCGGCCATGGCCTCGGAAATCTTGCCCAGGCCGGCTTCAAAACCGAAATAGGCCGCCGCGGCATGCCCGGTGTTCACGGTGAACAGTTTCCGCTCGATGTACGGCTCCAGGTCGTCCACGAACGTTGCTCCCGGAATCACCGGCTCCTTGCCCGCGAACGGGGTCCGGTCGATGACCCATTCGTAGAAGGTCTCCACCGTGACGTCCAGGCCCTGCCCGGGCTCCTGGTTGGGCACGATCCGGTCCACCGCCGTGTTCGCGAACACGGCGGCAGCGTCCAGGGAACCGGCGGCCGGATCCCACTGCGCAGCAACTTCGGCCTTCAGGATGTCCGTGGCGTTGATGGCGTTCTCGCACGCCATCACCTGCAGAGGCGCCAGCCCGGCGGCGCGGGCGGTGATCCCCTTGGCGATCACGGGCGCCAGGAACTTGAGGATGTGCGGCCCCACGGCGGTGGTGACGATGTCCGCCGTCGCGATCTCCGCGATGACGTCCGCCTCCTGGGTGCTGGAGTTCAGCGCCCGGAAGTTCTCCACGGTGCGGACGGCGGGGTTGTCCCCCACCTCGTGGACCTGGTAGCTGTCCGCCGCCGCCAGCTGGTTGATGAGGTCCTCCGCGACATCCGCGAACACCACCTCATACCCCGCCTCGTGCAGCAGCAGGCCCACGAACCCGCGCCCGATGTTCCCGGCTCCAAAATGAACGGCCTTCACTATGAATTGACCTTTCCGAACAGGTCAAGGACTTCCTCGACAGTGGTGGCCGCCTCAAGCTGTGCCACCTGCGCCTTGTTGGTGAAGACCTTGGCGATCGAGGACAGGATCTGCAGGTGTTCGTTGTTGATGCCGGCGACGCCAACCACGAACTTCACTTCCTTGCCGTTCCATTCAATGCCGTCAGGGTAGCGGACCACGGAGACCGCGGATTTCATGATGTGGTCCTTCGCGGCGTTGGTCCCGTGCGGGATGGCGAGGTAGCTGCCCATGTAAGTGGAGACGGACTCCTCGCGTTCGTGCATGGCGTCCAGGTAGCCGGAGTCGACGGCGCCGCGGTCCAGCAGGAGCCGGCCGGCCTCGTCAATGGCAGCGTCCCGTGTGGTGGCGGTACCGTGGAGGACGACGCTTTCGGCCACCAGGATGCCGGCGGGACCGGCCTCCGCGGGAGCTTCCGGCGCGGCTGCGGCCGATGCAGGGACGCCGACGGCGGGAGCAGCACCAGCCGCCGGGGCGGCGGCGACGCCGGTTCCCCCGTCCGTGTTGCTGGCCTGGACGAGTTCCACGATCTCGTCGTAGCGCGGGCTGTTCATGAAGTTGTCCACCGACACGTGGACGGCGCTGGCGGTGACGGGCTTGGCCCGCTCCGTCAGGTCCTGGTGCGTGATGACGACGTCGTACGTGTCCGTGAGGTTGGCGATCGCGGAATTGGTGACCTTGACGTCCGGGAAGCCGGCCGCCTTGATCTTGTTCCGCAACACCGAGGCGCCCATCGCGCTGGAGCCCATTCCGGCGTCGCACGCAAAGACGATGTTCTTGACCGGTCCGGCGAGGACGGCGACGCCGCCGGCGTTCATGCCCGCGCCGGTCAGGGCGGAGGAAATCGAACTCTTCTTGCCCTTGAGGGCTTCCATCCGGTGGGTGGCTTCGTCCAGGTCGTCCTCCGCGGTTGCCTTGCTGGCCTTCAGGATCACCGAAGCGATCAGGAAGGACACGATGGTGGCGAACAGCACGGAGAGTGTCACGCCGACGTAGCTGTCGCGTGCGGTCGCTGCGTAGACGGCAAGGATGCTGCCCGGGGCTGCCGGTGAGCGGAGCCCGGCGCCGGTGACCACCAGGGTGAAGATGCCGGTCATGCCGCCGCCGATGGCGGCAAGGATCATGATGGGCTTCATCAGCACATACGGGAAGTAGATCTCGTGGATGCCGCCGACGAACTGGATGACCGCTGCGCCCGGCGCGGACGCCCTGGCGAGCCCCGTGCCGAAGATCGAGTAGGCGAGCAGGATGCCGAAGCCGGGACCGGGGTTGGCTTCGAGCAGGAACAGGAGGGACTTGCCCTCCTCAAGGGCCTGCTGCGTTCCCAGCGGCGTAAGGATGCCGTGGTTGACCGCGTTGTTCAGGAACAGGACCTTGGCGGGTTCGATGAAGATGCTGGTGAACGGCAGGAGTCCGTTGAGAACAAGGAATTCGACGACGGCGCTGGCGCCGTTGCTGAAGGCCTTCACCACCGGGCCGACCACCAGC
Organism: Arthrobacter sp. U41; assembly: GCF_007679325.1. Lineage (GTDB taxonomy): Bacteria > Actinomycetota > Actinomycetes > Actinomycetales > Micrococcaceae > Arthrobacter. The sequence continues at coordinate 468,227 of NZ_VEGI01000002.1, read as the reverse complement.
ATGCCGACGACGGCCATGCCGGCCGCCAGGATGCCGGCCGAGAAGTTGTCGATGAGCATTTCGAAGCCGGGCTTGACCCGGCCTTCCCAGATCTTGTCCACCTTCATCATGAGCCAGGCCGTGAGGGGGCCGAGGATCATGGCGCCGATGAACATGGGGATGTCCGTGCCGACGATGACACCCGTGGTGGCCACAGCGCCGACGACGCCGCCGCGCACGCCGTAGACCATCCGGCCGCCGGTGTAGCCGATCAGGAGCGGCAGCAGGTAGGTGATCATTGGTCCGACAAGCTTGGCGAGCTCCTCGTTCGGCAGGAATCCCGCCGGGATGAACAGCGCCGTGATGATGCCCCAGGCGATGAACGCGCCGATGTTGGGCATGATCATTCCGGACAGGAACGTCCCGAATTTCTGGACATGCACCCGCATGCTGGTGCGGGGTTTCGCAACTGTCTCTGTTGCCATGTGATTTCCTAACCGTCATTCCTGCTGCATCGCAGGATCGTCCGATAATTTCGCGAAAGCTAGCTGGTGGAGCTGGTGGAGATCCGGTGGAGCCATTCGAGGAAGAGCTTGAGTTCCGAGCTGGACAGCTGGTCCGAGTGCGATGCCTGCAGTGCCGCGTTCAGGGCGATAGCCGCCACAACCACCGAGGATTTCCCGGACGAGTCAGGACTGCTGCTCTTGGCCTGGTCCGAGGACACCGCGAAGATCATGGCGTCGCGGGTCATGGTGGACAGCTCGAGGTTGCGCTCGGGCGCCTTTTCCGTGATCAGCATCAGCGTCACCCCCACGTTGGCAGCCAGGATACTTCTGGCGGCTTCCCGCGGCGGAACGTTCAGTTGGCCGGTGACGGCGGCCTTGTTCAGCATCTCCTCCATGAGGCCCTCGGCGTCGGCGACGACCGCCGGGCGGCTCTCGGGGCGGATATTGCCGAACATAACGAGGTACAGTTCCGGCTGTTTGAGCCCGAACTGCACATGGTTGTCCCACATCCGCCGGATGTCTTCCAGCGGCTGCCCGGACGGCGCGAAGTCGCGTTCGCCCGCCACGTACTCTTCGAAACCTGCCGCGACGACGGCGTCGAACAGCCCTTCCTTGTCACCGAAGTGGTGGTAGAGCGTGGGCGCCGTGACGCCTGCCAGCTGTGTGATCTGGCGGGTGGAAACCGCACCACCGGCGGATTTGGCCAGCAGCTCGGCGGCTGCACGGAGCAGCCGCGTCTTTGGCGGAAGCTGGCCATCGAAACTCATAACCGCTACCCTAGCACCTATAGCAACGCTATATGAAGTGCATCACATACAATTTTTTCAGGTAGCGGATCCGCCCGCCGACGTAGCTGTCGGAGGGCCCACCCGGACGATCCTGCGCGGAGTCTCCCGCCGGATCGGGCGGCCGGCTCCGGTGCTACCTGACTCACCGGCTTACGGGCCCACGGCAGAGAATGAGGACCTTCAGTGCAGAACTTCCCAGGAGTAGGCGTCAGCCCCGGCCGCATCATCGGAACGATCCGCCAGATGCCCAAACCCGTCAGCGAACCGCCGGCCGGGGAGCAGCTGCCGGCCGGCGTCACCGCCGAGGATGCGACGGCGGCGCTGAAGGCCGCTGCCAAGGCCGTCCACGATGAGCTGAAGGCCCGGGCGGAGACGGTCAGCGGCGACGGCAAGGCGGTCCTGGAGGCCACTGCGCTGATGGCGACGGACACCATGCTCCTGAAATCGGCCGCCAAACTGATCGGCCGCGGCACGTCCAGCCAGCGTGCCATCTGGGAAGCCGGCGGCTCGGTCTCGGAAATGCTGCACAACCTGGGCGGCTACATGGCCGAACGCGCCACCGACGTCCTGGACGTCCGGGCCCGGATCGTGGCCGAACTGCGCGGCGTGCCGGCACCGGGCATCCCGTCCTCCCCCACTCCGTTCATCCTGATCGCCGAGGACCTGGCCCCGGCGGACACCGCCACCCTGGATCCGGAAAAAATCCTCGCGCTGCTCACGGCAGGCGGCGGCCCGCAGTCCCACACCGCTATCATCGCCCGCTCGCTGGGCCTTCCCGCCGTGGTCGCCGCAACCGGCGTCGACCAGCTGCCGGACGGCACGGAGGTGTACGTGGACGGCGCCGCCGGCCTGATTACGGCGGACCCGGATGACTCCCAGCGTGCCGCGGCCGAACACTGGGCGGCCACCGCCTCGCTGCTGGCCGACTTTGACGGCACCGGTTCGACGGCGGACGGCCACCTGGTGCCGCTGCTCGCCAACGTCGGCGGGGCCAAGGACGCCGTGGCCGCCGCGAAGCTCAACGCGCAGGGGGTGGGGCTGTTCCGGACCGAGTTCTGCTTCCTGGAGCGGGACACCGAGCCCACCGTGGACGAACAGGCCGCTGCGTACAAGGGTGTTTTCGACGCTTTCCCGGGTAAGAAGGTGGTGCTCCGGACGCTCGACGCCGGCGCGGACAAGCCGTTGCCGTTCCTCACCGATGCCACCGAACCGAACCCGGCCCTCGGCGTCCGCGGGTACCGCACCGATTTCACGACGCCGGGCGTGCTGGAACGCCAGCTGCAGGCCATCGCCCGGGCCGAGCAGGAATCCGAGGCGGATGTCTGGGTGATGGCGCCGATGATTTCCACCGCGGAGGAGGCCGCCCGCTTCGCCACCCTGTGCGCCGAGGCCGGAATCAAGACCCCCGGCGTGATGGTGGAAGTCCCGTCCGCGGCGCTCACCGCCGAGGCCATCCTCCGGGAAGTGGGGTTCGCGAGCCTGGGCACCAACGACCTCACCCAGTACGCCATGGCCGCTGACCGCCAGCTCGGCCCGCTCGCCGCCCTCAACACACCCTGGCAACCCGCCGTTCTTCGGCTGGTCGGGCTGACCGTGGAGGGGTCCGCCGCGGAGGGCCACAACAAACCCGTCGGCGTCTGCGGCGAGGCCGCCGCGGATCCCGCCCTCGCCGTCGTCCTGACCGGGCTGGGCGTCTCCACGCTGTCCATGACGGCCCGGTCGCTCGCCGCGGTGGCGGCAGTGCTGAAGACGGTCACCCTGGCCGAGGCGCAGGAGCTGGCCAAGCTGGCGCTCTCCGCGCCGAGCGCCACCGAGGCCCGCGCCTGGGTCCGGGCTAAGCTTCCGATCCTCGAGGAGCTGGGGCTGTAGCGGCGCGGCAGGGCAGCCGCTGGGCAGGACAGGACGGGAGGCGGCAGTGTGCGGCGGAACCGCGGACGCTAGGATGCACTCCATGACACTGATTGCTCCCCGCGTGGCGGCCGCCCTTCCGGCCGACGAGGCGCAGAAACTCCAGTACGCACTCCACGGCAGCGACGACATCACGGTGTTCGTGGACGGCACCGTCCACCGGCTGCCGTCCCAGGCGCGGGACGCCGTCGTCGACCTGCTGGCCCGGTTCAGCCGGGGCGAGGCGGTCACGGTCAGCAGCGTGGAGGAAATGCTCACCACGTCGCGGGCCGCGGAGCTGGCGGGAATCTCGCACACCTACCTGCGGAACATGACGGACCGTGGTGAAATCCCGGTGGAATACCGGGGCACGCACCGGCGGATCAGACTCGCGGACATCATGGCCTGGCTTGAGAAGCAGAAAAAGAACAGTACCGCCGACGGCGCCCGGGACCACGGAAATGACGGTGCCGCGGATGCTTCGTGACGGCGTGATAAGGATCAAACAACGATCCCGGTCCTGCGCGGAAACGTGGGGAAGGCCGGGGTTACGCTTGGATTGTGGGTAAGTTCAGAGGGTGGCACATTGTGGCGGGCATTGCCGCCATGGTGCTCACCGGCATCCTCGGAACCGCGATGGGGCTGAACAATACGGCGGCCTTTATGTCCAGCTGTGTGGCGTTTGTGGCTGTGGCGATGTGGATGGACGGCAGGATTACCCGCCGCAGGCGCGAGGAGTCGGCGCTGGATGGAGCGCGGGACCCCGCTTTGGACCCTACTTTGGACCCCGGCGCGGCAGTCGACTCCGACGCCTCCAAGCGCGAGCGCTAAATCCTGGGCCGGCCGGCCCAGCGCCGCGCCTTCAACGCCGCATGGAGCTCCAGCCGCACCATCCCCTTGAGCGGGTCCACGCCCAGCAGCTGCCGGATCCTGCCCAGCCGGTTGTAGATGCTGCTCCGGTGCAGGTGGAGCTTGTCCGCCACTTCCTGGACCGAACCGTCGTTGTCGTAGAAGAGCTCCAGCACCGGCAGCAGCTCGTGGTTCCGGTCATGGTCCTCCAGGATCCGGAAATAGACCGAACCCGCGTCCGCCCATGCCCCCGCTCCGCCGCCCGCCGAGGCCAGCAGCTGGTAGATTCCGGTGGCGCGGCAGTCGACCAGCTCCCCCAGCTGGGGATCCACCGCCGCTGCCTGGGCGGCCTGCCGGGATTGGCGGTAAGCGTCCGCCAGTTCCCGCGGCCGCGCGAAGCCCTCCGAGGTCCCCAGGATGATCCGGTGGACGGCCCTGCCGGAGCGTTTGGCCAGCTCCAGCTGGTAGTGGACCAGCACCTGGGCGTGGTCCGCCCGGCCTGTGGATTCCTTGAACAAGACCACAGAGTGCGTTTCCGTGCCCGCGCTGAACAGGGCGGCGTCCACCCCGATGGTGGCCTGCAGCGCTGCGGAACGGTGGATCAGCGTGGAGGCGATCGGGTCCGATCCTTCGGCCCAGCCGTCCGCATCCAGGACCGTCACGAGCTGCCAGGGCCCGCGCCCCTGCACTTCCTTCCAGCCGCCCACAGCCGCGACGGCGTTGGACTCGCCCCGGCAGGCGGCCAGGAATTCCTGCTCGCGGCGGCGGCGGAACTCGGATTCGGCCGTGTTGGATTCCAGCAGCAGGGCGGAAAGCTGCTCGAGCTCGCGGGCCACCCCGGGCAGCTGGCCGAGGACCGCCGTCGCGTTCGGTTCCTCGGAATCGAGCTGGACCCAGAGGTAGCCCACCCGGAAACCGCGCAGCAGCAGGGGAACGCAGACACGGCCCAGCATGCCCAGGTCCTCGTTGGCCGGCACAACCACCGGGCGCACCGCCGTCGCGATCCCGTGCGAGAGCTGCCAGGCGCTGACGTCCACCGGGACGCGTTTGCTGAGCAGGAAATTTACCCGCACCCGGTCCGCGTGCGACTGGTTGGAGCTGTAGGCCAGCAGCAGGCCGTCCAGATCCTCGAGTGAGAGGCCGCGGCCCAGTTTCAGTGCGACCTGCTCCACGAGCTGTTCGACGTCCTGCTGCTGCATGCTGCCACATTACTGCCGATCGGCCCCGCGCCGGGAATGCGGCGGCGGGTGTCACCCAACGGACAGCAGGCGACACCTGACGCTCGCGGGTTCGACAAATGTCCAGTGTGCTATTTGGAAAAGCGCGGAATTCCGCGGAAGCCGGACGCTGCCGCGCGGCCGGGCCTGTCGCTTGCCTCACAGCCGGATTTATTCTGGAAGTACAACTTCCCCCACACACCCAGGCCCATAAAGCCGCCAGCAATGGAGTCCCCAAATGATCATCGGTGTCCCCAAAGAGATCAAGAACAACGAATTCCGCGTCGCCATCACAGCTGCCGGTGTCCACGAATTCCGCACCCACGGCCACTCGGTCCTGGTGGAGCGCGGCGCGGGCCTGGGCTCAGGCATCACGGATGAGGAATACGCGATCGCTGGCGCCGAGATCGTCACCGAAGCAGATGACGTCTGGGCACGCGCCGACATGATCCTGAAGGTCAAGGAGCCTGTCAAGGCCGAATACCACCGGTTCCGCAAGGGCCTGATCCTCTTCACCTACCTGCACCTCGCGGCCGAGCCGGAGCTGACGCAGGCGCTCATTAACAGCGGCGTCACCGCCATCGCCTACGAGACCGTCCAGGAAGGCCGCGCCCTGCCGCTGCTCGCCCCGATGTCCGAGGTCGCCGGCCGCCTGTCCGTCCAGGTGGGCGCCACCTCGCTGATGGCTCCGGCCGGCGGCAAGGGCGTGCTGCTCGGCGGCGTACCGGGCGTCCGCCCGGCCAAGGTGGTTGTCCTTGGCGCCGGTGTTGCCGGGACCAACGCCGCCGCCATGGCCTTGGGCCTCGGCGCCGATGTCACCATCCTGGACATCAACATCAACCGGCTGCGCGAACTGGACGCCCAGTACCAGGGCCGCCTGAAAACCGTTGCCTCCAACGCCTACGAGATCGAGAAGTCTGTTATCGACGCCGACCTCGTGATCGGCTCCGTCCTGATCCCGGGCGCCAAGGCCCCGAAGCTGGTCGCCAACGAGCTCGTCTCCCGCATGAAGCCCGGCTCCGTACTGGTGGACATCGCCGTTGACCAGGGCGGCTGCTTCGAGGACACCCACCCCACCACGCACCAGGAACCGACGTACAAGGTCCACAACACGATCTTCTACTGCGTTGCCAACATGCCCGGCGCCGTCCCGAACACCTCCACCTACGCACTGACCAACGTCACCCTGCGTTACGCCGTCGCCCTGGCCAACCTGGGCGTCAAGGCCGCCTTCGAACGCGACGCCGCCCTGGCCGCCGGCCTCAACATCGCCGGCGGAAAGGTGGCGCACCGCTCGGTCTCCGAGGCGCACAACCTGCCCCTCGTCGCCGACTGGCACGAGCTGGTCTCCGCGTAACACCCCGGAGTTAGCGTCGGCTGCTCCGTAGATGCCCTTCTGAGTCCTCAGAACGGCGTCTACGGAGCAGTCGTTTGCTGTTTAAGCCCGCGTTAAGCCAGTGCGCGGGCCTGTTCGATGAGCTTGAGAACCTCGACCGCGTCCTTCGGGTCCACCGGGACCGGCAGTGCCGACGCCGCCCCGCCGCCGTTGATCTTCTCCGCGAGGATCCGGTAGAACTCCGGGTAGGCGCCACGCTCGGTGGGCAGCCGGTCCAGGTGCCCGTCGCGGCCCAGCAGCCCGGCCCAGTCCCGGTCCTCCACCCCGTAGTCCGGATCCAGCGGGCTGCCGCCGGCGACGATAAAGGGCTCCTGCGGGTCGACGCCGTGCTTGGTGAAGGCGCCGTCGCTGCCCAGCAGCCGGAAGCGCGGGCCCTGCTGGGCGCAGAGCATGTTCATCCACAGGTGGGTCGTCACGCCGGAATCGTGCCGCAGGGCCAGGAACACGTCGTCGTCGGTCTTCTCCCCTGCCCGGCGCGCAGCGAGTTCCGCGTGAGTGACCGTGGCGGGGCCGAAGAGCTGCACGGCCTGGTCCAGCAGGTGGGTCCCGAGGTCGAACAGCACCCCGCCGCCGTCGTCCGCAGTCGCTTCCGCTTTCCAGGCCTTGGCGACCGTCGGGGACCAACGTTCAAAGCGGGATTCAAACCGTGTGACGCCGCCCAGGGCACCGCTGTCCAGCAGCCCGCGGACGGTGAGGTAGTCGCCGTCCCAGCGCCGGTTCTGGAAGACGGTGAGGACGCGGCCCAGCCGCTCCGCAAGCCGGATGAGCTCCTCGCCTTCGGCGCTGCGCACCGTAAACGGCTTGTCGACGACGACGTCCAGCCCGGCTTCCAGCGCGGCCTTCGCGAGCGGGTAGTGCGTGGCCGGTGGGGTGCCCAGGACCAGCAGGTCCAGCTCATCGGCGCGCTCCAGGATGTCCGCCGGGGTGTCCACAATCCGGGCGCCGGGATACCGGGCGGACGCGGCGGACTGCCGGCCGGCGTCGGACGTGGAGATCATCTCCAGGGAGAAGGCGGGGTCGGCGGCGAGCAGCGGGGCGTGGAAGACGCTGCCCGAGAGGCCAAAGCCGGCGACGGACGTGCGGATGGGCCGGTTGGAGTCTGTTGTCATGGTCCCACGCTACCCCCGCGCGCCCAACCGACGCTCCCTCAGATCTCGCAACAAAACAGGCGACGCCCCCTCAAGGTGAGGGAGCGTCGCCCGAAAAGCTGCTAAAGGTGAGGGAGCGTCGGAGGGGTTACTTCTGCCAGCCGACGACGCTCCAGTCCGGAGTCTGGAACAGGGACGCGCCGTAGTTGGCGAGGCCGGTGCGGGCGAAGTAGATCTGCGGGCCGTTCATGAGGACGCCCATGGAGTAGTACTTGGCCATGTGCTTCTTTTCGACCTCCATGGCGGCCTTGTTGCGCTCGGTGTCGTCCTCGATGGAGGCGAGGTCCTTGATGGCCTTGTCCAGTTCGGCGTCGCCGAGTTCGTTCTCGTTGGTCTTGGAATCGTAGAACTGCTTCACGCCCGCGGTTGCATCCGCGCCGACGGTGTAGCCGCTGATGGTGAGCTGGAAGTCGCGGCTGCCCAGGACCTTGCCGAAGTCCGCGTCGCCGCGCTGATCGATGCCAACCTCCATGCCGGCGGCCTGAAGCTGCTTCTGCAGGGTCTGCACGGTGGCGAGGGACGTCGGGTCGTCACCGAAGTTCGTGATCTTGAAGGAAACGGCCTTGCCGTCCTTCTCCATGGTGCCCTTGGCGTTCGGCGCGTAGCCGGCGTCGGTCAGGACCTTCTTGGCCGCGTCCGTGCCCGCTTCCTTGACCGGGTAGTTGTCCTGGTAGTACTTGGAGAACGGCATCAGCATCATCGATCCCGAGCTTTCCTCTTCCCAGTTCAGCCCGCCGAAACGCACGGCGCGGACGGCCGGACGGTCGACGGCGGTGAAGATCGCCTGGCGGACCGCGACGTCAGTCAACGGGGCCTTCATGGCGTTGAGGTTCAGGCCGCCCGCGAATAGGCGCTGGCCGCGGCGGACCTCGGAGTTCTTGGTGCCTTCAAGCTGCTTGTACTTGGTCAGCGTGCGGCCGTCGGCCATGTCGATTTCGCCGTTCTTGAAGGCGGCGATCTCGGCGCTTGCCTCGAGCTGGCGGAAGATCACCTTTTCCAGGACCGGCTTCTCGCCCCACCACTTCTCGTTCGGAACCATGGAGACGGTCTTGGCCGCGGAGTCGTACTTTTCGACCTTGAACGGGCCGGCCATCCACTCGGGGTGCATCTCCCCGGAGAAACCGGTGTTGAAGAGCTCCGGCGTGTTGACTGCCTGTGGGATGAAGCCGCCGAAGATGTCGCTCAGCGGGTAGACCGGCTGGGTGGTGGTTGCGATGACTTCCTTGTCACTGCTTCCGGCCTTCACGGAGTCGATGAACTCGTAGGCACCGGAGGACACGATGTCGATGTCCTTGTTCTTGCCGTTGAGCATGGTCCAGGTGTTCACAAAGGTCTCGGCGTTGATGGGGGTGCCATCGTTGTATACGGCCTTCGGGTTGATCTTGATGGTGATGGTCTGCTTGCCGTCTTTGACCTCGCTCTGGAAGTCTTCGCAGAAGTTGGTGTTCAGCTTGGTGCTGCCGTCGAAGTCGAGCTTCCAGCAGCCCACGTAGCCGGCTTCGTCGATGGGGTAGTGCAGTTCCGTGTTGTCCGCGGAGTTGCCCGCATTGGAGAAGCCGTTGAAGTCCGGGCCGATGTTTCCGACCGGCAGCGTCACGGTGCCGCCCTGCTTCAGCTCATCGGCTTTCTTGGCGTTGACGCTGATGAGCTTGTTGATGTCGCCGGAGGCGTCCTGAGCCTTGGCGCTCTCGGCGGAAGTGGTGGCGCCGCCTCCGCCGCAGCCGGTCAGCGCGAGTGCTGCCGCGACGGCGGCCACCCCGCCGATCCTGGTCAGATTCTTCATAATGATCCCCTTCATTCCTTGTGCGAGTTGTGATGCAGGTGCGGTTTGGTGCGTCAGAGGGACTCGTGGACAACCAACATGTCCGCGTCCAGTTCGCCGTCCGGGTAGAAACAGGCGAAGTGCTGGTCTGTGGGGGCCGCGGGTGCGGCCGGGAGTCCGGCGGTCCGGTGACCGGCGGCCGTGGCGGGAGCCGTCGCCGCTTCCAACGGCGGCTCGAGGGTGAGGCATTTCTCCTGCTTGGCCGGCGGCAGCGCGGCGAAGACCGGGCAGCGGGTGGCGAAGTTGCAACCCTTGGGCGCCTCGAGCGGGGAAGGTAGATCCCCCTGCAGGATGATCCGTTCGCGGGTGCGTTCCAGGACGGGGTCCGGGACCGGAATCGCGGAGAGCAGGGCCCGGGTGTAGGGATGGCGCGGATTGTCGAAGACGGCGTCGACGTCGCCGATCTCCACAATCTTGCCCAGGTACATCACCGCTACACGGTTGGAGATGTGTCGCACCACGGAGAGGTCATGGGCCACCATCAGGTAGCTCAGCCCGAGTTCGGCGCGGAGCTTGTCCAGGAGGTTGATCACGCCGGCCTGCACGGACACGTCCAGGGCGGATACCGGCTCGTCCAGGACCACCAGTCTGGGGTTCACGGCGAGGGCACGGGCGATGCCGATGCGCTGGCGCTGGCCGCCGGAGAACTGGTTGGGGAAGCGGTTCACGTGGTCCGGCTGGAGGCCCACGAGTTCCATCAGCTCCATGATCCGCGCGCGGATCTGGGGCTTGGCCATGCCCGCGTTCTCGAGCGGCTCGGACAGCACCTCAAACACGGTGAAACGCGGGTCGAGGGCGCCGGTGGGGTCCTGGAACACCATCTGGAGTTCCTTGCGCATGGCGCCCTTCGTCCTGGCGTCCGCGGCCTGCTTGTTGCTGAGCCCGCCGATCACCACCTCGCCGTCCTGGTCCTTGTGGAACTCCATGATTTCCAGGAGGGTGGTGGTCTTGCCGCAGCCGGACTCGCCCACAATCGAGAAGCACTCACCTTCGCGGATATCGAAGCTCAGCCCATCCACGGCCTTGACGGTGCCGATCCGGCGCTTGATCAGGGCGCCCTTCATCAGCGGGAAGTGTTTCCGCACGTCGCGGAGCTCCAGCACGGTCCGGCGTTCGGCGCGCGGGACCGCGTCAAAGTCTGACACCGGAACGGCCGGGGCCCGGAAGATCTCGCGGACGTCCACGTCACCGCCGAGGGAATCCGTCTTGATGCAGGCAGCCTTGTGCTGCAGGCCGCCGTCCAGGCCGGCCCCGGCGACGGGCCACAGCTCCGGCTCACCCTCGAGGCAGGCGTCGCCAGCCAGCGGGCAGCGCGGCGCGAAGGAACAGCCTGTCGGTGTGTGGACAAGATTCGGCGGGAGGCCCTCGATCGGTACCAGCGAGGTCTTCTCGGCCACATCGACGCGCGGCACCGCGCCCAGCAGGCCCATCGTGTACGGCATTCGCGGGTTGTAGTAGATGTCATCCACGCTGCCGGTCTCCACGGGCTTGCCGGCGTACATCACCATGATGTCGTCCGCCATACCGGCGACGACGCCCAGATCGTGGGTGATCATGACGACGGCGGCGCCGGTTTCCTCCTGCGCGGTGTGCAGCACCTCAAGGACCTGCGCCTGGATGGTGACGTCGAGCGCCGTCGTCGGCTCGTCCGCGATCAGCACACGCGGGTTGTTGGCGATCGCGATGGCGATCATCACGCGCTGGCGCATGCCGCCGGAGAATTCGTGCGGGAAGGCCTTGAGCCGGTCTTTCGGGCTGGGAATGCCCACCATGCCGAGGAGTTCGACGGCGCGCGCTTCCTTTGCCTGCTTGCTCATGTTGGCGTTGTGGACCGTGAGCGCCTCGATGATCTGGGCGCCCACGGTGTAGACCGGGGTCAGGGACGACAGCGGATCCTGGAAGACCATGGCGATGTCGTGGCCGCGGTGCCGGCACATCGCCTTGTCGCTGAGGCCCAGCAGCTCCTTGCCCTGGAGCCGGACCGAACCGGTGATTTCGGCGGTGTCCGGCAGCAGGCCCAGGATGGCCATGGAGGTAACGGACTTCCCGGACCCCGATTCGCCTACGATGCCCAGCGTCCTGCCGGCACGGAGGTCGAAGTCGATACCGCGGACGGCGTGGACCACACCGTTCTCCGTGTTGAAGCGGACGTTCAGGTCACGGACGGACAGCACGGCATCCGTGGGGGCATCACCCGGCGCGTGCAGGCCGGCGACGTGAAGGCGCTCGGCAGTGGAGAGGCCGGCGGCGGAGAGCTCGGAGGATTCGGCGCTGGCAGTCATTTCGTGGCTCATGAGGCCTTCTCCTGTGTCTTGCCAGTCCTGGCGTTCTTCTGGTTCCTGCCGGTCCTCCCCTGGCCGCGGGCGCGTTTCCCGGCGCTGCCGATGGAGCTGGAGCTGGGGTCGAACGCGTCCCTCAGGCCGTCGTTCATCATGGCCAGCGAACCGGTGAGCAGGAACATGACGGTCAGCGGCACCCAGAACATCCACGGGAACGTGGAGACCTGGGACGTGGCCTGGCCAATCAGCACGCCCAGGCTCACATCCGGGACCTTGATGCCGATACCGATGAAGGAGAACGCAACCTCGGCCAGGATCGCGCCGGTGACTCCGCGGGTGATGTCAAGGACCAGGAGCGAGCCGATATTCGGGACGAGGTGCCGCCAGACGATGCGCCGCGGCGGGATTCCCATGTACTGGGCCGCCTTGACGAAGTCGCGCGACATCAGGGACATCGACAGCGAACGGATGAGGCGGGCCGTGCCCATCCAGCTGAAGACCAGCAGGACGATGATCAGCAGCAGCCAGCTGGGCAGGCTCTCCTGCAGGCCGTTGCCGCCGCCGCTCGTGGCCACGGCCACCACCAGCAGTGCCGGCATCATGATCAGGGCCTCGAGGATGAACAGCATGACCTTGTCCACCTTCCCGCCGAAGTAGGCCATGGTGCAGCCGTACACCGCCGCGATCAGCACGGAGACGAGGCCGACGACGAGGCCGATCAGGATCGAGACCCGGGCGCCCTCGACAGTGAGGGCGTACAGGTCAATGCCGGCCTGCGAGGTGCCCAGCAGGTGCTCGGCCGACGGCGGCATGCCGATGCTGAAGGGGTCGATCGTCTCCTTGTCCCAGCTGGAGAAGAAGCCGCCGATGAGGGAGAACAGGGTCAGCGCCGCGAAGATGACGAGGCCGACGACGGCTGTCTTGTTGCGCAGGAAGCGGCGGAGGATGATCGTCGACTTGGCGATGACGACGTCGTTGTTCTCGATCTTGGCTTCGCCGGCGACGGCGGCCGGGTCGATGGTGTTGAGGTTTGTCATGGTTACTGCACCCGCACTCTCGGGTCGACCAGCGTGGTGGCGAAGTCCGCGAGGATCGCACCGATCGCGAAGATTACGGAGCCGTAGGCGAGGGTCGCCGTCGCGGCGTTGACGTCCTGCAGGGCGATCGCGTCGATGCTCCAGGAGCCGACGCCGTGCCAGGCGAAGATCTTTTCAGCGAAGAATCCGCCGGCGAAGATGGCTGGGATCGTGAAGGCGATGCTTTGTGCCACGGGGATGAAGGACACGCGAAGGGCATGCCGGCTGATGGCCTGGTTGCGGGTGAGTCCCTTGGCCCGCGCGGTCCGGACGAAGTCGGCGTTGACGTTGTCCAGGAGGTATTGGCGCTGGGCGATCTGGTAGGCCCCCCAGCCCACGATCGTGATCGCGAAGGTCGGTACCGCGTAGTGGGCCAGCATGTCCACGAACTGCGCCCAGCCGTCCCCCTCCAGCCCGGGCGTGGAAATGCCGGTGACAAAGAAGATGCGTTCTCCGACCGTCTCGTTGATGTTGATGGCTCCGAGCTGCACCAGGAAGTAGGCGATCGGTGCGGGCACGATATAGACGAGGTAGCTGTAGGAGGTGATGACCCGGTCCGAGGCTTTGTACTGCCGGGCCGCCGTGTAGACGCCCAGGGCGATGCCGATGATGAGGGTCAGGATGATGGAGGCCAGGAACAGCCGGGTGGAGATCCAGACCCGATCGCCGAATTCGGCGTTGATGAACGCGCCGCTGGGGCTGCGCCCCCAGTCCCAGCGGGTGACGATCGCCGTGAGCCACTCGACGTAGCGTTCCCACGGGCTGAGCTCCGGATCGAGGCCCTTGAGCCGGAAGGAGTTGGCCACCTGCTCGGGGGTGGGCCGCGGGATCCGCTCCTGCTCCAGCAGCGCCGGCTGCAGGGTGTTCACGGCCAGGAAGTACCCGGCGGTGGTGGTCAGGAAGATCATGAAGGCATAGGTGAGGGCGCGCTTGGCGAGGTATCGGAGCATGGGGACTAGTTCTGGATCGCCGGTGCCTGTGCGGTGCCCGCCGGGCCGGCTGAAACAGCCTCGCCGCGCGCGGGATTGCTGACAAGATTCACTACCTGATCCTTCCGTAGTCCCCGTCCGGCAGGGGATTACCGCCGCCGATCCGGGATCTGGGCCAGCGGGTATCTGGCCGCCTGCAGGCCTTTCGGCGGGCCCTGGGGGGCTATGTTGCAGGTCACATTCCAGAGGAAACTATCACATCGATATCGCCATCAGGCGACGTCGGACCGGCGTTCCGGCAGTCAGGTATCAGATCGTTATGAATAATTCAGGTGAATTGATTTGATCCTCGCGAGCCGGCGATCCGCACCTGCTTAGGCGCCGCGCACTACGCGCGAGACGAGCTCGCGCCATGACGCGGCGAGCCGTTCCGGGGCTACGTGGTGCACGCGGACGGCATGCAGGATCCGCTCCGGCTCCAGGACGGCGCTTAGCGACGTGGCCATGAGCCAGGGATCCGTGGTGACTCCCGCTTCCCGCAGCAGCATCTCCAGGTGCCGGTGCCAGAGCACGGCCGCCGGCACGTCGAACCGGTTGTAGGCCGACACGTCCGCGGCCCGGGCCAGCTCGCCGAATTCCAGCACCCAGGTGATCCGCTCCTCGCCAAAGGCAATAAGCCGCTCCAGCGGCGGCGCGCCGGGGCCGAGCGGGGGCGGACCGAACATAAAGCGCCCCTGGAAGTGGGCCTCCGCGTCGCTCAAAAGGCTCATCATGAGCCCGGCCCGGCTGCCGAACCGCCGGAACACCGTCCCCTTGCCCACGCCGGCCCGCTGCGCCAGCGTTCCCATGGTCAGGCCGTCGGCCCCGCACTCCTCAATAAGTTCGCGGGCGGCACGGAGGAGCAGCTCGCGGTTCCGGGCGGCGTCGCGGCGCTCTGGCTCCAGGCCCGGGCGCATTGGGATTGAGCTCACACCGCACAGTCTAGCCCCGGGGAATAGAAGCGGACCGCAGTCCGTTTTGATCAGTGAAGGCCGGCAAAGCCTCCACGATCAGCCAGCCGCAGGATCACCCGCGGCGCGATACCAAGGAGTTCACATGACCAAGAACACCGTACTCACCCTGGTCGGCAGCCTGCGCGCCGATTCCACCAACCAGAAGCTGGCCGAGGCCATCCAGCTGAACGCGCCGGAGCAGGTTAAGGTGCTCATCCACGACAGCCTCGGCAACATCCCGTTCTACAACGAGGACATCGACGTCGAGGGCCGGGTCCCGGCCGCCGCCGCCGCCCTGCGCGCCGCCGCGAATGACGCCGACACCCTGCTCCTGGTCACTCCGGAGCACAACGGCACGGTCCCCGCCTCGCTCAAGAACGCCATCGACTGGCTGTCCCGCCCGTTCGGCGCCGGCGCCCTGAACGGCAAGCCGACCGCCGTCGTCGGCACCGCCTTCGGCCAGTTCGGCGGAGTCTGGGCCCAGGACGAGGCCCGCAAGGCCGTCGGCATCGCCGGCGCCCGCGTCCTCGAGGACGTCAAGCTGGCCGTCCCGGGTTCCATGGTCCGCTTCGCCGAGGTCCACCCCAAGGACGACGCCGAGGTCGTGGAGCAGATCAAGGGTGTCTTCGACGCGCTGGAAGAATCCCGCACGGCCACCGCGGCATAAGCCCCGGCGATTTCGCGCCGATTTCTGACAGCCGCCACGTGGATCCACGTGGCGGCTGTCCGTTTACGTAGCCAATCCGCGGTGGTGGGAAAACAAAAGTTTCCCATGCAACAACAAGGGTTGTATTCTGGGAGATGTGACCCACGAAACACTTGATGCCGCCGCAGAAGTACTTCCGGCCGAGGCAATTGACGCAATCGAACGTGCGGCTACGTCCGCCCACCGCCACGAGGATCTGTTCTCGGAGCGCGCAGCAAATATCAAGCAATCGGCAGTCCGCGATGTCTTCGACATCTCGCTGCGCCCCGGCCTCGTGTCCCTGGCCGGCGGAAGCCCGTACCTCCAGTCCCTGCCGCTGGAACGGCTCGGCCAGACAGCCGCGAAGATCATCGCGGAACAGGGCATGACCGCCCTGCAGTACGGCGGGGGCCAAGGCACCGAGGAGCTCCGCACCCAGATCTGCGAAGTCATGGCCGCGGAAGGGATCCTGGACGCCAAACCGGAGAACGTGGTGATCACCGCGGGTTCGCAGTCGGCGCAGGATGTCGCCACCAAGGTCTTCTGCAACCCGGGCGACGTGGTGCTGGTGGAGGATCCCACCTATGTCGGCGCACTCAACACCTTCGAGGCCTACCAGGTGGAGGTCGCCACCGTGCCGATGGACGGTGACGGCATTATTCCGGACCTCCTTGAGGCAAAAATCGCCGCCCTGCAAACGGCCGGCAAGAACATCAAGTTCCTGTACACCATCCCCAGCTTCAACAACCCCTCCGGCGTCACCCTGTCCGCGGAGCGGCGGCAGCAGGTTGTTGATACATGCCGCAATGCGAATATTCTGGTGCTGGAGGACAATCCCTACGGACTACTGCGGTTTGACGGCAAGCCGCTCACGCCGCTGCGGGCCGCCAACCCGGACGACGTCATCTACATGGGGTCCTTCTCCAAGATCTTCGCTCCCGGCCTGCGGATCGGCTGGGCCCTGGTCCCGGCGCACCTGCAGCGCCGTTATTACCTCGCGTCCGAAGCGGTCACCCTGTGCCCGCCGACCCTCAACCAGATGCTGGTCTCCGCCTATCTGCGCGACTACGACTGGCGCGGCCAGATCGAGACCTACCGGGGGCTGTACAAGGAACGGTGCGACGCGATGCTGGCGGCCCTCGACGAGTACATGCCGCCGGGCCTGAGCTGGACCCGGCCGGAAGGTGGATTCTTCATCTGGGTCACCCTGCCCGACGGTGTTGACACCTACCCCTTGCTGAAGAAGGCCATCGACGCCGGGGTGGTCTTCATTCCGGGCGCGGCCTTCACCCATTCCGATGAGCCCTCCAACAAGATCCGGCTGGCGTTCAGTGCCGTCCCGCCGGAAATTATCCGCGAAGGGGTCCGCCGGCTGGCTCCAGTCCTGCGGGAAGCCATCGCCGCGCTGTAGCCTGAAGCATTGTTACGGCCAGCCGTTCGTTGATCCCAAGGAGCACTTCATGACCGGAATTATTGTTGTCGGCGTCGATGGCAGCGAGACTGCGCTGAGGGCCGCGCAGACCGCACGCGATCTGGCCGCTTCGCTCGGGGCCACCCTTCACGTGGTCAGCGCGTTCGACAGCGACAGGACAGAGGTCTACCGCAGCGGCGGCGACAAGTGGATTGTCTCCGACGCCGGGGACGCGGAGAAGGTGGCCCGGAGCGTCGCCGACAGCCTGCGCACTCCTGCAGTCCATGTCACGTACGCGGCCGCCCGAGGCAAGCCGGCCGAAGCTCTCATCGAAGAAGCGGCCCGCTCCGAGGCACAGCTGATCGTGGTCGGCAACCGCCGGATGAAAGGGCTGGGGCGTGTCCTCGGGAGCGTTGCCAACTCCGTGGCCCACAACGCCCCCTGCGACGTTTACATCGCCAAGACAGACGTGCCCGACTAGCGGTCCAGGGCCGCTGGACCGCCAGCCGGGCAGCGGCCGGACTATCCTGCTGCGGCGTCAGCCGTCTTGAGCTTCCGGCGCAGGATTTTGCCGGAGGCGGACTTTGGCACGGCGTCGATGAAGTCCACCCGGCGGATCTTCTTGAAGGGCGCCACCTTGGCCGCCACGAAGTCCATCACGGCGGCCTCGTCGAGCCGCTCGCCGTCGGCTCCGGGCTGGCGCACCACAAACGCCATAGGCACCTCCTGGCCGTCGGCGTCGGACGTTCCGATCACCGCGGCGTCGGCGATACCGGGGTGCGTGAGGAGCAGCGCTTCCAGCTCCGCCGGAGCGATCTGGTAGCCCTTGTACTTGATCAGTTCCTTGAGCCGGTCGACGATGGTGACCACGCCATCGGCGTTCACGGTGGCGATGTCCCCGGTGCGCAGGAAGCCGTCGGCGTCGAGCGTGTCCGCCGTTTCCCCGGGCCGGTTCAGGTAGCCGAGCATCACGTTCGGTCCCCGGCAGAGAAGGTGGCCGGGCGCGCTGGTGCCCTCGGCCGGCATGTCGATCTCGTCCCCGGTGGCGGGATCCAGCAGCCGGCAGTCCATGTTGGGGACGGTGTATCCGACCGAGCTGACGGGCAGCTCCGCGGCGTCAGCGGGAATCAGGTGGGACACCGGGCTCATCTCGGTCATGCCGTAGCCCTGGAGTACCCGGCAACCAAGGCGTTCGGCCAGCCTGCCGCCCAGTTCCCCGTCGAGGGGCGCCGCGCCGGACAGTGCTGTGTGCACCGAGCTGAGATCGTAGTCGGCCACCATCGGGTGCTTTGTCAGGGCCACGGCCACCGGCGGGGCAATAAAGAGGTAGCTGCACCGGTGGTCCTGGATGATCCGCAGGAACTCGGCCAGATCAAACTTCGGCATCGTCACGAGGCAGGCGCGCTGGCGCAGGGCGAGGTTCAGCAGCACGGTCAGTCCGTAGATGTGGAAAAACGGCAGCAGGGCCAGCAGCCGGTCCTCCGCGGTGACCTTGAGCAGCCCGCGGGACTGCTCGGCGTTCGCCACAAGGTTACGGTGACTGAGCATCACCCCCTTGGGCCGGCCGGTGGTCCCGGAGGAGTACGGCAGGACGGCCACGTGGGTGGCGGGATCGAACGCGACGTCGGGCGCCGGGGCGCCGGCTGCCAGCAGGTCCCGCAGCGAGGGGTGGCCGGCGGCGCCGTCGAGCACGACGATCCTGTCCGCCGGGATTCCGGCACGCGTGGCGGCGTCCCGGGCGGCGGGGAGGAGGGCCGAGACAGTAAACATCCACTCGGCTCCGGCGTCGTGGAGCTGGTGGGCGATCTCATCCGCCGTGTACAGGGAGTTGACGGTGGTGACCGTCGCGCCGGCCCGCAGGAGTCCGTGGAAAACCACGGCGAAGGCCGGAATGTTGGGGCACAGGATTGCCGCGACGCCGTGGACGCCCAGGCCCCGCGCCGACACGGCTCCGGAAACGGCGTCGATCTGCCCCACCAGGGTCCGGTAGCTGGTCTCCGCGCCGCTCGTGCCGTCCACGACGGCGATCCGGTCCAGGTCCGCCTCCGCCAGGCCGCCGAAGAGGTAGTCGTAGAGGCTGACATCGGGAATTTCCACATCGGGGAACGGGCTCGAAAACACGCAACATCTCCTTTGATCCGCGTCCGCCGGGCTGGCGGCGGCTGGTGCCACTCTAGTGCCGGCGGACCGTCCGGGACAGGCCGGCCTTGACGCGTGTCACCAGCGCGCTCAGTCGAGCAGCAGCGCGGGCTCCTCCAGGATCGACGCAACGTCTGCCATGAAACGTGCCGAGAGGTCGCCGTCCACCACCCGGTGGTCGAAGGAGCCGCCGAGGGTGGTGATCCAGCGCGGAATCACCTCTCCGTCAAGGACCCAGGGCTTCTGCTTGATGGTGCCGAAGGCCACGATGGCGACCTCGCCGGGGTTGATGATCGGCGTGCCGGTGTCGATGCCGAGGGCGCCGATGTTGGTGACCGTCAGGGTGCCGCCCTGCATCTGGGCCGGCTGGGTCTTGCCCGCGCGGGCGGTTGTCGCGAGGTCGTTCAAGGCCAGGGCCAGCTCCTTGAGCGAGAGATCCTGGGCGTTTTTGATGTTGGGGACCATCAGCCCGCGGGGGGTTGCGGCGGCGATTCCGAGGTTCATGAAGTGCTTGACGTGGATCTCGGCGGAGTCACTGCCGTCCGGGTTGTGCACCCAGGTCGCGTTGACGCTGGGGTTGCGGGCCGCGGCCCAGATGACAGCCTTGGCCAGGATCAGCAGCGGGGAAACCTTGATGCCCTCGAAATCGCGGGAGGTCTTGAGCCGCTTGACGAACTCCATGGTCCGGCTGGCATCGACGTCGACGAAGATGCTCACGTGCGGCGCCGCGAAGGCAGACTCGACCATGGCCCTCGCGGTGGCCTTGCGGACGCCCTTGACCGGGATCCGTTCGATCCGCTGTTCCTGCGGGCGGCCGGTCTTGCCCCAGAACGTGTCCGCCTTGTCCACTTCCGCGTCACGCTGGGCCTGGTAGCTGACCAGGTCCTCGCGCGTCACTTCCCCTCGGGCGCCGGTGGGGACGACGTCGGACAGGTCGATGCCGAGGTCCCGGGCGATCTTACGCACGGGAGGCTTGGCCAGGACCCTGTTGACGAGTCCGCTGATGGCGCCGCCGAGGGTGGGGCGCTGGTCAATGGCTTCGGCGGAACCGGGGGCTTCCGGACGCTCCGCGTGTGCGACGGCCTCCGGGCTGATCCAGATGTCGTGCGCCTCGACCCCCACCTGCTCCCCAACCTCGCCAGCTCGGCCAGGGAACCCGGCAGGCGTCGGCACAGGCTCGGCGAGCGGGGCCGGCTCGGCGGTGGCGGCCGACACAGCCGGCGTCGCCGTCGGCGCGGCAACCCGCCGGCGGCGTTTGACGGCGTCAGCCTTCGGACCGGAGCCCACCAGGGGGCCGCCGGCCGGGCGCCCGGCCGAGTCACCGGCGTCGGACGTATCCGCCTCCAGCTTCCCGTACAGCGGAACATCAGGAGCCTCCGCGGCGGGGGCAGGCTCGACGGCGGCGTCCGCCGCGGCAGGGGCCGCGTCGCTGACGCTGATGATCGCGGTCCCGACGTCGACCGTCAGGCCCTCGGGCACGAGCAGCTCGGTAACGGTGCCGGCGAACGGCGAAGGCAGTTCCACGAGGGACTTCGCGGTCTCGATTTCGCACAGGACATCATTGATGGCCACCGTGTCGCCGGGTTTGACCTTCCAGGCGACGATCTCGGCCTCGGTCAGCCCTTCGCCCACGTCGGGGAGGTTGAACTTGTGGAGAGTCATGTTGTCCTTGTTGGGGAAAGGCGCCTCAGGGGGAACCGGTCAGCAGGAAAGGGCGCAGTCAGTAGGAAAAGGCGCAATTAATAGGAGAACGCACGGTCCAGTGCCTCAAGAATGCGGTCGATGTCCGGCAGGTAGTCTTCCTCCACCTTCGCCACCGGGTAGGGCATGTGGAAGCCGCCCACGCGGATGACGGGTGCCTCCAGTGAGTGGAAGGCACGCTCGCTGATCCGCGCCGCGATTTCGCCGCCGATCCCACCAAACGTCGGGGCCTCGTGGGCCACGATCAGCCGGCCCGTCTTCTTGACGGATTCCGTGACGGTGTCGAAATCGATCGGCGAGATGGACCGCAGGTCGATCACCTCGACGCTCCGGCCGTCCTCGGCGGCGGCGTTGGCCGCGGCCAGGGCCACCGGCACCAGCGGACCGTAGACCACCACGGTGGCGTCCGTGCCCTCGCGGAGCACGTGGGCCTTGAACGGGTCCGCGGAGGTTCCGGGGGTTTCGGTGTCCACCTCGCCCTTGAGCCAGTAGCGCCGCTTGGGCTCGAAGACGATCACGGGGTCCTGGCAGTCGGCGGCCTGCTGGATCATCCAGTAGGCATCGTGCGGGTTGGACGGGGTGATGATGCGCAGGCCGGCCGTGTGGGCGAACAGCGCTTCCGGGGACTCCGAGTGGTGTTCGATCGAGCCGATGCCGCCGCCATAGGGGATCCGGATGACCACCGGCACGGTGAGGTTGCCGTTGCTGCGGGAGTGCATTTTGGCCAGCTGGGTGGTGATCTGGTTAAAGCCCGGGAACACAAAGCCGTCGAACTGGATTTCACACACAGGCAGGTAGCCGCGCAGGGACAAGCCGATGGCGGTGCCGATGATCCCGGACTCCGCCAGCGGGGTATCCACGACGCGGTCGGCGCCGAACTCCGCGATGAGGCCGTCGGTGACCCGGTAGACACCGCCCAGGGGTCCGATGTCCTCGCCCATCAGGAGGGCGCGGGGGTTGTTGGTGAGCGTGGCGCGGAGGCCTTCGTTGATGGCCTTGGCAATGGTCATGGTGGTCATCAGTTGGCCGCCTCCGTGTCTGCAGGTTCCGCCTCGTCCACGAATCCTGCGCTGTACTCCTCGAACCAGGCCAGCTCTTCGGCCACCAGGGGGTGGGCCTCCACGTAAGTGTTGGCGAAGGCGGTCCGGATGTCCGGAGTTTCCAGGTCATGGGTGGTCTTGCGGACGTACGCGGCGAGCTCGTCGCCGTCAGCCCTGACCCGCTCGAAGAAGTCATCGTCGGCCAGTCCCTGGGCGCGGAGGTACTTCTCCAGGCGCTCCAGCGGGTCCTTGGCCCGCCACCGGCCTTCCTCAGCGGACTCCCGGTATTTCGTAGGGTCGTCAGCCGTGGTGTGCGCGCCGACGCGGTAGGTGAAGGCCTCGATCAGCACGGGACCCTCGCCCTGGCGGGCACGCTCCAGGGCCCATTCGGTGACGGCATGGACGGCGACGACGTCGTTTCCGTCCACCCGGATGCCCGGGAAGCCGTAGCCCTTGGCCCGGTTGGCCAGCGGGACACGGGTCTGCACGGAGCTGGGGACGGAGATCGCCCAGTGGTTGTTCTGGCAGAAGAACACCACCGGGGCATTGTAGGAGGAGGCGAAGACCATGGACTCATGGACGTCGCCTTCGGAACTGGCGCCGTCGCCGAAGTAGACCATCACAGCGGCCTTGGGCTCTGCCGTCTGGCCGGGAGTTCCGTCCGTGATGGCGGCGGACGCAGCGAACTTCTGGTCGCGCTGGATGCCCATCGCGTAGCCCACGGCGTGCGGAGTCTGGGCCGCGAGGACCAGGGTGTAGAGGTGGAAGTTGGTGTCCTTGGGGTTCCAGCCGCCGTTGGAGACCCCGCGGAACTGGCGCAGCAACTCGGCAAGGTCCACGTTGCGGGTCAGGGCGACGCCATGCTCGCGGTAGGTGGGAAAGATGTAGTCCTGCGGCTGGCTGGCCCGGCCGGAGCCGATCTGGGCGGCTTCCTGTCCGGTGAGCGGAACCCACAAGGCAAGCTGGCCCTGCCGCTGCAGGGCGGTGGCCTCGACGTCGAAGCGGCGGATTTTCGCCATGTCGGCATAGAATCCGCGCAGATCCTCGGGGTTCAGCCGTTCGGCGTATTCCGAGAAAACGGGGTCGGAGCCCAGGGTGCCGTCGGGAGCGAGGAGCTGCACCATCGGCTCGGCAGGATCGCCCAGGCGGGCTTCGGCCTCCGCCTCGAGCCGGTCCTCAATGTCGGTTCCGTCGAACTCGGTAGAGGGCAGATGTGTGGCGCCCATACCGTCTCCTTGCTTGCCGCATCCGAATGCGCCGCAATCGCTGGGATACATGCCGGACCGGTTATACATTCCCGGGCCGGCATATATTTTGGCTTACTCGTCCCTTACTTTAGCCGCAGCCGGCCGGCTGCGGCCGTCATGTTAAGCGCTAGGAACGCCGCGGCGGTTTTGTATAGATCGCACAGAGTTCCAGGAAGCGGGTGTTGGCCTCGGTCTCGCCGATGCTGACCCGGACGCCCTCGTTGGCGAAGGCGCGAACGGAGAGTGCCCGCTCGCCCGCCAGGGCGGCGAACTCCACACTGTCGGCACCCAGATTGAGCCACACGAAGTTGCCCTGGGCCTCCGGTACGAACCAGCCCAGGTCCCGCAGTCCGGCGGTGACGCGGTCCCGTTCGTCCACCAGGCTTTGTACCCTTTCTACAACCTCCTCGAAATGCTCCAGGGAGGTCACGGCCGCGGTTTCGGCGATCTGGGACACCGCGAACGGCGTGGCCGCGACGCGCAGGTGCTGGGTGAGGTCGGGCTGGGACACGCTGTAGCCGACCCGCAGCCCGGCGAGGCCATGAGCTTTCGAGAAGGTCCGCAGGACCACCACGTTGGGGTACTTCCGGTACATTTCGATGCCGTCGACGGCGTGTTCGTCGCGGACGAACTCCTGGTAGGCCTCATCGATGACCACCACGACGTCGGCGGGAACCCGCTTGATGAAGCGTTCCGTCTCCTCGGTGGTGAGGATCGGGCCGGTGGGGTTGTTGGGGGTGCACAGGAGGATCATGCGGGTGCGCGCGGTCACCGCTTCGGCCATGGCATCGAGGTCGTGGCGGCCGTCTCCGGTCAGCGGGACCCGGATGCTCTCGGCGCCGGCAAGCCCGACGCAAATCGGGTACGCCTCGAAGGAGCGCCAGGCGTAGATCACCTCGTCGGGTTTGCCGTCGTCGTTCTGCCCCGCGAAGGTGGCCAGCAGCTGGTTGAGTGCACCCAGGCTCCCGGCGCCGGTGACGATGTCCTCGGCCGGAACGTCCAGGAACCGTGCGAGCGATCCGCGGAGCTTGCTGCTCAGCGGATCCGGGTAGCGGTTGAAGTCGGTCTGCGCCGCGATGGCCTGCTGCACTGCAGGGATCGGGGGGAGCGGGTTTTCGTTGGAGGAAAGCTTGTAGCTGACCAGGCCCTCTACGGGGACCGGCGGTTTGCCGGCCGCGTAGCGGGGAAGAAGGTCTACCACCGGGCGGGGCCGGATGCCCCCGGCCGTATTCTCTGATGAAGTCATGCCAACCAGCCTACTTCGGGTCCCCGCCGCACTTGTCTGCCTCAATCTGCCGGAACAGGGGAAAGAGGGGGATATGGTCCCTGCCGCCGGCAGAGAGAGATATGACAGCATGGCCCCATGAGCTCATTCATCGTGCGGGTCATCATCAACGGACTGGCCCTGGCAATCGCCTGCTGGATTCTCACCGGCCTCGATATCACCACCCAGAGCAACAGCACGGTGGCGATTGTTCTGGGCTACTTGTTCATCGGATTGATCTTCGGCCTGGTCAATGCCTTCGTCAAGCCCATTGTCAGCCTGTTATCGCTGCCGATCACCATCCTCACCCTGGGCCTCTTCACGGTTGTCATCAATGCTGGAATGCTCTACCTGACGTCTTGGATCAGCAGCTACACCACGGTGAATTTCACCATTGACACCTTTTTCTGGACCGCGGTATTCGCAGCCCTCATCATTAGCGCCGTCTCCCTCGTGGCCAGTTTTCTGCCGGCACTCGACCGGTAAGACAGCAGCGAGGAACCGGGTAAGCCACTGCGTTCAACCTGGCTAAGCCGCGGGCTGCGGCGGGCTGGGTGTGGGCTTCCCTCCCGGCCTCCGCCGCGGCCCCGGAGCCACAGGAGCACCCGGAGCCACCGTAGCCCCACGGTGCGCCGGCATCGCGTCGCGCCGGAGCGAGAAGCGCGTCACCGTAGCTGTGCCACCCGCACCGAGTACGGCCGCGAGCGCGGCGGTCGACGCCTGCAGTGACGGATCCCGGCTCGCCGCAATGTCCCGGGCGCCGGCGGCGTAGCGTTCCATGGCGTGGCCCGGGCCCATCCCCGGCTCCAGCCATTCAGGGCCGGGGATGGGCCCGGTCAAGGTGACAGTCACGCGGTCCCTGGTGTCCGGATTGGGCAGCCCGTCCGCTCCGGGCACCCAGTCCGCTTCATGCTCCAGATGCAGGCTGCCAATGCCGTCCACGGGCTCGATCCCGCCCACCGGGGAACCCGCCGTGAGGACGAACTTCAGCTCGTACTCGGCCAGGAACGCCTTGTCCCGGCCAAGGTTCATGGCATGGATGCCGCCCTGGCTGTAGCCGACGGCGGCCACCTGGTCGCCCGCCTCGGCGCCGGCGTCCGTCAGGGCCCTGCGGATGGCGGCGGCGGTCTCCGCCGAGTCGTAGCCGAGTCCCTCGGTGATGCCGCCGGCGTCGAAGGGGTTGGTGCCCGGCGGCAGTCCGTCCAGCTGCGTGCCGGGAATGATGACGGCCCAGGCACGGCTGCCGGGCTCCCCCAGTTGGAGGACCTCGATCTCCCCGCTGTTCCGACCGACGGCCGCCGCGCGCAGCAGCAACCCGGCGGGTGAGGGGTCAACCTCCTCCGTCCGGGTTTCCCTGCCGGCGATCCGGACCGGCCGGGGGCGGAGGAACTCCAATCCCGGCGCGGCCGCCATTCCACGGATCGCGGCCCGCACTCCGCCGTCCGCTCCCTCGAACGCGGCCAACCCGGCCGGCAGGCCAAGCAGCAGCGCCAGCCTCGCGGGCGCCTGGGCCACGGCGTCCTCCACCGTGTCCCGCACCGTGACCGGAGGCAGGCCGAACAGTCCCCACAAGGGACCGTACGCCGGACCGGTGCGGCCAATCCGCAGCAGCAGGGCATTCCGGGCCTCCGTGAACTCGTACTCCCGATGGCTGGCGCGGACCTCGCTGGCGAGGCCCTCCAGCTCTGTGCGGACGCGGCGGAGGGCCCGGGTTCCTTCCCCGACTGCCACAATCGCCTGGCTGCCGCTGGAATACGCGTCGGTCTGGTAGGGGAACAGGGCACGCCGCACCGAGTCGGCCTCCACTTCGACCGCCGCCAGCTCCCGGACGATCCCGTCCAGGGCCGCGGCGCCGGCCAGCAGCTCCTCGAACTGGAAACTGAGTCCGCCCACACCGCCACGGATTCTGAGCGCCCCGTCCTCCGGCGCAACCGGCAGGGGTGCTCTCCCGGAGCCCGCCGGCGAGGATTCGGCCATCAGCCCGGACGCCCCGGGGGCATCATCACGTTCTGGGCGTGCCGGAGGACTACGGCGACAGCCTCCTGCAGGGCCGCCCGGCTGCGGCGCAGGGAGGCTGCCTGAAATGACAGCGACGTCCGGTAGGCCCGGCCTGCCGGGGACTGCCAGCTCTGCAGTTCCACACTGACCAGCCGGGCCAGTGCGGCGTCGACGTGGTCCACGCATGCGGCGGTTCGGGCTGCAAGCTGCTGGACCTCGTGGCCGCGCGATGCGCAGGCCACGGCGTCGGTGGCCATCACGGCACCCTCTGATGCGGTGCCGGCCGTGCTGCCGAAATTCGCGGTGCTGGCGGTACTGACCGTGCCGGCTGTGCTTCCTGTTCTCCCGGTCCTGGCGGCGCTCGTGGACATACCACCGACATTAGGGACTCCTGCTGGCCCCCTGAAGTTCCCGTCCCGGCCATGTGGACAACTCCGCTCAGGGACCCGGGGCGGACCGGGCACCCGCAGCCGGGAAGTCACATGGACCGCCGCGCTTAAGGCCCGGCGGGACTTCGTGAAAGAATCGTGGCATGCCTGAAACTGCCGCCACAGCTGATACCCGCACGCCGTCCGGACGCCTGGCCCTCGCCGCGTCCTCACAACAGATCGCGCTCGGTCCGCTGGACGGCCGGTACCAGTCCACCGTCGCGCCGCTGGTCGACTACCTCTCGGAGGCCGCCCTCAACCGGGACCGGGTCGCCGTCGAGGTTGAATGGCTTATCCACCTGACCGGCAACAACGTGCTGCCCGGCGCCGGGCCCCTGACCGCGGACCAGCAGGAGAAACTGCGCGCGATCGTCACTGAATTCGACGCCGGATCGGTGTCTGAACTGGCCGACATCGAGGCCGTCACCGTGCATGACGTCAAGGCCGTCGAGTACTATATCGGCCGCCGGCTGCCCGGCATCGGCATCGAACACCTGACCGCACTGGTCCACTTCGGCTGCACGTCCGAGGACATCAACAACCTGTCCTACGCCCTGGGCATCAAGGGCGCCGTGGAGGACGTCTGGCTGCCCGCCGCGCGGAAGCTCGTCGCGCAGATCACCGCGATGGCCGAAGCCAACCGTGCCGTGCCGATGCTCTCGCGCACGCACGGCCAGCCGGCCACCCCCACCACCTTGGGCAAGGAACTGGCCGTCATCGCGCACCGCCTGACCCGCCAGCTGGACCGCATCGCCCGGACCGAATATCTCGGCAAGATCAACGGCGCCACCGGCACCTACGCCGCCCACGTGGCCTCGGTTCCCGGCGCCGACTGGCAGCAGGTCGCCCAGGGCTTCGTCGAAGGCCTGGGACTGAGCTGGAACCCGCTGACCACCCAGATCGAAAGCCACGACTGGCAGGCGGAGCTGTACGCCGACGTCGCGCGGTTCAACCGGATCCTCCACAACGTCTGCACGGACATCTGGAGCTACATCTCGATCGGCTACTTCGTGCAGATTCCGGTCGCGGGCGCCACCGGCTCCTCCACCATGCCGCACAAGGTCAACCCGATCCGCTTCGAAAATGCCGAGGCCAACCTGGAGATCTCCTCGGGCCTCCTGGATGTCCTGGGCTCCACCTTGGTCACCTCCCGCTGGCAGCGCGACCTCACCGACTCCTCCTCGCAGCGCAACATCGGTGTGGCCTTCGGCCACTCGCTGCTTGCCATCTCCAACGTGGCCAAGGGCCTGGACCGCCTGAAGGTCGCGGAGGACGTCCTGGCCGCGGACCTCGACACCAACTGGGAAGTCCTGGGCGAGGCCATCCAGATGGTCATGCGCGCCGAGGCCATCGCCGGCGTCGAAGGCATGGAAAACCCTTACGAGCGGCTCAAGGACCTGACCCGCGGGCAGCGCGTCGATGCGGCCAGGATGCAGGAGTTCGTCCAGAGCCTGGGCCTGTCCGCGGACGCCGAAGCCCGGCTGCTGGCGCTCACCCCAGGCAAGTACACCGGCATCGCGGACAAGCTGGTGGACCACCTCGCATGAGGCTCCTGCTCATCCGCCACGGCCAGACGCCCGGCAACGTACTGGGCCAGCTGGACACCGCCCACCCGGGGCCCGGACTGACCGAGCTCGGCGAACGGCAGGCCGCCGCGCTGGCGCGGTCGCTGGCGAATGAGCAGATCGACCGCCTGTACGCGTCCACGCTGATCCGCACCCAGATCACGGCCGCGCCGCTCTCCAGCGTCCGCGGCCTGGAGGTCGAGGTGCTGGAGGGCCTGCACGAAATCGAAGCAGGCTCCCTGGAGAAGCTCACCGACAAGGAATCGCACCTGCGTTACCTCGGGACGGTGTTCGGCTGGGCGGACGGGGAACTGCACCGCAGGATGCCTGGCGGTCCCAGCGGACACGATTTCTTCGAACGCTACGACGCCTCGATCGCGCGGATCGCCACCGCAGCGGCATCCGGCACAGCAGCGTCCGGTGCTGCCGGGACGGTGGCCGTGGTCAGCCACGGCGCCGCGATCCGCGTCTGGGCGGGCCTGCGGGCCAGCAACATGGAGGCGGGCTTCGCGGCACGCCACGTCCTCGCCAACACCGGCATCGTGGCCCTGGAAGGGGACCCCGACGCCGGCTGGCGGCTCATCCACTGGGACGACAGTCCCGTGGGCGGCCTGGCGCTGGTGGACCCGACGGCGGAGGACCCCACCGGCGGCACACTGTAGCCGAATTCTCCGGATCCTAACGCACAGGAAACACGGCCGAAACCGGCGGCTCCTAGCCTTAATCTGCATAACCCTTCGGCGAAGCGAGGCAGCCATGCAGACCAACCCGCGGCTCAACATCCGGCAGGTCACCTGGGCCAACCCGGTCGGGGCGGACCTCCGGGCGGCCCAGCAGGCCGAACTCGATGCCCGTTTCGGCACCAGCGACCACGAACCCGGCCCGCCGCCGTCGGAGGCTGACACGGCAGTGTTCCTCGTCGCCCACGACAAGGCGTCCGGGCAGCCCGTGGGCTGCGGCGGCCTGCGGATCCTGGACCAGCACACGGCCGAGATCAAGAGGCTCTACGTACTGCCGTATACCCGCGGCTCGGGGGTGGCCAGCTCCATCCTGGCGGCGCTTGAGGCGCATGCCCATTCCCTGGGCATCACGTCCATCAGGGCGGAGGCGGGCTCCGTGCAGGCCGACGGCCGGCAGTT
The DNA here is from genome assembly GCF_007679325.1 of Arthrobacter sp. U41. Taxonomy (GTDB): domain Bacteria; phylum Actinomycetota; class Actinomycetes; order Actinomycetales; family Micrococcaceae; genus Arthrobacter. The sequence continues at coordinate 438,742 of NZ_VEGI01000002.1, read as the reverse complement.
TTACGAGAACTCCGGTTTCACGCCGGTGCCGAATTTCGGGCCGTACGTCGGGGTGGAACATTCCTATTGCTACGCGAAGGCCATCGACTCGCACAGCGCAGCGCACACCGCCATGGCCTAAGCGGTGCCGGTGGTCGGCGTCACCGGTCAGCGTCAACGCTCGGCGCCGGCAGCGCCGCCCCGACCCCTGCCGGCCAGCCGCAGGATCCCGTCGCGCAGGGGCTGGGCACTTTCGGTGAGTGCAAGCCGGGCCATGGCGGTCGACGCCACGCGCAACGCCTGGCTGCGCAGCAGTCTCCGCCGGTTGTACGCCTGCAGGGCCTCCGGGAACGGGCGGGTGTTGAGCAACTCCGCGAGGGTGACAGCGTCGATCAGGGCCTCGCAGGCGCCGCGCCCCAGGTTGGGCATCATGCCGTGTGCAGCGTCCCCCACCAGCACCGTATTTCCCCGCCGGTAGCTGCCCGGATAGGGCACCGTCCAGACCCGTTGCGCCAGCGTCTCCCCCGGCGTCGCCGCCGTCAGGACCTGGTCTATGCCGTCAGCGCGGCCGACAAAACGCGCGCGGGTCAGGGCCAGGGCTTCGTCGACGTCGATCCCTCCGGGGCCCAGCCCCGAGCGGTACGAGGCGTACCAGTAGGTGCGGCCGCGGGACGCGGGAGTGATGCCAAACAACTGCCCGCGGCCCCAATACTCACCGCCGCCGCCCGGCGGAACCGGCACGTCGATGATGCCGCGCAACGCCAGATACGGGCTCAGCCTGGCCCTGGCGCGTTCACCCCAGACACTCCGGCGGACGATGCTGTGCACGCCGTCGGCGCCGACGACGGGACCCGGACCCGGCAGTGACGTGACCGGCCCGTAGGCCCTGAGCACCGAGGCAGGCACCGCAGCATCAAGCAGCCGGAGCAGGTCCGCCCGCGACACTCCGATAACGCCCGGCGCCCCGGCCCGGAGCAGGACGTTCCCGGAACCGTCCCGGAGAGCCATGCCGCCAAAGTCCTGGCCGGCCGCACGGACCGCCGGGAGGATACCCACCTTCTGCAGGGCCCGCTGGGCCTCCGGCCACATGGCCAGGGACGTCTCCACCGACGGCGGCTCTTCCCGCCGCTCGTGGATAGTCACCTGAAAGCGGCGGGGGTCAACGTGTGCGGCCAGCGCCAGCCCTGCGATGCCGCCGCCCACGACCGAAAGAGCCTCCATGCCCAGAGTCTACGGCCAGCGCCGGCACGGCCGGACGTCAGTGGCCATGCGCGCTGTTACGCCCAGAAGTCGTCCCATTTGGCGGTGTCTTCGGAGTACTCGCGGCCCTCGGCAATTTTTCCGTCGCGGACCACAAACGCAACGACGGTGCCGGAGTCGAGTGTCTTGCCGTTGCCCTCGCTGTGGGTCTGCTGAATTGCGACTGTGTGTTTTTCCCCGCCGACAATGTCCTGGACGTTTGCTTGGAATGAACCCTGGCTGCGCGCTCCCAACTCGCCGAAGTACGCCAGGACGGCGTCTCGGCCCTGCTTCGTTCCCGACAGCACGCCGCCTCCGGCCGCGTGCCAGACTGCGTCCTCCGCGAATATCTCGCTGAGGGTCGCCATATCCCCTGCGTTGAAGGCCTCGTACCCCCGCCGGACCAATTCAACATTTTCTGCGGTTCCCATGATTGGACACCTCTCCGTCGTCCTTGTCGGGTCGTGCTGGGACGGTTCAAGGCTAGTCCTGGCCACGGAGCGTGTCGATGGAAATATGTACTCCCTCCGGAGTTCCGGCAGACGTCCTAGTGCGGCGCCGGCCAGCCGGTGTAGGCCTCGGCGAGGTAGGCCCGGCCGTGGCGGGAGGAGACCACCGAGTTGAGTTCACCAAGCTGGCGGGCGCGGGCGAAGCCGTCCGCGCCGGCCGGGGTGTGCAGCATGGACGTCATCCAGTAGGAGAACTGTTGCGCCTTCCAGACCCGGTCCAGGGCACGGCCGCTGTATCCATCCAGGAGCGCGGCGTTTCCGGTCTTGTAGAAACTGTCGAGGCCTTCAAACAGGACCTTGACGTCGTTCAGCGCCAGGTTCAGGCCTTTCGCCCCGGTCGGCGGGACGGTGTGCGCCGCGTCGCCGGCGAGGAAGAGCCTGCCGTGCCGCATCGGGGCGAGGACCGAACTGCGGAACTTCAGGACCGTCTTGTCGATGACGGGCCCTTCCTTGAGTTCAAAGCCGTTGCCGTTGACCCGGCTGCGGAACGTTTCCCAGATCCGGTCATCGCTCCAGTTGTTGACGTCCTCGTTCGGATCGCACTGGAAGTACATCCGCTGGACGGTCTCGGTCCGCTGGCTGATCAGGGCGAAGCCGTTCGCGGAGTTGGCATAGATCAGTTCATCGGAGCTGCGCGGCGCCTCGGCGAGGATGCCGAACCAGGCGAACGGGTATTCGTGGACGTACCGTTGACGCCGGTTTTCGGGGATCGCGGAACGGGCCTGGCTGCGGGACCCGTCGGCTCCGGCGACGAAGTCCGCCTGGAGTTCGTAGTCCACGCCGTCCGCGTCGGTGAACCAGACCTTCGGCGCGCCCTCGAGGTCATGGAGGGAGGTGTCCGTGACGCCGTACCGGACGTCGCCGCCGTCGGCCTCGCGTCGTGCGGCGAGATCAATGAAGACATCGGTCTGCGGGTACAGCCAGACCGACTCCCCCACGAGTTCCTTGAAGTCGATCCGATGGCTTTCGCCGTCAAAGCGCAGTTCGATCCCGTCGTGCCGGTCGCCGTCACGCAGGACCCGGTCCGAGACTCCGCTGTCCACCAGCAGGTTCACCGAGCCGTGCTCCAGGATGCCGGCCCGGACGGTTTCCGAGATTTCCTGACGGCTGCGGAGCTCGATCACGGTGGATTCGATCCCCGCCTGGGCCAGCAGGTGGGACAGCATCAGCCCTGCCGGGCCGGCCCCCATGATGGCGACCTGGGTAGTGATGGCTTTGCGGTTCGCCATGGTGTCCTCGCTCCGTTGCGGGGCCGCGGCTTGGTGTCCGGGCCGGATGATCTGCTCGCTATCAGTGTGGCGCCGGAAGGAGGACCCGCGTTACAGGAATTCCGTTGAACGGAATTCCGCGGCGCTTTGTGTTTCACCCAGCCGGCGTCCGATGCCCCGGGCCGCTGTCTGCAGGGCGGGCACCAGCGCCTGCAGGCGCGCCTCATCCAGAGGGACCACGACGCCGATGGCGGCCACCGTGCGCTTCTTCCGGTCCGTCACCGGAACGGCGATGCCCCGGGTGTCTGGGTCCACCACGCCGACCAGCTGGGCATAGCCCTGGTGGGCCGCTTCGCTGAGCAGGCGGCGGAGTTCGTCCACCGTCAGCCTTCCGGTGGGATCCGCGAAGCCTTCGACGTACCCGGCCTGCACCTGCCTGGGCTGGTGGGCCATGAGCACCAGCCCGGCGGAGGACACGTGCACCGGCATGCGTCCGGCCACCTGCGCCCGGTTCGCCACCGAACCCCGCCGGGACAGCCGCTCCACAAAGAGCACCTCGCTGCCGTCCAGCACGGCCAGGTTCACATTCTGGTTGAGCACCTGCTGGATATCCTCCATAAACGGCAGGGCCGCCTGCCGGAGCTCCAAGGTGGGCGAATTCCGGTTCACGAGCTCCCACAGGCGCAGCCCCAGACGCACGGAGCCGCCGGCTCCCAGCTCCAGCAGACCATGCCCGGCAAGCTGCCGGACCAACCGGTGCGCCGTGGTCAGGGGCAGCCCGGCCCGGGTGGCCAGTTCCGTCCACTGCAGGACATTGGAGCCTTCCGGAAAAGCTGCGATGACCCGCACCACGCGGTCCACCACGGAGTCCCCGGAGCCCGAATTGGCCACGCTTCCTACTTTCCGGGCGGAGCCCACATTCCATTGAATGGTTTGAGGTGTTCTACGTTACACCCGCCGGTGATAGAACTCTCAGGTCGGATGCTGCCCGGATGCACGTTGCCGCGCACCGGAAGCCCGCCGCCCAACCCTTCGCCTTCGTGCCCGCTCGACGCCGAGCCCTATCTCCGAGGTTGCCATGCCAATGACGTCCGCTGACCGAACTTCCCGCTGGCCTGTCTGGCTCTGCTGGCTGGCCATGGTGCTGGACGGTTTCGACCTGGTGGTGCTGGGCACCGTCATTCCGACACTCATCAAAACCCAGGAACTCGGGTTCGACGCCGTCGGAGCCACGTTGGCCGCCACGATTTCCCTGGTGGGCGTGGGCCTGGGCGCGCTCTTCATCGCGCCGCTCTCGGACCGGTTGGGCCGCCGCCGGCTGCTGATCGCCTGCGTTGCCTGGTTCTCCCTCTTTACGCTCGCCATCGTGATCGCCCCCAACGTTCTGGTGTTCAGCATCTTCCGCCTGCTGGCCGGCGTGGGCCTCGGCGCGTGCCTGCCCGCGGCGCTGGCCTACATGAACGACTACGCCACCAAGGAGGGGTCGGCTGGCCGGTCCACCACCAGGACCATGACCGGGTACCACGTCGGCGCTGTCCTCACGGCCCTCCTAGCCCTCGTGCTGATCCCGAACTGGCGGATGATGTTCATCATCGGCGGCGCGGCCGGGCTGGCCCTGCTTCCGTTCCTGTGGTTCAAACTGCCCGAGTCCCTGCCGCCGGTCCGCCAGGCCGCTGAACCGGAGAAGGCGGCGGGCTTCCGCGACCTCGCCAGGAAGCCCTACCCCGTGGTGGCCATCGGAATCGGGATCGCGTCCTTCATGGGACTGCTGCTCGTCTACGGCCTGAACACCTGGCTTCCGCAGCTGATGGCCTCCGCCGGCTACTCCATCGCCGCCGGCATCGGGCAGCTGCTGGTGCTCAACGTGGGCGCCGTCGTCGGGCTCGTCATCGCGGGCGTCCTCGCGGACAAGCACGGCGCCAAGAAAGTGGTCCTGCTCTGGTTCGGCCTCTCGGCCGTCCTCCTGGCCGTGCTGAGCATCAAGCTGCAGAATGAGCTGCTCCTGAACGCGGCTGTCTTCGTCACCGGCGTCTTCGTCTTCAGCTCACAGGTCCTGGTCTACGCCTGGGTGAGCCAGCTCTTCCCCAGCCGGCTGCGGGCCACCGCCCTGGGCTACTCCGCGGGCGTCGGCCGCCTGGGCGCCATCCTGGGTCCCGCCGTCACCGGTACCCTGGTGGCCGCCGGCATCGCCTACCCCTGGGGTTTCTACGTCTTCGCCGCAGCGGCCCTGATTGCCGTGGCCGCACTGGCCATCGTGCCGCAGCGGATCCCGCACAGCGAGCCGGCAGCTGCTGAGGTCACCAGGGAGTCCGCCCCCGCGGAAATCTAGTCCGCCAGGCTGCGGCGCGCCGGCCATCAGAGGGCCCGGCTGAGGCTTCGCCGCAGGAGCCAGGCGCCCAGCACGAGCAGCGCCGCGGCCATGCCCGCCAGGACTCCCAGCTGGGGCAGGATATCCGCAAAGGTACCCTCGTGCCGCTGGATGTCGGCAAGCGCATCGTAGGCCCAGCGGTGCGGCGTGGCGAGGGAGATCGCGGCGAGGGTTTCCGGGAAAAACTCGGGCGGCACCATGCAGCCACCCAGGCCGCCCAGCACCAGCCCGCCGCCCACGCCGACGCCCGCTGCGGCGGTGTCGTTGTCCATCACCGAGCCGATCATCATCGCGGCGGCAGCCGAGACGGCGCAAAAGAGCACCAGCACCAGGCCGGACAGCCACAGATTGCCCCAGTCCACGCCGAACAGCAGCGCCGTGCCGACCATGATGAAGCCGCCCTGGACGAAGGCGATGGCGAACCGTCCCAGCGCCTGCCCGGCCACCACCTGGCCGCTGGAGACCGGGGCCGACATGACCCGGCCCACCACACCATAGCGCCGCGCCTGGATCAGCGTCGCCGCACCGGTGAGCGAGCTGAGGAACACAAAGAGCAGCAGTTGCTGCGAGGCGCCCAGGTCGAACCGGCCCAGTCCCCGGAATTCCTGCTCGACATCGTTCGCGTCCACAATTTCCACGGTCGGCACCGCCACCTCCGCGGCGGCCTGGTCGAGGGCCGTGCCGGCCAGTTCCTGGGGAATGCCGGCACCGCTCAGGGCGGCAAGCTGGCCCCGTTCCAGGCCCACCGCCTGCACGGCGGTGCGGACCTGTTGCAGCACGGCCTGCGCCGCGGATTCCGGCGCCATTACGACGTCGAGCTCCGCCGGCCGCCCAGCGTCGAACGCCGCCGCATCGGCGTCGTCGAGGAATAGCCCGACGTCGGCGCGTCCGCGGCTGAGGTCCGTCCGCGCCGTGTCCGCGCCGGTAGCCGTGACGTCGGCTCCCGACGCCTCAAGCTCCGCGGTCAGGGCCTGGGCCAGGGCGGAACCGGGTCCGGAGATGGTCACCCGGGCCTGGCCGCTGCCGGCACCGAACTGCGATCCGAGCAGCAGGATCAGCATGAGGGGGAAGATGAAGACGAAGAAGATGTTCGATTTGTCCCGCAGGAAGCGCCGCAGTTCCACCGCGGCGATCGCGGTCAGGGTGTTCATGCCTGCGCCCCCCAGTCCGGCAGAAAGCGCGAAATGACGAGCCCGACTGCGGCAAAGGCCAGCATCACCGCGACCGGACCCATCACGTCGTTGAGGGTTCCTCCGCCGGCTGAGATCCCCAATCCCCGGATGAATGCGCCGATCGGATTGAGGTCCAGCAGCGTTGCGGCGAAGCCGGTGCCCTGGACCGGGAAGAAGGCACCGCCGGCGATCCCCAGCACCATCGCCAGGATGGACTGTGCCACGTTCGCCTGCTCGGCCGTCCGGACCAGCCGGGCGACCACGAACGTGAGGCTGGTCGCGGCGGTGGCGACGCACAGGATCAGGGCTGCCACCACCAGCGGAGAGCCGAAGGAGACGTTGAACAGCCGGGAGCCGGCCGTCAGCAGGACGGTGGTGGCAGCAACGCCCAGGATGAAGCCGGTACAGGCCTTGGCCGTGATCACCGTGCCGGCAGTGACCGGCATCGACCGCAGCCGGGCCAGCGTGCCCTGTTCCCGCTCCGCGAGCAGGCCCAACACGCCGAAACCAACGGTGAACATCAGAAACAGCCCGGCCTGGCCCGCGACGAGCGTGCCGCGGGGCGAGAGCTGTTCGGCGGCAGCCTGGCCCTCCGTCAGGGTCAGCAGGGGCGGACCGGCCGCGGCCTGCTGGGCAAGCGTCGCGAGATCCTGGTGCGGCAGCTCCGCAATGCCGCCGGCTGCGGCGGTCACCGTGCCGGCGGCTATCTGGTCCACGGCCCCCTGGACCACGGAGATCAGCACGCCGGATTCCAGCGTCGCGTCGCTGCCCTGGACCAATTGCACCGATGCGGCCTGCCCGGACAGCACGGCGTCGCTAAACTCCTCGGGAATGATGATGCCGAGCTCGGCGCCGCTGGCCTGCATCTCGTCGCGGACATCCGCAGCCGGGGCCCGCTTGATGGTCACGTCCATGATCTCGAGGGATTCGACGGCGCCGAGCAGCGCAGCACCCAACTGGTCGGCGTCGTCCGCGCTGGCCACAACGGTGGCCGGCTGCAGATCAACGGTGTCGTCGCCGAGGCCGCCGAACACGAGGCTCAGCACTCCCATGAGTGCGAGTGGGACGATGAGGGAGAAGATGAAGACGGACTTGTCCCGGATGCGCTGCCGCAGGTCGTTCGCGACCATGGTCCACAGGCCGTACATCTCAGTCCCTCAGCGCTTTGCCGGTGAGGTGCAGGAAAACGGATTCGAGGTCCGGCCGGACGATCTCCACGGACGTGACGGACATCCCGGCGTCACCGGCGCCGGTCACGATCCCCGCGAGTGCCGTGGGTCCGTCGCTGACGGTGAGCATAAGTCCGGCGCCGTCGCTGTCGACGTGCTGCACGGCCGGCAGCGCGCTCAGGGCCTCCGCGGCCCGGGACGTGCTCCCGCCGCCGCGGAGGTTGATCCGGTCCACCCCGCCGGTCAGGGTGATCAGCTGGTCCCGGGTGCCCTCGGCCTGGAACCGGCCCTCGTCGATGATGGCAATCCGGTCGCAGAGCCGCTCGGCTTCCTCCATGTAGTGGGTGGTGTAGAGGACCGCCATGCCTTCGACGGAAAGCCGTTCCACGGATTCGAGGATCGAGTTGCGGGACTGCGGATCCACTCCGACGGTCGGTTCGTCCAGGATCAGCAGCGCGGGCCGGTGCAGCAGTCCGATGCCAATGTTCAGCCGGCGTTTCATACCGCCGGAGTACTTTTTGGTCAGGTCGCCGGCACGGTCGCTCAGCCCGATCAGTTCCAGTACCTCGTTGGTGCGCCGCGTGAGGTCCTTGCCTGTGAGTCCCTGCAGCCGGCCGAAGAACTTCAGGTTCTCCCGGGCCGTCAGGTCCGGGTAGATGGCCAACTCCTGCGGGACCAGGCCGATGATCCGCTTGGCCTCCGTCTCGGACGGGGTCATGTCCAGGCCCGCCACCCGGACGGAGCCCTCGTTGGCCGGAATCAGGCCGGCGACCATGGAAATGATGGTGGTTTTTCCCGCCCCGTTGGGTCCCAGCAGGCCATAGGTTTCCCCGGCACGGATGTGGAAGGAAACACCGTCGACGGCGGTCAGGTCCCCGTAGCGCCTGACCAGCCCCCGGACATCCAGCACGTCCTTGGTTGTTACCTCGGCAACTTCCACAGCACCCCCCAGTCGGCTTGCACAGTCCCCCTGCGCCGTCGTGTCCAGACTAGCCTTCCGTGCGGGGCGCCGCCGGGACAGGGCACTTGGACCCGCCCGACTTTAAGCCCGGAAGGCCGCGGAAGTGATAGCGTCTAGCGGTTGATCCCCCGCGCCGGGGTCACCGCACACCGAGTTACATCAAGGCACACGGAGGACCCCATGCTCAGAGGATTCAAGGACTTCATCCTGCGCGGCAACGTAATTGAACTGTCCATCGCCGTGGTGGTCGGCACCGCATTCACCGCCCTGGTCAGCGCGTTCACGGCCAACATCGTAAACCCCATCATTGCGACGGCCGGCGGTGTCGAAACCAACGGGCTGGGCTTCCCCATCCTGCCGGGGAACGACAAGACCTTCCTCGACTTCGGCGCAGTCATCACGGCGTTCGTCACATTCATGATCACGGCCGCCGTCGTGTACTTCATCTTCGTGGCGCCGATGAACCGGATCAACCACAGAGTCAAGAAGCGCCTCGCCACTGCGGAGCCGGACGAGCAACCGGTCCCGGCGGACACGGCCCTGCTGGCCGAGATCCGTGACCTGCTGACGCAGATCGCCGGCCCGGAGCACGGCCGGACGGGCGATCACACCGCCCCGGAACGGTCGGTCGACCGCGTCGTCGAGGCCGCTGGCGAACGCAGCCGGTAGGCCGAACGAAACTGTCACGGGCCGGCAATGGGCCCGTAACAGCGCGCGGACATCATGGGACCCATGAAGCCCTCCGCCCGCGGCACCAAACACGGCAGAACACCGGCAACCTCCGAGCTGAGCTGCGAAGTCTGCGGCCAGATGCCCGAACCCACCAAAACCCGGCTGACCTTGGCCAATGTCGCCGTGATGCTGCCCATCGAGCTGATGGTCCATGCGGCCGTAGTGGGAACGCACCTGCCTTATGCGGCCAAGGTCCTGGTCCTCACGCTGACCGCCACCATCCTGGTCATTTGGGTGGCGGAACCCTCCGCGACGCGGATGCTCCGGACCTGGCTGCATGCCCCGGCGTTGCGGCACCGCAGCCGGCTCGGCGCCGCTCCGGCCCTGTGGCGGGCCCGCACCGTGCTGAAGGACCGGCCCGGTTCGCTGCAGAAACTCACGCAGTCGCTGGCTCGGCTGGACACGAACATCCTCAGTATCCATGTCCACCCGGTCCACGGCGGTGTGCTGGACGAGTTTGTGCTGTCCGCGCCCGGCGACCTGCGCGAAGCGGAACTGCTCAAGGCCCTGCGCGAGGGCGGCGGAGGCGATCCGCATGTCTGGCCCACCACGGCGTTGGCAATGGCCGACGGGCAAACCGGGGCGCTGAGCCTCGCGGCCAGGATCGCCGCCAACCCGGAGGAACTGCCGCTGGCGGTGGCGGAACTGCTGCGCGCACGGATCGAACCTGCCGGTCCGGTACCGGTGGACGGGAGCGTGCTGCGGATCCCGACCGCCTGGCACGGTCCCATCACCTTCAGCCGTGCCGGGGAGCCCTTCACCCCGGCGGAATCCGCCCGGGCCCACCGGCTGGCCGAGCTGGCCGAGATCCTCGCGCACCGTCCCGCCGTCTCTGACCGGTGACGGAAGGACGCGGGACGACCAGCAGGCAGGGATGCCCGGGGGGGGGTGGCCTTACACCGCTGCGGCGGTCATCCGGATCTTCAAGGCCTCCGGCTCAACGGTCACCACAAGGTGGGTCCCGGTGCCGAGGTGGTCGCCGTCGAGCTGGAACTCCTGCTCATGTTCCAGGGTGATTTCGGCCGATTTGCCCTGGAAGTACTCCACGGATTCGGTCTCACTCTTGTTCCGGCCGAAGATACCGGCAACAACGCCTAGCCAGCCAAACCGGCCCCGCGGGGCCAGTACCAACAGATCCAGCACGGCGTCGTCGACCTTGGCGTCCGGGAAAATCTCCACCCCGCCCATGATCCGGCCGCAGTTGCCGATCATTACGCTGCGGATCCTGCGGCGGACGGGATGGCCGCCGTCGACGCTGATGGTTGCCTTTACGGGTTTGCCGGGGAGTTTGCGGATGCCGGCCTCAACGTACGCCAGCCACCCCATGCGGTCCTTGAGCACATCGACGGTGTCCGCCATAATGGCGGCGTCGTAGCCGAGTCCGGCCATCACCAGGAACACCTGTTCGTCGTCGGAGCGGTTCAGCCGGGCCTTAACAACGTCGATGGCCTTGTCGCTGCCGTTGAACACGTCGTAGCAGGCGGACACCGGATCGGTAATGTCCACACCCAGGTTGCGGGCCAGCAGGTTTCCGGTTCCCAGCGGCACCAGGCCCATGGGCGTTCCGGTACCGGCGAGCACCTCCGCGACGCAGCGCACGGTCCCGTCGCCGCCGGCGGCAATCACGACGTCGACGCCGGCCTCCAGCGCCTCGCGGGCCTGGCCGGCTCCCGGGTCCTCGACCGTGGTTTCGAGCCAGAGCGGCTCGGCCCAGCCCTGCGTCTCGCACAGCCGGAGGATTGCGCCCTTCAGTTCCTCACCGCCTGATTTGGCGGGGTTGACGACGACGGCGGCGCGCCGGGCCGGGGTTGTGCTGTCGCGCACAGTCTGGCTGGCGGCCGCAGGATTGCTATCGACCGCGGGATTTTTCTCTGGCATGGCGTCCTTCGAGGCAAGTGGGGGCGTGGAGTGTCCCGGATTGAAATCCTAGCGGGCTTCCGGCCGTAACTTCCGCAGCCCGGGGCGCGGACCGTGGACGTTCGCGCGCCGGGGTCACTAGACTGGGCATGCTCAAGTACTGGAGCCTGCCGGCCTTCGCCACCTGCCGGGCCGGCCGCCTGTCCGGATCAGCCTGACAGGCCGCGCTCCAAGGGCGGAAAGCGGGAGCACATGTCCGAAGCACAGGAGAACTACTCGGCCGAGGCCGGGGCGTCCAGCACGGATCCCCACGACTGGGGCCGGGCCATGGCGCTGGCGGTCACACGGCTGGCCGAGCAGCTCGCCCCCGCGGACAGTGAGGACATCCATGCCTCGCTGGTGGGCAGGGACCTGCACCTCAAGATCCGTGACGATGACGCCGCCGGCGTCACCATCACGGTGTCCACCGCGCCGGTCTCGGGGAGTCCCAACTGAAGCGCGTCAGCGTCCGGAGGACAGGTCGGCCGAAATGAGTCCGGCGGTGGCCACGGTCGCCGTCCGAACCGAGTCCAGGTAGGCCTCCGGGTCAGGCCGGGCCGCAACGGACTGCGCCTGCAATGACACGTTGATGGCGGCGACCACCTTGGGACCGTCATGGACCGGAGCGGCGACGGACATCAGCCCGGGTTCGAGCTCCTGGTTAAGCAGGCACCATCCCTGCGCCCTGACGGTGGCCAGCTCCGCGAGCAGTCCCTCCCGTGTTCCAATGGCGTGCGGGGTCAGGGGCCGGATGTCGGCGTGGGCGAGGTACTCCTCCAGCCGGGCCGGCGGCAGGGCAGCCAGCAGCACCCTGCCCATCGACGTCGCGTAGGCCGGAAAGCGGGTCCCGACAGTGATCCCCACGGTCATGATCCGGCGCGTCGCCACCCGGGCGATGTAGGCGATGTCCGTGCCTTCCAGCACCGCGGCCGACGTCGACTCCCCCAGTTGGAGCGACAGCTCCTCGAGGTGGGGCTGGGCGAGCTGCGGCAGCGACAGCCCCGACAGGTAGGCGTAGCCGAGCTGCAGCACCTTGGCGGTCAGGGCGAAGATCTTGCCGTCGGTGCGGACGTAACCCAGCTCCACGAGCGTGTGCAGGAACCGCCGCGCGGTGGCCCGGGTAAGGTCCGTCCGCGCCGCCACCTCGGTCAGCGTCATCTTCGGATGGTCCGTGTCGAAGGCGCGGATCACCGCCAGCCCGCGCGCCAGCGACTGCACGTACTGGTCACTGGCCGCCGGCCCGTCACCGGTCCGCGCGCCCTTTGCTGCGTCGATCATTTCCTTAGCCTCCCGGTCCCGCCCCACTTTATCCGTGCGGACAGGTGCTCAGGTTCCGGCGGCGGACGCGGCCGTGAGCGGCACCGGAACCATGGCCTGCAGCTCTTCGAGGGTGCAGCCGAACGTTTCCCGGACCTGCACCCCGTCGGGGCCGGTCAGGAAGACGGCCTTGTCTGTGTAGATCCTGGTCACACAGCCGACGCCGGTCAGCGGGTAGGTGCACGTTTCGACGAGCTTGGAGACGCCCTCGCGGGTCAGGAGGGTCATCATGACGAAGACATCCTTGGCGCCGGTGGCGAGGTCCATCGCTCCGCCGACGGCCGGGATCGCGTCCGGGGCGCCGGTGTGCCAGTTGGCGAGGTCGCCGGTGGCGGAGACCTGGAAGGCGCCCAGCACGCAGATGTCCAGATGCCCCCCGCGCATGATCGCGAAGGAGTCGGCGTGGTGGAAGTAGGACGCCCCGGGCAGTTCGGTCACGGGGATCTTGCCGGCGTTGATGAGGTCGCCGTCGATCTGGCCGCCGGTGGCCTCCGGGCCCATGCCGAGCATGCCGTTCTCGGTGTGGAGCGTGATGTTCTGCTCCGGCTCGAGGTAGTTGGAGACCAGGGTGGGCTGGCCGATACCGAGGTTCACGAAGGACCCGGATGTGATGTCCCGGGCCACCAGGCGGGCCAGGTCATCGCGGCCCAGCGGCTTGTCGGAGGTCTGGATGCCGGCGTGGATTCCTGCGTGGATTCCTGCCTGGCCATTGGATTGGATGCTCATGTCAGGCCACCTTCACAATGCTGTTGACGTAGATGCCGGGGGTCACGATGGTTTCCGGGTCGAGGTCTCCGGTGGGGACGATCCGGGACACCTGGACGATGGTGTGTTTGGCCGCGGCGGCCATGATCGGGCCGAAGTTGCGGGCTGTCTTCCGGTAGACGAGGTTGCCCTTGCCGTCGGCCGTGAGCGCTTTGATGAGGGCGACGTCGGCGTGGATGGCGGTCTCGAAGACCTGGCCGCGGCCGTCCAGGATCCGGGTTTCCTTTCCTTCGGCCAGCATGGTGCCGTAGCCGGTGGGGGTGAAGAAGCCGCCGATCCCGGCGCCCGCGGCGCGGATCCGTTCGGCGAGGTTGCCCTGCGGGACGAGTTCGAGTTCGATCTCGCCGGCGCGGAACTTCGCGTCGAAGTGCCAGGAGTCGGACTGCCGCGGGAAGGAGCAGATCATTTTCTTCACCCGCCCTTCCTTGATCAGCACCGCGAGGCCCTGGTCGCCCTGGCCGGCGTTGTTGTTGACCACGGTGAGGTCCCTGGCGCCGCAGTCCATCAGGGCGTCGATGAGTTCGAACGGCTGACCGGCGTTGCCGAATCCTCCGATCATCACGGTGGAGCCGTCCCGGATGCCCGCGACGGCCTCGTTGACGGTCTCGGGAAAGTTCAGCATGTCCTAGCCCTTTACTGGTTTTGCCGGCGGCTGCGTTTCTGCCGGTGTTTTCGACGATGTTTTTGCCGGGGCGGCGGATGAGGTGACGTTTTCGAGCACGACGGCGAGGCCCTGGCCGACGCCGATGCAGATCGCGGCGACGCCCCAGCGCTGCCCGGACGCCTGCAGGGAACGGGCGAGCGTGCCGAGGATGCGGCCGCCGGAGGCGCCCAGCGGGTGGCCCATGGCGATGGCTCCGCCGTGCCGGTTCACGATGGAGTGGTCGATGTCCCAGGCATTGATGCAGGCCAGGGACTGCGCGGCGAAGGCTTCGTTGAGTTCGACGGCGCCCACCTGGTCCCAGCCGATGCCGGCTTTGGCGAGGGCTTTGTTCGCGGCTTCCACGGGGGCGTAGCCGAAAAACTGCGGATCGTTGGCGTGCGCGCCGCGGCCGGCGATGCGGGCCAGCGGCTCCATCCCCAGGATCCCCGCGGCGTTTTCCGAGCCGAGCCAGGCCGCGGAGGCGCCGTCGGACAGCGGGGAGGCGTTCCCGGCGGTGACGGTGCCGTCGTCGGTCCGGAACACGGTTTTGAGGCCGGCGAGCTTCTCCGCCGTGGATCCGGCGCGGATGCCTTCGTCGCGGACCAGGTCCGTGCCCGGGACCGGGGTGACGAGCCCGTCATAGAACCCCTCGTCCCAGGCAGCGGCGGCAAGGTTGTGCGAGTTGGCCGAGAATTCATCCTGCGCCTCGCGGGTGACACCGTACTTCTCGCGGAGCCGCTCGGTGGCCTCGCCCAGGGACACGGTCCAGTCCGGCCGCATGGCCTTGTTGACCAGCCGCCAGCCCAGGGTGGTGGAGACCAGGGTCATGTCCCCGGCCGGGTAGGGCTTCTCGGTCTTGGGCAGCACCCAGGGGGCGCGGGACATGGATTCGGCGCCGCCGGCCAGCATCAGCTCCGCGTCGCCGGTGTTGATCTGGCGGGAGGCGATGATCGCCGCGTCCAGGGACGAGCCGCAGAGCCGGTTGACGGTGGTGCCGGGAACCGACACGGGAAGCCCGGCCAGGAGGGTGCCCATCCGGGCGATGTTGCGGTTCTCCTCGCCGGCGCCGTTGGCGTTGCCGAAGACCACCTCGTCGATGCGTTCGACGTCGAGGTCCGGGGCACGCTTCACGGCTTCGCGGATCACGTGGGCGGCGAGGTCGTCCGGACGGACGCCGGCGAGTCCGCCGCCGAACTTGCCGAAGGGGGTCCTGACGGCATCGTAGATGTAGGCCTGGTTCACGGCGTCTTGTCCGATCCTGTGTCGACTTCTGTAGTGTCCCTGGCGGGGGTGTCCATCGACTGGAACACCTGCTGGGCGGTCTTGAAGGCGGTGTTGGCGGAGGGGACGCCGCAGTAGATCGCGGTCTGGAGCAGGATTTCCTTGATCTCATCCCGGCTCAGGCCGTTGTTGATGGCGGCGCGGATATGCATGGCCAGTTCTTCCCAGTGCCCGTGGGCCACCATGGCGGTAAGGGTGACCGCCGAGCGCATTTGGCGGCTCAGGCCCGGTCTGGTCCAGATGCCGCCCCAGGCGATCCGGGTGATCATGTCCTGGAAGTCCTCGGTGAAGGAATCCTTGGCGGCGTTGGCGCGGTCCACGTGTTCGGTGCCGAGCACCTCGCGGCGGACCACCATGCCGTCGTCGTAGATCTCCTGACTGGTGGCGTCCGGCTGGACTGCTCCATGCCGTTCCGGCCCGGTCCGCGCCGCGCCGCTGAGATCTGCGCCCGTCATTTTCCTGCTCCGGTGGATTCGGTCCAGGTGATCAGGCTGCGCAGCAGTTCGGCCACGTGGCCTGGGGCCTCGAAGGGGGCCAGGTGGGCCACACCCTCGAGGGTCGCCGCGTTCGCTGTGCCGCCGCCGGAAGTGATTCCTTCGACGATCTCCGCGGCCATCGACGGCGGGGCAACATTGTCCAGGGCCCCGGCGAGGGCCTGGGTGGGGACGCTGATGCTGCCCAGCTGGTCCCGGACGTCGAAGCCGGCGAGGGCTTCGCAGCAGAAGGCGTAGCTGAAGCGGTCGGCGTCGCGCAGGCTGTGCAGCAGGCGGCTGCTGAGTTCGGGCTGGTGCTCCATAAAGCCGGGTGCAAACCAGCGCTGGGCCGATCCCTGGATCATCACCGGCGTTCCCTGCGTGCGGACGGTCTCCGCACGCTCCAGCCAGCCCTCCGGCGTGCCCAGTTTGGCCCCGGCGCACTGCACGGACAGGCTCTTGAGGCGGTGTCCATGCTTGATGCCCAGCTGCAGCCCGGTGGCACCGCCCAGCGAGACCCCGGCGTAGTGGAACCGCGCGCCGGGAGCGATCGAATCGACCAATTCGACGACGGCGTCGGCCAGGTCGGCCACCGTGAACGGCTCCGCCGCGGCCGGTGAGATGCCGTGCCCGGGCAGGTCCCAGGCGACAACGTCGACGTCGTCCCCGAGCAGGGCGCCGGCCTGGGCCCACAGCAGCGTGGACGTGCCCAGGGAGGGGCCGGCCACGAGGAGGGGTTTGTCCCCCAGCGGGCGCTGGGGCGAGAGCAGTACTGCCTTGACTGTGGGTCTAGCCACGGGAGGCTCCGTTCAGGTCGGGGATCGGTAACGGCGTGTGGACTCCGGCGTCGGCGTCGGCGTCGGCGTGGCTGGCGCTGGCGCTGGCGCTGTAGTCCGGGTAGGCCGCGAGGATGCGGCGGGAGATGTCGGCGGCCTGGCCGAGGTAGTTGGCCGGATCGAGCAGTTCCTCGAGCCGGGCATCGGAGAGCAGCGCAGGCGGGACAGCGTCGCGGAGCAGCCGCCGGTAGGTGGCGGCCTGTTCGGCGGCCGGGACCTGAAGCGTCTGGTCCACGACGGACTGCAGCAGCCGCTTGCCGTCCGCGGCGGACTGTCCGGCCCCTGACTGTCCGGCCGCAGACTTTCCGGCCAGGAGCGGTGCGACCGCGGCCGAGACGGCTTCACTGAGCAGCAGCGGTCCGGCAAGGTCCAGGTTGCGCCGCATGGCCCCGGGGAAAACCTGCAGGCCTTCGGCAAGTTCCCGCAGCTGGACGGAGGCTCCGAGGCCCAGGCGGAGGAGCTGGCGGAGGGCCGGCCATTCGCTGTGCCAGGCGCCGTCGGGGCGTTCATCGTTGAAGTTGGCGGCAGCCAGGTGCAGCTGGGCGGCCTGGCCGGGGGCCTGCAGGGCGGCGCTGCGGACCAGCACGGACAGCACCGGGTTCTGCTTCTGCGGCATGGCCGAGGACCCTCCCCGTCCCGCGGCGCGTGGCTCGGCGAGCTCGGCGACCTCCGGGCGGCTCAGGAACAGCACGTCGGAGGCGACCTTTCCCGCCGCGTCGGTCACGGCGGCCAGGGCATCGCCGAGGGATGTGACGGCGAGGCGGTTGGTGTGCCACGGGGCCGGCACGGCGGCGAGGCCGAGTTCTGCGGCCAGCCGGTCGGACAGATCAAAGGGGCTGAGGTCCGAGCCCGCCGTCAGGACGGTGCCGGCCGCCAGTGTCCCGGCAGCCCCTCCGGTCTGCACGGGGAACTTGAGCGCCTCGAGGCGGCGTGCGGCGGCGGCGAGGCCGTGGAACCATTGGGCCGCCTTGAGCCCGAAGCTGAACGGCAGGGAGTGCTGGGTGAGGCTGCGGCCCACGCAGAGCGTGTCCGCGTGCTGTTCCGCGAGGGCGGCCAGCGCCGCCGTCGCTGCCTTCAGCTCGGTGAGCAGACCGCGGACGGCGTCCCTGGCGAGGAGGATCAGGGCTGAATCGAGCACGTCCTGGCTGGTCAGCGAGGTGTGCACGGCCTGTCCCGCCCCGATCCCCGCGGTATCAAGGGCCGCAACCTGCCCGCGCAGGTCCGCCAGCAGCGGGATCACCGGGTTGGCGCCGCCCTGGGCACGCACCGCAAGGTCCGGGAGGTCGTAGCGGCTCACATCGGCGGCCACGGCCACCACTGCGGCGGATCCGGCGGGCGCCAGGGACGCGCCTTCCAGGACCGTGGCCCACGCAGCCTCCACCCGGAGAATGGCGGCCAGGACGGCCCGGTCCCCGGTCAGCGCCGCCACGAGCGGCGACGCCGAGACGGGACTCAGCAGTCCAAAGTCACCGTGCAGTCCAAAGTCACCATGCAGTCCAAAGTCACCCTGGAGGCCGGCGTTGCCCGCCGTGTCTCCGTTGCTTTCATGAGGGGTCACTTTGAGGCGCCCTCGGGGCCGGCACCTTCAAAATCAAGGAACACGGTTTCTCCCTCGCCCTGGAGCCGGATGTCCCAGGTCAGGCCGCCGTCGGCGTCGCGGCGTGCGATCAGCGTCCTGCGGCGCTCCGGGTCAAGGGAGCGGAGCAGGGGGTCGGCGGCCAGGGCGGCCTCGTCCTCCGGCAGGTAGATCCGGGTGAAGAGCCGGTTCATGAGGCCGCGGGCGAAAACCGCCACGGCGATGAACGGTGCCGCGCCTTCCTCGGTGGGGCCGGGGTTCACCGTGGTGAAGGTGAAGACACCGGTGTTGCCGACCGCGCTGCGGCCGAAGCCGGTGAAGGTGTAGCCGTCGCGGACCAGGGAGCCCGTGCGGTTGGGGACCTTGCCGTCGGCATCGGCCTGCCAGATTTCCAGGATCGCGTCAGGGATGGGGTGACCGGCGCCGTCGTAGACAGTGCCCTGCAGGCGGATGGAGCCCGGGGAGCCGGGGGCCAGCAGTTCGCGGTCTTTGGCGTAGGGCAGGGCGTAGCCGTAGAACGGGCCCACGGTCTGGCCCGGGGTCGGAATCAGTTTGGTGGGGTTACTCATGGTCGTCTCCTTCTGCGCCCAGGGCCTCGTTCTCTGTCCAGGTCCGCTTGGACCCGGTCAGGACGATGTCCCAGTTGTAGGCCAGGGCCCATTCGGGTTGAGTCTGCTCGTGGTTGTAGGTGGCGACGAGCCGGTCGCGGGCGTCCCGGTCCACGATCGACTGGTAAATCGGGTCCAGCGGGAAGAGCTGGTCACCGGGGAAGTACATCTGGGTGACAATCCGCTGGGTGAACTCCTGGCCGAACAGGGAGAAGTGGATGTGGGCCGGGCGCCAGGCGTTCAGGTGGTTCTTCCACGGGTAGGCACCGGGCTTGATGGTGGTGAAACTGTAGGAGCCGTCGGCGCCGGTGATGCAGCGGCCGACGCCGGTGAAGTTGGGGTCCAGCGGGGCGGGGTGCTGGTCCCGCTTGTGGATGTAGCGGCCGGCGGAGTTCGCCTGCCAGATCTCGACGAGCTGGCCTGCGACCGGACGGCCGTCGCCGTCGAGGACCCGGCCGGAGACGACGATGCGTTCGCCCAGCGGTTCCCCGCCGTGCTGGATGGTGAGGTCCGCCTCCAGCGCGTGCACGTCCATGTGCCCGAATGCGGGAGAGTGCAGCTCGATGGTCTCCGGGTCCGCGTGATGCAGGTCCTTGGTGGGGTGGCGCAGGACGCTGCTGCGGTACGGTGCGTAGTCCAGCCGCGGCTGGATCTCTGCCGGGGCGCCGTTCCTGAGGGCCTGGGCGTAGGCGTCGCCGAGGGCCTTCATTTCGGCGCTGAGATCGGCCTGCGACTCAGCGGCGGCGTCCAGCGGGGCGTAGGTCTTTGGTGCGGCCTCCGTGGCGGCGTCGGACACGTCCTCGGTGAGCGGATCCGCGTTATAGGTTTCAAGGTTGAACTCTTCAGGCACAGCAGCCTCCTTTCGTGGGTGTGGGTGTTGTCGGTCAGGGAGTCTGGTCAGCGGGTGGGGGTCAGCTTATGCAGGTGGTCGTACTGCACGGCGTGCCGCACCGGGGCGTTGGGCGCGCCGTAGCCGTCATAGGTTCCGCGGCGCTCCACCATTTCGAAGAAGACGCTGCCCACGGTGGCGGTGTAGAAGTGCAGGAATTCGCCGTCGGCGTCGCGGTCGTAGAGGAGGTTGAGCTCCCGGAGGGTCGCCAGGAAGGCGGGGTCCAGGCCGAACCGGGCGTCGAGGTCCTCGTAGTAGTTCGCCGGGATCCGGAGGAAGTCCAGGCCGCGTCCCTTGGCGGCGCGGGCGGTCGCGACGAGGTCATCCACCGCGAAGGCGATGTGTTCCTGGTAGGTGCGGTGCTGGCCGGTGTCCTCCGGGCCGGGGCCGGCGGTTCCGTCCGGGGCGGCGCCTTCGCGCTGGATCAGCGGGGCCAGGTTCAGCACGAGGCGGACGCCGCGGTCGCGGGTGAGCATCACCTGGGACCGGACCAGACCGGTGGGGCTGGCGACTTCCGCGTACGGTTGCGGCTCCAGGGCCAGGGCGCTGGTGTAGAAAAGGACAGCCTCGTCGAAGTGCTGCCAGGGCTGGGCGAGGTTGACGTGGTCGATGACCGCATTCCGGGACCCTGCCGTGCCGGCGGGGGCTTCGCGCCCCTCGCCGAATTCGCGGGTCCACACGGCGGTCCCGTCGGGGCTGCCCTGGCACAGGAAGATCTCGGTGGAGTCCGGGGCGGCGAAGCCCTGGAATATTTCCTCGTCGGCCTGGCTCTTGCGCGGCACGGCCGGGGCCTTGAGCTGCTGGGCCCGGGCGGCGGCGACGACGGGGGAATCGACGTCGAAGCCCAGGGCGGAAATGGCGGGCGCGATCGCTGCCCCGGAGGTGCGGGATTCCTGGGAGGGGTCCTCGTTGATGATCACGCGGGCGTGGCCCATGGTCCACAATTGCACGTTCTTCGTCCGGTGGCGCCCGTTGAAATCGAATCCCAGCTGGCCCAGCAGGGTTTCCAGGCCGGCGGTGTCCGCCGCCCTGACTTCGGCGAAGTTGAAGCCCGCGGGCTCGGCCACCTGCGGAAGCGTGGCGAGCTCCATCGCGTACCGGCGGCGGCCCGTCGCAGCGGTGCCGGCACCCCCCGCGCCGTTTCCGGCGGCCGGCTGCGCGTCCAGCCACTTGGCGCTTTGCTCCTCCAGCCAGATCAGCGACCGCATCGCGTCCACGGCGGTACGTTCGACGTCGGACTGCCGGAACACATCGTTGAAGACCTCCAGGGACACCGGGCCGGTGTAGCCGGCCCGGACCACATGTCCCATGAACTTGGCGAGCTCGAACTGGCCTTCGCCCGGGAACACCCGGTAGTGCCTGCTCCAGGAGAGCACATCCATGGACAGCTTGGGAGCGTCGGCCACTTGGACGAAGAAGATCTTCTCCGGGTTGAAGGATTCGATCGGGGCGGTGTCCGCGTCCCGGGACAGGATGTGGAACGAGTCCAGGCAGGTGCCCAGGTTGGGGTGGTCCACGGCTGCGACGAGCCGGTGCGCGTGCTCGTAGTCGTTGACGTATTTCCCCCACGCCAGTGCCTCGTAGGCCACTTTGACGCCGTGGTCCCGGGCCAGGGCCGCGAGGGCCGCGAGCTGTTCGGCCCGGAGCCCGTCGTCGTCGATGCTGGCGGTGGCAACGTTGGAGCAGACCAGGATGGTGTCCATGCCCAGGCGGGACATCAGGCGGAACTTGGCGTCCGCGCGGCGCAGGTTGGCGGCCAGCAGATCCTCCGGCACGCTGTCGAAGTCGCGGAACGGCTGGTACAGATCCAGGGTCAGGCCCAGGTCCGCGGCCATCGTGCGGACGTCCTCGGGGCTCAGCGGGGAGGTGACGAGGTCCTGTTCGAAGATTTCGATGCCGTCGAAACCCGCGGAGGCGCAGGCCTGCATCTTCTCCCGCAGGGTGCCGGAGAGGCAGACGGTGGCGATTCCCGTGCGCATCAGGCGGCCACCTCTTCGGCGGCGACGAGTTCCAGGAAATGCGCGCGCATCCGGTCCGCGTCGGCCTCCCGGCCGGTGAAGATCCGGAAGGCGTCAGCCGCCTGTCCCACGGCCATCCGGCCGCCGTCGAGCACTTCGCAGCCCTTGGCGCGGGCTTCACGGACCAGTTCGGTCTCGATCGGCCGGTACACAATGTCCGCCACCCAGTGCCGGGGTGTCACGAGGGACATGTCCAGCGGGACGCCGGGGTGGGCGGCCATGCCCACCGGGGTGCAGTGCACCAGGCCGTCGGCCAGCGGCATCAGCTGCGGAAGCTCCGGCGTCGACCGGGCGGTGACCAGCTGGTCCGGGAAGAATCCGGCCAGTTCCGTGGCACGGGCCGCGCAGCGGGCGGGATCGGTGTCCACCAGGTCCAGTTCCCGGACGCCGGCGGTGAGCAGGGCGTAGGCGACGGCGGAGCCGGCACCCCCGGCGCCCAGTTGCACCACACGGTTCAGCCTGGCTCCGGGCAGGCCGGTGGCGAGGGCGGCGGCAAACCCGGAGAAGTCGGTGTTATGGCCGATGAAACGGCCGTCCCGGATGGTCACCGTGTTGACTGCGCCGAGCCGCCGGGCGTCGGGGGTGACCTCGTCCAGATGCTCCAGCACCAGTTGTTTGCATGGATGGGTGATGTTCAGTCCGTTGAACCCCAGGCGGTAGGCGCCGGTCAGGAGCTCGCCGACGCTCTGGCCGGGAAGTCCCAGTTCGGTGAGGTCGATGGGGCGGTAGAGGTACCGGAGGCCCTGCACATCGCCTTCGCGTTCGTGCATGGGGGGCGTGAGGGACGGCATCACGCCGTCGCCTATCAGGCCCACGAGGAAGGACTCTGCTCGGTTGCTCATCCGTATAGCTCCTTTGACAACGGCACTCGGCGGGCGGGTTCGCAGGGGGCGACGGCCGCGGGCCGGGTGTTGGAAATTACAGTACCGCAAGTGTTCGCATGTTGCACTGTTGTTCTACTAGCGAACAACGGGGGACATTTCATGGGCGCCTCACTGCTGCGGCAGCCGGGCGGCCAGCTCGGCCGCAGCCGACTGGAGCAACGGAACCAGGGCCACCAGGGCCTCGACGCTCATCCTGAAGACCGGGACGGCGGTGGCCAGGGAGGCGAAGGCGGTGCCCTGGGCGTTGAAGACCGGAACGGCGACAGCCCGCATGCCCAGTTCGTTCTCTTGGTCCATCACGGCAAAGCCGCGCTGGCGGACCAGTTCGATCTCCGCTCGGAACGCCTCCCGGTCCGTGATGGAAAATTCGGTCAGCGGCTCCAGTTCAAGCTCGTCTACAAGCCGGCTGCGGGTGGCGTCGTCGGCGAAGGCCACGAGCGCCTTGCCGACGGAGGTGGTGTACAGGGCGCCCAGGTGTCCCGGGTCGCTCGTGACGCGGAAGGTCTGCGGGCCGTCCACCTTGTTGACGGTCAGGTGGTGATTGCCGTCCCGCACGGAGAGGATGGTGGCCTCGCCCGTCTCTTCCGTGACGCGCCGCAGGATCGGCAGGGCGGTTCCGGCGAACCCGTGGTGGTTGGACACGCGCTGCCCCAGCTGGAAGATCCGCAGGCCCAGGTGGTAGCGGCGCCCGTCCGGCTCGTAGTCCACGAAACCGTCCCGGGTCAGGGAGCCGAGCAGGCGGTACGTGGTGCTGAAGGGCAGTTCCGCCCTGCGGGACAGCTCCGCGGCGCTGGCACCGCGGGGCTCGTCGCCGAGCAGGACCAGCAGACCGAGGGCCTTGCCGACCATGTCCGTCCGGGAATCTTCCTTCGAACCTCCCTTGGACCCACTTCGCGGGGCTTTTGCGCCCTTGGCGGCAGGGGCTGGAGGGGCGGCGGCGGCCTCCGGCAATTCTGTGTCTTGATTCACACTCATAGCTCAATGCTCTCACATGGTGAGAGCTATTTCTAGATAGTGATTATTTTTCTTGACAGGTGACCGGCCTCACAGTGATGATTGCTATATCGCACAAGTAGCTCCCACCATGTGGCTACTCGTCCGGGTCTTTCCACGAAACTTCTGCGGCCGCACACTTAAAGCCAGCGGCGGCCGAGACCTTCCTGATCCATCCGCGACAATGTCGTCACACAAAGGAACACCATGAGCCAGACACTCCCGTCTACGACGCCGGGCACGGACGCACCGGCCGGGACGCCGAAGAAGGCAGCCCTCGCCAGTTTCCTGGGGAGCGCCGTCGAGTACTACGACTTCTTTATTTTCGGATCCGCCGCCGCGCTGATCTTCCCCACGGTCTTCTTCCCCGACGCCGGCGCCAACGCGGCGATCATGTCCTTCGCGACTTTCGGCTTCGCCTACGTCGCCCGGCCGGTGGGCGCCGTGATTCTGGGTCACTTCGGTGACCGGGTGGGCCGCCGCAAGGTCCTTATGTTCACCCTCCTGCTGATGGGCGCCTCAACGTTCGCGATCGGCTGCCTGCCGGACTTCAACACCATCGGCTGGTGGGCCCCGGCCCTGCTGGTGCTGGCGCGGCTCTGCCAGGGCCTCTCCGCTGCCGGCGAGCAGGCGGGTGCCTCGTCCATGACGCTGGAACACGCCCCGGACAACCGCCGTGCCTTCTTCACCTCCTGGACCTTGACGGGCACCCAGGGCGGCCAGATCCTCGCGGCCCTCGTCTTCATCCCCGTCCTGGCCCTGCCGGACGAGATCAAGTACGGCATCGGCTGGCGCATCCCGTTCTGGCTCAGCGCGGTCGTGGTAGTTGTTGCGTTCTTCATCCGCCGCACCCTGCACGAACCGCCGGCGTTCGAGGAAGCGCAGAAGAACGCCCAGATCTCCAAGCTCCCCGTCGCGGACCTGCTCAAGCACCACTGGCGCGATGTCCTCCGCGTCGTCGCCTGCGCCTTCATCGCGGCCGTCTCCACCGTGTTCGGTACGCTGGCCATCGCCTACGCCAAGAACGTCGCCGGCGTGGACGGCACCACCACCCTGTGGCTCGTCGTCGGCGCGAACTTCCTGGCCCTCGGCACCCAGCCGCTCTTCGGTATGCTCGCGGACCGGATCGGCCGTAAGCCGGTCTTCATCTACGGCGCCGTCGCCAGCGCCGTCCTGACGCCGGTGTTCCTGCTCAGCCTCGAGTCCGGCAGCGTGCCGCTGATGTTCCTGGCCGCCATCGGCTTCTTCTCCTTCGGCTACGCCGCCGCCAACTCTGTCTGGCCCGCGTTCTACGCCGAAATGTTCACCACCAAGGTCCGCTTCTCCGGCCTGGCCATCGGCACCCAGCTCGGTTTCCTGATGGCAGGCTTCGCCCCGGCGATCGTGGCAGCCATGGGCGGCACCAAGCCCGGGGGCTGGGTCCAGATCAGCATCTTCACCGCTGTCATCTGCCTGATCTCGGCCGTCTCGGCCCTGACCGCCAAGGAATCCTTCAAGATTCCCACCAAGAAGCTCGGCATCAAGTAGCCGCATTCAGCGTTCCGGCCCGGCTGCTCCGGGCCACACCTCCGGAAGCCCGGCGTGTTCCTCGGGACACGCCGGGCTTTTCCGTGTCCCCGGAGGGCCGGATCAGTCCCCTGCGGTACCCAGCACCGCGGCCAGATCGAATTTGACCGGCTCCTCGAGCTGTTCGTAGGTGCATGAACGCGGGTCCCGGTCCGGCCGCCACCGCACAAACTGCGTTGTGTGGCGGAACCGCTCGCCTTCCATGTGGTCGTACTTCACCTCCACCACCCGCTCCGGCCGAAGGGGAGTGAAGGAGAGGTCCTTTCCGCCGCTCCACCGGCTGCCCTCGGCGTTGCGCGGTGTACGGCTGCCGGCCTCCTGCCGGGCCCAGTCCCACGGGTGGTCCTCGAAGCTGGTCACCAGCGGCTGAAGTTCCTCGAAAAGCTCCTTGCGGCGCTGCAGCGGGAAGGCCCCCACCACGCCCACGTTGGCGAGTCGTCCGGCGTCGTCATAAAGTCCCAGCAGCAGCGAACCCACCCGGTCCGGGCCGGACGTGTGCACCCGGTACCCGGCGAGGACGCAGTCGGCGGTGCGTTCATGCTTGATCTTGAACATGGAGCGCTTGTCCGGCAGGTAGGGCCCGTCCAGTGGTTTGGCGACGATCCCGTCCAGCCCGGCCCCCTCGAACTGGTGGAACCATTCCCCGGCGGTTTCCCGGTCCCGGGTCGCGGCGGTTAGGTGGATCGGCGCCGCGCTCCCGGCGAGCACGCGTTCCAGGGCCCCGCGCCGCTCGGCGAAGGGCCGCCCGGTGAAGTCCTCGTCGTCGAGGGCCAGCAGATCGAACGCGACAAAGCTCGCCGGTGTCTGGTCGGCCAGCAGCCGGACGCGGCTCGCGGCGGGGTGGATCCGCTGCTGCAGGGCGTCGAAGTCGAGCCGGTCACCGGAGGCCCCGACCATGATGATCTCGCCGTCGAGCACACAGCGCGGCGGGAGGTTGGCCTTCAGCGCCTCGACCAGTTCCGGGAAGTAGCGGGTCAGCGGCTTGCCGTTGCGGCTGCCGATCTCCACGTCCCCGCCGTCGCGGAAGATAATGGACCGGAACCCGTCCCACTTCGGCTCGAACATCAGCGCGCCGTCGGGCAGGGACGGCACAGCCTTTGCCAGCATGGGCGCTACCGGGGGCATCAGGGGCAGTTGCATAGGCCCCATTCTGGTCCCGCCTGGCGCCGTCCGCCAGAGGCCGGCCGGGCAGGCCTTCCTCGACAACCCGCCGGGTCGACGGTAGACATGAACAATGGCTACCCTCGGTTTCCACGCATCCCATGAACAGATCAGCCCCGGCCGCCTCCTCAAGGACGTGCAGCTGGCCGAGCAGGCGGGCTTCGACGCCGCCATGTGCTCGGACCACATTGAGCCGTGGTCCGCCCGGCAGGGGCATTCCGGCTTTGCCTGGTCCTGGCTGGGGGCAGCCCTGGCCACCACCAAGTTGCGCTTCGGTGTGGTCACGGCGCCCGGGCAGCGCTACCACCCGGCGATCATCGCGCATGCGTCCGCCACGCTCGCGGACATGTTCCCCGGCCGGTTCTGGCTGGCGCCGGGCAGCGGCGAGTACATGAACGAGCACGTCACCGGGGAGGTCTGGCCGGACAAGGCGACCCGGCAGCAGCGCCTCGAGGAATCCGTCCAGATCATCCGCGAACTCCACGACGGCAAGGAAGTGACCCGGAACGGCCTGGTCACCGTCCAGCAGGCCAGGATCTGGGATGTGCCGGAGATCAAGCCGCCGCTCATCGCTCCTGCCGTCAGCGTGGAAACCGCGCGTCGCGGGGCGGCCTGGGCGGACGGGCTCGTGACGGTCAACCAGCCGCACGCGAAGCTGAAGGACATGCTCGCTGCCTACCGCGACGCCGGCGGCCGGGGCAAGGCCGTGCTGCAGGTGCACCTGTCGTGGGCGCCCACGGAACAGCAAGCCGTTGCGGTGGCCCTGGACCAGTGGCGCAGCAACGTCTTTACCCCGCCCATCCCCTGGGACCTCCCGACGGCGGCCCACTTCGACGGCGTCAGCGCCGACGTCGGCGAGGACCAGGTCCGCAAGGTGGTGAACATCTCCGCGGATACCGGGCAGCACGCGCAGTGGCTCGCCGAATATATCGACCTGGGCTTCGATGAGCTGTACCTGCACTTCGTGGGGCAGGAGCAGGCGCCGTTCATCGACACGTTCGCGGAACACGTGCTCCCGCAGCTTCGCGCGTCCGGGAGCCCGCGGCAGGGCCGGGAGGTGCTGCTGTGAGGATCGCTGAGACCTCGGACCTCTGGTGGAAAAACGCCGTCATCTACTGCCTGGACCCGGAGACGTTCTTCGACAGCGACGGCGACGGCACCGGGGATTTCGGCGGGCTGATCCAGCGCGTGGACTACCTCGCGGCCCTGGGCGTGACGTGCATCTGGCTCATGCCCTTCTACCCCACTCCGGACAAGGACGACGGCTACGACGTCACGGACCTGTACGGCGTGGACCGGCGGCTGGGCAATTTGGGCGACGTGGTGGAGTTCATCCGGACCGCGAAGGACCGGGGGATGCGCGTGATCGCGGACTTCGTCCTCAACCACACCTCGGACAAGCACCCTTGGTTCGTCGAGTCCCGCAAATCGGTGGACAACCCGTTCCGCGACTACTACGTCTGGCGCAAGGACACGCCCCCGGACACGTCGGAGCAGGTGGTGTTCCCCGGCGAGGAGACGTCCATCTGGACCCAGGACAAGGCCACCGGTGAGTGGTACCTGCACATGTTCGCCAAGCACCAGCCGGACCTCAACGTGGCGAATCCGAAGGTGCGGGACGAGATCGCCAAGTCCATGGGGTTCTGGCTGCAGCTGGGACTGGACGGCTTCCGCCTGGACGCGGTCCCGTTTTTCCTTGAGCTGCAGGGCACGTCCAAGGAAGACTCGGCGCTGGTCGACCCGCACGACTACCTCAGTGCGCTCCGCAGCTTCCTCAACCGCCGCAACGGCAGCGGTCTGCTGCTGGGCGAGGTCAACGTGC
This sequence comes from Arthrobacter sp. U41, assembly GCF_007679325.1. Taxonomy (GTDB): domain Bacteria; phylum Actinomycetota; class Actinomycetes; order Actinomycetales; family Micrococcaceae; genus Arthrobacter. Next base: position 410,677 of record NZ_VEGI01000002.1, on the reverse strand, counting down.
CCTACAAGGAGCAACAGAAGTACTTCGGCGGCGCGGCCGGGAACGAGCTGAACATGCAGTTCGACTTCCTGTCCATGCAAAACCTTTACTTGTCCCTCGCCCGGGAGGACGCCCGGCCGCTGGCCAAGTCACTCAGTTCCCGCCCGAAGATCCATCCGGACAACCAGTGGGCCATGTTTGTCCGGAACCACGACGAACTGACCCTGGACAAGCTCAGCGATGCCGAGCGCGAGGAGGTTTTTGCCGCGTTCGGTCCGGACGAGGACATGCAGATGTACGGCCGCGGCCTGCGCCGCAGGCTGCCCACCATGCTCGACGGCGACCCCGCCCGGATCCGGATGGTCTATTCACTGCTGTTTGCGCTGCCCGGAACGCCGGTGCTCTTCTACGGCGAGGAAATCGGCATGGGAGAGGACCTCTCGGCGAAGGGCCGCTCGGCCGTGCGTTCCCCCATGCAATGGAATGACACCGAAAACGGCGGATTCTCGACCGCCGCCCAAAAGGACCTCGTGGCGCAGGTGGTGGACGGCTACTTCGGGCCGAAGACCGTCAACGCCGCCGCTGCCAAGCGGGACCCGGAGTCGCTGTGGAACTTCATGGCAACCCTGATCCAGCGCTACCGGGAAAGCCCCGAACTGGGGTGGGGCGACTACGAGCTCATCAAACAGCCCGCCGCGAAGGTTCTTCTGCACCGGTGTTCGTGGGGCGGCTCCACGGTGGTCCTGGCCCACAACTTCGGGGCGGAACCAGCCTCGGTGGCCGCGAACGTCAGCCCGGCTGCTGACGCGGCGTCCGGTTTCGAGGGCGCCTACCTGCGGGACCTCCTGGACGGCCAGGACATCGAACTGGCGGACGACGGCGGTTTCGAGCTGGAGCTGGGCCGGTACGGCTACCGGTGGTTCCGGGTCCAGCACCCGGGCGAACGCTACATGCCCTGAGCCGCCGGGCCCCCAGCCACCTTGACCGTCATAATCCACGCCCGGCCCGGCGCCGGTAACTCCCCCGGCGTCGGACGCTTACCCACGTCTTACCGGGCCGAAACGCGGCGGCAACATTGGCGCAGGACACTGGAAGTGCCGGCAAGAGCAGGCACCACTCTCCAGTCCAGGAGGCCCCGCCATGTTGAAGGAAGCCAACGCCCATGTAACCCGTATCCGTGCCCTGGATCAGCTGCACCGCGGCGACGAGATCGAGGCCCGGCTGAAGGTCGGCCCGAATTACGACGACGTTGTGATCCGCCGCGGCAGCGTCCAGGAAACCGCGCCGGGAATCGGCGTCGTCTGGATCATGGACCGGCAGTCCGGCACGCGGAAAGCCATCAACACGGACGAGTGCAGCCTCTGGCGGGTCGCCTGAGGCGTCTAGCCTCCCGCGACGGACTGGATGATCAGGACCTCCCCGCCGGGTAGAACCTCGGTGGCCAGGCCCTGCAGGCGGCGGATTTCATTCCCGTTGACGTATATATTCACGTAGCGTCGGATCGCCCCGGTCTCATCCCGCAGCCGCCTCGACAGCGCCGGGTACTGCCCGGTCACCTCGTCCAGCACACCCTCCACCGTCACCGCCGAGTCGGCGGGCGCAGTCAGGAAGGACTGCCCGCCGGCCAGCGGCTGGAGCACACTGGGCAGCACCACACTGATTCCGGGCACGCGACTCAGGCGCCCGCCGCGGACCCGGACGACGCGGACCCGGACGACGCCCCAGACAAGGCTGCATCCGACAGGGCGGCCTCCGACAAACCGGCGCCGGACACGGCCGCGACGCGAACGCACAGCACGTCCGGCAGGTGCGAGGCCACCTCGGCGAAGTGTTCGCCCTCGTCGGCGCTGGCGTAGACGCTGCCGCCACGGGTCCCGAAGTACACGCCGGCCGGCTCTGCCGTGTCAACGCAGGCGGCGTCCCGAAGGACGGCATTGAATTCCTTTTCGGGGAGTCCGGCATCCAAGCGCTTCCAGGTGGCGCCGGCGTCGTCGGTCCGGTGGACCGCGAGTCTGCCCTCCGGGGGGATCCGCTCGCCGTCAGCCTTGAGCGGGATCACCCAGGCGGTGCCGGCCCGCCCGGGGTGGGTGAGCATCACGAAACCGAAGTCCGCCGGCAAGCCGTCCGCGATGGATTCCCAGTTCTCGGCGTCGTCGTCACTGCGGTAGACGCCGTGGTGGTTCTGCGCGTAGAGGCGGCCCTCGACGGCGGAATCGGCCGCGATCTTGTGCACGCACTGGCCGAATTCCGGGTTGGGATCGGGCATGAAGTAGGCCGAGATTCCCTTGTTGCGCGGCTCCCAGGAGCTCCCGCCGTCCAGGGAACGGTAGACACCGCCGGTGCTCATCGCGACGTGGACCTTCTCTCCGGTGTGGTCAACCACAATCGAGTGCGCCGCGGCGCCGCCGTAACCGGCCCCCCATTCGCCGCGGTGCGGGTGGTCCCAGAGCCCGCGATTCAGTTCGAAGTGTTCGCCGCCGTCGGTGGACTTCCAGACCGAGATCGGCTCGCAGCCGGCCCAGACGACGCCGGGACGGGACTCGGCGTCGGGATGGATCTGCCAGACGCGCTCCAGGGCCGCGTCGGTGCCCTCAGGGAAGCGGATGGCTCCCTGTTCGGGCTCGTTCCACGTTTCACCCAGGTCATCGGAGTGGAAAACGGTGGGACCCCAGTGCTCGGAACGGACTCCGACCAGGATCCGGGTCCGGCCGTCACGGGTGTCGATGCCGATGCTGGGGACTTCGCTCATCAGGAAATGCGGGCCGGAAAGGGACCAGTCTTTGCGGTCCGGGCTCGTCGCCAGCCAGAGGCCTTTTTTGGTGCCGATCGCCAGGACATAACTCTCTGCGGTAGCCATGCCCCCCATGCAACCACCCCGGGAAGATGGCCGCAATGGTTTTCCCGCGCCGGATCGGGTCCGTTTTTGTCAGTCGACGAATTCCGACTGAGTCTCGATGAAGTCCCAGTCGGCGTCGGTCAGGACACCGGACACATCATCCGGGTGGGGTCCGCCGGCCTCGGCAATCCCCTGCAGCACGGGCAGCGGCAACTCTTCGGCGCGCAGGTTTTCCCGCAGCCACTCCTTGCTCGCCAGATCCAGATCCAGCCACCACATGAAGATCTCCACGGCGGTCACCCTTTCCTCAGTTCTTCAACGTTAGGCCCCGTACCGCAGCTGTTCAAGAGCCGCCCGGCTCTGGCGGCCTACAGCTCAGCGAGCACGCCCGCGGTCCGCTCGAGCGCGCCGGGCACCAGGGAGTAGTAGGCCCAGGTCCCCCGCTTTTCGCGGTGCAGCAGGCCGGCATCGACCAGGATCTTGAGGTGGTGGGATACCGTCGGCTGACCGAGGTCCAGGGGTTCGGTGAGATCGCAGACGCAGGCCTCTCCGCCGTCGGACGCTTTGACGATGGACAGCAGCCGCAGGCGGTTCGGGTCGGCCAGGGCCTTGAAGAGCTGGGCCTTGCCCTGCGCCTCCTCGGGGCCCAGGACGGGCAACCCGGACGAGGTGCAGCACGCGGCCGCCGACGCTGGCTCAACAATCTGGAGTGCTGTCATACATCCATTATGCACCTATATTGACAGGCGTCGATATATGGGGCGATACTCGGCATATCGATAATCATCAATATTTGGAGAGGGACACAATGGCTGCTAACACGAACCTTCCCGTTGCCGTCATCGGAGCAGGCCCGATCGGCCTGGCCGCGGCAGCCCACCTTTTGGAGCGCGGCATCGAGCCGCTGATCTTCGAGGCCGGCCCGACGGCGGGGGCCGCGATCGAACAATGGCGCCACATCCGGCTCTTCTCGCCCTGGCGGTTCAACGTCGATGCTGCTGCCGCGCGGCTGCTCACTGCATCCGGCTGGGAGGCACCGCGCCCCACGGCGCTACCCTTCGGCGGCGAACTCGTTGATTCGTACCTGGCACCCCTCGCCGCACTGCCGGCCATCGCCGGCCGGCTGCACACCGGCGCCCGCGTCGTGGCCGTGACGCGGCTCGGGATGGATAAGACCCACAGCCGCGGCCGCGACACCACGCCGTTCCTGCTCCGGGTCGAACACGCGGGCGGAGAAGTCCGCGAGTACCGTGCCGCGGGCGTCATTGATGCCTCCGGCACGTGGAGCACCCGCAATCCGCTCGGCACCTCCGGGCTGCCGGCGGCGGGCGAGGCTGCCGCCGCGGAGCGGATTTCCGCCGCGCTCCCGGACGTCCTGGGCCGCGAGCGCGCCCGGTTTGCAGGACAACGGGTCCTCGTGGTGGGCGCAGGACACTCCGCCGCCAACACCCTGATCAACCTTGCGGACCTGGCGAAGCAGGAGCCGGACACCAAGATCCTCTGGGCCGTGCGGGGCGCCTCCGCCGAGAAAGTCTATGGCGGCGGCGACGCCGACGGGCTTCCCGCGCGCGGGCAGCTGGGCAGCCGGCTCCGCCGCCTGGTCGAGGCCGGCACCGTGGAGCTGCACACCGGCTTCGGGATCACCGCCCTCACAGCGTCGGCTGCGGGCGTCACTGTCAGCTCCGCCGACGGCCGCACCCTCGGGGCAGACGTCGTAGTGCCGTGCACCGGATTCCGCCCGGACCTTGACATCCTGCGGGAACTCCGGCTGGAGCTGGACCCGGCCGTCGAGGCCCCGCGTGAACTGGGTCCGCTGATCGACCCGGAGTTCCACTCCTGCGGCACAGTGGCGCCGCACGGCGCCAGGCTGCTGGCCCACCCGGACAAGGATTTCTACATTGTGGGGATGAAATCCTACGGCCGGGCTCCCACCTTCCTGCTGGCCACCGGCTACGAGCAGGTGCGCTCCGTCGCGGCCGCCCTGGCCGGCGACCGCGAGGCCGCGGACACCGTCCTGCTCGAACTTCCGGAAACCGGCGTCTGCTCCTCCGATGCCGGCACCAGCTGCGACATCCCGGCCGTTTCCGCCGATCCCATCCTGGAGACGGCGGGAGGCTGCTGCGGCACCCCGGAACCCGTGCTGGTGGGGTTCCCCACCGGTCTGGCGCACGGCCGCTCGGCGGACTGACCTTGGCCGCCCCGGGGACTCCGCGGCCTGCCGCTGCCGGGGCTCCCCGGGGCGGGCTGGTGGCGTTGTGCATCACCCAGACCACAGGGTGGGGCCTGCTCTACTACTCCCTGCCCGCCGCCGTGCGGCCCATCAGCGAGGACACCGGCTGGGATCCCGTCCTCATCACCGGATCGTTTTCCGCCGGACTGCTGGTGTCCGCCCTCGCCGGCATCCCGGTGGGCCGGATCCTGGACCGCACCGGGCCGCGGACCCTCATGGTCACCGGCTCGCTGATTGGTGTTATGGCGCTCGGGCTGGCCGGGCTGGCCCCAAACCTGCCGCTGTTCGCCGCTGCGTGGCTCCTGGCCGGAACGGCCCAGGCCGCCGTCCTCTACCAGCCTGCTTTCACAGTGATCAGCCGCTGGTACGGCCGCAACAGGGTCCGCCCACTGACCACACTGACCCTGGTGGCCGGTTTTGCCTCGACAATTTTCGCCCCGCTCACCGCCGGACTCACCGCCGCCGTCGGCTGGCGCAGCACTTTCCTGGTCCTCGCGGCGCTGCTGGGGCTCATTACGGTCCCGCTGCACGCACTCTTCCTCAACCGCTCCTGGCCGTCCGCAGCATCCCCCGCCCGGCCGGGACGCGACCGCCTCCGGATTCGTGCCGTCACCCGGAGCCCCGAGTTCCTGGGACTCCAGGCCCTCATGGTGCTGTTGTGCCTGGGTCTTTACACGGTGACGCTGAACATCATTCCGCTGCTTATGGAAAAAGGTGCGGGCTATGCCGGTGCCGCCCTGGGGCTGGGTCTGGTGGGGGCAGGGCAGGTGGGCGGGCGCCTTCTGTTCGCGCGCATTCCGGTCCGCGCCCGGCTGGCCACCATCGCCGGCGCCGGCGCCGGTGCGGTCCTCTCGCTCGCCGTTCTCCCCGGCCCCCCGGGGCTGTTGATCGCGGCGGGAGTGCTTGCCGGTGCGGTCCGTGGCTGCCACACGCTGCTGCAGGCAACGATCGTGGCCGAGCGGTGGGGCATGTCCAATCTGGGCGCCCTGCAGGGGCGGTTCGCCGCGCCTCTGACCGCGGTGACTGCGCTGGCGCCTGTTGCGGGCCCCGCGCTGGCGGCCTTGTTGGGCAGCTACACAGCCATGGCATACGCCGCCGCTGCTGCCGCCGGCATCGCCGCCATCATCGCCGGATTCGTGCCCCGCGCCGAGGCGGCGTCCCCCAACCGGTCACCGGGGCCTAACCGGGCAGATTCGGTACCCCTGGCGGGCGGCAAGACCGGGAAGTAAGTCCCTGTTCCCGGCCCAGGACCGGCGCCACAATTGAGTATGTCTGCCGAACGCCCAAGTGGTCCGTCGCCCCTTGTGGTCGGCGTGCTCCCGGGGCAAAGCCCAGAGGTGCTGCAGTCTGCCGCTTCGTTGGCCTCGAAACTCGCCGCCCCGCTGATCTGCGCCCACGTGGATGAGGCAAGCTATCTCGTGGAGTGGGACCCCGCGCGGTCCGCGCACCGGCTCTCACTGCACCCGGAGACGGACAACGCCGAAATCCGGGCCGTCACACAGGAGTTGCGGAGAAACATAGGCCTGGCCTGCGATGCACAGGGGATCCAGTGGACCCTGCGGACGCTGGCCGGAGATCCGGCCAGGGCACTGGGCAGGCTGGCCGCCGAAGTCGGCGCCGCGATGATCATCGTGGGCACACCTGAACCCGGCCTGGGTCACCGGATTTCCGCCGCCCTTAACGGTTCAGTGGCCGCGTGGCTCAGCCACCATCAGGACCGTCCCATCCTCATCGTTCCGGTCAGGACCGCGATACACCACCGGACCAAGCACGGCGCCTGACATGATGTCTGACCCAGCGTGACCGGCCCCCTGGACGCCGAGGCCGTTACTGCCGCCTATCGGCGCAACTGCACGGAGCTGGAGACCACCCTGGCGCTCATCCCGCCCGAAGCGCTCCACCGCCGCAGCGCAGGCACCCGATGGACCAACGAGGAGCTGCTCTACCACATGGTGTTCGGCTACATCGTGGTGTTGGCACTGCTTCCGCTCGTGCGGATCTTCGGACGGCTGCCTGATTTCGTCAACCGGGGCTTCGCCTGGCTGCTGAATGCCGGGACCGTAGCGTTCGACATCATCAACTACTGGGGATCTAAGGGAGGCGCACGAATCTTCAACCACCGGCGGATGGCCGCCAAGTTGCGCCGGGTGAGCTCGGCGCTGGAACGGCGCCTGCGGCGGGAAACGGAGGCCGGGCTGGCATGCCGGATGCACTTCCCAACCCGCTGGGACCCGTTCTTCACGGAGAGCATGACCCTCGCGGACGTCTACGCGTACCCGGTGGCGCACTTCGACTTCCATGCGACCCAGCTGTCCTGGAACGTCGGGCCGGGGGCGCCGGAGGCCGACCGAAAATAAAGCGAAAGTACTTATTCGGGGCGCTTCCTTTCCCTGCCTACCGCCAAGTAAGCTTTAATTCGTGGGCGCGAACGATAGGGCGCCTGCCCAAAGACTGCTCCGGAGTGCGTATCCCCCAATAACGCACTCCGGAGCTTTTTTGTGGCCCGGCGTCCCGCCGCACCAGATCGCAAATACCCCCATGGGGTACTTGCGGCATACCCCCTTGGGGTATATGTTGTCCTTATGAACGAGTCCGAAGCCCCAGTCCCCGTCATGGATGCCGCCGATGCCGCACCGCATCAGCAGCACGGTTACTCCCCCAACAAGGAGGCGTACCTGCTGCGGCTGAAACGGATCGAGGGCCAGGTGCGCGGCATCGCCCGGATGGTCGATGAAGACAAGTACTGCATCGACATCCTCACCCAGGTCGCCGCCGTCACCAAGGCCCTCCACGCCGTCAGCCTCGGGCTGGTGGAGGAGCACATCGGCCACTGCGTTGTCGGGGCCGCGGCCGAACCGGACGCGGCACTGCGGGCTGAGGCCATCGACTTCAAGGTCAAGGAGGCCACCGATGCCATCGGGCGCCTGCTGCGGTAGCGGCAACACCACTCACCACACCATCGGGCTGATGAACCAGCCGCCCACGAACCAGGAGCAAGCCATGAGCACCGTTTCCACCACCGTCAACGTTTCCGGCATGACCTGCGGCCACTGCGTGTCCTCCGTCAGCGAGGAGCTCGAAGCCCTCGCCGGGGTAGAGAAGGTCGACGTCGACCTCAACTCGGGCGGCGTTTCCACCGTCACCATTACATCGGCCGGAGCCCTGTCCGAGTCCGAGATCGGCGAAGCCGTTGCCGAAGCGGGCTACCTGGTGGTGGCCAACGAGGCCTGACCACCCGCCGCAGGCACACACAGCCGCAGCACACAGCGCGGAAGACCAGAGCAGACAGGGAAAAACACGGTGAGTAGAGAGCAGCTTTTGGACCAGCCCGGAACGCGGGTGATCGAGCTCGACATCGACGGCATGACCTGCGCCTCCTGCGTCAGCCGCGTCGAACGCAAGCTCGGAAAACTCGACGGCGTCACGGCCTCAGTCAACCTGCCCCTGGAGTCGGCCCAGGTCACAGTCCCCGCAGGGATCACAGACAGCCAGATCACGGCCACGGTGGAGGCAGCAGGCTACAAGGCCACAGTCCGCCCGCCCAGGTATCCAAGCCCGCCCCCAGCGCCTGTCGGCGAAGAGACGTCGGCTGCAAGCATCGGTGACCCATCCCCGAGCGGCGCCGCCGGGGGCACGCGGAAGCGTGCGTCTAAGGTCGGGCCACGCCGGCAGGGTTCCCTGACCGAGCTTGCGAGGTCAGGGGGCCGGTGGGGAGGAACGACCGAGCACGCGGAGCGTGTCTCCGGTGGAGCCGCGGTTGGTGACCACACCGCGTCGGCCGCAGCAGCCAAGCTCCGCCCGCGCCTGATGGTCGCGGCCATCCTCACCGTCCCGGTGTTCCTCATTTCGATGTTCCCGGCGTTCCAGTTTCCGAACTGGGGCTGGGCGGCGGGAATCCTGGCCCTGCCCGTGGTCACCTGGGCGGCGTGGCCCTTCCACCGGGCCGCCGCCATCAACGCCCGCCACTTCTCCTCCACCATGGACACACTCGTCTCCATCGGCGTGACGGCCGCCTACGTCTTCTCGGCCTGGCAGCTCTTCACGGACCCGCGGATGACGGACCACCCGCCCGGGATGGAGGGCATGGAAGGCATGGCCGCCTCCGGCGGGCTGTACTTCGAGGTCGCCGCGGTGGTCACCACTTTCCTGCTGCTGGGCCGGTACCTGGAGGCCAATGCCAAGCAGAAGGCCGGAGACGCCCTCAAGGCCCTGCTGAACCTCGGCGCCAAGGACGCCACGGTCCTTCGGGACGGCCGGGAGCAGCGGCTGCCGGCCGATCGGCTGGCCGTGGGCGACGTTATTGTGGTCCGCCCCGGCGAGAAGATCGCGACGGACGGCATCGTCGTCGAAGGTTCCTCCGCCGTCGACGCCTCGCTGGTCACTGGCGAATCCGTGCCCGTGGAAGTCGGCCCGGAGAGCCCGGTCACGGGCGCCACCATCAACACTTCCGGCCGCCTGCTGGTCCGGGCCACGCGTGTCGGCGCCGAAACGACACTGGCCCAGATGGGCCGGCTGGTATCCCAGGCCCAGTCCGGCAAGGCGCCGATCGCCCGCCTCGCGGACCGGATCAGTTCCGTGTTCGTACCCGTGGTCCTGGCCATCGCCGCAGTGACTTTCGGCGGCTGGCTGCTGGCGGCCGGACCTGAGGTCAGCGACGCCGACCTTCGTGCCGCGTTCACGGCCGCCGTCGCCGTGCTGGTCATCGCCTGCCCCTGCGCCCTGGGCCTGGCCACCCCGGTGGGGCTGCTCACCGGAACCGGCCGGGGCGCGCAGCTGGGCATCCTGATCAAGGGCCCGCAGGTCCTCGAGGATACCCGGACCGTTGACACCATCCTGCTGGACAAGACCGGCACCGTGACCACCGGCCACCTCGCCGTCGACGGCACCGCGGCGTTCGGGACCGCCACCCCGGCGGAGGTCCTGCGGCTGGCCGGAGCGGTGGAGGATGCCTCCGAGCACCCAATCGCGCGCGCCGTTGCCGCCGCCGCCCGATCGGCCGAACACGGAGACGAACACCCCGGCGCAGCGACCGGCACCGGCGCCGGGGTCCTCCCGGCCGTCGTCAACTTCCGTTCCGCACCCGGCGGCGGAGTCCAGGGAACCGTCGAGGGCCGGCTCGTAACAGCCGGCCGCACGGGATGGCTGCAGGCGAACGGCATCGTCCCGGACACCGAGCAGCTGGAGGCGTTCAGCAGGGCTGAAAGCTCCGGGGCCACCGCGGTCTGGCTGGCCGTGGACGGGGAACCGGCCGGAATCATCAGCCTGCGCGACACGGTGAAGCCTGGCTCCGCGGCCGCGATCTCACGGCTCCGCGGGCTCGGGCTGCGGCCGATCCTCCTGACCGGGGACAACGCCGCGGTGGCCGCACAGGTGGCCGCCGCCGTCGGGATCGCTCCGGCGGACGTGTTCGCCGGGGTACTGCCGGAGGGCAAGGTCGAGGCCGTGCGGAAGCTGCAGGCCGCCGGCGCCACGGTGGCCATGGCCGGCGACGGTGTCAACGACGCCGCGGCGCTGGCGCAGGCGGACCTCGGCATCGCGATGGGATCCGGCACCGATGTGGCAATCGAGGCGGCCGACCTGACGGTGATGGGCAACGATCTCGGCCAGGTCGCGCAGGCGATTGAACTGTCCCGCCGGACGCTGGGGACCATCAAAACGAACCTCTTCTGGGCCTTCTTCTACAACGCGGTGGGAATTCCGGTGGCAGCCCTGGGCATGCTCAACCCGATGATCGCGGGCGCGGCGATGGCGGCCAGCTCCGTGCTGGTGGTGGCCAACTCGCTGCGGCTGCGCAGCTTCGGCAAGTAGGCGCCCTGCGGAGGGATGCCCTCAGGCCGCGCCGTAGCGGACAGCTGCCCGGGCTTTCGCCTTGGCAGCTTCCTCCCCGCGGTCCTTGGCCGGGGCGTGCGTCACCAGGGAGTCGAGCAGGTGCTGGGTGGCGTGGGCAATCTCCTCCACGGCACGGGTGAAGGCCTCCTCGTTCGCTTTGGAGGGCTTGGTGCTGCCGCTGATCTTGCGCACGTACTGCAGCGCTGCCGCTTCCACCTCGGCGGTGGTGGCGTGCGGTTCAAAATTATGGAGGGTCCGGATGTTTCGGCACATATCTCCATGCTAGGGCTCCTCGCGTCGGGGATCGAGGGCATGGGGAGGGCTGCCCATCGACAGTTTTCCGGCCAGCAGGATAGTTTGGGGGCACTGGATCTTCCGGAGCAGCCGGAATCCGAGGGGACGCCGGCGGCGCCGGGTCCGTTTCTACCACTTGAGGAGATTTTTCGAATGGCTATTTGGGGTGCAGACATTGCTCAGCTCAAGACTCTTGGGACGAAGCTGCAGGCCGGTTCATCCGAGATCGACAAGCAGAAGTCGCTGCTGACCAAGGTGCTCGAGGGCACCGACTGGAAGGGCCCGGACGCCGATAAGTTCCGCAGCGAATGGAACGGCCAGCACGTTGCCGCCCTGGCGAAGGTGTCCCAGGCGCTGCAGGAGGCCGGCAAGCAGGCCAGCCGCAACGCCACCGAGCAGGAAAGCGCTTCCCGCTAAGCAGGAAACCCGCAGATATCGGACCGGCCCGGACGCAGCAGCGTCCGGGCCGGTCTGTGTCAGTTCCCCTTTGACGGCACGGGTTCGACGTCGTTCGCATGGTCGAGCGCTGACGGCACCGCTTCCGCACCGGCGCCGGTCCGCGTCCGGAGCTCGTCCAGCCGGACCAGCACAACGCCGCCGACAATCAGCAGCCCGCCCAGAAGCTGGATGGGTCCGGGCAGTTCACCCAACAGCAGCCACGCCCAGATGACGGCAAACAGCACTTCGGTCAGCGAGACAAAGGATGCCACCTTGGAACCGAGAGCCCGTGCTGCCACAATCCCCGAGACATAAGCCAGCACGGTGGCCAGCACCACCAGCCCGCCCAGGGCCACCCACCAGGGGGTGACCCAGGGGCCCAGCCGCGTGTCGGCGGTGCTGAAGGCCATCGGCAGCAGCCCGGTCGCGGCGGCGAGCCACATGGTGACGGCGCCCACCATCAGCCCGCCGGAGGCAAGGACGATCGGGGGGAGGGTGTCATTTTCCTTGGCCGTGATGAAGAAATAGATGGCCAGGCAGACAGCCGCCGCGATCCCCCACAGCACACCGATAAGGTCAATCTTCACCGCTCCCGTGAGGTCCAGGACCAGGATCAGCCCGCCCAGGGACAGCAGGGTTCCGGAGATAGTCAGGGGCCGCGGGCGCCGGCGGCTGGCAGCCCAGAGCCACAGCACGATTAGCACCGGAGCGAGATATTCCAGGAGCAGGGCCACCCCTACCGAGAGCCTGGCCACGGCGTTGAAGTAGAACAGTTGGCAGGCCGCGACGCCGATAAAGCCGAAGAGCAGGACCGTGAGCCAGTTGTCCCTGAGTTGGTGCCAGCGCCCCCGTAGTGCCGAAATGGCGGGAACCGCAAGGATGAGCGCGGCGCCGGTGAGGCGGGCGGTGACTGCCGCCCCGGGGGTCCAGCCGGTCTCCAGCAGCGCCTTGGCAAAGGACCCGGAGAGGCCGAACACGGCCGAGGAAAACAGGGCAACCCCGAGGCCGGACGCCAGAAAGCCGGGTGCCGCGCCGGGTTTGCCGGAGCCTCGTTTTCCGGGGGTGTGCATTCCGGAAGCGATCTTGGCCGGAGCTTCGGCGGTGCGGCGTGCGGCAGACACAGGCTGCCTCCTGTCAGGAGTAAAGTAGGGTTATGGTCATGACCGTACGCCACGCCGACGTAAGGAGTCAAGATGCTTTTTGCCCCTGACATAGAGGTGGCCCTGCGGTCCGTGGTCAACCTCATCAACTCCGCGGCCAACGGGGACGAACAGCTCGCCACGGAGCAGGACCTGGACCGGTTCCTGGAAGCGGAGGGATTCGCCGGCTCGCGGACCGGGGACGCGGCCGAGCTGGCCAGCGTGCACCGTCTACGCGCGGAACTCGCCGCACTGTGGCGCGCGGAGGAATCCGCCGCCGTGGACACAGTGAACAGGCTGCTGAGGCAGGCACGGGCCCTCCCCCAGCTGGTCAAGCACGATCAGTGGGACTGGCATCTGCACGCCACCACCCCGGAAGCTCCGCTGGCGGACCGGATGAGCACCGAGGCGGCGATGGCCTTGGTGGACGTCATCCGCAGCAAGGAGATGGACCGCATGCTGGTGTGCGCCGCGGAAGACTGCGATGCCGTGGTGCTGGACCTCAGCCGGAACCGCTCCAAGCGCTACTGCGACACCGGCAACTGCGCCAACCGCGCCCACGTGGCCGCGTACCGGGCACGGAAAGCCGCGTCCTGAGCGGCAGCTCTTAGGTGCGGTCGCGGGGGGCGTCCGGGTCGCCGGCGTCCGGGCGGGGACGGGCCGGCGGGCCGCCATGGCCGGAGTTGCGCGAACTCAGGTTGACGCCGGAGCCCTTGCCGAGATGTTCAGCGTTGGGCTTGTGGCCCATGGACAGCATGGCGAGTACCACCAGAATCACGATGAAGGCAATACCTGCGGCGATAAAGGCCAGATCAAAGCGGGGCGTCTTAGCGGTGCCGCCGGAGGCGAAAATGAGAGTGGCAACGAATGCCACCACGGCCCAGAAAGCGGAGAACATCAGCGGGCCCTTGACCGAGGTCCGCATGTTGCGCGGTTCTCGAGATTTCTGCTGTGCCAAGGTGCTTTCCTCCTGCAGCCGCCGCCGCCAGGCGTGGCCGTTGTGATCCCGCAATCGTTCTACGCAAGGTAGAACCTGTCGCTACTAGTTTACGGCCTCCGCGGAATCGGCCCGCGCATCATGCCGCAAGGTCAGTCCCGCCAGCGCCCAGAGGACGCCGCTGATGATGGCGCCGCCGCCCGCGACGCCAAGCAGCGCGTGCGGACCGAGGTCAATGAAGAACGGCAGCAGGACCGCGGTGCCCAGCGCAACGGCGCCGGAGGCGATCCAGTCACGCGCAAGCACGGACCGGCCGCGGTGCGTGATGCCGAGGTAGAGCTCTGCAGCGCCGGCGAGGCCAAGTCCCACGGCTGCCAGCACACCGAAGACCAGACTGCTCGGAAGGAGGCCGACGGCGGCACCGGTTCCGGTGAGTACGGCGCCGGCGGCGGACAGGATCTTACTGGAGGATGACCCGGCCCGGAGGCCCGTCTTGTTCACGCTCCAGAGCAGCACCACGCCAGTGGCCAGCAGGTAGAGTCCCCCGGCCCAGCCCATACCCTCCGCGGATGGAGCCGCCCAGAACACGGTCACGGCGCCGAATCCGAGCGCCACGGCGGCCCGGACCAGCACCGGTTTCCAAAGATCCGCCGCAGCGGGCAGGGCGGCGGAGGCGTCAAAGGCTGCGGGGAGAGTCACCCGTCCAGTTTAGTGTGCAGCCGCACGCGTGCGCGCCGGCACTCAGTGCGAGCCGAGCACCATCCACCGGTCAGTCCGGGCGCGGAGGCCCAGCGTGAGGGCCCGGGCCGTCATATAGCCCAGGGAGAACGCCGCCCACAGCCAGAGCAGGCCAGCCCCGCCACCGACCCCGGACTGTCCGACGGCCAGCAGCAGCGGCAGATACGCGGCGAGGTTCACGACGCCGGCAATCGCCAAGTACTTGGCATCCCCCGCACCAATCAGCACACCGTCAAGGACAAAGACATAGCCGGCGATCGGCTGTCCGGCCGCGAGCACCCACAAGGCCAGCGTGAGCGCAGCCTGGACGTCGGCGTCGGACGTGAAGAGCCGCCCGGCCCACGGTGCCGCAAGCGCCAGCAGGATTCCTGTGATCGCGCCGAAGCCGAGGCCCCAGCGGACCATGGTTCCGGTGAGCTCCCGCGCCCCGGACGGGCGGGAGGCGCCGAGTTCCTTGCCGATCAGCGCCTGCGCGGCAATCGCAAGGGCATCGAGGGCGAACGCCAGGAACGTAAAGATCGTCATCGCGAGCTGGTGGGCGGCCAGGTTGACCGGCCCCTGGGCCGTGACCACCACCACCGTGGCAAGAATCGCGATGCGCAGGCTGAGCGTCCGCAGCATCAGCCACGAGCCCACCTTGCTCAGGGACCGGATGCCGCGCCAATCCGGCAGCAGGGCCACACCGTGGCGGCGGGCATTGCGCCCGACCATCACCACGTAGACCAGGGCCATGGCCCACTGGGCGATGCTGGTGCCGATCGCCGAGCCGGCGACAGACCACTGCAGCCCGTAGACCAGGAAGAAGTTCAGCGCCACGTTCAGCGTGAAGCCGGCGGCCGCTACAAGGAGGGGGGTGCGGGTGTCCTGCAGGCCGCGCAGCACCCCCGTGCCGGCGAAGATAAGCAGCATCGCGACGAGTCCGGGCATTGACCAGCGCAGGTAGTCCACGGCGAAGGCCCGCACCTCGCCGCTGGCACCCATGAGGTCGACCAGCGGTTCGGCCGCCAGGAAACCGGCGGTCGCCAGGACCACACCGAGCATCAGGGCCAGCCACACGCCGTCCCGCCCGGCCGCGAGGGCCTTGGGCAGCTGGCCGTTGCCGATCGCCCGCGCCACGGCCGGAGTGGTGGAGTAGGCCAGGAACACCATCAGCCCCACCACCGTGTGGAGTACGGCCGATGCCAGCCCTACACCCGCGAGCTGCGCGACCCCGAGATGCCCGACAATCGCCGCATCCGCGAGCAGGAACAGCGGTTCTGCGATCAGTGCACCGAACGCGGGCACGGCCAGGCGCAGGATTTCCCGCCGGCGGCCTGCCGCAGACGGGAGCGTGGCGGGAGTGGGGGCAGAAACGGTCACGGCACCACCCTAACGGCACGGCCTGGGTCGCACGGCTTCGCATTAGTTGACTTTTCAAGTACGCACCGGAACACTATAAGTTGAATCTTCAACTAAATCTCTGGCGGTGTACAGCTGCCACTCTTCCTACGTCAGGACGGCACCCATGAACCAGCCCGCACTTACCACCTCGGCCCGCACGATCTTGCGTATCGTCACGGGATTCCTTTTCGCCGCGCACGGCTGGCAGAAGTTCAATGAGTTCACGATTGCCGGCACGCAGGCCGCCTTCGCGCAGATGGGCGTGCCGGCCGCCAACGTCGCCGCCCCGGTGATCGCCACGCTCGAACTCATCGGAGGCGTCGCGCTGATCGTCGGCGTGCTCACCCGTGTGTTCGCTGCCCTGCTCGCGGCCAACATGCTCGGCGCCCTGTTCCTGGTCCATGCCCCGGCCGGCATCTTTGCCGCAACGGGCGGCTACGAGCTCGTGCTGATCCTGGCTGCCGCCGCCGTGGCTCTGGCCTTCGTCGGCGCGGGCAAGGTCTCCGTGGACAAGGCCCTCTTCGGCCGCAGCGGCTCCAAGCTGAGCGTCCTCGCCTAAAGGGAATCCCCCGGCGCCTCGCGGCGCACGGCGGCGGGCGGTCACCTCCGGGTGGCCGCCCGCCGTCGTACCTGCCGGGTACGGTATGCCGCTTGTGGCGCTCCGGTGCCCGTTTGTGTCTCCGCCCGCGCCGCAAACCCGGCCGATCAGTAAACTCTCACCATGAGTGACAACGCCGCCAACTCCGTGACCCTGCGCTTCCTCGCCGCACCCACCGACGTCGGCCACAGCGGTTCGGTCGATGCCGGCACGGTCCTTGAATGGGTGGACAAAGCGGCCTACGCCGCGGCGGTGGGCTGGGCCAAGTCCTATTGCGTGACGGCGTATGTGGGGAACATCCACTTCGCGGATCCGGTCAACAGCGGGGACATGGTCGAAGTCGAAGCAACGATTGTCTACACGGGCCGGTCCTCCATGCATATCCGCACCGTGGTGTCCTCGGGCGATCCAAAGGGCGGCCCGGCCACGATGCGCAGCCAGTGCATGGTGATCTTCGTAGCCGTGGGCGAGGACGGCAAACCGGCTCCGGTGCCCCACTTTGACCCGGTGACGCCGGACGAAATCGAACAGCGCGACCATGCGCTGGCGCGGATCAAAGTCCGCGAGGACATCGTCCAGGCGATGAGCGGACAGGAATACACCGACGCCGGGACCGCCGAGAACGTGGTCCTGCGCTTTGTGGCCGCACCCACGGATGTGAACTGGGGCGGCAAGGTGCACGGCGGCATCGTCATGAAATGGATCGACGAAGCGGCCTACGTCTGCGCCTCTCGGTACTGCGGGATGGACACCGTGGCGGTCTTTTCCGGCGGAGTGCGCTTCTACCGGCCGCTTCTGATCGGCCACGTGGTGGAGGTGGAAGCGCGCCTGGTCTACACCGGGACCAAGGGCATGCACATCGCGGTCCATGTCCGCTCGGGGGATCCGAAGGGACGCGAGCTGGAGCTCACCACCTACTGCCTCACCGTCATGGTGGCCCGCGACGAGCACGGCACGTCCGTCCCGGTCCCGCAATGGGTTCCGGTGTCCGAGGAGGACACGCGGCTCCACGCCCACGCCCGCGAACTGCTGGAGATCCGGGGCCGGGCACCGGGTAACCGGCTCCCCAACCACCTGCTGCGGCCGGCGGCACCTGGCCAGGACAGCTAGAAGCCGCCGCCCCCGGCGTCGGCTGCCATGTTGGCGAACCGCGAGTAGTGGCCCTGGAAGGCGACCACAATGTCCTTGGTGGGACCGTTGCGGTGCTTGGCGATCAGGATGTCGGCCTCGCCGGCACGCGGCGATTCCTTGTCGTAAACGTCCTCGCGGTGGAGCAGGATGACCATGTCGGCGTCCTGCTCGATGGAACCGGATTCACGCAGGTCCGAGACCATGGGCCGTTTGTCCTGGCGCTGCTCGGAGCCACGGTTCAGCTGCGACAGGGCAATGACGGGGACCTGCAGTTCCTTGGCCAGAAGCTTCAGGGCTCGGGAGAACTCGGAGACTTCCTGCTGGCGGGACTCCACCTTCTTGCCGGAGCTCATCAGCTGGAGGTAGTCCAGGATGACGAGCTTGAGGTCATGCTGCTGCTTCAGGCGGCGGCACTTGGCCCGGATTTCCATCAGGGACATGTTGGGGCTGTCGTCGATGAAGAGCGGTGCCTCATTCATCCGGCCCATTGTGGTGGCGATCTTGGACCACTGCTCGTCCTTGATGGTGCCCTTGCGCAGGTCCTGCAGGCCGATCGTGGCCTCGGCGGACAGCAGGCGCATCGCGATCTCGTTCCGGCCCATTTCGAGTGAGAACATCACGGTGGCGAGGTTGTTCTTGATGGCCGCGGAGCGCGCGAAGTCGAGGGCGAAGGTGGACTTACCGACGGCGGGGCGCGCTGCGATGACGATCATCTGGCCGGGGTGCAGGCCGTGGGTGAGCTCATCCAGTTCGTAGAAGCCGGTGGGAACGCCCGTCATTCCCTCCTCGCGGTGGCCGGACGCTTCGATCTCGTCCACGGTGGACTCCATCACGTCCTTGAGGACGACGTAGTCCTCTGCGGTGCGGCGTTCCGCCACGGCATAAATCTCCGCCTGGGCCTGGTTGACCAGGTCTTCAACCTCGCCGTCCTGGCCGTAGCCGAGCTGGACGATCTTGGTGCCGGCATTGACAAGGCGGCGCAGCACCGCCCGTTCACCCACGATTTCGGCGTAGTAGCCGGCGTTGGCGGCCGTGGGAACGGTCTGGATGAGCTCGTGAAGGTAGGCGGGGCCGCCAACCCGGTTGATCTCGCCCCGCTTGGTCAGTTCATCCGACACGGTCACGGCGTCGGCAGGTTCGCCGCGGCCATAGAGGTCGATGATGGCTTCGTAGATCGTCTCGTGCGCAGGACGGTAGAAGTCGACGCCCCTTAGGATCTCGACGACGTCGGCAATGGCGTCCTTGGACAGCATCATGCCGCCCAGGACGGACTGTTCGGCGGGAATGTCCTGCGGCGGCTTGCGGCTGCCCTCGGCTCCCCGGGTGCCCTCGACTGAGTCCAGATGCGTAACTGACAAAACTGCCGTCCTCCATTGTGTGCCGCGGCGAATATTCGTGCGCCGGCGACGGGTGTCCTCCGGGCCTTGGTGCCCGGCAGCGTCGACGCCGGTGTGGGCCCGACGGTTAAGTACTATCAGCCGACTCCGACACTTTTGCCGCCCTCCGGCGCTGCCGGTTTTCCACAGCCCGGGTCCGGGCCTGAAAGTGGCCGCTGAGAAGGAACAAGTCGTGCAGCCGGCACCGGATTTCGGTATCCAAGGTCGATATCCAGCAACGGTATCGCCCGATCCGGCTGTCACCAACCCGACTGGCCGCCACCCCTGTGGATAAGCTGTGCACTACTGCCCCCTGCTTGTGCACAGCCTGTGTGAACAGCTGTGGATAGAAAGATTCTTGCAGCCGCAATCAGGCTCTGACCTGCGGAAACACTGCTTTCATCGTGTGGACACAAAAGAATTTTCAGCAACACTCATCCACAGACCATGTGAAGCGGCTGGGGATAGCGGGTGGCATATGAGGCCACACCTCACCGGAAATATGCACATTAAGTGATGGTCCTCATGGACCATACCGCCGAGGGGTGGTGCGGGCGGCGAAGCGCGGCGCCCGGCCGCCCACATCCATGCCTATCGCAGAATGTGCTGTGGATAACCGCGATCTGGCATAAGCTCTTCACATGGGCGATGTATTGCTGGTCATACTGCCTGCCCTTATCCTGGCGGCGGTCCTTTGGGCATTTACCACGGCCCTCCGGCCGCGCGACTTCGGCATGTCCGATGCGGAACGCTACCAGCACGAACTGGCTGCCCGTTCCCAGGCCCATTACGCCGCCCAGGTCCAGGCGGCCACCGCCGCCCGCGCCCGCGTGGATGCCGTCACCCGGCCCAGCCAGAACGAACAGCAGCAGTCACAGCAGGCAGACCACGCGCGCTACCAGGGCCCCGTTCTGCCGGGAGGCCAGCTCAATCCCCAGCTTGCCCTGCAACTCCAGTCGCTGGCCCGGAACGGCAAGAAGCTCCAGGCCATCAAACTGCTGCGGCAGGCAACCCATTCAGATCTTTTGACCGCCAAGAATTTTGTAGATCGGCTGTAGCTTCATGGAATCCCTGCTTGTCCCCCTCCTTATTCTGGTGCTCGTCGGTGCCGGCGTCCTCGTTGCCGCCCGCGCCCTCGGCCACCGCGGCTCCCGGACCCCGCCGGAAACCGCCCCTCAGCCGGGCAAGGATCCAGTGGAGCTTGCGCGGACCTCTGCGGCGAAGCTCAATCAGGAACAGCACCGGCGCCTGTACGCCCTGATCGCCCAGGGGCAGGCCATGGCCGCCATCAAACTGTACTTGGAGGCCACGGGCGACGGCTTGAGGGCCTCCCGTGACGCCGTGGGTGCCCTGGCGGCCCATCCGCAGCCCTTCCGGCCCGAGACCGCCGAGCCGGCACCCGCTGAGGACGACGACGATGCGCCGCAGCGGTTCGCGTACCGCTACCGGGCGATCGCCAGCAAGGGCGATGTGACGCGGGAGGTCAGCAGCAACATGCTCAACGATGAGATCTACGGCAGGATCCGCACGCTCGCCAGAAGCGGGGACACCGAAGCGGCGGCCGAGACCCTCACCCGCCATTCGGACATTTCCATCAAACAGGCCCGGGAATTCATCGCCCTGCTCGAGGACTGAGCCACAGGACTGACCCGCAGGCAGAACCGGCCCCGCGGGGGCTTAGAAGTCGAACAGTTCCCCGAGCCAGCCTTCCTTCTTCTTCGGACGGCGGCGGTCGTCATAGCGCGGCTGGTCGTAGCGCGGGCGGTCCCGGCGCTCGTCGTACCGTCGGTCATCGTAGCGGCGGTCATCCGGGCGGCGGTCATCCCTGCGCGGATCCAGGTTGTAGAGCGGTGGCGGGATGTGGCCGGGCGTCGTCGGCGGCATCGGCGCCGGGGGCGCCGCGACGCCCGGGCCCATGGTCTCCGCAGCGCGGTCCAGGATCTTGTCCAGCTCCCCCCGGTCCAGCCAGACGCCGCGGCACTGGGGGCAGTAATCGATCTCGACGCCACTGCGTTCGCTCATGATCAGGTCAATTGAATCCACGGGACATTTCATGTCCCGCACAACGACCGGGCGTGCATAATGGTTCGCCGCCGGCCGGCGAGGTCAGGGCCGGCCGGAAATGCCGGCGAGCAACTGTTCGAACGGCAGCGACTCCAGGACCGCCGGTTTTTGCTGCGGCTGCGCGCCCTGCAGCAGGCTGGCGAACTCCCCCGCCGCCCGCTCGATCCGCGTGGAGAGGGCCGAGCCGCCGTCGTCGTTGTTGCCCCAGTCCTGCGGACCGGCAAAGACTGCGGTGTTGGCGGTCCGGGTGCGGAGGTACGTGAACAGGGGGCGCATGGCAAAGTCCAGGACCATCTGGTGCCGGTCCGTGCCCGCAGTGGCGCCGAGCAGCACGGCCTTCCCCTCCAGCGATTTGGGGTCCAGGACATCGATGAACGATTTGAAGAGTCCGCTGTAGGAGGCGCTGAAAACGGGGGTGACCGCAATGATGCCGTCCGAGGCCTCGACTCCGGCGATCACGCCGGCCAGCGTCGGCGCCGCATAGCCGGTCACAAAGTTGTTCGCGATGTCCACCGCCAGGTCCCGCAGTTCCACTGTCTCGATGCGGACGGCGTAGCCGGCCGCGGCGAGCTGGCGCTCCGCAGAGGCTGCCAGCTGGTCCGCCAGCAGACGGCTCGACGACGGGACGCCGAGTCCGGCGGAAAGAACGGTGATACGGCGGGTTTCCACGGAGTGCTCCTGATGTGAGGCGGGGGCCTGAGCCCTGATGCATGCGTTTGCATCTACCTGTAGAAGCCGGGCCCGGCGCCGTTTATTCCCGCCGTTGCGCTATCACTTTTGGTCCCTCTGCCGCCGGAATGACCACAACAAGGGATAGGGCATCCGGGGGTCAGAGCAGGACAAAGCCTTCGATACAGCTCACCGAACTGCCTCCGACCCAGATGTCGTCCCCCACCGCGTCGATATGGATCCGCCCCGCCCGGCCCAGCACCGTTCCCTGCGCCGCGACATAGGATTCCGGGGCCCGGCCGCTGCGGATCAGCCACTGGGCCGCGCCGGCGTTGAAGCTGCCGGTGACGGGGTCTTCCGCCGCGGCGTCGCCCGGGATGAAGGTCCGCACTTCGAAGCCGATCCCGGCTCCGGCGGGATGGGGACCGATCACGCCGACCTTGAGCCCGCCCATGGCCGCGTAGTCGGGCCTGACGGAAAGCACCGCCTCCGCCGACTCCAGCAGCACTCCGATCCAGTTCGGTCCGTTGACCAGCCAGGACGCGTCCAGGAGCGCCTCCCGCGGCATGCCCAGGCCGGCGGCCACCCGGGCGAGCTCCGCCTCGGACACGGGTCCCGAACGGGTCAGCGGCGGCGCCGCGAAGGCAAGCCGGCCGCCGTCGCGCTTGACCCTGACCAGCCCGGCACCGCACTCCTGGACCAGCACGCCGTCCTGCCGGGGGATGCCGCCGGCCTCCAGCCAGGCGTGCGCCGAGCCCAAGGTGGGATGGCCGGCAAAGGGGAATTCCTCGCTGCCGGTGAAGATCCGGACCCGGTAATCGGCCGCGGGGTCCGTGGGCGGCAGCAGGAACGTGGTCTCGGAAAGGTTGGTCCAGTTGGCAAACTGCTGCATGACGTCAGCCGGGAGTCCCTCGGCGTCGACGACGACGGCCAGCGGATTGCCCCGGTACGGCTCGGCGGAGAAAACGTCCGCCTGCACGAAGGGACGCAGGCGGGGCTCGGGTGCAGGGTTCGGGGTCACCGGAGCAGGCTATCACCGACGCCGTTGCGGCTGACAAGCGTGCCCCGGTCTGCCAGACTGCCCCCATGGCCGCGAACAAGACTGAAAACAAGACCGTAGCAACCGGCGCGTCCGTCGACGAGTTCCTCGCCGCCGTCGAGCATCCCGTGCGCAGGGAGGACGGCCTCCGGCTGCTGGACCTGATGTCCGGAATCACGGGGCAGCCGGCACAGATGTGGGGCCCGACGATAGTGGGCTTCGGCGAGTACCACTACAAATACGAGACCGGGCGCGAAGGGGATGCCCCCGCCGTCGGCTTCTCGCCGCGGAAGGCCAGTCTGTCGCTGTACGGGCTGATTTACGGACCCGAGGCGGCGGAGCTCCTGGGCCGGCTGGGGAAGCACAAGACCGGCGCGGGCTGCCTCTACATCACGAAGCTTGACGACGTCGACGAGGCGGTGCTCGCCGAGCTGGTCCGGGAGGGGTACCGCTATGTCAGGACGGTCCTGCACCACGGCTGAGCACTCCCGTCAGGCTTAACGCAGAAGGCCCCCGCGTCCGGTTCCTCAGGGGAATCCGACGGCGGGGGCCTTCCAGCAGTTCAGGACTGCAGAGCCGTGAAGGCTACTTGCCTGCGACTACGTCCAGATCAATCACAGCGGCAACGTCGTCGTGCAGACGGACGTTGGCCTGGTAGGAACCAACCGACTTGATGTGCGTCGGCAGTTCCACCTTGCGCTTGTCGATGCGGCCAAGGCCAGCGGCCTCAACAGCGTCGGCCACGTCGCCCTGCTTGACGGTGCCGAACAGGCGTCCGGTCTCGCCAGCCTTGACAACGAGCTTGACCGGCTTGGCGGAGAGTGCAGCGGCCTGCTTCTGAGCGTCTTCCAGGGAAGCGTGCTCGCGGGCGGCGCGGGCAGCCTTGATGGACTCAACCTGCTTCTCGCCACCCTTGGACCAGGTCAGAGCGAAGTTGCGGGGCAGCAGGTAGTTACGTGCGTAACCGTCCTTGACCTCAACAACATCGCCTGCAGCACCGAGACCGGTTACTTCGTGGGTCAGAATGAGCTTTGCCATGTTAGTTAATCCCTTCCTTAGCCGCGGCCAGCGCCGGAGTAAGGCAGCAGAGCAACTTCGCGGGCGTTCTTGATTGCCTGGGCGATCTTGCGCTGTTCCTGCACCGTGACGCCAGTGACGCGACGGGCGCGGATCTTTCCGCGGTCGGAGATGAACTTGCGCAGCAATGCTACGTCCTTGTAGTCGATGACAGTGATGTCAGCGGCCTTCAAGGGGTTGGACTTTGGTTTGGGCTTACGGAGTTCAGCCTTAGCCATCGTGGAGCTCCTATTCGATGGAGCCCGTGGACATTGATCCACGGGATGGTGGTGATCCGACGCCGGTCAGCGCCCGTCCGCCTTGCGGCGTTCCGGCGGGTGTCGTCGTCGGACCTTAGATGTTGTTTAGAAGGGAGGTTCGGAATCCGGGCCGTTGCCCCAGCCGCCGCCTGCATTGCTGACACCGGGCGTGGCCCAGGGGTCATCCTGCTGCTGTGCGGGCTGGTTGCCGCCCCAGGTTCCACCCTGGTTGCCGCCCTGGTTTCCACCAGAGCCGCCACCGAAGCCGCCGCCGCTGTTGCCGCCGCCGAAGCCACCCTGGGCGCCGTTGCCGGCGCCCCCACCGCCGGAGCGCTGGGTGCGGTTGACCTTGGCGTTGGCGTAGCGCAGGCTGGGGCCGATTTCATCGACCTCAAGCTCGATAACGGTGCGCTTCTCGCCTTCTTTGGTTTCGTAGGAACGGCTCTTCAACCGGCCGGAAACGATCACGCGCATGCCCTTGGTCAGGGATTCGGCGACGTTCTCGGCGGCTTCACGCCATACCGACGCGCGGAGGAACAGGGTTTCCCCGTCCTTCCACTCATTGGACTGGCGGTCGAAGGTGCGGGGAGTAGAAGCGATGGTGAAATTCGCTACTGCCGAGCCTGACGGCGTGAACCTCAGCTCGGGGTCATTGGTGAGATTACCGATGACCGTAATAGTGGTCTCGCCTGCCATCTACTGCCTCCTTGTTCGTTCCTGCGGGGGTAAAGATTGAGGGTGGGCTGATTACTCAGCAACAACCTTCTGCTCTTCGGGGCGGGTGATCTTGGTGCGCATGATGGTCTCATTGAGGCTCAGCTGGCGATCAAGTTCCTTGGCGGTAGCCGGCTCAGCGGTGAAGTTCACCACGGCGTAGATACCTTCAGACTTCTTCTGGATTTCGTAAGCCAGGCGACGACGGCCCCAGATGTCAACCTTTTCGATGGTTCCACCATCGGTCGTGATGACGTTCAGGAACTTCTGAAGCGTTGGCTCAACGGTACGCTCTTCGACCTCGGGGTCGATGATTACCATCAATTCGTAAGGACGCATATGTGAACCCACCTCCTTTGGGCTAAGCGGTTACGGCATTTCCGTAACAGGAGGTTCATTTGCGGTGCCGTGTGCCCGCATCGCCCCCGGGAACGGGGGCAGGGCGCAGCACAGACTTCAATAGCTTAGTGCATCGGGGCCGTATTCCGCGATTCCACGCCTGCCCAGCGTAGGCGCCGGCGGCAGGGTTCCGGAAGCCGCGCCGGCTTATATGTGGACAACGCTGTGCCATGATCGGGGAATGACCACCGGATCCCCGCCCGCCCGGCCCGTGCGCCGCAGCAGGCTGCGTTTTGCGGTGATGCTCACCGCGGGGGCCGCCGCGGCCGCGGTCACGGCCTTTGCCGGGTACTGGGTAGCCGCTCCCGCCGTGGGCTGGGGCGTCGCCGCCCTGACCTACGTCGCTTGGGTCTGGCTGGCGATCGGCCGCTTCAACCCTGCCGAAACCCAGGCGCACGCCACGGCGGAGGACCCGTCCCGCGGCACAACAGACCTGCTGATCCTGGCGGCCAACGTCGCCAGCCTCGGCGCCGTGGCCGCCGTCGTCGTCGATACCCATGCCAGCGGCGGCGGGTCCCGCTTCGGCGGGGGGCTATTGGCGCTGGCCTCGGTCGCCCTGTCGTGGATGCTGGTGCAGACGCTGTTTACGCTGCGGTACGCCGAGTTGTACTACGGCACGGGCGGGAAAGCCGGGACGGCTGTGGGCGGCATCGATTTCAATCAGGAACGGCCCCCGCAGTACACCGACTTCGCCTACCTCGCCACGAGCCTCGGCATGACCTACCAGGTCTCGGACACCGCCCTGCAGCACCAGGGCATCCGCGCGGAAGCGCTCAAGCACAGCCTGCTTTCCTACCTCTTTGGGACCGTCATCCTGGCGGCGACGATCAGCCTGGTGATCAGCCTGGCGTTCTAAGCGCCTACGCCGCCGTCCGGAAGAACAGCTCCGTCACCATCGCGAGCCGGTAGGGGTCCTCCACGCCGCAGAGCTCGCGGGCGGAGTGCATCGAGAGCAGGGGCACCCCGACGTCGACCGTCCGGATGCCGAGGCGCGTCGCCGTCAACGGCCCGATCGTGGAGCCGCACGGCATGACGTTGTTCGAGACGAACTCCTGAAACGGGATGCCGGCGTCCGCGCACAGCCCCGCCCAGAGGGCGGCGCCGGTGGCGTCCGTGGCGTAGCGCTGGTTGGCGTTGATCTTCAGCAGCGGGCCGCCGTTCAGGGCCGGCCGGTTCGCCGGATCATGCCGCTCGGCGTAGTTCGGGTGGACGGCATGCCCGGCGTCGGCGGACACACAGAACGACGCCGCGAAGGCCTGCCGCCGCTGGCTCGCCGAGGCGCCCAAGCCGTCGGAAATGCGCACCAGCACGTCCTCAAGGATGGGCCCGCTCGCGCCGGACCGGGAGGCGGAGCCGATCTCCTCATGGTCGAACGCGGCCAGCACGGCAATCGACGCCCCGGCCGGCAGCGGCGCGTTCGCGTGCGCGATCAGCGCCGCGAGCCCGGCGTGGGTGGCCGAAAGATTGTCCAGCCGTCCGGAGGCGAAGAACTCGCCCTTCGCGCCGAACACGGCGGGGGCCTGGGTGTCCGCGATAACGATGTCGTAGCCGCCGATCTGCGCCGCGTCCACCTCCGCGCCCGAAACGCGGTCCGCCAGCAGGCCCAGGAGGTCCTCACCCGCCGGGTCGCCCAGCCCGTAGACCGGGTTCATGTGTTGCTGCTTGTCCAGGACCAGCCCCTCGTTCACGGCGCGGTCCAAATGGATGGCCAGCTGAGGGAACCGCAGCAACGGCCCCGTGGCGGTGAGGTGCTGGGTGCCGTCCCGCATCACCAGGCGCCCGGCGAGCTGCAGTTCGCGGTCCAGCCAGGAGTTGAGCAGGGGACCGCCGTAGACCTCGACGCCGGCCTGCAGCCACCCGAACTTGCCCGTGGTGGGTTTGGGCTTGAGCTTGAAGGACGGCGAATCGGTGTGCGCACCCAAGATGTTGAACCCGGTGGTGGGACCGGCCGTCTCCGGCGTCACCCAGGCGATGATCGCGCCGTCGCGGATGATGTAGGACTTCCCTGCGCCGCCGCCGGGGGCCGCGTCCCAGGGCTGGAGCTCGTCAAGGGCGGTGAATCCTGCTTCGTCAAGCCGGCGGGCGGCCTCGTGGACGGCATGGAAGCTCGACGGCGACGCGGCAACGTATGCGCCGAGGTCCTGGATGTGGGCAGCGGCGTTGGACTGTGAAGGCATGGCTCCGAGTCTAGCGCCGTGCCGTTGGCCCGCCGGGTGCCTAGACGGTGACGTTGAGCCCGGCCGTATATCCGCCGGACACCGATCCCGTCATTGTGGCGAGCTGGTAGATGCCGCCGTCGTCGCCGAAGACGTTGTCCGACGTCAGCGTGGTCCGGGGGAAGTTCCGGGCGCTGGATTCGTAACCGGCCGAGGCATAGACCTCCTTGCAGGCGGCGTCGGTCAGGGCGATCTGGGACACGGCGAGGACCTGCCCGGCCGCCGTTGCGTTGTCCATGGACTCGAAGACTTCGAAGTGGATGTGCGGCCAGCGGCCGCTGTAGGCGCCGGGGAAGATCGTCTGGAAAGTCACCTGGCCGTTGGCGTCGGCCTCCTGCACGCCGCGCAGGAAGTTTTCGTTCGTCAGTCCGGCGTCGTACATGGAGTATCTGCCCTCCTTGTCGCAGTGCCAGGCGTAGACGGCGGCCCCGCCAAGGGGTGCACAGCCGTTGGCGTTGTCGAGCAGGGTCAGCGTGACGGTGAGCGGCACGCCGTCGGCCCTGGTGCTGGAGGTGCCAAAGCTGGAGGTGATGTCCTTCCGGACCACGCCCGAGGCGGCCAGGACGTTCGGGCCGTTGGAGCCGTCGCCGGGATACGGCCCGGCGGTCTCCTCTGGGATTTCCACGCCGCACTCGGCGATCGCGCGGGTCAGCGTTGGCGAAGCGGAGGCAGCGGCGGAGGGCGTGCCCGTGGCCACCGCGGTGCCGGAGGCCGCCGGTGTCGGCGCGGACGTGGCCGTCGCTCCCGCGGCAGCGGATGAGCCGCCCGGGGTGCACGCCGCCAGGGCCGCGGCCGCTCCGGCGCCGAGGAACATGCCCAGCGAGCGGCGGCTCAGGAGCGTGGAGAGGTCGAATTCCAGGCCGCGGTCGTGGTTGGGGTGTGGTTCATGCTGGGGCTGCGGGGTAGTGGTCATGCGTCCATGCAACCCCGGAGCTCTATGCCCTGGCTAGGCCCTTCCTGTGCGCGTGCTGTGGCCGGAGCCGGAGCAGTCCCCGCGCCTGGCGGCCCCGGGACATGCCCTCCCTGGGCCGCGCCGAGTGGACATAGTGGCAGTATGTCCACTGCAGCGCCCCCGGACTGGGCATGTCCCGCGGTGCTACGACCGGTGCTACGACGCCGGGCCGGCGCCCACGGTGACGTCTTCGGCCGTCTCGCTGGCCCCGGACTTGCCGGCGCCGGCTCCGTCGCTGCCCGCGGCCGGGGTCTTCGAGCCCTGCTTGCGGTAGCGCCACAGGCCGATCCCGACCACAACGGCGGCGAGGGCCAGGGAGAGCAGCAGTGATTCGCGGGTGGACTCCAGGAAGACCATGCCGATCAGCAGCGCGATGATGCTCAGGATGGCCACCCAGGTCAGGTAGGGGAAGAGCCACATCTTGAGCTGCAGATCCTTGGCCGAGGCGCCCATCCGGCGGCGCAGGATCAGCTGCGAGCCGGCGATTACGAGCCACACGAACAGGGCAATCGCGCCTGAAGTGTTGACCAGGAACAGGAACACTGTGTCCGGGGCGATGTAGTTCAGGCCAACGGTGATGAAGCCCACCACGGTGGAGGCCAGGACGGCGGCGGCCGGGACGCCACGCTTGGAGATCCGCATCCAGGACTGCGGCGCGTCGCCGCGGCGGGAGAGCGAGAACAGCATCCGGCTGGCGGTGTACAGGCCGGAGTTCAGGCACGACAGCACGGAGGTCAGCACCACGATGTCCATGATGGTGCCGGCGCCGGGGATGCCGTACAGCTCGATCACGGCAACGTACGGGCTCTTGGCCACGGAGGCGGAGTTCCATGGCAGGAGGGTGACCACAATCGCGATGGAGCCGATGTAGAACACGAGGATGCGCCAGACGGTGGACTTGACGGCCTTCTTGACCGCGTCGACGGGGTTTTCCGACTCGCCGGCGGCGATGGTGGCGATCTCAGCGCCAAAGAACGAGAAGACAACAACGAGGATGCCCGCCAGCACGGCACCGGGTCCGTTGGGCATAAAGCCGCCGTTTTCCAGCAGGTTGCTCACGCCGGGGGCGGGGACTCCCGGGATGAAGCCCAGGATTGCCGCGACGCCGAAGAGCAGGAACAGCACGATCGCCGCGACCTTGATGGAGGCGAACCAGAACTCGAACTCACCGAAGGACTTCACCGAACCCAGGTTGGTCAGGGTCAGGACCACCATCAGCAGCAGCGCCCAGACCCACTGGTCGATCCCCGGGACCCAGCGGTGCATAATCGCCGCACCCGCCGTGGCCTCGATACCCAGAACGATGATCCAGAACCAGGCGTACAGCCACCCGATGCTGAATCCTGCCCAGCGGCCCAGCGCCTTGTCCGCGTACGTGGAGAAGGAGCCTGTTTCCGGGTTGGCCGCAGCCATTTCACCCAGCATCCGCATGACCAGAATGACGACGAGCCCCGCCGCCGAGTAGGCGACCAGAATCCCGGGGCCCGCCTGCTGGATCGCCGCGCCGGAGCCGACGAACAGCCCGGCGCCAATCACGCCGGCGATGGCGATCATGGACAGATGCCGGGGTTTCAGGGATTTGGATAGCTGTTGGTCAGCCTGCATGAAGCGCCGTCCTTCGTGGATTGTGCGGGTCCGCGGTGGATCACTGAAACTTGTGCGACGGACCACATTGACGTTTCACACTAGACCGGACGGGGAATCCCTCGTTCTGTGCAATCCCACAAATGACGGACGGCCGGGACGGGCACAGTGCCAAGAACAGGGCCCGTGAGGCAATGAAAGTTGCCTCACGGGCAATTCAGAAATGTGTTTGAAACCACTGCTTCAGGCTCCACCGCCGGAAGCTGCGCCCTCGGCCGCTGCCTCAGTAGTCCGGATTGCTGGGCACCACCAGGCCCGTCTCGTAGGCATACACCACGGCCTGGACCCGGTCGCGCAGGTGCAGCTTGTTGAGGATCCGGCGCACGTGCGTCTTCACGGTGGCTTCCGAGAGGAAATACCGGTGCGCAATTTCGGCGTTGGAGAGCCCTTCAGCCATCGCTCCGAGCATCTCGGCTTCGCGCGGGGTCAGGTCCTCCAGCAGCGGGTCCCTGGCAGACCGGCCCCCGGCGGGGGATTCTTGCCCAGCGGCGCCGCCGGCACCAGCGCCATCGCCAGAGGCGCCGCCGGATGCACCGCCCGGCCCGCGGCCCCGGACGTAGGTTTCCAGCAGCCGCTGCGTGACGCGCGGCGCCACCACCGCGTCGCCGCTCGCCACCACCCTGACGGCGCTGATCAGTTCGGCGGGCGCCACGTCTTTGAGCAGGAAGGCGGAGGCTCCAGCCCGGAGCCCCGCAAATGCGTATTCGTCGAGGTCGAACGTGGTCAGGATGATGACCTTTGCGCGGGCGCCGGAGGCGGCGATGGCCTGCGTGGCCCCGATCCCGTCCAGCACCGGCATCCGCACGTCCATCAGCACGACGTCGGGCGCGAGGTCCCGGACCTGGCGCACCGCTTCGGCGCCGTCGGACGCCTCGCCCACAATGCTCAGGTCATCTTCTCCGTCCAGGATCAGGCGGAAGCCCATCCTCAGAAGCGGCTGGTCATCCACCAGCAGGACGCGGATCGGTCCGGTACTCATCGGTTCCCCTTGACTCATGTGGCCTTGCTTTCGTCGCCGTTCCAGTGCAGGACAGCATGCACACGCCAGCCGCGGTCCCCGCTCCGTCCTGCCTGCACAGTGCCGGCGTAGATCCGGGCCCGCTCCAGCATGCCGGCGAGGCCCTGCCCGGTACCCACCGGCCCGGAGGAACCCCACTGCGGCGGCCCCGCGGCGGAGCCGCCGGAATCGACGGAGCCCCCGCCGTCGTCGACGACGTCGATGGTGACTGTGGAGCCGTCGCGGACAACCGCCACGTCCACCCGGCCCAGGGAACGGCCGTAGCGCAGCACATTCGTCAGGGACTCCTGCACAATCCGGTACACGGTCAGCCGGAACGCGGCGTCGTCCGGCAGGGACGGCCCGGTGTGCGTGTAGTGCAGCGGCAGTCCCGCGGTGCGGAAGCCTTCAAGCAGCTTGCCCAGGTTGTCCCCGGCGGCGAGCGGCTCCCGGGGCGCCCGCGCGGGGCCCGCGTCGTCGCGCAGCAGGCCGAGGACGCGCCGCATGTCCGCCAGCGCCGCGCGGCCGGTGCGGGAGAGTTCCCCGAGGACCGCCGCGGCCTGCGCCGGGTTCCTTTTGACCACGACGGCGGCCCCGTCCGACAGACTGATCATGACCGTCAGCGAATGCGCCACGATGTCGTGCATCTCGCGGGCGATCCGGTTGCGTTCCGTGACCGACGCGAGCCGCGCGGTCCTCGCTGCCCATGCGGCAATCTCGTGCTCATGCTCGCGCCGCTGCCGGACCGAGACGCCGATCCCGGTGGCAATGACATTGGAGAGGGTGATGCTCACGGCTGCCGCGATACTGGTAATCAGCTGGAAGTTCTCCGGCGTGCTGACCCCCATGTCCGGCAACCGGCCATCCAGCGGACCAACCGCCAGCAGGAAGTACAGGAACACCAGCGGCGCCGTGGCCGCGGCCAGGGTCCCGAGGGCGAAACGCCGGCTGCGCACCACCGCCACCGAGTACAGCGCAAACCACAGCCCGGCGGAGACGTTGGAGCCCCAGGGGTGGAGCAGCGTCACGCCCACCTCAAGCAGCGCCACCACAGCCACCACTGCCACAGGGTGGCTCCGCCGGAACAACAGCGCCGCCGCGCCCGCCGCGAGCAGCAGCGCCACGGGCCAGACGCCGTCGAGCACCGATTCCACCGCTGTCGGCGTGACAAGCAGCAGGTAGCAGGCCACGACAACTGCGTCCATGGCGCGCGGATGCTGGAACAGGTAGCGCCGGACCCGGCCGCGGCGCCGGGCGGTGATTTCAGCGAAGGACGCGTCAGCCTGGCCGGCCGGCGCGTCCCTCACTGGAACTGCATCGATCATGCTCTGAGCCTAGACGGTGCGCACGAGCGGACTACACGTCCCGCTTTTTGAGCAGCACAGCGGCCAGGACCACCGGGATGACCACCCAGGCGCCCAGCACCAGGGCGGCCTGCCAGGCTTCCAGGGTGTCCGGGAGGTGCTCCACGGCGATCATCGGTTCGACCGTGTTGCCGGGCAGGTACTTGCGGGCCTCGACGAAGAAGTCGCCCGGGATCAGCTGGAAGGCAATCGGGGCCACAAAGAACAGCCCGACAAGGCTCATGATGCCGCCGGCGGAGTTGCGGATGATCGCACCCAGGGCCATGCCGATGGCGGCGACGGCGGCGACGTAGAGGCTGTTGACGAGCAGCATCTTTACCGACTGTGAACTGGAGAGGTCCAGGTTGAGGTTGTAGTTGTCCAGGATCGGCAGGGACACGAGGCCGGCCAGGTATACGGAGGCGGCGGTGAGGACGAACGCCGTCACCATGACCACCAGCAGCTTGGCGGCGAACGCCGGAAGCCGCTTGGGGACGGCCGCGAAGGTGGAGCGGGCCATGCCTGTGGTGAATTCGGAGCTCATCAGCAGCACCCCGAGCGAGCCCAGGATCAGCTGGGCAAACGCGATGCCCGAGGTGGGGACGCCGACGGCGAGGTCCCCGCCCTGGGCGGCGAAGGCGGCGGCCGCTTCCGGGTCGCTGGTGGCGGCCTCGGCAAACTGCCCCGTGCCCCAGGCGGAGAGGGCACCGAAGCCCACAACCACCAGGACGGTGCAGCCCAGCAGGATCAGCGTGGACAGAAGCGTGCGGAACTTGATGAATTCCGAGTTCAGCACCCGGGGGAAGCTGGGGCCCGGACCGGTGCTGAGGCTGTCGCCCGCCCGGCTGCCGGCCGTGTTGCCTGCCGTGCCGAAGTTCTCGCCGCGGCTTGGCGGGGTCGGTTCGAAAGTGGTGGAACTCATGGCTCAGTTGCCTCCGGACGGGACGGGGGCGTTGTCGCCCGTGGTGATCAGCGAGTGGTATTCGACTTCATCCTTGGTCAGCTCCATGTAGGCCTCCTCGAGGCTGGCCTGCAACGGGGTGAGTTCGTAGATCATGACGTGGCTGTCGAGGGCCGCGCGGGCAATCCGGCGCGGATCCAGGCCCGTGACCTCGAGCAGTTCGTTGTCCTGCAGTTCCACGGAGACGCCCTCCCCCGCGAGCAGCTGCATCAGCTGGTCCGGCTGATCGGTGCGGACGCGGGTGCGGATCCGGCCCTTGCCGTTGATGATGTCCTGGATGGGGGCATCGGCGATGATCTTGCCGCGTCCGATCACAATCAGATGGTCCGCGGTGACGGCCATTTCACTCATCAAGTGGCTGGAGAGGAACACGGTGCGGCCCTCGGAGGCCAGGTACTTGACCAAGTTGCGGACCCAGACAACGCCCTCCGGGTCCAGGCCGTTGACGGGCTCGTCCAGGATGACGGTCTGCGGGTCCCCCAGCAGCGCCGCGGCGATCCCCAGCCGCTGTCCCATGCCCAGCGAGAAGCCGCCGACCTTCTTCTTGGCCACATCGGCCAGTCCCGTCATTTCAATGACTTCGTGCACCCGCTTCTTGGGGATGCTGTGAGTAGCGGCCATGGCCAGGAGGTGGTTGTAGGCCGAGCGGCTGGTGTGGACAGCTTTGGCGTCCAGCAGGGCGCCGACATCGCGCAGCGGAGCGTGGTGCCGGTCGAAGGGCACGCCGTTGACGGTGACGGAGCCCGACGTCGGCCGGTCGAGTCCCATGATCATGCGCATGGTGGTGGATTTGCCGGCACCGTTCGGGCCCAGGAAGCCGGTGACCCGGCCGGCTTCGACGGTGAAGTTGATCCCGGCCACGGCGGTCTTTTCGCCGTAAACCTTGGTCAGGCCTCGTGCTTCGATCATGGAAGCGTTCCTTTACCTAGCAGTAGGGGGTGTGTACACACCACGCTACCGAGGCGAGGGACCGATTTCGCCGGTCTCAGGGATGATTCAGGGTCGAATCAGGGTAGTCCGGGAGGATGACGGCGCCGGCAGTCAGGATGCCGGTGAGTAGTACGTCAGGGCGCGTGGCAGGACCGAAAACTCAACGCCGCGGACGCCCGGCATGACCTCGCCGTCCACCGCCAGGACCATGCTGGTGTCCCCCGGTTCCACCCGGATGCTGCTGGTTTCGCTCAGGTGGGTGATCCGGGACGTGGCGACGGTTCCTGTCAGCACGGACCACAGCAACCGGAGCCTGGCAAAGGATTCATCCGCGGTGATCAGCCTAAGGTCGAAGACGCCGTCATCCAGGACCGGGCGCACCAGCGGGGCATGGTCGCGGGGGTAGTACCGTCCGCGCCCCACGTACAGGATCCAGAGTTTGTGCCGCACCCCGTCGACCACCAGAGTGGTGGGTGTTCCGGCGGCAAAGGTCCGCAACATCGCAACGACGCCGGCCACGGGTTTGCCGAGCGCGGGCTGCAGCAGTTCGCGCCGGCGCACCAGGTTCGGGTAGAGGCCGATGCTTGCCGTGTTGAGCATGGCCAGATGGAGCATTTCGGGACCGTCCGGAAGTCCGCGTTCCACGGCCACCAGGCCAAGGTCCGCCCGCGCCGCTTCGCCGCGGGACGCGGCCTCGACGGCGGCCGCGAGCGTGGGGGTGCCGGCGTCCCGGGCGAAATGGTTCAGTGTCCCGCCCGGAAGAACCAGGAGCGGGAGGGAATGTTCGACGGCGGTCGCTGCCGCCGTGCCAACGGTTCCGTCCCCGCCCCAGACGCCCAGCGCCACAACCCCGGGGCGGCCGGCGACCCGGGAGATCTCCTCCGCGACGTCCTCGTCCGGGGAGATCTCCTTTATATACGCCTTGGGGAATACTTTCTGCAGGGCTGCTGCGGTCTCTTCCGCATAGGCGCCGCCCAGCGTGTTGACCGCGATGCCGAGGCCTTCGCCGTCCGGCAGTTTCGCAGCTGCAACCGTGCTGCGCCGGACCTCGGGGAATGGCGGCCGGACGGGCCACCACTTGCGGGTCACCATGGCGGCACCTGCGCCGATTGCCGATCCGAAGAACACATCCGAAGGCCAGTGGGCGCCGGTGTGGACCCGCGAGTAGGCGACGCCGGCCGCGAGCGGGGCCAACGCGGCGCCAAGGGCGGGCCGCACCAGTCCGGCACCGACGGCGAAGGCCACGGCGGAGGCGGAATGGCCCGAGGGCATGGAGGAGCTGGTTGGTTGGGGATGGACGAATCTGAACGCCGGAAGGTGCTCCGGCAGCGGCCGGGCCCGCGGCAGCAGGGTCTTGAAACCCACGTTCGTGACCGCGGAGGCGACGGCCTGTGCCAGCAGCCCGTGGACGGCGGCCCGGCGCGTCCGTCCCGGGAAGAGCGCCATCACGGCGGCAATGCCGATCCAGAGCTTGCCCTTGTTCGCCGCGGCGGACAGCCGTCGGAAGAAATCGTCGTGACCGCCGCCGGGGAGGCCGGACACGGCGCCCACCAGTTTCCGGTCGATCTTCTTGAACCGCCCCGGCGCCTTCCGCAACATGCTTCGCATGCGATCACCCTACTGCCGTCGCGGGCTGCCGCGCTGTCAGGCGGCCCGGAGATTCCTACGGCAGCAGCCTCCGGCGGGCAGGGGCACCCGGTTGGCTAGGATGGGGCAATGACCCGAGTGCTGGATCCTCAGCGATTGTCCACGGGCCGCGTGCTGGCGGCCTGCACGGCCCTGCTCACCCTCGGTGTGGTCCTCGGCGGACTGCTCGTGGCGGAAGTGCGGTTGCCGCCCTTCCAGGGCGCGGACGAAGGCTGGGCCCGCGGGATCGCCGCCCTCCGCAGCCCGTTCTGGGACGGAATCAACGCCTTCCTCAACCTGGCCGGTTACCGGGGTGTCCTGGTGCTCCATGCGCTGCTGGTCGTGGCACTGCTGCTGAGGAGACGCCCGCAGACAGCTGTCTTCGCCGCGGCCGCCGGCATCGCCGTCCTGATTTTCACCCAGATCCTCAAGGCCGGTATCTCGCGGGACCGGCCGGACAACACGATTGTCCTGACCGACACGGGCTCATTCCCCTCCGGTCACGTCGCCAGCACAGCGGCCTTACTCATGGTGGTCGCCCTCCTGGTGGGGCGCGCCTGGGTCTGGGTGATCGCGGCGTTCGGCGTGCTGGCCATGATGGTCAGCCGCACCTATTTGTCCGCGCACTGGCTCGTGGACACCGTGGGAAGCGTATGCCTGGCGGTCCCGGTGGTGCTCCTGTTCTGGCTGTTCAGCCAAAACATATGCATCCAGGAGAATGGAGACGCCCGCCGCCTGCTTACGTGGCGCGCAAGGGCTTCGCGGCGCCGGCGAGCAGCAGCGCACCTAGAATCGGAATCATGATGGCCAGCAGCGCCAGCCGGATGCCGATCAGGTCTCCGAGGTAGCCCAGCAGCGGCGGGCCGGCCAGGAACGCAACGTACCCGATCGTGGACACCACGGACACGCGGGCGGCAGCGTACTTTGGATCGTCGGCCGCGGCGGACATACCCATCGGGAACGCAAGGGCGGCTCCCGCTCCCCAGAGCACCGCGCCGGCGGTGGCCAGCCAGAGGTTGCCTGCCACCACGAACAGTCCCAGCCCTGCGGCGGCGGCGGCCATGCTGGCGCGCAACACAATCACCCGGCCGTAGGCGTCGATCGCGCGGCCGCCGAAAAAGCGCACGGCTGTCATGGCCAGGACAAAAGCGGCGAACAGCAGGGCACCGGTGGACTCCGAGGCGTCCAGGCCGTCCACGGCGGCTTTGGCGATCCAGTCGTTGCCGGCGCCCTCGGTGAGCGTCGCGCCCAGCACCACCACACCGATCAGCAGGGTTCGTCCGTCCCGCCAGGCCGAGCGGCCCTTGGGTTCCCGCGTTTCACCGGCGGCGGGCGCGGGCGCCGGAGTGTGCGGCAGGAAGTAGCGCGGCGCAAATAGCGTCAGCGCGGCGACGAGGGCGGCGATCACCAGCAGGTGTGCCGGGAGCCCGATCCCGAGCCCCGCGAGCCCCGCTCCGATCAGCGCGCCCAGGAACGCGCCGCCACTAAAGGCGGCATGGAACTGCGGCATGATGGTGCGCCCGAGTTGGTGTTCGACGTCGGCGCCTTCGATGTTCTGGGAGACGTCCCAGAGCCCGATGCCCATGCCGAAGAAGAACAGTGCGACGGCGGTTCCCGGGACAGACTCCGCCAGTAGCGCCAGGGCCACTCCGACGCCGGCCGCGGCGGCCACAAGGCCCGCGGCACGGACGGCATTTGCCGTGCCGATGCGGCCCACAACGTGGCCGGCGGTGGGCAGGGCGATCAGGGAGCCCGCCGCGACACACAGCAGCAGGGTTCCCATCTGCCCCGAGGAAATATGCAGGATGTCCGTCACAGCGGGGATCCGGGCCGCCCAACTGGCGAACACCAGGCCGTTGATCCCGAAAATGAGGAAGGTCGCCGCGGCGGCGGCGTTGAGCTGCGGACGGGTTGCCGTCTTGGTCATACGATCACTACTTCCACCGAGTGTTGGGTGAGCCGGGCAAGTTCTTCGGGACTCAGTTGCCTGTCCGTGACCAGGACGTCCACCGCATCGAGGGATGCGACGACCGCCATGGCGCTGGCGTTCCATTTGGTTCCGGAGCAGGCGACGATCACCCTGCCCGCGGATTCCACCCCGGCGCGTTTTACCGCGGCGTCCTCGAGGTCGTGGGCCAGCAGCCCGTCCTGGAGATTCAACGCGCAGGGCGTCACAACGGCCGTGTCGAACCGCAGCGAGCGGATATTGGCCTCCGTCATGGGCCCGCGGAAGGACAGCTCGCCGGGGACGAGGCGTCCGCCGGGCAACAGCAGGTCGGGGCGCCGGCCGGCCCCCGGCCCGCCGTCGGCCACGGCATTGACCGCCTGCAACGACATCGGCATCAGGGTCATTTCCCGCTGCTGCAGCTGCCGGGCCACTTCGGTGGCCGTGGTGCCGCTGTCCAGCCAGACGTGGCTGCGGTCCTTCAGCAAGACGGCGACGCCGGCTCCAATCCGTACCTTGGCGGCGTGGTCCTCGAGTTCGCGCTGGCCGTATTCGGGGTTTTCCCCGCGCAGCACGAGGCTCCGGGCGCCGCCGTGGACCCGGCGGAGAACCCCGTGGACCTCCAGCACGTCCAGGTCGCGCCGGATTGTGGCACCCGAGGCGCCACATTCGGCCATCAGCTCGTCGACGCTCACGTGCTCCCGGTGCCGCAGCAGCTCGCCGATGCGGCGGTGCCGCTCGTCAGTGTTCATGTACAAATGCTAAGGCAGCGTGATCATTTAATCATTTGTTGCGTAAACGTGGGCTGCGGAAGGTCTGACGCCGCCGTCGAAGAGACGTCCGACGTCGGCCGCCAGCCCGACGCTCCCTCACGTTGCAGGACGTGAGGGAGCGTCCTGTCTACCGGGTGACTTCCTCCAGCAGCTCCAGCACGTGGCGGTACTGGGCGCCCGTGGCCCGCGTCATGCCCAGTTCGCACGTCCGGTTGCACGAGGCGTGTGCGGCAGCGCCCATGTCCGCCACTTCCGCGGCCTGTTTCGCCGTGGCCGACGCCGTCAGTTCCGGGTGCAGCATGCCCCGGTCGCCCGCGAACGCGCAGCAGCCCCAGTTTTCCGGGACCTCGACCCGGTCGGCCACGGCCCCGGCGACGGCATCGAGGGCGTCATTGAGGCCCAGCCGGGTGGAG
Organism: Arthrobacter sp. U41; assembly: GCF_007679325.1. GTDB lineage: Bacteria > Actinomycetota > Actinomycetes > Actinomycetales > Micrococcaceae > Arthrobacter. The sequence goes on along the minus strand of NZ_VEGI01000002.1, from coordinate 371,771 downwards.
GAGCAGGTGGGGTGGAGGGCCAGCGACTCCAGCTTCGCGTGGGCGGGGAGCCGGGGCAGGATCCGTTCGGCAGCGAAGTCCACGGCGTCCACCATGCGCAGGGCACGCTGCCCGGCCGCGGGCGCGTCCGACTCGACGGCCTGGCGCAGGCCCTCGGTGCAGGAGGACGCGTCGCAGACGATCGGAAGCTCGCCGTCCCGGGTTGCCTCCCGGAGGGCGGCCAGGGTCTTCTCCCGCATCGTGTCCTGGCCGGCGGCCATGCCCTTGGAGGACCAGGGGGTGCCGCAGCACAGGCCGTCGATGCCATCCGGGACCAGGAGCGTGAGCCCGGCCCGGGCGCAGAGCTGTTCGAAGCTGTACTGGACGCCGTGTCCCCCGGCGCCCTGACCTGCCCCGGCAGGTCCGAACATGGTGCCGACGCAGGCCGGGAAATAGACAGCGTCAACCGCGCCCGCCGGCGTCGGACGCTTCCGCACGGAACCGCCGCCGGGCAGCTCGGCGGAATACAGCGGCACGGTGTCTGCTCCGAGCACTGCGCGCGCGGCCTTGTTGGGCGGGGCGATGACGGCTGCCGGGAGCTTGTCGACCACCGTCAGCGCCAGCGAAGCGCCCCGGGTGACGCCTTCCCAGTGCCTGGCGGCCGCCTTCCACGCCCCGTTGGCGACCGGACCGGCGTCGGCCTTGCGCAGGCGCTTCACGAGCGATCCGGTGTTGATGTCCACCGGGCAGGCGGTCTGGCACATCCCGTCCACGGCGCAGGTGTCCACGGACTCGTATTCGTAGTCCTTTTCCAGTTCCCTGACCAGCGCCGTGTCCCCGGCCAGCCTGGCCGATTCGATGGCGCGCAGCGTGACGATCCGCTGCCGCGGCGTGAGGGTGATGTCCTTGCTGGGGCACACCGGCTCGCAGTAGCCGCAGGAGACGCACCGGTCCACTTCCTCGGCCACAGGCGGCGCCGTCTTGATGTGCCGCAGGTGCGCGAGCGGGTCCTCGTCCATCAGGACACCCGGGTTGAGCATTGCGGCCGGGTCGAAGAGCCGCTTGATGCTGCGCATGACGTCGTAGAGCTCATCGCCGTACTGCCGGCGGACGTAGGGGGCCATGACGCGCCCGGTCCCGTGCTCGGCCTTCAAGGATCCCCCCTCGGCCAGGACGAGGTCCACCATGTCTTCCGTGAAGGCGCTGTAGCGGTCCAGCTCGGCCTCGGTGGCGAAGCCGTCGGTGAGCATGAAGTGGACGTTGCCGTCCTTGGCATGGCCGAAGATCACGCTGTTGCTGTAGTTGTATTTGTCGAAGAGCCGGATCAGTTCCCGGCAGGTGCGGCCCAGCACCGGCACCGGCACCACGATGTCTTCCAGCAGCGCGGTGGTGCCTTGGGGCCTTGCCCCGGCCACGGAGGCATAGAGGCCCTTGCGCAGCTGCCAGAGCTGGCCCCGTTCCCGGGCGTCGCCGGTGAACCGGGCCGGGGCGGACAGCCCCAGGTCCGGGAGGATCCCCTCGCCGTGGCCCTGGAGTTCCGCCAGGTGCCCGGCGCTGGCGGCGGAGTATTCCACCAGCAGGGCGGCGTGGTCCCGGACCGTCAGGTCCTGCACGACGGCGGGCGTTCCCTTGAGTGTCTGGCCCACCTTCAGCGACAGGGCATCCATCAGCTCAATCGTGGCGGCTCCGGTTCCGACGAGGGCGGGCAGGGCCGCGTTGGCGGCCTCCAGGTCGGGGAACACCAGCAGGCCTGCTGCCGCGTGCTGGAGCCGCGGGATGGTGCGGAATACTGCCTCGGCCACGAAGCCCAGCGTGCCTTCGCTGCCGACGATCAGGTGGGCCATGATGTCCACCGGGGTCCGGAAGTCCAGGAGGGCGTTCAGCCCGTAACCCATGGTGTTCTTCATGGAAAACTGCTGCCGGATCCTGTCCGCGGAGTCCGCGTTGGTCCGGACCCGCTCGGCCAGCCGGGCCAGTCCTTCGTAGAGCTCCGGCTCGAGGGCGCGGAGCTTCTGGTCGGCGTCCGCCGCCCCGGTGTCGATGACTGTCCCGGAGGGCAGGACCACGGTGAGCGACTCCAGGGTGCGGTAGGTGTTGTCCACGGTGCCGCAGTTCATGCCGGAGGAGTTGTTGGCAACGACGCCGCCGATCGTGCACGCAGCCTCGCTCGCCGGATCGGGGCCGAACTTCCGGCCGTAGCGGGTAAGTCTCGCGTTAAGCGCCCGCACGGTGACGCCGGGCTGGACGCGGACCCGTGCGCCGTCGTCGAGCACCTCGATATCCCTGAAGTTGCGGCGGACGTCCACCAGCACGCCGTCGGTGACCGCCTGACCGCTCAGACTGGTCCCGCCGGAGCGGAAGGTCAGCGGGACTCCCTGGGCGGCGCTGGCGCGCAGCAGTCCGCCGACCTCCGCGGCGTTCCCGGCCGTGACGACGGCCTGCGGGATCAGCAGGAAATGCGAGGCATCATGGGCGTTCGCATGCAGGTCGATGGCCCGGGTCTTCACCTGCGCGGGCTCGTGCACCGCCGAGCGGAGGGCTGCCAGGTCCAGGGGAGCCATCAGGGAACCATCCAGCCCAGTACGGGGGTGGACTGCAGGTAGATCAGCACGGTGATGAGCGCCAGCAGGCCCAGGCTCCAGCCGATCAGCTTACGGAACAGCGTCCCCTCCGCACCGTCCAGGCCGACGGCGGCGGCGGCAACGGCGAGGTTCTGCAGCGACAGCATCTTGCCCATCACGCCGGCAGAGGAGTTCGAGGCGGCCATCAGGACCGGCGACAGGCCGGTCTGCTCCGCTGCCGTGGCCTGCATCTGGCCGAACAGGGAGTTGGAGGACGTGTCGGAGCCGGTCAGGGCAACACCGATCCATCCGATCAGCGGCGAGAGGATGGCGAAGAAGCCGCCTGCGGAGGCGAGGGCGAAGCCCAGGGTGGTGGTCTGGCCGGAGAGGTTCATCACGAAGGACAGGCCCAGGACGGCGGTGACGGTGACGATCGTCCAGCGCAGCTGGACCAGGGTGTCCCGGTAGATCCGCAGGCCCTGCGAAGCGCTGACCTTGTACAGCACCATGGTGAGCAGCCCGGAGAACAGCAGCAGGGTGCCGGTCGCCTTGAGGTGGTCGAGCTTGAACTTGGTGGCCGCGACCGGCTTGCCGGCCGAATCGGTGATGTCCAGGCCGGGCCAGGCGAACGTCACGCTGCCGACCTGGCCCAGCCAGGTCTTGACGAACGGAAGCTGGGCCACGGAGAACACCGCAATGATGATCAGGTAGGGGGCGATCGCCATCCAGATCTGCCGGGGCTCGGGCCGGGAGTTGTCGGTGGGCACCGTGGTCCCCGCGGCGCGTCCGGCGTCGGATCCTGCGGCGGTGCCGGCGGTGGCTCCGGCGTCGGACCCGGTGCCACGGGAGACGGCCGCAACTGCGACGGCGGCGTGCTCCGCTTCCGGAGCGCCCTCGACGGCGCCTTCCATCCCCACGGTTTCCTTCGGCTGCCAGACCTTCAGCATCAGCAGCACGGCAGCCACCGTGACGACGGCGGCGACAACGTCAGTGAGTTCCACAGCGAAGTAGTTGGACGTGACAAACTGGGCCGCGCCGAAGGCGACACCTGCCACCAAGGCCACGGGCCAGGTCTGCTTCACACCGCGCCGCCCGTCGACGATGAACACCAGGAGCAGGGGCACGATCAGGGCGATGAAGGGCGTCTGGCGTCCCGCCATGGAGGAGAGATCATGCAGCGGCAGGCCCGTGACACCGTTCAGGGCGATGATCGGCGCCGCCATCGCCCCGAAAGCCACGGGTGCGGTGTTGGCCAGCAGCGAGACCACGGCGGACTTCAGCGGTTTCATGCCGGCAGCCATCAGCATCGCGGCGGAGATCGCCACCGGTGCGCCAAAGCCGGCCAGGGACTCCAGCAGCGCGCCGAAGCAGAAGGCGATCAGGATGGACAGGATTCTCAGGTCGTTCGAGATGGAGCGGATGGTCCGTCCCAGCACCTCAAACCACGGGGTGGCCACAGTGAGCCGGTAGATCCACAACGCGTTGACCAGGATCCACAGGATCGGGAACAGTCCGTAGAAGATGCCGGCCGCGGTGGCGCTCAAAGCCTGGTTCACCGGCATCTGCCATCCGGCGACGGCCAGGACCAGCGAGAGAGCCAGGCTGGCGAGGGCGGCCACGGGGGCCTTGACCTTGAAAACGCCCAAAAGGACGAACAGCAGGACGAGGGGAAGCGCTGCGCAGAGGGCTGAAATCACTAGGGACCCGGCAATGGGGTCGAGGATCTGCTGAAACATGTGTCTCCAGATTGTGTTAGGCGTCACAACTCCGTGGCGCCCTTCGATTGTCTTACAAGTACACATGATCGTCAAGGCGTAATTGTTGTCTTGTCTGGCAAGATGGGAAGTTAATCAGGAAACGCTAGGCGGTAAGGGAGTTCCGGTGGCCGGCCGAATTACAGCAGTCTCGATCGTGGACGCGGTCGCGTCGGACCTGCGGAACCGGATCTTCGCCGGTGAACTTGGTTCCGGGGACGCCCTCACAGAGTCCGAGGTCGCCTCCTCTTACGACGTGGCCCGGCCAACGGCGAAAGCCTCCATCGAAAAGCTTGTGTCCGAGGGGCTGCTGGACCGGGGGACCCACAAGACCGCCCGGGTGGTCGAACTCGGCCCGGACTCGGTGCGGGACATCTACCTGGCCCGTGCTTACCTTGAAAGCGAAGTGCTCCGTCGGCTCGCACATACGAGGGACGTCCCCGCAGCAGCGGTGCAGGCAAACCGCGACATCGCGGCGGTGCAGACCGGCGCTCCGCTCGACGTCGTCGAACCGGACATGCGGTTCCACACCAGCCTGATCGACGCCGTGGGCAATGAACGCATCAGCAGGATGTACCGCTCGCTCGTCGGTGAGGTGCGGCTCTGCATGGTCCGCGTGCAGTCCCTGCACCTCCTGGACACCGCGTTGATCCGGGCCGAACACCAGAAAATCCTGGAACTGATCGAGGCCGGCCAGGGCGAGGCCGCAGCCGAACTGCTCGACGAACACCTGGGGCGCGCCCGGGAACGTCTGGTCGCCGCCATGGGAGGAACCGGCGGCCCGGAGGCCGAGCAGCCGTCCGGGCTGCTGCCGGAATAGCCGGGCCCACCCGCGTTGCTGTGGGTTAGCGGGCGCGTTCCACGCGCTTCTCGTCCCAGACGGGCTCGGCAGATTCGTAGACCCTGCCGTCGGAGCCGAAGACCAGGAACCGGTCGAAGGTCCGGGCGAACCAGCGGTCGTGCGTGACGGCCAGGACGGTGCCCTCGAAGTGGTCGATGGCCCGTTCCAGCGCTTCAGCCGAGTGCAGGTCCAGGTTGTCCGTGGGCTCGTCGAGCAGCAGCAGGGTGGCGCCGGAGAGCTGCAGGAGCAGGATCTGGAACCGCGCCTGCTGCCCGCCGGAGAGGGATTCGTACTTCTGCTCCGACTGCGCGGCCAGGCCGTAGCCGTCCAGGGCGCCGGCCGCCGCCTCGCGGCCCAGCCCCGAACGGTGCTCGTCCCCCCGGTGCAGGATTTCCAGCAGGGTCTTGCCCAGCAGGTCGGGCCGCACATGGGTCTGCGCGAAGAAGCCGGGCCGGATCCGGGCGCCGAGTTTCACGGTGCCCTCGTGCGGGACCTCCGCGATGTCGACGTCGGACACCGGCAGGTGCTCCCGTTCGGGGTCGGTGCCGCCGGTGGCGAGCAGGCGCAGGAAGTGGCTCTTGCCGGAGCCGTTGGAGCCGAGCACCCCGACGCGGTCGCCGAACCAGACCTCGGTGGAGAACGGCTTCATCAGCCCGGTGAGCTCCAGTTTTTCGGCGACGACGGCACGTTTGGCGGTCCGGCCGCCCTTGAGCCGCATTTGCACGTTCTGCTCGATCGGCAGCGCCTCGGGCGGCCCGGCTTCGAGGAACTTAGCCAGGCGCGTCTGCGCGGCGTGGTACCGGTTGGCCATGTCGGAGCGGAACGCGGCCTTGTTCTTGTACATGTTGACGAGTTCCTTGAGCTTCACGTGCTCCTCGTCCCAGCGCTTGCGGAGCTCCTCGAAGCGGGCGTTCCGGTCCGCGCGGGCGTCCACGTAGGAGCCAAAGCCGCCGCCGTGGATCCACGCGCCGGCCCCGTTGATGCCGGGCTCGAGGGTGACAATGCGGCCCGCGGCGTTATTGAGCAGCTCGCGGTCGTGGCTGATGAAGAATACGGTCTTCTTCGACTCGTTCAGCTTGGCCTCGAGCCAGCGTTTGCCCGGCACGTCAAGGTAGTTGTCCGGCTCATCGAGGAGCAGGAGCTCGTCGGGGCCGGCGAACAGCGCCTCGAGCACCAGGCGCTTCTGCTCGCCGCCGGAAAGGCTCGACGCCGGGCGGTGCTGCGCGCGGTCGAAGGGCAGGCCGAGGGCGGCCATGCAGACCTCGTCCCAGACCGTTTCAACGTCGTACCCGCCGGCGTCGCCCCAGTCCACGATCGCCTGGGCATAGTTCATCTGGGTGGGCTCGTCGTCGTGCTCCATCATTGCCAGTTCGGCTTCATCAACGGCGCGGGCGGCAGCTGCCAGAGCGGGCGGGGCGGCGGAGACCAGCAGGTCGCGGACGGTCGATTCGTCCCGGACCTGGCCGACGAACTGCCGCATGATGCCCATATTGCCGGAGCGTCCGATCACACCTTCGTCCGCGACGAGGTCGCCGGAAATGATCCGGAACAGTGTCGTCTTGCCGGTTCCGTTGGGCCCGATGAGTGCGGTTTTGGTCCCGTCCGGGACCTTGAACGTCACGCCGTTGAGCAGCTGGGTGCCGTCGGAGAGGAAGTAATCGATGTTGGAAACGTCAATATGAGCCACCCTTCCATCCTCCCACGGCCGCGGCGGCGGCCCAGCGCCGCCCCAAGGAAGCGCTCAGCCGGCGGTCGTCAGGAATTCCTTCAACAGCGGACCGGAGACGGTGGCGCCGAGCCCGCCCTCCTCAACGAACACGGCGACCGCGAGGTCCCCGTGCACGGCCACGATCCAGGCGTGCGTCTTGGGCGGGTTGTCCTTGCCGAATTCGGCCGTTCCGGTCTTGGCCGCCACCGGGGCACCCGGGACGGACGCGAGGAAGCCGGTATGGCCGGAAGTCACCACCGCGCGCATCATGTCCTTCAGGGCGGCGGCCTCCGCTGCCGTCACCGGCGTGCCGGAGGATTTGGCCGGGGCGGGGGCGGACGACGACGCCGCGCCCTCCGACGGGCCGGCCGGGGCGGCTGTTGCGGTGCCTGCAACCGCGTCGCCCGCGTCGGGGTTCAGCACAAGCTGGGCGGAGACGGGGGAGCCCTTCGCGACGGAGCCGGCCATGATGGCGGCGGCCAGCGGGGACATCAGCACCTTCCCCTGGCCGATCATGGAGGCCGCGTGCTCGGTCCCGGAGGCGTCGCCCGGCACCGAACCGAGGAACGCGCCGGCCCCGAGGGCGGGGGCTTCCACGGCGACGCCGAGGGACGTCGCGGCGGATTCCAGCTGGCCCTGGCTGACTTTGTCCCGGGCATTGATGAACGCCGTGTTGCAGGAGTGCGCAAAGGCATCGCGCAGCGTCACGGAACCCAGCGAGGCAGCCGGGTAACCTTCGGCATTCTTGAAGGTCCGTCCGTCCACGGTCAGGGTTGCCGGGCAGTCAACCGTTGAATCCGGGCTCATGCCGTTGCGGATCATGGCCAGGGAGTCAACGATTTTGAAAATGGAACCGGGGGCGTATTGCCCCAGCAGCGCGGTGTCGTAGCCGTTGCTGCCCGGTCCGGAGGCCGCGGCGAGGACGGCGCCGCTGGAGGGCCGAAGGGCGACGATGGCGGAGGCCGGATCCACCTTCCCGAGGATGTCCTCGGCCAACTGCTGGAGCTTGGGATCCAGGGTGGTTTTTAGCGGGGCCCCGGCCTTCATATCGATCTGGAACAGGACACGGCGGCCGCCGTTGGGCAGGGCCCGCCGTTCCTCGGCGGTGAGTCCCGCCTTCTCGGCATAGACCTGGGTGCCACTGGTGCCGCGCAGTTGCGCGTCGTACTGCTGCTGCAGCCCGCCGGTGCCGGTGGTGTCGCCGGCCTGGAGGGCGCCGCCGGATTTTTCAATCTGCTCGGCGCTGGCCTCGCCCACGGTGCCCAGCAGGGCGCGGGCGAAGGTGCGGGTGGGGGCGAGGGGAAGCGAATCGGCGATGGCCCGGGCGCCGGGGATTGCGGCGATCTGTTCGTCGGTGATGGTCCGGCCGTCCTGCCGCAGGGTAATGGCGGTAACGAAGGCCTCGGGGCCGGCCGACTGGACCTGTTGCACGTAGGCAGCCGCGTCCACTCCCACCAGTTCGGCGAGCCGGGTAGCAGACTCCGCAGGGTCGGCATCAGCCAGCAGGGGTTTGTCGATGCCGACGTTCACCACCGGCCGTTCGGTGACCAGCTTGGCGCCACCGGCGCCCAGGATGTCGGCCCGCGGAGGAGCGTCGTTAGAGGTGCCGAGGACTTCCCCGGCGGCCAGTCCGGGCACCAGCAGCTCCGGGGTCCATACCGTGAGCCATTTGTCGCCGGTCTTCTTCAGCTGGGCGGAGACGGTGTACTTCCACTCCCCGGAGCCGATCTTCCAGCTGTAGTTCAGCGGGACCGTGGCCGTATCGGCCTCCAGCTCCAGCTCGCCGCTTTCCACCGCGGGCTTGACCGGGTCCAGCGCCTTGAACATCTCTTTGAGCTGCTCATTGGCCGCGCCGGACTCCTGGCCCTCGAAGGCGACCGAGCCGACGTCGAGGGCTGAGACAGCGGAAGCCAGCTGCTTCGCGGCGTCCTGCGCACCGGCCCTGCCGTCGTCGCAGGCCACCAGCGTGGCGCCGAGAAGCAAACCGATAAGTGCAGCTGAGAGTTTCGAAAAGTTCCCCACCGCGCCATTATGCACCTTGCTGCTGACAACGTCCCCGTCACATGGGGCCTGCCGGCGACACGTTATCCCGCGTCAAGGAGCGGAACTCGGCCGGAAGGGCTCAGAAGCGCCGGATGATCCTGCGCTGTGTCGCCACGGAGATCGCAGCCGTGCGGTTGTCCACGCCCAGCTTGCCGTAAATATGCACGAGGTGGGTTTTGACCGTCGCTTCGGAAATGAAGAGCTGCTTGGCGATGGCCCGGTTCCCCAGACCGGTGGCGAGCAGCTCCAGCAGCTGGATCTCACGGGCGGAAAGGACCGGTTCAGGATTGCGGATGCGGCCCATCAGCCGGGCGGCCACCTCGGGAGCCAGTGCGGTCTGTCCCGCCGCGGCCGAGAGTACCGCCTGGCGGATCTGGTCCGGCGGAGCGTCCTTGAGCATGTAGCCGCTGGCCCCGGCTTCCACCGCGGCGAGGATATCGGCGTCGGAGTCAAAGGTGGTGAGGATGAGCACCGGCGGAGCGGGTTGTCCTGCCTCGCCCGCTTTGATCCTGCCGGTCGCCGTGACGCCGTCCATGCCGGCGCCCATCTGCAGATCCATCAGTACGACGTCGGCCGGCTCGCCGAGGGTGTGGAGCCGCGACAGCTCGGCCAGCGCTGCGCCGCCGTCCGCTGCTTCCGCGGCCACCGTGATGCCCTCGAAGTCACTCAGCATGGCCCGCAGCCCGGCCCGGACCACCGGGTGATCGTCCACCAGCAGCACGCGGATATCGTTCACGGTTCGTTCCTCGCCGGGGATTCACCGAGCGGGAGCCGGATGGCCACCACCGTTCCCTCGCCGGGTCCGGACTCGATGTCCAGGCTGCCGGCCAGCGCAGCCACCCGTTCCTGGAGCGATCTCAGGCCGTAGCCGGAGCCGTCCGGCCGCCCGGCGGGGGCCGTGACCGCCGCGGGATCGAACCCCACGCCGTCGTCGAAGATATCCATCGCCACTTCACTGCCCAGGAAGGACAGGGTCACGACGGCGGTGTCCGCTTTGGCGTGCACCCACACGTTCGCAAGGCTTGCCTGCGCGGCCCGAAGCAGGGTGGTGCGGTACGGGTTGGGAAGGTCCACCGGCGTTCCTTCGAGGTCAAAGCGGCACCGCAGCCGGGTGCCGCGGGCGGCTGCCTCGGTTTCGGTCTTTTCACAGAGCCGGCGCAGGCTGTTGACCAGGGGGTCCTCCGGTGCGGGCTCCGCGGCCTTGCCCGCCGGGTCCGCTGTGGTTCCCACCGGGTTCCCCGCTGTGTTGACTGCTGCGTTCCCCGCTGTGGTGACTGCTGCGTTCCCTGCTGTGGTGGCCGCAAGGGCGGGAGGCTGGAGGCCGCGGACAAAGTTGCGGGCCTCGGCCAGGTTCGTGGCGGCCGTTTCCTGGACGGTCCGGAGCCGGTCGCGGGCCGTGGCGGTGTCCCCGTCGTCAAGGGCTTTTTCCGCCGATCGGCCCATGAGAACAATGCTGGAGAAGCCCTGGGCCAGCGTGTCGTGAATTTCGCGGGCCAGGCGGGCACGTTCAGCCAGCATCCCGGCGTCATGCTGGCTGCGGGCAAGTTCGGTGCGGGTGCGGCGCAGCTCCTCGGCGGCAAGCCGCTGGCTTTCGGCCTCCAGATAGAGCGCCCGGTAGGCCAACCCGGTGACCACGGCAAAGGCGGCTCCGAAGGCCGGTCCCAGCACCATCGGCAACTGCAAGGCGGCCCCGTCCGCTCCGGCGTTGTGGAACCAGAGCGCCACGATCACCAGCACGGTGCTCAGCGCTATCGCCGGCAGCGCCAGCCGCAGCGGCAGCACGTGCAGCTGCAGGAAAAAGAGCGGGAAGGCCAGCCAGACAAAGTCGGCGCTGGCCCAGATCAGCAGCAGCCAGATAAGGCAGACGGCGGCCAGCCACAGGGTCGAATAAGGCCGGGGATCAAACCGGGACGAATCCGAGGAGTGCCGTTTCTCCAGGACAGTACCCAGCACGTAGACGGCGGCCAGAACCAGCGCGAGGCCCACGGTGAGCCAGTCCGCACCCCGGAGTCCCGTGCTGAACAGCCGCACCACGGCGACGAGCAGGAGCACGGCGAAGCCGCTGTGAAGACAGACCCGGAGGACCCGCAAGATCACGGCGGCATTCGTCGGGCCGCCCGTAGCGGCCAACTCCGGCGCGCCGTGAACCTTGACATCCATGCTTTCAGCGTAGTGCCGGGCGGGGCCGGATCCGGCCGAAATCCCTGCCGCCGCGCCACGATCAACCGTTTGGTTGACCGGCGGGTCAACCACTCCGCCCTGCAGGCACAGCCGCGCGGGCGATCCCGGACCGGCACCGCAAGGCGAGGCTGGAATCAAGGCCCCAATCCCCGTGCAAAAGGACTCCCATGTATCTCGCTCTCCGCGACCTCCGCTTCGCCAAAGGACGCTTTGTTCTGATGGGCGGAGTCGTCGCGCTCATCACCCTGCTGCTGGTACTGCTGTCCGGCCTCACGGCCGGCCTGGGCAACCAGTCGACGTCGGCCCTCGCTGCACTGCCGGCGGACCACATAGTCTTCGGGGCTCCCGCCGGCGACAGTGCCAAGGCATCCTTCACCGAGTCGGAGGTCACCCGCGCACAACTCGCGGACTGGGCCGCCCGCGAGGGTGTTGCGACCGCCGGACTGCTGGGTATCAGCCAAAGCCGCTTCCAGGCTCTTGGCCCGGCCGGCTCGCCGTCCGGGACGGCCAGCGTCTCAGTCTTCGGAACCGAAGGCTCCGGCCTGGCGCCCGGACCCGTGACCGAGGGAACGGTGGTGGTCGGCGCCAGTCTTGCCAAGGACCTCGCGCTGCAGGCGGGGAGCCGCGCCACGGTGGGCGGCACCGAACTGACCGTATCCGCCGTGGTCCCGGACCAGTGGTACTCCCATACCGGCGTTGTCTGGACCACCCTCGGCGACTGGCGGAAGCTGGCCCACATCACCGGCAAGGACGCCGCAGCGACCGTCATCGCCGTCACCTCCGACGACGGACAGCCCCTCGACATCGACGCCGCCAACGCCGCGGCCGGGACCGTCAGCACCACCCGGGACGGTTCGTTCCAGGCCCTCGGCTCCTACAAGAGTGAAAACGGCTCCCTCCTGCTGATGCAGGCCTTCCTGTACGGCATCTCCGCCCTGGTCATCGTTGCCTTCCTGACCGTGTGGACCGTCCAGCGCACCCGGGACATCGCCGTCCTCAAAGCCCTCGGCGCATCCTCCGGCTACGTCCTCAAAGACGCCATGGTGCAGGCGGCGGTGGTGCTGCTGGCCGGCGCGGTGACCGGGGGCGCCGCCGGTGTGGCCGGCGGGATCCTCGCCGCCAGGGCGGCCCCGTTCCTGCTGACCCCGGAGACCATCCTCATGCCAATCGCGGGGATCGTGGTCCTCGGCCTCGCCGGGGCCGCCCTGGCGGTCCGCAGCATCACCCGGGTGGATCCGCTGCTGGCCCTCGGCGGCAACTAGCACCCTCTGCATCAACATTCCCGGAAAGGCATACCTCGTGAAAAACGCCCTTAACCTCATCGACGTCACCCTGCAGTACCCCGACGGCGACGGAACCCTCAAGGCACTCGATGCCGTCAACGTGAAACTGGCCCCGGGGGAGTTCCTCTCCCTGGTGGGGCCGTCCGGATCGGGCAAGTCCTCCCTTCTGGCCGTCGCCGCCACGCTCGTCCGGCCCACCGCGGGCCTTGTGGTCATCGACGGGATCGACTCCGGCGGACTGTCAGAGGCTGACCGCACCTCGCTGCGCCGCGACAGGATCGGCATCATCTTCCAGCAGCCCAATCTGCTGCCGTCCCTCACGGCCCTGGAGCAACTGGTTATTGGCGACCACCTGCGCGGCAGGCCGGCGCGGGCGGCGGCCAGTCGCGCCGCAGCGCTTCTGGACCTCGTTGGCCTGGCTCCCGCTGCCGGCAAGCGTCCCCACCAACTCTCCGGAGGGCAGCGGCAACGGGTCAATATTGCCCGTGCACTGATGGGGGATCCCGCGGTGCTACTGGTGGATGAACCCACGGCAGCCCTTGACCGGGAACGGAGCGAGGCAATCGTGGGACTCCTGCGCCGGGTCACCGACGAGTTCGAGGTGGCCACGGTCATGGTCACCCATGACACCGGCTTCGTCCCCATGACAGACACGGTGGCCAGCATGCGCGACGGCAGGCTCTCCGCCCCGCAGGCGGTCAGCGCGGCCCGCGCCTGAGCCCGGGGGCGTCCCAAATCCCGAGGCGCGGAACTCCCAGACCAAATATGTCCTTCAAGGCATATCTTGCGGCGTGGTATCCCGGCATCCCGGTCACACCGGGACCGGGGGGCGTGGAGGAGGAACACAGATACACGCCGGGCAGGGGAGTCCGCCAGGGCACGGGCCCCAGGACGGGCCGCCGGATGATCCCCCGGAGGTCCATCACGCCGGCGCTGAAGTCCCCGCCGACGTAGTTCTCGTTGTAGGCACCCAGTTCGGCGGCAGTGGTGACCTGCACACCGATAACAAGGTCCCGGAACCCCGGGGCGAAGCGCTCCAGCTGCGACATCACTGCCTCGGCCATGTCCACACTGGAACCGGCCGGCACGTGGCAGTAGCTCCAGAGGATGTGCCGGCCGCCGGGTGCCCGCCCGGCATCGAAGCGCGAAGGCTGGGAGACCAGGACGTAGGGTCGGTCCGGATGCCGCCCCGCGGCTACGAGGTTTTCAGCCTCGGCCATCTCCGCACGGGTGCCGCCGACGTGGACTGTGCCGGCGTCGGCCAGTCCGGATGCCGCCCACGGGACCGGGCCGGAGAGGATGAAGTCAACCTTGCATGCCCCGTTTCCGAACCGGAACGACTCAAGGGCGCGGCGGTACCGGTCGGGGAGCCTGCCGTCTGCCAGTCTCAGGAGTCCGGGCGGCGCCACGTCCAGCAGCGTGGCGCGGACCGGGGGAAGCTCCGCCAGTGACCCGATCCGGGCCCCGGTTTCCACCGCCCCGCCGTGTGCTTCAATGTCCGCAACCATGGCCTGCGCGATCGCCGCGGAGCCGCCGACCGGGACCGGCCAGCCGACCGTGTGCGCCAGTGTCCCCAACATCAGCCCCGCTCCGGCCGGGGCGGGGGCGGGCAGTGGCGCCACGGCGTGCGCCGCGACGCCGGTCAGCAGCGCGGGCGCCAGTTCCTCCCGGAACCTGACCCCCCACAGCCCCGAGCCCTGCTCCAGCACACGGACGCCGAACAGGGCGGCCGCCACCGGGTCGCGCGGCAGCCGGAGCAGCTGGTTTAGCGTCAGGTCCGCCACGCCGTCTGCCCGGTGCACGAGCGGGCCCATCAGCCGTCCGAAGGCGCCGCCGTCGCGCCCCAGGTCCGCAACCGTCCGCTCCAGCGAGCGGTACGCCAGCGCGGCCCGGCCGCCGTCGAGCGGCGTGCCGTAGGAGACGTCGGGCACCTCCAGCCGGATCCGCTGCGAGAGCTCGAACTGCCGGAAAAACGGCGAGGCCAGGGCCATCGGGTGTACTGCCGAGCACACATCGTGAAAGTGGCCGGGCTCCATAAGTTCGGCGGTACGCAGTCCGCCGCCGGGGGTGGGCGCCGCCTCGTAGACGTGCACCTTCAGTCCGGCGCGGGCCAGGGTCACCGCCGCGGCGAGGCCGTTGGGCCCAGATCCGACGACGGCAACGTCAGGCATCTGCGGGCGCCTTCCGCCATGGCAGCACCGAAGCCGAGGGGCGCAACAGGTCCACCCGCAACCGGTCCGGAAGGCCTTCGAACGGGCCGCCCTGCGGATCATCCGTCCCGTGCCGGCGGACAACGTCATGGCCGGGATCCCAGATCTCCAAGGCCACCCGCGCCATCAGATAGCCGGTGGCGGCCATATGGAAGACCACGGCGAGGACGTAGTAGGGCATATCAATATTGTGCTGGGAGACACCGCCGCTCGTCACCTGCCCAAGGTACATCCAGACTGCCGCCCAGTGCAGCGCCTCGAAGGTCTGCCAGATCAGGAAGTCCCGCCAGCGGGGCCGGGCGAGGGCAAGCAGCGGGATGAGCCAGATGACGAACTGGGGTGAGTAGACCTTGTTGGTCAGGATGAACGCGGCGACGATCAGGAAGGTGAGCTGCGCGAGCCGGGGCCGCCGGGGTGCGGTCAGGGCCAGCACACCGATCAGCACACAGGCCAGAACGAACAGGTACATGGCCAGGGTGTTGATTGCCTCGGGCTGCAGGGGGAGCAGGCCCAGCCGGCCGGCGACGAGGTTGTAGGCGAACCAGGGCGAGCTGTAGCCGGCGGGCCGGTCCTCGGTGAAATCGTAGAAGTATTTCCAGCCCTCCGGGTTAACGGCGGCGACCGGGAGGTTGACGGCCAGCCACGCGGCGGCGGCGGCTCCTGCGGTGACCAGGACGCCGCGGAGCCGCCCGGTGCGCAGGGCCAGGAGCAGGACCGCGCCAAGAATCAGCAGCGGGTACAGCTTCGTGGCCGTGCCCAGGCCGATGAAGATCCCGGCCAGCACCAGTTTGTTCCGGGAGAAGCAGTACATACCCAGGGCCAGGAGCCCCACAGCCCACATGTCCCAGTTGATCGTGCCGGCCAGAATCATGCCGGGGGCCACCGCCACCATTGCGGCGTCCCACGGCCGACGGCGGGCCATTCGTGCCGTGGCGAGCACCGTGACGATCCAGACGGCCAGGATCAGGGCGGCGTTGATATCGAAGTAGGCCAGGATGCGGGTGGCCGAGACGCCCTCGCCGGGCACCAGCAGGGCCGTGGCTCCGGCGATGAAACCCATGAGGACGGGGTACTCGAAGAACGTCCCCTGCGTGATGAAGGGGAAGGCCCCGTCGCCCAGCCCCCGGTTCTTGAACAGTTCCGGGAAATCCGAATAGCAGGTGGCATAGAACTGGCCCGGGGTTTCCCACCCGTTGCTGCGGCAATAGGACTTCAGCAGGATGCCGATGACCGCCGCCAGGACGGTGAGGAGGATCAGGACGCGTTCCACGGTGAAAAATCCGGGGGCGACGATGCCGGGGGCAGAGCGGCGGCCCATGGGTCCGCCGATCAGTTCCGTGAAGTTCCTCAGCGTGGGGTCGCTGCGGCTCGGAATGACCAGTCGGACGCGTCGGCGCTGCTCCGGCGGCTTTGTCTCCTGCATGTCCCTGAGCTTACCGGGGCGGCTCCGGCTGGCTGTGCTGTGCCGGGCGGGTCGCCGGGCTGCCGGCCGGGCGAGTGTTGGACCGGGCGCCCGGATTGGTCACCTGGATTGGCTCCGGCGCTTAAAGGGGGGAGCCCACGCGTCGCCGCGTGGGCTCCTTGCGGATCAGTTCCGAGGTCAGTCATCAGTTTTCTTTCGGTGGCCGGGACTGCCTCAGCGGATGAGGCCCATCTGGTGCATAACGACGTAGACGTCCTCGCGTTTCTGGTCCAGGAGTTGTCCGTTGAACAGAGCCGTGTGCCGTGGGGCCGGCTGGCTGCCCAGGCGCAGGAGCGACTGGAGTTTCTGCTTCATAGTGGTCACCTCCCTCCGGGGGCTGGTACTGCGTGGTCTGGCAGTGGAGCGGGCAGTGGAGCTGGCAATAGTCACGGTGGACCTCTCTTTGGTGTGGACGGAATGGGAAGTAATTGGGCATGCCAATTAAGGCCTCTGTGAATTGAGGAAGAAAAGGCCGCAATTGGGCAGGGAATTATCCGGGCGCTAATGAATGGTTACGCAAAAGCGAAAAGGTGGCCCCTGAACGCGGGAGTGCCGCAGCCCCAACAAGAAGCTGGGTTCCGATCTTTGGGGATGCTGCGCAACCGCGTGGTTCCGCCTGGTCAGTCCGCTGCCACGGCACTCCTGCGAAGAGAGAGTGCCGGTATCACCTTGGTTCCGGGGCTTGGGTTAGACCAGTCCGCGGGGAAGGGGTCAGGAGGCAGTCGGGCCGAAATTCGGGCGCGGTTCAGCGACAGAGGCCGGGGTGGCGGTGACGAAGTACATCCATCCGCTAGTCAAAGTAATCATTTCTCCCAACCTCCTTTTCTGTTATGCCGTGGCTCCGGCTGACTGGCCGGGCGACGCGCGCCTCGACCCCGGCAGGACGCTCTGGGGTCAGAAATAAAAATACACTAAGACGGCAGGACTTGACTACCGAATTCATAAACTTTCTTGAAGTTTATTTCCTAAATCGCATTTATAGGCCCCACCGGACAACTGCCGGGGTCCTCTTATCCCAGCCAAGCGTGCAGACTTTCGCGGTTCCCAGAATGAAATGCCGGCCCTCGTGGGGATCGAGCCCCAGCCACCGGGCGGTGAGGATCCGGGAGAAGTGGCCGTGCGCAACGATCAGCACGTTGTCCAGGCCGGATTCCAGCACGCGGGCCACAATCTTGTCCGCGCGCGCGGCGACGTCGTCGAGGGCTTCGCCGTTCGGCACGCCGTGGGTCCAGATCAGGTATTCCGGGTTGTCCTTGCGGATCAGGTCCGAGCTGATGCCCTCGTAGTCGCCGTAGTCCCACTCGACGGCGAGTGGTTCCAGCTGGGCGTCGGGGAAGCCGGCCAGTTCCGCGGTGCGGCGGGCGCGCCGCAGCGGCGACGTCAGCACCAGGTCAAAGTCGACGGCGTCGAGCACCTTGCGCGCTTCCACCGACTGCTGCTCGCCCTCCACAGTGAGCGGGAGGTCGGTGAGGCCGGTGTACTGTCCGCTTTTGGACCATTCGGTTTCGCCGTGCCGCAGGATCCACAGCTGCGGACGGGGGCCGTTGACTGGTGCAATCACTTAGGGCTCCTCTGTTGAGTGCGCGACGGCGGATTCGGGCTGCGCCGCCCACCATTCGTGCAGTTTAGCTTCGGCCGCGGCGGGGTCCAGCGGGCCGTGCTCCATCCGCTCCTCCAGGAGGAACTTGTAGGCGCGCCCGACGACGGGTCCGGGTTTGAGCCCCAGGAGTTCCATGATGCGGCCGCCGTCCAGATCGGGGCGGACTGCTTCGAGGGATTCCTGCTCGCGCAAGGCCGCGATCCGGGCTTCCAGATCGTCGTAGGCGAAGGCGAGCCGCTCGGCCTTGCGCTGGTTGCGGGTGGTCACGTCCGAGCGGGTCAGCCGGTGCAAGCGTTCCAGGAGGGGGCCTGCGTCCGTGACATAGCGACGGACGGCGGAATCGCTCCAGCCGGCATCGCCGTAGCCGTAGAAGCGCATGTGCAGCTCCACCAGCTTGGCCACGGCCTTGATGGTGTCGTTGTCGAAGCGCAGCGCCTTCATCCGTTTGGTGGTCAGTTTGGCCCCGACCATGTCGTGGTGGCGGAAGCTCACGGCGCCGCCCGGTTCGAAGCGGCGCGTGGCCGGCTTCCCGACGTCGTGCATCAACGCTGCGAACCGCAGCACAAAATCCGGGCCGGGCACGGCGCCGTCGGCATCCGTTTCGAGGGCGGCGGCCTGCTCCAGGACCTGGAGCGAGTGCTGGTACACATCCTTGTGGCGGTGGTGTTCGTCCGATTCGAGGCGCAGCGCGGAGACTTCAGGCAGCACGAAGTCGGCCAGCCCGGTGTCCACAAGCAGGTCCACCCCTGCCCGGGGGTGCGCAGCGCAGATGAGCTTGACAAGCTCCTCGCGGACGCGTTCCGCGGAGATCATGGTGATCCGCTCCGCCATCCGGGACATGGCGGAGCGGACGTCCCCGTGCACCGTGATGCCCAGCTGCGCGGCGAAGCGGGCAGCCCGCATCATGCGCAGCGGATCGTCGGAGAAGGAAGCTTCCGGGGCGCCCGGGGTGGCCAGGATGGAAGCGTGGAGGTCGCGGACCCCACCGAACGGGTCCACGAGCTCCAACGAGGGCAGCCGCAGGGCCATGGCGTTGATGGTGAAATCCCGGCGCAGCAGGTCATCCGTCAGCGAATTCCCGAACGCCACCGCGGGTTTGCGGGAATCAGGATCGTACGCTTCGGCGCGGTACGTGGTGATTTCGATCTGGAAGCCGGACTTGCGCATCCCGATGGTGCCAAAGGCGCGCCCGATTTCCCAGTAGTTGTCAGCCCACTTCTTGATGAGGGCGACCGTCTGGTCTGGTGTGGCGTCGGTGGTGAAGTCCAGGTCCGGAGACGTCCTGCCCAGGAACAAATCGCGCACGGGTCCGCCCACGAGGGAGAGTTCGTGGCCGGCGTCGACAAACCGCTGCCCAAGCTCCAGGACCACAGGGTCCACCTGGAAATCAACAGTGTGCGAGTCAGTCTTGTGATGTGCGTGCGCCATAGTTTCTTAAGCTTGTCAGAAATCCCGGCCAGCACCACACCGAATACGCGCTAAGTCCGGCCGGCGGCAGCGAACCTGGGGACCGAACAGCCGATCCACTTTCCCGGCCGTCCACGTTCCTGCCATGTTTAGGTCATCAAGTGCGGACAAGAGTCGTTAGAGTGGACTTCATGGCCCATCCCGTACCGAGCGCTCCCGGCAGGAGGACAAACGCACCGTTGCCATCGGCAATCGGTGCCAACGTCGCGCCGGTACAGCACTCCGGGCAGGCCTCCCTCCCCACGGTGGAGGAAGTCTCCGCCGGCGGCGTTGTGGTGGACACGTCCGACGCCGAGCTCCGGGTAGCGATCATTGCCCGCCTTAATCGCGGCGGACGGCTGGAATGGTGCCTGCCGAAGGGTCATCCGGAAGGCAAGGAGAGCAACGAGGAAGCCGCCGTGCGGGAAATCGCCGAGGAAACCGGCATCGAAGGCAAGATCCTTGCCCCGCTGGGAAGCATCGACTACTGGTTCACCGTCAGCGGCCACCGCGTCCACAAGACCGTCCACCACTACCTGCTGCAGGCCACGGGCGGGGAGCTGACCATCGAGAATGACCCCGACAAGGAAGCCGTGGACGTCGCCTGGGTGCCCATCCATGAGCTGGCCCGGAAGCTCTCCTTCCCGAACGAGCGCCGCATCGCCGACCTCGCCAAGGAAGTCCTGCCGGAGCACCGCTAGAGCCACGCGGGTCCCCTTATCGGACGCCGATAGCGCCTTAAGCGGTGCCCGGGTGAGACGATGAAGACGATGTCATCTGCCAAACCCACCCCCGCACACTCCGGCGCCGCCGATTCCAAAGCTGTCCAATCCGGAGAAGTCCGTTCCAGCGCCATCATGGCCGCAGGCACGCTGGTTTCCCGTTTCCTGGGCTTCGCCAAGACCTGGATGTTGGCGGCCGCCCTTGGCCTGGGCTCCACCGTCAACGACACGTTCATCAACGCGAACAACCTGCCGAACCTGATCTTCCTGCTGGTGGCCGGAGGCGTCTTCAACGCGGTCCTTGTGCCCCAGATCATCAAGGCGAGCAAGGCTCCGGACAAGGGTTCCGACTACATCAGCCGGCTGCTGACGCTTGCGGTGCTGGTGTTGCTGGCGTTGACGCTGGCGGTGACGCTGCTGGCGCCGTGGGTCATTGAACTGACGACACAGGGTTACTCGCCGCAGCAGAAGGCCCTCGCCGTGTCCTTCGCGTTCTGGTGCCTTCCGCAGATCTTCTTCTACGGCCTGTACGCCCTGCTGACCCAGGTGCTCAACGCCCACGGCGCGTTCGGTCCGGCGATGTGGGCGCCGATCCTGAACAACATTGTCGCGATCGCCGGCCTCGGCATGTTCATCTGGATGTTCGGCGCCAACGTGACCAATCCGCACACGCTGGACACGTGGGACTCCACCCAGACCTTGCTGGTGGCCGGATTCTCCACCATCGGTGTGATCGCCCAGACGGCCATCCTGCTGATCCCGGTGTTCAGGCTCCGGCTCGGCCTGCGTCCGCGCTTCGGCTGGCGCGGGGTCGGCCTGGGTCATGCCGCCCGGCTGAGCGTCTGGACCCTGGCGACGGCCGCCGTCGGGCAACTGGCGTTCCTCTACGTTATGCGTATCGCCACGATTCCGGGCGCGGAACGCCTCCGCCTGGAACAGGCGGGGGACCCGGCCGCGGATACGCTGCCGGGCAACGCGGTCCTGGAAGTGGCCAGCCAGCTCTACCTGCTCCCGCATTCCATCATTGCGCTCTCCCTGGCCACGGTGCTGTTTAACCGGATGACCCGGGCCTCGCAGGACGGGGACCACGCTGCGCTGCGCAACGCACTCTCCCACGGGCTGCGGACCATGGCCGTCGCCACCGTCTTCGGCGCGCTGGCGCTCTTCGCACTGGCCGGGCCCCTGGGCATGTTCTTCTCCGGCGGCGAGAAACAGGACGGCGTCATGCTGGCCCAGACCCTCACCATCCTGGCCCTGAGCACGCCCTTTATGAGCGCCAACTTCATGATGTCCCGGGTGTTCTACGCCAACGAGGATGCCCGGACACCGTTCTTCATCCAGCTGGTGCTGGCCCTCGTGAACGTGGTCGCCGCCTTCACCATCCAGTTCCTGCCGTTCGATCAGATCATTTTCGCCATCGCCATCCTCTACACCGGCGGCAATATCCTGTCGGTCATTGTCAGTGCGGTCTTCCTGCGCCGGCTCCTGGGGCACCTGGACGGTCCGCGGATCGCCAACGCCTATATCAGGATGGGCTACGCCGCGCTGGGCTCCGCGCTGGCAGGTGCCGGGGCACTGTGGCTGCTGGGCAGTTACAGCCCGGATGGCTTCGCCTGGAGCACCCCCATCGCCGCCCTGGTGACGATCGCCGTCGTCGGGCCCGTTATGCTGGCGGCCTACCTGCTCCTGCTGAAGCTCTTCCGTGTGACCGAGTTGAGCGACCTGCTGCAGCCGCTGCTGGGCCGCCTGCGCCGCCGTCAGGCTGCGGAGCCGGGCGCCGGTGAGCTGCCGGACGACGCCGCCGCAACGCGGACCAGGCCCGAACGCGCCACCGTCTCGGTGGATACCGGCCTCATTCCAAGAATTTCGGGGGAGTTCGACGCCGCATCCTTCCGTGCCGGCCCTGACCTTGGCGAACAGGACGAACGTGCCGGACGCGACGGGCCTGAGGGCGGTTACCTGCCGGCCGAGGATGTGCCGAGCACCGCGGAGGGCGGCTTGGGTCGTGGGGACAGCCCGCTGCCTGGACGCCGGACCTACCAGGGACCGGCGGGACACAACCCGTATTTCCCGTTCGGCGGCAAGAAGAAAAAATAGTAACCAGCCGGGTCGCAGCGCCGTGCTTCCGCGGCGGGGACACTGCATCGGCTAGGATCGAAGACTAACAAGGGGAGTTGCAGACCAGGGGTCCACCGGCTTACCGGGGGACCTGCGGTCACCGATGAAGTGATCAGTTTGGCAGCTCCCGGACAGTCTAGGAGGAACCCGTGTCCCACCCGATCGATGTCGGATCAGTACTAGGTGGCCGTTACAAGGTCACTGCCACTGTACTGACCTCACATGACCAGGATCTGGTGCTGGACGGTGTGGACCAGGTGCTCAACCGTGCTGTGAGCATCCTCGTGGCCGGGCCCGACAACGCTGACCAGGTGGCCCGGAGCGCCCGGGAAGTCGCCACGGGCGAGCGTCCCGGCAACGTGCAGATCCTCGACCTTGGGGTCAGCGAAGCCACCACCTACCTCATCACCAACCACACGTCCGCCGCGGACCTGCTGGACCTGGTTGTGTCCTCCAACCCGCCCTACGTGGAGCCGTTCTTTACCGACACGCTTGGCAGTGAAATCTTCGGCCAGCCCCGTTCCCACGAACCCGAAACCTACGACGGCCTCTACGACGAAGAAGAAGTAGAAGCCGGGTACATCAACTACGGTCAGAACCAGCCGGGCGTCCCGGCATCCGGTGCCGCTCCGGCTGCTCCGCCCGCGTCTCCGGCACGCGTTCCTTCGCGGCCAGGAACGTCTCCGGCCGCAGGTGCCGCCGCAGCGGGAGCGGCGGGAGCTGCCGCCGCCGCGGGTTCCCGCGGTGCCGCGGCGCCGGCGCCATCCGCAAAGCAGGAACCGTCCCCCGAAACTGCACCGCAGGATGCCGCCCCCCAAACGACGGCGCCCCATCCCGTGCAGGGAGGCGCGCCCCGCTCCGCTGCCCCCGACTCCAGGCCGCCGGCTCCCGCCGAAACGCCGAAGGTGTCCCTGTGGTCCGACGACGACTACAACCAGCCGGCCCCCGACGACCGGCAAACCTCCGGCCCGGCCCCGGCGGCTGCCGCCATGGCCGCGACTGGTTCAGCGGACCGGGCGCCGGGATACTTCCCCGGCTCAGCCCGAAACACCGAAGCCGAAGCGGATGACGAGTACTACGGCAACGAGGACCGGCCCCAGCGCGAACCGCGGTCCATGCGCTGGCTGGTAGGCGGGCTGCTGGCGGCCGTCCTGGTGGTCGGCCTGGTTCTGGCCGTCACCAATCTCGGTAGCCTCTTCAAGACCACACCGGAGCCGGACGCCGTCGGGCCTGCCTCCACCAGCGCGGCCGCGACACCGTCGGCGGAGCCGTCCGATACCGGCAGCCCCGCACCGGCCACCGCTCCACCCGCGATTGAGGGCGTCACACGGGAGGGCAACTTTGACTTTGCCGCAACCTACGACGGAGATCTGGTCAAGACCTTCGACGGGAATGCCGCCAGTTACTGGTCGGACATGGAATTCGCCACCGACAGTTGGGGCGGTTTCGCCCCCGAAGGTGTTCCGCTCGTCGTCAAGTTGAAAGAACCTGCCCAGATTTCCTCAGTTACACTGAGCCAGTTGGGGGCCTCGGGCGGCAGCATCAGCGTCTTCACCAACGACCGCCCGTCCCTGGACGGTGCCAAGCAGGTGGGCAGCAACAGCTTCACCTCGCCGGACCTGACACTGCCCCTGCAGGAGCCCGTCACAGCGCAGTACGTCATCGTCTCCATCAAGGCCCTGCCCAAGCTGGCGGCACCCAAGACGCGCTACGGGTTTGGCCTGCGCCTGGCTGAGATCAAGGTCCAGTAGGGATTTCTGTAACCAAGCCAATACCACCGCGGTCCGCGACGCCAAGACGGTACCCTGAGTCTTGGCGCTATCCCGTGGTGCCCTGCCAGACCGGAATATTCAGCGCCCAGTAGTAGTTGTGCCATGTGGCCGGCCACCCCAGGCGGGCGCATCGACAAAGGAAGAGGTTCACCGTTTAGTGAGCAACGCAGAAAACACCGCGTCTGAAGTGCGTGATGTCATCATCGTCGGCTCCGGCCCCGCAGGCTACACGGCCGCGGTGTACACGGCGCGCGCAAACCTGAAGCCGCTGCTC
The DNA here is from genome assembly GCF_007679325.1 of Arthrobacter sp. U41. GTDB lineage: Bacteria > Actinomycetota > Actinomycetes > Actinomycetales > Micrococcaceae > Arthrobacter. The sequence goes on along the minus strand of NZ_VEGI01000002.1, from coordinate 347,817 downwards.
CTGGCTGGCTCGGTGACCGCGGGCGGCGAACTGATGAATACCACCGACGTCGAGAACTACCCGGGATTCCCCGACGGCATCATGGGTCCGGACCTGATGGAAAACTTCGAGAAGCAGGCTGCCCGGTTCGGCACGGAAATCCAGTTCGAGGACGTCACCGAACTGGACCTCGACGGCGACATCAAGACCGTGACCATCGGCTCGGGGGAGACCTTCCAGGCACGGTCCATCATTCTGTCGACTGGTTCGGCCTACCGCGAGCTCGGCCTGCCCAACGAGAAGCGACTCTCCGGCCACGGCGTCAGCTGGTGTGCAACCTGCGACGGTTTCTTCTTCAAGGATCAAGACATCGCCGTGATCGGCGGCGGTGACTCCGCGATGGAAGAAGCATTGTTCCTCACCAAGTTCGCCAAGACTGTCACCGTGGTCCACCGCCGCGACACGCTCCGCGCCTCCAAGATCATGGCCGACCGCGCCCTTGCGCACGAGAAGATCAGCTTCGTCTGGAACACCGGCGTCGAGGATGTCCTGGGACAGGACAAGGTCACGGGACTTCGGCTGAAGAACCTTGTTGACGGCACCGAGACCGAACTCGCCGTCACGGGCGTCTTCGTCGCGATCGGCAACGATCCCCGCACGGACCTCGTCAAGGGGAAGCTGGACCTGACCCCGGAGGGAACCATCGCGGTCGAAGGACGCACCTCAAAGACCAGCGTTAAGGGCGTCTTCGCCGCCGGCGACGTCATCGACCCGACCTACCGCCAGGCCATCACGGCCTCGGGTTCCGGCTGTGTGGCCGCCCTCGACGTCGAACACTACCTCGCCGATTTCGACGCCTAGCTCGTCGAGATACAACCAACCGAAGAGAGAGACAGGGGCTATGAGCAACGCAAAAGACGTAACTGACGCCAGTTTCAGCACCGACGTACTGGCTTCCGCCAAGCCGGTCATTGTGGACTTCTGGGCCGAATGGTGCGGGCCGTGCCGCAAACTCGGACCGATCCTCGACGAAATCTCCGTTGAGTACAGCGAGAAGGTGGACGTCGTCAAGGTAAACGTTGACGACAACCCTGCGATCGCAGCCCAGTTCGGTATCACGTCCATCCCCGCGGTCTACCTGTTCCAGGGAGGCGAAGTGACGGGCACCGTCATTGGCGCGCGACCCAAGCAGTTCTTTGAAAAGGAATTTGCGGACGTTCTGTCCTAGGGTTCCCTTGGGTGGCGCCACGCCGTCCACACCGCAAAGCGGCCTCACTTCCGGAACAGGGAGTGAGGCCGCTTTTTTCTGGGTCGCAGATCCATTTCCGCCAGTTGCGGTAGCGTAAATGGTCCATCGTTCCTGGCACTGGTGCAATCAAAACTGCGCTATCAGTCTATATACGTTGCACTACTCCCAAAATTTTCTCAGAGGACGCCGTCGGGCCGTGCAATTGCTTTCCAGTCGGAGATCGGGGCGGTCCGATCACGGAGGGGAGTAGGGGCGCGTGGAGACGCACGAGCCCTTCGTGGGGCAGATGCTAGCCAACTGCTCCACCCACCTGGCCTCCGTGGCCGGAACAGGAAATGTCGAGTCTAGCGGACTAGGGGTCCCGTTTCACGTGAAACATACGTAACGGATTCACGCCCACCGAGCAATCCGAAAGATGGTTAGCTCTGCAGCACCGCGCCCTGTGTTTCACGTGAAACACAGAGCCGTGTCCTAAGGCCGTGTTCAACTTCCTACACTCTGTTCGGAGGGTCCGGGATTGACCCCTCAGACAACCGAAAAAGGCTTGTAAAGCGGCGGCAGCGTTAAGGTCGGAGAACGTATCGTAGGTTCTCGACGCCCATCGCCCGGGATCGCACCGAAGCGGTTCCGCACACAACCCGTCTCGGAAGAGGCAGGCTGAGACCGCTGCTCCGCCCCCACCCGCAAATAGTTCTACCGTCACATCTTTGCTCATGTTCCGGTCTGGTTTGGGCATTCGCCCTCGCGAGCTCGCCACAGCGACATTTGGTGGCTCAAGGTCTCACCTAGGCTGCGCATTGCCGTCGGTGACGGTTCTTGAACCCATTAGGCTGCCCGGCGCTCCTAAGAACAGCTCTTACGACGTCGCGGGAGCGTACGTCTCGACGATCACCAGGGTATCGGGACACGGCGAGCCGTCATCTCTCCCACGTCTTCCTATCACCACCACGGATATGCGCCGTGGAACCGCCATTGGAGTGTGGCTTCATGTTTCACGTGAAACGCATGTGGCGCGCAGACTTGGCCGATTATCGTGCGGTTGCCAATCGACGCGAAGAGGTGGCCATATGAACCCTTCTTCATCGTCTGTCAGCCACAATTTGGTCGAGGTTGCCGAGGACAAAGTGCCGAGGGCGGCCTGTCACTACTATTGCTAGGGCTCATGACGGAGGGACGCGCAGATCAATAGGCGGTCGTGTTTCACGTGAAACAGCACCGCGGTCTCGCAAATACCGTCCACGTGCTGTTGGCTAGAAGAAGTGCGCAACTAATATTCGACTCCCAGATATGCCGCACCACCACAAGCGCCTCCATGGGCGCCATATCGTCCGCTACCTCAAATGGCGGGCTTCTAAGGCGCCCTGCCTGGTTCTCCTGTTCGCTGGTTCGGCGGATCCCCCTCCTGGACCCGATCACTTTAGGTTCTAGCTTCCCTGGTTCCCTGAATTCTTGGCGATATCAGCAGCGTGCTGTCTGGGTTATGGTCACTCCAAAGGGCGCCTGCGCACGCAGGGGCTAGGAATGTATCCACTCGCCAACGGCGAAATACCGCCTCTCCCATGCAACACCGGAGGTCACTTTAGGCCTTCTGTTTCACGTGAAACACAACAATGCCGGTTGGTAGGGCGTGCCGGTATCTAACACTAACGGACCGTTTCGGCACCGCATGCGCGACCATGTACAAACTGATTCCGGCGGTCTGCTCCGAAGCAGCCTAATGTGGCCGCCCAGGGGCGGTGGACAGGCGTTGCCGGCCGCTACAGGCGCACCTAGCACCGTGAACGGCGGCCGATCGCCTTCCGACCTCTGCAGAGCCGGACACCGCTGGCGTCTGGCGCCTGCCGGGCTGGCCGGCCTCGGCAGCATCCTCGGAGCTACCGACATGTCCTCACTCCCAGATTCCGGTGCTGGTCGATGAGTTCTACTGCCGTGCGCCGGTTCCAGTGCGACTCGGATGGTACTGAAGCGTCCCTTACGAGGCCCCGAAGTTCCCGACGCAGGGGTGGTCGCGAACCTCGGTGATTCACTGCCCGTCCTTGGTCCCTCTCCGGGCCACGTCGCCTGCCCGCCCGTACACAAGAAAATAGGAGGCAGCTGATCGGAAAGGTATGCCGCGCAGCCCTGGCGCGAATCTCGATGCACGCTGCAGTCCTTGTGGCACCGACAGGGGAGATGCCTAGCTCACCGAGCCCGCTGCGCAGTGGATAGAACAAACACGTACGGGCATGCCGCCATCGGGTGCGTCCCTTGGCTGTGGGAATGACTGCGCATCCAGAAGACACGCTAGAAGCCTGGAGAACCCGCAGAACCAGAGCAGGGCGAGCAGGCTCGCCACGCCAGATTCCGGAATCAGTCAGGCACGTCGGTGGGCGCGGGGATTGACCAAACAACGACCAGGCTGGAGATGGCACACAGCATCATGCCGGCACGCTGAACGGGTTCCTATATCGAAGGCCAAGCGCGGCACCCAGGGGACGGGACTCATAGGCAACCTACCAGGCTCTGGGTCCATGCGGCGAGAATCTGACGAGTCATTGTGTTAGCGGTATCCGCCCACGGATTCTCTTCCCCCACAAATCCACGGGCCGTCGTAGCCACTGATGGGACGGGGAAACCTCGTGACCCGATGCTTCGAGAGGCAGTTTTCCCCACCTTCTCCACAGAACTTATTCACACAGTTATCCACAGGGACTGAGGGGAATCTCACACCAGCGCGAGCTGCCTATCCGACGCTTAGACGACGGTGCCTTCCACCTCTCTCTGGCAGCGAGGAAACTAACGCGGAGCGGCCGCCCAGCGGCGTCCACCCTAGGCGCTTGGCCCGCGCCCCAATATGCCGGTTAACCGCCTCATGGAGCTGAAAATTAACCACGGACGGGGGATTTAGAAAGCACGCTCGGGTGTGAATCGCTTCACTTCTAGGCGGCCAGATATGTTTCACGTGAAACGGGAACGGCCATAGAATGGAGGTCACGAGTATCTGCACATTCCTTGCCTTTCCCTCCACGCTCGCTCAGCCGTGAGGCGAGCATGCAGCACCGATAGTCCACAAAGTTATCCACAGCGATATCCACTGCGCTGCCCACGGGATATCCACGCCTCAGATGCCCTACATGACACCTGAGGATAGCCATTGGACAAGACCGGTCAAGCCCTCCAAACGACGCAGGTCAGGCCCGAAACGGGAGACAGCTTCGGAGGCGCCGGCTGCTAGAACCCATTCTCTTGATGACACCTCGCGGCCAGCAATCGTGGCCTCCCGTCAACTTCAAAACCGTACCCGTCAAGGCGCGCAGAAACAGCACGGGGGACAGCCCACCTGGTGGCCTCAGTGGTATTTACTGGACAATCTGGCGCAGCGACCCGGGGAGCCAACTCTGCATTCTGCTTGATCCCACAGCCAATTCCATCAGTTTCCCGCTAGAGAGTGAACTAGATTCCCCAGGCCGACGTAAAGGCCTGTCCGGGCAACTCACTTGATCCCCATCGCTAGCTCCCTGCGACTCCGAGAGTACGCTCGGCTTGATTCCGTTCATGGGACTTTGTCAGCCGCCCGGGCGCACCGTCCCAACGAGCTTCCCGGGGGAGCGGCGCTGGATCCGTCGACAAAGAGTGTCCAGCGATTTTCTATTCCACGGACATATGAGTTCACACCACCAGGAAGAACCTTGATGGCCTTCTTCCGAGGCCCAGAGTATCGGCGCCCTATTCGATCTGATCCCCACCTGCCGTGTTGCTGCTGGGAAGGCTATGTTTGCAGTTCGGGCGGAGCGGAACATAGGATCAACTTGCTCTCGCACCACAATTGATGGGGGATACGGAGAGGCCGTATCGGTGCCCATTGCCGCTTACCCTTAGGAGCGCGGTTCAACCGCACCATGAGCCAACCCTGTGAAGCTCTGCCTTGGCGCGTAGCCACGTCGAGAGTGGCTACAAGCTACCTTCTCCACTTTCCGGCAGGCATCGCAAGGAATGCCGCCAATGCCGCCCCTAATGGGGCCGGTGACGTTGTACCTGTGGTCATCTCCGGACCCATCATCGATACCGTGGACACCCCGGTCCAGGGCTTTGCCTCTGCGGGATCCAGCAGGCAGGGTCAGCATTACCCTCGGCGCGTGCCCTCATGGGCCGGAAAGGGCCCGAGACGGCCGTGGGGCGGTGAGGCTGGCTGTGGGGCGGTCGGACCGGCCGTGGGGCGGCGGGACCGGCCGTGGGGCTGTGGGGCCGGCCGTGGGGGTGGGGGCCGATCCAGGCCGATCCAAGCCGCTCCAGCCTCCTCAGAGGCCTTCAGGGGTCGTCGGGCCCCGCCTAGTCGCGCTTCGCCCCAGCGAGAACGCGGGCCCTGAACCGGCCAGGCGTCCGACATACAGCCGTCTAGAACCGACCGGGGGCAATTCTCGGCTGACTGTGTGCGGGTGATTGACTGTTTCACGTGAAACCATCCCGTTTCTCGGGAGCCCGTGCAATCGCAGTGGCCGGGCAACCCACGCGGAGTCCCGCCATGCTGGCCCGAGATGAGGATTGATGACGCCCTGCGGACCGAGGAGGGTGAGCCTACTCCTGTTCGGCAGTCGCCCCAGAACTGTTGGATAGCCCTCGATGAACCTTCGAGCCAGGCGGCAGGGGGATGTCGGTCTCAGCACTAGGGATAGATTCCCCATGATCCTTGTTTCACGTGAAACGAATCGCCGCTTCTTGGGCGGCCGAGTCAAATTCACAAAACCGGCGACGCCTCGTTCGCGCGCCGACGCCGGATCTTCGACATTCACGGCTCACTGACGGCGGACGATTGTGTCCGTCTATGGCAACATGCTGAAGTGCCCCGCATGGGTGCAATGTGGCGCCTCTAGACACATCGATCGCTGTAGGCATAGAAGAAGGGACCCGTTTCACGTGAAACGGGTCCCTTTCCTCTGTCCGATGCGGTGCTAGCTGGAAGCACCCGGCGAAAGCACATCCATGATCCTGTTAAGGTCTTCCACACTGGCGAACTCGATGCTGACCCGTCCCTTGCGGGCGCCCAGCGAAATCTTGACGTTAGTATCGAGACGGTCAGAGAGCGACGAAGCCAGATAATCCAGTCGTTCGTGACGAGCGCCCGGGCGCGGAATGTTGTTTTTCGGGGCCGAGGAAGGGTTCTGGTAGAGAGTCACCGCTTCTTCGGTGGCACGCACGGACATGCCTTCCGCGACAATCTTCTGCGCCAGGCGTTCCATTGCAGCAGCATCCGGCAAAGCCAGCAGAGCCCGGGCGTGGCCGGCAGAGATGACGCTGGCGGCGACACGGCGCTGTACCAGAGGCGGGAGCTTGAGCAGCCTCAGCGTGTTGGACACCTGGGGACGCGAGCGTCCAATCCGGTCAGCCAGTTGTTCATGGGTGGTGCCGAAGTCCTCAAGCAGCTGCTGGTAGGCGGCGGCCTCCTCGAGGGGGTTCAGCTGGCTCCGGTGCAGGTTTTCCAGCAGAGCGTCGCGGAGGAGGTCATCGTCGGTGGTGTCACGGACAATTGCGGGGATGGTTTCCAGGCCGGCGGCCTGTACTGCCCGCCACCGGCGCTCACCCATAACAAGCTCGTAGGGTTCTCCACCCTCTTCAGTTGAGGTACGGACAACAATTGGCTGGAGAACGCCTATTTCGCGCACTGAGTGAACCAGCTCCGCCATGTCGTCCTCATCGAAGACTGAACGTGGCTGCTTGCGGTTGGGGTGGATATCGGTGACCGGGATTTCCGCAAAGCGGACACCGGGTACCTCCACAAGTTCCACTCCTTGGTCTTTGGCCTCGGGAACAGCCGCAGTTTCCTCGGCAGCCGGCTCGCCGGTGACAATCTTTGGTGCGGACGCCGGAGCAGCGCCCTTGGTTGCGGAGGCCTTTCGTGCCGGGGCCTTCTTCGCAACGGCAGGGGTCTTCGCAATGGCAGCCGTTTTCGCTTCGGGGACGTCGGACGCGGCAGCCGGAACAGAGCTAGCGGCCGCTGCCAGTGACTCTGTCGCCGTCTCCTCCTCGGGCGCCACAACGGGGTCTACCGCCGGAGATACCTCAGCGCCGGGAGTCCGCTTGCGGGCTTCAGGAAAAAATAGATCCACGGGACGGGACGGCGCTGACCCGTTGCCGGACGCCGCGGCGGAACTTGGAATGAGTGCCCCAAGTCCACGGCCCAGGCCGCGTCGCTTATCGCTCATGGATAAATCCCTCCATTGGAAGAGCCGGGCATCACCGGGCTCTAGCTAGTGCAATGCTTGAACAGATTCTAACGTTCCGCGATTTCGGCCGCGGCTTCCAGGTAGGACAGGGCCCCGCTGGATGAAGGATCGTAGGTCATCACGGTCTGCTGGTAGCTGGGAGCTTCAGAAATTCGTACCGAACGGGGGACTACGGCCCCGAGGACCTGTTCCGGGAAGTGCTCGCGTACCTCTGCTGCCACTTGGGCGGCCAGGTTGGTGCGGCCGTCGTACATGGTCAGAAGAATCGTGGACACCACCAGGTCGGCATTCAAATGCTTCTGGATCATTTCGATGTTTTTGAGCAGCTGGCTCAGACCTTCAAGCGCGTAGTACTCGCACTGGATCGGAATGAGCACCTCGTTAGCGGCACAGAACGCGTTGACGGTCAGCAGGCCAAGACTTGGCGGGCAGTCGATGAAGATGTAGTCAAGGCGCTCCTCACCGTTCTTCGCACGCTCCTTGGCATACACGTCAATCGCACGGCGGAGCCGCTGCTCGCGGGCGACCAGGCTGACCAGTTCAATCTCAGCACCGGCGAGGTGAATGGTGGCTGGTGCGCAGATCAGCTTGTCAATGTCCGGGCACGGCGCAACGACGTCCTGCAACGGGATGTCGTTGATGAGCACGTCATAGATGCTGTCGACGTCGGCGTGGTGCTCGATTCCGAGCGCCGTCGAGGCATTTCCCTGCGGGTCGATGTCGATGACCAGCACGTTCAAGCCGGCGGCAGCCAGGGCGGCGGCAATGTTGACCGTTGTGGTGGTCTTGCCAACTCCGCCCTTCTGGTTCGAGACGGTGAAGATGCGCGTCTTCTCCGGTTTGGGAAGTTCACGGCCCAGGAGCCGTTCACGCCGCTTATTCTCATGGGCGAGTTCGCGGGCAATGGGACTGGAGTCGTCGATGGAGTCCAGTACGTTGCCACTGGTAGCAACAGATGTTTCACGTGAAACGCTGGCCTTACCGGCCGTCTTCGCAACCACAGGAGTGTGATTTCCGGAGTAATCGTGAGCAATTGCAGGCGCAACGAAGGCCCGTGCGGACCCCAGGGACACAAACGGCGGGATCCGTTGTGTGGAGGCTTCGCTACTGGTCACTGTGACACACTCACTCTCGTTCGGCTCTTGCTGCCGGTTACTAGCCTAACCTCTTACCGTTGGAGTCCGAGGGCACCGGGCTGAGGCTAGGCAATCTTTTGAGGCTTATTCACAACGATTCGGACAACGGTTGTGGGTTCTTCGAGGAGATCCTCGCCCACCAGCACCACGGACGTCTGGGTGCCGCCCAGCTTCCGGATCACCTTGGCGGCTTTTTCTATTTCTTCGCCGGCGCTGCGGCCCTTAATGGCCACCACTTCACCCTTGCCCGCCAGCAGCGGAATGGTGAGTCCGGCCAGGTTGGTAAGCGCCGAGACGGCGCGCGCGGTAACAACGTCGGCGTCGACCAGTCCGACAGCCAGCTCAGCGCGGGTGCGCATGATGGTGACGTTGTCGAGCCCAAGATCATCCACCACTTCCTGCAGCCAGACAACCCGGCGTTCCAGGGGTTCGATCAGTGTTAGTTCCAGATCCGGCCGGGCGATGGCCAGGCAGAGGCCGGGGAGGCCGGCACCGCTGCCGACGTCGGCCACATGGCTTCCCTCGGCAATCTGGCTCTCGATCACGGCGCAGTTCAGCACGTGGCGGCTCCAGAGCCGGGGAATTTCGCGGGGGCCAATCAGGCCCCGCTCCGTCCCTGACGTGGCCAGGTGCTCAACATAGCGCTTTGCCAGGTCCAGGCGGTCCCCAAAGATAGTCTGGGCGGCCTGCAGTTCGGCCGCGGTAATTTCAACCATCAAGCTATCCGGCGGCTTCAGTCGGCGGAAACGACGATGTGGCGGTCAGCGCCTTCGCCCTCGGACTCGCTGATGAGTCCCAAGTCAGCGACGGCGTCGTGCACGATCTTCCGCTCATAGGCGCTCATCGGTGCCAGGGCCACGGTCTCGCCGGAGTCCTTAACGGACGCGACGGCGTCTTCCGCGATCTTCTGCAGCTCGCCGGCCCGCTCCGAGCGGTAGCCGTTGATGTCCAGCACTAGTCGTGAGCGGTTTTCCGTTGCGGAGAGGACAGCCAGACGGGTCAGCTCCTGAAGCGCTTCGAGGACTTCGCCGTCCTTCCCGACCAGACTCTCCAGACCGGCTGCTTCTTCCTCAGCAACGATCGAGATGTAGGTGCGGCCGTTGCGGACTTCAATGTCGATGTCGCCATCGATGTCGGCAATGTCCAGCAATTCCTCGAGGTAGTCCGCAGCAACATCGCCCTCTTCTTCCAGGCGGCTGGCGGACGTGCCCTTGCCTTCCGAATCCTCGGAGCCTTCGTCAGAATTCTGGACGGCGCTCAAAGCGTCGTCCTGTTCCTCGGTGGTTACGGCGGAAATAGCGTGTTCTGTGCTTTCGGCGGACATTACTTCCTCTTCCTGTTCTTACGCTGTGGCTGGACGCGCTGGCTTTTGGCTACCAGGGCAGCGGCAGCGGCGGCTTCGGCCGCCTCAGCCTCGGCCTTCTTGGCGCCCGTCAGCGGCAGGGCGGGCAGACCCTTCGCGGCACGGCGCTCGGCCAGGGCCTTGGCGGCGGGGGATCCCGGCGTCGGCATGCGGCGGATGACGAAGAACTGCTGCGCCATGGTCCAGAGGTTGGTGGTGGTCCAGTAAATCAGGACGCCGATGGGGAAGTTGATGCCGCCCACGCCGAAGACGATGGGCAGGATGTAGAGCATCATCTTCTGCTGACGCATGAACGGGCTGGCCATGGCCTCTTCGGACATGTTCTTGGCCATGATCTGCTTCTGAGTGATGAACTGCGAGGCGGTCATGGCCAGGATCATCACGATTGACAGGATCCACACGGCCACCACGTTGCCGCCAGGCGGGGTGCCGTGCAGCAGGGTCGCGGAGAGCGGGGCGCCGAAGATGCTCGACTCATCGAACTGCACCACCTGCTCGTGGCTCATGGCGCCGATGCCCTTGCCGCTGTCGGCCGCCGTCGTGATGCCGGAGAGAACCGTAAAGAGGGCAAAGAAGAACGGCATCTGGATCAGCATGGGGAGGCAGGCCGAGAACGGGTTGGTTCCGTGCTTCTTGTACATGGCCATCTGTTCCTGCGCCATGGCCTGACGGGACAGCTGGTCGGTCTTGCCCTTGTACTTGTCCTGAAGCTTCTTCAGATCAGGCTGCAGGAGCTGCATGCCGCGCTGGGCTTTGATCTGTTTGACGAACACGGGGATCAGGGCGGCCCGGATCACCAGCACCAGTCCGATGATGGACAGCGTCCACGTCCAGCCGTTGGCGGCGGGCATGCCGATGGCGCTCAGGCCATCGTGGAAGACCACCATGATGGCGGACACAAGCCACTTGAACGGAAACATGATTGTTTCAAAGAAGTCCATACGATATCCCTATTCGTCAGGCCGCAGAGCGGCCTTCTCCATCAGTCTGAGCAGCCAGGTACTTGTCCGGGTTGTTCAGCACAACAATTGTGGGGGTGCGGTCTGCGGGCCACTCGCATTTTCCGGCGGGGACATGGTCCACACCACCGGCATTCCAGGGATGGCAGCGCAACAGACGCCTGGCCGCGAGCCAGCTTCCTTTGACCGCGCCGTGCACCGTGATGGCTTCAAGCGCGTAGGCGGAGCAGCTGGGGAAGAAGCGGCAAACCTGGCCGTACAGCGGTGAGATCACCTTGCGGTACGCCAGAAGCAGCAGAATGAGGATATTACGGGGCAAGTTCCAGACTGCCCGGCCCAGCCAAACTGCTGCGGATCTTGCAGGAGGGACGACGGCGGCAGTTGAGTTACGCACGCGGGGTCCCTTCCTGTGTTGTCTCGTAAGAAACTGAAGAAGCAGCCTTCGGAAGGCTCCTGCCCAGCCGTTTCATGTTGCTTTCCAAGGCGGCGTCATAGTCTGCCCGCAGCTGGTCCCAGCCGGCACCCGCCGAGGCCGGCAAAGCCCGGACCACGATGGCAAACCCGCTGCCGTATTTCTGCAACGACAAAGCACCGACTTCTCTCAGTCTCCTCTTAACGAGGTTCCTGACCACAGCGTTCCCGACACTCTTGGAAACGATGAATCCGATCCGGCTTGGTTCGTCGGCAGCGAGAGCTGCCGTATATAACACTACGTTCCGGCGTCCATTGCGGACACCGGAACGTACAGTTGTTGAAAAATCGGTTGATGTCCTCAGACGGTTGCGGGTGGCCAGCACCTTTACACTCGCACAGGGATGTGGACCGACGAGTCAGTTATTTAGGCCGACAGCTCGGTGCGACCCTTGCCACGACGGGCTGCCAGGATGGCACGGCCGGCACGGGTACGCATACGAAGGCGGAAGCCGTGCTTCTTGGCTCGACGGCGGTTATTCGGCTGAAAAGTCCGCTTGCTCACGTTAGTTACTCCAGTGGGATCAAAGGTGCGCCCACCCGATCAAGGGGAAGAACTGGTCGACGCTAAGTTTTGTATGTGCCGCTTCCCTCGACTCGCAAGACGCGAGGCGTCGGGAGAGATTCAAATGAGGCGAAAAGCGTACACATGGGACTTCACAACGTTAGGGCTTGCCGCCCGCCTGAGTCAAACCGGCTCTTGCCTCACCGGCTTTCCCCAACTGTGGCTAACTACTCGCTCAGCCTGTGGATGAACCACGTCACGCACCCCGATTTCGAACTACAACGGTGTGATTATCCACAGGACAGATCCCAGCTATCTTCTGGACTTTTGATCGCCTAGAGTGTCCCAGTAGCCGATTATCCACGGACTGTGCATAACCCTGTGGATTAAGCCGGGGCCAGCGCACTGGTTCAGGACTTGTGGCTGCAGGTAATGCAGGCAAGCAAGTTTGAGGAACTGATTGATGACAGTAGACGAAGCCAACCAAGCCAACACTGTCGGAAGTTCCTGGCGGCGGGTTGTGAGCCTGCTGGAGAACGATCACCGGGTTTCACCGCGACAGCGTGGCTTCGTTATCCTCGCCCAGGCCCAGGGCCTGATCGGTTCCACCCTGCTGGTGGCCGTCCCCAATGAACTCACCCGCGAAGTGTTGCAGACGCAGGTGAAGGAGGCCCTCGACGACGCCCTCCGGAACGTCTTCTCCGACGAAATCCGCTGCGCGATCGACGTCGACACCGATCTGGTGCCGCTCCATACGGAGCCCGAACCCGCCGTCGAGCTGTCCCTGGTGGCCGATCCCTCAGTGGAACTGAAGCCCCAGCCGATGCTGCCGAGCACTTCCCACGAATTCGGTCGCCTCAATCCGAAGTATGTCTTCGACACCTTCGTGATCGGTTCCTCCAACCGGTTCGCCCACGCTGCCGCCGTCGCGGTGGCCGAAGCACCGGCCAAGGCCTACAACCCGCTGTTCATCTATGGCGATTCGGGTCTGGGCAAGACCCACCTGCTCCATGCGATCGGTCACTACGCCCGCCGGCTCTACAGCGGGATCCGGGTCCGCTACGTGAACTCCGAGGAATTCACCAACGACTTCATCAACTCGATCCGTGACGACGAGGGCACCAGCTTCAAAACGACGTACCGCAACGTCGATGTCCTGCTGATCGATGACATCCAGTTTCTGGCCGGCAAGGACCGGACGCTGGAGGAGTTCTTCCACACCTTCAACGCCCTGCACAACAACAACAAGCAGGTGGTCATCACCTCCGATCAGCCGCCCAAGCTGCTTGCCGGCTTCGAGGACCGGATGAAGTCGCGGTTCGAGTGGGGCCTGCTGACCGATATCCAGCCGCCGGAACTCGAGACCCGGATCGCGATCCTCCGGAAGAAGGCCCTCAGCGAGGGTCTGTCCGCGCCGGACGATGCCCTGGAGTACATCGCCTCGAAAATTTCCAGCAACATCCGCGAACTCGAGGGTGCCCTCATCCGGGTGACGGCCTTCGCCAGCCTCAACCGCCAGCCGGTCGACGTCGCTCTCGCCGAGATGGTGCTCAAGGACCTCATCACCGACGACGGCGCCCAGGAGATCACCTCCGCGCAGATCCTCACGCAGACCGCCGACTACTTCAAGCTCAGCATGGAAGAGCTCTGCAGCAAGTCGCGGACCAGGACCCTTGTGACCGCCCGGCAGATCGCCATGTACCTCTGCCGCGAGCTCACGGACATGTCCCTTCCCAAGATCGGGCAGGAACTCGGCGGCCGCGACCACACGACGGTCATCCACGCGGACCGGAAGATCCGCGAACTGATGGCGGAGCGCCGCGTGATCTACAACCAGGTCACCGAGCTGACCAACCGGATCAAGCAGCAGCAGCGCAATTCCTGAGCCGGTTCCTGAGCTCGTTCATGTCCTGACCCGCCGCGCACTCTTACCTTATTAACAGGCACCTGTGGACAAGCCTGTGGATAGTTAAGGGGACAACCGCGGTTAATGGGCTTAAAACCCTTAAGGCGTCTGTGGATCAGCGGAACGGCCAAAAATGTTATCCCCATCCACACCCTGTTTAAAACCTGCTCCGCCCACAGCCCATGAACAGGGCTTAACCGCGGAATCACAACGTCAAACAGGGTTATCCACAGTATCCACAGCAGTTATTAACACTACTAATCCCTAGAAAATGAAATTCCCTCAAATAACAACTTCCCGCCGGACTCCGCACACAGCCCAGGACCGTCCCGGCCCCGGCCGGAAACGGGCACCGGGCGGGCCCTGCCGAACCACACGGATGTAACCCGGGGATGGGAGAATCACACTTCTTGCGGCTAAGCTGTCTGCAGTGTGTCCGTCCTGGACATCTTTTGTGGTTCCCTGCCGGGCCTGTGGCCCGGCTACCAGTGATGACAGCAGCAATGAAAGGCGGCACCCTTCCGTGAAGTTCAGAGTCGAACGGGACGTCCTGGCAGAAGCCGTGACCTGGACCGCCCGGTCGTTGTCTCCGCGGCCGCCAGTACCCGTACTTTCCGGCCTGCTCCTCAAGGCTGAAGCCGGTACCGTCAGCCTTTCGAGCTTCGACTACGAGACGTCCGCCAGGCTCGAAATTCCTGCAGACATCACCACCGAAGGCACCATCCTGGTTTCCGGCCGCCTGCTGGCAGACATCTGCCGCAGCCTCCCTTCCGCGCCGGTCGAAATCGAGACCGACGGCAACAAAGTCACCCTGACCTGCCGCCGGAGCAGCTTTCACCTGGCCACCATGCCGGAAGCTGAATACCCGCCGCTTCCCGCCTTGCCTCCCATCAGCGGAACCGTCCAGGGCGATTCCTTCGCCCAGGCTGTCTCCCAGGTGATCATCGCGGCAAGCAAGGACGACACCCTGCCCATCCTCACCGGCGTGCGGATGGAGATCGAGGACGACCTCATCACGCTCCTGGCCACCGACCGGTACCGGCTGGCCATGCGCGAGGTCCCGTGGAAGCCCGTCACTCCGGGCATCTCCACCAGCGCTCTGGTAAAAGCCAAGACCCTCAACGAAGTCGCCAAGACCCTGGGCGGCAGCGGCGACATCAACCTGGCCCTCGCCGATGACGACAGCAGGCTCATCGGCTTCGAAAGCGGCGGCCGCACCACCACGTCCCTGCTGGTCGATGGCGACTACCCCAAGATCCGCTCGCTGTTCCCCGAATCCACACCGATCCACGCCACCGTTCAGACCTCCGAACTCGTCGAGGCCGTCCGCCGCGTCTCACTCGTCGCAGAACGAAACACCCCGGTCCGGCTCGCCTTCACCCAAGGCCAGCTGCACCTGGACGCCGGCACCGGAGAAGACGCTCAGGCTTCGGAAGAGCTCGAAGCCCAGCTCACCGGCGAGGACATCACCGTTGCCTTCAACCCGCACTACCTGATCGAGGGCCTGAGTGTCATCGAAACCAAGTTCGTACGGTTCTCCTTCACCAGCGCCCCCAAACCGGCGATGATCACGGCGCAGAACGACGCCGACGGCGAGGACCAGGGCGACTACCGCTACCTGGTCATGCCGGTCCGGCTGCCCAACTAGTCCCCACCGCCACCCTCGCCTCGCAAGCTCGGCCAGGGAACCCGGGCGGCGTCGGCCCAGGCTGTTGTCGTTCTGGGCCCCAAAACGACAACCGACACCCAATGCAGAAAGAGAACCCGCACTATGCACATTGGACTGATCGGCCTTGGAAAAATGGGTTTCAACATGCGCGAACGGCTGCGCAAGGGTGGAATCGAAGTCACCGGGTTTGACCGCAACCCGGACATCACCGACGTCGCGACGCTGGAAGAACTCATCGCCGCCGTCCCGGCGCCGCGGCTGATCTGGGTAATGGTCCCCTCCGGCGAAATCACCGATGCCGTCATCACCGACCTGGGTGACAGGCTCGACGCCGGCGACCTGGTGATCGACGGCGGCAACTCCCGCTTCACCGAGGACCAGAAACACGGTGCCGCGCTGGCCGAAAAGAACATCCGGTTCGCCGACTGCGGTGTCTCCGGCGGCGTATGGGGCCTGCAAAACGGCTACGGTTTGATGGCCGGCGGAGACGCTGCAGATATTGAGCGTGCGATGCCCGTCTTCGATGCCCTCCGTCCCGAAGGAGACCGCGCCGACAGTTTCGTCCACGTTGGCGGCGTCGGTGCCGGCCACTACGCGAAGATGGTCCACAACGGCATTGAGTACGGACTGATGCAGGCCTATGCGGAAGGATACGAACTCCTCGCCGCCAAGGACATCGTCACCGATCTGCCAGGCACGTTCCGAGCCTGGCAGAAAGGAACCGTCGTCCGGTCCTGGCTCCTGGACCTCATGGTCAAGGCCCTGGATGAGGATCCGGGCCTGGCCTCGATTGACGATTACGTCGAGGATTCCGGCGAGGGACGCTGGACGGTGGAGGAAGCAATCGCCAATGCCGTGCCCGCCCCGGCCATCACGGCAGCGCTTTTTGCCCGCTTCTCCTCGCGCGAGGACAACTCACCGGCGATGAAGATGGTTTCCGCGCTGCGCCACCAGTTCGGCGGGCATGCGACCCGTCCGGCCAAATAGCCCCGCCCTGAAATACTGAATCCGGCGTGTACCTAGAACAACTTTCGCTCACCGATTTCCGCAGTTACGCCCAGGTTGAACTGAGCTTCGAACCCGGCGTGACCGTGCTGGTCGGCTCCAACGGCATCGGCAAGACCAACCTCATGGAAGCCGTCGGCTACCTGGCCACGCTCAGCTCCCACCGGGTCAGTTCCGATGCCCCGCTGCTGCGTTTCGGCACAGAGCGGGCCATGATCCGCGCCAAGCTGGTCCGCGGCGAGCAGTCGACGGTGCTGGAACTCGAAATCAACAGTTCACGTGCCAACCGCGCCCGGATCAACCGCAGCAATCCGGTCCGGGCCCGGGACATCCTGGGCATTTGCCAGACCGTGCTGTTTGCCCCGGAGGACCTCGCCCTGGTCAAAGGCGATCCGTCCAGCCGGCGCCGTTTCCTCGATGAACTCCTGGTCAGCCTGGTTCCCCGGCACGCAGCCACCCGGAGCGATTACGACCGGGTGCTGAAGCAGCGCAATGCGCTGCTGAAATCAGCCCGCGCCGGCAAGTTCACGAGCGGACATGAGGCCACCCTGGACGTCTGGGACCAGCACATGGCACGGGCTGGCGCCGAACTGTTGCATGCGCGGCTTGAACTGGTGGAACGGCTCCGCCCCCACCTCAACAACGCCTACGCGCAGCTCACCGACGGGTCCAAAAACGCGGGGGCCATCTACCGCTCCACTCTGCAGGGGGCCTTGGAGGACGACGGCGCCGCGCCGGCTTCCGCTGCTGCTCCCGCTGCCGCCGGGGAATCCGCCGCTCCTGCCGAGGACCTGCGCCGGCTCTCCGTGGACGAACTCACCGAACGCTACGTCCAGGCCTTCACCGCGTCACGGCGCAAGGAACTTGAACGGGGGATTTCCCTCGTCGGCCCGCACCGCGACGAACTGGAACTCACCCTCGGCACCGCCCCTGCGAAAGGGTATGCCTCGCACGGAGAAACCTGGTCCATGTGTCTGTCCCTGCGTCTGGCCTCGTACTACGTGATGCTCGATGATGCACGCACCGGCGGCTCCGCCCCCATCCTGATCCTGGACGACGTCTTTGCCGAGCTTGATGTCCAGCGGCGGCGTAAACTGGCGGCAATAGTATCCGGCGCGGAACAGGTGCTGGTGACTGCCGCCGTCGACGATGACATCCCGGTGGAACTGGCCGGCCGGCGGGTGAGAGTTGTCCCCGGAGGAATCGATGAGCGGGAAGATCGATGAATAAGGACACCGACGGAGGCCTGCAACCGGGCCGCGATCCCGACGATATCGATGCTGCCCAGTCAGCGCTGAACAGAATGCGCGAAGCGGCAGCGGCCCGGGGAGAAATCCGGCGCAAAGCGCCGCCGCGCCCCGGCACCACGCCGCAGAAACCCGGCCGCAGTACCGGCGGCACCCGCGGCTTCAGCCAGTTCCACGGCACCGGCCGGGACCCGATGGGTCTCGGGAAAGTGGTAGGCCGGCTCGTCGCGGAGCGCGGCTGGAGCTCACCGGTGGCAGTTGGATCGGTGATGGCCGAGTGGCCAACGCTCGTGGGACCGGAGATCTCCGCCCACTGCACGCCGGAGAGTTTTACCGACACCACCCTCCACGTCCGCTGCGATTCCACCGCCTGGGCCACTCAGCTCCGCCTGCTCAGCATCAGCCTGCTGGAGAAGTTCCGCACGGAACTGGGCGGCGGAGTTGTGACGAAGATCCAGGTCCTCGGACCTGCGGCGCCAAGCTGGCGCAAGGGCGGCCGAACCGTCAACGGACGTGGTCCGCGGGACACGTACGGATGATTCCGGGTAATTCCCGACACCACCGGCGGCTCTCGGACCACCAGGTCTGAAGCACTCCTTGCAAAACTCTTGAAAAATCCGCAAGCGGCGTGTAGGGCGCTTGGACGCCGGGGAGCCGTATAGGAACCCTAGTCCGGTACCCCTGGAGCCTTGCAGGTGGAGTCTGCGGCCTCCCAGCGGCACTTTCCTCCCCGTTTGAGCCCCCAGAATGCGGGTTTCGCCCCTATAACACGGTAGAATCGGGGAAGATAACTGGGCGCCGGTGAAACGTTGACTGAGTCCGTTTCCGACGCAATATCCGCGTGCGGTAGACGGATCCTCGAGCCAGCTTCACAGCCGGCGCCGTCAGTGACGTGCCCGTTGGCAGTCGCTGTTTCCTCCGGGAAGCGGCAACGGCCGGCCTTTACCGAAAAAGAGGAGTCGAAAGCGCCTGTGGCTAACGACAATGCAGAGATCCCGGCAGTGGAACCAGTAGCGGCTGAAGCGGCGGACACTCCGCCGGAAGCTGCAACTCCCCACGGCTACGGCGCCAGCGACATTACGGTGCTCGAAGGCCTGGAAGCCGTCCGGAAACGTCCCGGCATGTACATCGGTTCCACAGGGCCTCGTGGTCTGCACCACCTGGTCTATGAAGTGGTGGACAACTCGGTCGATGAGGCCCTGGCCGGATACTGCACCCACATCGAGATCGTTCTGCAGGCCGACGGCGGCGTAAAGGTGGTCGACAACGGCCGCGGCATCCCGGTCGACATGCATCCGACGGAGCACAAGCCCACCGTGGAGGTCGTTATGACCATCCTGCACGCCGGCGGCAAGTTCGGCGGCGGCGGCTACGCCGTGTCCGGCGGCCTGCACGGCGTGGGCATCTCCGTGGTCAACGCACTCTCAAGCCGGGTGGACACCGAGGTCCGCCGGCAGGGCCACGTGTGGCGGATGTCCTTCGCCGACGGCGGCAAGCCGCAGGGCAGCCTGGTCAAGGGTGAGGAGACCACCGAAACCGGCACCACCCAGACGTTCTACCCCGATGCCGGCATTTTCGAAGTGACGGATTTCGATTTCGAAACGCTCCGCGCCCGTTTCCAGCAGATGGCCTTCCTGAACAAGGGCCTGCGCATCACACTCACCGATGAACGGCAGGCGGCGCAGGAACCGTCCGACGACGGGGACCTGGATCTCGACGTTGTCCCGACCGAAGGCGAAGTTCCCGCCGAGTTCCACACCGTGGTCTACCAGTATGACAACGGGCTGCTGGACTACGTGCAGCACCTGAACTCCGGCAAAAAGGTCGATGTGGTCCACGAGGACGTCATCGCCTTCGAAACCGAGGACACCGAACGCCACATCGCCCTGGAAATGGCGATGCAGTGGACCAACGCGTACTCCGAGAGTGTCCACACCTACGCCAACACCATCAACACCCACGAGGGCGGTACCCACGAAGAGGGTTTCCGCGCCGCGATGACCTCGCTCATCAACCGCTATGCGCGGGAGAAGAGCATCATCAAGGAAAAGGATGACAACCTCACCGGTGACGACATCCGCGAAGGCCTCACGGCTGTCATTTCGGTCAAGCTGGCCGAACCGCAGTTCGAGGGACAGACCAAGACCAAGCTCGGCAACTCCGAAGTGAAGGGCTTCGTCCAGCGCGTCGTTACGGATGGACTGGGCGACTGGCTCGAACGCAATCCGGGCCCGGCCCGCGACGTCATCCGCAAGGCCATCTCCGCGGCCCAGGCCCGGATGGCGGCACGCAAAGCCCGCGACAACGCACGCCGCAAGAGCCCGCTGGAGTCCTTTGGGATGCCCGGCAAACTCTCGGACTGCTCTTCCAAGAACCCGGAAAAGTGCGAGGTCTACATTGTGGAGGGCGACTCCGCCGGCGGTTCCGCCAAGCGGGGCCGCAACCCGGAAACCCAGGCCATCCTTCCGCTGCGCGGAAAGATCCTGAACGTGGAGCGGGCCCGGCTGGACAAGGCCCTGGGCAACGCCGAGGTCCAGTCCATGATTACCGCGTTCGGCACGGGTATTGGTGAGGACTTCGACCTCAGCAAGCTGCGCTACCACAAGATCGTCCTGATGGCCGATGCCGACGTCGACGGCCAGCACATCACCACCCTCCTGATGACGCTGCTGTTCCGCTACATGCGCCCGCTGATTGAAAACGGCTATGTCTATCTGGCGCAGCCGCCGCTTTACCGGATCAAGTGGTCCAACGCGCCGCACGACTACGTGTACAGCGACCGCGAACGCGATGCCCGGCTGCTCTCCGGCCAGGCCGCCGGCCGCCGCATCCCCAAGGACAACGGCATCCAGCGCTACAAGGGCCTTGGCGAAATGGACTACACGGAGCTGTGGGACACCACCATGGACCCGGAACACCGCACCCTGCTGCAAGTCACCATGGACGACGCCCTGGCCGCGGACCAGACCTTCTCTACCCTGATGGGCGAGGACGTGGAATCGCGCCGAAACTTCATTCAGCAGAACGCCAAGGACGTTCGGTTCCTGGATATCTAGCGGCCATCTGCCCCCCAGATATTCCCGGACTGATATATACCTGAAACGGAAAATGTAGACCATGAGTGACGAAACACCAGAAGTTCCGGCCGATGCCGAGACCCCCATCGAGGGGACTGTCCTTGACACCGATGTGCTGACCGACCGCGTTGAACAGGTTGACCTGCAGACGGAAATGCAGCGCTCCTACCTCGACTACGCGATGGCCGTGATCGTGGGCCGTGCCCTGCCCGATGTCCGGGACGGCCTCAAGCCGGTCCACCGCCGGGTGCTCTACGCGATGTTCGACGGCGGCTACCGCCCGGAGCGCTCCTTCAACAAGTGCGCCCGCGTGGTGGGCGAGGTCATGGGCCAGTACCACCCCCACGGCGACACCGCCATCTATGATGCGCTGGTCCGCCTGATCCAGGACTGGACCATGCGCTACCCGCTGGCGCTGGGCCAGGGTAACTTCGGGTCTCCCGGCAATGACGGCGCCGCAGCACCGCGGTACACCGAAACGAAGATGGCGCCGCTTGCCATGGAAATGGTCCGCGACATCGACGAGGAAACCGTCGATTTCCAGGACAACTATGACGGCAAGAACCAGGAACCCACCATCCTGCCGGCCCGCTTCCCGAACCTCCTGGTCAATGGCTCCTCCGGTATCGCCGTCGGCATGGCCACCAACATTCCGCCGCACAACCTCCGCGAGGTTGCCGACGGCGTCCAGTGGTACCTGGCCAACCCGACCGTCTCCCGCGAGGAACTGCTCGAAGAGCTGATCGTGCGCATCAAGGGACCGGACTTCCCGACCGGCGCCACCATCCTGGGCCACAAGGGGATTGAGGACGCCTACCGCACGGGCCGCGGCTCCATCACCATGCGCGCCGTGGTTAACGTCGAGGAACTCCAGGGCCGCACCTGCCTGGTGGTCACCGAACTGCCGTACCAGGCCAACCCGGACAACCTGGCCATCAAGATTGCCGAGCTGGTCAAGGACGGCAAGATCTCCGGCATCGCCGACCTGCGCGATGAAACCTCGGGACGCACCGGCCAGCGCCTGGTGATCGTGCTCAAGCGCGACGCCGTGGCCAAGGTGGTGCTGAACAACCTGTACAAGCACACCCAGCTGCAGGACAACTTCGCCGCGAACATGCTGGCAATCGTTGACGGCGTCCCCCGCACGCTGAGCCTGGACGCGTTTATCCGCCACTGGGTCACGCACCAGATGGACGTCATCGCACGCCGGACCCGCTACCGCCTCCGCAAGGCCGAGGAAGAAGCACACATCCTGCGGGCACTCCTGAAGGCATTGGACGCCTTGGATGAAGTGATTGCGCTCATCCGGGCCTCCAGCACCACCGAAGCCGCGCGTGACGGCCTGATGGAGCTGCTGGACATCGATGAGCTCCAGGCACGCGCCATCCTGGACATGCAGCTGCGCCGGCTAGCAGCCCTGGAACGCCAGAAGATCCAGGACAAGCATGCCGAACTGGAAGCTGCGATCGCGGAATACAACGCGATCCTGGCCTCCGAGGAACGCCAGCGCCAGATCATCAGCACCGAGCTGGCTGAGATTGTCGACAAACACGGCGATGACCGCCGTACCAAGGTCCTGCTGGGCTTCGACGGCGACATGTCGATGGAGGACCTGATTCCCGAAGAGGAAATGGTGGTCACCATCACCCGCGGCGGCTACGTCAAGCGCACCCGCAGCGACAACTACCGTTCCCAGCAGCGCGGCGGCAAGGGCATTAAGGGCGCGCAGCTGCGCGGCGACGACGTCGTCGAGCACTTCTTCGTCACCACCACCCACCACTGGCTGCTGTTCTTCACCAACCTCGGCCGGGTCTACCGGGCGAAGGCGTACGAACTGGTGGAAGCCGGACGCGACGCCAAGGGACAGCACGTGGCGAACCTGCTCGCGTTCCAGCCGGACGAGCACATCGCCCAGGTGCTGGATCTGCGGGACTACCAGCAGTCGCCCTATCTGGTTCTGGCCACCAAACGCGGGCTGGTGAAGAAGACCCGGCTGGAGGACTACGACACCAACCGCTCCGCGGGCGTCATCGCAATCAACCTGCGCGACGGCGATGAACTGGTCTCCGCCCAGCTGGTCTCCGAGACGGATGACCTGATGCTCGTCTCCCGGATGGGCCAGTCCATCCGCTTCACCGCCACCGATGAGGCGCTGCGGCCCATGGGCCGGGCCACGTCCGGCGTCACGGGAATGAAGTTCCGCGAGGACGACGAACTGCTGGCGGCCGACGTCGTCACGGACGGCTCATTCGTGTTTGTCGTCACCGAGGGCGGCTATGCCAAGCGCACCGCCGTCGAGGAATACCGCCTCCAGGGCCGCGGCGGCCTGGGCATCAAGGTCGGCAAGTACCAGGAAGAACGGGGCCACCTCGTGGGCGCCCTGATTGTCCAGGAAGAAGATGAAGTCCTGGTGGTCATGGAAGGCGGCAAGGTGGTCCGTTCCTCGGTGGCCGGAGTACCGGCCAAGGGACGCGACACCATGGGTGTCATCTTTGCCAAGCCGGACAAGAACGACCGCATCATCGAGGTGGCGCGCAACAGCGAACGGGGCCTCGAAACCGATGAGGGCGCCGAAAGCGAGGGTGCCGAAAATGAGGCATCGGCGCCGGATGACGTAACGTTGGCTGAAGATACCGGATCACATGAGGGGTCCGCAGCGGAAGAATCAGCACCGGCCCCGGAGTCAGATGAGTCATCAGGCAATGCCGAGCTGGACGAAGACAACACCGGAGGTAACGCGTGAGTAATTCCGACTCATATCCCAAGACGAATAGCGGCATTCCCGGCGGAGTGCGGCAGCCAGCCTCCGCGCCGCGGGTGAGCGCGCCGTCCCGCCCCGACCAGCGTCCCGCCGGTGCCAGCGCCACGGCCCAGCGGCCGCAGGCGCCGGGGCAGCGTCCAGCGCAGGGACGCCCGGCGGCTCCGGGACAGCGTCCGGCCGCACCGGGACAGAACCGGCCGGGACAGAACCCATCGGGGCTGATCAAGCCGGCACCCAAAGCCAAGGTCCGCCGCGCCCGCCTGCTGGTGAGCAAGGTTGATCCCTGGTCCGTCCTGAAGATGGCTTTCCTGCTTTCCGTGGCACTGGGCATCGTGACCGTCGTGGCCGCGATCGTGCTGTGGACGGTCCTGGACCTGACCGGCATTTTCGATCAGGTGGACGGCCTGCTGGGAACCCTGGCCGGCTCGGAAGGCGGCGGCTTCGAATTGAAGAAGGTTGCCTCGCTGGGCCAGGTGGCTTCTTTTGCCACCATCATCGCCGTCATCAACGTCGTCCTGCTGACGGCCCTGTCGATGCTCTCGGCAGTGCTGTACAACATCTCGGCCACCCTCGTGGGCGGCATCGGCGTCACCCTCACGGACGACTAGATCCCACGTTTTTCCCGGAAATTTGCCGGGGAAATGCCTCGATTTGAGATCGGGCCGGGATGTGCTGTAAAGTCATATCTCGGCCCGATGAGGCATCGGGGCGTATAGCTCAGGCGGTTAGAGCGCTTCGCTGATAACGAAGAGGTCCCAGGTTCAAGTCCTGGTACGCCCACGGAATCTGTACAGATTCAAGTGGAGGTTCGGTTGATATTTGTTTATCGAAGAGCCGGAACGGGGTGCATGTGAAGAAGTTGCTGGCTGTTGCAGCTACGATCGCAGGTGTCCTGCTCTACAAGAAAGTGCAGGAATCAGAAGCCCGGAAAACGGTCTGGAGCGAATCAACCGATACGGTTGACTAGCCCGGATTACCCGGATCGGGAGCTGGAAATCAGCTCGCCGAACTAGGGTATGATTGTCGGGTTGCTTCTTATGGGGGCATGGCGCAATTGGTAGCGCACCTGCTTTGCAAGCAGGGGGTTCGGGGTTCGAGTCCCCGTGCCTCCACCATAGGGAAGGCCCCGGATCGCGGAAACGCGGTCCGGGGCCTTTCGCATTCCCGGGAAGCTCCGGACTGAATCTAACCGGGCACGTGACTTCCGTATCACTCCTTGGGTTTGGCGTAGTCGTCCATGCCCTGCCAGTCAATGAACACGTACGGCTCGTCTCCGACCACCCACGCGTCGTGCCCCGGCGGGATGTAGCCAAAGTCGCCCGGGCCGAATTCATTCTCCTCGCCGTCATCCATAACAACCTTGAGGCGGCCCGAGACGGTGTACCCCTTATGGGCAGACTGGCAGCTCTCCGTCTGGGCGATGGGCTTCACGTGCTGTGACCATTTCCAGCCGGGCAGGAAGGTGGCCCGCCCCACCGCGCCGGCGTCGAGATTGACCAACTCCACCTGACCCATACCGTCTTTCACGGGCCGTGTTTCTTCCGGACTGTCCAGGCTTTTGCGAATCATTGCGGCCATGATGGTCTCCTTTGTGGATGGTGGTGAGACCGGATTTAAGACTGTCACCGCGGTAATTGGCCGTCAAGAACCCAATCCATCACTGAGCCGCCGCTGGTCCCCACTACTGTTGGACCGTGAACTTCTTCCTTGCTGCCCTGGGCGTCCTCGGCGTGGCCTCATCAGGGCCGCTCATTGCCGCGACCCTGGGGGCAACGTCGGTCAGCGCCCTGGCAATCGCCTTTTGGCGCAACGCGATCGGGTCCGTGGTCATGGCCGGACCCGTGCTGGTCCGCGATCCCCGCCAGCTTCGGCGGGTCACCGGCCGCGAATTCCGCTGGTCACTGGCGGCCGCGGTCGCCCTGGCGCTGCATTTCGCCTGCTTCATCACCTCGCTGCAGCTCACGTCAGTGGCGGCTGCTACGGCCCTGGTCTGCCTGCAGTCCGGCTGGATCGCCATCTTCCAGATGTTCCGGGGCGTCAAACACCGCTGGCCGGTCCTGGTGGGGTTGGGGATTGCCTTCGGCGGCGTCATAGCGATTACCGGGTTCGACATGGGCACCTCACCGGAAGCGCTGCTGGGCGACCTCCTGGCGGTGGCAGGAGGGGCCCTGGCGGGGATCTACACCCTGGCTGGCGGGCAGGCTCGGCAGACCATGGGGACAGGCGTCTACACGACGCTCTGCTACGGCATGTGCGCGGCTGTCGTCGCCGTGCTGGCCTTGTTTTGGCAGCAGCCCCTTGGCGGGTTCGAAGCCGCGGGCTGGTTCGGCATCCTGGCAATCACGGTGTGCGCGCAGCTGATCGGGCACACGGCCTTCAACCACCTGCTCGCCACGATGAGCCCGTTGCTGGTGTCGATGATCATCCTGCTGGAGATTCCCGGTGCCGCGCTGCTCGCGGCGGCGTTCCTGTCCGAAACCCTGCCGGCCGGCACCTACGCCGGGCTGGCGATGATCCTGGTGGGGCTCGCCGTCGTCGTGGTGGGTCAGCGGGGTTCCCGCTCGGCCCGTCGGCCTGCAGCGCCGCTGGCCGAGCTTGGAACGGACTGAGGTCCGGGGCCGGCCGTAGTGTGCCTACTGGCCGCCGCGGCGGGCCGTCTGGGCCGTGTTCACGGTGTGGATCGCGCGCAGCAGCTTCGCCGGGAAATACACCGAGAAGAAGACCACCATAGGGGCCTTGAGCGCCATCTTCTTGACGTTGTGGGCCTTGTACGTGCGGTCAAAGCGCGTCACGTAATAGCGGTAGTCGCGGGGCGAGTCTTCGAGCCGGCGCGCGGACATACCGGACACCATCTGCGGCCAGTACTGGATGCGGAGGTCATGGTCGGCCAGGTGCAGGGACAAATCGATGTCCTCGTGCATTTCGTCCTTCTCGTCCAGGCACGCCTCGGCCCGGATAACCTCCCACGCGGACCGGCGGAGAGCCATGTTGGACCCGAACAGGAAGTGGTACTGGTGTTTCGCCAGCCGGAGCATCAGTTGGCGCATTTTGTCGTCGGCCTTCAGGCCGAAACGCCGCATCGGCATGTCGTAGTAGACAACCGGGCCGGTCGCGGCGTGGACTGCCTCGTCGCGGAAGGCTTTCTGCACCTGTTCCACCCAGTCCGGTTCCAGCACCGAGTCGGCGTCGATCCGGCCCAGGATGTCCCCGCTGGCGTGGTCCAGGCCGAAGTTGCGGGTGGGGATCAGGCCCTGGACCAGGTCCTGGCTGAGCAGAATGATGGCGCTCTCCGGATACTCCAGCTGCATCTGCCGGACAATATCGGCGGTGCGGTCCTTCGACATGTTGTCGACGACGATGATCTCGTGTGCCGGGACAGACTGGTACACGGCGGCAATGAGACACTGCCGGATAACACTTTCCTCGTTGTACGCCGGGATGACGATAGAGACAGCCGGTGTCTGCACAGCATCGTGTAAGGCATCCCCAGGGGATTTTTCGGGTGACATCCCCACAAATTTAGCACCAACGGAATTTTTCCCGCCCGGCGCCGGGCAGGGTCCAGGCTACGAACTGGTAAATTTCGGGGCACAAAATTTCGGGACACAAAAAGGGAGGAATCCCGCCCCTGGCGGAATCCCTCCCTTGACGGTTTCCCGAAGGAACCCTGGACGCTGCTTAGGCGCCGGTGTTCTTGTCCGAACCGTTGTTCCGGCTCGCAGCAATGTTCCGGACCGCGGTCTTCGCGTCGGTGGCTACCTTCGCGGTGGCGTCCTTGATGTCCTCGGCTGCGTCCTCGGCCGCGTGCTTGGCCTTGTCAGCTGCCTCATCGGTGGACTTGGCGAGATCACCCGAAGCATCCGCGGTGGCGTCGGCTGCGGCGACGGTCGCCGAACCGGCCTGGTCGGCAGCTTCCTTGACGGAATCCTTGACCTCGTTAACCGTGGTGGCCGGCACGGGGGCGGGCGTCACGGGAGCCGGGGTCTTCCAAGGATCCTCGACGGGCTTGGAAGCCTTCCAGGCGGCAGCTGCGGCGGCCGCGGCCGCGGCGATGATGCCGAAGATCAGCCACCCGCGGTGCTTGGACTTCTGCGGCTTGGCAGTCTCGATGTTGACGGCCTTGCCAGCCTTTTTCGCTGCGACCTTGACGTGGCTGCCGGCGGTCTTCGCCTGCTCCTGGACGGCGTGGATGATCCCCGCGTCACTGAGCTTCTGTGCAACCGCGTCCACATGGGCCGGAGCGCTCTCAAGCGTGCGGTGCACGGCGTCGGAAGCCTGGCCAATCTGGGTCGAGAGCCTGGGCAGGTATTCAACCACCACCCGGTCACGCGCGTTGGCGATCACCGGTGTGGCCTTGTCCACTGCCTCGTGCAGACGCGGAGTAGCGCCCTCCACGGCGTCATTGATTTTTGGTGCGAGGTGGGCGAGCCCGTCCTGGAGGCGCGGGGTGACCGTCGCGACGCCGCCGGCGAGGTTGTAGGCTGCCGACTTAAGCCCCTCCTGAATCTTGGGAGAAGCGGTGTCCAGGCCCTGCTGCAGACGCGGAACAGCCCAGTTGACTGCTGCCTCAACCCGCGGGCTTGCCCAGTCCTTGGCGTTCTCTACCCCTGTGCTGACCGAGTACTCCAGCTCACGGGCAATACGATCCGTTTTCTTCACAACTACCTCCCGATTAATGTGACGGTTCTGGTGTTAGCCTACGTGTCCGGGACCTCACCGGCTATTCTTCAGGCCGATTTCGAGCGGATTTCACCCAGCGCGGAACTGGCGGGCGGGCCCTGTGCGCACTTGCCTGCCGTGGAAGAATAGGCCTATGACTGCCATCGCAACCGCAAAAGCAACCATCCACACGAGCATGGGCGACATCGTCGTTAACCTCTTCGGCAACCACGCCCCCAAGACCGTCGACAACTTCGTCGGCCTGGCCACGGGCGAGAAGGCCTGGACCCACCCGGAGTCCGGCGAGGACAAGACCGGGACGCCGCTGTACGACGGCACCATCTTCCACCGCATCATCAAGGACTTCATGATCCAGGCCGGCGATCCCCTGGGCCGTGGCGTGGGCGGACCGGGCTACAAGTTCGACGACGAGATCCACCCGGAACTGACCTTCAACGAACCCTACAAGCTGGCCATGGCGAACGCCGGCATCCAGATGGGCCGCGGCACCAACGGCTCGCAGTTCTTCATCACCACCATCCCCACCGGCTGGCTGCAGGGCAAGCACAGCATCTTCGGCGAAGTGGCGGACGAGGATTCCAAGAAGGTTGTTGACGCCATTGAAGGTGTCCGCACCGGAATGGGCGACCGCCCGGTCGAGGACGTCACCATCAGGAACATCACCGTAGAAAAGCTCTAACCCCAGCGCATGAGCTACGGAATTCCGGCGGCAGAGCCGTCCGCGCAGATCCCGGTGTGCCCCCGGCACCCGGACCGGCCCGCCTATGTGCGCTGCCAGCGGTGCGGGCGCCCTGCGTGCCCCGACTGCCAGCGGGCGGCCGCCGTCGGATTCCAGTGCGTTGACTGTGTCAACGAAACAAAACGTACGACGCCGGAAGTCAAGACCGTCTACGGCGGCACCATGGCCACCGGCAAGCCCGTGGTCACCTATACCCTCATTGCCCTGTGCGCCCTGGTCTTTGTTTTCCAGTGGCTGATCCCCAACGACGGGATCTACCAGAACCTTGCCTTTGCCACCGTCTACGCCTCCCCGGAATACGGCGTCTTCGAGCCCTGGCGGATGGTGACGTCGGCTTTCCTGCATTCCCAGGGCTTCATCCTCCATATCGTGCTCAACATGTACATGCTGTGGATGTTCGGCCAGGCGCTGGAGCCGCTCCTGGGACGGATCCGTTTCCTGGCGGTCTATTTGCTGTCGGCCTTCGGCGGATCAGTCGGCTACCTCCTGTTGACGCCGGCGTACGTGCCGGGCCAGCCACTGAGCGGTGTTGTGGGAGCATCGGGCGCTATCTTCGGGCTTTTCGGTGCCATGCTGGTGGTCCAGCGGCGCCGCGGCGGAGACACCCGGCAACTCTGGGTACTGATCGTTATTAATGGTGTCATCGGCTTCGTGGTTCCCTCGATTGCCTGGCAGGCCCACCTTGGTGGTGCGGTCACCGGTGCACTCTGTGCTGCTGTCCTGGCCTACACGCCCCGCGGACCACGTCAGGGCCTGTTGCAAGCCGGCGGCCTGGTACTGGTTTTGGCCCTGCTGATCGCAGTCTCGGCCCTCCGCGTCGCCAGCGCCTGACCCGGACCGTTCTCTTCTGGCGCCCGTCTGGGCACTTCGCGGTCTTTCTCCCGCTCCCTGTGTTTCACGGGAGCCTTCCGTGCGGGCACCCACGCCGTCCCCGCGTACTTCCCCTCCCTCTGTTTGTCCACGGGAGCCTTCCGTGCGGACACCCACGCCGTCCCCCGCGTAGTTCCCTCCCCTCGCTGACCCCGCTCCGACGTTCCCGCCCAGTTGCTTGGTCCTTGACCGCGCCGTAATACCTCTGGCCCTGCTTGACCGCTGGTGCGCGGGTCTTTGGGTGGAGCAACTGGGCTGGAGCGTCATTCGCGGCGTCCCCCGGCCAAGGGCACGCCCGGGCGGCCCGATGCCTGGCGACGGAAGCTCTTTTCCCACAGCTGTGGCCAGTTATCCACAGCACGTAGCGCTGTTACGCCTACCTCGGCGCCACGACCGCATTGTTGCTCAAGCGCCCAATGAAGCCCTGTGCGTGATCGGCCTGAAAGTTGTCCACAGCCTTTATCCACACTGTTGGTAACTTACATGCCTGTAGTTCACGGTGGCGTCCCTGATCTGAGGGCCACAACTGGCGATTTCGAGTTGGCGCCCCCAAGGATCTCCACAATTGTGGATAACTCCTGTGGGCGACCCTGTGGTTAAGTGGACAACCCAGGCTGGAAAGCGCATTTAACCAGCGTCTGCAGGGCGGCCGGCGGGGAAAGCGCCGGGGCCGCACGCTCCGCGGGGATCTTGACGCCAGGTTCAAATCTGATTTCAACAGGGTTGTTCACAGTGTTAATAACTTGTTGCTCCAAGTGTTTCCGGCGAAATTACCGTCACGGGGCCTAAGGAGCCTGCCGAGGGCGCTCGAACCGGTCAGTTATCCCCACCTGTGGATAAGTTGTGGGTACTGGATTGTTGTTAAGTGGATAAGACGGTCATGGCGCCGCAGCCGAGCGAATTAGCCAGGACATCCTGCGCTACCGTCGGCGACTACGGCTTCAGTGCCCACAGCGACAACTTATCCACAGGGAATCCACACTGTTAATAACTCCCAGCCGTGCAAGTCCGCGCAAGAGTGGCCTGTGGACCCGCTGACGGGGGCCAGCACACGCGGAAGTCGGCGCCTGCGGAGATTACTGGCTCCCGGACGTTATCCACACTGTGGATAACTGTGGATGAACTTGTGCACAGTTGTGCACAGCAAGACGATGTCAGCGGGGCCAGACACCTGACGTGCCCCGCCGGTGGCTGTCCACCAGGTGTGTGTCGATCATGCCGATCGCTTCCATCAGGGCAAACATCGTGGTGGGCCCAACAAACGCGAAACCCTTTTTCCGCAGCGCCTTGGACAAGGCAATCGACTCCGCCGAGGTGGTGGGGATTTCTTCGTGCGACGTCGGGGTGGGCGTGGATTCCGGCTGGAACGCCCACACGAAGTCCACCAGTCCGCCGTCGTCCCTCAGCGCAATGGTGGCCCGGGCGTTGGTGATGGCGGCCCGGATCTTGAGCCGGTTGCGGACGATGCCGGCATCGAGTAGCAGACGCTCAACGTCTGCGTCGGTGTAAGCGGCCACCGTGTCGGGATGGAAATCGTGGAAAGCGGCGCGGAAGGCCGGCCGTTTCCGCAAAATGGTGGCCCAGGACAGCCCGGCTTGGAAAGCCTCGAGGCTGATGCGCTCGTACAGGCCCTGCTCATCCCGGACCGGCAGTCCCCACTCGGTGTCGTAGTACTCGCGCAGCATCGGGTCCACCGCCGCCCACCGCGGCCGGGCCAGGCCGTCGTCGCCGATTACCGCACCGGTTACTGCCGGGTCCATCCGGGTTCCTTCGCTCGCATTGGTTCTCTGTTGCTGAATTATCGGCCCGTCAAAGGGCAACCAGTTAACGCAAAAGGCCGGCACACGCGGTGTACCGGCCATTCATCTGTTGCAGCTAGTGTCAGGAACGCCAGCGGGTAGTCATGAGGAAGCCGATGATGGCGATCCCAAAACCGGCAATGATGTTCCCCGATCCCCAGGCGGCGACTGGAAGCGTGCCTTCGCTGATGTAGAAGGTGATGATCCACAGGAGGCCGATGATCATCAGGCCGAACATTACCGGCTTGAACCAGACCGGGTTGGGTTTGTAGGTCTGCGCGGCGGAAGTCTGCGGCGTTGCGTGGTTCGCGCCTTTACGGCGCTTTGACTCGGGCACGGGTCCTCCTACGGCTGGAACAGGAGCGGGACCCTGGCTTGATATCCTGCAAGAAAGGAATCCACCGGCGGTCAGCGCGCTCTTGGTCATGGTTAAGTTCTTATTCGGAGCCAATTCTAGCTGTAGTTCAGGCCACAGTGGTGCCCGCCGCGAACGTCCGGGAGGAGAAACCACGTGCTGCAGCTGCAGGAGAAAGCCGCCCCCGGGTCGACCCGCCGCCGGGGCGTTTCCTTCCGCGTCGTCCAGGTCCTGGGTGAGCTGCTCATCACCGCCGGGGTGACCGTGCTCCTTTTCATCGCGTGGCAGCTGTGGTGGACCAACCTGACAGCTGACGCAGCGCAGCGTGCCGCCATCACCCACTTCGTCCGTGACCTCCCGGCTGCGCCGGTCCGCTCATCCAATATCGACCACGGTTCGCCGAAGGTGGCTGCGGAACCCGAAGCGGGCTCGACCATCGGAATTGTCTATGTTCCGAGGTTCGGTGCGGACTACGCCCGGCCCCTGGTCCAGGGAACCACGCCCGCCGTGCTGGATTCACTCGGTCTGGGCCACTACGAGGGAACCGCCATGCCGGGCGCGGTGGGCAACGTGGCGGTGGCAGGCCACCGGCAGACCCATGGCGCGGTTCTGGACAACGTCGACGCTCTGGTCCCCGGGGACCGTATTTACATCCAGACGCGCGACGGCTTCTACGTGTACAGCTTCCGGAACAGCGAAGTTGTCCTTCCCGCCAGGACAGACGTCCTGCTCCCGGTGCCGACGCAACCGGCGGCCTCCCCCACGGAGCGCTACCTCACGATGACCAGCTGCAATCCCCGGTTCGGCTCCCAGGAACGGATCATCGCCTACTCGCTGCTGGAATACTGGCAACCGGCGTCGGCGGGCCCCCCGCCTGCGATCGCCGGCCAGGTCCAGCGCGCCGCCGGGGAGGTCTGAGCCGTGTATGCCTGGATCTTCCGGCATTTGCCCGGTCCCTTGTGGCTTCGCATTGCCACCGCGCTGGTGCTGGCCGCCGGCGTGCTGGTATTGATGGTTCAGTTCCTTTTTCCCTGGATGGCACAATTCACCCAGTTCACTGATTCAACGATTGGTTCAGCAAGGCCATGAGCACAACCAAAATCCTCGTCGTCGACAACTACGACAGCTTTGTGTACACCCTGGTGGGATATCTCCAGGAACTCGGTGCGGAGACCACCGTGGTCCGCAACGACGACGTCACTCTGGCCGAGGCGATCGAGCTCGCGGAAGCGCGCGACGGCGTCCTCGTCTCCCCGGGCCCCGGAAACCCCGCCGGGGCGGGGGTCTGCATCGAACTGATCAAGTGGTGCGGCAGCCATCAGAAGCCGATGTTGGGTGTCTGCCTGGGCCACCAGGCGCTGGCTGAGGCCTACGGCGGGACCGTCACGCACGCGCCCGAGCTCATGCACGGCAAGACGTCCCTCGTGGAGCACCGCGGCGGAAGTGTGTTTACCGGGCTGCCGTCGCCCTTCACGGCGACCCGCTACCATTCCCTCGCCGCGGTCCGGGAGAGCATTCCGGAGGTCCTGGAAATCACCGCGGAGACGGCGAGCGGAGTTGTAATGGGACTTCAGCACCGCACCGCGCCCCTTTGCGGGGTGCAGTTCCACCCGGAGTCGGTGCTCACGGAGGGCGGCTACCAGATGCTCGGCAACTGGCTCGAGTCCCTGGGCATGGCCGGTGCCGCGCAGCGCGCCTCGGCGCTGAGCCCGCTCATCAAGCACTAGCGGGAGCGTCCGGCAAGGGGAAGCCCTATTCGTCCCGGTCGCGGTCGTTGTCGCCCCTGGTGGACGTCGGAGTCGGGGTCGGCGTCGGTGTGGGGCTCGGGGACGGCGGGGGCGGGGGCGCCTTGGCAACTGTCACGGCGATCGTTTTGCCCTGTTCCACCAGTGCCTCCGCGGCGTCGGCCTGTCCGGTGACCTTTCCCGGTTCCACCTGGGAGTTCTCGACCTCCGTGGCGTTCATGCCAAGGCCCAGAGCCTTCAGCGCAGCCTCGGCGTCGGCGCGCGGGAGGCCAACCAGTTGCGGGACCGCCACCTTTCCGGTGGACACAATAATTTCCACCGTGCTGCCCGGCGCTACGTTTTGCCCCGGCGCCGGTTTGGTGGTGATCACGATGCCGGCCGGCACCGTGGCGCTGTTGGCCATGGTGGTCCCCGGTGCGCCGGCGAGCCCCTTCTGGCGCAACGCATCGCGGGCGGCCGCCTCCGTGCGTCCGGGCAGGTCCGCGGGGATGGTGATGACGCTGGGGCCTTCGGAAATATTGAGTGTGATGTCAGAGTTCGGGTCCAGCGCACTCCCCTCGGCCGGCACAGTGCCCACGGCCACACCCTTGGCGATGGTCTCGTGCTGCAGCCGGCTGAGCTGCGGTTTGAGCCCCGCGTTGTAGAGCCTCTGTAGCGCTTCAGTCTCGGTCAGCGACGTTACCGACGGCACCAGGACCTTGGCCACGGGCGGCGGTGCCTGGTTCATCATGTTGTAGAGCCACAGGCCACCTCCTGCCAGCACCAGGACGGTGAGGATCACCAACGTGGCTATCCACGTCCGGCGGCGGGACTTCTGACGCGACGTGTCCTCGCGCTCGGGCGGCAGGACCAGCGGAAGGCTGCCCGTATCCTCGGCACCGTACACGTTGCCCTGCGCCGTCAGCGCGTCGACATCTTCGTCCGGGGACTCCAGGGCAGGACGCAGCCGGCCGGTGGGATTCTCGTCGAGGAACTTGGCACCGGTGACCGAGAAGGCTGCAGTCGGGGCAATGCCCGGCGTCGGAACCGTGTCCTGGGGGTCGGTCGCCGCTTCGCTGGCCGCCGGGGGGACCACGCCGACTCCGCTTCGCGCGGCCCGGAGGGCACGGCGGAATGCTGCGGCGTCCTGGAAGCGGTCCGCGCGGTTCTTTTGCAGGGCCTTCATCAGCACGCTGTCCAGCGCCTCGGAGACATCCGGATTCAGGCTGCTCGCCAGTTCAGGGATCTCGCGCACGTGCTGGTACGCAACGGAAACGGGACTGTCGCCGATGAACGGGGGCCTGCCGGCCAGCATCTCGTAGAGCAGGCAGCCTGCGGAGTAGAGATCGCTCCGGGCATCGACGGTCTCGCCGCGGGCCTGTTCCGGCGAAAGATACTGGGCGGTCCCCACCACGGCCTGCGTCTGGGTCATGGTCGCGGCGGAATCCGCCATGGCACGGGCGATTCCGAAGTCCATGACCTTCACGCTGTTGGATTCCGGGCAGAACATCACGTTGGCCGGTTTGATGTCTCGGTGCACAATTCCGGCTTTGTGGCTGTAGTCCAGGGCGGCGAGCACCCCCAGCGTGAAGTCAATCGCCTGGTCGATGCTGACCTCTTTGGCCCTGATCATGTCCCGGATTGTTTTCCCGGAAACGAATTCCATGACGATATACGGCACCCGGACGGTGTCTTCGTGATCCCCGGGGACAGCGTGGTCCCCCGTGTCAAAGATGGCAACGATCGAGGGGTGGTTCAGGGCGGCCACCGCCTGGGCCTCGCGCTTGAACCTGGCCTGGAACTGGGGGTCCCGGGCCAGGTCCGGACGCAGCAGTTTGACGGCCACGGTACGTCCGAGGCGGGTGTCCACGCCGCGGAAGACGTCGGCCATACCGCCGCGTCCGATCAACTCACCCAGCTCATAGCGACCGCTGAGGACGCGCTGGGTGTTCACGGGGCCGCGGTCCTCCCGGTGCGATGGGGTGCGGGGTGAATTGGGCACGATGGGCTACGTTCCCGTTGGGCTCGGGCTGGATTCCGCGGCGGGGGCCTTGGCCAGATGGTAGGTGACGACGGAGCCGGCGGGCACAGGGCTTCCGGAAGGGGGCTCGGAGCTGACGAACGTGCCAGGCTCCTCGCCATTCGCCGGATCGACGTCGGCGCCCTTGGCCCAGCGCAGACCCGCATCCTCAATGGCTTTCTGGACGGTGTTCTCGCTTGCTCCCGACTGCAGGGTCGGCACCGGTACTGTTTCCGGTTCCTGGGTTTCCGGCCCCTTGGAGTAGCTCACAGTGATTGTGTCGCCCGGCTGAACCTGCCCGGACGGGTTGATGTCGACGACGGTTCCGGGAGCGGCGTCGTTGAAGACCTCGGCGCCATCGACAGTCAGCCCCAGGCCGATCAGCGCACTCCGGACATCGTTGTACTGCTTGCCCAGGTACTCTTCCGGGATCAGGTTGATCGCGGCCGGGGTGGACTGGGTTGGCGGCGCGGACGTGGTGGTGGGGCTGGGGGTGGGACTGGGGCTGGTCGAGGTGGGCGAGGCTTTGGTGGTGGTCGGCTTCGCGCTGGTGGTCACGGCGCTGCTGCTCGCAGGCGTTTCGGGAAACAGGATTCCAGCCTGGGTGAGAACAATACCCACCAGCGAGAACAGCACCAGCAGGATCAGGGCGATCAGAGGCCAGGTCCAGGGGCTGCGGCCGCGTTTTTCAGGCTCTTCGGCCGGCTCGTCGTAGTCGCCGTCGTCCTCCTGTTCCCAATCGCGCTCCGCGGCGAGGGCGTCCGCCCGCGACAGCGTGTTGCGTGCCCCGTACGCGCTGGCGGCGGCTGCACCGGCAGCCAGACCCGCCGCCGCGCCCGCGCCAGCGGCGCCCACCACCGGCAAAGCGGAGGTCGCCGACGTCGTCCGGTCCGGCCCGCCGATGACACCTGTCGCAGCGGTGGGAACGTCCACCGGCGCCGTGATGGGGCCGGTTGCCTCCTCAAAGAGCAGCATGCCCGGAACGGCGGCGTGTGCTGCGGCGATGTCACCGTTGCGGATGGCCTCGGCGGCCTCGGACAGTTTGAGCGCGTCCGCCGGGCGGTTCTTGGGATCCTTCGCCAGCATGGACATCAGCAGGGCGCGGACAGGCTTCGGCAGGGTTTCCGGCAGCGGCGGCGGGGCGTCGTTGACCTGGGCCAGCGCGATGGCGATCTGGGATTCCCCGGAGAACGGACGGTGCCCGGTGAGGCACTCATAGCCGATCACGCCGAGGGCGTAGATGTCCGAGGCGCCGGTGGCCAGCTGGCCGGTGGCCTGCTCCGGGGCCAGGTACTGGGCAGTGCCCATCACCTGCCCGGTCTGGGTCAGCGGGACCTGGTCGGCCAGGCGGGCGATGCCGAAGTCCGTGACCTTGACGCGGCCGTCCGGGGTGATCAGGAGGTTGCCGGGCTTGATGTCGCGGTGGACGAGGCCCTGCGCATGGGCCACCGAGAGGGCGCGCGCCGTCTGCGCGATCATGGACAGGGTACGGTCCGGCGACAGTACCTGTTCGTGTTCGATGATGCTGCTCAGCGGCTGGCCGGGGACCAGTTCCATGACCAGGTACGCGGAACCTTCTTCCTCGCCATAGTCAAAGACGTTGGCGATGCCCACGTGATTGAGGAGCGCGGTGTGGCGTGCCTCGGCGCGGAACCGCTGAAGGAAGCCGGGGTCACCCGTGTACTCCTCCTTGAGCACCTTAATGGCGACGATGCGGCCAAGGATCAGGTCTTTGGCTTTCCAGACTTCTCCCATGCCACCGATCGCAATGCGCGTGGTCAGCTGGAATCTGCCGCCGAGGGTGATTCCTGATGAAGGCCTCACTTATTCAACACCGCCTCAAAAATCTTCTTCGCATTCGGACTGGTTAGCTGTGCGCCGGTGGTGATGTCTACGCCCTCCATGACGATAGTCACAGCCACCTGCGGGTCATTCGCCGGGGCGAACCCGGTAAACCATGAGTTGTTCAGGCCGTCGCCAAGCTCCGCGGTGCCGGTCTTGCCGGCCACCTCGACGCCCGGCACGGCCGCGCCGCGGCCAATGCCTTCACTGACGACGCTGACCATCCACTCGTTGATCTGACGGGCGATGTCCGGCGTTGTGGAGGTCCGCAGGACCTGGGGTTCCGGCTCGCTGATCGGACGCAAATCCGGGGAACGCACGGCCTTGATCAGGCTCGGCTGCATCTGCACCCCGTCATTGGCGATCGCGGCCGTCATCTGATTGATCTGGAGCGGCGTGGCGCGGACGTCGCGCTGGCCGATCGAGGACTGCGCCAGGCTGGCGTCATCCAGCTCTTCGTCCGGGAAGAAACTCGGGGCGGAGTCCAGCTTCAGCTGGGCGCCGAAGTCCTGGCCGAAGCCGAACTTTTCCGCCTCGTCCGCAATGGCCTGCTGATTCAGGTCCAGGGCGATGCTGGCGAACGGCGTGTTGCATGACTGCTGCAGTGCGAAAGCAAAAGTCGCGGTATCGCGGGTATAGCAGTTACCGCCGGCGTAGTTGGGCAGCGTGTAGTCGATGCCCGGGAATGACATTTCTGCCGGGTTGGGCAGGATGCTGTCCTTGTTGTACTTCCCCGATTTGAGCGCCGCGGACGTGTCGATGATCTTGAAGACGGATCCCGGTGCCAGCAACTCCCCGGTGGGGCCGCTGACGTTCTGGTTCAGGTTGATGCCGGGCACCTTGTTCAGCTCGGCGAAGTTGGCGGCCTCGGCCACCGGGTCATGAGTGGCGATCAGGTTGGGGTCATAGGAAGGTTTGGACACCATGGCGATGATCTCGCCAGTTTTTGGATTGGTCACCACGATCGATCCGCGCTGGCCTTCCGGGATGAGGTCGAACGCGAGCTGCTGGATCTCGGGATCGAGCGTGAGCTCCACGGAGGCACCCTTGGGCTGGTTGCCCAGGAAGAGCTGGCCGACCCGGTCCAGGAACTGCTGGTCCGAGCTGCCGGCCAACTCCTCGGACATCGTGCTCTCCAGCCCGGTTGCCCCGAAGCTCCTGGAGAAGTAGCCGGTGATCCCGGCATACGGCTCCGGCTGCGTGTAGGTGCGCTGGAACTTGCAGGTCTCCGCGGCAGGCACGGACTCGGCCACCGGTTTGCCGCCGACGATGATCGCGCCCCGGTCATTGCAGTAGTTCTGCAGGAGGGTGCGTTTGTTCCAGGCGTTGGCCTCAAGATCGTCCGCACCGATCACCTGCACGTAGCTGAGGGCGCCGAAGATCAGCACGAACATGGCGATCGCGGCGATCCAGGAGTTGCGAATGGCCTCGTTCACAGCTTCACCGCCTCGGTGGGAGCGTCCGGATTGTTCCGCCCGCTTCCGGGAAGGGCGGCCGGCTTCGATGGCATGGCAGGAGTTACTTTCTGTCCGTCGGGTTCTTCGCCCGGAGCCAGCGGGGTGGTGTCCACCGGGCCGCGGGCTGTGTGCGAGATCATCAGCAGCAGTCCGACGATGATCCAGTTGGCCAGCAGCGAGGACCCGCCGGCCGCGAGGAACGGGGTGGTGAGGCCGGTCAGCGGAATGAGCCGCGTGACGCCGCCGATCACTACGAAGCACTGCAGCGCGATAGCAAAGGAGAGCCCGGTGGCCAGCAGCTTCCCGAAGGCGTCCCGGGTGCCGAGCGCGGCGCGGAAGCCCCGGGTGAAGAGCAGAAGGTACATCAGGACGATCGCGAACAGCCCGATCAGGCCCAGTTCCTCACCGAAAGAGGCGATAATCATGTCGCTGTTGGCGAACGGAACCAGGTTGGGGCGCCCCTGCCCGAGG
Source organism: Arthrobacter sp. U41 (assembly GCF_007679325.1). Taxonomy (GTDB): domain Bacteria; phylum Actinomycetota; class Actinomycetes; order Actinomycetales; family Micrococcaceae; genus Arthrobacter. The sequence goes on along the minus strand of NZ_VEGI01000002.1, from coordinate 308,333 downwards.
CCGGTGCCCACTAGCCCACCGTTGGCCATGCCGAACAGGCCCTCCACGATCTGAAGGCTGCCGCCGAACTCGCGTCCGTAGACCTCGTCGGTGAACGCGTTCAGCCACCCGTCAATGCGCAGCGCAACGTGGGAGAAAACGCGGGAGGCCACGAATCCGCCGACCGCAATGAGCCCGACGCCGATGATGACCCAGCTGATGCGGCTGGTGGCCACGTAGATCATGACGAGGAAAAGGCCGAAGAACAGGATGGAGGAACCAAGGTCCCGCTGGAAAATCAGGACGCCGATGCTCACCAGCCACGCGGCGATCATGGGGCCCATGTCCTTGAACCGCGGGAACTGGATGGGGCCGACTTTCCGCCCGGCCAGCAGGATGAGATCCCGGTTGGAGGAAAGATACCCGGCGAAGAATATGGCGAGCGTGATCTTGGCGATTTCACCAGGCTGGAAGGTCATGGAGCCGAACTTGATCCACACCCGCGCCCCGAGGATCTCGCCGGCCGATATGCCCGGAACCAGCGGCAGGATCAGGAGGACCGCGCTGACCGCCAGGGAGATGTAGGTGAAGCGACGGAGGATCCGGTGGTCCTTGAGGAACCAGATCACGGCAATCGAGACCGCCATCGCGACCAGGGTCCACCGCAGCTGGTTATTGCCCGTGTCTTCGCCGACGCGGTCCAGCCGGTGGATCATGGCCAGGCCGAGTCCATTGAGGGCCACCACCAGCGGAAGTATTACCGGATCGGCATATTTAGCGCGGAAGCGCAGCACGAGGTGGAAGGCGAGGGCTGCAGCGGCGAGCAGGCTCGACTGGAACCAGAAATCGGCGTCGAACGCCTTCTGCTGGTCCACGCCGACGAGGGCATTCGCGCCGATGCCGACAGAGAGGGCCAGCACGAGGAGGACCAGTTCGACGTTCCGGCGCGGCTTGGGGGTTGTGTCGATGGGTGTCATTGGCCCGCCTCGCAAATCGGCGCGGTGGGCGAGGGCGAGGGTGAACCGGCTGCGCCGGGGCTCGCTGTGTTGCCGGGGCTGGCCGTGGCGCTCGGGCTGGCCGTGGTTTTGGGACTCGCTGTCGCTGTCGCTGTCGCTGACGGCGTGGCAGTGGACGGGGACGGGGACGCGGTGATGCACTCGTCCGCGGGGGCGGTGGTGCCGGTGCGCTCCAGGTTTTTCACGATCCGCTGGGCGTCATAAAGATCCCGGGCCGGCACGGTCTGGCGGACCCGCTGCTGGGAGAATTCGGGGAGATCAGACATCCGGATCTCGGTCTCCGCTTCGAGGGTGGAAAGCTGGATGGGCCCCAGGCGCTGGGAGACCCCGTTGTAGATGGCCACGTGCTGGTTGTGCTCTCCGATGTAGTAACGCGTCTGGGTCCAGGCATAGCCGAGCCAGAGACCCACCGTGATCAGTGTCGCGATGGACGCTGCGATGGCGACTGTCACCCAGCGGCGGGGCCGGCCGGCAGGCTTGTACTCTTCGGCCTCTTCCCGCGCTTGCTCCGACTTGTGGGTCAGTACGGTGGCTGCCCGCCGGGCCATGGTACGCCCCGGGATGGTGGGGATGGAACCGGATTCCGCGGCCGCGGCCGCAGCCCCGACGAGTTCGTGGGGGCGGCCGGCAAGTTCCTCGCGGAGTACCTCGGCAGAAAGATGCTCACCCAGGTGCGGATCCGTGGACGTTGCGGGTTCTCCCTTGTCGGAGGTGCTGTCGGCCGGCTCTTCAGCGGCGCCCGCCTCAGCCGTCGCTTCCGTATTAGACGCGGCGGGGGCTGCGGATTCGCTGGTGGTCGCGGCCCCTGCAGTCCTGCCGGCGCTCTGTACCGCTGCGTTGCCGGTGGTGTCCCGGGGTGCTTCGACAGTCTTCGCTGCCCCAAAGGTGCTTCCGGACCGCCGCGGGGTGTTCTCGGACACGGTCGCGGTGACGGTGGAGGATGAGGGGGCCGGGACAACCTCGACGGCGGCGGTGCGGACGTCGTCGGTGGTCTGTTCGGCGATTTCCAGCATCACCACCGTGACGTTGTCCGGAGCGCCGGCCTCAAGGGTGAGATCGACCAGCAGCTCGACGCATTCGCGCAGGTTCCTGGTCTCGCGGACGGTGCGCTCCACGACGTGGCCCGCCACATAGTTCAGGCCGTCGGAACACAGCAGCCAGCGCTCACCGGGTTCGACGTCGAGCGTGTCCAGGTCCAGTTCAGGGCTGGCGTCAACGTCGCCGAGGACGCGCATCAGCACGTTTTTGTGCGGGTGCGATTCCGCCTCCTCGGGGCGGAGCCGGCCTTCGTCGATGAGGCGCTGTACGAACGTGTGGTCCACGCTGACTTGTTCGAACTCGCCGTTGCGCAGCCGGTAGGCGCGGGAGTCGCCAATGTGGGCGAAATGCAGTTTCCCTTCGGCCAGCAGGAGGGCCGTGACGGTGGTTCCCATGCCCGCCAGCTTGGGATTGATGTGGACGAGCTCGGAAAGCAGCGAATTGGCGGTCTGGATCTCGTCGGCCAGGACGGTGCCGGCGTCGCCGTCGTAGTCGTCCGTGTCGAGATGGATCATGTCCAACACCGTGGCGGCGGAAGCCACGTCGCCGCCGGCGTGTCCGCCCATGCCGTCGGCGACGACGGCGAGGTGGCGGCCCACATACGCGGAGTCGTCGTTTTTCGCGCGTACACGTCCGACGTCGGAGCGCGCGGCATAGCGCATGATGAGCGGCCGCGTCAGGGCAGGCGTGTTGCCTTCGGCCCTGTCTGCGGGCAAATCCGGGGCAGCCACGGCTACGGCCTCAATTCGATGACCGTCTTGCCGATTCTCACGGGGACACCGAGCTCCACGGGAAGGGCCCTGGTGAGCTGCTGATCGGCCAGATAGGTGCCGTTGGTCGAGCCAAGATCTTCGATGAACCAGCGGCTTCCCTGGGGAAACAGCCTGGCATGGCGCCCGGAGGCATAGTCATCCTCCAGGACGAGGGTAGCCTCCTGGGCGCGGCCGAGCAGGATGGGGCTGGCCGCCAGCGCGATGGTGGTGCCCTTGAGCGGTCCTTCGGTCACCACGAGTTGCCGGGGCTGCTGCCGGACGGGGGCGGCCGGCTCGGCCAGGGACGGATTCTTGCGTACCTGCCGGGCCGTCGGTGCGCCCGCTGCTGCCTTGCGGCCAATCATGAGGTCGCGGCGCATGGCCGCAACAATGCTGAAGATCAGTACCCACAGGAGCAGCAGGAATCCAAAGCGCAGTGCGGTGATGGTCAGTTCGCTCACTGGCGGCCGCCTGGGTTGGCGGGCAAAAGGCGGTAGATGATCTTGGTCCGTCCCATCGTGATGGTGGAGCCGTCGGTGAGTTCCGAGGAACCCACGACCTTGTGGCCGTTGACGTAACTGCCGTTCGTCGAGCCAAGATCAACGGCCTGGGCTGTGCCTGATCCCGTGCGGATTTCCAGATGACGGCGGGAAACGCCGGTGTCATCAATCAGGATGTCCGCCTCGGAGGAGCGTCCCAGGACGATCGACGGTGCGTTCAAGGAGTAGCGCTGCCCGTCAATGTCCAGCACGGGCTGCATCCGGGCGGGCTGGCGCGTCGGCGCGGCAGGCATGCCGCCATGCACCGGCTGTTCCGGCGCGGAGGCAGCGGGGGACTTTTCGGTCCGCGACTTGATTTCGAAGTCGCCGGCCCGGCGCGCCTCGTCACGGCGGAAGCTGATCCGGACCGGACCCTGAAGCGTGTAGCCCTGGCTGCGCACGTGGTTGATGACGACGTCGCAGAGTTCTTCGGCCAGCGGGGTGCCCCATTCCTGGGCCCGCTGGAAATCATCGTCACTGAGGAGGACATCGAAGACGTTGGGGGCCAGGGTCCGTCCCGCGGCGATGGTGATGGCTTTGTTGTCCACCTCGCGGCGCAGGTGGCTGGCGATTTCGACAGGCTCCACCTGGGCACGAGAACCGGTGGAGAAGACTCCGCGGACGGCCTTTTCGATGCCGCGCTCGACTTTGTCCAGCAATCCCATGGTCCTTCTCCTTTCGTGACGGCTGCAGGGCAGCGTTCGTTCCGGAACTCGGTTTCCCACATGTGCGGGAGCCCGCTGGTTACGGGCACTCCTACATCAGATACTACTGGGCGAGTCTGGGAATGGCCTTAATGCGCGTCGCCACTCCGTGCCGGGAAATTGCGCCGGACGGCCGCTGACGTGCGCTGACACCGCAGCGCATCGCTGTACGGGCGCGCATGCTTCAGCTGCGCTGGACCGGCTCCCGTGCGCGTGCCGCGCCGCGCCGGGCAACGGGTGGGCGCGGGCCGTTCCCGGCCGCGCACGGTCCCTTCGGCCCCTCCTCCGCTGGCCCTCCGGGGGCCGATTGGTGTTTTCCAGCAATTGTCCGTTATGCTTGATCTCGCTGCTTTTACGAGGTTGGCGGGCCGGATTCCGGGCCCCGATTGAGTGGAAGAAGTTGCGCGCGAGTGGCGGAACGGCAGACGCGCTGGCTTCAGGTGCCAGTGTCCGAAAGGGCGTGGGGGTTCAAATCCCCCCTCGCGCACGCAACATGGAAAGAACCCCGGTCTTCGGACCGGGGTTCTTTCGTTTAACACGGCTACCCCCGCAGCGCGCCGAAGCCGGAGACGAGTGCCTCCAGGCCCAGTTCAAAGGCGACGTCGGCCTGGTTTTCGTGCCCTTGCCCGGCCAAGCTCGCCACGGCTGCCGTGAAATTCGGCGTCGATTCCGCCATGCTTCCGGAGTCGAAGATGTCTGCCGGCGCGGTGACGTCGTACGCCGAACCGAAGATAAAAGACTCCAGGGCCACGATCGCCGAAATGATCCGCTCCTGCGGGAAGCCTGCCCGGCGGAACCCGGCGCTGACCGCCTCGTACATGGCCAGCGTCTTGGGCGCATCGGTGACCGGCAGCACGGCGATCACCGGGATCAGCGGTGTGTGTTTGGAGAACACGTCGCGGTAGCTCCATGCCCAGCTGCGCACCGCCCGGTCCCACGGTTCGGCGTCGAAAGCGGTCACATCAACAAACGACGTCAGGTGGTCCTGGACCAGGACCAGGACGTCCCGTTTGGACGAGACGTGGTTGTACAAAGCCGACGGCGCCACATTCAGCGTCCGCGCCAGGGCCGCCATGGTGAACCCCTCATAGCCGCTCTTCCCGATGAGCTGCAGCGCCGCCGCAGTGATGCCGTCCTGGTCGAGCACGGCAGCAGCGGGCCTGCCCGCGCGGCGGCGCGGCTTCGCGTCGTGGCGGTGCGGATCTGCAGGGGCGCTGGTTGATGCCGGCATTGCTGGCCTTTCTGCTGTCGCTGTCCTGGATGCTCCCATTGTGCCCCTACTTTACGGGCGAAAAATTCCTGGTCCGGAGGTCTTCCCTGTTGCATCCGAAAGGTCTATAGTCGATTCTAAATGAACGGCATTCATTTAGTGGTCCGCATCACCTCGGGCGGCCGCAGAGAGGACATCATGCTGGAACTTGACCGCGACGTCGTCATCGTCGGAGCCGGCCCCGCCGGGCTGACCGCCGCCCGTGAACTGAAGAAGGCGGGACTGACCGTGGCCGTCCTGGAAGCGCGCGACCGCGTCGGCGGCCGCACGTGGACCGACACGATCGACGGCGCCATGCTTGAGATCGGCGGCCAGTGGGTCTCTCCGGACCAGACCGAACTGCTGGCGCTCATCGACGAGCTCGGCCTGCAGACCTACTCGCGATACCGCGAAGGCCAGTCCGTCTACATCGGCTCCGACGGCCGGCGCACCCTCTACACGGGCGATACGTTCCCGGTCAGCGACACCACCGCGGCCGAAATGGGGAAGCTCACCGCGCTGCTGGATTCCCTGGCGGCCGAGATTGGTCCCAGCGAGCCGTGGGCACACCCCAAGGCGCGCGAGCTGGACACGATTTCCTTCCACCACTGGCTGCGCGAAAACTCCTCGGACGAGGAAGCCTGCAACAACATCGGCCTGTTCATTGCCGGCGGCATGCTGACCAAACCCGCGCACGCCTTCTCCGCCCTGCAGGCAGTCCTCATGGCTGCCTCGGCCGGATCCTTCTCGCACCTCACCGACGAGGACTTCATCCTGGACAAGCGGGTCATCGGCGGGATGCAGCAGGTCTCCCTGCTGCTCGCCGCCGAGCTGGGCGACGACGTGGTGCTGAACAGCCCGGTGCGCACCATCAACTGGGGTGCGGCCGCCGGAGGAGGACATGCGGGGGGCCACACCGTGACCGCCGTGTCCGAACGCGCCACGGTGAATGCGCGCTTCGTGATCATGGCGGTGCCGCCGAATCTGTATTCCCGCGTCTCCTTCAATCCGCCGCTGCCGCGCCGCCAGCACCAGATGCACCAGCACCAGTCACTGGGCCTGGTCATCAAGGTCCACGCCGTCTACAGCAGCCCGTTCTGGCGGGAGGACGGCCTCTCCGGAACCTGCTTCGGGGCCGGCGCGCTGGTCCAGGAGGTCTACGACAACACCAACCACGAAGATTCCCGCGGCACACTGGTCGGCTTCGTCTCGGATGAGAAGGCGGACGCCATGTTCGAGCTCAGCGCCGAGGAGCGCCGCCGGAGCATCCTGGAATCGATCGCCGGATTCCTGGGCGACAAGGCCCTCGAGCCGGAGGTCTACTACGAATCGGACTGGGGGTCCGAGGAATGGACCCGCGGCGCCTACGCCGCCAGCTACGACCTCGGTGGTCTGCACCGCTACGGCAAGGACCAGCTCGCGCCGGTCGGTCCCATCTACTGGTCCTGCTCGGACCTCGCCGCCGAGGGCTACCAGCACGTCGACGGTGCGGTCCGGATGGGCCGCGGCACTGCGGCCCGGATCGTGGCGGCGGCAGACCGTGCCCCCGCAGCTTCCAGCTAGTCGCCTCCAATCAATCCGCCCAACAGTTCAGAAAGGATCGGCCAGATGCGTTACGTAGTGGGGTATTCAGCCAATGCCAGGGGTCATGATGCCGTCAATCTGGCCGTAGCGATGGCCCGCGGACGCGGTGCCAGCCTGGACCTCGTACTGGTGGTGCCCGAGGTCCAGCAGTTCGGCGCCGCGCATGCACCCAAAGCCGGTTTCGAGACCCTCCTTAACGAGCAGGCGCGCGAATGGCTCGACGAGGCCCTCGCCCTCGTTCCGGCCGACGTCCCGGCGGAGGCGCACATCCGCAGCGGCGACTCCGATGCCCAGGCCCTGATCGAGGCGGCCGAAGAACTCGGGGCGGACGTCCTGGTCATCGGGGCCACCAGCAGCGGGCTCTTCAAACGGTTCACCATCGGTTCCGTTGCCAGTTCGCTGCTCCATGCCTCCACGGTTCCGGTGGCCCTGGCACCGCACGGCTACCACCGCACGGAGGCCCTGACCAGGATCAGCTGCGGCCTGGGCACCCGGGCCGGAGCCGAAAAGCTCCTGGACTTCGCCATCGGCATGGCGGCGAACCGGAAGGTCCCGTTGCGGGTGGTATCCCTGCTGGCGCTCGACGGCGGCAACTCCGGTGACGCGGCCGCGGCCGCCCGCGAGTACGCGGAGAAGACCGTGGCGGCAGCCGCGCCGGTCAACCAGTCGGGCGTCCAGCTGGCGGCGAAGACCGACGTCGTCGTCGCGCAGGGCCGGAGCATCGAAGAGGCCGTGGATGACCTCGACTGGGAGGACGGCGAGGTCCTGGTGATCGGGTCCAGCCGGCTTGCCCAGGCCCGCTCCATCTTCCTGGGCAGCACCGCCAACCGGATCCTGCGCGCCCTGCCGGTACCGATGCTGGTGGTTCCCAGCGGTTACGAACTCAAGCACCAGAACCAGTCCACGTCGAATGACACGTCCGGAGAGGCACCCCAATGAGCACCGAACACGCGGCGGCCAAGACCTCGCACGACACCCACGCAGGACTGAGCGCCAAAGGCCTCAAAGCCGGATCGGTCGGCCTGATCGGCGCCGTCGTCATCGGTGTGTCCTGTATTGCGCCGGCCTACACACTGACCGCGGCCTTGGGCCCCACGGTCGCCGAAGTCGGGGTCCAGCTGCCGGCGATCTTCCTGGTGGGCTTCATCCCGATGCTGCTGGTTGCCTTCGGCTACCGGGAGCTGAACAACGCCATGCCCGACGCCGGAACCTCCTTCACGTGGGCATCGCGCGCCTTTGGTCCCTGGATCGGCTGGATGGGCGGGTGGGGACTGATCGCCGCGACGATCATCGTGCTCTCCAACCTCGCGGCCGTGGCCGTGGACTTCTTCTACCTGATGCTGGCCCAGCTGTTGGGCAACCCCGAACTGGCCGACCTGACCCTGAACCTGCCGCTGAACATCGCCACCACGCTGGTGTTCATCGCGCTGGCCTGCTGGATCTCCTACCGGGGCATGGAAACCACCAAGGGTGTGCAGTACGTGCTGGTCGCGTTCCAGCTCTTTGTTCTCGGCTGGTTTGCCGTCGCCGCCTTCAGCCACGTCGCCAACGGCACCGCCTTCGATGCCACCGCCATCTCCCCCGAGTGGTTCAACCCGTTCGCCGTCGAATCCTTCTCGGCCTTCGCCGCCGGCGTTTCGCTCTCGATCTTCATCTACTGGGGCTGGGACGTCACCCTCACCATGAACGAGGAAACGCGCAACCCGGAGAAGACCCCGGGCCGCGCCGCCACCGTCACCGTGCTTGTCATCGTGATCATCTACATGACGGTCGCGCTGGCCACGCTGGCATACGCCGGTGTGGGCGAGGAGGGCCTGGGCGCCGGTAACCCCGACAACCAGGGCAGCATCTTCGCCGTCCTCGCAGGGCCGGTCATGGGCCCGTTCGCCATCCTGATGTCCCTGTCCATCCTGAGCAGCTCGGCCGCGTCCCTGCAGTCAACCTTCGTCTCGCCGGCCCGGACGTTGCTGGCGATGGGCCACTACAAGGCGCTGCCGACCCAGTTCGGCCGCATCAGCCCCACATTCAAGTCCCCGAGTTACGCCACGATCGCCGCGGCCATTGCCGCCGCGGGTTTCTACGTGATCACCCGGACCACCTCGGAGAATGCCCTGTGGGACACCATCACCGCGCTCGGCATGATGATCTGCTTCTACTACGGCATCACTGCACTGGCCTGCGTCTGGTTCTTCCGGAGCGAAGCCTTCAGCGGGGCCCGGGCGTTCTTCTTCAAGTTCCTCGCCCCGCTCCTGGGCGGCGTCATCCTGCTGGTGATGTTCTTCAAGACCGCCTACGACTCCATGGATCCGGCCTACGGCTCCGGTTCATCGGTCGGCGGGGTTGGCCTGGTGTTCGTCCTGGGCATGGGCGTCATCCTGCTGGGCGTGGTCCTCATGCTGATCATGTACAAGCTGCGCCCGGAGTTCTTCAAGGGCAAGGTCCTGCCGAAGGGATACTAGGCCCTCGCCGCAACGGACACGGAAGGTCCCCCATCCACCGGCCATTGGAAAGTAAGCACACTTACCAATAGGCTGGCGGGAGGGGGACCTTCCCCTGTTCGGAACCAGAACGAGGTGACAGCATGTCGGACGCAGAGAACATCAGCAAAGTTACGGACATCATCAACGATTCGCGGATCGGGATGTTCACCACCGTCAACGAAGAGGGCGCGCTCGTGAGCCGGCCACTGGCCGTCCAGGACGTGAAGGACGACGGCGACATGTGGTTCTTCACATCCGCCACCACCTCGCAGGTGGCCCATGTCCGGGCCCACCCGGGCGTCAACGTCTCCTTCGGTAAGGGGACGGAGTGGGTGTCGGTGGCTGGAACCGCGGAAGTCGTCACCGACCGCCAGAAAATCCGCGAGCTGTGGAACCAGGCGGTGGAGGCCTGGTTCCCGGACGGCCCGGACACCCCTGAGGTAGTGCTCCTGCACGTCGATTCCGACTCCGCTGAATACTGGACCAGCCCCGGCGGAACCGCCGCGACGGTGCTGCAGTGGGTCAAATCCAAGGTCACCCACAGCCGGATGAGCGTGGGGGAAAGCGGCACGGTGGAACTGTAGGCCCGCTCCAAACTGCGGCCCGCTCCATGCGCGCCGGCGCGAAACTGCGGCCCGCGCCGGGACGGCGGGGCGGACAAACCGCCCCGCCCCGGCGCCGGCTGGTCAATCATCCCTAGTCGATGATCTTGGGCCCTGCGGTCCAGTCAAAGGACTCGTAGGCCGGGTTGGCCTGGAGGGCCATGACGATGAGCTCGAAGCCCTCCAGCTCCCGGGCATGCCTTAGCCCGCCAACTTTTAGTGGCCTGAGGCCTGCGGCTGCCGCAAATGACGCGACCGCGTTGGCCGCGTCTCCGGAGTCCGAGGCGATGAAGACATCCAGCGGCATCCCGCCCTTTGCCCCGGCGGCCAGCGGGCCGGCGAACGTGGTGTTAAAGGCCTTGACCACTTCCGCACCCGGCAGCAGTGCGGCGATTTCCTCGGCGGCGGAGGAGCCCGGTTCCACGGTGAGGGAATCGAAGGTGTCTGCATTGACCGGGTTGCTGATGTCCACCACCGTTTTGCCGCTCAGGGTGTCGCCGTAATGTGTCGCCACTTCCTTGGCCGGTTCGAAGTAGAGCGCCAGGACCACGATGTCCCCCTCCGGGATATCGCCCAGGCCTCCGGAAGCGGTGTCACCTCCCAGTTCCGCGGCGAGTTTGGCGGCGTGTTCCGGGGACCGGCTGAGGATCTGGAGCGAACGGCCGGCAGCCACGGCGCGGGTTCCGATCGCCCGTGCCATGTTGCCGCTGCCGATGATGGTGATGTCTGTCATGGGTTTTCCTTCCGGGGACGATCGCGGCATGCGGATCCGCTGCTCCTCTGCGGCCAGCGGGTGGGATTAATGCTCAGCCGAGCGCCGGGTCGGTGCTGGTGAATCCGGCGGGGCGGGCCGGTGCTTCGCGCCCGACGCCGGCGGCCCGCTCGGCGTCGTCGAGGGCCTGTTCCAGCCGCGCAACGGCCGGGGCGTACCCTGCCTCCGTCCCGCCACGAAGCCGCTCCGCGTCCTTCATCGCGCGGAACAGGGCGGCGGTCTCCGGCTGCCGGGCGTCACTCATGGCGGGGTAATCGATGCTGAGCGCCGGATCCAGTTCGTAGCGCTGCCATCGGGCCAGGAGGCTGCGGTGCCTGGCGGCAGCCGCGTCATTGCTGGCAGCGACGTCCCGGGAGGCGCGCCGGGCAGCCTGCCGGCTGAGCTCCCCGGGTGTCCAGAAATAGGAGGCCGCAGCGGCGGCAACGGCGAGGAATCCCAGCAGCAGACCCGCCCACGGTGCCGCCAGGGCGGGGAGGATCACGGCCGGCGCAACGATGGCGAGCCCGGCGAAACCATCCCAGAAGACGGAATCCGGCAAGACGTCAGCGCCGGCGGCCAGGTGCTTGCGGATGAGGTACACCGAGCCTGCCGAAGCGCACACAACGATGACGGCCAGGGCAAGCAGCTGCCACAGCGCGAACGGGGCGGGATAGAACAGGGACGGCATTCCAACACCTCCAGGGATCCGGCCCGGGCGGGCGCGGTTCCGCTGATTCCATTGGAATCCATGGAAGGCGGGCCGTCAATGGTCCGGAGTTTGCCCGGACCCTAAGCGGCGGGTGCGGTTCACACCCCTGCCGGTCCCGGCGTAGCCTAGGGCCCATGCGACTGAAAATGGTTAGTATCCACGTCAAGGACCCCGCCGCCGCTTTCGAGTTCTACACCGGAATCCTGGGCTTCGAGAGCCTTCTGGTCATGCCGGAGCACAACCTCTTCATCGTGAAGGACCCGGCCGGGTCCGGCGGCGGATCGGTCGGGCTCCTGCTGGAGCCCAGCGACAACCCGATCGGGTCCACCTACATGAATACGCTCCACGACGCCGGGATGCCGGCGATCGTCTTCGGTGTGCCCGACGTCCGGGCTGAGTTCAAGCGGCTCACGGACAAGGGCGTGATGTTCCAGGGCGAGCCCTCCGACGGTCCCGGCGGCACCACGGCGGTGTTCGACGACGGGTGCGGAAACTTCGTCCAGCTCCACCAGGACTGACTGGACCGGTCTTGACCCCGCCGGGATCCGGGCAAGGCCCTGCCCTGCTCCGGAGAGCGAGTGCGGCTACTGGGCCGCGGTGCGTGCCTTCTTGGCGTCCTTCTTCGCGGCCTCGTCCTTGACCCGCTGGGCCTCGGCGCGGACGGCAGCGTGTGTGGAGCGTTCGGCCACCAGCCATGCCGGGGGAGCCTGCAGCAGCGCGGTGATTTCCGCCGTCGTCAGCGCTTCTTCAACGCCGCCGCGGGCCAGGCCGCTGATGGAGACGTTGAGCTTCTGCGCGACCACCGGACGGGGGTGCGGGCCGTTGCGGCGCAGTTCGGCGAGCCACTCCGGCGGGTTGGCCTGGAGCTCGGCGAAATCGGCGCGGGAGATGACCGAATCCTGGAACTCCTGGGGTGTTGCGGGCAGGTAGATGCCAAGCTTCTTGGCAACGGTGGCCGGCTTCATGGACTGGGAGTTTGCAGAGGTCATGCTTCAAGGGTATCCGGCCAGAGCCTGACTGGGCACCGGCACTGGGCACTGACACCCGCCATGCGACCGCCCGGGCGGTACTGTGAACATGTGTCCGCAGCCGAAGAAACGCCCCAGACCCCCGACGAAACCGCCGCCGTCCCGGCCGAAGCAGCCGTGCGGGAGCTGCGGTTCGCCTATGTCGCCGGCGTGACGCCGGGCAAGTGGACCCGGCGCTGGGAAGAGCGGATGCCCGATGTTCCGCTGCACTCCTTTATGTCCGACGACGGCGCCCAGCTCGCCGTGCTGCGCGACGGGACCGCGGACCTGAGCTTCGTCCGGCTGCCGGTGGAGCGCGAGGGCCTGAGCGTGATTCCCCTGTACGAGGAGCAGCCGGTGGTGGTGGCGCCCAAGGGCCACGAGATCTCCGTGTTCGAGGAGGTGGCCCTGGCCGACCTGTCCAAGGAAACGTTCCTGGACGTGGCGGAGCTCGGCGGACCGGAAATGGCCCTGCAGGTGGTGGCCACCGGCGCCGGCCTGGTGATCCTGCCGATGTCCGTGGCACGGCACTTCAACGTCAAGGACACCGTGGCCCGGAAACTTACCGGTGCGCCCACGACGGAGATCGCCCTGGCCTGGCCGAGCGACAGTACGGATGAGGTGATCGAGGAGTTCATCGGGATTGTCCGGGGCCGGACCGCCGCGAGCTCCCGCCAGCCGTCCGCCCAGCAGGAAAAGCCGAAGAAGGAACCGAAACCGGACCGCCGCGGCCCGGCCGTCAAGAAGCCCAAGGTGGCGCAGCGCTACGCGCCGAACCCGGACAAGGGCCGGGGCAAGGGATCACGGAAAAAGGGCAAGCGCTAAAGCGCGCTCCTGCCCTGCGGCCGCTACTTGGCGCAGGCGTCCTGCAGGGCCTTGACGGAATCGGCCGGAACCTGGTCACCGGACTCGGCGATCTGGCGCAGCGGGGTGGTGATCTCGGCGGGAGCGCCTGCGGTTTCCGCTCCGGCGACAAGGCCGCCCAGCAGTTCCTTGTCCTGGACGCTGACCAGGCCGTCCTCGACGAGGGCGCAGGCCTGCTTCTTCACTTCACTGCCGGCCGCAGTGGCAACCTGGGACGCGCCGTCGCTGACGGCCTTGTCCGCGGCTTCCTGCACCTGACCGCAGCCCGTCAGAGCGATCATGAGGGTGGCGGCGGACAGGGCTGCGAGGCGGAGTTTCATGCCTCCACCCTAACAAGCGCGGCTGGGCGGAAGCTGGCCGGCGTCGTGGTGCCGGCAGCGTTCCGGCCGTAAGGAGCTCCAACAGCCGGGTCCGGCCGCGTCTACCTCGCGCACATTGTGTCGCCGGAAACCTGCAGGAAACGTTCCCCGTCTACTCTGGCAACACCACGGCGCCGCCAGGCCCGTGACCGCCGGTGTGAAGGGATTCCGTCATGCATCTGCTGCCCCGTGAGCAGGAAAAGCTCATGATCGTGGTCGCGGCCGATCTCGCCCGGCGCCGCCAGTCGCGCGGGCTGAAGCTGAACTTCCCGGAGGCGATGGCCATCATCAGCTACGAGCTGATCGAGGGCGCCCGCGACGGCCGGACCGTCGCGGAGCTGATGAGCTACGGCACCACCGTCCTGGGCCGCGAGGACGTGATGGACGGCGTCCCGGAGATGATCCACGACGTCCAGATTGAAGCCACGTTCCCGGACGGGACCAAGCTCGTCACCGTCCACGATCCCATCCGATAGGGGAGCTGCAATGATTCCCGGAGAATATGTCCTCAACACGGAGCCGGTGCTGGTCAACGCGGGCCGCGAGGCGATCGACGTCGCGGTGACCAACACCGGCGACCGCCCCGTGCAGGTGGGATCACACTTCCACTTCGCCGAAGCGAACGCCGCCCTGGCGTTCGACCGGCAGGCCGCCTACGGCCGGCGCCTGGACATCCCGGCGGGCACGGCGGCCCGGTTCGAGCCGGGGGACAGCAGGACCGTCCGGCTGATCCAGCTCGCCGGCCGGCGCGAGGTCTACGGCCTCAGCAACGCGGTCAACGGCACGCTTGCCCCGGTTGAGGAGGGACACCAATGAGTTTCGAGTTGCCGCGCAGGCAATACGCGGACCTGTACGGCCCGACGACGGGCGACGCCATCCGCCTCGCCGACACCGACCTCTTCCTCGAGATCGAGAAGGACCTCACCGTTTACGGCGAGGAAGTGGTTTTCGGCGGCGGGAAGGTGATCCGCGACGGCATGGGCCAGAACGGCCAGCTGACCAGAGACGGGGACGGCCAGGGGGGAGGCATCCCGGATACCGTCATCACCAATGTCGTCATCCTGGATTACACCGGGATCTACAAGGCCGACGTCGCGCTCCGGGACGGCCACATCTTCCGGATTGGCAAGGCCGGCAACCCGCAGATCACCGACGGCGTGGACATCGTGATCGGCGCCAGCACGGAGATCATTGCGGGCGAGCGGAAGATCCTGACCGCCGGAGGCGTGGACTCCCACATCCACTTCATCTCCCCGGACCAGGTTTCCGCTGCGCTGTGCAGCGGCGTGACCACCATGATCGGCGGCGGCACCGGCCCCGCCGAAGGCACCAAGGCCACCACCGTCACCCCCGGAAAATGGCACATCCAGCGGATGCTCCAGGCCGCCGAAGGGCTCCCGATCAACATCGGCCTGTTCGGCAAGGGGCACGCGTCCGCCGTCGAGCCCCTGGCCGAGCAGATCCGCGCCGGGGCGATCGGACTGAAAGTCCATGAAGACTGGGGTTCCACGACGTCCTCGATCGACACCTCGCTGCAGGTCGCGGATCAGTTCGACGTCCAGGTGGCCATCCACACCGACACGCTAAACGAGTGCGGCTTCGTGGAGGACACCATCCGGGCGATCGACGGCCGTGTGATCCACACTTTCCACACCGAGGGTGCCGGCGGCGGGCACGCCCCGGACATCATCAAGATCGCCGGGCTGCCCAACGTCCTGCCGGCGTCCACCAACCCCACGCTGCCGTACACCCGCAACACCCTTGAAGAGCACCTGGACATGCTCATGGTCTGCCACCACCTCAACCCGGACATCCCGGAGGACGTGGCCTTCGCGGACTCCCGCATCCGCGCCGAGACCATCGCCGCCGAGGACGTGCTGCAGGACCTGGGGATTTTCGCGATCACGTCCTCGGACTCGCAGGCGATGGGCCGGGTGGGCGAGGTGGTCATCCGCACCTGGCAGGTGGCGGACAAGATGAAGCGGCAGCGCGGTGTCTTGAAGGACCCGGACGGGGGTGTGCACGGCGCGGCGTCCGGCCTGGGCGCGGAGAGCGACAATTTCCGCCTGAAGCGCTACGTGGCGAAATACACCATCAACCCGGCCATCGCGCAGGGTATGGCGGACTCCATCGGCTCGGTGGAGGCCGGCAAGTTCGCGGACCTGGTGCTCTGGGACCCGGCGTTTTTCGGGGTCAAGCCGGAACTGGTGCTCAAGGGCGGGCAGATCGCCTACGCGCTGATGGGGGACGCCAACGCCTCCATCCCCACGCCGCAGCCGCGCACCATGAGGCCCATGTTCGCCGCCTACGGCAAGGCTCTGCAGCAGTCTTCCATCACCTTCCTCTCCCAGGCCGCCATCGACTCTGGGGTCCCGGCGGAGCTGGGGCTGGAGAAGGTCATCCGGCCCGTGTCCGGCATCCGCAGCCTCACGAAGGCGGACCTCAAGTACAACGGCGCCACCCCGGACATCGACGTGGACCCGGAAACGTACAAGGTGACGGTCGACGGCGAGGACGTCACCTGCGAACCGTCCGACGTGCTGCCCATGGCGCAGCGCTACTTCCTTTTCTAGGCTCCCGGAGGAGACAGGCATGATCATTGAAAAGGTCCTCGGCAACACCCACGACCTTCCCCCCGGAGCTGACCCGTATGCCGGGCTCCACCGGGAAAAGGTGGTGCTGCCCAGCGCCCAGCTGGTCAAACGCGTCCAGCGCGTCACCACCGATCACGGCAAGGAAATCGGCATCCGCCTCCCCTCCGGTTCGGAGGACCTGCGCGACGGCGACATCCTGCACGTCGCGGACACCAACATGATCGTCGTGTCGGTGCTGCCCACCGATGTCCTGGTCATCGCGCCGCGGTCCATCCACGAGATGGGCGTGGTGGCGCATTCCCTCGGGAACCGGCACCTGCAGGCCCAGTTCTTCGAGCCCTCCTCGGAATATGGCGCCGCCGTTATGGTCTGCCAGTACGACCACACCGTGGAGGACTACCTCAAACTCGTCGGAGCGCCCTATGACCGCCAGGAGCGCGTGATGCCCGTCCCCTTCCGTCATGCCGAACACAGCCACTAGCCCCGCGCCCTACCAGCTGGCCCTGCAGCAGCTGTGTGATTCCGCGCTGCCGACCGGGGCGTTCGCTCACTCGCTGGGGTTTGAAAGCTACATCGAGCGCGGACTGGTCCATGATGAGGCGTCGTTCGGCGTGTGGCTGTCCGCCTTCGTGGGGCAGCAGCTCACGTATTCGGACGCGCTGGCCATCCGGTTCCTCTACGAGGATGTTTCCGTCGCCGAACTGGATGCATTGCTGACGGCCCAGCTGCTGCCCCGGCAGCTGCGTGAGGCCAGCACCAAGATGGGCACCCGGCTGCTGGAGATCGGCGCCGAGATCTTTCCATCCCCCGACCTGACGGGGTACCGGGAGCTGGTGGGTTCCGGCCGCGCCGCCGGCCACCAGCCGCTGGCGTTCGCCGTCGTCGCGCGTTCCTTGGGCGTCCCGCTGCCGGAGGCCCTGGCCGCCTACCTCTTCGCGGCGGTGACGTCGTTGACGCAGAACGCCGTCCGGGCAATTCCTTTGGGGCAGAACGCCGGCCAGCGGCTGCTGCGCCAGGCGGCCAGCGACGTAACGGCCGCCGTCGCACGGGCCGGGAGCCTGGATCTTTCCGACTTCGGGGCGGTCAGTCCCGGCCTCGAAATTTCGCAGATGCGCCACGAACGCCAGCGTGCCCGAATGTTTATGAGCTAAGTACCGCACAAGAAATATGTCTGGAGAAGAATATGTCTGAGCCCATCAAAATCGGCATCGGCGGCCCGGTGGGCGCCGGAAAGACCCAGCTGGTGGAGCGCCTCACCCGCCACATGAGCCGGGAAATCTCCATGGCCGCCATCACCAACGACATTTACACGATCGAGGACGCCAAGATCCTGGCCGCCAACGGGATCCTTCCGATCGACCGGATCATCGGCGTGGAAACCGGCGGCTGCCCGCACACGGCCATCCGCGAAGACACGTCCATGAACACGGCAGCCATCGAGGAGCTTAAGGCCCGCCACCCGGACCTGCAGGTGATTTTCGTGGAATCCGGCGGCGACAACCTGTCCGCCACGTTCAGCCCGGAACTGGTGGACTTCTCTATTTACATCATCGACGTGGCCCAGGGCGAGAAGATCCCGCGGAAAGCCGGCCAGGGCATGATCAAGTCCGATCTCTTCATCATCAACAAGACCGACCTGGCGCCGCACGTCGGCGCGGACCTGGCCGTGATGGAGCGGGACTCCCGCGAATTCCGGGGCGAGAAACCGTTCTGTTTCACCAACCTCAAGACCGACGAAGGGCTGGAGCGCGTCATCGAATGGGTGCGGCGCGATGTCCTGATGCTCGACCTGGCGTTATGAGCGCGACGGCGGCCGCTCCCGCTGCTGTTGCCGCACCGATGGGGGAGGTGGCTTTGCGCATCGAGGTGCGGGGCGGACGGTCCGTGGCCGCGCGTCAGTTTCATCAGGGCGCCTTGCGGGTTTTGCGGCCTCATTACTTGGATGAGTCCGGGCAGGTTTGTTATGTGGTGGTGAATCCCGGCGGGGCGTACTTGGGGTCTGATCTGTATGTGATTGACGTGGAGGTGGCGGCGGGGGCGAAGCTGCTGCTCACTACCCAGTCGGCCACCAAGGTGTACCGGACGCCGGGTTCGTTTGCCGAGCAGCGGATGCGGTTGCGGCTGGGGGAGGGGGCCCAGCTGGAGCTGGCGCCGGACCAGCTGATCGCCTACCGGGAGGCCAGCTACCGGCAGAACACCCACATCATCATGCACCCGACGTCGAGCCTGGTTATGTCCGAGGTCATCACTCCCGGCTGGTCGCCGGACGGCGCCGCGTTCCGCTACGAGGAACTGCGGCTGCGGACCGAAATCCACGTCGGATCCGCGGGGCGGGGCGGGCTGCTGGCGCTCGACAACCTGCTGATCCGGCCCCCGGAGCATGACGTCACAGGCCTGGGATTTATGGAGGGCTTCAGTCACCTGGGATCACTGATCGTTGTCGACGGGCGCGTTGACCAGGAACTCGCGGACGAACTGCATGCACTGACCGACGGGCACGACGCCTGCACAGGGGTCTCATTGACTGCATCAGTTCATGGCATCAGCGGTCTGGTGCTCCGGTCCCTGTCGAACAGCACCGATGAACTCAAGAGGCTGCTGGGTGCCTGCAGCGCACTGCTCCGGCAACGGTGGTATGGCACGGCGCCCCTGGACCTCAGGAAGTACTGATGACCACGTTGACCGCGTTCGCCGCCTTGTACCGTCAGCGCGAGAATCTGCCGCTGCGGACCCGGTTGTTTGTCACCATCGGTGCGGTGGCCGCCCTGCATGCCGCCGCTGTCGTGCTTCTCCTCGCGGGTTTGGTGACGTCCGGGGAGCCGTTGGCTCTTGGCCTGGTGCTCACTGCCTATGCGGCGGGCATCAAACACAGCTACGACTGGGACCACCTCGCCGCCATCGACAACTCGACCCGCAAGTTCGTGGCTCAGCGGAAAGACCCGGTGAGTGTCGGGTTCGCTTTCAGCCTGGGCCACAGCTCGGTGGTGATCCTGGCCGGCGTCCTGGCCGTGGGCGGCGCCGCGGTGGTGGGCGAGTTCATGTCGGACGGCACCGCCGGAAACCTCGTGCTGGGCCTGATCGGCAGCGGCGTCTCGGGGACTTTCCTGCTGGCCATGGGCCTGTTCAACGGCTCCGCCTTTCTCCGGGCGTCCAAGGCTTACCGGAGTGCGCAGGGCGGCGGAGAGGTGCCCGACGAGGATCTTGAAGCCCGGGGAGTCGTGGCCCGGCTGCTGGCGAAGCCTTTGTCCCGCGTCCAGCGGCCGCGGAACATCTACGTCATCGGGTTCCTGTTCGGCCTGGGCTTCGACACCGCCACCACCATTGGGCTGCTGGTCATGGCGACGTCGGCATCCCTGGCCGGCGTTTCCCCGCTGGCCCTCCTGGCCCTTCCGCTGGCATTCACCGCTGCCATGACGCTGTGCGACACCGCCAACGGGGTGGCGATGATGCGCATGTACGGCTCCGCCATCCACAGCCCCCAGAGGAGGCTGGGCTTCAACGCACTGATCACCGGGATATCCGCCGTGTCAGCCCTGTTCATTTCGTTCATCACCCTGGGCGGATTCTTCAATGCCGCCTTCAGTCTCGAGGATCCGGTGACCACCTGGCTGGGCGGGATCGAACTGGGCGAGGCAGGGCTGCTGCTGGTCGCGTGCCTGCTGACAGTCTGGGGAGCGGCGGCCGTGTGCGGGTGGTCTGCCAGGTCGCAGTGCTCCGCCGGACGCGCCGTCAGTTGAGCCGGTATAGCGCTCCGCCCGGGACGCGGAAATGCGCTACCGTTAGCGCTAACAGGACGGTGGCCGGCAGCGGAAACCGTGGCGTGCCCGGTGCCCTCCTGTAACTTGATTTCACGCGGACCGGCCGCGTACGGAGGAAGGTGCCTTGCATGGGCAACAGCAATGACCGGCGGCTGCCGCGCCTCGAGGACGTTGCAGCGCGGGCCAAGGTCTCCCACCAGACGGTGTCACGGGTGATCAACAACCACCCCAATGTCAGCGCGTCGACCCGGGCGCGGGTGGAGGCTGCGATCGCCGAACTCGGCTACCGGCGCAACACGGCGGCCAGGAGCCTCGTGACCCGGCGCACCCAGAACATCGGCGTCCTCGCCTCCGAACTCGGGCAGTATGGCCCGGCGAACACGCTGCTGGGAGTCCAGCAGGCGGCCCGGGAGGCTGGCTACTTCGTCAGCATTGCCTCGATCAAGGGGGCCGGGGCCGAGGCAATTTCCGATGCAGTGCGCCACCTCACGGACCAGGGCGCGGACGGGCTGATTGTCATCGTCCCGCACGACGGGACGTTACAGGCGCTGGAACGCCTGAATCTGGATGTCCCGGTGATCGTCGTCGGGGGAGCGGGGGAAGGCCGGCTGAGCGGTGCCATGGTCGACCAGAAGCTCGGCGCGCGACTTGCGGTCGCCCATCTGATCAGTCTGGGCCACCGTCGGATCGGACACGTCTCGGGACCGCCCGATTGGATCGACGCCCAGGCCCGTGTTGACGGTTGGCGTGAGGAGCTGGCGGAGGCCGGCCTCAGTGACGATCTACTGGTCGAGGGTGACTGGAGCGCGGGCAGCGGATACCGGATCGGGCAGCAGCTGGCAGAACGACAAGGCGCCACGGCAGTATTCGTCAGCAACGACCAGATGGCGCTGGGACTGCTGCGGGCGTTCGGGGAAAAGGGCGTGCGCGTGCCGGAGGATGTCTCGCTTGTCGGCTTCGACGACCAGCCCGAATCTGCATACTTCATGCCGCCGCTGACCACTGTCCGCCAGGACTTTGAAGAACTCGGCAAGCGCTGCATGGACCTGATGCGCGCCCAGATTGAGGACGGCGCTACCGGCGGCACCTTGGTGGTGGTCGATCCCGAGCTCGTGGTCCGCGCCAGCACCGCTGCCCGGCCGGCGCTGCCCTAGGTCCGAGCCCCTCTTCACCCAACTGCACTGTCAATATTCCTTGACAGTATGTTTGTTAGCGCTAACAATGGAGGAGTTCGCAATGCTGCGGAACTATTGGAGGATTTGATGGACGTCTCAGTGGACGGAACCGAAAACTATGTCATCGGCGTGGACTACGGCACGCTCTCCGGGCGGGCCGTCGTCGTCCGGGTCCGGGATGGCAGGGAACTGGGCAGCGGGGTCTTCGACTACCCGCATGCCGTGGTCACAGGCGAGCTTCCGGAGGACACCGCGGCCGTCGCCGGCATCCGGCTCCCCGGTGAATGGGCCCTCCAGGTTCCCAATGACTACCGCGAGGTCTTGCGCCAAGCCGTTCCCGCCGCGATCGCCGACGCCGGAATCGACCCGGCCGCCGTCGTCGGCATCGCCACCGACTTCACCGCCTGCACCATGGTTCCGGTCAAGGCGGACGGAACCCCGCTCAATGAGCTTCCCGGGTTTGCCGACCGGCCGCACGCCTATGTGAAGCTGTGGCGGCACCACGCCGCACAGCCACAGGCGGACCGGATCAACGCGCTGGCTGCCGAACGCGGCGAAAGCTGGCTCCCGCGCTACGGCGGGCTGATCTCCTCTGAATGGGAATTCGCCAAAGGGCTGCAGCTGCTCGAGGAGGACCCGGAAACCTACGCCGCGATGGACCGCTGGGTGGAGGCCGCCGACTGGATCGTCTGGCAGCTCTGCGGCAACTACGTCCGCAACGCCTGCACGGCTGGCTACAAGGGGATCTACCAGGACGGCCGCTACCCATCCGAAGACTTCCTGGCCGCCCTGAATCCGCAGTTCAAGGACTTTGTCAGCACGAAGCTCGAGCACACCATCGGCCGGCTGGGCGACGCCGCGGGCCGGCTGACCGCCGAGGCCGCCGACTGGACCGGACTGCCTGAGGGAATCGCCGTCGCGGTCGGCAATGTCGACGCCCACGTCACCGCCCCGGCCGCAAGGGCCGTGGAGCCAGGCCAGCTCGTGGCCATTATGGGCACCTCCAC
Organism: Arthrobacter sp. U41; assembly: GCF_007679325.1. Taxonomy (GTDB): domain Bacteria; phylum Actinomycetota; class Actinomycetes; order Actinomycetales; family Micrococcaceae; genus Arthrobacter. Next base: position 286,166 of record NZ_VEGI01000002.1, on the reverse strand, counting down.
CTGCCACGTCCTGAACGGAACAGAGCTGCGCGGAGTGCCCGGCATGTGCGGTGTGGTGGATGGCGGAATCGTTGACGGGCTGTGGGGGTACGAGGCCGGACAGAGTGGTGTGGGCGATATCTTTGCCTGGTTCACAAAGTATGGTGTGCCGCCCGATTACCATGATGCGGCCGCCTCCCGCGGGCTCGGCATCCACGAATACCTGACCGAACTCGCCGCGGGCCAGGCCATTGGCGCTCACGGCCTCATCGCCCTCGACTGGCACTCCGGCAACCGTTCGGTGCTGGTGGACCACGAACTTTCCGGTCTCGTGCTCGGACAGACCCTCGCTACCCGGCCCGAGGACACGTACCGGGCATTGCTGGAGGCCACGGCCTTCGGCACCCGCACGATCGTGGACGCCTTCCGCGACTCCGGAGTGCCGGTAAACGAATTCATCGTGGCCGGCGGACTGTTGAAAAACGAGCTCCTGATGCAAATCTACGCGGACGTCACGGGACTGCAGCTCTCCACCATCGGCTCAAGCCAGGGACCGGCCCTCGGCTCGGCCATCCACGCGGCCGTGGCGGCCGGCCGGTACCCGGACATCCGGGCCGCCGCCGCTGCCATGGGCTCCGAACCCGGAGCCGTCTTCACCCCCATCCCGGCGAACGTCGCTGCCTACGAGGAACTGTTCCAGGAATACCGTGCGCTCCACGACCACTTCGGCAGGGGAACGAACGACGTCATGCACCGACTCAAGGCCATCCAGCGCAAGGCCGTCCGGCCACTCCTCGCCCCCACCCGGGAAGGAGCCTCCGCATGAGCGGGCTGCTGGAATCCATCGCACGGCTCCGCCGCGAGGTCTGCGCACTGCACGCCGAGCTCACGCACTACCAGCTGGTCGTCTGGACCGCGGGAAACGTCTCCGCGCGAGTCCCCGGCTACGACCTCATGGTCATCAAACCGTCCGGGGTTTCCTACGCTGAGTTGAGCCCCGAGCTGATGGTCGTCACGGACTTGTACGGCACCCCGGTCAGCAGGCTTTCCGCCGGAACCAACGGCGAAGCCGCGGAATGGGAAAACCCCGGCCTCACGCCGTCTTCGGACACCGCGGCGCATGCCTACGTCTACCGCAACATGCCCGAGGTCGGTGGAGTGGTCCACACGCACTCCACGTACGCTACTGCCTGGGCCGCCCGGGGCGAACCGATCCCGTGCGTACTCACCATGATGGGCGACGAGTTCGGCGGAGCCATCCCGGTAGGCCCCTTCGCGCTGATCGGGGACGACTCGATCGGCCGCGGCATCGTGGACACCCTGGCCAACTCCTCCTCGCCGGCCGTGCTGATGCAGAACCACGGCCCCTTCGCAGTGGGCAAGGATGCCCGCTCGGCGGTTAAGGCCTCTGTCATGTGCGAGGAAGTGGCACGGACCGTTCACATTTCCCGCCAGCTCGGCGACCCTCTCCCGATCGACCCGGCCCATGTCGACGCCCTCTACGCCCGATACCAGAACGTCTACGGCCGCTAGGCCGCGTTACCCGCCATCGCCCTCTACCTTTCGCAGGAGAAAACATGACCAACGCCAACAACACTTCGCTGGAGCAGTACGAAGTCTGGTTCCTTACCGGCAGTCAGCACCTCTACGGCGAGGACGTCCTCAAGCAGGTGGCCGCGCAATCACGGGAGATTGCCGCAGCCCTCAACGGTTCCTCCGACGTCCCTGTCAGGATCGTCTGGAAGCCCGTGCTCACCGACTCGGACGCCATCCGCCGCACCGCCCTGGAAGCGAATTCGGACGACGCCGTGATCGGCGTGACCGCCTGGATGCACACCTTCTCCCCGGCCAAGATGTGGATCCAGGGCCTGGACCTGCTCCGCAAACCCCTCCTGCACCTGCACACCCAGGCGAACGTCGAACTGCCGTGGGCGGACATCGACTTCGACTTCATGAACCTGAACCAGGCCGCGCACGGCGACCGCGAGTTCGGCTACATCCAGTCGCGCCTCGGCGTCCCACGCAAAACCGTTGTCGGACACGTGTCCAACCCTGAGGTGTCCCGCCAAGTCGGCTCCTGGCAGCGGGCTTCTGCGGGCTGGGCCGCCGTCCGCACGTTGAAGCTCACCCGCTTCGGCGACAACATGCGCAACGTCGCCGTCACCGAAGGGGACAAAACGGAGGCGGAACTTCGCTTCGGCGTCTCGGTCAACACCTGGTCCGTCAACGAACTCGCCGACGCCGTGCACGGCGCCCCCGAGGCCGACGTCGATGCCCTCGTCGACGAGTACCAGCGGCTCTACGCCGTCGTCCCCGAGCTCCGGACCGGCGGCGCCCGCCACGAGTCGCTACGCTACAGCGCACGGATCGAGCTGGGGCTGCGCAGCTTCCTGGAGGCCAACGGCTCGGCAGCCTTCACCACCTCCTTCGAGGACCTGGGCGACCTCCGGCAGCTGCCGGGCATGGCCGTTCAGCGGCTCATGGCCGACGGCTACGGCTTCGGCGCCGAGGGCGACTGGAAGACCGCCATCCTGGTTCGGGCAGCCAAGGTCATGGGCGCCGGGCTCCCCGGCGGCGCCTCCCTCATGGAGGACTACACCTACCACCTCGTCCCGGGCCAGGAGAAGATCCTTGGCGCCCACATGCTCGAGGTCTGTCCCTCCCTGACCGTCACAACGCCCCGGGTGGAAATCCATCCGCTTGGCATCGGCGCCAAGGAAGACCCGGTCCGGATGGTCTTCGACACCGACGCCGGGCACGGCGTCGTGGTGGCCCTGTCCGACATGCGCGACCGCTTCCGCCTCGTGGCGAACGCCGTCGACGTCGTGGACCTGGACGAGCCGCTTCCCAACCTGCCGGTGGCCCGCGCACTCTGGTCGCCCAAGCCGGACTTCACCACCTCCGCGGCCGCCTGGCTGACCGCCGGGGCCGCGCATCACACGGTCCTGACCACCGCCGTGGGCATGGACGTCTTCGAGGACTTCGCCGAGATCGCCCGCACAGAGCTGCTGACTATCGACGAAGGCACCACCATCCGCAGCTTCAAGAAGGAACTGGCCTGGAACGCCGCCTACTACAAGCTGGCAAGCGGGCTGTGACCGGGGCCGAATTTGGGCTCCGGCACGAGGAGTACACGGCCGTCGTCGCGGTGCGGGGAGCGGCTGTGCGGGAGCTGCAATTCCGGGGACGGGACCTGATCGTCCCGTTCCCGGCCGGCGGGCCGAACCCCGACTATCGCGGCGTCATCGTCGCGCCCTGGCCGAACCGGATTCCCGAGGGGAAGTACACCTTCAACGGAGCGGACTACCACTTGCCGGTCAACGAGCCCGGCCGGAAGTGCGCCCTGCACGGCTTCACCCCGGAGATGGACTGGGCGCTGGGGGCGAGGACGGATGACTCCGTGGAGCTCTCCTGCGTCATCGAGCCGACACCGGGCTACCCCTTCGCCCTGTCAATCACCGCCAGCTACCGGCTAGACGGTGACGGTCTGCACGTAGCCGTCACCGCAGCGAATACGGGGGAGCGGACGGCGCCCTACGGCGTCTGTCCGCATCCCTACCTTCTGGCAGGACCTGGACCACTGGACGAATGGACTCTGGAAGTCCCCGCCGCGACGTTCCTTGAGGTGGCACCGGAGCGGCTGCTGCCGCTCGCCACCCGGCCCGTTGCGGGACACGCGTACGACTTCCGGGCCGCCCGCGTGATCGGTTCCACGGAAATCGACCATGCCTTCACTGACATTGTTTACGACGGCGACGGGCGGGCATGCGTCGTGGTCCGGGATCCGAGCGGGACTGGCGTCGGCATGGCCTGGGCCCGCAGCTGTGCCTGGGTGCAGCTCTACACCGGGGATGCGGAACCGCCGCTGCGCAGCCGGCTGGGGCTCGCCGTCGAACCGATGACCTGCCCGCCGGACGCCTTCAACACGGGCACGGACCTGGTGTGCCTCGACCCCGCGGCCTCGCACGACGCGGCCTGGAGCATCTTTGCCTGCTGAGCCCCGGACTGCCCGCCGTCGAACCCCGGTGGAGAATATACGCCGAATGTGCGTTGACTCACATGTTTCAAGAAGCTATCTTTGACCATATTGTTAGCGATAACAATCGGTGGCAGTTCCCTTGCCGGCCGAATCCCCGTTCCATTCAGACCTCCGCAATCCTCCCGCTGTTACCGCCCCGCAGGGGGCACAATGACGTGCAGGACTGCGATCAGGAGCAACTTCGCGGACCACGGGTCCGCGGAAGGAGAAAATTGTGAAGATCAGGAAACTCCTGGGCGCCATTGCGGTTGTCCTCGCTGTGACCGCCGGGGCCACCGGCTGCGGCAGCCGGCCCGGCACGGCCGCCCCTTCCGCCAGCGCCGATGCTGCCGGCTCCCTCGTCGGCATCTCGATGCCGACGCAGACGTCGGAACGGTGGATCGCCGACGGCAAGAACGTCTCGGATTCCGTGACGAAGCTAGGCTACAAGGCCGACCTGCAGTACGCCAATGACGACATCCCCACGCAGGTGGCACAGATCGAGAACATGCTCACCAAGGGCGCCAAGGCCCTCATCATTGCCGCCATCGACGGCACCACGCTGACCGATGTCCTCGCCAAGGCGAAAGAACAGAACGTCAAAGTCATCGCCTATGACCGGCTCATCAACGGCACACCGAACGTCGATTTTTACACCACCTTCGACAACTACACGGTGGGCGTGCAGCAGGCCACATCGCTCCTGACCGGCCTAGGCCTCATTGACGCCAGCGGCGCCAAGGTGGAAGGCAAGGGCCCCTTCAATGTCGAGCTCTTCGCCGGCAGCCCGGATGACAACAACGCCAACTTCTTCTGGACCGGCGCCATGGACACCCTCAAGCCGTACCTGGACGCCGGAACCCTGAAGGTACCCAGCGGCCAGACCAAGTTTGAGCAGGCCGCCATCCTGCGCTGGCAGGCCCCCGTGGCCCAGAAGCGTATGGAGGACATCCTCACCGCCGCCTACAGCTCCGGCACCAAGCTCGACGGCGTTCTCTCCCCGTATGACGGACTGTCCATCGGCATCATCTCTGCCCTGACCAGCACCGGCGGCTACGCCAAGGGAAGCCTGCCGGTCGTTACGGGCCAGGACGCCGAAAAGGGCTCGGTGAAGTCCATCACCGCCGGCGAGCAGTACTCCACGATCTTCAAGGACACCCGCCTGCTGGGTGCCCAGGCCGTGAAGATGGTCGACGCCCTCCTGAAGGGCCAGGAGCCCGAGGTCAACGACACCGAGACCTACAACAACAAGGTCAAGGTGGTTCCGGCGTACCTGCTCAAGTCCGTCATCGTCACGAATGAGAACTACAAGAAAGAACTCATCGACTCCGGCTACTACACCGAGGCCGACGTCAAGTAGCCCCACGTTGAAGGGTGGCGGGCCGCCGTCGAGCCCGGGCCGCCACCCTTCCCGTAGACCCCTGCAGCCGCAGGACGTCTCAGGTACTACCAGTCAGTGAGAATTGGCGATGAACACACCCATTCTTCAAATGCGAGGAATCACTAAGACTTTCCCGGGCGTGAAGGCCCTCCAGGACGTCACCCTGCAGGTGAACCGCGGCGAAGTCCACGCCATCTGCGGGGAAAACGGCGCCGGGAAGTCCACCCTGATGAAGGTGCTGTCCGGCGTCTACCCACACAGCTCCTTCGACGGCCAGATCCTCTTCGAAACCGAACCCTGTGAGTTCTCCAGCATCAGCGACAGCGAGAAGCGCGGGATCGTGATTATCCACCAGGAGCTGGCCCTGAGCCCGTACCTTTCCATCGCCGAGAACATCTACCTCGGCAACGAACAAGCCCACCGCGGCTGGGTGGACTGGCGTAAGACCAACCTGGAGGCCGCGAAACTCCTTGCCCGGGTGGGCCTGAGCGAAAACCCGGTAACCCCTGTCCAGCAGATCAGCGTGGGCAAGCAGCAGCTCGTGGAGATCGCCAAGGCGCTCTCGAAGGAGGTCAAGCTCCTCATCCTCGACGAACCGACGGCGGCCCTCAACGACGAGGACTCGGGCCACCTGCTGGACCTGATCCTGCACCTCAAGGGCCAGGGCGTAACCTGCATCATCATCAGCCACAAGCTCAACGAAATACGCAAGATCGCGGACGCCGTCACCATCATCCGCGACGGTAAGACCATCGAAACGCTTCGCCTGGGCGACGGGGAGATCACCCAGGAGCGCATTATCCGCGGCATGGTGGGCCGGGACCTGGAAAGCCTGTATCCGGACCGGGATCCGCAGATCGGCGAGGAAGTCCTGCGGATCGAGGACTGGTCCGTCCGGCACCCGCAGGACCACAGCCGGATGGTGGTCAACAACGCCAGCCTTAACGTCCGCAAGGGGGAAGTGGTGGGACTGGCCGGACTCATGGGTGCCGGCAGGACGGAGCTGGCCATGAGCGTCTTCGGGCGCAGCTACGGCACGGCAACCTCGGGAAAGGTGTTCAAGCACGGCACGGAAATCAACACCGGCACCGTCTCCGCCGCCATCAAGCACGGTATCGCCTACGCCACCGAGGACCGCAAGCTCTACGGCTTGAACCTCATTGAGGACATCAAGCGGAACGTCTCCATGGCCGCGCTCCGCAAGCTGGTCAAGGGCGGCTGGGTGGACAAGAACCAGGAAACCCTCGTCGCCAACAGCTACCGGAAGGACATGAACATCAAGGCACCCTCCGTCGCCGCCATCACGGGCAAACTGTCCGGCGGCAACCAGCAGAAAGTGGTGCTGAGCAAATGGATGTTCTCCGATCCGGATGTGCTGATCCTCGACGAACCCACCCGCGGGATCGACGTCGGCGCGAAGTTTGAGATTTACACGATCATCGCCAAGCTGGCCGCGGAAGGAAAGGCGGTCATTGTGATCTCCTCCGAACTGCCCGAGCTGCTGGGCATCTGCGACAGGATCTACACCCTGTCCGCGGGGCACGTCACCGGCGAGGTCCCGATCGCCGAAGCGTCGCAGGAAACCCTCATGCACTACATGACCAAAGAGAAGGAATAGCGAACATGTCCGCCCTCCGAGAATCCCTGGGCTTCCTGACAAGCCGCCTACGCCAGGTCGGCATCTTTGTCGCCCTGATCCTGATCGTCCTACTGTTCCAGATCCTGACTGACGGAATCCTGCTGCAACCGCAGAACGTCACCAACCTGGTGGTCCAGAACAGCTACATCCTGATCCTCGCCATCGGCATGGTCATGGTCATCATCGCAGGCCACATTGACCTGTCAGTCGGATCGGTCGCCGGGTTCATCGGCGCCGTCGCCGGGGTCATGATCGTGCATTGGGGCTGGGACTGGTGGCTCGCCATCCCCGCCTGCCTGCTGGTCGGTGCACTCGTGGGTGCCTGGCAGGGCTACTGGATTGCGTACGTCGGAATCCCCGCCTTCATCGTCACCCTTGCCGGGATGCTGATTTTCCGCGGCCTGACTCTGATCGTCCTCCAGAACCAGCAGATCACGCCATTCCCGGGCGAACTGCGGGCGCTGGGCGGCGGCTTCCTGCCGGACATTTCCGGCGGCACCTCGGTCCTGGAGTGGCTGACGGTCATCCTCGGAGTCGGCGCCACTTTGGCGTTGGTAATCCAGGCCGTCAAGGAGCGCCGGATCCGCAAGAAGTTTGAACTCGAGAACGAACCGATGGCCTGGTTCGCCACCAAGACCGCGTTCATCGCCCTGCTCATGCTGACCATCACCTTCCTCCTCGCCAGCTACCGCGGGACCCCGATCGTCCTGATCGTGCTGGCGGTCCTGGTGATTGTCTACACGGCACTGATGAATAACAGCGTCTTCGGCCGGCACACCTACGCACTCGGGGGCAATCTCCACGCAGCTGAGCTGTCCGGCATCAAAACCAAGGTCGTCACCTTCCGGCTGTTCGTGAACATGGGCGTCCTTGCCGCACTGGCCGGCCTTGTGTTCACGGCCCGGCTTAACTCCGCTCAGCCGGCCGGCGGCACGGGCTTCGAACTGGACGCCATAGCGGCTGCATTTATCGGCGGCGCCGCAGTCACGGGCGGCATCGGGACGGTGGCAGGGGCCATGATCGGCGGTCTCATCATGGGTGTCCTCAACAACGGCATGTCGATCCTGGGCCTCGGCACCGACTACCAGCAGCTCATCAAGGGACTGGTGCTGCTTCTCGCCGTCGGCTTCGACATCTTCAACAAAAACCGCAGTGGCAAGGGCGGGGACTCGATCATCAAGCGTCTCAAGCTGAAATCCCCGCCCGCGGCGGGCGACGACGCCGGGAAGCCGGCGGATGAGCGCCCGGTCCCGGTAGCGGCCGGTAACTAGCGCAGAATACCCGCAGCCTGTTGCGACCCGGGTTGGCCTCCCTCTATAGCCAACCCGGGTCGCTCACTGCTGTTCGGAAGTTGCGTCGAAGGCTGTGACGGCAGCCCGGCGGGCGGGACGTGGGATCCCGCCCGCAGGCGGCGTCTTAGCCGAAGTCGGCGACGTAGCTGGGCACCCCGACGGCGTCCGTCGAGACCGGCGCGCCGGTGTCGTTGACGACGTGGTCCAGGGTCCCTGCGCCGAGGTTGACGGTCAGCAGGCCGTGAAGCTTCACTCCGGGCGTGACCGGAACTTCGAAACCCCGGGTGGCGTGGATGGTGGGGTCGACGTTGTTGTAGACGTAGCTTCCCCCGCCCCAGAGTTCGTGGGTCTTGACGGAATCGGCGATCTTGTAGCCGGCCCAGCCCAGGACCCCGTCATGCTGCCAGGCTGCCTGGTTGGGCGCGTCGTAGGGGAGTTCGTTCTGGAAGAACACCGTCTTGCCGTGTTCGCCGTTCCAGATGACGTTGTACTCCTGGTAGTGCTCCACGAACAGGCCGGTGGCGGTGACATGGTCGCCGTTGATGATGACGCCGTTCTTACCGGTGTTGGTGGTCCAGCCCACGCCGTTACCGTGGTCCGCCCGCCAGGCCCAGATGTGGTCCAGGAGCACGTTGTCGCTGTTGACTTCGAGGCTGAGCGAGGCCTTGCCAACGTGCGGGCCGCCGATCCGGAAAAACACGTCGTGGAGCGTGGTGGGATTGGCCGGGTCGCTGTGCTTCAGCGAGTTCGAGACTCCGCCGGCTCCGGGCTTCGTGGCCTTCCCGATCCGCATCAGCACGGGCGAGTTCACCTCGCCGGCATCCACCGTGACGGCGGCAATGTCGACGCCGGGAACATCCGCGACCGTCAGCGGCACGGCGCCATTGACGGCGGTCAGGGTGGCCATGCCCAGCCCGAGCACGACGGTGTTCGCCCGCTTGACCTCGATGCTTTGATCGATGTCGTAGACCCCCGGGGTCAGCAGCAGGTTCTTGCCGCGAGCCAGCTGGGAATTGATGGTCTTGACCGAATCGCCGGGCCTGGCCACGAAGAAGTCGGACAGCGGGATGCTGCGGCCCGCCGTCGGGCCGTTTTCCCATGTGGTTCCGGCGGAGTCCTTGCGGACCGCGGGAACGAAGACGTTGTACTGGCCAGCGGCGTCGAGCGTGAGGTACGGCTTCTCCCGGCTGACCGGGGTGCTCGCCAGGTTGGTGTACGGAGGGTTCGGGAAGGACTGCGCCGGGGCACCATCCACACCTGAGAAGACCTGGTTCCAGACCCCATTGGACCAGTCGCCGATGCTGCTGTCACGCACGAAGTACTGCTGCTGGGAGCCGTTGATGACGTTGCCGGTCTTCGAGTCGGAGATGAACCCGCCGCTGGCGTACTGCGGTCCGGCGGTGCAGTAGTCCATCAGGGAGAGGTTGCCGCCGGTGATGTTGACGCGCCGCATGGGGGAGGCCTGGGAGGCGGCCCAGAAGTTGGCCGTACCGCGGCATCCATCGAGGCCCGTGACGTTGATGGTGAGGTTGGACAACGAGCGCCAGAAGTTGTTCAGCGCGATGCAGTTGTCCGCGGTCAGGCACCGGTTGTAGACGTCCACGTGCCCGTTGATGGTGACATCCGTGGGCGAAGCGCCGAGGCCGGCGACCTCCGTTGAGTAGCCCACTTGGACGATGAGGGGCTCCTCGGCACTGCCGTAGGTGCCGGGCTTGAACAGCAGGGAGTACCGCTTGGAGCCCATCTCGTCGTCGACCTGTTCGGCGTGAATGGCGTCGACGGTGGCCTGGATCTCGGCCACCGGCATGCTGGGGTCGAAGATCCGGACGTTGGGACCGAAGTCCGGCGCCGTGTTCGCTTTCGCGGGCTGCGGCTGGGCCGGGGCCGGCTTGGCCGGTGCGGTGGTATCGGCCGCGGATGCGGCACCGGCGCCGGTGGCCAGCACGCCCAGCAGGACGGCGACGCTGCCTGCGAACAGTCGGCTGTGGAGACGCAGAGGCCTCCGGAGACGGGGCTGCGGTGCCCCTGGTCGGAGGCGGAAGGGGGCTAGCGGCATTGCTGGTCCTGCTCTCTGTTGGGGCGGATTTCCCTCCGGCTGCACACGGGGCTGCCGGGGAACTGGAGCCCTGCTCCCTGTGACCGCGAGGTGTGGGAGCGCTCCCGCCGGGAAGCGTAACACCGCATACAGCGGCGGGCAAGGGCTCGAGATGGGCCCGTTTGCCGCTGTTGACAATCCGACGTGATGTAGGACACCATGCTTGTGAGAGCGCTCCCATGATCGATCTGGGAGCGCTCTCATATATCGATTCGGGTCGGCCAGCGCCTCAACCTTCCGGTCCCCACACCCTGACAAAGGAGTCCCCGCGTGAAATTCCCCCGCAAACTTGCCGCCCTGTCGGCGTCTGCCGCCTGCCTCGCACTCGCCCTGAGTGGCTGCGGTGCGGATGCCCCCACGAGCGCCGGGCCCACTGGCGAAACGGGCAAGGAGCCGGTCACCCTCAGCCTCGCGACTTTCAACGAGTTCGGCTACGAGGACCTGCTCAAGGAATACCAGACCCTCAACCCCAACGTGACGATCCAGCACAAAAAGGCCGCCACCACGAACGAAGCGCGCGACAACCTGACCACGCGCCTGGCGGCGGGATCAGGCCTTTCGGACATCGAGGCCATCGAGGTCGACTGGCTGTCCGAGCTCAAGGAGTACCCGGACCAGTTCGTGGATCTGAAGGATCCTGCCGTGGAAGGCCGCTGGCTGGAATGGAAGACGGAGGCAGCCACCACCCAGGACGGGCACCTTATCGGCTACGGCACAGACTCCGGACCCGAGGCCGTCTGCTACAACGCGGCACTGCTTGAAGCCGCAGGCATGCCATCGGACCGCGAATCTGTCGCCAAGATGCTCGGCACTACCTGGGACAGCTACTTCGACGCCGGCAAGAAGTTCGTCGCCGCAGGGACGGGCCCGGCATGGTTCGACTCCGCCGGAGCCATCTACCAGGGCATGAGCAACCAGATGTCGAAGGCCTACGAGAACGAGGACGGCACGGTCATCGCCGCCGACAACCCGGAGGTCAAGGAGGTCTACACCAAGGTCCTCAACGCCTCGACGAAGGACAACCTCTCGGCGCACCTGGGCCAGTGGAGCAATGACTGGGTGGCCGGTTTCCAGTCCCAGAAGTTCGCCACGACCCTCTGCCCCGGCTGGATGCTCGGTGTCATTGAAGGCAATGCCGCCGGTGTCAAGGGCTGGGACGTCGCCAATGTCTTCCCCGGTGGCGGCGGCAACTGGGGCGGTTCCTACCTGACTGTCCCGTCGCAGGGCAAGAACCAGGCTGAGGCCAAGAAGCTCGCAGCCTGGCTGACCGCCCCGGAGCAGCAGATCAAGGCGTTCACCGCCAAGGGCACGTTCCCGAGCCAGGTCGAGGCACTGACCAGTGAGGAGCTGCTGGGCCAGACCAACGCGTTCTTCAACAACGCCCCCACCGGCAAGATCTTCGCGGAGCGTGCCAAGGCAGTCGGCGACTCCCCGTTCAAGGGACCGAAGTTCTTCGCCATCAATGACGCCATGCAGCAGGCTCTTACCCGCGTTGACGTGGACAAGTCGGACGACGCCGAGGCCTCCTGGGCGAAGTTCCTCACGGCTGTGAAGTCGCTCTAGGCCATGTCAGTAACGGACCGGGTCAGGCCCCAAGGCCCATCACTTGACGAGGAAAAACCCGGCAACAGGGACGTCCGGCGGCTCGCGTTTTCGCAGCAGGTGTCGAAGTGGGACGTCAAGCTGTCGCCCTACCTCTACATCTCGCCGTTCTTCCTGCTGTTTGCACTCACGGGACTGTTTCCGCTGCTCTACACAGGCTGGGTGTCACTGCACAACTGGAACCTGATCGGCGGCCAGGGCAAGTTCATCGGTTTCGAGAACTTCGGTTTTGTCCTCGGGCAGCCGTACTTCTGGAACGCGGTGGGCAACACGCTGAGCATCTTCCTGCTCTCCTCCGTGCCGCAGGTGGTGCTGGCGCTGCTGATTGCAGCGGTGCTGGACGCCAACCTGCGGGCCAAGACGTTCTGGCGGATGGGGGTGCTGGTGCCCTTCGTCGTGGCTCCGGTGGCGGTTGGACTCATCTTCAACAACCTGTTTGCCGACCAGTTCGGCCTCGTCAATGAATTCCTTGGCCTCCTGGGCCTCGACCCGGTCCGCTGGCATTCCGACCAGCTCGCCAGCCACCTCGCCATCGCCACGATGGTGAACTTCCGCTGGATCGGCTACAACGCACTGATCTTCCTGGCGGCCATGCAGGCCATCCCGCGCGATGTCTTCGAGGCGGCCACCATCGACGGCGCCGGCCGCGTCCGCCAGTTCCTGTCGGTGACGGTTCCGATGCTCCGGCCCACCGTGATTTTCGTGGCCATTACGTCCACCATCGGCGGGCTGCAGATCTTCGATGAGCCGCGAGTGTTTGACCAGTCCGGCCTCGGCGGCGCCGACCGGCAGTGGCAGACACTGACCATGTACATCTGGGAGCTTGGCTGGGGCCAGCGCAACTTTGGCAGGGCATCCGCGGTGGCGTGGCTGCTGTTCCTGATGATTGTGCTGATCGCCCTCGTGAATTTCCTTCTGACCCGGCGCATCGCCAACCAGGGAGGCCGCAAATGAGCTCCATCCCCATGATCCGACAGACCGCCGGGAAGGGGGCCGCGAAGGCAGCCGCCAACCGCCCCAACCCGCGGGCGGGGCGGCCCCGGAACCGCGGCGGCGCCGGGGACATCCGGCGTCCCGGACCCCTGACCTACGGTGCCCTGGGAGCCGTCCTGCTGGCCTCCCTGTTCCCGCTGTACTGGTCCTTCCTGGTGGGCAGCCACGACAGCACTGCGCTGAGCCGGGGCATCCCGCTCCTTCCGGGCGGGAACTTCCTGGCCAACGCCGCCAAGGTCTTTGACAGCATTCCTTTCTGGAAGGCCATGGGCAACAGCATCCTGGTCTCCACCGTCACGTCCGCCTCCGTGGTGATATTCTCGACCCTCGCCGGATTCGCGTTCGCCAAACTCCGCTTCCGCGGGAGCAAGGGATTGCTGGTCTTCGTGATCGCCACTATGGCGGTACCCACGCAGCTCGGCGTGGTGCCGCTGTTCATTGTCATGGCCAAGCTGGGCTGGACGGGCACCCTCTGGGCCGTCATCATCCCCGGGATTGTCACGGCCTTCGGCGTGTTCTGGATGACCCAGTACCTCCGCGACGCCCTCCCGGATGAACTCATCGAGGCTGTCCGGATGGACGGTGCCTCCATGATCCAGGCTTTCTGGTACGTGGGATTCCCCGCGGCGCGGCCGGCCGCGGCCATGCTGGCGCTCTTCACGTTTGTCGCCACCTGGACCAACTTTTTCTGGCCCTTCATTGTGCTGGACCCCTCAAATCCGACCCTGCCAGTAGCGCTTCAGCTGCTGCAGGCCGCACACTTTGTGGACTACTCGGTGGTGCTGGCCGGTGCCGTACTGGCCACCATCCCGCTGCTGCTGCTCTTCATCGCGGCAGGGCGCCAACTCGTTTCAGGAATTATGCAAGGAGCAGTCAAAGGATGAGCACCACCCCGATTACATTCCCCGAAGGTTTTCTGTGGGGCGCGGCCACCGCTGCCTACCAGATCGAGGGAGCAGCACACACCGGCGGGCGGAAGGACTCGATCTGGGACACCTTCGCCCGGGTCCCGGGCGCCGTAGCCGATGCCCACAACGGCGACGTGGCCTGCGACCACTACCACCGCTCGGGCCAGGACGTCGAGCTGATGAAATCGCTGAACCTCAAGGCGTACCGTTTCTCGACGTCGTGGGCGCGCTGCATGCCCGACGGCAGGACGCCCAACCCCGAGGGGATCGCCTTTTACTCCCGTCTGGTGGATGAGCTCCTTGCTGCGGGCATTACCCCCTGGCTGACGCTGTACCACTGGGACCTGCCGCAGGCGCTGGAGGATGAGGGCGGCTGGGCCAACCGCGAGACGGCCACCCTGTTCGCGGCCTATGCAGCCGTCATGCACGAGGCCCTCGGCGACCGGGTCCGCATCTGGACCACCCTCAATGAACCCTGGTGCTCGGCGTTCCTCGGCTACGCCGCGGGCGTCCACGCCCCCGGCCGGCAGGAACCGGCGGCCGCCCTCGCGGCCGCCCACCACCTCCTCCTGGGCCATGGACTGGCTGCCGCGGAACTGCGCCGGCTGGACCCGCAGGCAAGCCTCGGCATCACCCTGAACCTCACCGTTGCCGATCCGGCCGACCCCAACTCGGCGGAGGACCAGGACGCGGCCCGGCGGATCGACGGGATGCACAACCGCATCTTCCTCGACCCGCTCTTCCGCGGCGAGTACCCCGCGGACGTGCTGGCCGACATTGCCGGCCTCGGCTTCGAGACTGTGGTCCACGACGGTGACCTTGCCATCATCTCGACGCCCTTGGACCTGCTCGGCGTCAACTACTACCAGGGCGAGGCCCTGACCAAGACGGCGGCCCGGGCGGAAAAGGCGGACCAGCCGGAGACCGTGACCACCACGGCGCAGGCGGCGCCTGAATCGGCCGAGCGGCCGGCGCCCACCCCGTTTGTCTCCGCTGACGGCGTGCACTCGGTGCCGCGCGGGCTCCCGGTGACCGGCATGGGCTGGGAGGTTCAGCCCGAGGGCCTGTTACGCCTGCTGACAAGGCTCCAGCGGGAGTACACGGGCCCGGCCGGCATCCCGCTCTACATGACGGAAAACGGCGCCGCCTACCCCGACGTTCCGGACGCCGACGGGTTCGTCAACGACCAGGACCGGCTCGCCTTCTTCGACGTGCACCTGCGCGCGGTGCGGGACGCGATCGACGCCGGAGCGGACGTCCGCGGCTACCTCGCCTGGTCGCTGCTGGACAATTTCGAGTGGGCCTACGGCTACCACCAGCGCTTCGGACTGGTCCGGGTGGACTACGAAACGCTGGAACGCATCCCCAAGGCGAGCGGCCTCTGGTACGCGAAGGTGGCGGCGTCGAACGCCCTGCCGTCCAGCCGGGCGGTTGCGCACGTGGCATGACCGGTGATGTCGTATTCTCAAAGTGATGAACGAACAGATCCACCGGGGTCTCCGGGCCGCACCGGCCAGACCCACCCCCACCCTTGAAGACCTCGCGACGGCGGCTGGAGTGTCCCGCTCCACTGCCTCGCGGGCCATCAACGGCGGGTCCCGGGTCAGCCCGGAGGCCCAGGCGGCGGTTGACGCGGCGGTGCTGTCCCTCGGCTACACGCCGAACCGGGCCGCGCGCAGCCTCGTCACCCGGCGGACCTCGTCCATAGCTTTGGTGATCAACGAACCCGACGCCCGGGTCATGATGGATCCCTTCTTCGCCGCCGTCATCACCGGGGTGACGGAGGCACTGCGCGAGACTGACATGCAGCTGGTCCTGCTGATGTCCCGCGCCGGCGGCGATCCCTCCCGGACGGTCCGCTACCTGCGCGGAGGCCATGTGGACGGCGCCATCGTGGTGTCGCACCACAAGGCGGACGGCTGGACCGAAGAACTCGCCGCCTCGGGCCTGCCCACCGTTTTCATCGGACGGCCGTGGGATGCCGACCTCGGCATCCACTACGTCGACGTGGACAGCTTCCAGGGCGCCCGGCTTGCGGCGCTTCACCTTGCGGCCACCGGGCGCACGCGCCTCGGAACCGTCACCGGGCCGCTGGACATGACGGCCTCGGCGGACCGGCTCGCCGGCTGGCACGCGGGTCTCCGGGAGGCCGGGCTTCCGCCGGGGCCGGTTGCCCACGGTGACTTCACCCCCGCCGGAGGCACCGAGGCAGCCGAACGACTCCTGGCCGAGGACAGCGGACTCGACGGCATTTTCGCCGCCTCAGACCTGATGGCCCGC
Source organism: Arthrobacter sp. U41 (assembly GCF_007679325.1). Classification (GTDB taxonomy): domain Bacteria; phylum Actinomycetota; class Actinomycetes; order Actinomycetales; family Micrococcaceae; genus Arthrobacter. The sequence goes on along the minus strand of NZ_VEGI01000002.1, from coordinate 269,979 downwards.
GGTGCGATCACGGCCGTCCGGGCCTCGGGGCGGTCGGTCCCCGGTGACGTCGCCGTCGTCGGTTTTGACGACCATGTGTCGGCTCCGGGCGAGCTGCCCCTGACCACAATCAACCAGCCCATGGTGGAAATGGCCACCCAGGCGGGGCGTCTCCTCCTTGCTGACATCGAGAACCCGGGTGCAGGCCGGGATCCCGTGATCTACCCCGCGCGGCTTGTGGTGCGGGCCAGCAGCGCCCCGAAAGCAGAATAGGCCAGCGCTTCCCTCGGAGCACGCGCGTCGGACACGGCGCCGGGAGCGCACGCTTCTTCTGTAGATTGGGATCCATGCCGATGAATGCCGCGCTTGAAGGGATCTCCGACGAGGTCCAGGCCACCCACGCCCACACCGGATCGTGGGTGGCCACTGTGTTGCGTTCGCGCATCTCGGCGGGCCAGCTCGCCCCGGGAACGAAACTCTCCGAGCAGAAACTCTCCGAGGTCCTGGGCGTCTCACGGAATACGCTGCGGGAGGCATTCACGGTCCTCGCCGGTGAGTCCGTGGTGCAGCGCATTCCCAACCGCGGCGTGTTCGTCTCGGCGCCCCAGGCCGAGGATGTCCGTGAAATCTACCGGGTCCGCCGGCTGATCGAGCCGGCGGCCGTGCTGTGGGGGGACTACCGGGCTGAGAACCTGGACGCGCTGGACGCCATTATCGACCGGGCACGCGCCGCCCTGGAGGTGGGGTCCGTGACGGATATGGCCGACGCCAATCAAGACCTGCACAAAGCGCTCGTGGCGCTCTCCGGCAGCGCGTCAGTGGCCACCCTGATGGGCAAGGTCCTCGCCCAGATGCGGCTGGTCTTCCATGCCATGGCAACAACATCCGACTTCCACAGCCACTACGTGGAACGCAACGCCGCCCTGGTGGAACAGCTGAGGGCCGGCCACAGGGAAGAGGCCGCGGCAGAGTTGCGCCGGTACCTGGACGCCGCAGAGCACGAACTGCTGGTGCACATCGGTGCGCTACCGCGGATCTGAAGCTACGGAACCTGGTAGGACGTATCGCGCGCATCCGTGATGAGCATGTGCCCCGGGGCGTGACCGATGGCCAGCGCCGGCCTTGACTCCATGACGGCCGCCTGCGGTGTCACCCCGCACGCCCAGAAGACAGGGATGTGCCCGTCCGGGATCCGGACCGGGTCGCCGAAGTCCGGCCGGCCCAGATCCGCGATGCCCAGCTCGGCGGGGTTGCCCACGTGGACCGGGGCGCCGTGCACGGCCGGATAGCGGGAGGTGATGCGGACGGCGTCGGCCACCCGGGAGGCCGGAATGGGGCGCATGGAGACCACCAGGGGGCCCGCCATTTGCCCCGCCGGTTCGCAGCGGACGGACGTACGGTACATGGGAACGTTCACTCCCTGGTCGATATGGGCCACCCGGATGCCGTTGTCCTGGAGGGCGGACTCGAAGGTGAAGCTGCAGCCCACAATGAACGTCACGAGGTCATCGCGCCAGTGGTCCGAAATGTCGGTTGGTTCGTCCACTTTCCCGCCGTCCCGGTACACAACGTACTTCGGCACGTCGGTGCGGATATCGCCTCCGGCCAGTAATGGCCCGGAGGTTTCCCCGGCATCCAGCACGCCCAGGACAGGGCAGGACTTGGGGTTGCGCTGCGCGAACAGCAGAACGTCGAAGGCCTGCGCCTTGGGCACGATGATCAGGTTGGCCTGCGCGTAGCCGCTGCTCCAGCCGGAGGTGGGCGTTGCAAGACCACCGCGGAACAGGGCCCTCGCCTCGGCTGGCAGAAGCCCTGCCGGGTTTGCGGGACGGCCGTCGGCGGACGGCAGGTTCTCCTGGGGCAAAGTCATCGGTTCTAGGCCCACAGTTTGGCCAGGCTGGTCAGCGAGCTGTACCCGAGGAACAAGGTCAGCAGCCAGGCCACAATGCCAATGACGAGCAGGCCCTTGGGGTAGACGTAGCCCTGCATGAGGTCCCGGCGGCGCCAGGCCACCCACAGCAGCACACCGAACCCAACAGGGAGGATGAGGCCGTTGAAGGCGCCCGCGAAGATGAGGAGTTGCTGCGGGGCCTGGCCGATCAGCAGGTAGGCCGTTGTGCAGAACGCGATGAAGCCGACGGTGATCAGGTTGCGGGTGCGGTCTTTGGTGCTGGACTTCGTCACGAAGGAAACCGAGGTATACGCCGCGCCGATCACGGAGGTGATGGAAGCAGCCCACAGGATGACCCCGAAGACCCGCATGCCGATATCTCCCGCCGCAGCCTGGAATGCCGACGCGGCCAGGTTATCGCCGGTCAGGGCCACGCCGCCGGCGACGACACCAAAGATGGCCAGGAACAGCAGGATGCGCATGACGCAGGTGACCAGGATCCCCACTATGGAGCTCTGCGTGATCTGTTTGACGTTTTCCACGCCGGTGACGCCGGTGTCCAGCATGCGGTGGGCACCCGCGTACGTGATGTAACCGCCGATCGTTCCGCCGATGAGGGTGGTGATGACCAGGAAGTCAATCTCCTCCGGCATCACCGTGTTCTTGAGGGCCTCACCCAGCGGCGGGGCGGAAACCACAGCAACGTAGAGCGTCATCAGGATCATCAGGGCACCGAGGATCACCACGATCCGGTCGAGGGCCACCCCCGCCCGCTTGCTGAGGAAGATGAGGATGGCCAGGACGGCGGAGATGGCCCCGCCGAGTTTGGGATCCATCCCCATCATGGCGTTGGTGCCGAGCCCGGTTCCGGCGACATTGCCAATGTTGAAGACGATGCCACCCAGGAAAACGAGCCCGGCAAGGAACCAGCCGACGCCGGGGAGGACCTTGTTGCCGAGCTCCTGGGCCCGCAGGCCGGAGACGCCGATGATCCGCCAGACGTTGGCCTGCACGGCGATGTCGACCAGGATGGAGACCAGGATCGCGAACGCGAAGGCGGCGCCGAGCTGGACGGTGAAGGCCGTTGTCTGGGTGATGAACCCCGGGCCGATGGCGCTGGTGGCCATGAGGAACATGGCGCCCAGCAGGGCGGAACGCCGGGCAGCCGGCTTGAGGCCGGCCTTGACGGTGGTGGTTTCCATGGGGGTCCCAACAGTTGGGTGACTTGCGTCACAACGATTGTTTCCACCCACTGTACAGACTGTTGAACAATCTGCGCAAGGAATTGTTCAACAATCGGTGAGGGTTGCGGCCGCTCCCGTCGACGCCGGCGGACGCTGCGGCGCCGAAATGCTGCGCTTCGCTCAGTCCCCGTGGACGGCGCTCTGCTTCTGCTCCGAGCGGTTCAGGTAGGCCAGCAGCAGATCAGCGGCGCGCTCCAGCTGCCCGGCCTCCAGGGCTTCGCAGATTGCCTCGTTGTCGTCGAGGTAGCCGCGGTAGAAGTGGGCATCCACGGTGGCCTTATGGAAAAACAGCCGCATCTCCGCCAGCACCTGGCCCATGATTGTGTTGAGGCGCCGGCTCTCGGCCAGCGCCACGATCGCCCCATGGAAATGCTGGTTGGCGGTGCCCAGCGCCTCCTCGTCGTCGGCGGCCGCCGCGGCCCTGCCCTCCTCCACGGCCGCGCGGACCGCCGCCACGCGCTCCGGGCTTCCGCCGCCCCGAAGGGCGCTCACCTCGATGAACCGGCGCACGGTGTAGACGTCATGGATGTCACCGGGCCCCAGGCTCGCCACGAATACGCCCCGGTTGGGATGCCGGACCACCAGCCGCTCGGCGGCGAGTTCGGCAAAGGCCTCGCGGACGGTGTTGCGGGAAACGCCCAGCTCCTCGGAGATGGTTGACTCGGTCAGCCGTGCGCCCGGCAGCAGCAGCCCTTCCGCCAGTTGAAGCCGCAGTTCCGCCGCCACCCGGTCCGCCACCGAGGGGACGGCCACCCGCAGCCTGGCCGCCGGTCCCAGGGCCGCACCAGCTTCGCCGGCAGGCTGCCTGCCCCCCGTGGGGGCCGAGCCGGGAATGCCACGGAATCCTGATTCAGCGCTCGTCATACGTGAAATTTACACGACCGCCACATCGTGGAATCTAGGAATTGTTGAACAATCCGAGGATTTGATGCATCCTTGATAGAGGGAATCAATGAGACGAGGATCACAGATGGCAACCATCGACCTAAACAGCGACGTCGGCGAGTCCTACGGACGCTGGAGCCTGGGCGACGACACGGCGATGTTCCGTTCGGTTTCAAGCGCGAATGTCGCCTGCGGGTTCCATGCCGGCGACCCCAGCGTGATCCGGAGGACCTGCCGCGAGGCGGTGGCCGCCGGCGTCGTGATCGGCGCCCATGTGGGCTACCGCGACCTCGCAGGTTTCGGCCGCCGCTTCCTGGACATCGACCCGATCGAACTCGCGGACGACGTCGTCTACCAGATCGGCGCGCTGCAGGCCCTCGCCGCCGCGGAAGGCGGAAAGGTCACCTACGTCAAGCCGCACGGCGGCCTGTACAACGCGATTGTGGCGCACACCGCGCAGGCGAAAGCCGTGGTCGACGCCGTAAAATCCGTCGACCCGAACCTTCCCATCCTGGGCCTGCCGGGCTCCGAGGTGCTCCGCCTGGCCGAGGCCGCGGGCCTTCGTGCCGTGACCGAAGCCTTCGCGGACCGGGCCTACAACCCGGACGGCACCCTGGTGTCCCGCACGCTGCCCGGAGCCGTCTTGCACGACCATGCGGAGGTCACTGAGCATGTCCTCCGGATGGCCTCCGATTCCGCTGTCCGCACGATTGACGGCTCCATCCTGAAGATCCGTGCAGAGAGCATCTGCGTGCACGGCGACTCCCCGGGGGCCGTGACCATGGCCGCGGCAGTCCGGGAGGCCCTGACGGCCGCCGGCATCGGCATGGCCGCATTCGCCCACGACTAAGCGGCGCGGATCCAGACCAAAGGCACCGGCAACGATGAAGGCAGCTGATGATTGAGACAGCGGGGGACACCCTGGCACTACAGAACGCGGCAGTTTCCAAGGTGGGCTCCGTGCGGGCGGTGGGAACCCGGGCGGTGCTCGCCGAGCTCTCCGGAACCCAGGACGTGCTGGCCCTCCAGGCGCTGCTCCTGGAACACCCCCTGCCGGGGCAGCTGGACGTCCTCGCCGCGGCCGAGACGGTGCTGATCACGGCCGACTCACCGGCTGCCGCCCGGCGGATGGCCGCCCGTCTGCTCCAGCTCGACCTCACCGCCCCCGTGCAGCGGGACGGCGAACTGGTGCTCATCGACACCGTGTACGACGGCGAGGACCTGGCCGAGGTGGGGCAGCTGACCGGCCTGGGACCCGACGGCGTGATCGCCGCCCACACCGGCCAGATCTGGACCGTTGCCTTCGCCGGCTTCGCCCCCGGATTCGGCTACATGCTGGGGGAGAACCAGGACCTTGAGGTGCCGCGGCGCAGCTCCCCGCGCACCGCGGTCCCCGCCGGTTCGGTGGCGCTGGCCGGAAACTACTCGGCCGTGTACCCGCGCCGCTCGCCCGGCGGATGGCAGCTGATCGGCCGCACCGGAGCCAGGATGTGGGACCTGGACCGGGAACAGCCCGCCCTGGCCGCCCCCGGCCACCGGGTCCGGTTCCGCGCCGTCCGGGAGCTTGTCACGCTGACGCCGGAGAGCCCTGCCCAGGACCGCACTGCCCCGCCACCTGCTACGGAGGTGGCGTCCGGCCTGCGGATCGTTTCCCCCGGCCTGCAGAGCCTGATCCAGGACCTGGGCCGCTACGGCCACTCCGGCCTGGGCGTCTCCGCGGCCGGCGCTCTGGACCGCGCCTCGCTGCGCCGCGCCAACCGCCTGGTCGGGAACGCGCCGTCGGCCGCCGCGGTGGAAACCGTCGCCGGCGGCCTGTCGGTGCAGGCCGTCGGGGACCAGGTCCTCGCCGTCACCGGGGCTCCCGCAGAGCTGACCATCGAGACGCCGTCCGAGGACGACTTCGAACCAGCATGGCGCACCGTTCCCATGGCCACCCCCTTCGCGCTGCTCGACGGCGAAACCCTCGCCATCGGGGCACCGCAGAGCGGCTTCCGCAGCTACCTCGCCGTCCGCGGCGGCGTGGACACCGCCCCGGTGCTCGGCAGCCGCTCCACGGACACCATGTCCGGGATCGGCCCCGCTCCGCTGGCCGGCGGCCAGCTCCTCGCCGCCGGCGGGGAAGCCGAGTCCGGCGTCGTGGGACACCCCGAACTCCAGCCGGACTTCCCGGACACCGGCGTCACCGTGCTCGACGTCGTCCCCGGACCCCGCGCCGACTGGTTCGATGCCGGGGCGCTGGCGTCCTTCTGCGGCCAGGACTGGGAAGTGAAACCGCAGTCCAACCGCGTGGGGATGCGCCTGCAGGGAACCCCGCTGCAGCGCACCCGCCAGGGCGAACTCGCCAGCGAAGGCACCGTCGCCGGCGCCCTGCAGGTTCCGCCGGAAGGACTTCCCGTGCTGTTCCTGGCCGACCACCCGATCACCGGCGGCTACCCGGTGATCGCCGTCGTGGTCGACTCCCAGCTGGACCGCGCCGCCCAGGTCCCGATCGGCGGCAAAATCCGCTTCCGCTGGGCCGCAAGCCCCATCACCGAGAACACCACCCCCGAACAAGAAGCGAGTAACTGATGCGCAAGGTCCTGATCGCCAACCGCGGAGAAATCGCCGTCCGGATCGCCCAGGCCTGCGACGACGCGCAGCTGGCCTCCGTCGCCGTCTACGCGGACATCGACGCCGACGCCCTGCACGTCTCCGCCGCGGACGAGGCCTACGCCCTGGGCGGCAACGCGCCCGCGGACACCTACCTGAACATCCCCAAGCTGCTCGCCGCCGCGGCCGGCTCCGGCGCCGACGCCCTCCACCCCGGCTACGGCTTCCTGTCCGAGAACGCCGAATTCGCCCAGGCCGTCCTCGACGCCGGACTCACCTGGATCGGCCCCACCCCCGACGCCATCCGGCTGCTCGGCAACAAAATCACCGCCCGCGAGACCGCCGTCCGGGCCGGCGCCCCGCTGGTCGCCGGCAGTGACGGCCCGGTGGAATCCGCCGCCGAGGCCCGCGCCTTCGCCGAACAGCACGGTCTGCCGATCGCCATCAAGGCGGCCTTCGGCGGCGGCGGCCGCGGCATGAAGGTGGTCCGGGCCCTGGACGAGGTCGAGGAAGCCTTCGACTCCGCCGTCCGCGAGGCCGTCGCCGCCTTCGGCCGCGGTGAATGCTTCGTGGAGCGCTACCTCGACCGGCCGCGGCACGTCGAAGCGCAGGTCCTCGCGGACACACACGGCAACGTCGTCGTCGTCGGAACCCGCGACTGCTCGCTCCAGCGCCGGCACCAGAAACTCGTGGAGGAGGCACCCGCGCCGTTCCTCAGCGACGACCAGACCCGCCAGATCTACGACGCCGCCAAGGCCGTCTGCCGCGAAGCCGGCTACTCCGGCGCCGGAACGGTGGAATTCCTGGTCGCCGCGGACGGCACCGTGGCGTTCCTTGAGGTCAACACCCGGCTGCAGGTGGAGCACCCCATCACCGAGGAAACCACCGGGATCGACCTCGTGCAGGAACAATTCCGCATCGCCGCGGGGGAGCCGCTGCGCATCACGGCGGACCCGGCGCCGCGCGGGCACTCCTTCGAATTCCGGCTCAACGCCGAGGACGTGGGGCGCGGCTTCCTGCCCTCGCCGGGCACGGTTGACGAGTTCCACGGCCCAACCGGCCCCGGCATCCGGCTGGACACCGGCGTCCGCTCCGGGTCCTTCGTTCCGCCGCAGTTCGATTCCCTGCTGGCGAAACTGATCGTCACCGGCGCGGACCGGCAGCAGGCCCTGCGCCGCGCCCGCCGCGCCCTCGCCGAAATCAGCATCACCGGCGTGGCCACCGTGCTCCCGTTCCACCGCGCCGTGCTCGAATCCCCGGACTTCACCTCCGAAGCCGGCCTCGGCATCCACACCCGCTGGATCGAAACCGACTTCGCCGACACCATCTCCGCCGACCCGGACTTCAGCACCACCGCGCCCGACGGCGAACGGCGCACCATCACCGTCGAGGTGGACGGCCGCCGGATGGCCGTCGGGCTGCCCGCGGACCTGCTGGACGGCTGGGCCCGCTCCGGCGGTCCCGTCCCCGCGGGAGTCTCCGTGGACGGATCCCTTGATGGTGCAGCGTCCGACGGCGGTGCCGCCGCCGCGGATCCGGGGGAGCTGCGCGCCGGCATGGCCGGAACCGTGGTGAAGTGGCTCGTCACACCGGGAGCCGCAGTCTCCGCGGGGGATCCCGTCGTCGTGCTGGAAGCGATGAAAATGGAAACTCAGGTCTCCGCCCACCGCGACGGGACCGTGACGGGCCTCCGCGCGGAGGCCGGCGGTGTTGTTACTGCTGGAGCGGTGCTGGCCCTGATTGGGTAGCCGCTGACGGCTGGGCCGGCTGCGACTCCGACTCGTGGGTCGCGGCCCAGCTGGCCAGCAGCCGCAAGGCGTCGCCGGTGGGCGAACCGGGCTCGGCCGTATAGACCAGCAGTGACAGCCCGGCGTCGGCCGAAAGGTCCAGGGATTCGTACATGAGGTGGAGGTCCCCCACCACGGGGTGCCGAAAGTGCTTGCGGCCGGTGTGGTGCAGGCGCACGTTGTGGGCCGCCCACCGGGTCCGGAACTCCTCACTGCGGGTGGACAGTTCCCCCACAAGGTCGGTGAGGCCGCGGTCGTAGGGATCACGGCCGGCCTCGGTGCGCAGGATCGCCACCGTGTCATTCGCGGCGCGCTCCCAGTCCGGGTAGAAGCCGCGGGAACGGTCGTCCAGGAAGAGGAACCGCGCAAAGTTGGCCGGCCGGGCGGGGCCTCCGTACATCTCGGAGTACATGGCGCGGCCGAGCTGGTTGGCGGCGAGGACGTCCAGGCGCCCGTTGCGCACGAACGCCGGGGCGTTGGTGATCGCGTCGAGCATCAGCTGCACGCTCGCCCGGACGGGCTGGACAGCGGGGCGGCGGCGCTGCGGCTTGCGGGTGGTGCTGGCGGCCCGGGCCAGGTCGAACAGGTGCGCCCGCTCCGCCTCGTCCAGCTGCAGCGCCTGCGCGAGGGCTTCCAGGACTCCCTCGGACACTCCGGAGAGGTTTCCGCGTTCCAGCCGGGTGTAATACTCGACACTGACCCCGGCCAGCATGGCCACTTCCCCGCGCCGCAGTCCGGGGACGCGGCGGTTGCCGCCGTAAACCGGCAGACCCGCCTGCTCCGGGGTGATTTTCGCCCGCCGCGTAGCCAGGAAGTCCCGCGTCTCACTCTGATTGTCCATGCCTTCAACGGTAGAGCGTGCGGCGCCGTAAGGGAGTCCCTGCCAGTACCCCTCACAGCAGGGCCTCCCTCCCGGCAGCCCGGTGGTGTTTGATGGATAGTGCCCCCCGAAGACGTCCGGGCCGAAAGGCCGCACCTGACCCGTGCCGGACGCCGGGGACCCCCCAAACCATCCACAAGCAGGAGATCCATGCTGACCGTTAACGCTTACGCCGCCACTTCCGCGACGGAACCCCTCGTTCCCACCACCATCGAGCGCCGGGACGTCGGCCCGCACGACGTCCTGATCGACATCAAGTTCGCCGGCATCTGCCACTCGGACATCCACACCGTCCGGGGCGACTGGGGCCCGCAGCAGTACCCCCTGGCACCGGGCCACGAAATCGCCGGGATCGTCACCGAGGTCGGTTCGGCCGTCACCAAGCACGCCGTCGGCGACCGCGTCGGCGTCGGCTGCATGGTCAACTCCTGCCGCGAGTGCGCCAACTGCCTGAAGGGCGAGGAGCAGTACTGCCTCGCAGGGAACACGGGCACCTACGGCGCCTTGGACCGCGACGGGACCATCACCCAGGGCGGCTACACCACCCATGTGGTGGTGACCGAGGACTTCGTCGTCCGGATCCCGGAGGGCATCGAGCTCGACGTCGCCGCGCCGCTGCTCTGCGCCGGCATCACCACCTACTCGCCGCTGCGCCACTGGGGCGCAGGACCCGGCAAGAAGGTCGCTGTCGTCGGGCTCGGCGGGCTGGGACACATGGCCGTCAAGATCGCGCACGCCATGGGCGCCGAGGTCACCGTCCTTTCGCAGTCACTGAAGAAGCAGGAAGACGGCCTGAAACTTGGCGCGGACCACTACTACGCCACCAGCGACGAGAACACCTTCGCGGACCTCGCGGGCTCCTTCGACCTGATCATCAACACCGTCAGCGCCTCGATCGACATCAGCTCCTACCTGCAGCTGCTGACCCTCGACGGCGCACTGGTGAACGTGGGCGCCCCGGCGGAACCGCTGCCCGTGAACGCGTTCGCCCTGATCATGGGACGCCGGTCCTTCGCCGGATCCATGATCGGCGGCATCCGGGAAACGCAGGAAATGCTCGACTTCTGCGCCGAGCACCAGCTCGGCGCCGAGATCGAGGTCATCCCGGCCGGGAAGATCAACGACGCCTACGAGCGCGTGCTCGCCTCCGACGTGCGGTACCGCTTCGTGATTGACACGTCCACGCTGTAATTCCGGCGACAAGGGCCCGGCCGGTGAGAGAACCGGCCGGGCACTTTTTGTTTCGGCCGGGCGGGAACCGGCTGCAGAGCATCGTCCCTGCTCAGGCCTAGAATGAAGTCAATGATGCCTGATCGAGCTGTCGCCGCTGAAGGGAAGAATTCCTTGCGCGTGCGCGCCGGGATCATCGAATCTGTCTGGCGTCCCGGCTCGTTGGTCGGCGTCGAGGACGCCAGGGACGCCATGCTGGCGGTGGAGCGGATCAGTGGCGGAATCCCGATGCCGATGCTCTCGGAAATGTCCGACGTGGAGATCACGGCGGCAGCGCGGTACGAGTTCGCGCGGACGACGGGCGTGCTCGCCATCGCCGTGCTCGGATCCAACGCCGTGGACCGGGTCATCGCGGCAGCCATGAGCCGGCACACCCATTACCCGCACGCCTTCTTCACCTCCAGGAGCGCCGCCATGATCTGGCTGACGGACGTCACCAATCTGGAGCCGCGGGGTCAATGAGCCGCTGCTAGCATGACCGTCAGGGGCATCGGCAGGCAGCCCTTCCAAGAGATGGAGACACGATGAGCATGGCTATGACATCGGAAACGCAGACGGATGCACAGTCGGACCAGCAGTCGGCAGCACTGCACGAAGCGGACAGCCACGATCTGATCCGCGTGCAGGGCGCGCGGGAGAACAACCTCAAGGACATCAGCATTGAGATCCCGAAACGCCGCCTGACGGTGTTCACCGGCGTCTCCGGCTCGGGCAAGAGCTCGCTCGTGTTCGCCACCATCGCGGCCGAGTCGCAGCGCATGATCAACGAGACCTACAGCGCCTTTGTGCAGGGATTCATGCCCACCCTGGCGCGGCCCGACGTCGACCACCTCGAGGGATTGACGACGGCGATCATCGTCGACCAGGAGCGGATGGGCGCGAACCCCCGCTCCACGGTGGGCACTGCCACCGACGCCAACGCCATGCTCCGCATCCTCTTCAGCCGGCTGGGGACGCCGCACGTGGGGCCCCCCACCGCGTTCTCCTTCAACGTCCCGACGCGGAAAGCCAGCGGCGTGATGAGCACCGAAAAAGCCGGCGGCAGGGTCGAGAAGAGTGTGGTCCAGAACGCGGTCTACCTGGGCGGCATGTGTCCGCGCTGCGAGGGCATGGGCTCGGTGTCCGACTTCGACCTCACCGCGCTCTACGACGAGTCCAAGTCGCTCGGCGAGGGTGCGCTGACCGTGCCCGGCTACAGCATGGACGGCTGGTACGGCCGCATCTTCAGCGGCGCCGGCTTCGACATGGACAAGCCGATCGCGAAGTTCACCAAAAAGGAAATGCACGACCTCCTCTACAAGGAACCGACCAAGATCAAGGTCGAGGGCATCAATCTCACCTATGAGGGCCTGATCCCGAAGATCCAGAAATCGATGCTCTCCAAGGACGTCGACGCGATGCAGCCCCACATCCGGGCTTTTGTGGAGCGCGCCATCACGTTCCAGGCCTGCCCCGAGTGCGAGGGCACACGGCTCAGCCCGGAAGCCAGGTCCGCGAAGATCCACGGCAGGAACATCGCCGAGCTGTGCGGGATGCAGATCAGCGACCTCGCCGACTGGGTCCGCGGGCTCGACGAGCCGTCGGTCGCGCCGCTGCTCAAGGGCCTGCAGCACCTGCTCGACTCCTTCGCCGAAATCGGGCTGGGCTACCTTTCCCTGGACCGGCCCGCGGGCACACTCTCCGGCGGAGAGGCGCAGCGTACCAAGATGATCCGGCACCTGGGCTCGTCGCTCACCGACATCACCTACGTCTTCGACGAACCGACGATCGGCCTGCACCCGCACGACATCCAGCGGATGAACCAGCTGCTGCTGCAGCTGCGGGACAAGGGCAACACCGTGCTCGTCGTCGAGCACAAACCGGAGACCATCGCCATCGCCGACCACGTGGTTGACCTCGGTCCCGGCGCGGGCACCGGCGGCGGCAGCGTCTGCTTCGAGGGAAGTGTGGAGGGGCTGCGGGGGAGTGACACCATCACCGGTCGCCACCTCGACGACCGGGCAAAGGTCAAGGAATCGGTGCGGACGCCGTCCGGCGCGCTTGAGGTGCGGGGAGCGTCGACGCACAACCTCAAGGACGTCGACGTCGACGTTCCGCTCGGCGTGCTGTGCGTCGTCACGGGGGTCGCGGGTTCGGGCAAGAGCTCGCTGATCCAGGGCTCGGTGGCCGGCCGCGAGGGTGTGGTGGTGATTGACCAGGGGGCCATCAAGGGCTCGCGGCGCAGCAACCCGGCCACGTACACGGGCCTGCTCGAGCCGATCCGCAAGGCCTTCGCCAAAGCCAACGGCGTCAAGCCCGCGCTGTTCAGCTCGAACTCGGAGGGGGCCTGCCCCAGCTGCAACGGCGCGGGCGTCATCTTCACCGAACTGGGTGTGATGGCCACCGTCGAATCCATTTGCGAGGAGTGCGAGGGCCGGAGGTTCCAGGCGTCGGTCCTGGAATATCGGCTGGCCGGCCGCAACATCGCCGAAGTGCTGGCCATGTCCATGACCGAGGCCGAGGCGTTCTTTGGTGCCGGCGAGGCGAAGACTCCGGCGGCGCACAAGATCCTCGACCGGCTGGTTGACGTCGGGCTCGGCTACCTCACCCTCGGGCAGCCGCTCACCACGCTGTCCGGCGGCGAGCGGCAGCGCGTCAAGCTGGCCACCCAGATGGCGGAGAAGGGTGATGTCTACGTTCTCGATGAACCCACCACCGGCCTGCACCTCGCCGACGTCCAGAACCTGCTGGGCCTTCTCGACCGTCTGGTCGAGTCCGGCAAGTCGGTCATTGTGATCGAGCACCACCAGGCGGTCATGGCGCACGCCGACTGGCTCATCGACCTGGGTCCCGGCGCCGGTCACGACGGCGGCCGGGTGGTTTTCGAGGGCACCCCGGCCGAGCTGGTCGCCGCCCGCTCCACCCTTACCGGCGAGCACCTCGCGGCCTACGTTGGCGGCTGATTCTTCCCGGTCTGATTTTTCAAAGGAGAGACCATGAAGCTGACAGTATTCGAATTCGTGAGTGTTGACGGCGTATCACAGGGCCCGGGTTCGCCCGAGGAAGACACCAGTGACGGGTTCACTCAGGGTGGATGGCTTGTCCCTTTTATAGACGGCGCATTCATCCGACAGGCCGCGGAATGGCTCGGCCAGGCCGACGCGCTCCTGCTCGGCCGCCGCACCTACGACGCGTTCGCGAGGGACTGGCCGCAGATCACAGATTCGGACGATCCCTTCACCGTGCTCATGAACGGCCTGCCGAAATACGTCGCCTCGCACACTCTTACGGCGGGCAGCTGGAATCCGACCACCATCCTCTCGGGCGACGTCGCAGCGCAGGTCGCAGAACTCAAACAGCAACCCGGACGGGAGCTCCAGATCCACGGAAGCGCCCGGCTGGCGCAATCGCTGCTGGCCGCAGGGCTGATCGACGAGTTCCGGCTCGTGGTCGCTCCGGTCATCGTCGGCCGCGGCCGCCGCCTTTTCCCCGACGGCGGCGCGTCAGCGGGACTGCGACTCATCAGCAGTCAGACCACCCCTGGCGGACTCGCCCTCCAGGTTTACGAACGAACTGGTCCCGCCACCTACGCGACCTACACGGGCGTCTCAGACCTGGGCTAAGTTTCTGTTCCCCGTACGACCTACCGCCTTCCGGGTGTTACTGCCTCACCAGGTGAGGGCTTCTTTCCGTCGCGATTTGATGGCCGAGGTCTGACCGCAGTTCGAACACGTGATCTGGTATGCCCTGGACGCGGTGAAGACGGGGACAAAAAACAGTGTGAACTTTGTAGCGCGTTCCTGCAGATGATGGTGAGCGAGCTGCCGGCAGTACTGGCACGTCGCGGCCCGCCCGGGTTGGTCCTTCATGGAGGTCTTGAGGCCGAACAGGAGGAGCATCGGTGGCGCCTTTCGAAAGGGTCGCGGATTATGCTTCCGGCGAGAGCCGGGCGGCGAGGCCTGAGAGGAGGATGGTGATTCCTTCGTCCAGTTCGGCCATCCCGTCGTAGTCGGCGAGAACGGGTGCGAGGGCGCGAAGGCGGGGGAAGTCTTTCGGCGGCAAGCGATGAAGACCCAGGCGGAGGAGGGCCTCATTTTCGTCGGGGTCGACGATGAACTCCTGCAGCTCGTTGAGGATGTGACCGTAGAGGTAGCCGTAGTAGGCGCGGTAGACGTGCAGGGCGTCTGCGGGAGCGAACCCGGCGTCGATCAGCAGGGACAGGATCTGTTCCAGCGGCCGCAGCGTCCCCAGCGGCCGCAGGCCCAGAGGGGTGGACAGTGGGCGGGTCACGAGGAGTGGCACAACGTTGGGGTGGCGGAGTGCCAGGTCGCGCAGATCGTGGGCAATGCGGCGCAGCTGTGCCTGCCAGTCGGGGTCATCGGGAAAGATGGCCAGTTCATTGAGGACCAGTTCGGAGACTCCGTCCAGCAGTGCTGCCCGGTTTTCCGCGTAGCGGTACAGGCCCATGGGATCCCGCCCGAGTTGCTGGCCCAACCTGCGCATGGTGAGTGCGTCCAGGCCTTCCGAGTCCACCAATGCCAGTGCCGCGGAGAGGACAATCTCCCTGCTGAGCCGCTTCTTCGCGCCGGGAGCCGCCGGCGGTACCGGATTCTCTTCGGGTGACATGATGTTCCGTTCGGGTCGGTGCTGTGGGCCGCAACGAGTCAGGAATATACAAGTTGCTTATTCCGTAGTCTACGCCTAAAGTCTACATTGTAGAGACGTTTAGCCGGTGTCCGCACCTGGATAACCCGCGGCGACTTTTCTACCCCGGGACTGCCGTCATGCAGCCCGGTATGACGCTTCGATGCTCCCGTGCAGGACCTTGAGGCTTTAGCTGCTGTAGCCACACGGCGGCACCAAATGCACCGCGAGGAAACGAGCCACTCATGGCAAATTCTCAGTACGAAAAATTCCTGCAGGAATCCACCACAGCTGACCCTGCATCCGACCGCGCCCTGGGCCGGAGCCGCCTGTACGGCCTCTACACCAGCTGGTGCTTCCTTAACCAGGCCGCGCCCCAGCCTGAAGTGGCCTTCTGGGCGGCCATGAAAAAGAAGCAGATCCACCCCAAGGGGTCCGGCCTGCGCATGAAAGGCCCTGCCGCTGCGGACTACATCCTGGCCAGCTACCCGGGCCTGGTCTGACCCGGGTGAGCAGCACATCCAACACGTATCTGCCCCGTGAGGCCCACCAGCCCCGTGGCGGGCGCCCCTGGTGCTCCACCTGCCGCACGGACCGGCACCTTCTCGCCGACTCGGTCACCGACCTGAACTCCCGGGAGGATACCCTCGCCCTTGCCGTCACCTGCACGCGTTGCGGAGGCTCCCGGGTTCTGGCAACCACCGCAACGCTGGCCGCTGACGTTTTGGGCAGGGCCGGTAAGGCCGGCACCTCCGATCCGGCGTCGGCCGCCGTCCACTGCAGGGAACCGATGTCTCGGGTGGCATTAGCCAAAAATTCCGCTGCCGGACAGGCCGTTCGGCCGAACGCACCGAGGGGATTCGTCCCTGCCCACATGCTGAAGTGCCGATGCGGATTTCAGATGGATGCCCCTACCGGCCGCCGACGCATCCTGCCGGTCGGACGACGAAGGACTCAGACGCCATGACGGGCCACACCGGACCGGCCGCCCCCGCCGTCGCCAAGGAGAACGAATGAACATCCCCGAACCACGGGGACCAATCAGCGCCGGAGTGTGTGCCCTCCTGACCGGAGACCCCGGGGCCGATCCGTCCGCCCTCGTCGCCTTGCACGCACGCGTCACGGAGCGCGTGGCTGTGGTCGAGGATCTGATCGACGACGACGTGCAGCTCGCCTTGTTCTGCCTCTATGAGCTGCATTATGGCGGGCTGGCCGGCGTCGATGACCGCTGGGAATGGCACCCCGGGCTGATCGGAATCCGGCAACTGCTGGAGGAACCATTCGAGGCGTGGCTTCGCTCCGAGGCCGGCGTATTGACGGATTCCGTCCGACGGCCGGCGGGAACCCCAGGCAGCGATGCCACCGCGGCCCTCCTGTTTGAACTGGCGGCCCGTGACGGCGGGCCCAGCGTCTCCCGCCACGTGGCGAAGAAGGCAAATGCCGAACAGCTCAGCGAATTCCTGATCCACAAGTCCTTGTATCAACTCAAGGAAGCAGACCCGCATACCTGGGCCATTCCGCGCCTCGCCGGGCCGGCCAAGGCTGCCCTCGTTGAAATCCAGGCCGACGAGTACGGCGGCGGTCGCCCGGAGCGCATGCACAGTGCAATGTTCGCCCGCACCATGAGGGGCCTGGGACTCAAGGACAGCTACGGCGGCTACGTCGACGTCGTACCGGCCATCACTCTGGCGTCGGTGAACATGATGTCCTTGTTTGGGTTGAACCGGAGGCTCCGCGGAGCCATCGCAGGGCATCTGGCGATGTACGAGATGACTTCCTCACGCCCCAACCAGCTGTACGGAAACGGATTCCGGCGTCTCGGTTTTGACGCGGCCGTCACCGGCTACTTCGACGAGCACGTCGAGGCGGACGCTGTCCACGAGCAGATAGCCGGCAGGGACCTTGCCGGGGGACTCGTCGAGGCGGAACCGGATCTCCTGGAGGACGTTCTCTTCGGCGCGGCGGCGGCCTCCTGCATTGACGCGCGCTTCGCCGCCCTCCTCCTGGAGGCCTGGGAAAACGGCCGGTCCTCGCTGCGGCCGCTTGTACCCGCCACGACATAACGCCCCGGATCCTGCCCTTCCCGCGCCGAGATCGGAACCACCCATGAACGAGATCCCCCTGCATCCCGCCAACGCCTCGCTTGTCCTCTGCCCCGACGGCCCCATTCTGGTCCGCGGCGACTTCGACGTCGTTATGCCCTCCGGGGAACCCGCGCCACGGCAGCGAAAGACCGTCGCCCTGTGCAGATGCGGAGCATCCGCCATCAAGCCCTACTGCGACGGCACGCACAAAATGATCAACTTCCGCACCGAACCCCCCGACGTGCAGGGTCGCGGAACGTCCGAGCGTCCGAATTAAGGAAAGTCTCCGCGCGAATCCTGAGGACTCAAGCGCGGAGACTCCCTGGCTCTCCAAGCTGGGGGGACTGGAGAGCCGCTTCCAGCCTAGTCGGTTCAGGTGTTGCGGGCCCCGGCGGCGCGCTGCAGCGACCTCGCGAGGCCGTCGAGGACCAGGTCCAGCCCAAACTCGAACTCCGCGCCATAGTCGTAGCCGGGCTTCATTACGTGTTCGACCGTGAACTCGACAAGGTGGGGATAGTCCTCCGGGGAATACTGATCCATCATGCGCCCGGCAACCTCGGTAACGGATTCGGGGCCGTTGACGGGCAGCGTCGCCTCCGAGAGGGCGAATCCGTAAACGTAGGCGTCGATCAATGCGAAGGCGTGGGCGGTCATTTCCACCGAGAAGCCCGCCTGACGCAGGGTGCCAAGGACGGCGTTGTGGTGCTTCAGCGTCGCCGGGCCGGGGCTCGTCCGCGTCTCCACGAGCCCGATCGCCCAGGGATGGCGCCGCATCGCCGCACGGGCGGAGGAGGCCCGCCGCCGCATCTCGGCGTGCCAGTCGCCGCCGATGGCGGGCAGGTCTATCTCGCTGAAGACGATGTCAACGATGCCGTCAAGGACGTCATCCTTGTTGGCGACGTGGTGGTAAATCGACATCGGCTTGACCTTGAGCGCGTCCGCGAGTGAGCGCATCGTCAAGGACCCAATGCCGCCGGCATCGGCCACCGCGACGGCGCCGCGCAGCACCGATTCCCGGCTGAGCCGCGGGCGGCTCGGGGACATTCCTGCAGGCATTTACACTCCACGTTTCCTCAGGCCATAGACCATTCGTACTTAGTACGATACATTAACCGTACTAAGTACGAAACCTCTGAAAGGTCACGACATGACGAACCACATCAGCGCGATGGCGGGGGACAATTCCGGAACCACTGACGGGACGATGCGCGCCATCGTGCAGGACGGGTACGGTTCCGTCGATGTCCTTCAACCCGGCCGGGCCGCGCTGCCGCGCATCGCGGAGAACGAGGTGCTGATCCGTGTGCACGCCGCGGGCATGGACCGCGGAACGTGGCACATGATGACGGGCCGCCCCTATCTCCTGCGTGTCCTGGGATTCGGGTTCCGCAGGCCGAAGAACCCGGTGCCGGGCATCGACGTCGCCGGCACGGTCGCTGCGGTCGGTTCCGCTGTTACGCGGTTCGTGGTGGGGGACGAGGTGTACGGGATGTCCCGGGGGGCCTTCGCCGACTACGCCGCCGCACTTGAGGACAAGCTGGCCCGCAAACCCTCGAGCCTGTCCTTCGAGCAGGCCGCGGTGGTTCCGATCTCGGCGGGCACAGCCCTCCAGGCCCTTGACGCCGGACGGGTGGAGCGCGGGCAGAAGGTGCTGATCCTGGGTGCCTCAGGTGGCGTCGGCTCCTACGCTGTGCAACTGGCCAAGTCCTTTGGAGCGGAGGTCACCGGCGTGAGCAGCACCGGGAAGACCGATCTTGTGCGCTCCCTCGGGGTTGATCACGTCCTCGACTACACGCAGGATGACTTCGCCGACGGGGCACGTCAGTTCGATCTGATCCTCGACATCGGAGGGAACCCGACGCTGTCACGACTGCGCCGCGCCCTCACCCCCACCGGCACGGCCGTGATCGTCGGAGGCGAGGAAGGCGGCAGGTGGACAGGAGGCTTCGGCCGGAGTCTGCGGGCCCCCCTTGTGTCGCTGTTCGTGCGTCAGCGCCTCGCCATGCTCGCCTCCAAGGAGCGCGCAAGCGACCTCGAACGTCTCACGCCCCTCCTCGAGGCCGGCCAGGTGACGCCGAGTGTTGAGATGACCTACCCGCTCGACGAGGTACGGGATGCCATGCGCCATCTCGACGCCGGAAACGTGCGCGGCAAGCTCGCCATCACTGTTTTCAGCAACGATGGAGGCTCGTGATCACACCCCCAGATTTTGCCAGTTCGGCAACGCTGCTTGCATCTTCGCCCGCCCCTTCGGCACGATCGACTGTAGAGAGTGAGTTCCGAACGGAAGGGGTACAACATGGCAGGGGCGTTGGCTGATGTGGTGGTGGCGCGATGACGCACAGCTTCGACAGGGATTACTGGGACGGGCACTGGGAACAGGCTCACGACGCTGCCCCGGCTGATTTGGCAGGGAGCGGCCCAAACCCCTATCTCGCGAGTGGAATCAGCGGTCTCGCCCCCGGCACCGCGCTGGATGCCGGCTGCGGGACGGGCGCAGAGGCAGCATGGCTGGCCGCCCGCGGCTGGCACGTCACCGGTGCCGACATCTCGGCCGCCGCTCTGGCGCAGGCAGCCGGGCGCGCGACCTCGCAGTCAGTGTCCGGCAGACTGGCCTGGGTCGAGGCGGACCTGACCACGTGGGAGCCGGGGCGCCGGTTCGACCTGGTGACCACCAACTACGCGCACCCCGCGATGCCGCAGTTGGCCTTCTACGAACGAATCGCCGATTGGGTCGCCCCCGGCGGCACATTGCTGATCGTCGGGCACCTGCACGACGCCGCCGCGACCAGTCACGGGCATCACCCTCCCGCCGAGGCCACGGTTACCCTCGCGGACATCACCCGTGGCCTCGGCTCTGACGCATGGAGCATCAACCGCGCGGAGGAGCGGACGCGCACACTCGCCGGACCCGGCGGCCGGGCTGTCACCCTGCACGACGCCGTTGTGCAGGCCACGCGGCACGGCTGACGTGAACCCCGTACCCTGGGTGGTCGACCGGCGCAGCAGCTAGGCGTCCGCGTGGGCGAGGTTGCTTGAGAGCTCGCGGTGGGCGTTGGCCTGGTCCTGAAGCGCCTTGGCCCGCGCTTCGAAGGTGCCGACGGCGTCGGCACCGGCGGCGAAGCGCAGCGGTGGTTCGTCAGATTCGGCGAGCCGGATCAAGGCATTGGCGAGTTTTGCCGGATCCCCGCCCTGCAAACCGTCCATGCCCTGCCACGCGGCGACCGTCTGCTCGGTGCGCTCCGCCTAGTCGTCAATGGTGGATTCGGCGTAGCTGGTGGATTCCGGGGTCAGCAGCTCGGTGCGGAAGAACCCCGGCTCGACGATCATGCTGCGGATGCCGAACGGCGCGATCTCAGGGGCCAGGGATTCGGCCCAGCCCTCGACGCCGAACTTTGACGCAGCATAGGCGGTGAGGAACTCCCCGCCTGCTATTCCTGCGGTCGAGGAAATCGTGACAACCAGCCCCGAGCGCTGGGCACGCATGATCGGCAAGGCCGCGCGGGTGACGTTTATGGGCCCGAACATGGTGGTTTCGATCTGGCGCCGGAAGTCCTCCGGGGTGATTTCCTCAAAGAACCCTGCGTAGAAGTTGCCGGCGTTGTTCACGAGGACGTCGATCCGGCCGAACCGGTCCACGGCGGCCTGGACGGCGGCCGCGGCGTCGGCGGGTTCCGTAACGTCCAGCTTCACCGCCAGCAGGTCCTTGTTCCCGCCGACGGCCCGCGTGACCTTCTCCGGGTTGCGGCCGGTGGCGACCACTGCGTGGCCGGCTGCCAGGGCGGCCTTGGCGATGTCGGTGCCCATGCCGCGGCCGGCGCCGGTGATGAACCAGACCTTCTTCTCGGTCATGTTTTCCTTATCCTCAGTCATGTGATGTCTCCGTCTTTGCTGCGTTGTGTGTTCCCGGCTGCGCGGAGGAGCGCGTGTCCGGGACATTGGATTCGCCGGCGGGACCGCCGGCGGGGGGTGCTTCGGGCGGCGATGCGGCCCAGCTGGCGAGGAACGCCAGCGCATTTTCGGATGCGGAGCCGGGCTCCGCCGTGAAGGTGAACAGCGTTTGTCCCTCGTCGCCGGGAAGATCCAGGGTCTCGTACTGCAGGGACAAATCCCCCGCGATCGGGTGGTGGAAACGTTTGGTTCCCGTGGTGTGGATCCGCACATCGTGCCCGGCCCATAGCGCGGCGAACAGTCCGCTGCGCGTGGTCAGTTCCCCGACCAGTTCGTTCAGGGCCCGATCGTGGGGGTTCCGCCCCGCTTCCGAGCGCAGCATCGCGACCGTGGTCGCCGCGATCGCGCGCCAATCGGGGTAGAAGTCGGCTGCGCCCGGATCGAGGAAGAGGTAGCGGGCCTGGTTCGGCAGCTGGCGCTTCGTGTCAGGGCCTGATGGTGCCTGGGATTGGAGCACTGGCGCGTAGAGCGCCCTGCCCAGCGAGTTTGCGGCCAGGATGTCCGAGCGGCCGTTTTGCACCGTCGCGACCACTCCGCTCATGCCGTCCAGCAGGCGGAGCACCCCGGGACGGACCCGCTGCTGCGGCGGGCGGCGCGGGCCCCGGGCCGACGGCGTGTTGGCTGTCCGCGCCAGGTCCATCAGGTGCGCCCGCTCGGCATCATCCAGCTGCAGCGCGGTGGCCACAGCCTCGAGCACCGCGTCCGAGACGCCGCGGATACTGCCGCGTTCCAGCCGGGTGTAGTAGTCCGTGCTCACTCCGGCGATCTGCGCCACTTCCTCCCGGCGCAGGCCCGGCACGCGGCGCAGGTCCCCGTAGCTGGGGATGCCGGCCTGCTCGGGGCTGATTTTCGCTCGACGCGAGATCAGGAACTCACGGATGTCGTCTCTTTTGTCCACATCCACCACGCTACGCAGCCCAAGGTTCCGGTGGCAGTGTCTATCAGACACCCCCAACGCCGGCCGCCGTCGAGCGTCTGCTCAGGACCCGACGCCGAGGGCGGCCCGTACGTTGTTGGTGCTCGGTTGATGACGAGGCGCCAGCTCACCCGGCGCGCTTGCATTGCGCTACGTGCGCAGGTCCAGCGTGAAACACGGATAGTCGGGGAAGTCCCCAACGCGATCGGCCGGGAAGCCCAGCGCTTCGTAGAAGGCAACCGCGGAGGGGCTTGCCTGCCGGTCCGGCGCGCGTCAGGATCCACAAAGAGGTCATGCACGCGACCTGTGGTGAAAGTAGCTCGCAGGCCCGGCCCGAAGTCCTGGGCCAAGCCATAGCCCAGCAGCCGGCCGCGTGGTGCCGCGCGGTAGCTGGTTCGGCCGGCCGGACTATCAGCGGCTCCCGCGTCGTGACAGACTGCGGCCATGAGCATTGAGCAATGGTGGCCGAAGCTGAAGCCGTCGACGCGGGAATGGTTGATCGACAACAACGGCGACGCAGTCCCGGCCGAGACGCTCGTTGAGATTGCGGATGCCGGCGGGTCTGTCGCGTCCGGCGACTGGTGGGTGGGCGAGAACGGGCCGTCAGGGTTCTATTTCTCGGACGAAGCCGTCGACTGGATAGAAGCCGTGGGCAACGGAGAGACACCCCGCCGTCGCTGAAAGTCTCCAGGAGAATTGGCCTACAACCCGCGAAGTGCCCCCTGGCCGGCAAAGGTAGGGGGCACTTCGTGGAGGCCAGAACGGCCCGGACTAGCGGTTTCAACTAGTGCGTCAGGTCCTTGCCCTTCGTCTCCGGGATGGTGAAGACGAACATGACGCTGACCAGCAGCAGCACCACGGCGTAGACGTTGAACACGTTGGCGAGGCCGATGGTGCCGAGCCAGGTCTGCAGGTACGGGGCGGTCCCGCCGAACACGGCCACGCAGATGGAGTACGGGACGCCGACGCCGATGGTCCGGATGCTGGTGGGGAACAGTTCCGCGTAGACGGCCGGAACGATCGCGGCGCTGGCGGCAATGAAGATCAGCATGACCGACATGCTTACGGCCAGCTGCCAGGCCGAATCCTTCAGCAGCCAGGTCATGGGGAAGTGCATAACAGCGCTGCCGGCCGCGCCGGCCCAAAGCACCTTCTTGCGGCCGATCCGGTCGGACAGCTTGCCCCAGAACGGCAGGGCCGCAATGAACACGATGTTGGCGATCACGCTGGCCCAGAGGGTTTCCCCGCGATCGATCTTCAGGGTGGTGGCGGCGTAGCTCGGGGCCACAACACCCCAGATGTAGTAGATCACCGTCAGGCCCACCGTCAGCCCGATGACCTGGAGGGCCTGCTTGCGGTGCTTCACGATCTGCGGCCAGATCGGCGCGCGCTTCTCGGAGGCCGTTTCGCCTTCGAAGGCCTCGGTCTCGTGCAGCTTGGAGCGCATGATCAACGCGTACAGGCCCATGACGGCGCCAACCAGGAAGGGCACACGCCAGCCCCAGTCATTCATGGCCTCGGTGCTCAGCGTCATGTTGAGGATGGCGCCCAGCAGGGTGCCGGCGAGGATTCCCACCGTGCCGGAGGTGTAGATCAGGGTGGCCCACAGGCCGCGCTTCTCTTTCGGGGCCACCTCGGAGAGGTACGTCTGCGACGACGGCAGCTCGCCGCCGTGGGCCAGGCCCTGGATCAGCCGGGCGACCAGGAGCATCAGTGACGCCCAGACGCCGATGGCGGCGAAGGACGGCGCGACGCCGATCATGAGGCTGCCTAGCGACGCGAGGCCGACGGCGAGTGTCATGGAGGTCTTGCGGCCCACCCGGTCGCCGATCCAGCCGAAGAGGAAGCCTCCGACCGGACGTGCCACAAAGCCGACGGCGAAGATCGCCAGCGTCGCCAGTACCGCCGAGGCGGGATCCGCCTTGCTGAACAGCTGGCTGGCGATGAACGGCGTGAACGTGGCGTAAATGGCCCAGTCGTACCATTCGACGGCGTTCCCGATGCCGGTACCGAGGAGCGTCTTCCGGGTGGCCGCCCGGTCGGCGAGCTGCGGGTCAACGATGGTGGTCATGATTTCTCCGAAAGATCTAGGGCTAAGAAGCGAGGGACGAGGGGGTGCCGGCCGCCAGTGCTGCGATCCGGGCAATGGCGAGCTCCGCGTACAGCGCCGCACCGTCGGTGAGGACGCCGTCGTCGAACGTGGCGTAGGGGGAGTGGTTGAACGCGGTGGCGGTGTGGTCCGCTCCCGGGGCGACGGCGCTGAGGCCGATGAAGGTACCGGGCACCTCGTCCATCACCCGGGAAAAGTCCTCGGATCCGCTGAGCGGCGTGGCCCATCGCGTCAGCCTGGACTCGCCGAACAGATCCTGGATGGTTTTTTCCGCGGTGAGGGTCTCGTTTTCGTCCGTGATGCTCAGCGGATATTCGGGACGGTATTCCACGTCCACCTCCAGGCCGTGGGCGTGGGCGATGCCTTTCAGGAGGGTGGGAACGGCGGTCATCATCCGTTCGCGGGAGGCGTGGGAGAACGTTCGGACTGTCGCTTCGATGCGTGCCGATTCAGGGATGACGTTGCGTGCGGTGCCGGCCTGCAGGACTCCGACGGTCAGGACGACGGGGTCGAACATGTTGAACTGCCGCGTGATCATGACCTGCAGGGCGGTCACCATTTCGGCGGCTGCGGTGACGGGGTCCTTGGCCGTGTGCGGAGCGGAGCCGTGGCCGCCGGCGCCCAGGATGGTGACGAACAGCCCGTCCGAGGCACTGAGCATCACGCCGGGCTTGGTGGCAAACTGGCCGTACGGCTCCAGCGAGGAGAACACGTGCATGCCATAGGCGGCGTCCGCGCGGCGGCCCGCGGCATCCAGGACACCCTCGCGGATCATGTGGCCCGCGCCGTCGTGGCCTTCCTCGCCGGGCTGGAACATCAGCACGACGTCGCCGGCCAGCTGCCCGCGGCGTTCGGCCAGCAAGGTGGCCGCCCCGGCCAGCATCGAGGTGTGGAGATCATGGCCGCAGGCGTGCATGGCGCCGTCGATCCTTGAGGTGAAGTCGACGCCGGTGCGCTCCTGGACGGGGAGGCCGTCCATGTCCGCGCGCAGCAGGACCACGGGTTTGTCTACGGAAGTGTGGGGTGCGCCGCCGCGCAGGACTGCGGTGACCGACGTCGTGGTTTCGCCGAGGGTGATTTCGTACGGCAGGCCGTCGAGGGCTTTGAGAACTTTCTCCTGGGTGCGCGGGAGGTGAAGGCCGATCTCCGGTTCCTGATGCAACTCGTGGCGCAGCCGGGTGATGTGGCTCTGGAGTTCCTTGGCATCGGCGGTGACCGACATATGTTTCCCTCTTTCCGAACGGTTGGTAGGTGCCTTACAACCATTGTGGAGTGACTAGAGTCACAGCTGGAGGAATGACTGGAAAAATGCAAAAGTAGGATGGATAGGGCAGGAATCATTCAGAGAGAGCGGTGGCCCGGTGGAGATCAGCGAGGAAGACCTCAAGCTCATCAACGCCCTTCAGATCGCGCCGCGGATCAGCTGGTCGGATGCCGCCGGCATCCTGGGCGTCCACGCGACCACCCTGGCCGCCCGCTGGGAACGGCTCAGGGCATCCGGCGCGGCCTGGAGCACCGCACACCTGATGGGCGATCCGAAGCAGATGTGCCTGGCGCTGGTTGATGTGGACTGCGAGATGGGGCTGCGGGCCGAGGTGACGGCCGCGCTGGCAGCCATCCCGGA
The DNA here is from genome assembly GCF_007679325.1 of Arthrobacter sp. U41. Lineage (GTDB taxonomy): Bacteria > Actinomycetota > Actinomycetes > Actinomycetales > Micrococcaceae > Arthrobacter. The sequence continues at coordinate 244,186 of NZ_VEGI01000002.1, read as the reverse complement.
AGTGGTCACGGTGGAGGAAGCGGCCAGCAACCGCGACCTCATGCTGACCGTCATCACGCCCACGCTGGCACGGTTCAGCGACATCGTGGTGGAGCAGCTCAAGGAGATCCCGGGCCTGACCAAGTACCAGACGGCGTTGTGCACCCGCCTGCACTCCGGCGGGTACGCGTGGCGGCTCAACGTCCTGGACAAATCGCAGCTGGCCGCCCTCCAGGCCTTGGCCGGGCCTGAAGCGGCCGGCCCGGCAACCCCTGCACACCAGGGCGCGCCGCTGCCGCAGAGCCACCTGGACCTGATCCCGTTCCTGGCCAGGGACGGGCGTGCGGCGGCTGCGGACATCGCCCGCGCCCTTGGGCGCAGTCCGGCCACGGTCCAACGCCAGCTGAACCGTGTTCTGGCCAGTCGGGTTCTTTCGTTCCGGTGTGAAATTGCGCAGAAGTATTCGGGGTTTCCGGTCAGCTGCCAGTGGTTCGCCAACGTTCCGCCGGGACAGCACGAGGCTGCGGCCGCCGAGCTGCGCAGCTTCCGCAACGTGAGGCTCACTGCTTCCACCACCGGCCGCACCAACTTCGTGATCCTGATGTGGCTGCATTCCCTGGCGGAGGTCCTCAACGCCGAACAGGCGCTTCAGCAGCGAATCCCCGGAATCGAGCTCGTGGAAAGCGTGGTGGTGCTCAACACTGCCAAGCGGGTCGGCTGGATGCTGAACCCGGATTCCACCGCCACCGGCGCCGTGGTGGTGCCGGCCGCCGAGCTGGCCCCGACCACCTAAGGCGCGGGGGAGCCGGGCCTTCGCGGAGGCGTACGTGGCCTAGCTGTTCTTCTTCCAGCGCTTCGGCCACTTCGCGTTGAACAGCAGGAGCCCCAGCAGGAGCGCGTCAACGGTCATGATCGCGGCCATGAGGTAGGCCCAGCCGATCATCATGTGGTGCTCACCGCCGATCGGCGGCACGAAGTGTGGGGGTGCATCAGAATGCCCATGACAATCTCCTGACTCGGATTCCCCCCGGCCACTCGATAGTTTTCCCAGTGTGCCACGGCGACGCCCCGGATGGAACGGCGCGTGCCGCCACCAATGTGGATTTCACGGAACTGGCCGCGGGGGACGCCGACAAGGCGGCCGAGCTGGCTCTGCACCACGTCACGAGCTTCGAAGAGACCATCCGGAAGGTGCTCTAGGCGCGAGGCCTGTGTCAGGCGCAGAATCGGAATCGGAAACGAGAGGACTCTGCGCAATGGCCATCGAAGTCCGTCCGGCGACTCAGTTCGAGGATGTAAAGGCAGTAGTGGGCCCCAAGCGGCCCGATGCCAACGTGTGCTGGTGCCTGAGCTACCGCATCCCCTCCAAACAGAACCTGAAGTTGCGCGGCCCGGAGCGCGGGGAACTGGTCAAGCAGTTGACGGGCCAGGACCCGCAGCCCGGAGTGCTCGCGTACGACGGCGGCGAGGTGGTGGGCTGGGCGGCTGTCCATCCGCGCGCCGACACCAGCTTTGCCCGCAACCGCAAGATCCCCCACGTGGACGACCTCGACGTGTGGTCGGTGTGGTGCATCAGGGTGCGGCCCGGTCATCGCGGCAGGGGAATCTCCCATCAGCTGTTGAAGGGCGCCGTCGACTTCGCCCGCAGCTACGGCGCGCCGGCCATCGAAGGCTACCCGGTGGACAATCAGGGCCACCACGTGGACCTCACCATGGCCTACGTGGGCACCCGGAAGCTCTTCGAAGAGGCTGGGTTCACCATGGTTTCCGGCACCGACTCCGTGCTCAACGGCTTTCCCCGCGTGCTGATGCGCTTGGACTTTCCGTGAGGCACGGCCGAGCCACACTCCCCGTGTACGAGGCCAAGGCGGACATGACACTCCCGTAGGCACCTTCCCTCGATGCTGCAACGATATTTCGTTCAGTGCAACGGTTTTCTTATCGACTCGCTCGTCACCCCTGGGGAGCCGCCGCCCTTGCGTTTATATTTGCGGACCGGAAACACAAAAGCATTGACTGTGTCTCATGTCACGCCTAATCTGGTGCAACAGCGTTGCACTGAATGCAACCCCAAAACCTTTGGTGGATACATGAGTAACGAAACTTCCTCCCCCGCCACACTTGCGGGACCGAGCGGCCCGGAGTCGAATAGCGGGCATGGCGGTAGTTCGTCCGCCCAATCAACGTTGAGCGGCTCAGCAGACCCTGGCGGCGGCGTCAGCAAGGAAACGCGCCGCCGGGTGGTCGCGGCGAGCTTTATCGGAAATTTTGTGGAGTGGTTTGACTACGCCGTGTACGGCTACCTGGCCGTTACTATCGCGGCGGTATTCTTCCCCGAGTCAGATCCCCAGACCGGGCTTCTGCTCACCTTCGCCCTGTTTGCGATCTCGTTCCTGGTCCGGCCCCTCGGAGGCTTCGTGTGGGGCCACATCGGAGACCGCGTCGGGCGCCGGACTGCCCTTTCCCTGTCCATCCTGATCATGTCCGGAGCGACGTTCTGCATCGCGCTGATTCCGGGCTACGACACGATCGGCATCTGGGCTCCGATCCTGCTCCTGATCATCCGCGTCGCCCAGGGCTTCTCAGCCTCCGGTGAATACGCCGGCGCCTCCGCATTCCTCGTGGAGTACGCCCCCGCCAACAAGCGCGGCCTCTACGCCGCCGTCGTGCCGGCAAGCACCGCAGCGGGCCTGCTTCTGGGCTCCCTGCTCGCGGGCCTGCTGACCACTCTGCTCAGCTCCGAGGCAATGCAGAGCTGGGGGTGGCGTCTGCCTTTCCTCCTTGCGGCCCCGATGGGCCTGATCGGGCGCTACATCCGCACCAAGCTCGAAGACACTCCTGTATTCCGAGAGCTCGCAGCAGAGGACCAGACCATCAAGGCCCCCGTCTTCGGGCTCTTCCGCAATCACTGGCGGTTGCTGCTGAAGGCCGTCGGCGCGGTGCTGCTCAACGCCGTCGGCTTCTACGTGATCCTCAGCTACATGCCGACCTACCTGTCCTCCGAGCTTGGCCTCGGGGCAACCGAATCCTTCCTCGCAACCACCATCGCGCTGCTGACGTACATCGGATTCATTTTCCTCACCGGAATGCTCTCAGACCGCTACGGCCGCAAGAAGGTGCTCATCGCCGCATCCATCAGCTTCATCGTGCTGACCGTGCCCGCCTTCGCCCTGCTGGGAACTGGAAACTTCCTCGTCATCGTCCTGGTCCAGATCCTGCTGGGCGCCATGCTCACCCTCAATGACGGCACCCTGCCCAGCTTCCTCGCGGAAATGTTCCCCACCCGTGTCCGCTACAGCGGCTTCGCGGTCAGCTTCAACCTCTCCAACGCGCTTTTCGGCGGCACCGCGCCCTTCATGGCCACCCTCCTGATCGCAGCCACGGGCAACGACCTTGCTCCGGCCTGGTACCTGGTCGCAGCGGCAATCATTTCCCTGATTGCAGTGGCACTTTCCCGCGAGACCAGCAAGGAACCACTGACCCACGGGTAAACCAACCCGTTCCAACTTTCCCCCTGAAGAAATCATCGAAGAAAGGCACCACCAAAATGACCATCACTACATCCGACAACGCTTCGTCCATCGCCGAGCTGGAGCGCCTCAAGGTCCTGAACAACGGCAAGAAGGTCAGCCTCACGTTCTCCGATGCCGAGTTTGAGCGCCGGCTGTCCGGCCTGCGCCGGATCATGGCGGAGAAGAGCCTGGACGCCGTCGTCCTGACGAGCTACCACTCCATCAAGTACTACTCCGACTTCCTCTTCACCTACTTCGGACGCTCCTACGCCATGGTGGTCACCAAGGATGACACCGTGACCGTCACGGCCAACATCGACGCCGGCATGCCGTGGCGCCGCAGTTACGGCGACAACGTGGTCTACACGGACTGGCGCCGGGACAACTTCATCTTCGCCATCCAGGAGGTGCTGCGCACCCGCGGCATCAACCCGCGCCGGATCGGCGTCGAAGATGATTCGCTTCCGCTGGACAACCGCAACAAGATCCAGGCGGCGTTTGAGTCGGCCACCCTGGTGGACGTCGCCCAGGCCGCCATGCGCCAGCGGATGATCAAGTCGGCCGAAGAGATCGAGGTCATCAAGCACGGGGCCCGCATCGGGGACCTGGGCGGCGAGGCCATCCGCAACGCCATCACCGCCGGGATCACCGAATACGAGGTCGCCCTGATCGGCACCGAAGCGATGGTCCACGAGATTGCCCGGACCTTCCCGAACTCGGAAATCCGGGACACCTGGGTCTGGTTCCAGTCCGGCATCAACACCGACGGCGCCCACAACTGGGCCACCACCCGCAAGATCCAGGAACACGACATCCTGTCCCTGAACTGCTTCCCCATGACCTCCGGCTACTACACGGCCCTGGAGCGCACCCTGTTCTACGGCGAGCCCGACGCACGCTCCCTCGAGCTGTGGAACATCAACGTCGAAGTCCACAAGCGCGGCCTTGAACTCATCAAGCCGGGTGCGGTCTGCAAGGACATCGCCGCTGAACTGAATGAGATCTACGTGGGCCACGGACTGTTGGCCAACAGGACCTTCGGATACGGGCACTCCTTCGGCGTCCTCAGCCACTACTACGGCCGGGAGGCCGGACTGGAGCTCCGCGAGGACATCGACACCGTGCTGGAACCGGGCATGGTGGTCTCCATGGAACCGATGATCACCGTGCTGGACGGACAGCCAGGCGCCGGCGGCTACCGCGAGCACGACATTCTGGTGGTCGGCGAGGACGGGGCCGAGAACATCACCAAGTTCCCCTTCGGCCCGGAACACAACATCGTGGGCGCCTGACCATCCCCGACCGGCAAGGAAGCGGCGCCACGTCCCACGTGGCGCCGCTTTCGTCCCCTGTACGGAATGATGGGATCACCATGAGTCCAGAAGAATCCCCTGACACCAACGGAAACGGCGACACCAAGGGCGCCTCCGTCATCGTCAACGCCATCGCCGTGCTGCGGTCTTTCACCGCCGATGAACCGCTGCTTGGCGTCACCGAGATCGCCAACCGGGTCGGCCTGCACAAGAGCACGGTGTCCCGGATCCTGTCCACCTTCGAGCAGGAGCACCTGGTGGAACGGGACCCGGAAACGCGTCGGTTCCGCCTGGGCCTGGGCCTGATCGCCGTTGCCGGCCCGTTGCTCGCGGAACTCGAGGAACGTCGTGTGGCCTACCCGGTGCTGCGTGAACTCGCCGAACAGACCGGCGAAACCAGCGCCCTGATGGTCTGGAACGGCAACGAATCGATGTGCGTGGAGCAAATCGCCAGCCACCACCAGATCAAGCACACCACTCCGCTGGGAGCCCGGTACCGGGACGCCATGAGTGCGTCCGTCCAGGTCTTCCTGTCGGCCGAACCGGCGGAGCGGGCCCGCGCCCTGCTCCGCAGCGGAACCATCACCTATCCGGGGCTGGATGATGCCGGCCTGGACAACTACCAGGCCAAACTCGCCGACGTAGCCCGCCGGGGCTGGGCCATCAACTACGGGGAATCATCCATCGACGAAGTGGGCGTGGCCGCGCCCGTGTACGACCACCGCGGCGACGTTGTGGCCGCTGTCCTCATCCCGGCCCCCCGGTTCCGCGTGTCCCGCGAACGACTCCAAAGCCTGGGCGAGGCGTGTGCCACGGCTGCGCACCAGGTCACCACGCGCCTGGGCGGACGTCCGCCCGGGAGCCCGGAGCGCGGGCCGCACTGACAGCCGGCCGGGCGGGAGCGTCAGGCGAGCCTCGCCAGCCGCGTGGCCAAATGCAAGGCCGCGAGCCGTCCCGTGTCCCGCGGGTCACCGCCGCACAGCTCGAAGATCCGCCGCAGCCGTTGATGCATGGACTGCCGCTCCAGGTGAAGCTCGCGGGCGGCGTGGGCGGTATTGCACCCGCAGTCCAGCCATGCGGCCAGGGTGTCGAGCAGCCGCGAATTGCGTTGTGCGTCATGGTCCAGGAGCGCACCCAGCTGCCGGCGCACGAAGTTCCGTCGCTGGTCCGGGTCCAGCGCCTGAACGGCGAGACGTTCGACGGCGAACACCTCGGCGTCGATGACGGGACCGTGCCCGCCGTCGGATCCCGGCCCGGAGTGCCGGGGAGAGTCCGCCAATTCCAGGGTGAGCTTGGCTTCGGACACTGACCAGGGAGCATCCGCAATCCCGGCCACCACCGGACCTACCGCGGCCAGCGTCCCGGCCATGGCGGGCAGCTCCATCAGGCCGGCCAGGAGTACCTGCCGGCTCGCCTCCGTAGCTTCTCCGGCCAGGCTGGCCACTGCCAGGAGCTCGGCGTTGTCGACATATGTTGCGTGGGACCGCGCTACCCGGGCCAGATGCTGTTCCACCGACGCCCGCAGCTGTTGTGAGATCTCCGACCTCACCACCACGGCGACGAGTGGGGCGGAGACCGGAATTCCGGCCGCTGAGGCCAGCTGCTGAAGCCGCCAGGGCTGGCTGCCGGAATCAATCGCGCGGATCAGCGCAGCTCCTGCCACCTCCCGCAGTCCGGGCGACATCCGCTGCAGCATGGCCAGCGCCAGAATGTCCACGGAGCGTTTCCCCGCTGTCCGGGCCAGGTTCTCGTCCTCGCCCGGCGGAACCCGGAGCAGCAGTTGCGCCGCCAGGATTCCGCGGACCGGAACGTCGATGTGGATCAGACGTGCATGGTCCTCCGGCGTGGGCGCGGACTCCGCCGTCGGGCCGGTAACGCCGGTAACGCCGGTAACGCCGGCGGCGCCGGCCGCGTCGGCGGCGTCGTGCGCCGGCGCTGCGCTGGCCAGGGTCGCACCCGTGAGCGAAGCCAGGGTCACCTCAGCGTGGGTGATGCCGGCGAGCACGGCCAGGATCCGGTCCAGGCTGCCTCCGTGCGCCAGTTCCACTGCCATCGCGTGGCTTGCCTCATCTGCCTGCCGCAACTGGGAGACCGACTCGCTGACCAGCGACGAGTTGATCGCCTGCATAACACTGACAAACGGCACCACCTTGCGAAGCTCGATCAGGGGAAGGCCAGCAGCTTCGGCAGCCGACACCATCGAGGACGGGAGCGAAGGGAGGGCGACGCCGGTTTCGATGGCCAGGGCGGCCACGCCCCGCTCTGCCAGCTGGCGGATGTAGGTGACGCGCCGCTCCTCGGAGGCGAGAGCGAGGGCTTCGCCTCCCGTCAGCAGAAGCTCCCCGCCGTCAAGTAACGGCGCGATGTCCAGAATCTCACTTGAGTGGATCCACCGGAGCTGGGTTCTGGCAGCGTTGCCCGCCCCCGCCCGGATGAGGGGATCAGCGGCCGTGAGGGTCGGGTGGTTGAGAACATCTTGAAGCCGTATTGGCATGACACTCCGTCGCGTAAGGCAGGTATTAATTAGACACATCATATATAGGCGCATGTGGCATGTGCCACATAATCTTGAAGGACCCCACTTACTCACGGAGGCTCCAATGCGTGAAAACCCCCCCAAGATTTCGGTCAGCCCCGCTCCAGCGGTTCCCGCCGGTCCAGTGGTCAACGAGGACCACGTAGACCATGAGGCCTGGCTTCAGCCCATTCCTGAGTCCCAGCGGACGCGGAAGGTTTCCGGTCAGTTCTGGATCTGGGCCGGCGCCAATCTCGCCCCGATTAACTGGGTGCTCGGCGCCCTTGGCATCCATCTCGGCCTCGGATTCGCCGATACTGTCATCGTTCTGGTTTTGGGGAACCTGATCGGCATGCTGCTCTTCGGATGCTTTGTACTGCTGGGCCAGAAGACGGGGGCGACCGGCATGGTCCTGGCCCGGGCGGCATTCGGCCGGCGCGGAAACTACCTTCCGGCGGCCATCCAGGCGCTGCTGGTCATCGGCTGGTGCGCGGTCAACACCTGGATCATCCTGGACCTGGTGATGGCGCTGTTCGGCACCCTGGGATGGGTGGACCCGACGGCCCAGAACTACGGCTGGAAGATCGGCGTCGCCACGGCCATCATGGCCGCGCAGGTCGCCATTGCCTGGTTCGGCTACAAGGCCATTGCCGCGTTCGAGAAGTGGACCGTTCCGCCGACCATCATCATCCTCGCGGTGATGTCCGCCGTCGCCTGGTTCGGGATGAAGATCAACTGGTCCTACGCCGGACCGGCCGGCAACATCCTCGAAGGTTCCGAGCGCATCGCCGCGATGAGCGCGGTCATGACGGCGATCGGTATCGGCTGGGGCATCACCTGGTTCACCTACGCCGCCGACTACTCCCGCTTCGTCAGCACCGAAGTGCCCAAGCGCAAGCTCTACCTCGCCTCGGTCCTGGGCCAGTTCATCCCGGTCGTCTGGCTCGGCATCCTGGGCGCCAGCCTGGCTACCAACAGCGGCGAGATCGACCCCGGCAAACTGATCGTCCAGAACTTCGGTGTCCTGGCGCTCCCGGTACTCCTGATGGTCCTGCACGGGCCGATCGCCACCAACATCCTGAACATCTACACCTTCTCCGTCGCGACGCAGGCCTTGGACATCACCATCAGCCGCCGCAAGCTCAACCTGTTCGTCGGCGTGTTCTCGCTCGCCGCCGTCGTTTTCTTCATCTTCCAGGAGGATTTCGCCGCCGTCCTGGACGCGTGGCTGATCGGACTCGTCGCGTGGGTTGCCGCCTGGGGCGGGGTCATGCTGGTGCACTACTTCTGGATTGAGAAGCGCTGGCCCAGCGACCCGGCCCGGCTCTTCGACGCCGTCGGCACCAAACGCCTCCCGGGCGTGAACCCCGCCGGCATCGCTTCCCTGCTCATCGGCATCTTCGCCACCTGGCTGTTCATGTACGGGCTGGTACCGGCCATGCAGGGCCCCGTCGCCGTCGCCCTCGGCGGATGGGACCTGTCCTGGCTGGCCGGCGGCCTCACCAGCGCCACGGCCTACGCCCTGACGGGCCCGCGCTACCACCGCAAGTACCTGCAGGTACCCAGCGCCGAGGCCACGCCGGTCTCCGTTTAGCCCCGCATCACCGACCTCCCCGCCACCACCACCGCCCCCGCCGGCCTCTGACCAGCACTCATCGAGGAGCACCATCAGCATGGACAAGTCAGTATTTCTGGAAGACCTGGATGCCTTTGCCTACCGTGAAGCCTTGGCATCCGGGGAGGCGATCGTCCTCATTCCCGTCGGGTCCCTGGAGCAGCACGGCCCCCACCTTCCGCTGGGAACGGACACCATCCTGTCCTCCCACTTCGCGGAAGGCGTCGCCCGGCGGCTGGGTGCAATGGTTGCCCAGCCGATCGCCTACGGGTACAAGTCGCAGCAGAAGTCCGGCGGCGGCAACCACCTCTCGGGTACCGTCAGCCTTGATGGCGCCACCCTGATCGGCGTGGCGCGCAACCTGGTCAAGTCCTTCTTCAACCAGGGCGTCCGGCACGTGGTCTTCATCAACGGCCACTTCGAGAACTACCAGTTCCTGTACGAGGGAATTGACCTGGCCCTGGACGAGCTTGGGATTGAGCCCGGGGCACAGCAGAGCGTGCTTCTGCTGTCGTACTGGGACTTTGTCAGCCAGGACACGCTGACGCAGGTCTACCCCGACGGTTTCCCGGGCTGGGACATCGAGCACGGCGGGGTCCTGGAAACCTCACTCATGCTCCACCTCGAACCGGCCCGGGTTGCCATGGACCGCCTGGTCGACGGTCCTGCCGCGGTCCTTCCGCGTTTCGACAGGCTCCCGGTGGTGCCGGAGCGGACACCCGCCACCGGTTGCCTGTCATCGGCCGCTGGGTCCAGTGCAGCCAAGGGCGGGCTGCTGTACGGGCAGGTGGTCGGAGATCTGGCCGTCGACCTCGCAAGCGAACTGGTCCGTGAACCCGCGCCCGCAGCTGTTCCGGTGTAGGCACAACGATCCACAGGGCAGTGCGAACTCAGGTGCCGCGGGGAGACTTCCCCGCGGCACCTTTGCTGTCACGGTGAATTTGCGCTCCTGCCCAGTTACCTCTTCGGAGGCGGCCCGGCTGCACTAATCTGGGGGAGTGGCCAGCATTCGAGAAGCGCAAAAGCAGATGACCCGCCGATTGTTGCTCGAGAAAGGGCTGGAGCTCTTCGAGGAGAAGGGGTACGCCGCCACGACGGTGGACGACATCGCCGCCGCCGTCGGCACCACCCGGGCCACCTTTTATGCCCATTACCCGTCCAAAGCCCAGCTGATGCGGTCGCTGGTGGAGCGGTCCAACGAGATGCTGACCGAGGCGGACGTCCCGCCGTTGCATGCCGTGGTGGAATCCGGGGACCGTGAGCTGATCAGGGTCTGGCTCGCCCGGAAGTTTGACCAGTGGGCCGAAATCCGCCCGTACGTGGTCGCGGCGCACCAGGCCGCGGCCAGTGAACCGGATATCCAGGCGGCCTTGGACCAGTGGTTCGACACGGCGATCGACGACATGCAGGCGGGCCTTGACCGGGCCGGACGGTTTGACCCGGCCGGCCGCCGGGTGCGGTGCGCGCTGGCCTTCGGCGAACTGGAGTTCTTTTCCCGGCGCTGGATGCGGCTCGGCTGGACCGTGGACCGCGAAGTTTCACTGGACCTGATGGTCGACAACTGGTGCTTCCTGCTGGCTGATTAAGCAGGAAGCACCAGAGCGCAGGCCGCCGCGGGGTCAGTCCGTATGGCGTTCCGCCGTCTTGCGCGTGGTGAACGGCAGGACGAGCCGGGACGGGTGGGCGGCGTCGCGGTAGATCTTATGGGTGACGGGCCGGCCCACCGGCAGGTGGAAGGCATCAGGAGGGAGCAACGCGTTGTGCTCATCGGCCAGCGGCTCGTCGTTGGACAGTTCCACCGTCAGCTTGTGCCCAGGCCGGAACGTATTCGCGAACGGGTAGAGGCGCAGCACGTATTCCTCGATCTGCCCGGGCTCCACCGGAACGGCGCGGGTGTGCGGGTGGACCGGGTTGCCTTCGGTGGTCCGCTCGTCGAGCTCGCGGTGTGAGGCCTTGAGGTAGCCGCTGGTGATGAGCTGGCGCTTGCCGTTCGGGGCGTAGTCCCAGAGGCGCAGGATGAAGTTGGTGTCCGGCTGGTCGATTTCGGCGAAGATGTGCGCGGCGCCGGTGCCGATCATCTCCGTGTCCTCCTCGAAGACGGGGGTGGACCAGCTGATGATCTCCACCTTGTCGGTGACCGTCAGCGGCGCCTGGTAGAAGCCGTCCGGGGCGGCGTACTCGGCCCCCATCAGCTCGGGCTCGGTGGACAGCAGGCGGCGTGGACGCAGGTAGAGGTTCGTGTACTCAATGTCCTTCGGCGGCCACTGGTCAGCGGTCACCACCTCGCGGGAGCCCTCCACGAAGACGCTGACGGCAGGCTCGTCCATGACGCCGTTGTCGATGCCCTTGATCCAGTAGTCGTACCACCGGAACATCTTGTCGTGCTCCTCGATGAAGGGGCGGGACTGCATCGGCGGGTACGGGCCGATGTCGAGCTTTTTGGGGCCCTTCAGCTCGTTGAACAGCTCGATGGTGCCGTCCAGGGTCCAGCCGCGGCCCTGGTCGAGCTGCAGCCACACCGGGATGTCAATGTTCGGGGCCAGCGTGATGGGATTACGCTCCTCGTACCAGTCCCCGTCCAGCTGGTTCATCACAATGTCGAACCAGGCCTCATGGTTCTTGGGGTAGTTCAGCACGTGCACCAGGTTCGGCCAGGCGGCGACGTCGGGATCCTCAAGGCGCTTGGCCACGAGCTTCTTCAGCTCCTCGGGGGAGTACTTCTCGATCATGCGGGACTTGACGCCGTCGGTGAACGCCCAGCCGGAGTCGCCGCCGCGGCCCTCGCGGGCGGCACGGGGCATGAACCACATGATGCCGCCGTGATAGGTGGTTTCGTAGAAGTCGTAGTGGCCGCCGCTGACGAAGATCGCCTTCAGGGACGGCGGGCGCTCGGCCGCGGCCAGCACCTGCATGGAGCCGAAGTAGGAGATGCCGACCATGCCGACATTGCCGTCGCACCACGGCTGCTCGGCCACCCACTCGATGAAGTCGTACGCGTCCTGGCCCAGCGAGACGCCGCCGGCGTTGTAGTTGCCGATGTGCTCGCCGCCGGAGTGGCCGGAGCCGCGCAGGTCGCCGATGACGTGGACGTAGTCCTCCTTGACGATGCGGGCGATGTCGCCAGCCTCGATGCAGCCGTCCCACATTGGGCTGGGGCGCCGCTGCGGCGGGGTGGTGAGGGCCAGCGCCTGCAGTTCCTTGCCGTAGGGGCTCAGCGCCACCAGCGCCGGGCGCGGCTTGTCATCAACACCCTGGTAGGCGTCCGCGGCGAGCTCGACGCTGTCCCGCATCGGGACGCGGAGGTCCTTGCGGATGGCGATCTTTGCCCCGCCGGCGTCGATTGTCTGATACTCATTCATGATTGCGAAGCTCCTCAGTTAAGACGTCTGGTTGAACTGCGTGAGATGGCCGTGCATCGTGCTGAAGAAGGGGGACGGTTCCAGCGTGGGGTCCCCCGTGTAGCCGAGCTCTTCGGCCACCGGGGCAAACGGGGAATACACCGACTCGGTCTCCTGCAGGCCCCCGCGCAGGTACCGGCGGGCGGCGTCGTCGATCCTGGCCCCAAGGTCCAGGCTGCCCTGCAGGGCATTGCGGGCCGCCTCACGGTCCAGTTCGACGCCGAACGGGACGCCGTCCGCGCCCCGGTAGGGGTGGCCGAGGTACAGGTGCTGCGGGCGGACCTCGTCGCGCAGGTACCGGAGGCTCGCGCGGTAGGCGGCCGGATCCTCGTAGCCGGGGAAGCCGTTGGCCGCCCCGTGGATCTGCACGGCGTCGCCGACGAAGACCGACTGCTGCCCGTCCACGACGTAGGCCACGGACCCGGGAGTGTGGCCCGGGATGTGGTGCACGGAGACGGTGACGTCCCCGCCCAGGGAGATGGTCTCGCCGCCCTTCACCAGCATGCTGGGCTCCATCTCGCCGGAGATGACATGGCTTGCTGCCTTCGTCTGCTCCGCCACGGCGTGCGGATTGTGGATGTACTGCTGGCGCACGTCCACGTACTGGTCGACGTGTGCACGACGGGACCGCAGCAGGTGCGCGTCGGCCTCATGGATCACGACGTTGGCGCGGCGGCCCGTGAGCTCCCACAGGGCGTGCGCACCGCCGAGGTGGTCGATGTGTCCGTGGGTCAGCAGGATCCAGCGCACGTCCTCGATGCTGCGGCCCAGCTTCTCGAGCGAGGGGACCATGCCTTCGGCGGGCGACGAGGCGATGCCGGTGTCCACAATGGCCGGTTCCGGGGCGTCGATGAAGAAGCTGTAGAGACCGAAGCGGCCCCAGGGCGAGACCAGCGGATGGACAGCGACTGGTCCAGTCATTGTGCAGCTCTCCCGTTCAGGAAGTCACCCGTCTCCTGGAAGGCCCGGTAGAACTCCGGGATCCAGGAGAAGTTCTGGACGAAGCCGTGGTTGGCCCCTGCATAGCGGCTGACGGTCGTGTTCACGCCGGCATCCGCCAGGCGCTGGCCATAAAGCTCACCTTCGTCCCGCAGGGGGTCAAACTCGGCGGTGATGATGAGTGCAGGCGGCAGGCCGGCGAGGTCTGCCCTCTTGATGGGTGAGACGAGGGGATCCGCCGGATCCGCCCCGCTCTCAAGGTAGGAGGAGTTGAACGGCAACAGGCCCGCCGTCTCCAGCCCGTACCCCTCGGCGTTCTCCCGCAGCGAGGCGTAGCGATCGACGTCGAAGTCGAGGTCCAGCGACGGGTAGAACAGGACCTGGTGCGTGAGATGGGGGAACCCGTCGTCGTGCGCCTTCGCGGCGACGGCCGCGACGAAGTTGCCGCCCGAGCTGTCGCCGGCGATGGCGAGGTTCTTCCCGTCCCATTTCAGCGACCCGCCGTGCTCCGCCGCCCAGCGGAGCACCCCGTAGCAGTCGTCCAGGCCGGCCGGAAAGGCGGCCTCGGGGGCCAGGCGATAGCCGACGGAGACGACCTTGTAGCCGGTTTCCTTGGCCAGGGACCGCGCGACGTGATCGTGGGTGTCCAGGCTGCCCAGGAAGAACGCGCCGCCGTGGACGTACACCAGCAGGCCGTAGGCATCGGCCTCAGCCGGGGTGTAGATCCGCACAGGCACCTCGCCGGAGGGCGTCTCCGCTGTGAGGTCCTCCACTGCGTGCTGCGGCAGCCGGCCCTCGAGCGGGGCGACCTGCGCAGCCTCGCCGGTGCGCATGGCCGCCGGATTCAGCGGCGAACCATCGGGTGCCGGCAGGGTGCTGAGGATTTTTGCGATTTCGGGATGAATTGTCATGGCGTTCAGGCCTTCGCCGGAGCTGCTGCGCTGACGCCGGCAGGCTTCTGGGACGCGGGTTTCTGCCCCGGGAATACGTCGTTGACCTCTTCCTCGCTCCACCCCTGGCGTGAGATGCGCTGCAACTCGTCGGTCACCGGCTTGCGGGTTGCCTGGAACAGGGCCAGCGCCTCCTTGACCGAGCCGGCCTGGGCCAGTGCGTCGGCCAGCGCTCCGGCGTCCTCGATGGCGGAGTTCGCGCCCTGGCCCTGATGGTGCAGCATGGAGTGCGCCGCATCGCCCATCAGGACAACGGAGTCGGTGTGCCAGCTGTCCACAGGGTCGATGTCGTAGACCGCGCGGATGTTGACGGTGTCCATGTCCAGGCCGCGGGCAATCGCCACGATCCGCTCATCGAAACCTTCCACCGTCTTCAGGAGTTCGTCCTTCGTAATGACCGGCGCCCAGGTCCCGTCCGGACTCAGGGCGGTGATGTCGAAGGACATCTGGTTGCGGTGCCGCAGCGGCAGCAGGTAGACCTTTGTGCCCCTGCCCATGTACATCCGCAGGTTGTCGTCGACCACCATCCCGTAGGCGTCGTCGGCGGAGATCACCACCCGGTAGGCGTGCTCGCCGGAGAACACCGGGCCCTTGCCGCTAAAGAGCTGCTCGCGCACCGCGGACTTGATGCCGTCGGCACCGACCACCAGGTCGGCTTCGACCGTCTTGCCGTTGGCGAAGGTCAGGACGGAGTGGCCGCCCTTGTCCTCGATGGTCTCCAGCCTGTGGCCCAGCTGCACCATTCCCTCGGGAAGCACGCCGAGCAGGGCCTCGATGAAGTCGCGGCGGTGGATGAGGTACGTCTGCTTCTCGTCGCCGAACTCCGGCCACGTGTCCTTCATGATCGGCTCGCCGGTGGCCGTGAGGATCTCAAAGTAGTCGCTCGCCGAGCTCACCTTGGCGACCGCGTCGAAGATCCCCCACTGGCGGAACCGGGCCATGGTGGCAGGACGCAGGCCGATGCCGGCGCCGACCTCGCCCATCTGGGGAGCCTGCTCGTAGACCGTGACGTCCGCACCGGGCAGGCTCAGGGCCTTGGCCGCCGCAGCGCCGCCGTAACCTGCGCCGACGACGGCGATCTTGAGGTTCTTGATGTCTTCAGCCTTCATGGTTTCATCTCTCTCTTGACTCTTTCGTGGCCCGGGCCATGTCTGGCGGAACGGGTAAGTTGTGGGTGGCTTGTCCGCAGGTCAGGCCTGGAGGGACAGGAATTCGGCCGGATTGTCCTCTAGCAGCAGTTTGATGGTGGCGTCGTCGATACCGGCGGTGCGCATGTCGGGGATCATGTCCTCGAAGATGTAGTTGATGGTGTGGCCCTTGACGCCCGGCCAGCCCAGCGGGCTGCAATTGGCGTCGGCCGAGACGAGGAGCTTGTCCGCATAGCCCTTGTTCACCAGGTTGACGAAGTGCTCCATGCGTTCGGCGCGCTTGCGGCCCCAAAACGGCGGATCCGGCAGCTCGAGGTCGTAGCCGAAGGTGTCGAAGCCGATGCGGCCGCCCTGCTCGTAGATCCAATCGTGCGGGGTGATCGGAGCGTTGAGGCCGTCGTCGGCGTGGCCGAAGAGCACGCGGTCCAGCGAAAGGCCCTCTTCGTTGAAGATGGTCACGGCCGGTTCGGGATCAATGGCCAGGTGGGTCAGGATCGGCGCGCCGGTGACGACGGCGGCGCGGGCCGCAGCGCGGTAGATCCGCCTGTCGAGGTCCGTCATGCGTCCGCCCCGGCTTACGCCGACCTTGATGACGCCGGCCTTCGCACCTGTGTTGCCGATGCCGACGGTGATCTCATGGATGAACACCTTGGCGAGGTAGTCCACGGTGGCGCGGGAGAAGTGCGGCAGGGCTGTGTCGCCGCCGACGAAGCCGGTGCAGGCCACGATGTGCACGCCCGTCTTGGCGGACAGGGACTTGTAGTAGTCCACGTCGCGGCCGTTGCAGATGCCCGTGGCGTCCACAAAGGTCCCGCCGCCGTTTTCGCGGAATTTCCGCAGCTTCGGCACGGTCTCCTCGTAGGCCTGCTCAGGCGACTTCCACCATGTGGTGTCCAATTCGGAGCCGGGCATGCCGTACCCGATGTGTTCGTGGACCGCCACGATTTCCAATTCTTCGGCCGGGATGGTTCCCAGCACGGTGTTAACCTTTGTCATTCGTTCACCTCAGGGGTTTGAAAGTTTGTTGAGCGGGGGCCGGCGCGTTCCTAGCGAACGGTCAGCAGGTTGCGCGGGTTGTCCACGAGGATGCGCCGGGCGTCCTCGTCGCTCAGGCCGTGCGCCTTGAGGAAAGGCACGAACGTGGACACGACGTGGCTGAACGGCAGGTCGTAGTCCGGCTGTCCCTTGGCCACGCCGATCGAGTTGCCCGACAGGATGATCTTGTCGGCATGGCCGGCCTTGACGAGCCCGAGCACCAGTTCGGCGCGGTCATGGTCGGTGAGGTAGCCGGCGTGGTCGTTCAGGCCCACGTTGTCGATGCCGACGAACGCTCCGCGGCCAGCCACCCCGAGGGCGGCGCTGTCGGCGTCCTTGCGGTCGAGGCCGCCGACGAGCACCCGGTCGGCCGGGAGCTCTTCGTCGAGGACGATGTCGAGGTCGTGCAGCGCGTCGGCACCAAATCGGATGGACACCGGGATGCCGGTCTTCAAGGATGTTCTGGCTGCACCGCGGAACAGGCTCTCCTCGGTGGGCGTCATGCCGGTCCGGGCGGCCGTGGTGGTCACCAGCCCGGCGGCGCCGCGCCGCTCGACGCGCGGAACCACCATGCCCTCGGTGACTTCCTTGCTGAAGAGGTCGGCGAACTTCCCGGCAGGCCACGGCGTCGGCGGGTTGGTCTGCGGCGTCAGGAAGTAGCCGCCGAGCATCTCCTCCGGACCCATGCCGGTCGAGGCCACGATGTGCACCCCGGTTGAGCGCGACAGCGCCTCGTACAGTTTCACGTCGCGGCCGTGGAACATGCCCGTGCTGTCCACGATCGTCCGTCCGCCGTGCTCGCGGAAACCCGCCAGCTTCCCGGCCAGGATCTCGAAGATCTCCGTCCGGTCCATGGAAATGTCCGGGGCGTACTGGGCGCCAGGAATTACCGACAACAGCGCCTCATGGACGGCAACCACACCCAATTCCGAGGCTGGGATGGGCCCAAGGACCGTGTTGACGGTTTGTCCGGTGGGGGCGTGGAACGTATCACCGGCGGCGACGGGTGGGGTGTGACTCACTGGCTTCTCCCTTGAAGATCGGTGCTGGATGCAGGGGGACGCGGAGCTTGACTGTGCCGGCGTCGCTCCGTTGCGGTGTAGCCAGCGTCACATGTTTCTTTACATGATGTCAAGTAAATAGTCGCTATGTAAATCAAAAGCCCGCAATACGTCTGCAAAACCAACGGTCCGTTAAAACTCTTGACATCATGTAAATCTAATGGCCACAATGTGGGAAGCGCCACACCCACCTCCGGTTCAGCCGATGTTCGGTGTCACCAGTCCCTGGCGCAACACCGGAGGATCGACCGGAAACAAAGGAGTTTCATCGATGAGTCAGACCATTAAGGTGTCGAGCCGAGGCTCGGTACGGGCGACTTTCGTCGCCGCCTACAGCGCGGTCGCCCTCGCACAGATCACCAACGCACTGCCGGGCGCCCTCAGCGGCACCTTTGCCGCGGAATTCCATACTTCGGGCGCAGGCCTGACGTGGATCGCGGGCATGTTCTTGATGGGCATCGTGGTGTTCGAGCTCAGCTGGGGGCTCCTGGGCGACCTGTTCGGACGCAAGAAGCTGCTGTACGCCGGCGCCGCGCTGAGCGTCGTCGGCTCCGTCATGGCTGCGCTGGCGCCGACGACCGAGATGATGATCTTCGCGCAGGCGGTCGGCGGCATCGCGGCGGGCATCCTCTTTCCCATCTCGTTGTCCATGATCGCGGCGATCACCCCGGACCACCGGGCGCGTGCCCGGGTTATCGCCACCTGGGCCGGGTTCCTGTCGCTCGGAGCCGTCATTTCACCCGTGCTCGCCGGCCTCACCGCGCAGTTGTTCACGGTGCCGGGCGCTGCGCCCGGCGCGCCGAACGTGTTCAGCGGCTGGCGTGTGGCCTACCTCGTTGCGGCCGGCGTCGCGGTTGTTGTTCTCCTCGTCGCACTCCGGGCGAAGGACTCCGCGGCTGCCAAGGGACGCAAACTCGACCTGCCCGGCCAGTTCACCCTCGCGCTCGGACTCATCGCCGTGCTCTTCGCGACCGTTCAGGCGGTCGACGCCGGGTTCGGCGCCTGGGATGTCATCGTGAGCTACGTCGTCGGCGGCCTGCTGTTGATCGTCTTCGTTGTCATCGAGACGCGCACCAAAGAGCCGCTCATCCACCTTTCGCTCTTCAAGAACAGCGCCTACTCGATCACCGGCGTCGTCGCGGTTACCGGCATGTTCGCCTTCCTGGCGATCTGCTTCAGCACCAGCGTCGCCGTCGGCGGTCTCGCCCTGGCCGAGACGTGGAAGGTGGGGGTGCTGTTCGTCTTCATCCAGGGTCCGGCGTTCGCCTTCATCCCGGTGGTGGGCTGGCTCATCCACCGCGTAGCGCCGCGCTGGGTGCTGACCTCGGGCTTCGCCTTGATGGCGGTCTCCGGCTATTGGCTCTCGACGTTCTCCCTGGGCACGCCCGAGGCCTTCGGCGGTACCCCGTGGACGGCGTTCATTCCGCCGCTTCTGCTGCTGGGCATCGGCTTCGCGCTCACCGTTGGCTCCGTCACGTCGGTGGCGATCAACACCGTCCCGCCCCAGCACATCGGGATGGCCTCCGCGACGACGAACCTCCTGCGCGACCTTGGCTTCGCACTCGGTCCGGTCATCGGCTCGGTTATCGCGTTCGGCATTGGCGCCTCGATCTTCGCGGCCCCGCTCGGCGGGATCCTGGGCGAGGCGGGGCTGCCCGCCCAAGCCGTCGCCGGGCTCTCCCAGGTGCCGCCGCTGGGCTATCTCTCGGGCTGGGACGGCGTGATCGCGCAGTTCTCCGGCCAGGCGCTGGCCGGCGGCGCACCCGCCCCGGCCGTCGACGGCATGGTCCAGGCGCTCACGGCTGCGCAGCAGCAGATCCAGGGCGTGGCCGGGGCCTCGCTCGGCCAGGGCTTCCAAATGGTTTACCTCGTTGCTGCCATTGCGGCGGCGGCCTCCGCGATCCTCACCCTCTTCATCTCCGCCCGGTCCTCGGCGCCCGCGCCCGAGGCCGTCGCGGAGGCGACAGAGGAGAACGCCGAAGTGGCTGTCTGAGTCTGACGGCTTCACTTCACCCACCACCCACCACCCACTATCCGCAAGGAGAGCAGCATGACTGCACCCACCGAATCAGCCATCGACATCTGGGACGACGACATCCTCGTCGACCCCTACCCCGCCTACGCCGCGCTCCGCGAGCAGGCCGGCGTCGTCCACCTGCCCAAGAACGACCTGTACGTTCTGACGCGCTACGACATCATCCGCGACGTGCTCGGCGATCCGTCGACGTTCTCGTCCACCACGCTCGGCTTCAACCCCATGGTGAACGAGGCGCTGCAGGGCACCTCGCTTGCCTCCGACCCGCCAGTGCACACCCAGCTGCGCGCAACGCTGTCAGAGAACCTCACGCCCCGCGCCCTGCGCGGCCTGAAGGTCACCATCGACGAGAAGGCGGACAAGCTCGTCGCCGAACTCGTGGCCAGCGGCAGCTTCGAGGCCATCGACTCCCTGGCCCGCGCCTTCCCGCTTGAGATCGTCGCCGATCTCATCGGCTTCAGCGGACACGTCAAGGACAACATGCTGCGCTGGGGGCAGGCCGCGATGCAGGTCATCGGGCCGTTGAACCAACGCACCCAGGAGAGCTTCCCGATCGCCGGGGAGCTTTACGGCTGGTGCTCCACCGTCACCGGCGGCGACCTCACTCCCGGCTCGATCGGCCGCGGAATCTTCGACGCCGAGACCCGGGGCGACATCCCCGAAGGCTCCGCGGGGCACATCATCCATCAATACCTGGGGGCAGGCGTCGACACAACGATCGCCTCGATCGGGAACATCGTCGCGTTGTTCGGCCGCCACCCGGAGCAGCTCCAGCTGGTCCGCGAGAACCCGGAGCTTGTCCCCGCAGCCTTTGCCGAGGTGCTGCGCTACTGGGCCCCGCTGCACATCTGGGGCCGCACGGCGACCCGCGACGTGGAGATCGACGGCGTAACGGTTCCCGCCGGCGCCCAGCTGGGCATTCTCCTCGGCGCCGGCAACCGCGACGCCCGCCACTACGAGAATCCCGACGTTTTCGACGTGACACGCAACCCCGTGGACCACCTGTCCTTCGGCTACGGGCCGCACGGCTGCGCCGGCCAGGGCCTGGCCAAGCTCGAGGGCCACGCCATCGTCAGCGCCCTCGCACGCCAGGTGAAGTCAATCACGATCACCGATGAAGTCCGGGTGCCCAGCAACATGACCCGGAGCATCGACAAACTCCACGTTGCCAAGGTGGTGGCCGCATGAGGATCGAACTCGACCGGCCGCGCTGCGAAGGACACGGCCTCTGCGAGGAGGCCGCGCCCAGGCTCATGCACCTCGACGACGACGGCGAACTCCTCATCGATGTGCCGGAGGTGGACGGGGCCGACCTGGACGCCGCGAAGGCCGCGGTAAGGGTCTGCCCGGTGGCCGCGCTCCGGTTGGCGGCGGCATGACGATGCGCCGGATCGTCGTCGTCGGCAACGGCATTGCCGGGCTCACGGCCTGCGACTCGCTGCGCTCCGCCGGCTTCGACGGCGAGCTGACGGTGGTGGGCGCCGAGCGCCACCACCCCTACAGCCGCCCGGCCCTGTCGAAGGCCCTGCTGCACGGTGTTAATGGGAATGGCGACGACGGCCTGCAAGCCCACGAACTGCCCGAGCCGACGCACGAAGCGACCGAGCTGCTCGGCGTCAATGTGTCAGGCCTGGACGTCGAGGCCCGGGTTGTCCGGCTCGACGGGGGCGGCGAACTGCCGTATGACGGCCTTGTCATCGCCTCAGGTTCCCGGGCGAAGCGCCTCGCCCCCACGGAGGGAGCACGTGAGCCGCGGGACGACGGCTTTGCCCCGGAACTTACTCTGCGCACTATCGAGGACGCGATCACGCTCAAACAGCGCGTCGCGGCGCGTCCGTCGGTCATTGTGGTCGGCGGCGGACCGCTCGGCATGGAGGTCGCGTCGGGCTGCCTGCAGGCTGGCTGCGACGTCACGCTCGTCTCCGACGTCCAGCCCCTCTCGCGCCAGCTGGGTGACCATCTGTCCGGGATGTTCACCGCGGCCGCCGCCCGGCGCGGCCTTCGAGTCGTCGGCGGCGGGAAGGCGCGTCTCATCGACTTCGATGAAGGGGCAGGCTTCGACGCCGGGGCGCGGGTGGTCCTGGCCGACGGGACCCAGCTGGAGGCCGACCTCGTGGTCACGGCCATCGGCGACGAGCCAAACACCGGCTGGCTGGCCGGCTCCACACTCCTGGTCGACGGGTCGCTGCGGGTGGATACCCGCGGCCGGCTCCGGCCGGAGATCGTTGCCGCCGGCGACGTGGCGTCCTTCCCGACTCGCCGCGGCGTCCAGCGCGTGCCCTTGTGGACCAGCGCCATTGACCAGGCCAAGGTCGCTGCCGTCGGCCTGCTCCGGGGCGACGCGGCCCCCGAGCTCAACTTCCAGCCGTATTTCTGGACGGAGGGCTTCGGTCTGTCGCTCAAATCGGTCGGGTTCACTCCCGTGGCGGGCGCGCCCGACTACCGCGAGCCGGGAAAAGACCCGGAGTCCATGCTCCTGCGCTGGGAGAACGGCGACGGCTCCGGAACCGCCGCGGCGGTCAACTACCGGATCCCCATCCCGAAACTGCGCCGATTGGCCGACGTCGGCCCTGGGGCACTCCGCCTGGCGGCGCCGGTGAGCGTTTGAGGCGCGCCCTCGCGCTTTACAGCATGTCGGGCCGCTTGCCGTGGCGTATCTTTGTTCGTCCGCCGGGCAACTACCGCACACCATGGATAGGATTGGCTCATGTCGTCGTTGCGAGAGGCCCAGAAGCAGCTCACCCGCGACATGATCGTCGACCGCGCGCTGGAGCTCTTCACCGAGAAGGGCTACGCTGCGACGACGATCGACGAGATCGCCGTGGGGGCCGGGACAACCCGGGCGACCTTCTACGCGCACTACCCCTCGCGTGCTGACCTGATGCGGGACTTCATGGCCCGCGTCAACGCCGTGCTCGACCGCGCGGATGGCCCCGACCTGGCGACGACCGCCGCCGGACTCGTCGACGTGGTTCGGGCGGGCGAGCTGGACGGAATCCTTGCCTGGCTCGAATCGCGCGCTGCGCTCTGGCCGGTCTTCCGCCCGTACCTCGACGTGCTCGACGAGGCTGCCGCCGTCGATCCCGAGGTGCGGGCTTTGGTCCGCGGATGGCATGAAGAGGTCATCTCCGACATCGTCCGCGGCATGCAACTGGCCGGCCGCTTCTCTCAGGAAACGCACCACATCCGGGGGACGCTCGCCTTCACCCAGCTCGACTATGTCGCCACGCTCTGGACGCGCCGCAAGCTCGAGCCGAACCGCGACCACGCGCTCGAGGTGCTCGCCGACAGCTGGTATCACCTGCTCTGCGACGAAGGCTGATCAGCGCGACGGACACCTCGTTCCAGGCCCCTCGTTCCAAGCAGGACTCAGTACAGGAAAACCGGCAGCCAGTCGCGGTTGTGGGCGTGCACCAGCGCGAGGAACAGCACGAAGTCGAAGGTCAGGTGCACTGTCACGACGTAGGTGAGGGACTTCGTCAGCTTGAAGGTGTAGCCCTGCAGCAGCGCGAAGGGGAACGTCAGAAGCGGTCCCCAGGCCTGGTAGCCGATCTCCCACAGGAATGACGAGAACACTACGGCCTGCAGGATGTTGGCCAGCCAGTCCGGAAAGTGTTGCCGCAGCAGGGTGAACGTGGTGCAGATGAAGAACAGTTCGTCCCAGATGCCCACAGCGTTCACGCCGAGAAAGAGCCGCCAAAAGATGGTCGGGTCGGAGGCGTCCGGCCAGTTTTGGTAGACCCCGGTGCGGATCAGGTACGCCGGCAGGATGAAGTATCCGAGCAGCACGACGCCGATCAGGTACAGCTTCGCGGTCAGCGGCCATTTACGGCCGGTCTTCACCGGAAATCTGATGATCCTCTCCCCGTAAACGAAGCGCGACACCAGCCACGGAACCAGCACGGCCAGCGCGAGGGCACCGCCCATCAGGATCATGTGCTGGATGCTCAAGTCAGCGTTCAGCGGCACCAGGCTGATGGTGACCATTCCCGCCGCGATCAGCGCAAGGTGCCGCATCAACGCGCGGTCGACGAAAGTCGCCGCGACCAAGCCCAAAGCAAGGACTCCGTAGCCAACGTCATTCTCAACGCCGAACAGCAGCACGCCGGCCACCGAGACAAGCCCCGCCGGCACCAGTTTCCAGCTGAGCGCGGTGCGCTGACTTTCCGTCGAGATCGATGTCACCTCACAAGCATGTCAGGGCCGACCGCGGCACGCACCGTCCGCCGGAAACACCACGGCGGGCCGGGCACCCGGTGCCCGGCCCGCCGCGCTACTCCTCGTGGCCCTGGTCGCGGCTCATCTGGTCCTCGGCCGGCGGGGTCTCTCCCGGAGGAACGCCGCCGCCGGGCTCCAGTCCCGTGACGTTCCCGCTCAGCGGATCCGGGTTGGCCGAGGATGCCGGATCGGCTGCTTCCGCGCCGTGATCGTCCGGACGCTCCGCGCAGTGCCCGGGCTGTGGCGGATCCGGGTTGGCCGGGTCATTTTCGGGATGGTAGGTGTCCATGGTTATGCCTTTCGTGGTTCGGAACACGGGGATTGTCCGGCTACGGCTTCAGCACTACCTTGATGCAGCCGTCTTCTTTCTTCTGGAAGATCTCGTAGGCGGCCGCGGCGCCGTCGAGGGAGACCTCGTGGGTTTTGAGGTCCATGACGCCGAGCGGGTCTGCGGAGTCCTCCACCAGCGGGAGCAGCTCGTCCGTCCACCGGCGGACGTTGCACTGGCCCATCCGCAGCTGGATCTGCTTGTCGAACATAGTGAGCAGGGGCATGGGGCTGGCTGTGCCCCCGTACACCCCGCTGAGCGAGACGGTCCCGCCCCGGCGCACGGAGTCGATGGCAGCGTGGAGGACTGTCAGCCGGTCGACGCCGGCAGTCTCCATAGCTTTCTTGGCCAAGGCATCGGGCAGCAGGCCCACCGCATTCTGGGCAAAGGCCCCGACGGGCGAATTGTGCGCTTCCATGCCGACGGCGTCGACCACCGCGTCAGGGCCCCGGCCGCCGGTCATGTCGCGAAGCTGGTCGCCGATGTCTTTGGTGAAATCGACCGTTTCCACGCCGTGCCTCTCGGCCATGCGGCGGCGCTCCGGAACCGGCTCGACGGCGATGACCCGCTGGCCGAGGTGCCGGCCGATCCTGCTGGCGAACTGCCCCACCGGACCCAGCCCGAAGACGGCCAGCGTCCCGCCGTCGGGGACGTCTGCGTATTTGACGCCCTGCCAGGCTGTGGGAAGAATGTCGGAAAGGTAGAGGTACCGCTCGTCGGGCAGTTCCTGCCCCACCTTGATCGGCCCGTAGTCGGCGTGGGGCACGCGCAGGTACTCTGCCTGGCCGCCGGGGACCGAGCCGTACAGCTCGGAGAAGCCGAACAGGCTAGCTCCGCTGTTATGGGCGTGGACCTGTGTGGTCTCGCACTGGGACTGCAGGCCTTGCCTGCACATCCAGCAGTGGCCGCAGGAAATGTTGAACGGGATTACCACCCTGTCGCCGGGCTTGAGGGCCGAGACCGCGGGGCCGACCTCCTGGACGATGCCCATGGGCTCGTGGCCCAGGATGTCGCCGGCCTTCATGTATGGCCCGAGCACCTCGTACAAGTGGAGGTCGGAACCGCAGATCGCCGATGAAGTGATTTTTACGATCGCGTCCGTCGGTTCCTGGATTACCGGGTCCGGAACTTCCTCCACGCTGACCGACCGCTTTCCCTGCCAGGTAAGTGCCCTCATGCCGCTCCTTCAGTCATTACTGGAATTGATAAGTATGCTGACCAATCCGATTATTGCCTGTTCCCGCCGCAAAAGGAAAGACGGCCCGTCCGCCGGTCGGATGTGCGGGCCCGTCCGGCGCGCCCGCCCGCCGGGCCGCAGGGGCCGGGCCGGCCCGAAGCCTATGCTTAGGGAATGGAAAGTGCTGGCGCAAAAGAAGGACCGGCGGAGGCTGTGGACCACCGCGCCCTGGCGGTCTCGGTGATCGATATTTCCTCCGATATCCGCCGGAAATCGCACAATGACACCGGCGTCCGGCCGCTCTCCAACGGGGTGCTCGAAATCCTCCGGGTCATCGAAAGCCACCCGGGTATCACTGTCGCGGAAGTCGCCTCCCGCCTGGGCCGGCAGTTCAGCAACGTCAGCGTCCAGCTCCGCGAGCTGGTCGCCGGGGGCCTCGTCACCCGGGTCCGCGACCCGGCCGACAAGCGCTACGTCGCCCTCCACCCGACGGCGGAATCCCAACGGATCAAAGCGCTTCTTGAAGGCGCCTGGGCCGAGGCGCTGTCCTCGGCAAGCTCCCGGCTGCTGCCCGAAGAGCGCGAGCAGATCGCCGCCAGCCTGCCCGCCCTGCAACGGCTCGCGGCGCTGCTCGCCGAACCCGAGTAGTCCGCATCATCGCAATCGCTACCCGGACCACTCCTCCAAAGTAGTTATACTTTTATAAGTATTGTTACTTTGAAGGGTGGATCTTAGCGTGGCAACACAGTTAGCAGCTGCAGGCGTACAGCAGGGGAGCGGCAACGGGAAGCGGTGGTGGGCGCTGGTGTTCCTTGCCCTCGCGCAGTTCATGGTGGTCCTGGACGGCACCATCGTGAACCTGGCACTGCCGCGCCTGCAGACCGAGATGGGCATCAGTGACTCGACGCGTTCCTGGGTGGTCACGGCCTACGCCCTGGCTTTCGGCGCCTTCCTGCTGCTCGGCGGCCGGATCGCGGACTTCTGGGGCCGCAAACGGGCGTTTATCGTGGCCGCCGTCGGTTTTGCCGCCGCGTCCCTGATCGGCGGCATCGCGCAGCAGCCGTGGGAACTCATCGGCGCCCGCGCACTCCAGGGTGTGTTCGCCGCGCTGCTGGCCCCCGCCGCCCTCGCGCTCCTGACGGTCGCTTTCCCGGGCGGGAAGGACCGCGGCACGGCGTTCGCGATCTTCGGCTCCATCACCGGCGTCGGCGCCGCCGTCGGCGTGCTGCTGGGCGGGTTCCTGACGGAACATGTGAGCTGGCGCTGGTGCTTCTTCGTGAACGTGCCCATCGCCATCGTCGCGCTCGTCGGCGTCTGGTCACTCGTCAGTGAAAGCAAGGCGCAGGGCTCCACAAAGTACGACTGGCCCGGAGTGGTCCTCGCCGCCCTGGGCCTGGGATCCCTTGTGTACGGCTTCACCAACGCGGAGCACGGCTGGGACGCCCCCGAAGCCTGGGGTTTCATTGCCGCCGGCGCGGTGCTCATGGCGCTGTTCGTCGCCGTCGAGCGTAAGGTCCGGCACCCCCTGCTGCCTCTGCGCGTGGCCACCGAGCGGAACCGCGGGGCGGCCTTCCTGGCCGCGCTCCTGTCCGGCGCGGTCCTCATCGGCGGCATCCTCTTCATCAACTTCTACATCCAGATCGTGCTGGGCTTCGCCCCGTTCCTCGCCGGCCTGGCCTCCCTGCCCATGACGGTGGCGCTCATCATCACGGCAGGGCTTGTGGCGAAGAACCTGCCGAAACTGGGCGCAAAGATCCCGACGGCGGCGGGCCCGGTCTTTATGGCGGCTGCGATGCTGTGGCTCACGCAGGTCAGCGCCGACGGGAGCTACTTCGTCAACATGCTGCCCGCGCTGCTCCTGCTGGGAGTCGGGCTGGGCATGGTCTTTGTGCCGATGCAGAACCTTGCCCTGTTCGGCGTGGACCAGGATGATTCCGGCGTGGCCAGCGCTTTGGTCAACGCCTCGCAGCAGATCGGCGGTTCCCTGGGCATCGCCCTGTTCAGCACCATCGCCGCGGCCGCAACAGCCGGCGGCGTTTCTCTGGCGGCGCTTTCTACCGGCTACTCGATGGTGTTCCTCTGGGCCGCGGGCGTCGCAATCCTGATCGCTCCCATCGCCCTGCTGCTCATCACCATCGACCGCAGGAAATTCGCCGGCACGGACGGTGACGCTCCGATCGTCCATCTGGGCTGAGCACGGCGGCTGCGGTCCGGGGGCACTTTGGCGCGGACACGCCGTCAGCCAGGGCGCCGGCGTCGAACATCGCCCTCAAAGTGCCCCCGGACGGAGGCAACCAAGCAATAAGCGGGAGGCCTCCGAGGGGGCCTCCCGCTTATCGGTCGTTTATCGAGCCTCAGATCCACTTCGGCGCGGCCGGAACTGCGCCATTGGTAGCGCCAGGCCCGGCGGCGGTGACGCCGCCGTTGCCGCGGCCTGCAGCCCATTCGACGACGGCGGCCAGCGGTCCGGAGACCACGGTGGGGGACGCCGTCGTCGTGTCCCCGAAGGTGAGGTCGCGGTCCGTTACCTTGACCACAAGACCCACGTCGGTGCCGCGGGTTTTCCAGGCGCCGGTGATGTCCGCCAGGAGCCGTTCCAGGACGGGGACCGGGATGTCGCGGAACGCTGCGCCGTTGGCGAGGTCGACGGCGTGCATCCAGACTTCGCGGCTGCGCATCCAGACCGTTTCCGTGGCGGGCACTTCCCGGCCCTGGATGGTCCGGACGTTGTGGTGCCAGGCGTCCTCGGGCAGGTCCCGCCATTCGACGTTCAGGTGCACGGCGGAGTGGTCGAAGAGGTGCCGCAGCGCGATCGGGCTCAGGGTGGCGCCGAAGTTGATCTCGTGGTCACGGACCTCGGTGGAGGGGTACATCGGGGTTTCCACCCCGGTGGCCGCCCACTCGATGAGCCGGGCGATGGCCCGGGCGTTGTAGCCGATGTGCGCCGTGATGTGCCGGCGGGTCCAGCCCGGCAGCAGCGAATCGCCGTCGAGCTCCGCGTCGGAGAGCTCGTTGAGCTTGCGGGCGAAGAACGCCGTGCCCCGGCGCGCCTGCAGCAGGGCCGCGAGCAGCTCCGGGTCCGTCGTCTGGTCGTGGCGGGCAACCATCAGGCTTCCTTGACCACGCGGTTCTTCAGCTGTCCGAGCCCCTCGATGGTGGTGACCAGGATCTGGCCTTCCTGCAGGTAGCGCTTGGGGTCCTGGGCGTGGCCCACTCCGCCGGGGGTGCCGGTGGCGATGACGTCGCCGGGGTTCAGCGTGATGATGGTGGAGATGTAGGAGACCAGGAACTCGGGCGTGAAGACGACGTCGTTCGTGGGGGTCTGCTGCTGGATGTCACCGTCCACCGCGGTGGTCATGAGGCCGCCGCTGAACTCGTCCTTGGTGACCAGGGCGGGTCCGAACGGGGTGGACTTCTCCCAGGTCTTGCCCTGCAGCCACTGGACGGTGCGGAACTGGTAGTCGCGCATGGACACGTCGTTGAGCACGGCGTACCCGGCGATGTGGGCCGGGGCGTCGGCCTCGGCGATCCGGCGGCCCTTCTTGCCGATGACGACGGCGAGTTCGGACTCCCAGTCAACCGTGTCCGATTCCTGCGGCAGGGCCAGGTCGTCGTTCGGGCCGATCAGGGATTCCTGGTACTTGGCGAACAGGGTGGGGAACTCGGGGACTTCCCGGCCCATTTCCTTGATGTGGTTGCGGTAGTTGTGGCCCACGCAGATGATCTTGCCGGGGGAGGGGACCACGGCGGCCAGGTCCGCGCCGTCGAGCGGGTGCGTGGCGCCGTTCGCGTTCTGCGCGGTCGCCTCCCAGCCCTCTGAGCGGAGCAGCTCTCCGACGTCGGCGAAGCCGTCGATCTCGGTGAGGGTGTCGCCGTCCTGGCGCACGGCCTTCGTTACTGTCTTGTCCCCAACAGAGGTGCGGAGGGTGAGGAGTCTCATTTGTTGTTGCGTCCTTCGATGTAGGTGCGGTTGAAGTTCAGCCGTTCGAAAATGGGGGCGTCGCTGAAGCGGAACAGATCAAACTCCGTTTCCGCCTGGAGTGACCAGGCGGCCCAGGACGGGACGACGAAGAGGTCGCCCTTCGCCAGGGTCCTGGTTTCGCCGTTGAGGACCACGGAGCCGGAGCCTTCGAAGACCTGCCAGACGCTGGAGCCGACCTCGTGGAGCGGCTCGGTGGAGGCGCCGGCGCGGAGCCGGTGGAATTCGGCCCGGATGGTGGGCATCACGTCCCCGCCGGTGGTGGGGTTGGTGAAGCGGACCGCGGCGTGGCCCTGGGACACGGTGGCCGGGTGGCCCTCGTCCTCGAGCAGCAGCTGCTCGCGCAGGGCCCGGTCCGTGTATTCCCAGCGGTACGCCGCGATGGGGGAGCTGGTGGTGTCATCCAGGCCCGAGAGCGGGCGCAGGCCCGGGTGGGCCCAGAGCCGCTCGGAACGGGAGATGTCCGGGGTGGCCTCGTCCGTGACGCGTTCGGTGCCGAACTCGAAGAAGCCGGCGTCGGCGTAGTGCACGAACGGGATGTCCAGGCCGTCGATCCAGGCCATCGGCTCATCGGTGTCGTTGTGGTGGCCGTGGAAGTTCCAGCCCGGGGTGAGCAGGAAGTCGCCGCGGGACATCCGGACCGGATCCCCGTTCACCACCGTCCAGACACCTTCACCCTCGACGACGAAGCGGAAAGCGTTCTGCGAGTGGCGGTGTTCCGGGGCGGTCTCGCGGGCACCAAGGTACTGGATGGCCGCCCACAGGGTCGGGGTGGCGTACGGCGTCCCGGCCAGACCGGGGTTGGCCAGGGCAATGGCGCGGCGTTCCCCGCCGCGGCCCACCGGGACCAGGTCTCCGGCGCGGGCAGCCAGCGGGTACAGGTCGCTCCACCGCCACACGTGAGGCACCGCCTTGGGACTCGGGACCATCGGCATAAGGTCCGCGATCTCGGTCCACAGCGGGATCAGGTTCTCGCGGTCAAAATCCCGGTACAGCTCCTGCAGCTGGGCAGCCTCTTCGGGCGTCGGCTCCGGAGCAGTGTGCCCGGCGGCCACTGATTCGTGAGTCGTGTTCTCGGCGCTGATGGACACGTGGGCCTCCTCGGTAGGGTCAGAACAGTTCATTGGCGTAGTTCGACTCTACGGACGGGGGCAGTGTGACCCCCAACATATTCTGCTGGTCAGAATTGTTGGGAGGGGCGGCCGGACGCTCAGTCCGGGTCGGCCGGATTGGCCGCGATGTCGATCTCCAGCTGCCGGCACGTTTCCCGCAGCGCGGGGACGAGTCCGGCGTCGAACACTTTTCGGAAGCGGGTGGCGGGAGTGGCGACGCTGAGCGCGCCCACCACGTGCCCGTGCCGGTTGTGCAGGGCGATGCCGAGGGCGCTCACACCATCCTCCGTGCCTTCGAAATTGGCGGCGAAGCCGTTGTTGCGGATGGATTCCAGTTCGCGCAGGAACGCAGGATACTCCGCCGCCGGAATGGTGTCCCCGCCGATCTCGGCATTGTTGCTGCGGAAGAGCTGGTCGATCATCGGCGGTTCCAGCTCGGCGAGCATGGCCTTGCCGCCGGAGGTTTTATTGGCAGGCATCACCGTCCCCTGACGGTCACCCACCCGCAAGACGTTGTTTCCCTCCACAGTGGCCAGGAAGCGCACTTTCGTCCCCACCCGCACCATAAGGTTGACGGTCTCGTTGAGTCGCGCGGAGAGCAGTTCCATGTGCGGCTGGGAGAGCGAGCGGAGGAGCCTGGTCCAGCTCAGCCCGGCCGGCCCGACGCCCATGGCCGGGCCGGGCACGTACCGGCGGTTTTCATCCTGCACGGCGAAGCCCCGGTAGACCAGCATGGCCAGGAGGCGGTGGGCGGTGGACGGGGCCACCCCCAGTTCCTCGGCGGCATCCTTGAGCCGTAGCGCCCCGCCGTCGCGGAGCAGCTGCAGGAGCTGCAACGCGTTGTCCACTGCCTCGATGGAGTAGGTGGGCCGCTTCTGGATGGGCTTCCGGGCTGATGCGGGCGGGGGCTTGTTCTGCACATCAGAATTCTATTGTGGTTCACCTGCGGCGGCTAGGACAGTTAGTGGCATGAATCACACACCTCCCGCTGCAGCGCCGCAACGGTCATCGCCGGGGGCCTCAGCCCCCACCACCGCCGATGGGCCTGCATCGCGGTTCTCCAAGGGCTCGGCAGCCGCCGTGCTTGTCTGCTGGCTGCTGGTGGTCTTCGACGGCTACGACCTCATCGTCTACGGCACCGTCCAGTCCTCGCTGATCTCCGAGACCGGCTGGGGCCTGAACAAGGCCACCGCCGGAACCATCGGTTCCATGGCTTTCCTCGGGATGATGATCGGAGCGATCTTCGCCGGCCGCATGGCCGACTCGTGGGGCCGCCGCCGGACCATCCTGGGCTGCGCCGTCATCTTCTCGGTCTTCACCGTCCTCTGCGCCTTCGCACCCAACGCCGCCGTCTTCGGCGCCCTGCGGCTCCTCGCCGGCATCGGACTTGGCGGACTGGTGCCCTCCGCGAACGCCCTTGTCGCCGAACTGGTCCCCACCAAATGGCGGTCCACCATCGCCACCCTGATGATGTCCGGTGTCCCGATCGGCGGGTCCATTGCCGCCCTTGTCGGCATCCAGCTGATCCCGGCCTTCGGCTGGGAGTCCATGTTCCTCGTGGCAGGCCTGGCCCTGGTGATCGTGGTGCCGCTGGGACTCAAGTACCTGCCGGAGACCCTGGCCCCGGTGAGTTCCGCAGACAAGGCCGCCCGCAAGGCGGCCGGCAAGGCCAGCACCATCAAGGAGCCGTCCGGCTTCTCCTCCCTGCTCCGTGCCCCGTACCTGGGGGTCAGCATGCTGTTCGCCCTGGCGACGATCGCCACCCTGTTCGCCTGGTACGGGCTGGGCACCTGGCTGCCGAACCTCATGCAGCTGGCCGGTTACAACCTGGGTTCCGCCCTGACCTTTGCCCTCGCCCTCAACCTGGGTGCGGTGGCCGGCTCGGTGATCACGGCCTGGGCCGGGACCCGGTTCGGTCCGGTGCCGACCGCGATCGCCGCGGCCGCCGTCGCCGCCGTCGCGCTGATGGTCCTGGTCACCGGACCGTCAGTCACGGTCGTGTACCTCATGCTGGTCCTGGCCGGCGTCGGAACGCACGGCACGCAGTGCCTCATCATCGCCGCCGTCGCAAGCCACTATCCCGGACATCTGCGGGGAACCGCGCTGGGATGGGCGCTGGGGACGGGCCGCATCGGCGCCGTCGCCGCACCCCAGGTGGGCGGCCTGCTGCTGGCCGCCGGGCTGGGCGTCAATTCCAATTTCCTCGCCTTCGCCGGTGCAGCCGCCATCGCCGCGGTCCTGCTGGCCGCCGTCGGCCTCAAACTCAAGTCAAAATCCTCAATCTCCCCCTCCCTCTCAACAACAGGAGCAAGCAATGTCTGAGCACGTCCAGTCCACCGGTGCAGAGTCCACCGATGTCCTCGTCATCGGAGGGGGAATGGCCGGACTGGCCGGAGCCCTCGCACTGCGGGAAAACGGCGCCAACGTCACCCTCGTGGAGCGGGCTCCCGAATTCGGCGAGGTCGGCGCCGGGCTGCAGATGGCCCCCAACGCCTCCCGCGTCCTGAAGCGCTGGGGCCTGCTGGAAAAGGCACTGGAAATCGGTGTCCAGCCCAAGCACCTGGTCTTCCGCGACGCCGTCTCCGGCGAGGAGCTGACGCGCCAGACCCTCAACGGTGAGTTCACGGACCGCTACGGCGCGCCGTACGTCGTGATCCACCGCAGCGACCTGCACCGGGTCCTTCTCGAAGGCTGCGAGGCGGCGGGCGTCAAGCTTGTCAACGACGTCATGGTGGAGAGTGTCGAAACCGTGAACGGCCGCGGCGTGGCCCACACCGCGGCCGGTGTGGACTACGAGGCCGACGTCGTGATCGGCGCCGACGGACTCAAGTCCACCCTGCGTCCGCTCGTGGCCAACGACGAGCCCGTCTCCTCGGCCTACGTCGCCTACCGCGGCACCGTGCCGATCACCGAGGACACCCCCAAGGCTGACCTCGAGGACGTCATTGTCTACCTCGGCCCGGACTGCCACCTCGTCCAGTACCCGCTGCGCAAGGGCGAGCTGCTGAACACCGTTGCCGTCTTCAAGAGCCCCTCCTTCGAACGCGGCGAGGAGCAGTACGGCGGAGTGGACGAGCTCGAGGCTGCGTACAAGGACTGCGTCCCGGCCGTTCAGGAAGCACTCAAGAACCTGGCCACCGGCATCCGCTGGCCCATGTACGACCGCGACCCGATCGAAAACTGGGTCGCCGGCCGGATGGTGCTGATGGGCGACGCCGCGCACCCGATGCTCCAGTACCTCGCCCAGGGCGCCTGCCAGGCGCTCGAGGACGCCGCAGCGCTGCAGGATGTCAGCAACGGCACCGTCTTCACCGCCGACGGCGTGCACCCGGAAGCCTGGGACGCCGCGATCAAGGAGTTCAACACCAACCGTGCCGGCCGCACCGCACGGGTCCAGCGCACCGCCCGCGTCTGGGGCGAATCCTGGCACGTCTCCGGGCTGGCCCGGACGCTGCGCAACCTGCTCTTCAAGAGCCGGAAGGACAACGACTTCCAGTACAACGACTGGCTGTACGGCCAGGACGGCGACGGCGTCCCGGCCGTCCGCGCGGCCCACTCCGGCCTGGCGGACAAGGTTCCCGCCTGAGCCGGCCTGCGCGACGGCGGCGCCAGCCAGCCAGCGATTCGGCAGGCGGCGCCGGGCTAAGGCGGCATCCGGGCTTATTTGGGGGAGTCCAGAATCCGCCCGCCGCGCAGGACCGTCACCAGCTCGAAGCCCGGGTCAACGGCGATGAGGTCGGCGCGCATTCCGGGGCGGAGGCTTCCGATTTCGGTTTCCAGGCCCAGGACACGGGCCGGGACCAGGGTTGCTGCCAGGACGGCGTCGGCAGGGCTCACCCCGGCGGCAATCGTGGAGCGGACAACCTGCAGCAGGGTCGCCGTGCCCCCGGCCAGGGCGCCGTTGCTTCTCAAGGTGGCGACGCCGTCGTGCACCACCACGTCGGAGGGGCCCAGATCGTAGTCGCCGTCGGGCAGTCCGGTTGCCGCCATGGAGTCCGTCACCAGCGCGATGTTTCCGGCGCCGACCAGGTCGAACACCATCCGGACCGTCTCCGGATCGAGGTGGACGCCGTCGGCGATGAGCTCGACGGCGACCGTCCCCGCAGCGGCCAGCCGCAGGCAGGCCGCCGCGGGCCCCGGGCTGCGGTGATGCAGCGGCGGCATGCCATTGAACAAGTGGGTCACCGTCGGCCGGGCCTGCGGCCCGAAAACCCCAGCCCGCGC
This sequence comes from Arthrobacter sp. U41, assembly GCF_007679325.1. Lineage (GTDB taxonomy): Bacteria > Actinomycetota > Actinomycetes > Actinomycetales > Micrococcaceae > Arthrobacter. The sequence goes on along the minus strand of NZ_VEGI01000002.1, from coordinate 209,648 downwards.
CGCGGTGCCCACGAACGCTGCGGCCTCGGTCAATGAGGCCGCCGCCGTCCGCGAATCGGCGTCGGTGTGGCCCAGCGAGGGCGCGACACCGTGCTCCGCGAGTCTCCGGACCAGCTCGCCGGCGCCCGGAAGCTCCGGGGCGTAGGTCATCGTTTTCAGCGCACCGCCGGCGGCCGCCAGCATCTCCCCGAGAAGGCCCGGATCCGGGTCCCGGAGCCAGAGCGGATTCTGCGCACCGCAGCGCGTGTGGGAGAGGAAAGGGCCTTCGGCATGGATCCCCGCGATGAGACCCTCGGCGGCCAGGACATTGAGGACGCCGAGCGACCGCAGCAGCTCATCGGCCGAGGCGGTGACGAGACTGGCCAGCAGGGTGGTGGTCCCTTGGCGGTGCAGAAAGTCCGCTGCCTCCCGGCAAGTTTTGTCGTCGCCCGTCGGGAATCCGCCGCCCGCCGCGCCGTGGCAGTGGAGGTCGACAAGCCCGGGCAGCAGGGAACTGCCGGGCGGCAGCGGGAGCTCCCTTGCTCCGGGGAACTGCGCGGGATCGTAGCTGCGTCCGGGTCCCGCGTAGGCGATGCGGCCACCCGTCACCGCCACGACCGAGTCCGCGGCACTTTCGCCGTCGCTGAGGAGGGCGCCGCGCAGGACGTAGGCAGGAGCGGCGTTGCGGGATTCCGGCATCTGAAGAGTTCTCAGGCCAGCAGGGTGAGGACGGCGATCCGGTAACCCTCGGCCGATTCGATGAGCTGGTAACAGAACCGCTCGGAGGCCCGGCCGTCGAAGGACCAGGTGACGTCCGCCCAGACGGTGCCCGGTCCCTCGCCCATGATGGCGATGTGCGTCCGGACGTCGGCCACCCCGGCGTACTGGCCGAACGCCGACGCGAAGAACTCCTCGGTCTGGCGGGAGTCGCTGACCGGGATCGACGTACCGGGAAACAGGATGAGGGACGGCACCGCATACAGCCCCGCGATCGCTTTGGCGTCGCGCGCCAGGAGCGCAGCGGCGTACCGCTCGAAGAACCCATCCACCTTCTGCTGCGTCTCAGTCATGGCATCAGCCTACAAATCCTTGGCGTCCGGTGCACCGGCTTCTTGAAAGGGGTCCCGCCCGCGGGTAAATCGGCCCTACCCGCATGCTGGCGGCCGGGCCGATAATCAGGGGTATCCACCCCGTGCAGACTATGGAGGCGATCGACGTGTCGGTTTATACGCTGGGAATCTGGCTGGTACACCCCGGCCGCGAGAATGATTTCGTGCAGGCGTGGCGGGACCTGGCCCGCAAAACCCAGGAAGACTTCCCGCACACGCAGGCCGTGTTGATGCATGACCGCGACGTCCGGAACCGGTTCATCAGCACCGGTCCCTGGGAGTCGCTGGAACAGGCTGAAGCGTGGCGGGCGTCCGAGGTGTTCAAGCAGAGTATGGAGGGCATGAGCGGGATGCTGGAGCATTTCGAGGCGCGCACCCTGGACGAGGCCGCCAGCATCGGCCGGGACTAGCCCCCGCTTCCTGAATCCGCGGCGGCCAGCGCGTTGAGGACGGCGGGCAGGAGGACTTCTTCCCGGCCCCAGACCGGGTCGAAGACCTCCACATACCAGGACTCGGCCAGCAACAGGGCGAGGGTTTCGTTGGCCTCCTCGGTCCAGTCGCGGAGCTGCTCCTCGCTGACGGGGACCTCACTGCTGCCGAGAACCGTCACCACGGCGTCGTCCCGCAAAGTCACGGGGATGGAGGCCTGGCTGGCCTCTCCGGGAGCATGCGCCACGGTCACAAGATCGGTCCGGCCGGACAGTTCCAGAAGCGCCGACGCCGACTCCGCACTGCAGAAACCCGTCACGTAGGCGCGCTGCGCGTGTCCCTCGGCGAGCACGCCGGGCTGCGATTCCTTGGTGAAGAGACCGCTCCGGCTCAACTCCGCGAGCCGGCCGGCGATGGCCCGGGTTTCTGCGTCGAAGCCGGGGGCGAAGGTCCCCGGCTGGTATTCGCTGCGCCCTTCCAGCCAGCGCGCGGTGAGCTCGCCGGCCGCGGGGATGGTGCCCGCCTGCCGCCAGACTTCACGGTCTGCCAGGAGCCGCCCGAAGCCGTCCCTCTCGGTGGTGTATCTGTCCTCAGCCATCTCTGCACGCTACGCCTTTCGCGCGGTGGCCGCCCGCAGGGGTACACAACCCTTAACAATGGGCACGGCGGAAAGTCCCCGCCCGTGACCCTTGCGCGTGACTTCCCGCTACAGTTCAAGGAGAAGCCAGCCTCAAGGCCGCCGCTAATCTGCGGCGGAGAAGTACCCGGGAGTCATCAGTGCGGCACGGATCCAAGCCCACCATCCGCGACGTCGCGGAGGCGGCAGGCGTGTCCCTGACCACCGTGTCCTACGTGCTCTCCGGCCGGTCCGGCGGGAACACCCGGATCAGCCAGCCCACGCAGGACCGCGTCCATGCCGCGGCCCGCGACCTCGGCTATGTGCCCAACGGGGCCGCCCGCGGGATGCGGCGCGGACGCACCGACGTCGTCGCCTTGGCCATCACCGACCTCGACGATTCCGGGGACCGGGAGCTGGCCACCGCCGCTGCCCGGATCCTGCCCCGGCACGGCTACCAGCCGGTCGTCCTGGTCGGCGACAGCTGGCGTCCGTTTATGCTCTCGGGCGGCGCCGACGGCGTCATTCTCGGCTCCCGCCCGGCCGGGCGCACCGCCGCCGATATCGAGGCGATGACGGAACTCGTGGACCGCGGCGTGGCCCAGCTGGTGGTTTCGGACACCCGGCCGCCGGACGGCGTCGACGCGTTGCCGCCGGGAACCAGCACGACGGCGGATGCCCTCGCCGAGCGGGCGGTGGCCCGGCTGATCGCCCGGCTGCGCGGCGGCGGGCACGACAACCAAGGCATGCCCCCAGGACTTGGGTCCGGGGATTCCTGAACGCTGCTCCGGCAATAACAGCTGGTCAAACCCGCCCTTGTGCTTCCAACTGAAAACGTTTACAGTTGTCGAATTCCGGCGTGACTGGGTTCACAACCGGCGCCTCATCCCGGCAAAGAATGGCCGGACCAGCAGACCCGGCCGACTCAAAGGAGAGGGCATCCGTGGCAAACATCCATGACGTGGCAAAGCTTGCCGGCGTGTCGATCGCCAGCGTCTCACGCATGCTCGCCGGGGAAAACGTCCGCAGTGCTGAGGCGATCAGGCGGGCCATCACAGATCTCGGCTACCGGCCCAACGCCAGTGCCCGCGGGCTGCGCCTGGGCAAGCATCACAGCATTGCCGTGATTGTCCCCGACATCTCGAACCCTTACTTCGCCGCACTGGTCCGCGGCATTGAGGAACGGGTCATGACGCAGGGATTCCGAATCGTCGTGGCCAGCAGCGATGAGCAGTTCAGCGCGGAGTCGGAACTCCTGGGCAACCTCATCGACGCCGTCGACGCCGTCGCGATTGTGCCGGCCGAAGAAGGCGACCGAACCCGCAGGATGCTGGCGGACCTCAACAAGCCGGTGGTGCTGATCGACCGGACCGTAGGTGATGAGCCGGGTTTCGACCTGGTCCATGTCGACAACGCCAGCGGGGCCAAAGCTGCTGCGGACTATCTCCTGTCCCTGGGGCACCGCAGATTCGGCATCATCAGCGGACGCCAGGACACCGTTCCCGGACGGGTCCGCCATCAGGTCTTCCTGCAGACCTTGGCCGATGCCGGCATCCAGGTCCCGGCCGAAGCCGTGAAGATCGGCGAATTCAGCCGTGACTTCGGCCGTCGCGCCGCCCAGGAGCTGATCGACAATCCCACCGGAATCACGGCACTGTTCGTGGGCAACAACACCATGGCCCAAGGTGCCCTGCTCTCCCTACACGCCGCCGGGGTGTCAATCCCCGGGCAGCTCTCCTTCCTCTGTTTCGACGACTTCGACCTGGCGGAACTGCTCCCGGCGCCCGTCACTGTGATCTCGCGGCCCGCCATCGCCGAGGGCCACGCCGCCGCGGACCTGCTGCTCGAGCGGATTGAACGATTCGGCAGTCCCAATCAGCCCCCTCTGGAGCACAAAGTACTCCCGGTGAGCCTGACAATCCGGCAGTCCTGCTCCGCTCCCGCCTCCAACTAACGCTCCCAACTGATCACATCACTAAGGAATCCCATGACAACAACTGCGCCCGGAAACGGGAACGTACTGGTGATCGGCAGCATCACCTGCGACCTGACCAGCTTCAGCGACCGCCTCCCGCAGCCGGGGGAAACCGTCCTCGGCAACGCCTTCACCATGGTCCTCGGCGGTAAGGGCGCCAACCAGGCGCTGGCGGCGTCACGCGCCGGCAGCCAGGTATCCCTGATCGGAAGCGTGGGCAACGACGGCTTCAGCGAACTGGTCCTCGGGACCCTGGCCGAGGAGAACATCGACACTACAGGCGTGATGCGCACGGAAGGCCCCACCGGAATCGCCCACATCCGGGTGGACGCTTCGGCGGAAAACGACATCGTGATGATCCCGCTCGCCAACTCCCGGCTGAGCCCGGCCCACATCAGGGAATCCCTGGACCTGTCCGCACGTCCCGCCGAAGTCGCACTAATTCAGCTGGAGATCCCGCACGAATCGGCGCTGGAGGCGGCACGCGTGTGCAAAGCCCGCGGCATCATCGTCATTCTGGACCCCGCCCCGGCTCCGGCGGCTGCCCTTGACGAGGACTTCTGGCCCCACGTGGACATCGTCACTCCGAACGAGACCGAAGCACGCCTCATCACCGGAATCGAGGTAACCGATCACGAATCAGCCACCGCGGCGGGTCGCTGGTTCACCGACCGCGGCGTGCAGCGTGCCGTCATCACCCTGGCCGGCGCCGGCGCGGTCGTCGTTGAGCGGACGTCCGCAGACAGCACCGCCGTGACCCTGCAGGAACCGTTCCGTGTCACCGCGGTGGACACAACGGCCGCGGGCGATGCCTTCGCCGGGGTGCTTGGCAGCGCGCTGGCCGAAGGCTTGGACTGGGAAGAGTCCCTGCGGCGCGCTATGGCTGGCGGCGCGCTGGCTGTCACCGTTGCCGGTGCCAGCCCCAGCCTCCCGCAGCGTGAAGCCATTGACGCGTTCCTCGCCGGGCAGGCCGCCACGGCCCGCTAGCCGCGGAAGAGCCACCCACCACCCCATCCCTCTACAACGCAGTGGAGCAACTATGCGCAAAAACAGCGGTACCCTCAACGCATCCCTCGCCCGGGTCATCTCGGAACTGGGCCATACCGACGAACTCGTCGTGACCGACGCCGGCCTGCCGATCCCGGCCGGCGTGGAACGGATCGACCTGGCCCTGACAGCCAACGTCCCGCGGTTCCTGGAGTGCCTGGACGTCGTCCTGGCCGAAGTGGAGGCGGAAGGAGCCATCGCGGCATCGGAGATTGCCGAACACAGCCCGGAACTCCTCGAGGCCCTCAAGGACCGGCTCGGCAGCCACGGCATCCCCCTGCAACTGGTCCCGCATACGGAATTCAAACAGCGGACCAGGAACTCCCGGGCCGCAGTCCGCTCCGGCGAATTCACCCCCTACGCCAACGTGATCCTCGTGGCCGGGGTGGTGTACTGACATGACAGTCACCCTCAGCGGCATCACCAAGTCCTTCGGCCCCAACCGGGTGCTCCGCGGTGTCGACCTCAGCATCGAACCCGGCGAAATTGTGTCCCTCGTGGGCGAAAACGGGGCCGGAAAATCCACCCTGACCCGCATCATCGCCGGGGCCTACCAGCCCGATTCCGGTGAGATCTCCATCGACGGCGAGGCGCGGAAGTTCAGCGGCCCGCAGGACGCCATGGGCGCCGGCATCCAGGTCATCTACCAAGAGCTGAAGAACAACCTGTTCCCGCAACTGGACGTCGCCTCGAACATCTTCGCCCACGACGGCACCGGCGAGTTCGGCAGGCTCTTCGTCAACAAGGACAAGATGCATGCCCGCGCCGCCGAGCTCCTGAGCCAGGTGGGGATCGACGTCGACACCCGGCTTCCTGTGGGAAAACTCAGCTTCGGCCAGCAGCAGCTCGTGCAGCTGGCCCGCTGCCTCAACCACTCGGTCAAGCTGCTCATCCTCGATGAGCCGACGGCCGCCCTTGACGACCGCGAATCGGAGCTCCTGTTCGCCCAGGTGCGCAAGATCCAGGCTGCCGGCGTGGCCGTGATCTACATCAGCCACCGGCTCCCCGAAGTCTTCGCACTGTCCGACCGCATCGTCGTGATGCGCGATGGCCGCGTATCGAAGACCGGAACCGCCGCCGAACTGACCGAAGCCGCCGTCGTGTCCGCCATGGTGGGCGGCGAGGTGGAGAACTTCTACCCCAAGGAACACCACGCCACGGACCGTGTCCGGCTGGACGTCCAGAACCTGGAATCGGCCGGCGTTAACGGAGTTTCCTTCCAGGTCCGGGCCGGGGAAGTCCTCGGGATCGGCGGCGTGATGGGCAGCGGCAAAGGCGAGGTCCTGCGCGCACTTTTCGGACTGGACGATGCTGCCGGTTCCGTCAGTGTCGACGGCAAACCGCTGACCCTGAAGTCGCCCCGGCATGCCATCGGCGCCGGCGTGGCCTACTTGACCCCGGACCGCCAGGCGGAGGGCCTCACGCTGGCGCAGCCCATCTCGCACAACGAATCCCTGGCCACCCTTGGCGCCATCACCCGGAACGGGATTGTGGCCCTGAAACGCGAGCGGGACCGGTGCCAGGAGATTTCCACCCGGCTCAGCGTCAAATGCAACAGCATTGACGACGCCGTCGGGACCCTCTCCGGCGGCAACCAGCAGAAGGTCCTCCTGGCCCGCTGTCTGTTGAGCAACCCCGCGATCCTGCTGATGGAGGAACCCACGCGCGGCGTAGATGTGGGTGCGAAGGCGGAGATCTATTCCATCATCAACGACGTCGCCGCCCAGGGCGTGGCCGTCGTCCTTGTCTCGTCTGACCTGCCCGAACTAGTCGAAATGTCGGACCGGGTGCTGGTCATGCGCGGAGGCAGCATCAACGCTGAGCTGACCTCCGGCGCCCTGACCCAGCAGTCCGTCCTGGAACACGCAATGGAGACCGTATCCCGATGAAAAAAATATCCCTCTTCAGTGACCAGCTGCGCGCGGTGTGGATGCTGGCCTTCGTGGCTATAGCGCTTGTCTTCGCCACACCGCTGTTCCTGCAGCCGTCCAACATGCTCAACGTCCTGCTCACTGCCGCCGTCGTCGCCCTGATCGCCGCGGGGCAGACATACGTGATCATCCTCGCCGAGATCGACCTGTCCGTCGGAGCGGTCCTCGGCTTCAGCGCAATCACCACCGCCAGCGTGATCAGCCAATACGGTGTGGTAGCCGGGCTCGCCGCAGGCCTCGCGGTCGGCGCGCTGGCGGGCCTGGTCAACGGTGTGCTGGTCACCAAAGCCAAAATGCCTTCGTTCATCGCCACGCTGGCAACAATGTCCATCTTCGCCGGACTGACGCTGCAGTTCTCCCAGGGCAACCCCGTGAAGGTGACCAACGAGGCGTTCCTGGCGCTGGGCCAGGGCAACCTGCTGGGCATTCCCACGCCGATCTGGATCATGCTGGTCCTAGGTGTACTGTTCGGCTACATCCTGGCCCGAACACGGTACGGCCGTGAGCTCTACGCCACGGGCGACAACGCCGACGCCGCGCGGCTCGCCGGCATCAGCACCGACCGGGTCAAGATCCTGGCCTTCATGATTTCGGGCGTCCTCGCCGCGACCGCCGGGTTCATCCTCACCGCACGTCTCGGCACGGCCCAGCCCACCGCCGGTACCGGCCTTGAGCTCGCTGCCATTGCTGCCGTGATCATCGGCGGGACCAGCCTTGCCGGCGGCCGCGGAGCGCTTCTGGGCACCCTGGTCGGCGCGGTCCTGCTGGCCATGATCGACAACGGGCTCAACCTGCTCAACGTCTCCCCGTTCCTGCAGAGCGTCGTCAAGGGCGCCGTGATCCTGCTGGCCGTGTTTGTGGACCGGAACTCCGGGGTCCTGATGCGCGTCTTCCGGTCAGGGAGGCCCGCCGAGGCAACCCCCACGACGGCGCCCGCAACCGGTCCCGGCGCGCCGGCTCCCCTCCTTCCGAAGGTCGCCATGATCTCCGTGGTGGGCCTCCTGGTGGTCGGCGCAGGCGTCACCACGGCCGTACGCTCCACGGACGACGGAAGCGCGGGCGCTCAGCAGAAATCGGCCACTTTGGTCATCTCGACGCTGAACAACCCGTTCTTCGTCTCCGTCGGCGACGGCGCCAAGGACCAGGCCGCGAAACTGGGCGTGAACCTGGATGTCCAGAACGCCAACAACAACGACACGGCCGCGCTGAACCAGGCCACCACCGCGCTCGTGAAGAAGCCCGGAGTGCTGCTGCTTGACCCGACCTCGAGCGAAGCCGGCGGATCGATCACCGTTAAGGCCAACCAGGCAAACGTCCCCGTCGTCGCCTTCGACCGGGTGCCCGATCAGGGCAAACTGGCCGCCTTCATCGGCTATGACGCCGTCCAGGCGGGCAAGAACGGCGCCAAAGCCCTCTGCGAAGCGGTCGGCGGCACGGGCAAAGTGGCCGAGCTGCAGGGCCTCCTCGGCACCAGCGTTGCACGGGACCGGTCCGAAGGGTTCAAGGCCGGAATGAAGGAATGCCCGGGCGTGCAGGTTGTCGCCGTGCAGTCCGCAGATTTCGACCGCGGCAAGGCCCTCGATGTCACCACCAACATCCTCCAGGCCAACCCGGGCATCACCGGGATCTACGGCGCCAACGATGAAATGGCGCTCGGCGCTGTGGCCGCCGTCAAGTCACGGGGGCTGCTCGCCACAATCAAGATCGTCGGAAACGACGGAATCGGTGACGCCCTGGCCGCCGTGAAGAGCGGAGAGATGTACGCCACGAACGCCGAGTCCCCGTTCGCGCTCGGCCAGGAAGTCGCCAAGATCGGCCACGCCGTTGCCAGCGGCGACAAAGTCGAAGAGTCCCGGGTGCTCCAGGGCAAGCTCGTCACCGGCAGCGGCGTCGACGAGTTTTGCTCCTACCTGCGGGGCATCGGCGACACGGCCACCTGCAAGTAGCCCCTCTACCTCCAAGGAGAACCATGACTGAACTGAATGCGGCCGGCCTGGCCGGGATCGTGGACCACACCTTCCTGCTATCCACGGGCACCAGGGCCGAGGCCGAGCAGGCGGCCGCCGAAGCCGCCCGTCTGGGAGCCTGGTCGGTCTGCGTCTCCCCGTCGATGCTGCCGCTGGCCGGCATTGGCACGGGAACCCGGATTACGGCGGTCTGCGGCTTCCCGTCGGGCAAACACCACAGCAGCGTCAAGGCTGCCGAAGCCCGCGACGCAGTGCATAACGGTGCCGACGAGATCGATATGGTCATCGACGTCGGAGCGGTCCGGGCCGGTGATTACGACGCCGTCGAACGGGACATCAGCGCCGTCCGCGAGGCCGTGTCGTCGCCGACCGTGCTCAAGGTCATCCTGGAGACCGCGGCGCTGACGGATGAGCAGATCGTGCGGTGCTGTGCCGCCGCTGAAAGCAGCGGAGCCGACTTCGTCAAGACCTCGACGGGCTTCCACGCGGACGGCGGAGCCACCGTCCACGCAGTCGAACTGATGGCACGCACGGTGGGTCCACGCCTTGGCGTCAAGGCATCCGGCGGCATCCGGGATTGGGCTGCAGCGCAGGCGATGATCGCGGCAGGCGCCACCCGGCTGGGGCTGTCCGGCACCGCGGACGTCCTCAGCGGCGGACGCAGCACCGGGTACTAAGCCGAAGCGCAGGGGGCGGCCAGCCCCCTGCTTTCGGCGGCGGGCTTCCCGTCAGCGCGCCCTTTACGCCCTGACGGGTAGAATCGAGGGTGCAGGATGGACCCGCTGCCACTTCCGGCCGGTACCCCTGCCACGGTATTCCCTTCCGGCGCGGTGTGGCGCCTCATCCCTTGCCGACGTCGCCCTGGCTCCTGCTCAACACCGAAGCCGCGGTGCGCCTTCCCGAGTCTGAACGGAGCCAGCGATGGCCACCATAACCGCCCCGGCCCTGGCCCCGGAGCAGCTGCAATCGGTCCGCGGCACCCTGAGGTCCCCGCGCCGGCTCAAGACCGAGGTCCTTGGCGGGCTGGTCGTCGCGCTGGCGCTCATCCCGGAGGCCATCGCCTTCTCGATCATTGCCGGCGTCGACCCCCGCATCGGGCTGTTCGCCTCCTTCACGATGGCCGTGACGATCGCCTTCGTCGGCGGCCGTCCTGCGATGATTTCGGCGGCCACCGGCGCCGTAGCCCTGGTGATTGCCCCGCTGGTGAAATCCCACGGCCTGGACTACCTCGTCGCCGCCGTGATCCTGGCCGGCGTCTTCCAGATCGTCCTGGGGCTCTCCGGGGTGGCAAAGCTGATGCGCTTCATTCCCCGCTCTGTGATGGTGGGCTTCGTCAACGCCCTGGCCATCCTGATTTTTATGTCCCAGGTCCCCGAACTGCTCGGCGTCCCCTGGCTGGTCTATCCGCTCACCGCGGCCGGCCTGCTGATCGTCTTCGGCCTGCCGAAGCTGACTAAGGCTGTGCCCGCGCCGCTCGTCGCCATCGTCGCCCTGACCCTTGTCACGGTCCTGGCCGCCGTCGCGGTCCCCACGGTGGGGGACAAGGGCGCGCTGCCGGACTCGCTGCCCTCGCTGTTCGTGCCCAACGTGCCGTTCACGCTCGAAACACTGCAGATCATCTTCCCGTTCGCCCTGGCCATGGCGTTCGTGGGGCTGCTGGAATCGCTCATGACCGCCAAGCTCGTGGACGACATCACGGACACCCGTTCCCCCAAGACCCGCGAGGCCTGGGGCCAGGGCGTCGCGAACATCGTCACCGGCTTCTTCGGCGGCATGGGCGGCTGCGCGATGATCGGCCAGACCATGATCAACGTCAAGGCCTCCGGCGCACGCACCCGGATCTCAACCTTCCTGGCCGGCGTCTTCCTGCTCATCCTGGTGGTGGCCCTCGGCGACATCGTGTCCCTCATCCCGATGGGCGCCCTGGTGGCCGTGATGATCTTTGTTTCCGTGGCCACGTTCGACTGGCACAGCATCCGGCCATCAACCCTGAAGGCACTGCCCAAGAGCGAAACCCTGGTGATGGTCTCCACCGTGGTGGTCACGGTGGCCACGCACAACCTGGCCATCGGCGTCGGCGTCGGCGTGCTGGTGGCAATGGTGATGTTCGCCCGCCGCGTGGCGCACTTCGTCACCGTGGACCGCACCGTGACAGAGGTTGACGGGGTTCCGGTGGCCACCTACAAGGTGGACGGCGAACTCTTCTTCGCCTCCTCCAACGACCTCTACACCCAGTTCGAATACGCCCTGGATCCCGAGCGCGTGGTCATCGACATGCACACCAGCCACCTCTGGGACGCCTCCACTATCGCCGCGCTGGACGCCATCACCGAGAAATACCGCCGCCACGGCAAGGCTGTGGACGTCGTGGGCCTCAACGACGCCAGCCTCCTCATGCGCGAACGCCTGGCCGGAAAGCTCGGCGCCGGCGAGTAAGCCGCGGTGCGTGTTGCGGGCGGAAGGACTACGCTCGGGAGCATGGCCGAGACCTGGGATCCGGGCCAGGTGGGAGTCCTTGAACTCCCGTCCGGCCGGCTAATCCGGGGCCGCGGGCTGATCAGGCCGCTTCCGGCCGGCCCGCGGCCCGAGTTTGGCCTGTACCTGCTGGGAAGCCGTCCGGCGCCGGTGACCTGGGAATCCCGCTGGGTCCGCTGGCGGGATTTCGGCCTGCCGGCCGACGACGCCGACACCCTGGACGCCCTTCTGGAAGCCTGGCGCCGAGCCGAGTCCGAACGGGTTGAAGTCGCCTGCTGGGGCGGCCGCGGACGGACCGGCACCGCGCTGGCGTGCCTGGCCGTCCTCGACGGCGTTCCGCCCGCGGAGGCTGTGGCTTTCGTGCGCGCCCACTATCGCCGGGGCGCCAGCGAGACCCCGTGGCAGCGGAAGTACGTCGCCCGGTTCCAGAAGCCGGACGCCTGACGCGCCCTCCCACTTCAGGGCACGCCCCTTGCTCCGGGCCTTGCAGGCGCCGTCCGGTTCCGGAATTAGGTAACACAATTGGGTCTTTTTGCATGCCGGGGAGGGGCCTACCGTGGACACACGGAGCCGCCCAGCCCGGGTGGCCGGATCACGGAGGAATATCCCATGACGACGCACGTAGCCGACTGCAGTGTGACCAATTGCTCCTTCAACGACCACTCCAACTGCAACGCCGCCGCCATCACCGTCGGCGGGGCCGAGGACCATGCCTCCTGCGCCACGTTCATCGATATCGGCGTGCACGGCGGGCTGCCCAAGGTGCTGGCCGACGTTGGCGCCTGCCAGCGCTCCGAATGCACTCACAACGACCACCTGATGTGCAAGGCCACCGAGGTGCATGTGGGTCCGGGCGTCGACAACGCCGACTGCCTTACCTACGCCCACAGGTAAAACGTCCGTCCTGATCCGCAGGCGGCATTGACCCCTTTCTCTCCGGTAATCTTTTTCGACAGGAATTAAGTCACACAAGTTTGACGTTAAGGCTAACCTAAGTAAGGGTTAGCTTAGTCGATGCTACTTACGTCAAACAAAGGATTCTTCTGTGGCGCCCGTCATCCCCGCGGATTTTCACCCCCTGCCTCCCGGCACCCAGGCCGCACCCGGTTCGCCAGCCCAGCTGCTGCACAGTGCCACCGCCCACCTCTTCAACGCCCGCAATGTTGACGGCTACACGGCCCAGGTGCTCAAGGGTGTCGTGGCAGTGGCCGACAAAGTCTCCCAGTGCACCCGGCCTTTCACCGGGGCCACGCCCGCCGAGCTGAAGAACCGCGTCGACGCCGTGGACCTCGGCACCCCGCTGCCGGATACCGCAGCTGCCCTTGACGAACTGGAGGGCGTCTACCTCCGGGATGCCGTCTACTTCCACGACGCCAAGTACGCGGCGCACCTGAACTGCCCCGTCGTGATCCCCGCCCTCGTGGCCGAGGCCGTCCTGTCCGCGGTGAATTCCTCCTTGGACACCTGGGACCAGAGCGCGGGCGCCACCATGATCGAGCGCAGGCTCATCTCGTGGGCTGCCGGGCAGCTCGGGCTGGGCGACTCCGCCGACGGGGTGTTCACCTCGGGCGGGAGCCAGTCCAATTTCCAGGCCCTCCTGCTGGCCCGGAACCAGGCCGTGGAATGGCTGAAGCTGGACCCGGAAAATGACGGGCTCCGGCTGCCGTCCCTCCTGGAGAAGCTGCGGATCTTCACCTCGGCGGACAGCCACTTCAGCATCCGGAAGTCGGCGTCCATGCTGGGACTGGGGTACGACGCCGTCGTGTCTGTTCCCTGCGGACCGGACCACCGGATGGATCCCGTGGCGCTGGCCGGGGAACTGGCGCGCGCCCGGAACGAGGGCCTCGTGCCCATGGCGGTGGTGGCCACGGCCGGCACCACCGACTTCGGGGCGGTCGATCCCCTCGACGAGCTGGCCGCGGCGGCGCGCGCGCATGGTGTCTGGCTGCACGTCGACGCTGCTTACGGCGGCGGGCTCATGGTGTCCGGGCGGCACCGGCACCTGCTGGACGGGATCCACCGGGCGGATTCGGTCACCGTCGACTTCCACAAGACCTTCTTTCAGCCGGTCAGCTCCAGCGCGCTGCTGGTCCGTGACGCGGCCACGCTCCGGCACGTGACCTATCACGCCGACTACCTGAACCCGGCCGCCGCCGTCGACCGCCCCAACCAGGTGGACAAGAGCATCCAGACCACGCGCCGTTTCGACGCCCTGAAGCTCTGGCTGACGCTGCGGATCATGGGCGCCGACGCGCTGGGGGCGCTTTTCGACGAGGCCATCGACCTGGCGTCGCGCGTGGGCGGGATCCTGGCCTCGGATCCGGACTTTGAGCTCGCCGCAGCGCCGCAACTCAGCACGCTCGTGTTCCGGTACCGCCCCCTGCAACCGGACGGCAGCCGCCTGGCCGAAGACACGGCGGACCGCCTCAACCAGGACATCCGCTCCGCCGTCTTCGCCTCCGGCGAGGCCGTGGTGGCCGGGACCACCGTGGCCGGCCGGCACTACTTGAAGTTCACCCTGCTGAACGCCGAGGCCCGCGTGGAGGACATCCGCAGCATCATCGACCTGCTCCGGACCACCGGGGCATCGTTGCTCGAGGACGCGGAGGTGTCCGCATGAACGCGGGAAACCAGCGCGTCCACGACTTCGCCGCGATCGGCGTCGGGCCGTTCAACCTGGGCCTCGCGGCGCTGAGCGAGCCCGTCGACGGGCTGGACGGCGTCTTCCTGGAACGCCGGAACTCCTTCGACTGGCACCCGGGCATGATGCTGGAGCCGGCGCACCTGCAGGTTCCGTTTATGGCCGACCTGGTCACCCTGGCGGACCCGACGTCGCCGTACTCGTTCCTGAACTTCCTCAAGCAGACCGGACGGCTCTACCGGTTCTACATCCGGGAGAACTTCTATCCGCTGCGCGCCGAGTACAACCAGTACTGCCAGTGGGTGGCCGGCCAGCTGGATTCCGTCCGGTTTGGTACGGACGTCCGGGAGATCAGTTTCGACGACGGCGTGTACCGGTTTGCGCTGGAAGGCCCGGACGGGCCGGAGGTGCTGCACGCCCGGCGGCTGGTGCTGGGCACCGGCACCTCGCCCTACGTGCCGGCGGCCTGCGACGGCATTATGGACGCCGGCGGACTGGTCCTCCACAACGCCGAGTACCTGCCGCGGAAGAGCGAACTGCAGCAGCAGCGGAGCATCACGATCGTCGGCAGCGGCCAGAGCGCCGCCGAAATCTACTATGAGCTGCTGCAGGAGATCGACGTCCACGGCTACCGGCTGAACTGGGTTACCCGCTCCGGCCGGTTCTTCCCTCTCGAGTACACCAAACTGACCCTCGAAATGACATCGCCCGAATACGTGGACTACTTCCACGCGCTCCCGCAGGAACAGCGCGACCGCCTGGTCAAGAGCCAGAAAAACCTCTACAAGGGCATCAATTCCGAGCTCATCGACGCCATTTACGACCTCCTGTATGCCAAGAGCCTCCAGGGCATCGTGGACACCCGGCTGCTGACGCACTCGGCTCTCACCGGCGCCTCCTGGGACCCGGCAACGGGCTCCCACACCCTGCAGCTGCGGCACGAGGAGCAGGGCGCCGGCTACTCGCTGGACACCGACGCCGTGGTGCTCGCCACCGGGTACGGCTACCGCGAGCCGGAGTTCCTCGCCGGTGTGCAGGACCGCATCGCCCGGGACAGCCGCGGCAGGTTCGCCGTCGAGCGCAACTACAGCACCGGCGTCGAACCCGGCGAGATCTTCGTCCAGAACGCCGAACTGCACACCCACGGCTTCGTTACGCCGGACCTGGGCATGGCCGCCTACCGCAACTCCTGCATCCTGCGCGAGATCACCGGCCGCGAGGTCTACCCGGTGGAACAAAGCATCGCGTTCCAGCAGTTCGGAACCCGGGAGCCCGCCGGGTTCCCGGGCGGCGACCGCCGTGCTGGCGACCGTGAGCCGGCAGGTGCGAACGCATGAGTTTCACCTTCCGCTGCTTCGATCCCGACGCCGACGCGCCCCTCCTCCACAGCTGGGTAGCCCGGCCTTACGCGTCCTTCTGGGGGATGCAGTCCGCCACCGTGCAGGACCTCGCGGAGGAGTACGCGAAGATCCAGTCCACCGGCCACCACCATGCGCTGCTGGGGCTCGACGGCGGCGTCCCCGCCTTCCTGATGGAGGAGTACCTCCCGCCGCTGTCGCCGCTGGCCGGTGTGTACGCCACGCAGCCCGGCGATATCGGGATGCACTTGCTGGTCGGCCCGCCGGAAGGGCAGGTCCGCACCGGCTTCACCACCCGGGTGATGGAGGCGGTGCTGGACCGGCTGTTCGCCGACCCGGGTGTGGAGCGCGTGGTGGTGGAGCCTGACGTCCGGAACCACAAAATCCACGTCCTCAACGCGCGGCTGGGCTTCCAGCCTGCCGGGGAGGTGGTCCTGCCGGACAAGACTGCCCTGCTCAGCTTCTGTACCCGGGAGGCCTTCCACACTGCCCGCGCCGACCTCCATTCATCCCCGATCCGCCAGGGAGCCCCGCTATGACCGCCGCCGCACTTGAATCCGTCCTCACGGCCGGCAACGCCACCGTCCACCTGACCCCCGAACGCTGGGCCGCCGCCAACCGGCACGTGCTCCGCAAGGCCCTCGCCGAGTTCTCGCACGAACGGATCCTCACGCCGGAACGTCTGGGACCAGATCCCCTCAACGCAGAGCTGGACCGCTACCGCGTCACCAGCGACGACGGCTCCGTCGAGTACCGGTTTTCGGCCCGGAAGCTGGAGCTTGACCACTGGTCCATCGCGGACATGTCCATCCGCCGCCTCGAGGCCGGGGCATATCCCGATATGTCCGCGCCAGAGGCCGAAGAATGGGCATGTCCCCCGGGGGAGGCAGCGGAGCTCGATGCCCTGCGCTTCATAACCGAGTTCCGGGACACCCTGGGGATCCGTGAGGAGATGCTCCCGGTCTACCTCGAGGAAATCAGCAGCACGCTCTCCAGCCACGCCTACAAGCAGTGGACGGGCCAGCCCTCCTCCGCCGAACTGGCGGCCGGCGTGACCGGCGGGGCGGACGCCGCCATTGACTTCCAAGCCATCGAACGGAGCATGACCGAAGGGCATCCCTGCTTTGTGGCCAACAACGGTCGGCTGGGCTTTGGCATCGTGGACTACCGCTCCTTCGCGCCGGAGGCCGGCGCCCCCGTGCAGGTCGAGTGGATTGCGGTGCACCGGAACCAGGCCGTCTTCACATCCGCCGCGGGCCTCAGCTACCGGAACCACCTCGACGCCGAGCTGGGGGCGTCCGCCGTCGCGTCCTTCGACGCCGAGCTGGGAGTCCGGGGCCTGGACCCGGCGGACTATTTCCTGATGCCGGTGCACCCGTGGCAGTGGGACAACAAGCTGACCGTGACGTTCGCGGCCGAAATAGCGCAGCAGCGCATTGTCCATCTGGGGATCGGCGCGGACAGCTACCAGGCCCAGCAGTCCATCCGGACGTTCTTCAACACGGTGTCGCCGGAGAAGTGCTACGTCAAGACGGCCATGTCCGTGCTGAACATGGGCTTTATGCGGGGGCTGTCGCCGCAGTACATGAAAGCCACCCCGGCCATCAACGACTGGCTCCGCGACCTGATCCACGGCGACCCCGCACTGCAGAAACGCCGGCTGGCGCTCATCCGCGAAGTGGCTGCCATCGGTTATCACAACGGCTACTACGAGGCCGGGTCGGCGAAGGGCTCACCGTACCGGAAGATGCTGTCCGCGCTGTGGCGGGAAAGCCCCGTGCCGCTCCTGGAGGACGGGCAGCAACTGGCCACCATGGCGTCCCTGCTCCACGTCGACGCCGCGGGCAAGCCGATGGTGTCCGCGCTGATCGAGCGGTCCGGACTGGCGCCCGCGGAGTGGCTGCGCCGGTACTTCGAGGCGTATCTCGTCCCGCTGGTCCACTGCCTCTACGCCTACGAGCTGGCGTTTATGCCGCACGGCGAAAACGTCATCCTGATTCTGGAGGACGGCGTCCCGGTCAGCGCCGTCATGAAGGACATCGCTGAGGAGATCGTGGTGATGGGTGACCGGCTGGAGCTGCCCGACGATGTCGCCAGGATCAAGGCCGAGATCCCCGACGAGGAGAAAGTCCTGGCCATTTTCACCGACGTCTTCGACTGCATCTTCCGGTTCCTCAGCGCGTTGCTGGAGGAAGACGGGAAGCTCAGCGGTGATGAATTCTGGCGGACCGCCGCGGCCGTCCTCCGGGAGTACCAGGCCGAGCATCCCGAGCTCGCGGAGCAGTTTGCCCGGCATGAGCTGTTCGCCACGGATTTCCCGTTGTCCTGCCTCAACCGGCTGCAGCTGCGCAACAACCAGCAGATGCTGGACCTGGCCGACCCCTCCGGCGGACTGCAGATGGCCGGCCGGCTGCGGAACCCCCTGGCGCGGTTCGCCTGAGCAGGGCAGGCTGACGCAGGCCGGCGGCCTACCCCTGCGTCAGTCGGTAGCGTTCGATCTGCTTGAGACGCCGCAGGAGGCTGTCCCGCCGCGGGTGCGGGACGGCGTCGGCCGGTTCGGCGGTGAGGTCGATGTGCTTGGTGCCGTACTGCCAGAGCAGCAGGTCATCGAGGAGACGGTCCGGGCCGGGGGAGTAGCGGTGGTCCAGGGCCCTGCGGACCTCGGTGATCCGGTTGGCGCTGAGCAGCGCAGCCAGCTGCATGGTCTGGTTGAGGCCGTGCGCGGCCATCAGCTCGGCGGCCCAGCCCCAGTCGTCGTCGACCTTCCGGTCCACGTGCGGCAGGAGCGTGCGCCAGACGTCGCGGATCCGGTTCGGGGTGAGCTGCGCTGCTCCCTCGCCCTCCATGTCCCAGTAGCTGCGGACCTCTTCGTAGCGTTCGTGCAGGTCGGCGAAGGCTCCCTCCACGGTTTCCAGCATGGCCGCGGTGGCGGTGAACTGGCGGTCAAAGTGTGGGGTCCAGGCCCGCGGATCCTCGGCCTTGAAGCGGATGTCGTGCTCGATCTCGCTCCAGGCGTGCGCGAACACGGTGCGGATCTGGCATTCGAAGAAGTAGCTGCCGTTCGGCGGCACCTCCGGGTTGAAGGCCTGCTGGTACTCCTTGACGGCCTCGTTCTGGATGGTCCGCAGGATCAGGTGCCGGCTGGAGTAGCCGTAGGTCCCGGACTCGATGGAGCCGATGTCCTTCTCGCGGTCACCGCGGCAGTCGAAGAGCTGGCGCTGGCGCTTGATCAGGTTGGCCACCACCGCGTTTTCCGCCGGCAGCTTGGTGATCACGCGGACGCCCACCATGTCATTCAGGGTCCGGAACGGATCCGGGAACTTCAGCACCGGGGGACCGCCCGGCTCCAACGGCTCCTCCGTCCGGGAGATCTTCTCGCGGAACGATTCGACCGTCTTGGTCCGGCCGGTAACGAATAGCGGCGTCACCTCCGTGCCTTTGAGCATGCTCCGTAGCTCCAGCAGGACCTCGCGGGTGACCAGCTTCAGCGCAGGACGCACGCGCTCGTAGAGTTTCACGTTTTCCTGCACGGATTCGCGCAAGCCCACGTCCAGCCGGTCCCAGTTACTCGCCATGCGTCCAGCTTACGGCCGGGGTACGACGGCGGCCGGCCGACACCCGCGCGTGAGCCCGCGGCCAGCCAACCCGGGCCCGAGCCGCCCTGCGCCGTGCCGCGCGGCCCTCAGGGTAGGCTCGGCACATGGCTGATGTGCGGCGTCGGGCATTTATCGCGGCCGCAGCGACGGTGATTCTGGGGGCAGGCTCCGCCGCCTGTTCACCGGGCCCCAAGGAGGACAGTGTGAAGCGGCATAGGTACAGCTACGGCGATGACTCCAGCCAGTGGGGGGAACTCTTCCTGCCGGAGTCAGCCGCCACCAAGGGTGTGGTGGTGGTCATCCACGGCGGATACTGGCGCTCCCAGTACGGCGCGGAACTCGGCGAACCCTTGGCCAAGGACCTCGCGGCGCACGGCATGGCCGCCTGGAACCTGGAGTACCGCCGCGCTGGCAACGGCGGCGGCTGGCCGCACACCTTCTCCGACGTGCTCGCCGGCATCGACAAACTCGGCGACATCGCCGCTGAACACGCCCTTGACCTGGACCGGGTGGTGGCGCTGGGACACTCCGCCGGCGGGCACCTCGCGGTCTGGGCTGCGGGACGGACCAGGCTCGCCCGGCTGGGCGCCCCCGACGCGGACCGCCAGCTGATCCGCAAGGACAACGACGGCGCGGTGCACCTGACCGGCGTCGTCAGCCAGTCCGGACTGCTGAACCTCGCTGAAGCCGAACGGCTGAACCTCAGCAACGGCGCGGTCAGCAACCTGCTGGGCGGCTCTTCGGAAAAATACCCGAAACGGCATAAGTATGCGGACCCGATGAGCGCAGTGCCGCTGAAGATCCCCGTGTATGCCGTTCACGGCACGGACGACGACAGCGTTCCCGTGAGCCAGTCCGACTCCTACGCGGCGGCAGCCAAGACCGCCGGCGCCCCGGTCCAGCTGCTGAAGGTCCCGGGCGACCACTTCGCCCTGATCGACCCGAAGGCCGCCGCATACCGGAAGTGCCGCGAACTGGTGCAAGTCCTGCTCGGCTGACTCTGTCAGCCACGGCCGCGCGGCCGGTGGTAGCGTGGCGCCTATGCAAGTCGAAGTTCCCGCGGTCCTGCGCGCCCTGGCTGCGGGCTTCACCCGGTTTTTCCGCGCGTTCGCGCCGCGCCACCCCGCCCAGGTGATCGTGCTGGGCTTCGCCGCGGCCATCGCCGTCGGGACCGGACTGCTGCTGCTCCCGGTGGCCAAGGCCGGCGGGGGCGGAGCCAGCCTGCTGGAAGCGCTGTTCACGGCCACGTCCGCCGTCTGCGTCACGGGCCTGATCACCGTGGACACGCCCGTCTTCTGGAGCGGCTTCGGCCAGGTGGTCATCCTGGTGCTCATCCAGATCGGCGGCTTCGGCGTGATGTCCTTCGGCACGCTGCTGGGGGTCCTGACCGCCCGCCGGCTGGGCCTGAAATCCCGGATATCCGCCGCCGCCGAGACGAAAAGCAGCGGCTTCGGCGACGTCCGCCGTGTGCTGCTCGGCGTTCTGCTCATCAGCGTGGTCGTGGAAACAGTGCTGGCGCTGATGCTCGCGGTCCGTTTCAGTGCCGGGTACGGCTACGGGCTGGGCGAGGCGGTCTGGCACGGGGTGTTCCACTCAATCTCGTCCTTCAACAACGCCGGCTTTGCCCTGTACTCGGACAACCTCATGGGGTTCGTCGGCGATCCCTGGATCTGCCTGCCGATCGCCGCCGCGGTGATCATCGGCGGACTCGGCTTCCCGGTCCTGTTCGAACTGGGCCGGGAGTACCGGCGTCCGATCCTCTGGAGCATGCACACCAAACTCGTGGTCGTCGGCTCGGCCGTCCTCCTGGCGGGCGGCACCGTGTTCCTCACCGCCGTCGAGTGGGCCAACCCGGCGACGCTGGGCGGCCTCCACCCCGCCGAGCGCGTGCTGGCCGGCTTTTTCCAGTCCGTCATTACCCGCACCGCCGGCTTCAACAGCATCGATATTGCCCAGATGAATCCGGTGTCGTGGCTGGGCATGGACATCCTCATGTTCATCGGCGGCGGCCCGGCCGGTACAGCCGGCGGCCTGAAAATCACGACCTTCGCGGTGCTGTTCTTTATTCTCAGCACCGAACTGCAGGGCGGTACGGCCGTGAACATCTTCGGCAAGCGGCTGTCCCGCGCCGTGCACCGGCAGGCCATTACCGTGGTGCTGCTGGCGATCGCCCTGGTGACCGGGTCCACGATGTTCCTGATGCTGATCACCGACTTCGGGCAGGAGCGGATCCTGTTCGAGGTCGTGTCGGCATTCGCCACCGTGGGGCTGTCCACCGGCATCACGGCCGGAATGCCCCCGGCAGGGCAGCTCGTGCTGATCCTGCTGATGTTCGTCGGAAGGCTGGGCCCGGTCACGCTGGGCGCCGCCCTGGCCCTGCGCGAACGGCCCCTGCTCTATGAATACCCCAAGGAAAGGCCCCTCATTGGCTAGGAACATCTTCTCGTCCCACTCCGCCGCCGCCACTGACAAGGCGTCCTCGGTGGTGGTCATCGGCCTGGGCCGCTTCGGCGGCTCGCTCGCGTTGGAGCTGGAGGCGCAGGGCACCGAGGTCCTCGGCATCGACGCCAGCGAGGATATCGTCCAGTCCTACAACGGGCGCCTCACCCACGTGGTCAGGGCCGACTCCACCAAGGAAGAGGCGCTGCGCCAGCTCTCGGTCCACGAATTCGACCGTGCCGTCGTCGGCATCGGCTCGGACATCGAGGCCAGCATCCTGACCACCTCCCGGATCCTGAAATTCCAGCGTCCCCAGATCTGGGCGAAGGCCATCAGCGAACCGCACGCCGAGATCCTGGGCCAGCTCGGTGTTGAGCACGTCATCAGGCCGGAACACGACATGGGCAAGCGCGTCGCGCACCTGGTCCTCGGCTCGATCCTTGACTACGTGGAATTCGAGGACGATTTCGTGATGATCCGCACCAGCCCGCCCTCCGCCGCGCGGGACCGGCCGCTGGGCGTGCTGGGGCTCCGGGACAAGTTCGGCGTCACGATTGTTGCCGTCAAACGGCCCGGCGGCACGTGGGGGCACACGACGGCGCAGACGGTGCTGTACGACGATGACCAGATCATCGTCCAGGGCCGCAAAGCCAAGGCCGAACGGTTCAGCACCATGGCCTGACCCACTAGACTGGATGACAGGTGCGCCGGGAAGTCTGGTCGGCATAGTTCTGTCGACCCAACTTTTAGGACTCCCCGCATGAGCCCCACGCCCCCTCCCAACCGGCCGCGCATGACGATCTTCGGCCGAGGCAGCTACGCCGAATCCCTCCGGATCGGAGAGATCCTCCGCAAGGAAACAGTCGGCGGCGCCTTGCTCGTCGCGGCAGCCGTGATCGCGCTCATCTGGGCGAACTCCCCGGTCTCCGAGAGCTACTTCGCCCTGCGGGACTTCAAATTCGGCTACGAGCCCTGGCATCTGGAACTGAGCCTCGGCGCGTGGGCCGCCGACGGGCTGCTCGCCATCTTCTTCTTCCTGGTGGGCCTGGAACTCAAGCGCGAGTTCATCGCCGGGGACCTGCGGCAGATCAACAAATCGATCGTGCCGGTCGCAGCGGCCGCCGGCGGTGTCATTATCCCGGCGCTGATTTACATTGTGGTCAACCTCGCCAGCCCGGAGACCCTGCGCGGCTGGGCCATCCCCACTGCGACCGACATCGCCTTCGCCGTCGCCGTGCTGGCCATCATCGGCTCCCACCTGCCCAGCGCCCTGCGGATCTTCCTGCTGACCCTGGCCGTGGTGGACGACCTGATCGCTATCACCATCATTGCCGTCTTCTACACCAGTGACCTCCAGCTGACACCGCTGCTGCTGGCCCTGATTCCGCTGGCCCTCTACGCCTACCTGGCGCACAAGTACCGGCGTTTCTTCGGGATGAAGGCCTCCGCCGCGTGGCTGATCCTGCTGCCCATCGGTGCGGTTGCCTGGGCCCTCGTCCATGCCTCGGGGATCCACGCCACCGTCGCCGGTGTACTGCTCGGCTTCGCGGTTCCGGTCCTGCGGTCCCAGGCCAGCGGCGGCCCGGAGGCCGGTCCGGGACTGGCGGAGATCTTCGAGCACCGGTTCCGCCCGATCTCGGCCGGCGTCGCCGTCCCGATCTTCGCGTTCTTCTCGGCGGGTGTGGCCGTGGGCGGATGGGACGGACTGGTGTCGGCGCTGACCGACCCGGTGGCCGTCGGCATCATCATGGCGCTGGTCCTCGGCAAGCCGATCGGCATCATGGGTACCACCTGGCTGCTCACCAAGGTCACCAAGGCCCGGCTGGACACCAGTTTCAAGTGGATCGACGTCTTTGGAGTGTCCCTGCTGGCCGGCATCGGCTTTACCGTCTCGCTCCTGGTGGCCGAGCTGAGCTTTGGCCACGGCAGCCTGCACGACGACCACGCCAAGGTGGGCATCCTGGCGGCATCCGTGCTGGCAGCCCTCCTGGCCACGCTGGTGCTGCGGACCCGGAACCGGCAGTACCGGGAGGTCCAGGAGGCGGAGAAGGTCGACGCGGACATGGACGGCATCCCAGACGTCTACCAGGAGGACGGCCCGGCCCGGTAGCCCAGTCGGGCCAGCCGCCAGTCGGGCCGGCCGGCCCCCGCCTGAACTCCCGAGCCGGCATCCGCGCCGATGAGGCTTGCGCTCATACCCTCAGGGGTTTGACTATGGAAGCGACACGCACGGATCGCCCGGCCGCAGGAGTGAATCATGGACGTCATCGTCATCGAGACCACACAGCTCGGGGACCGCAGCTACCTCGTCCATGACGGCTCCGTGGCGCTGGTCATTGACCCGCAGCGGGACACGGACCGCGTCGAGGCGGCCGCGCTCGGCGCCGGGGTGCGCATCACTCACGTCGCCGAGACTCACATCCACAACGACTACCTCACCGGCGGGCTCGAACTGGCCAGGGCGCACGGCGCCACCTACCTCGTGAACGCCGCGGATCCCGTCACCTTCGAGCGGCAGCCGATCGCGAACGGGCAGACCGTCCGGGTCGGCGCGTTGTCGGTCAAGGCGGTCGCGACACCGGGCCACACCCACACCCACCTGTCCTTCATCGTGGACGACGGCGGGCAGCAGGCCGTGTTCTCCGGCGGAAGCCTCCTCTACGGCTCGGTGGGCCGCACGGACCTGGTCGGCGCCGAGGACACGCTTGGCCTGACCCATGACCAGTACGCCTCGGTGCGCCGCCTCGCCGGGGAGGCCACTCCCGGCGCCGGCCTGTTCCCGACACACGGCTTCGGGTCCTTCTGCTCCTCCGGCCCGGCCAGCGGCGCCGGATCGTCCACCATCGGCGAACAGCTCACCAGCAACCACGCCCTGACGGACCCCGACGAGGACCACTTCGTCCAGGAACTCATCGCCAACCTCACGGCCTACCCCTCCTACTACGCCCACATGGGGGTCACCAACACCGCCGGCCCCGGCCCCGCCGACCTGACCGTGCCGGAGGCCCTCGACGCCGAGGAGCTCATGCGCCGGCTGGAGGCGGGCGAGTGGGTGGTGGACCTGCGCCGCCGGGTGGCCTTCGCCAGCAGCCACCTCAAGGGAAGTGTGAGCTTTGGCTACGGGGACAGCTTCAGCACCTACCTCGGCTGGGTGATGCCGTGGGGCGAGCAACTGACCCTCGTCGGATCCCGCGCCGATGTTGAAGATGCCATCCGGGACCTCGCCCGCATCGGCATCGACTCGCCCGACGCCGCCCTCGGCACGGACCCGCACGCCCTGGCGCCGCGCGCCGCCGTCGCGTCCTTCCCCTGCGTGGGCTGGGACGCTGTTCCGGTGCACCGTTCCGGCGGCGGAGACGCCGTCGTCGACGTGCGGCGGGCCGACGAGTACGCCGCCTCGAGGGTGGCGGGGGCCGTCAACGTCCCGCTGCACGATCTGCTGCCGCGCCTGGCCGATCTCCCCGCCGGGAAGCTGTGGGTGCACTGCACCTCCGGCTACCGGGCCGGCATCGCCGCGAGCCTGCTGCAGCGCGCCGGCAGGGACGTGGTCCTCATCGATGCGAGGTTCGACGACGCGGAGGCCGCCGGGATCCCCCTGGAGACGTCGGGGGCCGCCTCCGGCTGAACCGCTGGGCCGCACGGCGAAACACTGGGGCGCCGGCCCGCGTTCTCTGGCAGAGTATGAGCATGCTCACAGTTATAGGCGAGGGCCTGGTTGATGTGGTCCAGCGTTCCTCCGGTATCCAGGCCCACGTGGGCGGCAGTCCGCTCAACGTCGCCGTGGGGCTGGCCCGGCTGGACCATCCGGTGCAGTTCATCGGCCGCTACGGACGCGACGCCTACGGCGAATCGGTGGCCGCCCACCTGAAGTCCAGCTCGGTGCTCCTCCCGGTGGGCCCGGACGAGCTCCCCACGTCCGTGGCCACCGCCCTGATCGACGACGACGACGGCGCCGCGAGCTATACGTTCGAGCTCGCGTGGGAGCTTCCCGGGCTCGCGGACCGGCTGCCGTTTATGCTGCAGGCCACAACGCTGCTGCACACCGGTTCGATTGCCACCATGCTGGCCCCCGGCGCTGCCGAGGTGCTCTCCGCCGTCGAGCATGCCCATCCTTTGGCGACCATCAGCTTTGACCCCAACTGCCGGCCCAGCATCATTACCGACGTCGACTACGCGCGCCGGCAGGCGGAAAAGTTCGTCACCCTGGCTGACGTGGTCAAGGCCTCGGACGAGGACCTCGAATGGCTGTACCCGGGCGAGGAACCGCTGGATTCGGCCCGGCGCTGGCTGTCGCTCGGCGGTTCGGAAGGCCCCGCGATGGTGGTGGTCACCCGCGGCGCCCAGGGGCCGTGGGGCGTGAACGCCGCCGGTGAGGCGGACTTCCCGGCGCCGTCCGTGAAAGTGGCCGACACGGTAGGCGCCGGGGACTCCTTTATGGCGGCGCTGCTCTCCGCCATTGTGGACCTGGGCCTGGACGGGGCGCAGAACCGCAAGGACCTGCGCGGGCTTTCCGCCGAGAGCCTACGGGACCTCCTGGCCCACGCCGCCCGGGCCGCCGCCGTCACCGTGTCCCGCGCCGGCGCCAACCCGCCCACCCGCGCGGAATTGAACCGGATGGAGGCCGGCGCGCGGACGCCTAGGGAAACCGGCCACGCCCCTGAAAGTGCAGAACTCCCCAGCAACTGAAAGGCAGCCATGACACACCACGATGCCCCGTCCTTCCGCGTCAGCAGTGAGTCATTCCAGGACGGCCAGACCCTCCCGCCGGCCCAGCGCGGCACCTCAACCGGCGCAAGCGCTAAGGACGAGTCCCCGCAGCTGAGCTGGAGCGGCGCCCCCGCAGGGACCCTGAGCTACGCTGTCACCGTGTTCGACCCCGACGCCCCGGGCCGCGGCGGCTTCTGGCACTGGGCCGTGCTGGACCTCCCCGCGGACGTCACCTCCCTGCCTGCCGGGGCGGGGTCGCGGCACGGGCACCTGCCGCCCGGCGCCTTCCAGCTGAAGAACGACGGCGGCACCACCGGCTACCTGGGAGCGGCGCCGCCCAGGGGCCATGGCCCGCACCGGTACATCGTCACGGTCCACGCCCTCGGTACAGCGCACTCCGGGCTCGACGCCGGAGCACATCCCGCAAAACTCGAAGCGAAGCTCGCCCCGCACACCCTGGCCAAGGCGAGCCTGACCGGCATCTACGAGCGCTGAGCCCGCGGCCGGCGCCCGACTCGGTTCCGCGCGGCTCCCGACAGCCCGGACGCCCGCGCCCAGGCAGGCACCGCCAACGTAGACTGGCTGTATGCGGCTGGTAGCAAGTGACATTGACGGAACGATCCTCGGCCACGACGGCAAAATCAGTGACCGGACTGTCCGGGCGTTTCACGCGTGCCGCGAGGCCGGCGTCGAGCTGGTCTTCGTCACCGGCCGCCCGCCGCGCTGGCTGCACCCGCTGCAGGACCGGCTGGGCCACACCGGAACGGTTATTTGCTCCAACGGCGCCGTCGTCTGGGACCTTGAGGCGGACCGCCTCGTGTCGGCCCGCGGCCTGCCGCTCGACGCCGTCTTTGAGGCGCGGCGCATCATCCAGCGGTTGCGCCCCTCCGCAGTCTTTGCCGCCGAGACCCTGACCGGCTTCCACTTGGAACCGGGGTTCCTCAACTCCGGCAGCAGCCCATTGCTGGCCGAACTCACCCCCGCGCCGCTGCACAGCACCCTGACGGCCGAAGATTCCGTGGTTAAGCTCATGGCCATCGTCCGGGAGGGCACGGCTGATGAGTTCCTGGCCGAGGTGACCCCTGCGGTCGCCCATCTGGCCGCCGCGACGCATTCGGCGCCGAACATGGCACTGCTGGAGCTGTCCCTGCCCGGTGTGAACAAGGCCGTCACCCTCGCCGAATATGCGGCCTCCCTTGGTGTGGACTCCGCCGACGTCGTCGCCTTTGGGGACATGCCCAACGACATCGAGATGCTGCGCTGGGCCGGCCACGGTTACGCGATGGCCAGTGGCCACCCGGAAGCCATCCTCGCCGCCGGGCAGCAGGCCCCGCACTTTGACGACGACGGCGTTGCGCAGATCCTCGAAGCGAAGCTGGCGGCCCTGGGCGTCCGGCTGCCCTGACCCGCGGTCACCGGACTCCCAGCTCCCGGTCAACTGGCGTTCACCTTGGCGCCCTACGCTGAAATCTCACGACGGATCAGCTGACTAACGGTGGGACATCATGGCCAGGTACCGCACGAAGAACATGGACGACACGCCCCTGCGCCCGGCGGCGCCGGACGCGCACTGGAAGAGCCTGCAGCAAGGCGACCGCGTCAGCGTGCGGCTGGCGCCGGGCTACGAAACCGGCGGCCGGGTGGAGGCCGTCACCGCGGACCACACCGCCGTGTGGGTGGACCTCGACGGCGGCCGGGGCCGCACGCTGCTGCACTGCACCGACGGTGTGGAAATCCTCCCGCCCGCTAACTGACGCCGCCCGCTGACTGACCCGGCCCGCGCCGCGTTAGCCCATCCCGGGCCCCGGCCGTGCTCCGATAGGCTTCAGGGGTGAGCAGCCCGCACCCGTATTTCGCCTCCGGTCCTGCCGACGGCGACGGTCCCGATCTTCCCCTGGCCATGGCCCACCGCGGCTTCTCCCGGAACGGCCTGGAGAACTCCATGGCGGCGTTCCGCGCCGCCGTCGAGCTGGGGTTCCGGCATCTGGAGACGGACGTCCACACCACCGCCGACGGGGTCCTGCTGCTGTTCCACGACGAAACCCTGGACCGCGTCACGGACGGCCGCGGCCGGATCTCGGAACTCCCGGCGGAGGCCGTGGCCCGGGCAAGGATCGGCGGCGTGGAACCCATTCCGCTGTTCGAGGAACTCGCGAAGGCCTTCCCGGACGTCCGGCTCAATCTCGACGTCAAGGACTGGAATTCGGTGGACGCCCTGGCAGCGGCGATCGAACGGTACGGCCTGCACGACCGGGTGCTGATCGCCAGCTTTTCGGACCGCCGGCGGCGGGCCGTGCTGAAGCAACTGAGCCGCCCCGTCGCGAGTTCGGCCGGCATTGTGTCCAACGCGCTTTTCGTCCTGCTGGGCCCGGTGCTGCCGGCGCCGCTGCTGCGCCTCACGGCCGGGCGGGCGCTCCGGGGGGTCCAGGCGCTGCAGGTCCCGGTCAGCTACGGCGCCGTGCCTGTCGTGACGCCCGGCTTCGTCCGGCGGGCCCACCGGCACGGGCTGCAGGTGCACGTCTGGACCGTCAACGATCCCGCGGAAATGCGACGCCTGCTGGACCTTGGCGTGGACGGGATCGTGACCGACCGGGCGGACCTGCTCAAGGAAGTCCTGCTGGAACGCGGCGGCTGGAGCGGCTGAGCCCAGATCCCGAAGTCAGGAGCCGAGCTCCATCATCAGGGGCGGCAATTCCTCCGTCAGTTCCCGGGCGAGGTAGCCGAGACCGCCCAGCCGGCTGGCAAGCCGGTCACCGGCGCTCGCATGCAGATGCGTGCCCCAACAGGCAGCCTGCGCGTCGGTGCAGCCCCGAGCCCGCAAACCGGCGATCGTCCCGGACAGCACATCACCGGAGCCCGACGTGCCCAGGCCGCTGTGTCCGGTGGTGATTTCCCACAGCGAGGCCTCCGCCGCGGAGTTGGCCGCGCCCGCTGGCTTGCCGGCTGGTTTACCCGCGGATTTACCGGCGGATTTCCCTGCCGATTTGCCGGCGGATTTCCCGGCGGCGCCGCCCGGTCCTGCGATCACCCCCTGGCAGCTCACCACCGCGCCGTACTTCTCCGCGAGCTCGGGCACGTCCCGGACCAGCTGCCCGGCGTCGTGCCCCAGCAGGATGCCCGCCTCGGTGACGTTCGGGGTCAGGATCAGCCGGCCCTCCCACGGACCCAGCTCCCCGGCCAGCTCGGGCAGGCTGCCCAGGGCGAAGGCGTCAAGGATGATGGCCGGCGGCTGTTTCCCCGCCGGCAGCTTGAGGAGTCCGCGCAGCAGCGCGGTGGCCTCGTCCTTGTCGTCGAGGCCCGGGCCGATCAGGACCGCGTCGGCCGCCTCGACCGGTGCTGCGAGGACGGCGGCCGCCGCAGAGCCCCTGACTGTTCCCGACGCAGTTTCCGGCAGCCTGAGGACACCGGCTTCCGGCAGCGCGACCGCCAGCTGGACGGCCACGGATTCCGCCACTGCCAGGGTGAGCCGTCCGGCGCCGGAGCGCAGTGCCGCCACTCCGGCGAGCAGCGCGGCGCCCGGCGTCATCCGCGCCCCGCCGATCACCAGCACCGATCCGCGGTCGTCCTTGCCGGAGCCGCCGCCCGGCAGTGGCCAGTCCCGCAACAGGGTGGGTGTGACGGGCTCGGGGCGGACCGGCTCCCGCCCCGGCCCGGGGTCTGCCTTACCTCGGGTGGACATTGGCATCTCCGGCGTGTTCGGTCACGGGGACTCCCTCGCTCATCAGGTGGTCAGCCATGTTGAAGCTCTCCAGCTGCCAGGGACCGGTGCCGTCCGGCCGGACGAATCGGCTCACTGAGGCGTTGAGAATGGCGGTGGAGGCGGCGAGGTCCAGCAGTTCGTTCTCCGTCAGCCCTTCCAGGATGTAGCGGATCAGCATGATGACAGCGTCGTGGCAGACCAGGAGCACCCGCTGCCCCGGGTAGGAGCGATCCAGGTCGGCCAGCAGGGAACGCAGGCGGAGGACGACGTCGGCCCACGACTCGCCGCCCGGCGGGCGGTAGTAGAACTTGCCCAGCCAGCGCCGCCGTTCCGCTTCCTGCGGCAGCCTGGCCTCCACCCCGGCCGAGGTGAGCATGTCCAGGATGCCGAGCTCGCGGTCGCGCAGCCTCTCGTCCAGCGTGACCGGCGTTGTCCAGCCCCCGGTGTGCACGGCCAGTTCCGCCGTCTGCCGCGCCCTGAGATACGGGGAGGACCACACTGCGGCCCGCCGGTCCTCCGGGAATCCGGCGAACAGGCGGCCCAGGGCCAGCGCCTGCTCGCGCCCGGTTGCGGACAGCTCAACGTCGGCGTCGCGCGCCGGGACCTTGATGACGTGCGCCCCGGACTCGTGCGCGAGTGTGGCTGCGACGTTGCCCTGGCTCTCGCCGTGGCGGACGAGCAGAAGTTCGGCCATGCCGGGTTGGCCGGACATGTGCTGGCGGGTCTTACCGTTGACGTTCACCGTTGCCCCCTGAATCCGGGTCGTTGCTTTGTGGCTGCCACGTTACTACCGGGGCGGCGGTCTGTCCCGCTGTCCCGGCGTCGGGCGCAGCTCCGGGACTGGCAGGATGGGACCATGCGTATTCTCATCGCCCCGGACAAATTCAAGGGCTCCCTCACTGCCGCCGAGGCCGCCGCCGCCATCGCCGAAGGCGCCCTGCGCGTCTATCCCGACGCCGAGGCCATCCAGTTTCCGGTGGCCGACGGCGGCGAAGGCACCTTGGAGGCGGCCGTCGCCGCCGGGTATGAGGAGCGGTTGAACGCCGTCGTGGGCCCCATCCTGGCGCCGGTCGGGGCGGCCTGGGCGATCCGGAAGGACGCCTTCGGCGGGGCCACCGCAGTGATCGAGACCGCGCAGGCGTCCGGGCTGGCGCACATGGAGCCGACGCCGGCCAACGCGCTGCGCGCGCACAGTTACGGCTGCGGCCAGCTCATCGCCGCCGCCCTCGACGCCGGCGCGACGGAGATTGTCCTGGGCCTGGGCGGTTCCGCCATGAGTGACGGCGGCAGCGGCGCCCTGCGCGCGCTGGGCCTTAAACCGCTCGACGCCGCGGGCAACGTGGTGCCGCTCGGCGGCGGATCGCTGGCCGACGTGGCACGCCTCGATGCCACCGGCCTCGACCCGCGGCTGGGGTCGGTCACTTTCCGGATCGCTGTCGACGTGCAGAATCCGCTTTACGGCAGCGACGGTGCCGCCCACGTGTTCGGCCCGCAGAAGGGTGCCGACGGGGACGCCGTCGAACTGCTCGACGCCGGACTCCGCAACTGGGCCTCGGTGCTGCGCGAATCCACCGGGCGGGACGTCAATGTCCCCGGGGCCGGGGCGGCCGGCGGCTTCCCGGCGTCGTTCCTGGCGTTCAGCGACGCAGCGCTGGAAGGCGGGTTCGAGCTGGTGGCCGGACTCACCGGACTGGCGGACAAGCTCGTGCAGGCGGATCTGGTGATCACCGGGGAGGGGTCGATGGATTCGCAGTCGCTCACCGGCAAAGCCCCGATTGCGCTCGCCGATGCCGCCCAGAGCCGCGGAATCCCGGTGATTGTGGTCGCAGGACGGATCCTGGTCACTCCGGAGGAGCTCGCCGCGCACGGCGTGGTGGCCGCTGCCCAGCTGCTGGACCTGGCCGGGAGCCCGGACGACGCCGTCGCGAACGCCGCGAAGTACCTCGCCCGGGCCACCAGCCAGGTGCTCGAGGGAGCCTAGGCCCCCAGGCTCCGGCGGCTTAGGCGACCGTCTTTCAGGCACCCGTCTCATAGTGCGGCTCCGCGACCGGTTTGGATTCCGGGGAGCCACGCTCGCGGAGGTATACCGAGGCGCCCACCAGAACGGCGACGGCCAGAAACTCACTTTGCCAGTTCTGGAACGACTCAAACCAGAAACGGCTGGTTGCCACGTACTCAAATACCGTCACGGGCGCTTCTCCGTGACTTTGCTGCTCTGAGCTGTACTCCTCCGCGCCGCCCACGGCATGGAGGGCGAAAGAGGCCAGGAACAGCAGCAGGAACATGACTGACAGCGAGTGTTCATACAGCTTGAGGACCCAGCCTCCGCGCCGGACGGGCCACGGGGTGGCTGCCTTGAGGTCCGCGTCCCGGGGATCCTCATCCTGCGGGGCCTCCCGGCCCACCGGCTTGGACTCCGAGGAACCCTTCTGGAAGAGGAAAACCGTCAGGATGACGTACATGCCCATCTGCAGGAACTCGGATTCCCAGTTCTCAAAGGTCGCCTCGAGGAACGCGCCGGTGCCCAGGTAGCCCAGCAGTGTCACGGCCGGTTCGCCGTGCGCCCGCTGGTCCTCGCTGTATTCGGCCGCTCCGCTGACCACCATGCCGCCGAAGAACACCACGAACAGGGCGATATTGGCCAGCAGCAGGCCGTGGTCCTTCGTCCAGTCCCGCACGGTCCGCCGCGGCCCTGTGCCGCCGTGAAGGCCTGCCGCTTTGGTCACCTCAGTTCTCCTTTTCAGCCTGCCGGCGCAGCCTGCTCGGCACATAGACCAGCAGGACAATCAGCACAACCAGCAGCACTCCACCGGCCCACAGCCCTGCCGCCCGGCCCGCCGTGACGTCGAATACCAGCGACGACGTGCCCACGCTGAGGAGCCCGACGCAGGCCAGGGCCACCTTGGCGATCCTGTCCGCGCTGGACACCAGGGCCGCACGGAGGTGCAGCCGGAACAGGCGGCGGTGCACACTCACAGGCAGCAGGATCAGGGCCGTGGTCAGTGCAGCCAGTGCCACATTGGCGAGGTAGAGCGTGGTCTGGTAATCGTCCAGCGTCTCAAACCTCGACTGGAACGGCAGGGTCAGCAGGAACCCTGCCAGGATCTGCACGCCGGTCTGCAGCACCCGCAGTTCCTGCAACAGCTCCATCCAGTTGCGGTCCAGTTTCTCGATGGCGGATTCGTTGCGTTCGTCCTGGGCGGGCACCCTCGTTCGGCCCGCGGCGGACTCGTTCGGAGCGGACTCCGGCTCTAAATCGGACACTTGTGCCTCCACGTGAATGATGGCCGGGCTGCGGTGGCAGTCAACTTCAACCTAGGCTTGAGCGTTACGAAATTCAAGCCGATACTAAGGTTGCTGATGAATCCCCGGGTAGGGTGTAATTGTTTACTCCGTCGGGCCGCATCGCAGGTCCGGGCCCTCGCCCGCGACCTGCAGAAACGGCCTCTGGAAAACCGACACGTTGGGTAGGTGGACTATGAGTGATTCAAAACAGCAGGACCAGCCGCGCGATCCCCGGGGCGGCTACTACTCCGGCTCCTTCCCGGAGCAGGTGCAGGAACAGCCGGGCCTCACTGCGCCCATGGAACCCAAACCGGACCACGGCGAGGAGAGCTACCAGGGCAGCGGCGCACTCGACGGCAAAGCCGCGCTGATCACGGGCGGCGATTCCGGGATCGGGAAAGCGGTGGCCATTGCCTTCGCACGGGAGGGCGCCGACGTCGCTATTTCCTACCTGCCGGAGGAGGAAGCGGACGCGCAGGACACCGCCGCATGGATCCGCAAAGCCGGCCGGCGGGCGCTGCTGATCGCCGGAGACGGCCGCAGCGAGGCCTTCGCCACCCGGATCGTGGATGACGCGCTCGCTGAATTCGGCCGGCTGGACGTCGTTGTACTGAACGCCGCGTACCAGAAGAACCGCGACAGCTTCGAGTCCCTCCCCACCGAGGAGTTCGACCGCGTCTTCCAGACCAACCTCTACTCGCTGTTGTGGACCGCGCGGGCGGCGGTGCCGCACCTGAAGGCCGGCGCGTCGATCATCACGACGGCGTCGATCCAGGCGTTCAACCCCTCGCCTGAACTTATCGACTACGCCATGACCAAAGCCGCGCAGGTTGCTTTCACCAAAGCCCTGGCCCAAGAGCTCGGGCCGAAGGGCATACGCGTCAACGCCGTGGCCCCGGGCCCCATCTGGACGCCCCTGATCCCGGCAACCGAGTGGCCGGACAAGCTGCCGTCCTTCGGCCAGGACACCCCGCTGCAGCGCGCCGGGCAGCCGGCGGAACTCGCAGCGGCCTACGTGCTCCTGGCCTCCGACCACGGCTCTTACATCTCCGGCGCGGTCCTGCCTGTCACGGGCGGCAAAGGCCTCTGAACGGTCAAAAATTTCCAGCAATAATCCACGCAGTTCAACATTCCAGTATTGGAGGAACGGCATGACCCAGGACAACCAGCAGGACCCGATCGAGGAAGCCGGCGGCTACGGAACGCCCACGGCGGAGCAGGAGCTGCCCGGCGGGGACACCAGGAAGTTCGCCCAGCCCCGGGAAGAAGAAGCATTCGACGCGGCAGGGCTCAGCCAGGACAGCCCGGACGGGGAAACGTACCCGGCCGGCGCCCCCGACCTAAGCCAGTTCGGCGCCGAAGACCAGGACAGTGCAGGAGAACCCGGAGCGGGACGCTTCGGAGGAACGGAGGAACAAATGAGTTCGGAAAACGCCAGCACAACCCCCGGCTACGACGCCGACGCCTCGGAGAACTCCGAGGCAGTCATGCCGTCCTCGGAGGCAGAGATGGACACATCCAACACCGAGGAGCCCGACGCCGGGCGGCCCTTCTCCTCCGAGCCGGGACAGGATGCGGCCGGGCTGCCGGACGGATCGGGAACGGACCTGCCAGAAGACCAGGCTCCCAAGGACGACGACGCCGAGGAAACCTTCGACGCCGGCTAAAGCCACTGCCCCTCACAGCGAAGGCCGGGAGCCGGACACCCACGTGGGTGTCCGGGTCCCGGCCTTTCGGCTGCGGCGCAGTCCCTTCGGGCCCCGGTGGCTTCCAGGGCTGGGGCCAGAGGGCTTAGCGGCGCTTTTTCGGCGTGCGCTTCACGGCAGCCGTGGCAGCGGCCACGGCGCCTTCGGTCTCAGGTTCGGCGACGGTGCCGCGGACCTTCGCGATCGCCGTCATGCCGTGGTAGATCACCAGCGCCGCCGCGGAGCCCAGGGCGATGCCGGTGAACACCAGGTCGCCGATTGTCCAGGTGTAGTCGGCAATGCCGACGATCAGTGCGACGGCGGCCGTGGTCAGGTTGATCGGGTTGGAGAAGTTCACCTTGGCCTGCACCCAGATCTTGACGCCCAGGACGCCGATCATGCCGTAGAGCATCGTTGCCGCGCCGCCCAGCACGCCGGCCGGGACGGTGGCGATGAGTTCGCCGAACTTCGGCGAGAAGCTCAGCACAATGGCGAAGAGGCCGGCCACCCAGTAGGCCGCCGTCGAATAGACCTTGGTGGCGGCCATCACGCCGATGTTTTCCGCGTAGGTGGTGGTGCCGGAGCCGCCGCCCATGCCGGCAAGCACGGTGGCGGCACCGTCGGCCATCAGTGCCCGCCCGGAGACGCCGTCGAGGTTTTGGCCTGTCATCGCGGACACGGACTTCACGTGGCCGATGTTCTCCGCTACGAGCACCAGCACCACCGGAACGAACAGGCCCACGACGCCGAGGTGGAACTCGGGGGTCTGGAAGAACGGCAGCCCCACCCAGGCGGCGGAGTCCATCTTGGAGAAGTCCACTTCGCCGCGGATCATCGCCACGAGGTAGCCCACCACCACACCGACCAGGATGCTCAACCGGCCCAGGATGCCGCGGAAGAAGACACTGACCACAATGATCGTGGCGAGGGTGATGAGGGCCGTCACCGGGGCGGCGTCGAAGTTGTTCTTCGCCGCCGGGGCCAGGTTGAGGCCGATCAGGCCCACGATGGCGCCGGTGACGATCGGAGGCATCAGGCGGTTGATCCAGCCGGCACCGAATTTCTGCACGATCGCGCCGATGACTGCCAGACCGACGCCGGCCAGCACCACGCCGCCGAGCGCTCCCGCGACGCCGTACTGCTGCTGCGAGGCCATGATCGGCGCGATGAACGCGAAGCTGGACCCGAGGTAGCTCGGCACCTGGCCCTTGGTGATGACCAGGAACAGGAGGGTGCCGATGCCCGAAAAGAACAGGGTGGTGGCCGGCGGCATGCCCGTGATGATCGGGACCAGGAAGGTGGCGCCGAACATGGCGACCACGTGCTGCATCCCGACGCCAAGCGTCAGTGGCCAGGCAAGGCGCTCATCCGGCTTCACGACTTCGCCGGGGCGGATGGACTTGCCGTTGCCGTGCAGCTTCCATTTGGTACCGAGCATGCTCATTGCCGGGCCTTTCAGAGAAAATTTTGGCGGGCGGGAAGGAATCTTCCGGAGCAACATTACCGCGACGGTGTTTCCGGCATGCTTCGCCGCCGGCGCTGCTGTGCCGGACGTCACGGGGAACTTCGGGAAGCGGGAGGCAGAACTTGAAGTTGCAACTATTGACAGAGACCAGTGGCCGCCCGCCGGCGGGCACCCCAGCGAAAGGGACGCTCATGACCATCGCCCATGACGAAGCAGTAATCGACGCCGCCGCAGTAGACGCCATCTTTGCCGGGGCCCGCACCCCCAACACCTTCACCGGCGACGTCACCGACGGCCAGGCCCGGGCCATCTACGAGCTCACCAAGTTCGGCCCCACCGCATTCAATTCGCAGCCGCTGCGCGTGACCTACGTCCGGTCCGCGGAAGCCCGCGCCACCCTGGTGGGCACCCTCGCCAACGGCAACCGCGCCAAGACCGAGGCGGCGCCGCTCGTCGCCATCCTCAGCTACGACACGTCCTGGCAGGAACAGTGGGACACTTTCCTTCCCGGCTACAACGCACCCAAAGCCATGTACGACGCCGACCCGGACCTCGCCGCGGCCACCGGCAACAACAACGCCCACCTGCAGGCCGGCTACTTCATCCTCGCCGTCCGCTCCCTGGGCCTGTCCGCCGGACCGATGACGGGCGCGGACTTCACCGCGATCGACCAGGCCTTTTTCCCCGACGGCGGCCAGCGGAGCTTCCTGGTGGTCAACATCGGGCAGCCCGCGGCCGATGCCTGGGGCGAGGCCAAGCCAAAGTTCGCTTATGAGGACGTTGTCCGCACCGTCTGACATGTGTGTTCACGCGGAGCTGCCTGCGGCACTCTCATCACGCGGAGGTGCCTCCGGCACTGCAATCACGCGGAGGTGCCTCCGGCACCATGGGGGACAGGCCGGAGGCACTCGGGACGCAATTCTGCGGTTGAGCGCAAGGCCGCATCCGGGGCCGCTTCCAGTTTAGTCCGCTTCCGTCTCCTGCCACAGGGGCCGTTGGCCCCGCCCGGGGGTGCGTGGCGGCCGTGCCGGCCGAGACGCATGGCGCGTCAAGTCACATCCGAGACGGCGATCACACTTTATCCGGCCGGGGTGTAATACTAGGGTCATCTGCGGCGCATAGTCGACGCAATATCGGGCTATTGCGAGCGGACCGGGGGGCCACTACATGACGCTTGACACCTCAACTTTGCGTGTCGCCTTGGCGGCGGTTGACCTGACGCTGCTGCTGCTCTTTTACTTCATCACGTTCCGCCGGACACGTTCCACGTACAGCGGCTCGTGGTGCCTGGCGCTCCTGTTTTTCCTGGCCGGCAATGCGGCGTACCTGCTGGACGGGAGACCGCAGCAGGTCTGGGCCAATCCGCTGGGGAATGTGCTCCTCGTTGCGGGCGCGTCCAGCATCTGGGCGGGGGCCCGTTCCCTGCGGACCACGGCCCCCACCTTCTGGTACCTGGCAGCCGGGCCCGCCATCACCGCCGTGGCGTCGGCACTGGACCAGCCGGCCACCAACGTGTGGTCCGGGGGGCCGGCCTACCTGGGTTTCATGGGCCTGCTGATTGGCCTCGCCTGCCGGGAATTGTTCCTGCTGGACCCGCACTTCTCCCGTGTGCACCGCACATTGGCGTTGGGCTCCGGGTTCCTCGCGGCGTTCTACCTGGGCCGCCTGGCCGCCTTTGTCCTTGATGGACCGGAGGGGGCCGTTTTTCTGACCCTCTTCGGCTCCGTCCCGGCAACGGTCTGCTCGGCAGTGATCATGGTGGTGGCGTCCTTCACCATGGCCGAATTGAGCTATGAGCAGCAGACCCAGGACCTCCGTGCCCGCGCTACCGTGGACGGGCTGACCGGGCTCTTGAACCGTGCGGCATTCCTTGACCTCGCCGAGGACGAACTGCGCCGCCTCACGAGGACCAGGACCACGGCGTCGCTGATCCTGGCGGACCTGGACCACTTCAAATCCATCAATGACGAGTACGGCCATTCCGCCGGCGACGCCGCCCTGCAGGCGTTCGCCGAGGCCTGCACGTCCACCGTGCGGTCCACCGACCTCGTGGGCCGCTACGGCGGCGAGGAGTTCATCATCCTCCTGCCCGGAGTGACGCAGGAGCGCGCCGGCCAGATCGCCTCGGACATCAGCGCCCGGCTGCAGGAATCGGCGTCGCCGGTCATCCCGCGCCTGCCCACATCCAGCTACGGCATCGCTTCTACCGCGCCCGGCCGTGTCGATCTTGACGCGATGATCGCCTCCGCCGACGCCGCGCTGTACCGCGCCAAGACCCTGGGCCGCGACCGCTCAGTACTCGCCGGCAGCTTCGAGGAAGAACCAGCCTGAGCGCGCCGGGCCGCAGGTGCGCGGCATCGCCGGGCAGCGGCTCAGGGGCGGCCGCTAGGAGATGACCCCGTCCACCAGGGCCTTGGCCTCGGCCTGGACCTGCTTGAGGTGCTCGGCGCCCTTGAAGGACTCGGCGTAGATCTTGTATACGTCCTCGGTGCCGGAGGGGCGCGCCGCGAACCAGGCGTTCTCGGTGACCACCTTGAGTCCGCCGATTGCCGCCCCGTTGCCCGGAGCTTCGGTCAGTTTGGCCGTGATGGTCTCGCCCGCGAGTTCGGTGGCGGTCACGTCCGAGGGTGAGAGCTTCCCGAGGGCCGCCTTCTGCTCGCGGGTGGCCGCTGCGTCGATCCGGGCATAGACGGGATCGCCGAACTGATCGGTGAGTCCCTTGTACAGCTGCGACGGCGACTTGCCTGTTACCGCCGTGATCTCCGAGGCCAGCAGGGCCAGCAGGATGCCGTCCTTGTCGGTGGTCCACACGCTGCCGTCCATCTTGTTGAAGGAGGCGCCGGCGGATTCCTCGCCGCCGAACGCGCCCTCGCCGGAGAGCAGCCCCGGGACGAACCACTTGAAACCAACCGGGACCTCAACGAGCTTGCGGCCCAGGCTTTCGGCCACACGGTCGATGATCGAGGAGGAAACCAGGGTCTTTCCGATCACGGACTGCGGGTTCCAGCCGGTCCGGTGGCGGTACAGGTAATCGATCGCGACGGCGAGGTAGTGGTTCGGGTTCATCAGGCCGCCGTCCGGCGTCACGATGCCGTGACGGTCGGCGTCGGCGTCGTTGCCGGTGGCGACGTCGAAGGCTGCGGACCCGTCCGCACCAACAGACATCCTGTTGATCAGCGAGGCCATCGCGGACGGGGAGGAGCAGTCCATCCGGATCTTCTCGTCCCAGTCGAGCGTCATGAACGCCCACTGCGGATCGACGGTGGGGTTGACCACCGTGAGGTTCAGGTGGTGGCGTTCGCCGATCTCGCCCCAATAGTCCACAGACGCCCCGCCCATCGGGTCGGCGCCGATCCGGACGCCGGCCTCGCGAATGGCATTGAGGTCCAGGACGGAGGGGAGATCGTCCACGTAGCTGCTGAGGAAGTCGAACTTGCCCGTGGTGTCGGAGCTGAGGGCCTCGGCGATGGGGATCCGCTTCACCCCGCGCAGTCCGTTCTCCAGCAGTTCGTTGGCGCGATTGGCGATCCACCCGGTGGCGTCGGAATCGGCGGGGCCGCCGTGCGGCGGGTTGTATTTGAAGCCGCCGTCTCCGGGCGGGTTGTGGCTCGGCGTCACCACGATCCCGTCGGCCTGCGGGGCCCCGGCGGGGGAGTTGTTGTTGTGCGTCAGGATGGCGTGGCTCAGTGACGGCGTGGGGGTGTAGCCGTGCCGGGCATCGATCAGCACGTTGACGCCGTT
This sequence comes from Arthrobacter sp. U41, assembly GCF_007679325.1. GTDB lineage: Bacteria > Actinomycetota > Actinomycetes > Actinomycetales > Micrococcaceae > Arthrobacter. Next base: position 169,503 of record NZ_VEGI01000002.1, on the reverse strand, counting down.
GGCTGCGAGGACTTCGAGGGCGGAGTTCTGGGCCGGTTCGCTGAGGGCGTGGGTGTCTTTGGCGAGGTAGAGGGGACCGGTGATCCCCTGGCCTGCCCGGTACTCCACGATCGCCTGCGTGATGGCCAGGATGTGGGGTTCGTTGAAGGAAGCTTTCAGGCTGGAGCCCCGGTGCCCGGACGTCCCGAAGGCCACCCGTTGGCCGGGGTCGCCCAGATCCGGTGAAACATCGTAGTACGCATCAAGGAGCGCAGTGAGGTCGACAAGGTCTTGGGGTTGGGCAACAGTGCCCGCGCGGCTAGCCATGGCACCAGCATGCCAGACCGTCGTGGCAGGCAACATGATTTCGACGGATTACGGCCCCTGTGACGTAAGAAATGTCCTGCTCAAGGAACCGGGACGGCGGTAGGCTGAATCCTAAGACTTCGCGAGGGGAAAACCATGACTGACCAGCCGAAACCGGACAAAGACGAGTCGCCTGAGGGCTACCGGCCGCCGTCGTATATTCCCGCGCAGGAGTCAGATGTTCCTGCGGCGCCGGCGCCGCCCGCGACGACGGAGTTCGAGCAGCCGGGCTACGGCCGGCAGCCGTCCGGAGCGCAGGGCTACGCGGGCGAACAGGTCCGCCCGGGCGAGCAGTACCGCGAGGCCGCACCGGACTACAACCAGCAGGCGGATCCGTACGGCACGCCCTCACCGTACGCCCAGCAGCCGTACGCCCAGCAGTCTTACGGCGGGCAGCCGCAGTACGGGCAGCCGCAGTACGGCCAGCCGGGCACACCGTTCAACGCCTACGGCCAGCCGGCATATTACGGCCTGCCGCCGGAACCCAAGGGCCTGAGTATCGCCAGCCTGTGCTGCGGCATCGCAACCTTCGTGGGACTGGGCTTCTTCCTCCTGCCGCAGCTTGCGGCAGTCATCCTCGGGCACATGGCCCTCAAGCGCGAGCCGGCCGGCAAGGGCATGGCCATCGCCGGCCTGGTGATGGGTTATGTGGGGATCGCGCTGACGGTTCTGATATTCGTACTCATCGCGGTGGGACTGGCCGTCGGAAGGTCAACCTTCGGAACGTCTGGCGCCTAGCCTCCGCCGGCGGACGTAAGCGCCGTAATCAGCCGGCCGGCGTTGGCCTCGAGCCAGGTGCCGCGGCGGCGGATCGTCCCGCCCGCGCCTTCGTCCCACATCCGCGCCCAGCCGCCACCGAGTTCCCGCGCGTTGTGCTGCATCCGCTCGTAGCTCAGGGACGTGGCCTCGATGCCAAACGCGGGCAGGCGCCGCCGTTCCTCGTTGTTCCAACCGTAGGCGTCGGCGAAGATCCGGAGCCGCCGGAACGGGTCCGCCGCCTCCCATCCCGGCCACGCGTCGGCAGGGTCCCGGAGCGGCACCCAGTGCATTGCGGTGTTGAAGGAATCCTTGAACGCCGTCGTGGGGCCGGCAAGGTCGAAGTCCACCAGGCCGGCGGCACGGCCGTCGCGGACCACCACGTTCTGCGGGGTTACGTCGAGATGACAGACCAGCTCCGCCGGGTCCTGCCGGACCGGGCGCGGCGGGAAGGGATGGGCGCCCGGCACAAACCCGGCGGAGGCCGCATGCAGCCGGCGCAGCAGCTGTGCGACGGAGACCAGGAGTTCCTCGGACCGGACCCAGGCCTCCGGGAGGGGCCCGGCGCACTGTCCGGGCAGGAACGTCAGCACGTCCCGGCCCTCTCCGTCCCGGCCCAGGAAACGCGGGGAACCATCGAAACCGGCGTCCTCCAGCCAGTCGAGGTACGCGGCGACAGCGAAAGACTGCGGCTGGTGCGGGCGGCGGATGGTTCCGCCCACCCGCACCACGCCGTCGGTGACATCGCCCGCCGGCATGAGTTCGACGTCGGACGCCTCGCCTGCGGCGGGGACGTAAACGCGGGACTCAAGCGGTGCGCGGTGCCGGGAGCTCATCGGCTCAGCGTACGCCGCCCATGAGCTTCTTGATCGCCGGCGAGGCCGCGGCCAGGCCGACGGCCAGCAGCATCGCGGTGCCGCCGATGCCGATGAAGTACGGCAGCTCGTCCTCCGGGTTGTACAGCCCGGACAGGATGCCGGCCAGCGTGGTGCCCAGCGACACCGAGAGGAAGAACAGCGCCACCATCTGCGTGCGGAAGGCCGCCGGCGCCAGCTTGGTGGTCACGGACAGGCCGATCGGGGACAGGAACAGCTCCGCGAGCGTGAACAGGAACAGGATGCCCACGAGTGCCAGCAGCGGGGTCTTGCCGTCCCCGGCCAGCGGGATGAACGCCAGGAACGCCAGGCCCATCACAAACAGGCCGATCGAGAACTTCAGGGCCGAGCCGGGCTGCTTGCGGCCCAGCCGGGTCCAGAGGGCAGCCATAACACCGGCGAAGATGATGATGAACACCGGGTTGATGGACTGGACCCAGGCGGCGGGCATTTCCCAGCCGAACAGGTTGCGGTCCAGTTTCTCCTCTGAGTACACGGCGATGAAGGTGAACTGCTGCTGGAACAGTGCCCAGAATGCGGCGGAGGCGATGTACAGCGGGATGAACGCCCCCACACGCCGGCGTTCGGCGCCGTTGACCTTCTTGCTGCTGAAGATCAGGGCGAAGTAGAGCACCGACGCGCCGATGGCCGCGTAGGCCATGGACATGGCCAGGTTCTCCGCATTTACGATGCCCGTGGCCAAGAGCGCGGCGATCACGGCGGCGATCGCGCCGAAGCGCAGGCCGTACTTGGTGCGCTCGTCGGCGGGAAGCGGGTTGTGCACCAGGTGCGCCGACTCGGGCAGGTTCTTGCGGCCCAGCGCGTAGATGACCAGTCCGATACCCATGCCGACGGCGGCGGCGCCGAAGCCCCAGTGGAACCCCTGGCTTTCCTGCAGCCAGCCGGTGACCAGCGGGCCGATCAGCGCGCCGGCGTTGATGCCCATGTAGAAGATGGAGAATCCGGCGTCGCGGCGTTCGTCCTTCTCCCGGTAGAGGCTTCCCACCAGGGCGGTGGCGTTGGCCTTCAGGCCGCCGGACCCGACGCCGACCAGCACCAGGCCGGCGATCAGGCCGGGTATGCCCGGCACGAAGGCGAGGGCCACGTGGCCGGCCATGATCAGGATGGCGGAGCCGAACAGCACCTTCTCGGAACCGAGCAGCCGGTCCGCGAGCCAGGCACCCAGGATGGTGGACAGGTAGACGCCGCCGCCGTAGGCGCCGACGAGGCCTGCGGCCAGGCCCTGCTCAATCCCCAGGCCGCCCTCGGCGGCCGTGAAGTACATGTAGTAGAGCAGGATGCCCTGCATTCCGTAGAAGGAGAAGCGCTCCCACATCTCCACGGAGAAGAGGCTGGCCAGCATCTTTGGGTGGCCGAAAAAGGATGTGTCGCCCGGCGTTGTAGCGGGGGGACGGGATAAATGAGTAGTGCTCATTTACTTAATGCTGACAGTGTGACGCGCGATTGTCACATTCGCGGCGCCCCGGGGCAAGTCATTCGCCCGGTGTTTCTGCCGTTGCGCTATCACTGGATGTTGCTATGGACCCGGAATGACCGGGAATAACAACAAGGCGTGATAGCGCAACGGGCGGGGGTGTGTGGGGCGGGCGGGAGCGGGGCTACTCGGCGTCGAACATGATGACCTGGCGGACCGCTTTCCCGTCGGCCAGCTGGTCCATCGCCTGGTTGATGTTCGTCAGAGAGATGCGCGCCGAAATGAGCTCTTCGACCGGCAGCTTCCCTTCCCGCCAGAGCTGGGCGTAGGTGGGAATGTCCCGCGCGGGTACGGCGGAGCCGAGGTAGCTGCCGATGATTGTCCGGGCCTCGGCCGTGACGGTCAGCGGTGAGATCTGGGCGCGGGCGTCGGGGTGCGGCAGGCCTGCGGTGATGGTGGTTCCGCCCACCGCGGTCGCGGCGAAGGCAGTTTCGAAGGCCCGCGGGTTCCCGGCGCATTCGATCACGTACTTCGCCTTGACGCCCTCCGCCAGGACCTGCTGCGGGGTGTAAGTCTCGTGGGCACCCAGGCGGCGGGCATGGTCGAGTTTTTCCTCCAGCGTGTCCACGGCCACGATGCGCGAAACACCCTGGGAGATCGCCGTGATCAGCGCGGCCATGCCAACGCCACCCAGTCCCACGATCATGATGCTGTCCTGCGGCCGGGGCCGGGCCGCGTTCAGCACGGCACCGCCGCCGGTCAGCACGGCGCAGCCCAGGACGGCGGCGACGTCCGCCGGGATGTCGTCGTCCACCGGCACGGCCGAGGCGCGGTCCACCACGGCATGGGTGGCGAAGCCGGAGACGCCCAGGTGGTGGAAGATTTTCTCTCCCCCGCGGTCCAGGTGCATCGATCCGTGCAGGAGGGTGCCGTCGCCGTTGCTTTTCGAACCCGTGGTGCACGGCAGGCGGCCGTCTTCGGCGCAGTTCTCGCACCGTTCGCAGCGGGGGAGGAAGGACATCACCACGCGCTGGCCCGGCGCGAGGTCCGTGACGTCCGCGCCCACCTCGACGACGCGCCCCGCAGCCTCGTGCCCCAGCAGCATCGGCACCGGACGCACCCGGTTGCCGTCCACAACGCTCAGGTCCGAATGGCAGATGCCGGCGGCCTCGATCCTGACCAGGATTTCAGTGGGTCCGGGACCCTCCAGGTCCAGCTCGGAGACGGTGATGGGCCGGGAATCCGCGAAGGGGCGGGGACGGCCGATTTCCTCAAGTACTGCACCGGTGATCTTCATCGATCCCTCTCATGTGGGTTCCAGTCATGCGGTTGCCAGGCGGGGCATGTCATGGCGTTGCCCTGCTAAACCGTATCGCCGCCTGCCCGGGAAATCATCCACCCCGGCGGGTCGTGGGGCTAGAACCCCAGCTGCGCGGCCACCTGCAGCAGCAGCGCCTCGGAACCCATCGGGCCGACCAGCTGGACGCCCATCGGCAGCCCGGCACCCTTCGCCCCGCCGGTCCAGTGCACCGGAATGCTGATCGCGGGCAGCCCGCACACGTTGACCATCGATGACCAGGGCGCGTACTCGCACTGCTTGCGGTAGTCGCCGTCGGCGTCCCCCGCCCATTCGGAGGCCGGCCAGTATCCGTCGCCGTGGGCCGCCCCGGTGAACCAGCCAACCGGCCGCGGGGTTTGGGCCAGCGAGGGCATCAGCATCAGGTCCCACGCGGCGTACTGGGCGATGGTGTCCCGCTGGAATTGGCGCAGGAAAGCGAGCGATTCGGCGAGTTTCGCGGGGCCGCGCTGCTGTGCCCGGCGCCGGAACGTCCGGGTCAGCGGGGTCAGGAGCGCCTCGCGCTGGGGAGCGATCCGGGCGCCCCCGACGCCGGCGGTCCAGGCCGTGGTGAACACCGCCGGGTAACGGTTGTCGTAGCGGACGGAGGCCTCCGCGGTTTGGTGACCGGCCGCTTCAAGCCGCCGGATGCCTTCGGCGAGGGCGTGGAGCGCTTCGGCGTCCGGCGTGAAGGGGAAGACCGTCTGCCACGGGCTCTCCAGGCTTACTCCGATCCGGAGCCTGGGCGGATCCTGCGCGGCGAGGTCCCGGTAACCGGGTGCGGGTGCCGCGGACTTCTCGGTTCCGGCGGCGGGCACCAGGGCATCGAGCAACAGTGCGGCGTCCGCCGCGGAGCGGGCCAGCGGCCCGGACACCACCAGCCCGGCGGGGTCGCCGGAGCTTTCACCCGCCGGCGCCAGCCCGCGGCCGGGTTTCAGGCCCACCAGACCGCAGGCGGCGGCCGGGATGCGGACCGAACCGCCGCCGTCGGATCCGGGGGCGAAGGGAACCAGGCCGGCAGCGACCGCCGCGGCACTGCCGCCGGAGGAGCCCCCGGAGCTGCGGCTGAGGGCGTATGGATTCCGTGACGGCGGCGCGATCCGGTTCTCGCTGTACGCCGTGAGGCCGAACTCCGGCACCTGGGTTTTGCCCACCGAGACCACCCCCGCATCTTTGAGCGCGGCGGCAAGGGCGCCATCGGCCAGGGCGGGTTTGTGGTCCAGGGCGGCGCTGCCGTGGGTGGTCACGACGCCTGCAACGTCCGTCAGGTCCTTGAACGCCACCGGCATCCCGTGCAGGAGCGCCAGCCCGGTTCCGTCCCGGGCGGCCCGGGCGTGGAATTCGTCCGCTGCGGCCGCATCCAGCAGGGCCTGCTCAGCGGTGACCGTGATGAAGGCGCCAAGGTGCTTGTTCTCGGCGGCGATACGGTCCAGGAAATGCCCTGTGGCCTGCCGCGAGGACAGCTCGCCGGAGCGCAGGGCGTCGCGCAGCTCGACGGCGGAGAGCTCATGGATTTCAGCCACGGGAGCGCAGCTCCGGCGGGTTCCCGGCGCGGCCCGCCGTGGGACATGTCCGGTGTTGGTGCGGGCGGGTGGACATGGTGGCATTGTGCCCGGTCATCGCGGCCGGGGGAGGGCATGCCCCGCGGGAGGAGGCGCGGCCCGCCGTGGGACATGTCCAGTGTTGGTGCGGGCCGGTGGACATGGTGGCATTGTGCCCGGTCTTCGCGGCCGGGGGAGGGCATGCCCCGCGGGAGGAGAAGCGGGGACTGGCGGGAACCGGGGGCCGGTCGGTTGCTACGGGTCTCCAGTGCGCCATTCCAGAAGCGTAACCTGCACCCGGTGAGGTCGCGGAACGGGTGGCTGGCGATACGCTGGGGTGAGACCATGCATTCTGCGGAGGGACCACCATGAGCGACTTTGACACCGTGAAAGTGTCCGATATCCCCGAAGGGGCCAGGATTCTCGACGTCCGCGAAGACTACGAATGGGTGGCTGGCCACGCCGCAGGCGCGCTGCACATCCCCCTGGACCAGCTCCCGGCACGGCTTGACGATCTGGATCCCGACGAGGACCTCTACGTCATCTGCCGCACCGGAGGCCGTTCCTTCCGCGCCGCCCAGTGGCTGTCCGGCCAGGGGTACTCCGCCCTGAACGTGGCCGGCGGCATGGACCAGTGGCTGGAAGCCGGGATGCCGCTGGTGTCCGACAACGGACTCAAGCCCGTCATCCTGTAAGTGAAGAAAGAAGCGCCGATGCCCGCCTCACCCGTCACCTACACCTTCCTCGGACCCGCGGGCACCTTCACCGAGGCGGCCCTGATGCAGGTTCCCGGTGCGGCGGACGCGGTCCGCGTCCCGTCGTCCAACGTCAACACGGCGCTGGACAAGGTCCGCGACGGCTCGGCGGACGCGGCGATGGTGCCGATCGAGAACTCCGTCGAGGGCGGCGTCACCGCCACCCTGGATGCGATCGCCACGGGACAGGAACTGCGGATCCTCCGCGAAACCCTCGTGCCGATCAGCTTCGTGCTGGTGGCCCGGCCCGGGACGCGGATCGAAGACATCCGCCGGATCTCCACCCACGGGCACGCCTGGGCGCAGTGCCGGCTGTGGGCAGAGAAAAACATTCCGGATGCGGAATACATCCCGGGATCCTCCACCGCCGCGGCGGCCATCGGGCTTCTGGAAGGCGACATCCACTACGACGCCGCCATCTGCGCCCCGATTGTGGCGACCGAGCAGCCGGGCCTCACCGTGCTGGCGGAGAACATCGGCGACAACCCCGGAGCTGTTACGCGCTTTGTGCTGGTCGGCCGGCCCGGTGAGCTGCCGGAGCCCACGGGCGCGGACAAGACAACCGTGGTGGTGCCCCTGCCGGAAGACCGTCCCGGCGCCCTCATGGAAATCCTTGACCAGTTCGCCACCCGCGGTGTGAACCTCAGCCGGATCGAGTCGCGCCCCACCGGCCAGTACCTGGGCCACTATTTCTTCAGCATCGACGCCGACGGCCACGTGGCCGACGCCCGTGTGGCGGACGCCTTGGCTGGACTGCACCGGATCAGCCCTGCCACCCGATTCCTGGGGTCTTACGGCCGCGCTGACGGGCACCGGACCGTCGTGGAGCCGCACACCTCCGACTCGGCGTTCCGCGCCGCGCATGCCTGGGTGAAAGACATACTGTCCGGGGCATCCGTGGTGCCGGAATATACGTCCGGGGCTTCGCCCACAGCGTAGACAAATGCCACATCAGGCACTTCCGCCCCTATGAATCTGTGCGTATGCTTACCTGATCCATATTGGGGAAGTCCTCTACCGAGGGAGCAGGTCATGGCAGGAACCAGCCTTGAAAATGACGGCCAGGGAATGATCGTGAATCCCAAGCCGACCGCTGACAACCAGGACTGGGACGGCGACGACGCCGACCGTGCGGACCGGCTGCGCTTCGAAGAGGAGCAGGCGATGATCCGCGAACAGTCCGAGGCGCGCGCCGCCAAGGCAGCCGCGGAAGCGAAGAAGACCGCAGCCGCGGACAACGACGACGCCGCGAAGGACGCCAGCGCCTAATCCCCCTCGGTGCCGTCCTTAACCCGGACGAGCAGCGAGCCGGGGGCAACCTGCACGGTGACCTTCGTGGCTTCACCGGATGGATCGCCGTCGACCTGTGTGGGCATCGGCTCCGCGCAGCGGATGGTGATCTTGCCGGAGCGGTAATACGTCATCACCGGCAGGTTTCTTTTGTGCTTCAGCACGATCTTCCAGTACATCGCCAGCCAGCCGATCGCGCTGCGCGGACTCATCACCACGACGTCGAGCATGCCGTCGTCGATCATGGCCTGGGGGATGAAGTCGATCCCGCCGGGGATCAGGCCGCAGTTGGCGAACAGCACGCTGCGGATCTTCCGGCTCTGTTCCGGCTGGTCGTCCAGCGAGATGGACACTTTTTTGCGGCGGCCGGGGAGGTGCCGCACGCCCGCCTCGGTGTAGGCCAGCCAGCCCACGGCCTTCTTCAGTCCGTCGTTGGTGTCTCCCACCACCTCGGCGTCCATGCCAATGCCGGCGATGACCAGGAAGGTGTGTTCCGCGGCCTCGCCGGTGCGGGTGTTCTCAACCTTCATCCGCGCCGTGTCGATGAAGCGCTGGTGCCCGAACAGGGCGGTCTGGACGCTGCCCTGCAGGTCGCCTATGTCGAGGTGGATATTGCGGGCCAGGAGGTTTCCGGTGCCGAGGGGGATCAGGGCCATGGCGGTGTCCGTGCCGGCGAGGACGTCCGCCACTGCCCGGACCGTGCCGTCGCCGCCGCCCACGAGAATGACATCGGCGCCGTAGTCCAGCGCGGCGCGCGCCTGCGCGGCCCCGGGGTCCTCGGCCGTGGTCTCGAAGACCCGCGGCGGTACCCAGCCGGCAGCGGCGCAGGCATTTTCAATCAGGGTGCGGGCCTCATCGGACCGGGACTTGATCGGGTTCATCACCACGGCCACCTTTTGCTGGCCCAGCCCGGGACTGTGCGTTTCCTCCCACACGGCGCTGCGCGCGTGCTTGGCTTTGAGTCTGCGCACCCCCCACCAGCTGGAGACGGCAAATACCAGGAGTCCAGCGATGATGAGGTAGGGCAGCCAGTCGCGCATTGTGCTCCAACACTATCCCGCCGGTGGCCGGTGGCCTGATTGCCCGGCGATTGCCCGGTAATGGTGCCCGCATTGGATAGTCTTGTCACGTGATCGACGTAAAAGACCTCAGCGAAAATCCGGACAAGTTCCGGGCCAGCCAGCGCGCCCGCGGCGCCGACGAGTCCGTGGTGGACGCGATCATCGCCGCGGACTCGGCCCGGCGTGCCGCCTTGATCCGCTTTGAAAACCTGAGGGCCGAGCAGAATGCCTTCGGCAAGAAGGTGGCGCAGGCCAAGGGCGAGGAGAAGCAGGCCCTGCTGGCGGAGGTCAAGGTCCTCGCCGGCCAGGTCAAGGCCGCGTCCGCCGAGGCCGACGCCGCCCAGGCCGACCACGACGAACTGCTGCGCGCCATCCCCAACCTCATCGAGGACGGCGTCCCGGCGGGCGGCGAGGACGACTACATCGTGGTCAAGACCGTCGGCACCCCCCGCGAGTTCACCGACTTCGAGCCCAGGGACCACCTGGAGATCGGTGAGCTGATTGGCGCCATCGACATGGAGCGCGGCGCCAAGGTGTCCGGTTCACGGTTCTACTTCCTGCGCGGTGCGGGAGCCCGGCTGGAAATGGCGCTGCTGCAGATGGCCATGGAGCAGGCGATCGACGCCGGTTTCATTCCGATGATCACCCCCACCCTGGTGCGCCCGGAGACCATGCAGGGCACCGGTTTTGACGTCAAGCACGACGCCGAGATCTACCGCCTCGCCGAAGACGACCTCTACCTTGTGGGCACCTCTGAAGTGGCGCTGGCCGGCTACCACGCGGACGAGATCCTGGACCTCTCCGCCGGCCCGGTCCGCTACGCCGGGCAGAGCTCGTGCTACCGCCGCGAGGCCGGTTCGCACGGCAAGGACACCCGCGGCATCATCCGGGTCCACCAGTTCAACAAGGTGGAGATGTTCATCTACACCACGGTCGAGGAGGCCGCGGCCGAGCACGCCCGGCTGCTGGCCTGGGAAGAGGAGATGCTGGCCAAGTGCGAACTGCCGTACCGGGTCATTGACACCGCCGCCGGGGACCTCGGTAACTCCGCCGCCCGCAAATTCGACTGCGAGGCCTGGGTTCCGACGCAGGGTGCCTACCGCGAGCTGACCTCGACCTCCAACTGCACCACCTTCCAGGCCCGCCGGCTCAATATCCGCGAACGCGTGCTGAACGAGGACGGGGCGCCCAAGGGCACCCGGGCCGTCGCCACGCTCAACGGCACCCTGGCCACCACGCGCTGGATCGTCGCCATCCTGGAGCACCACCAGAACCCGGACGGCTCCGTCAACATCCCGCAGGCCCTGCAGAAGTACCTCGGCGGCATGACGGTCTTCCCCGTCATCTGAGCCGCCGGTTCCCGGCCCATGACCCGGCGGACTGCCGCGGGGTCATGGGCGTCAACAGCTGTTCATCCCCGGTTCACTGCGCGCTGTGGCGGGCGTCCTAGCGGCGGTCGGGGGTGTCTGCTCTACTTGTGAGATGACAACATTGACTGAAACCTCAGTCGCCGGCAACGATGACCGGCGAGACAACACCCGGAACAACGAGCACAACGAGAACAACCGCAACAACGGGAACAACAACAACGCAGCAGCCCAAAAGCTGATGGTCGCCCTCGACGTCGACGGCACCCTCGTGGACCACGACGGCCACATGTCCGTCCCCGTCCGTGAAGCCGCCCAGGACGTCGTGGCTGCAGGCCACCACGTCACCATCGCGACGGGCCGTTCACTCAACGCGACGCTGCCCATCATCGAGCACATCGGCATCGACAACGGCTACGCCGTGTGCTCCAACGGCGGTGTCACGCTGCGCCTGGATTCCAGCCTCTCGGCCGGGTACGAGATCGTGCACAAGGCCACCTTCGACCCCGGCCCCGTGCTGCGGGCGCTGCGCAAGCGGCTGCCCACAGCCAAATACGCTCTCGAGGACGAGGACGGCGCGTTCCTCTCCACCGAGCGCTTCCAGGACATGAGCTTCGGGGTGGAGGCCATCGGCGTCGACTTCCAGACCATGCTGGAAGCCACCGCGGTCCGTGTGGTGGTCTTCAGCGCCGAGAACACACCCGAGGAATTCAATACCGCCATCCGGCACATCGGCTTGGCCGGCGTGACGTACTCGGTGGGCTGGACGGCCTGGCTGGACATCGCCGCCGAAGGCGTGACGAAGGCCAGCGCGCTGGAGCACCTGCGCGGCCGGCTTGAGATCGAGACGCACCGCACCGTCGCGGTCGGCGACGGCCGCAATGATATCGAGATGCTCACTTGGGCAGCCCGCGGTGTGGCCATGGGCCAGGCGCCGGAGGAAGTCATCGCTGCCGCGAACGAGGTCACCCACTCCGTGTTCGACGACGGCGCCGCCCACGTGCTGCGCAGCCTGCTGCTCTAGCAACCGGCCGGGCGGAGGCGCGGTCAGCGCACCTCGAGGATGAGGCCCAGAAGCCTGGCCGCGGCGGGACGCGCGGCGTGTTCCTCGTTCCACTGGGCCCGCGCCACGGCCTTGCTGACCGCCTGGGTGGTGATCCCGAGTTCCTCGGCCACCGCTTTCTGCTGCCCGCGGACGCCGGGCGTCAGCAGGTCCAGGACGCGCCATTCCGCGGGGCTGCGGTCGTGCACAATGTGCCCCAGCAGCCGCAACACCGCCTCGGACTCCGCCGCGATCTCGGCCAGCGGTCCCTCCACTGCCACCGGAATCCGGTCCTTTCCGTTGCGCAGCCGGTCCACGGCCCGGCGGGCATAAATCAGCCCGTGGCCCGAGGCGTCCTTAATCTGGTTCGGCAGCGGCTCATTGACAGGCCCGACGCCGATCCCGACGTACCAGCTGCCGGTCCGCAACGCGATCATCGCCGCCTCGACGGCCTGGTGCGGGAGGTCCACAATGCCCTGGACCTCGTCCTCCACCGAGCGGTCGAAATCGAGGCGCGCTGGAATGTGCCGCAGGTCCTTAAGGAGCTGCGGCACGCAGTCGCCGTCGCGCCGGCTGTCTGTTTGATTGATGGTCAGCGTGAACATTCTGGGACCACACTACCCGGTGGCAAGAGGCTGGCAAGCTCCGCCCGTTGACACGGGCGGGCAGGCTTGTGTCCGGTCCGGGGACGTGTTGCGATGGAGGTTGCGCGCCGCCCAAGCCCCCGTGAAGTAAGGAATCCAGTGACCCGTGACCTGACCCGCGATCTGTCCAGTGACCAGTCCAGTGACCAGTCCAGTGACCAGATCACCGACGCCGATCCAAGCCTCAGCGGCACCCCGGGGCGGCAATCCGAGCCGGCGCCGGAGTCTGCCGGGCGAAAGGGTGACGACGACGCCGAACTGGCGCTGGTGGACCGCTGGTGGCGCGCCGCGAACTACCTCTCCGTAGGGCAGATCTACCTCCGCTCCAACCCCCTGCTACGCGAGCCCCTGAGCGCGGACGATACCAAATCCAGGCTGCTGGGCCACTGGGGCACCACCCCGGGATTGAACTTCGTCTACGCCCACCTGAACCGGGCCATCCGCCGGGACAACAAGAACATGCTGTTCATCGCCGGTCCGGGGCACGGCGGACCCGCCGTGGTGGCGAACGCCTGGCTGGAGGGCACCTACTCCGAGATTTACAGCAACGTCAGCGACGACGAACCCGGCATGGCCGAGCTGTTCCGGCAGTTCTCGTACCCGGGCGGCATCCCCAGCCACGCCGCCCCGGAAACCCCGGGCTCCATCAGCGAGGGCGGGGAGCTGGGCTACTCCCTTGCGCACGCGTACGGCTCCGTGTTCGACAACCCGGACCTGATCTCCGCCGTCGTGATCGGTGACGGTGAGGCCGAAACCGGGCCGCTGGCAGCGAGCTGGCATTCCCACAACTTCCTGGACCCGGTGCATGACGGCGCGGTGCTGCCGATCCTCCACCTGAACGGCTACAAAATCGCCAACCCGACCATCCTGGCCCGCATGCCCGAGGCCCAGCTGGAGCAATTGCTCCGCGGGTACGGCCACGAGCCGCACTTCGTGACCGTGGCCGATCCGGACGACACGGCGGCCGCCCACCGCGACTTCGCCGCCGTCCTGGACCGCTGCCTCATGGAGATCAGGGACATCCAGGCGGCGCGCCGGAGTGCAACAACGGGGGACGGAACACCCGACGACGGCGCTGCCCGCTGGCCCGTGATTGTGCTGCGCTCCCCGAAGGGCTGGACCGGGCCCCGGGTGGTTGACGGGCTCCCGGTGGAAGGAACGTGGCGGAGCCACCAGGTGCCGCTGTCCGAGGTGCGCACCAACCCGGAGCACCTGGCGCAGCTGGGGGAGTGGCTGGAATCGTACCGCCCGGATGAGCTCTTCGACGACGCCGGGCGGCTGCGGCCGGACGTTGCGGCGAACGCCCCCGAGGGCGAACTGCGGATGAGCGCCACCCCGTACGCGAACGGCGGCGTGCTGCTGCGGGACCTCAAGCTGCCGAAGTACGAGGACCACGCGGTGGCGGTGGCACGGCCGGGGGTGGAGCGGGTCAGCGCGATGGTCACGCTGGGGTCCTGGCTCCGCGACGTGATCAGCCAGAACCCTGAAACGTTCCGGCTGTTCGGTCCGGACGAGACCGCGTCCAACCGGCTGCAGGACGTCTACGAGGTCACGGACAAGGTGTGGCAGTACCGGATCGAGGAACTCGACGAGCACCTTGCCCGCGCCGGGCGGGTGATGGAAGTCCTCAGCGAACACCTGTGCCAGGGCTGGCTCGAGGGCTACCTGCTGACCGGGCGGCACGGCGTGTTCAGCTGCTACGAGGCCTTCATCCACATCGTCGACTCGATGTTCAACCAGCACGCCAAGTGGCTGAAGGTGCACCGGGAGCTGGCGTGGCGCCGGCCGGTCGCCTCGCTCAACTACCTGCTGTCCTCGCACGTCTGGCAGCAGGACCACAACGGCTTCTCGCACCAGGACCCCGGCTTCATCGACCATGCCGTGAACAAAAAGGCCGAGGTCATCCGCGTCTACCTGCCCCCGGACGCCAACACCCTGCTCTCGGTGATGGAGCACTGCCTCGGTTCGCGGGACTACGTCAACATCGTGGTCAGCGGCAAGCAGCCCTCGCCGACGTGGCTGGGCCCCGCCGAGGCGGCGCACCACTGTCAGCGCGGCCTGGGGATCTGGGAGTTCGCCGGGTCTGAAGTCCCCGGTGAGGAGCCCGACGTCGTGCTGGCCTGCGCCGGAGACGTGCCCACGGTGGAGACGGTCGCGGCGGCGGAACTGCTGAAGGCCGGTGCCCCCGGGCTGAAGATCCGGGTGGTCAACGTGGTGGACCTGATGCGGCTCCAGGATGCCAGCGAGCACCCGCACGGCCTGACGTCACGGGACTTTGACGGGATTTTTACGGCGGACAAACCCATCATTTTCGCGTACCACGGCTATCCGTCGCTGATCCACCGGCTGGCGTACCGGCGGACGAACCAGGACGGGCTGCACGTCCGCGGCTACAAGGAGGAAGGCACCACCACAACGGCGTTCGACATGGCCATGCTCAACGGGATCGACCGCTTCCAGCTCGCCATCGACGCGATCGACCGGGTGCCGGGCCTGGCGGAGAAGCATTCGCTGCTGCGCCAGGCGCTGCAGGACAGCCGCATCCGGGCGCACAACCACACCCGGGACCACGGCGAGGACTCGGAGGAAATCAGCGGCTGGACCCTCGGCCTCGAGTAACCACCGCTCCTCGGGAACGCCCCGCTACGGCCGGGTCCCGGTGAGCCCGTCCAGCCCGCCGGCGGGCACGTGGATCCAGCCCTCGGTCACGGCCGCCCGGGCATGTCCGGCATCAGGGCGGAGCGTCGCGCCGAGGGCTACGGCCCGCGCGGTGAGGGAGGCGATGAGCGCGTCGAACATGTCATCCGAGCCGGCCAGCTGGTCGCGGTGTCCGGCCAGGTCCAGCCACGGCGCTGCCGCGGTCAGGCCGTCCAGGATCGCGGCCAGCCGCTCCGTCTCGGCGCCGCCGCGCCCCTTGTAGCCGCGGGCCGGCAGCCCCCAGGACTTCAGCGTCGCCGCCGGATAGACCTCCGCGAGCCGGCCGCTGCCGTCCCTGGCCTGCGGTCCGTGAGCGACGGCGATTTTGGCCTGGATGACTGCGCAGCGCATCGCGGGATGGGCCAGCCGGTCGGCGGAGACGCTCAGGGGGATCAGCCCGGTGCGGGCCGTGACGAAGCGGTCGGTGTCCCGGTACGCCAAAAGCCGGCGGCCTTCGATTCCGTCGTAGTCCAGCACGGAGTGCGGCTCGCAGGCGAGATGCCCGGCCAGGAAGGGCAGGAGGGCGTCGGGCCACCCCACGGGGCAGTCGATCCCGGTCATGTCGCTGGCACCGAAGAGCCGCACGATCTCGTCGTCGCCCACGTCGAGGGCCAGATGCTCCAGGTGGGCGGTGCCGTTGCCCCAGACGATGACGGCGGCCGCGGTTTTCCGGGTGGCCGCGGCGAGGTCGACGCCGAGGGTCCTCACCGCGGTCCGCTCCCGAAGGCGACCGGAACCATGACCGTCATCCGGCTAAACCGCCCGGTACTGCAGGGTGCCGGGCAGCCCGCCGCGGGTGTCCAGGCCGTCCCCGGCGGCAAAGCGGGCCCAGACGGCGCGGAGTGCCCGGCCTTGGGCGTTGATTTCCTCCCACGAGGCACCCGCGAGCAGGCCGGCTCCCGCCCACGTTTGCTTGTTTCCGAACAGGAGCGGCAGGTCGACGGTGTGCGCGGCGCCGTAGACGTTGCCCGGCGCCGCCCAGCTCAGTACGTAACTGTAGGCCGTGCCGCCCGCCCGGGCGTGGCGGCGGGCGAACTTCCGGGCGGACCGGCCGTAGACCGCCTCTGTCACGGCCCAGTTGATGGCTTTGACCGCGGCGGGCCCCACCACGGGGACTCTGGTAAGGCGGCTGACCGCGCGGTTGCGCGGCAGGAACATCCGGGCTTCCTCAGAGGTGTGGCCGATCAGGACCTCGATCCCGGCGGCCGTGGCGTTCCAGGCCTCCTCGATACCGGATTCCGGCGGCAAGGGGGCGTGCCCGTACTGGGTGCCGAACGGCATGGCCGCGATCAGCCCGAACTTCCGGGCCACCTGCGATACGTGCCCTTCGATGTCGACGACGTCCATCGCCGGGGTGTCTTCGGTGACGGTTTCGGCGGCGATGCCCATGGCGGTGCTCATCTTTTCCCGGCCCCGGGCAATGCCCAGCGGTGCGCTTTGGATGATGGCGCGCTGGAAGAGGGCTGGGGCTTCCGGCGTCGCCATGAGGTGCGCGACGGCGTCGCCGCCGGCGGACTGCCCGAAGGCCGTGACCCGTCCCGGATCGCCGCCGAAGGCGGCGATATTGCGCTGGACCCAGCGGAACGCCTCGAGCTGGTCCAGCAGGCCGAGGTTCGCGGGCCGGCCCGTGCCGGTGGCGAGGTAGCCAAACAGGCCCAGGCGGTACGTCACGGACACCACGATGACCCGGTTTTCAGCGACGAGGGCCCGGGGGTCGAAGATGGCGAGGTCGCCGGAGCCGGAGGTGTAGGAGCCGCCGTGGAGCCACACCATCACCGGGACACGCTCGTTCGCGCCAAGGCCGGCCGGCATGGTGATCGAGAGCCGCTGGCAGTCCTCGCTTCCGGGAAGCTCCCCGTAGCGGGTGCCGAGGATGTCGTCCAGGAACGGCACGGGTCCCTGTGGGCAGGCCGGGGACAGGGACGTGGCCGCGAAGACCTCGGTCCGGTCGGGTGCACTCGCGGGCGGCTGGAAACGTCCCGCCGTGGCGTAGGGGATTCCGGTGGCGCGCACCACGTCGCCGTCACGCCATCCGGTGATCGGACCGCAGGGAGGGCTAAAAGCAGGGGTGGCGTTCATGAGCCAACGATTTCATACATTCCTGACCCGCGACTGGCAGCCGCCGTCGTCGCTTAAACGGCAACAGCTCGTTAACAGCAACGCGGGGTCACCTCCGGCCCAAATCCGTCGTCCGGATGGGCGGCAAGTGACCCCGCGTTTGAGTTGAAATACGTTAGTGCGTGTGCGGGACGTAGCGCTTGATGGAGGCTTCGAGCTCGGCCTCGGCGGCGGCGCGGTCGCCCCAGCCCTCGGCCTTGACCCACTTGCCGGGCTCCAGGTCCTTGTACCGGGTAAAGAAGTGCTCGATTTCCTTGATGAGGAACTCGCTGACGTCGCTGATCTCGTTGATGTGATCAAAACGGGCGTCCGCCGGCACGCAGAGGACCTTGGCGTCGCCGCCGCCGTCGTCGGTCATGTTGAACACGCCGATGGGGCGGGACTCAACAATGACGCCGGGGTGCAGGTCGAAGTCCTGCAGCAGCACCAGGGCGTCCAGCGGATCGCCGTCTTCGCCGAGGGTGTTTTCGAAGAAACCGTAGTGCGTGGGGTACTGCATGGAGGTGAACAGGACGCGGTCCAGGCGGACGCGGCCCGTCTCGTGGTCAACTTCGTACTTGACGCGTGATCCCTTGGGGATCTCGATGGTCACGTCATGCTTCATGGACTGCTCCTTGACGATTTCAGGGGGTTCGCGGCACCCGGGACATCCGCACAAAGCAGCGCCGGAGCCGCCGACTACTATTGAGGATATAGCGAGAGGCCCTGGTTTCAGGAACTAGTGGGGACATTTCAGGACTAAAGGACCAGCAGCAGCATGAAACGCAGAACGAGCCCCGCGGGCACGGACCCGGTGACCGGGCCGCTGCGGCGGAGCCTCCCGCTGCTGCTCCAGACCCTGCTGGTCGCGGCACTCGCGCTCCCCGCGGGCCTGGCCGTCGCACCGGGATTCTTCGGCGCCCCGGATCCCGCAACCGCGGCGCCGTCCGCCCCGCCCTGGCACCAGGTCCCCGGTTCACTGGCCGCCGGCGGCGCCCTTGACAGTATCGAACCGCTCACTGCCGCGGCCCCCGTCCCGGAACCCGGCTCCCTCGCGGCGCAACTTAATCAGACCCTGAAGGTCGACGGCGCCGGGAGCTTCACCGGGGTGGTGCAGGACGCCGCCACCGGGGAGGTCCTCTTCGACCGGTCCGGCGACGCCGTCCGCGTTCCAGCATCCAACATGAAGCTCCTCACGGCCGTCGCGGCGCTGCGCACGCTCGGCCCGGAGCGCCGCTTCAGCACTACGGCCGTGTCAGGCGACACCCCCGGATCGGTGGTGCTCACCGGCGGCGGAGATGTGCTCCTCGGCGCCGGCGAATCAGCCCCGAACGCCGTGATGGGCCATGCAGGGCTCGCCAGCTTGGCCAAGGCGACGGTCCGGGCGCTGAAGGACGACGGCGTCTCCGTCCCCGTGAAAGTGCTGCTGGACGATTCCCTCTTCACCGGACCCGCGCTGAACCCCGCCTGGAGCCCGGAGGACGTTGCCGCCGGCGAGGTCGCTCCGCTGTTCCCGCTGGCACTGAACTCGGCCCGCTTCGACCCCGCCAAGACCACCGGCCCCCGCCCCCAGGACGCCGCGATGAGCGCCGCTAAGGCGTTTTCGGCCGAGCTTGCGGCCGCCGCCTCCGCGGCCGGGCTGACGGTCGCGCCGGGCGTCGCGCGGGTTCCGGCCGGATCGCAACCCGACGGCGGGACGGCGGGCAGCGGCTCGGGCAGCACCTCGGGCAGGGTCTTGGCCGAGGTGCAGTCCGCTACCGTCGGCCAGCAGGTGGACCTACTCCTGCGCACCTCGGACAACTACCTCACCGAGGCGGTCGGCCGCATGGCCGCCGTCGCTTCCGGCAAGCCCGGGAGCAACCAGGGCGCCGTCACGGCCGTGTTGCAGCAGCTCGAACAACTGAAAATTCCCGCCGGCACACTGCGCGCCGCCGACGTCTCCGGACTGGCGCTCGCCAACCAGGTCTCCGCCCGGCAGCTCTCTGAAGTGGTCCGGGCCATCACCTCGGGCGCGGACACCCGGCTGCGTGCCGGCCTTGACGGGTTCCCGATTGCCGGCCTCACCGGAACCCTGGGGGACCGCTACCTGGACGCGGCGACGGCCCGCGGCGCGGGACTGGTCCGCGCGAAGACCGGCACCTTGAACACGGTGATCGCGCTGAGCGGGTACGTGGTGGACGCCGACGGCCGGCTCCTGGTGTTTTCCTTTATCGGCAACGGCCTGACCCCCGGTGCGGCAAACAAGGCCGCGCTGGACCGCGCCGCCTCCGTCCTGGCCGGCTGCGGCTGCCGCTGACCCGACGGCGGTCGGCGTCGTTCCCCCGACTGCTCCGTAGACGCCCTTTTGGGCCCCCAAAACGGCAGTTACGGAGCAGCGGACGGCCCGGGCGACGGCGATCAGCCCGCCGGCGTTCGCCGCCCGACGAATTTAAGGCGCATTGTCATGCCCTTGTGGTCTGATGGAGCGTATGGAGTCCTCTGCCGGCGAGACATCAGCCCAAGCCCAAGCCCTCATCAACTGGGAGCTTGCCGCTTCCACCGCCGCCCGCCTGACACCCGCCGGGCCCACCCTCAGCTCTGCGGAAATCGGCGCCGCCGTGGACAACCTGCGGCTGATGGCGGACATCTCCGTGCCGCACGTCCATGACATCACCGGACTGGAGGCCGCCCGCGACCTGCGCGATTCCTCAGTCCTGGTGGTGGACCGCGCGTCCTGGGCCAAGGCCAACACCCAGAGCTTCGCCGTTATGCTCCAACCGGCGATGGAAAAGATGCTCGAAGGCCGCCGCGGCACCCTGAATCCCGGCGCGGCCAGCGTCAGCGGCGCCATCACGGGCAGCCAGCTCGGAGCCATCCTTGCCTTCCTTTCGAGCAAGGTACTTGGCCAGTACGACCCCTTCTCTGCGCTCGCTGAGAACTCCACGGCCCCCGCTGCCGGACGCCTGCTCCTCGTGGCGCCGAACATCATCTCCGTCGAACGTGAAATCAACGTTGAACCCGAGGATTTCCGGCTCTGGGTCTGCCTCCACGAACAGACCCACCGGGTGCAGTTCGCCGCGGCGCCGTGGCTGCGGCACCACATGCTGGACGAGATCGAAAACCTCAGCGGACAGTTGCTCGGCAACATGGACTCCCTGATGGAGCGGGCGTCCGCCGCGGCGAAATCGCTCAAGGACCGCACGGCCTCCGGCGCCGCCCCCAGCCGCGGCGCCATCGTCGACCTGCTGCAGAACCCCGAGGAAAAGGCCGCCATCTCCCGGCTGACCGCTCTGATGAGCCTGCTCGAGGGGCACGCCAACGTGGTCATGGACGCAGTGGACGCCAGCATCGTGCCGTCCGTGAAGACCATCCGGCAGCGCTTCAACTCCCGGGCGAAGGACCGCGGCGTGATCGAGAAGTTCATCCGCAACCTGCTCGGGCTGGACGCCAAGATGCGCCAGTACAGCGACGGCTCCAAGTTTGTCCGCGAAGTGGTGGACGTCGCCGGCATGGAGGGTTTCAACAAGGTCTGGGAGTCCGCCGAACACCTGCCGAGCGAGGCCGAAATCCACGACTCCAGGCTCTGGCTCGAACGGATGGGGCACTAGGTCCCGTGACTTCCGGTCCCGTTTCCAGCGGACAGCTTTCCGACGTGCGGCAATCCAGCGGCCCGCTATCCAGCGGACGGCGCCGGCCCGGCCGGCTCGCGCCGGTGGTCGGCACCGCGCGCAAAATGTTGCAGGACGCGCTGGCCGAGGCAGGCTACCCGGAACGGGTCCTGGTCGCCTGCAGCGGCGGGCCCGACTCGCTGGCCCTCGCCGCCGTCGCCGCCTACTTCGCCCGCCGCGGACACGTGGACGGGCACCCCGTCACTGTGGGAGCCGTCGTCGTCGACCACCAACTGCAGCCCGGATCCGCCGACGTCGCGGCCGCCGCGGCGGCCGCGCTGCGGGAACTGGGCCTCTCGCCCGTGCAGATCAGGACCGTCGACGTCGCGTCCACCGGGATGGGGCCGGAAGCGGCCGCCCGGGCCGCCCGCCACGCTGCCCTGGAAGCTGCCGCCGACGACACCGGCGCCGGGGCAATCCTGCTCGGGCACACCCTCGACGACCAGGCCGAACAGGTGCTGCTAGGGCTCGCCCGCGGCTCCGGAACCCGCTCCCTGGCTGGAATGCGGCCCGCCCGGGACCGCCTGCTGCGGCCGTTCCTGGGACTGCGCCGCGCGGACACCCTCGCGATCTGCGAGGTTGAAGGCCTGGACCCCTGGCACGATCCCAGCAACGCCGATCCGGCGTTTGCGAGGTCCCGGACCAGGGTGGAAGTGTTGCCGCTGCTGGAGGAGAAGCTGGGTCCGGGCGTGGCCGAATCGCTCGCGCGCACCGCCGCCATCCTGCAGCTGGACGCTGACTACCTCGACGACGTGGCGGAAGACACCTACGCCCGGCTCCGGGAACAAACCGGCGCCACCATCAGCCTCCCGGAGGAGGCCCTGCGCGGACTGCCGCCGGCCGTGCGGTTCCGCGTCATCGCAAAAGCCGCGGCCGCCGTCGGAGGCCAGCAGCCCGGGTACCAGCGCCTGCTCGCCGCGGAAGCACTGCTCCGCCGGCAGGGCTCGGCAGGTCCCGTGGAGCTCCCCGGCGGGGTCAGCGTCTACCGTCTCTCCCTCGCGCAGCTCCTCGCGGAGGGGAAACCAGGGCCCGCAGGGGTTCCCCGCGAAGCGGCCCGCTGTGGGAAGCTTGTATTCCGGCCTCAAAAACCGCCCCAAATATAGTCGCCCCCGCATCTACACAGGAGTTATTGGTGGATTCAAACGACGTCCAGTCAGATCTCAAGCATGTTCTGTATTCCAAGGAACAGATCCAGTCACGGATCACCGAACTCGCTGCCCAGATCGACAAGGACTACGAAGGCCGCGATCTGCTGATCGTCGGCGTGCTCAAGGGCGCCGTGATGGTCATGGCCGACCTCGCCCGTGCTCTGCACAGCCACGTGTCAATGGACTGGATGGCCGTGTCGTCCTACGGTTCCGGCACCCAGTCCTCCGGCGTGGTCCGTATCCTCAAGGACCTCGACACGGACCTCATGGGCAAGGATGTGCTGATCGTCGAAGACATCATCGACTCCGGCCTGACCCTGTCCTGGCTCAAGACCAACTTGGAATCACGCGGCACGGCCTCGGTGGAAATCTGCACCGCGTTCCGCAAGCCCACGGCCGCAAAGGTCCAGATCGACGTCAAGTACGTCGGCTACGACATCCCCAACGAGTTCGTTGTGGGCTATGGCCTGGACTACGCCGAGAAGTACCGCAACCTGGACTTCGTCGGCACCCTGGCCCCGCACGTTTACGAATAGAAGGCACCCGCCACGCGGGACAGGCCCGGCAGGACGGGCCCGGCGCAGGTCCGGGCCGGTCCTGCCCTGCGCCCGCTACGCCCTCAGGGAACTTTTGGCCCATTCCGTGCGTGACTTACACCGACGGTGTATAGCTAGAACCTGACGCAGCACCCCACGCGCGCAGATCGGTCGCCGTGCAGCACTACCAGGAGGGACGGGGCCTGGCCCCGAACAGATGAAAGCTAAGAGTTTCTTCAAGGGCCCGGGGATCTGGATTGTCGTTGTTATCGGCATGCTCCTGCTGGCCTTTGCCACCCTTTCCCCGGGCGGTTCAACCCGGGTCGACACCGACAAGGGTCTGGCGCTGTTGACCGAGGGCGGCAAAGTCGAACAGGCCAAGATCTTCGATGCGGAAAACCGCGTGGATCTGGTCCTGAAGGAAAACTACCAAGTTGACGGCCAGGACAAGGGCAAGAACATCCAGTTCTACTACGTCAACGCCCGCGCCGAGAATGTGGTCCAAGCTGTCACAGACTCCCAGCCCCCCAGCGGCTACACCGACCAGCCGGTCGAGAACAACTGGTTCGCCGGACTGTTCTCCCTCCTGATCCCGGTCCTGCTCCTGGGCGTACTCTTCTGGTTCCTGCTTTCCCGGATGCAGGGCGGCGGCTCCAAGGTCATGCAGTTCGGCAAGTCCAAGGCCAAACTGGTCAGCAAGGACATGCCCCAGGTCACCTTCAGCGATGTTGCCGGCGCCGACGAAGCCGTCGAGGAACTCGAAGAGATCAAGGAGTTCCTCCAGGAACCCGCGAAGTTCCAGGCCGTGGGTGCAAAGATCCCCAAGGGTGTGCTGCTTTACGGCCCGCCCGGCACCGGCAAGACCCTCCTGGCCCGCGCCGTTGCAGGCGAAGCCGGCGTCCCCTTCTTCTCGATTTCCGGTTCCGACTTCGTGGAAATGTTCGTCGGCGTCGGCGCCTCCCGCGTCCGCGACCTGTTCGAGCAGGCCAAGTCCAACGCCCCGGCCATCATCTTCGTGGATGAGATCGACGCCGTCGGCCGCCACCGCGGCGCCGGCATCGGCGGCGGCAACGACGAACGCGAGCAGACCCTCAACCAGCTCCTCGTTGAAATGGACGGCTTCGACGTCAAGACCAACGTCATCCTGATCGCCGCCACCAACCGCCCCGACGTCCTCGACCCGGCGCTGCTGCGGCCCGGCCGTTTCGACCGCCAGATCTCGGTGGAAGCCCCCGACCTGATCGGACGCGACCAGATCCTGAAGGTCCACGCCAAGGGCAAGCCGATGGCTCCCGGTGTCGACCTGAAAGCCGTGGCCAAAAAGACTCCCGGCTACACCGGCGCGGACCTCGCCAACGTCCTCAACGAAGCGGCCCTGCTGACGGCCCGCTCCAACGCCAACCTGATTGACGACCGCGCCCTCGACGAGGCGATTGACCGTGTGATGGCCGGCCCGCAGAAGCGCAGCCGCGTTATGAAGGAACACGAACGCAAAGTCACCGCATACCATGAAGGCGGGCACGCCCTGGTGGCGGCGGCGCTACGGAACTCGGCCCCGGTCACCAAGATCACCATCCTGCCCCGCGGCCGTGCCCTCGGCTACACCATGGTGGTTCCGGAGAACGACAAGTATTCCGTGACCCGCAATGAACTGCTTGACCAGATGGCCTACGCCATGGGCGGCCGCGTTGCCGAGGAGCTGGTCTTCCACGACCCCTCCACCGGCGCGTCCAACGACATTGAAAAAGCCACCGGGATCGCCCGCAAGATGGTCACCGAGTTCGGCATGAGCGAACGCGTCGGCGCGGTGCGGCTGGGCCAGGGCGGCGGCGAGCCCTTCCTGGGCCGCGACGCCGGTCATGAGCGCAACTACTCGGACCAGATCGCCTACATCGTCGACGAGGAAGTGCGCCGCCTGATCGAGAGCGCCCACGACGAGGCCTACGCGATCCTGGTCGAGAACCGCGACGTCCTGGATGAGCTGGCCCTCGAACTGCTGGAACGGGAGACGCTGAACCAGGCCGAAATCGCCCAGGTCTTCACCAACATCCGGAAGCGCGATTTCCGCGAGATCTGGCTCTCCAAGGAATCCCGCCCGATCCAGGACGTGGGGCCGGTGGAGTCCCGCCGGGAGAAGGCCGAACGCGAGGCCCAGGAAGAAGCCAAGGAAGCCCGTCTTGAGGAACCGCTGGACACGTTCCCGCCGCACGCGCAGGGTGTCTCCGGGCAGGAGCCGTTCCAGGGCGGTGTAACGGATCTCGGGCCCGACGGCCATCCCGGCTAGGCTTCTTCAGTGACTTCTTTCTTCAATGACGACGACGACGCTCCCGCCACCGACGCTTCGGCGGCGGGAGGGTCCGTCCCCGGCACCGTTGTGGATCAGGCCCGGATCCAGGCGGCCGTCCGCGAGATCCTCCTGGCCATCGGCGAGGACCCGGACCGCAGCGGACTCCTTGACACCCCGAAACGGGTGGCCAAGGCCTACACCGAAATGTTCGCCGGCCTGCACCACGATCCGGCCGAAATCCTGGCCACCACGTTCGATCTGGACCACGAGGAACTGGTCCTGGTCAAGGACATTCCGTTCTACTCCACCTGCGAGCACCACCTCGTTCCGTTCCACGGGGTGGCGCATGTGGGTTACATCCCCTCGCACGACGGTAAGGTCACGGGGCTGAGCAAACTGGCGCGGCTGGTGGACATGTTTGCCCGCCGCCCCCAGGTCCAGGAACGCCTCACCACCCAGATCGTTGAAGCCCTCGTCACCCACCTCAAACCGCGCGGCGCGATCGTCGTCGTCGAATGCGAACACCTGTGCATGTCCATGCGCGGCATCCGCAAGCCCGGCGCCAAGACCGTCACCAGCGCAGTGCGCGGGCAACTCCATGACCCGGCCACCCGCGCCGAAGCCATGAGCCTCATCATCGGAAGGTAAGAACACAGACTATGGATTCCCTCGCCGCAGCCCCTGGAACCGGACCCGCGACCTCGCCCCTGCCCGTACTGCGCAAATCGCGCCCGGCAGCGCAATTCAAGGATCTCCCCACGGACCGCACGCTCGTGATGGGGATCTTGAACGTCACCCCGGACTCCTTCAGCGACGGCGGCAAGCACGCCACCGCGGACACCGCCATCGCCGCCGGCCTGCGGATGTTCTACGCCGGAGCGGACATCATCGACGTCGGCGGCGAATCCACCCGCCCGGGAGCGGTGGAGGTGGGTGCTGAGGAAGAGCAGCAGCGGGTGCTGCCCGTGATCCAGGCGCTGGTCAAGGCCGGCGCGCTGGTCAGTATCGACACGACGCGCGCCGCCACCGCCGCCGCCGCCCTGGACGCGGGGGCCGCGATCATCAATGACGTCTCCGGACTGACCATGGAGCCGGAGATGGCCGAACTGGTGGCCCGCAGCAAGGCCCCGTACATTCTCACTCACCGCCGCGGCAACGCCAGCACCATGGACTCCCTGGCCGAGTACGGGAACGTCGCGGACGAAGTGGCCGCGGAGCTGGCCGGTGTCCGCGGCAAACTGTACGCGGCCGGCGTCGCCCCGGAGCAGATCATCCTGGACCCGGGACTGGGCTTCTCGAAGAACGAGGAGCAGAACTGGGAACTGCTCCAGCGCCTGGACGTCCTGCAGGCCATGGGCCACAGGGTCCTAGTGGCCGCCTCCCGCAAACGGTTCCTGGGGAGCCTCCTCACCGTGGCGGGCAAGGCCGCCCCGCCGGCCGAACGCGACGACGCCACCGCCGCCGTGAGCGCCATCAGCGCCTACCGGGGTGCCTGGGCGGTCCGCGTGCACGACGTCGGTCCCAGCCTCGACGCCGTCAAGGTCGCCGCCCGCATGGCGCCGGCTCATCCAGCCGCCCCCGGCCGCAGCTGAACCGACAGACTACCCATGGACCAGATCACGCTGAGCGGCGTCACTGCCGTCGGCCATCACGGAGTGTTTGATTTCGAGCGGCGCAACGGCCAGCCGTTTGTGGTCGATGCCGTCCTGCACCTGGACTTCGGCCCCGCCGCAGCCTCCGACGACGTCCTGGACACCGCCCACTACGGTGAAGTGGCCGAGTGCATCCGGGCCTGGATCACGGGGGAACCGCTGAACCTGATCGAGGCGCTGGCCGTCCGGATCGCCGAGGACGTCCTGGTGAAGTTCCCCGTCGCCGCGGTGGAGATCACCGTGCACAAACCCAAGGCTCCGATCGAAGTCGAGTTCGGCGACGTCTCCGTCAGCGTCCGGCGGACCCGGCAGGACCAGCGATGAACTACACGCGCGCTGTGCTGGCGCTCGGCAGCAACCTGGGGGAGCGCAGCGACACCCTCTCGGCGGCCGTCGCGGACATCGTTGACCCGCCCGAGGTCCGCCTCCTGGCCATCTCACCCATCGTCCAGACCAAAGCCGTCGGCGGGCCGGCCGGCCAGCCGGACTTCCTCAACATGGTGATCGCCGTCGAAACCACGCTTGCGCCGCTGGAGCTGCTGCGGCACTGCCACGCGGTGGAACAAAAGCACCTGCGGGTCCGTGACGTGCGCTGGGGCCCGCGCACGCTCGACGTCGACATCATCACCTACGGGGACACGGTCAGCGCCGACCCGGAGCTGACCCTGCCGCACCCGCGGGCGGCCGAGCGGGCCTTCGTGCTGTACCCGTGGTCGCTCATCGACCCCGCGGCGGAACTGAACGGCGAACGTGTGGGGGAACTGGCCGCCAGAGCCGCCGACTTCGCCGACCTCGTGCCCTTCGACGGCTTCGAAAACTTCCACGGCGTGGCCGGAGCGGTGGAATGATGAAGCTGACCAACCCCCTGACCCTTGTTGTGATCGGCTCGGCCGTGGGGGTCCTCGGCTGGCTCGCCGCGGTGCTGACCACCCGCTACGGCCTCAACACCCCGGTGCTGCCGCTCAACGCACTGATCACGATGGGTGTGATCGTTGTGCTCACCCTCGTGCTGGGCATCAGGGTGCTCCGGTGGCGGAACGGCAACAAGAAGAAAATGCTCAACCCCATTCTGGCCGCCTGGACCCTGGTCCTCGCCCAGGCCTGCGCCTACACCGGCAGCGTGCTGCTGGGCTGGCACGCCGGGATCTTCATTGACCAGCTGCGGCTCTGGAACCTGCGCAGCGACCAGGCCCTCGCCTGGCAGGCTGTTGCCATGGCGGGCGGCGGCCTCGTGATGATTGTGGTCGGCCTGATGGTGGAGCGGTTCTGCCGGGTACCCCCCGAAGACGGTGACGGCGAGTCGGCCCCGGGCCGCCAGGAAAAACGCAAGCCCAAGTCGGAAGGCGAGTATGCGTACCGAGGCGATTGATCCTCCAGGCATCACGTGGCTGCGCGTCTCGCCGAAGTACGTCACGGTGCGTCTCGCCGGCTGGGCGCTGTCAACCCTGTTCCTGGTGGCACTGCTGTGCCTTCCCCTCGTTCTTGTCCTGAACGGAGTGTGGCAGTCGTTCCCGCTCTGGCTGGCCGTCGCGGTCCCGGCCGTGACGCTGCTCCTGGCCCTGTGGCGGCTCCTGCTCATTCCGCGCCAGGTACGGGCCATCGGATACGCCGAGCGGGAGGATGACCTGCTCATCCGCCGCGGCATCTTCTACCAACGCACCCTCGTGGTCCCCTACGGCCGCATGCAGTACGTGGACATCGGCGCCGGACCCGTGGAACGCGCCCTGGGACTGTGCACGCTGAAACTTCACACCGCCTCGGCCGGCACCAACGCGGAAATCCCGGGCCTGCCCGCAGCGGAAGGCGCGCGGCTCCGTGAACAGCTCTCCGCCCGCGGCGAAGCCAGGCTGGCCGGACTGTGACGGGTTCGCCGTGAAGGCCTGCGTCAAGGGAGCTCAGTGAAGCCGGGTGCCGCGCCGGCGGCCTCCGCCGGCGCCGCGGCGGGAGCCCCCGACGGCGCGTGGCTTCGTGTGCACCCCGCCTCACCGTTTGTGCGCGGCTGGGTGGCGCTGGCCGCGATCGCGTTTTTCTTCTTCCGGGACTCCTTCGAACGGATGCTTCAGGGCGGCCCGCTGGTTGATGAGCGGCTCGCGGACCGGGCGCCGTGGCTGCTGCTCGGCGGCGGCGGGCTGCTGCTGCTCACCGTCCTCGGCTACGTCCTGAGCTGGTACTTCACCCGCTATCAGGTGGCGGACGGGTATGTCCGGCTGAACACGGGCTTCCTCTTCAAACAGCAGCGCCAGGCCCGGCTGGACCGCGTCCAGGCCATCGACATCGTGCAGCCGCTGCTGGCCAGGATCTTCGGGCTGGCCGAGCTCAAGTTCGAGGTGGCGGACGCCGGGGAATCCGCGGTGCGGCTCGCCTACCTTCGTATGGACGAGGCGCGGCTGCTCCGGGCCGCGATCCTGGCCCGCGCTGCCGGTGCGGCGCCGGACCCCGCACGCCCGGGGGAGGCCGCCGCGGAGGCCCCCGAACATGCCGTACTGACCGTCCCGCCGCGGCGCCTGGTGGGATCGTTGCTCCTGAGCGAACAGAGTATGTTCGTGGTGGTCGGCGGCGTCGCCTCCGTGGTGCTCTCCGCCTTCACCGAGAACCGCAGCTTCTACCTCTTCCTGATCCCGGCAGTGCTCGGCATGGTGGCCGCGTATTGGAACTCCATCAACCGGGGGTACAACTTCACCGCCGCCATTTCCCCGGACGGTATCCGGCTGCGGTACGGTCTGCTGGACACCCAGGCGCAGACCCTGCCGCCGGGCCGGATCCAGGCGCTTCGGGTCAGCCAGCCCCCGCTGTGGCGGATTTTCGGCTGGTACCGGATCCAAGTCAACGTCGCAGGTTACGGCGGAGCGGGAAGCGACGGCGGAGGCTCATCCCGGACCACGCTCCTGCCGGTGGGGACCTTCCCCGACGTGCTCACCATGCTTTCCCTCGTCCTGCCCGATCCGGGCACAACCGACCCGGTGGGGATCTTCAGCGCCGGCATCAACGGCCTCGCCGCCCCCGCAGGGTCTCCAGCGCACGCTCCGGCGGATACCGGCCCGGACGACGGCGGTTTTGTCACCACGCCGCAGCGCGCCCGGCTGCTGGCGCCACTGGGCTGGCGCCGCAACGGCTTCACCGCCACCGGCACGGCCCTGTTGATCCGCTCGGGCCGCTGGTGGCGCCACCTCGTGGTGGTCCCGCACCAGCGCACGCAATCCATGGCGCTGGAGCAGGGCCCCCTGGCGCGGCGGTTCCGCGTGGTGGACCTGGTCCTGCACACCACGGCCGGGCCGGTGTCCCCGCGGCTGGTCCAGGCCGGCCTGGACGAGGGGCGGGCGCTGCTGGACGACCAGGCGGCGCGGGCCCGGACCGCGCGGAAACGGCAGACCAGCGAGCACTGGCTGGACCAGGTCCGGGCGCTCGCAGCTGACCCCGCCGGCACCGAAGCGCCCAGCAGCACCGAAGCGGCTGCCAGCACCCAAGCGCCCAACAGCACCGGAGCGCCGTCAAGCGCCGAAGCGCCTACGAACACCGACGAACCCGCGAACACCGAAGAACCCAACAGACAGGATGACCGGCAGCATGGCTAAACCAGGACGACTCGGCATCGGAATCGTCGGCGCCGGCAAAGTCGGTGCCGTCCTGGGGGCGGCGCTTCGCGGCGCGGAGCACGCCATCATCGGAGTCTCCGCGGTCTCTGACGCAAGCCGGGAGCGCGCGGAAACCCTGCTCCCCGGTGTCCCGGTGCTCGAAGTGCAGGACATCGTCGAACGCGCAGAACTGGTGCTCCTGGCCGTCCCCGACGACGCCCTCGGCCCGCTGGTGGAGGGCCTGGCGAAGCTCGGCGCCTGGCAGCCCGGGCAGCTCGTGGCCCACACTTCCGGCCGTTTCGGCGTCGGAATCCTGCATCCCGTCCGGGCCGCCGGCGCCGTTCCGCTGGCGCTGCATCCCGCGATGACCTTCACCGGGATGAGCCTGGACCTGACCCGGCTGCTGGACTGCACCTTTGGCGTCACGGCGGATGCTGCCATGCTGCCCATCGCACAGGCCCTGGTGGTGGAGATGGGCGCGGAACCCGTTGCCATCGCCGAGGCCGACCGCACGCTGTACCACGCCGCCCTCGCCCACGGCTCAAACCACCTCGTCACCCTGGTGGCCCAGGCCTCGCAACTGCTCCGGGAGGTCGGCGTCGAGGCCCCCGAACGTATGCTCGGACCGCTGCTGCGCGCGACGCTGGAGAACGCCCTCGCCTCGGGCGAGTCAGCCCTGACCGGGCCGGTGGCCCGCGGCGACGTCGGAACCGTGGCCGCGCACGCAGGGTCCCTGCGGGAGCACGACGGCGGCGCCGGCGGCGATATTCTGGAGGCGTACCTGGCCATGGCCCGGGCGACGGCCCGGCGGGCCGGACGCCGGGGCCTGCTGAAACCGGACCAGCTCGACGGCATCACGCAGGCCCTCGAGGGCCCGGACCACGACGGCCCGCAACCCTAAGGAAGGTCCATACCTTGGCGATCCAACTCGTGACCACGGCCGCCGCGCTCCGCGCCGAAAGCGCCCGGCTGATCAGGGAGAAGGGCGGCACCTCGCAGGGCCTCGTGCCCACCATGGGCGCCCTCCATGAGGGCCACGCCGAACTGGCACGCACCGCCGTCGGGCAAAACGACGTGGTGGTGGCCAGCATCTTCGTGAACCCGCTGCAGTTCGGCGAGGCCGTGGACCTGGATCGGTACCCCCGGACCCTGGACGCCGACCTGGCGCTCCTCGACGCCGTCGGCGTGGACCTGGTGTTCGCTCCGGACGTGGACGAGGTCTATCCCGGCGGGGAACCCCGGGTCCGGATCAGCGCCGGTCCCATGGCCGAAAAGTGGGAGGGGGCCTCCCGTCCCGGGCACTTCGACGGCGCCCTGACCGTGGTGGCCAAGCTGCTGCACTACGGCCTGCCCGGGGCGGCCGCCGGCCCGGAGCTGCCGGCCTACCGGGCATACTTCGGCCAGAAGGATGCCCAGCAGCTGGCGCTCGTCCAGCGTATGGTCGCGGACCTGAACTTCCCCGTGGAGATCGTCCCGGTGCCGATCGTGCGCTCCGCCGACGGGCTGGCGCTGTCCAGCCGCAACCGCTTCCTCTCCGCCGGGGAACGCGAGGCCGCGCTGGTGCTCTCGCGGGCGCTGCGGCTCATCGAGGAACGGGCCAACGCCCACCAGCCGCTGGACCTGGAGTCCGTGGAGGCGCTGGTGAGGTCCCAGCCGCTCGTGGAACTGGACTACCTGGACGTGGTGGATCCCCGCACCCTGGAACCGCTCGCGGAGAACTGCCGGGACACACCGTTCCGCGGCGAGGGCCTGGCTCTGATCGCCGCCACGGTGGGCAAGGTCCGCCTTATCGACAACGTCCCGCTGGACGCCTAGGCCAAATCCCGCCGCCATCAAGCGTTGGATTTCAGGTCCCGGCAAGTTTTCTCCATTGGCGGGAATTACCGCGGCGGCTCGCAGGTTGACTCCTGTTGTAGCGACGACGCTCGCCGACCCCACGCCACAACTCCCTGAGGGAACCCCTATGTCTACAGACGTCTCTTCCAAGCCCACCGGCGATCCCGCGCCGGCCGCGCCGACTCAGGTCGCCGCGGAGGCGTCCGCGCAGCCGGCGAAGATGTCCCGGGAATCGGTGACCGTCATCGCCACCCTGCTGGTGGCAACCTTTGTAGTGATCCTGAATGAAACCATCATGAACGTCGCGCTGCAGCGGCTGATGGTGGATCTTGGGGTCACCGCCCCCACCGTGCAGTGGCTGTCCACCGGCTTTATGCTGACGATGGCCGTCGTGATTCCCACCACCGGCTTCATCCTCCAGCGGCTGTCCACCCGCGCCGTCTTTATGCTGGCCATGGGCCTCTTCTCCGGCGGTACCCTGCTCGCGGCCCTGGCTCCGGGATTCGAATTCCTGCTGCTCGCCCGGATCGTCCAGGCCGGCGGCACCGCCATCATGCTGCCCCTGCTGATGACCACCATCCTCACCCTGGTCCCCGTGACACGCCGCGGCTTCGTGATGGGCAACGTCAGCATCGCCATCTCGGTGGCGCCGGCCATGGGCCCCACGGTTTCCGGCCTGATTCTTGAGCATTTCTCCTGGCGCTTCCTGTTCGTCTTCGTCCTCCCGATCGCCGTGGCCGCCTTTGCCATCGGCGCCAGGTACCTGACCAACATCGGTGAGAAAGAGAAGACCCGGCTTGACGTCCTGTCCGTGCTGCTGACCGTCCCCGCGTTCGGTGGACTGGTCTACGGACTGAGCCATATAGGCGGCGAGGGTGGCGGCGCCGACGGCGGACCCGGCTCAACCGCGATCATGGCGCTGGCCGTGGGCGTCATCGCCATGGTGGCGTTTGTGTTCCGGCAGCTGCGGCTGCAGAAGTCCGCGGCGCCCCTGCTGGACCTCCGGGCGTTCACCTTCCGGATGTTCACGGTGTCCGTGCTGCTCCTCGTGGTGGCCATGATCGCCCTGTTCGGCTCCGTAATTCTCCTGCCGTTGTACCTGCAGGAAATCCGGGGACTGTCGTCGCTGGAAACCGGACTGACCCTGCTGCCCGGAGGACTTGCCATGGGCCTGCTGGGGCCGTTCATCGGACGCCTCTTCGACAAGGTGGGCCCGCTGCCGCTAACCGTCACGGGCTCGTCGCTGCTGGTGCTGGCGCTGTTCCAGTTTTCGCTGCTTGACGAAGGCACCCCGGTGGGATGGATCATTGCCGTGCATGTGGGGCTCAGCCTCGGCCTGGCGCTGATCTTCACCCCGGCGTTCACCACCGGGCTGAACCCGCTGCCGCCGCACCTGTATTCACACGGATCGGCGATCATGAGTACCTTGCAGCAGGTTGCCGGGGCCGCCGGAACAGCGCTGCTCGTCTCGGTCTACGCGGTGGTATCCGCCGGCGCCGGCATGGTCGCGGGGATGCACGCCGCGTTCCTCACCGCCTCGGTCATCGCCGTCGCCGCCGTGGTGCTCGCCACCCTGATGCGGAAAACAGCCGCGGTGGAACACCCCGCGGCGGAACACGCCGTCGCCCACTAGCCGCTTAACCCAATGCGGGGTCACCTAGCGCCCGTAAATCCCGTCGGGATGGACGCCGGGTGACCCCGCGTTGGCTTTGGAGCCCGCGTCGTGTTGGCGCAGCCTAACTGGCGAAGAACTCGCTGAGCGCGGAAATGAGCTTGTCCGGTGCCTTGTTGACGCCGTCGTGCCCCATGCCCGGCAGGATGGTGTAGCTGGAGCCGGAGAGCACCTCGTGTATCTGGGCGCAGGCCACCCCGAAGTACGCC
Source organism: Arthrobacter sp. U41 (assembly GCF_007679325.1). Classification (GTDB taxonomy): domain Bacteria; phylum Actinomycetota; class Actinomycetes; order Actinomycetales; family Micrococcaceae; genus Arthrobacter. The sequence goes on along the minus strand of NZ_VEGI01000002.1, from coordinate 135,703 downwards.
GGGCTCTTCTCCCCGACAATGATCAGCGTCTCCAGCGGCAGTTCCAGGAACGGCTCGGCCGGCATGTCGGCGGCGATGATGGCCTTGATCTCCCGGACGCCGGTCTTCATCAGCTCGCGCATCTGCTTGCCGATCGGGGTCCCCGCGGCCAGCTTGTTCGCCAGGGTCAGCATGGACAGCGGCATCCGGGACAGGGCACTGCCGGTCTCGAGGCCCCTGAGCAGGACGGCGAGGGCGCGGTCGTCATCGCCGGCCGCCGTCGCCTTCTCATATTCGGAGGTCCAGTCCGCGGTGACGCTGTGGTTCACGGAGACGGCGGGGTCGTACACGGCGAGGCGCTCCACCGGCAGGGTACGGGCAGCGTGCAGGGCCACCGCGCCGCCGAAGCTGTGCCCGAAAACGTCCGTGCTGGACGTGTGCTTCATGACAGCGTCGAGATCGTGGATGTCCACGTCCAGGGTGTAGTCCTCCGGCTGCGGCGAGGACGAGCCGCGGCCACGCCGGTTGAACGTATGCACCGGCCGCCCCAGGGACGCACTGAGCTTCTGGGCGAAGCGCGTGTAGTCGGCGGCCGTCACCATTGAAGCCGAAACGACGACGACGCCGGAGCCCGCCGCGGCGAGTTCGGCACCCGTGCTGAAAAGCTCGATCGTTCCACCGTCGGGGGTTCTGATGTTCTCGCGGGTCATGGTCCGAGCCTAGCCGAGGCTGCAGCTACGGCGTAGTAGGGGTACCGCTCGCCCGGGCGACCCTGCGCGGCTAGTTGCCCAGCCGCCCGCCGGAGACCTCCAGGTAGCAGGAGCCGCAGAGCGACTCGTACCAGACGTCCTGGCCGTCGATCGCGACCTGGTCGCCGTCGAAGACCACCTCGTCGCCGGCCCGGCGGGTGTTGAAAATGGCTTTGCGGCCGCAGCGGCAGATCGTCTTGAGCTCCTCGAGGGTATGGGCGATCTCCAGCAGCCGCAGGGATCCAGGGAACGCCCGGGTGCGGAAGTCCGTGCGGATGCCGTAGGCCAGCACGGGAACGTTGTCCAGGACGGCGATCCGGAAGAGGTCGTCCACCTGGTCCGGTTCGAGGAACTGGGCCTCGTCCACAAGCAGGCACGCCACCGGCTGGGTGTCCACATGTTTCAGCAGGGCATCGGGATCGTCCCCGTGGGCCTGGGCGGTGAACAGGTCGCGGGCAGAGGCCCCGGCCGGGATCAGGAAGTCCACCGAACGTGTCATGCCCAGGCGGGAGACGACGTCGGCGTCGCCCTTGGTGTCCACATCCGGCTTGGCCAGCAGGACCCGCTGGCCGCGCTCCTCATAGTTGAAGGCGGCCTGCAGCAGGCCAGTTGACTTCCCGGAGTTCATCGCGCCGAAGCGGAAGTAGAGCTTGGCCAAAGGGGTCCTTTCGAAGGGGTCGCCCACCGATTGTAAGGGCGCGCCCCTCAGCGGCCCAGCTTGAGCCGCCTCCTGCGCGCCGGGAGGCGCCGCAGGTTTCCTTCCCCGGCCAGGAGGTACCGCGCCACAGCGCGGGGCAGCCGGATTCCGGGCCGGAGCGGGCTTTCGTGGAGCTGCCCCGGCAGCACGGCGCACTCGATGCAGGGGACTGCGGCGGCGAGTTGCCGGCCCGTTTCGGTGAAGTAGTCCGGGCTCCAGCTGCCGCTCAGCATCAGCGTGGGGGTGGTCACAGCCGCGAAGTCGGCCAGTTCGGCGTCCTCGTCCAGCACCGCGCGCATCTCCGCGACGGCAGTGGGAAGCAGTTCGCGCATCTCGGCACCCATGGTCGTCCGTGCTGAGAGGATGCTGAGCATCCGCAGCGCGCCGAGCGGGAGCTTGGCGACGGGCCCGCCCACCTCGATGCCCTGGACCAGGTGCGCCCAGGCATCATCCAGTTCCCCGGCCGCCACCGAACGCTCCAGCTCGGGCCGCCAACGGTGGGTGAGGTTCCCGGCGAGGGAGACCGCGGCGTCGTAGGTCACCATTCTGCGGATCGGCAACGTCCGTGCCGCCTGCAGGGCCACGAAGCCGCCGTAGCTGTGCGCCACCACGTCGCATGAGTCCGTTTCCCGCATCACCGTAGCCAGGTCTCCCACCTCCATGGCCGCGGAATACCCGGCCGGCTGCGGGGAGGAACCGGCGCGCCCGCGCCGGTTGTAGCAGTGCACCGGGCGGCCCAGCAGGCGGCTGATGTTCCGTGCGAACGGGCGGTACAGCGAGGCGGTGATCATGGTGCCGTGCACGACGACGATGCCCTGGCAGGGTGCTTGGCCGGCCGCTGGTCCAGCCGCCGGGGCGTCCGATGCTCCAGCGCGCGGGTGCGCAGGCGGACGGAAGGTGTGCAGCTCGAGGTGCCCCTCGCCGTCGTCGGTGTTGATGGTCCGCGTCTCCACAGCCCCGAGTCTATTCCGCGGCAGCCGCGGCGTCCTTGGCCGGGCGGGACCTGCCCCGGCGGAATCCCCGGTAAACTTGGGAATTGTGACTTCCCAAAACACCTCCGCCCCGAACACCGCCGCCGACTCCCACGACGCCAGCGAGCAGACGCGCATCCGTATGGAGAAGCGCGCCAAGCTGATCGAGCGCGGCATCGAGGCGTATCCGGTGGGTGTTGAGCGCACACATTCACTGAGTGACATCCGCGAAAAGTACGCCCACCTCCAGGCCGACGAAACCACCGGCGACGTGGTCGGGGTGACCGGCCGTATTGTGTTTATCCGCAACACCGGCAAGCTGTGCTTCGCCACCCTTCAGGAGGGCGGCGTTGACGGCAAGGCTGTCCGGCTTCAGGTCATGCTGAGCCTGGCCAACATCGGCGAGGACGCGCTCGCCGACTGGAAGGCCCTCGTGGACCTGGGCGACCACGTCTTCATCAAGGGCGAGGTCATCTCCTCCCGGCGCGGCGAGCTCTCCGTTATGGCCGAGTCCTGGTCCATGGCGTCCAAGGCCCTGCGCCCGCTGCCGGTGCTGCACGCCGGCCTCAACGAGGAAACCCGCGTCCGCCAGCGCTACGTGGACCTCATCGTCCGCGACGAAGCCCGTGAAATGGTCTACACCCGGGCCGCGATCACGCGTTCCATCCGCGAAACCCTGCACCGCCAGGGCTACGTCGAGGTGGAAACCCCCATGCTGCAGCTGGTTCACGGAGGCGCCACGGCCCGCCCTTTCGAGACGCACATGAACGCCTTCGACCAGAAGATGACCCTGCGGATCGCCACCGAGCTGTACCTTAAGCGCACCGTCGTCGGCGGAATTGACCGCGTGTACGACATGGGCCGCGTCTTCCGCAACGAGGGTGTGGACTCCACCCACAGCCCTGAATTCACCACCCTTGAAAGCTACGAGGCCTGGGCCGACCAGTTCGTGATGGCGGACCGGATCAAGGAACTCATCCTCGACGCCGCTGACGCCGCCGGCGTGGGCCGCGTCCTGCAGACCGAGGCCGGGGAGATCAACCTCGACGGCGACTGGGCGTGGATGGCGGTCTACCCGGGACTGTCCGATTTCGTGGGCCAGGACATCACCCCGGAGACCCCCGTGTCCGAGCTCCTGGCGCTGGCCGCCAAGCACGAGGTGAAGGTGGACGCCAACTGGGACGCCGAGAAGCTTGTGGTGGAACTCTTCGGTGAGCTGGTGGAGCCGACGCTGCTGAACCCGACATTCGTCTACGACTACCCGCCGTCCGCCCAGCCCCTGGCCCGCCACCACCGCGAGGATGACCGGCTGATCGAGGCGTGGGACCTCATCATCGGCGGCATGGAGCGCGGCACGGCGTTCTCCGAGCTGATTGACCCGGTCATCCAGCGCGACCGCCTCACCGAACAGTCCCGCCGCTCCGCCGCCGGCGACGTCGAGGCCATGCAGCTGGACGAGGATTTCCTCCGGGCCCTTGAGTACGGCGCCCCTCCCATGGGCGGGATCGGCCTGGGCATCGACCGGCTGGTCATGCTCTTCACCGGCGCCGGCATCCGCGAGACCATTCTCTTCCCGCTGCTGAAGCCCGAAGGACACTGACCATGGAATACGTCGCCGTCCTGCTTCCCTCCGTGGTGGTGGGCCTGATCTTCTGGTTTGCCATGAAATCGATTTTCAATGCCGACAAATCGGAGCGCCAGGCCGAAGCGCGTGCCCAGGCGGAAGCCGAAGGAAATGCCCGCGGGGCGGATACCCTCCGTAACGACGGCCATTCCAACGGGCGTAACTAATAGCGGACTATTCCCCTTGGGTTTTCCTTTGGAAACTCTTTTTCGCTTTGACTCGTTGCCATAAAGCAGAGGATACTTTTAACCAGATACATCCTGCTTTTACTAAATGCTCGTCCTTTTGGAAAGAGAGTCATTAATGGCACAGAAAGTGAAAATCATCCTTGTCGATGATCTGGATGGGGGATCCGCGGACGAGACCGTCCGGTTTGGCCTTGACGGGGTCAGTTACGAAATTGACCTGTCGGCGGAAAATGCTTCAGAACTACGGGCCGCCGTTGAGCGGTTTGTGAGTCACGCGCGCAAGACCTCGAGCGGCCGCGCAACCCGGACCAAAATTGCCTCGGGCCGGAATCAGGACTCTGCCCAGATCCGGCAGTGGGCCCGCGATAACGGCTACGCGGTAAACAGCCGCGGCCGTATTCAGGCTGAAATTCAGGAAGCCTACCAAAAAGCGAATTCCTAGCCTCCACGCCCGGACCGCTGCGCCGTGCGCGCGGCGTCGGAGCCGCAGGACACACAACAATGCCCCCGCCTTGACGGGGGCATTGTTGTGTGCGCAGATGCCGGCGGGCCGTGCCGATACGCCGTGCTGATCCTTCGCCGTGCCGATACTTGGCCGAGGTCCTACTTCGGCGCGGTCCAGCCCGGTTGCCGGCCAACCACGCGGCCCGGAGCCGGGGACGCGCGGCATGTCCGCCCGGCCGGGACGAAACAACCGGGCAGGAGCGCATCCGGGACCGGGCCGGTTCGGCCCGCCGCCACGCCCGCTGCTACCCACGCCGCCACGCATGTTCGGGTGCCCCCGGGGCGTTGCCGCAGGGCATGCGCGGGCCTTGGTTCCCGCCCTGATGTGACGCGGCGGGGGCGTCCCGGTTTCCCCTGTGGCGAACAAGCCCCAAATCTTGAACCCGGCCACGTAGCATCAAAGTACGTCGTAGCTAGGAGTGTGGCGAAATGTTTGAGCGATTTACGGACCGTGCCCGTCGCGTAGTTGTGCTTGCCCAAGAAGAGGCACGCATGCTGAACCACAATTACATTGGTACCGAACACATCCTCTTGGGTCTGATCCATGAAGGTGAAGGTGTTGCTGCCAAAGCCCTTGAGTCCTTGAGCATTTCGCTCGACGGCGTCCGCGAGCAGGTACAGGAGATCATCGGCCAGGGCCAGCAGGCCCCGTCCGGGCACATCCCCTTTACCCCGCGCGCCAAGAAGGTCCTGGAACTCTCGCTCCGCGAGGCCTTGCAGCTGGGCCACAACTACATCGGCACGGAGCACATTCTGCTCGGCCTCATCCGTGAGGGTGAAGGCGTTGCCGCCCAGGTGCTGGTGAAGCTCGGCGCGGACCTCAACCGTGTCCGGCAGCAGGTCATCCAGCTGCTCTCGGGCTACCAGGGCAAGGAGACCACCGGAGCCGGCGTCGGCCCGGGCCAGGCCGAAGGCACTCCTGCCGGTTCCGTCGTCCTGGACCAGTTTGGCCGCAACCTGACCCAGGCTGCGCGCGAGAACAAGCTGGATCCGGTCATCGGGCGCGAATCGGAAATGGAACGCGTTATGCAGGTCCTTTCCCGCCGCACCAAGAACAACCCTGTCCTGATCGGTGAGCCCGGCGTCGGCAAGACTGCCGTCGTCGAGGGCCTTGCCCAGGCGATTGTCCGCGGCGACGTGCCGGAGACCATCAAGGACAAGCAGCTATACACGCTGGACCTCGGGTCCCTCGTGGCGGGCTCCCGCTACCGCGGCGACTTCGAAGAGCGCCTGAAGAAGGTCCTCAAGGAGATCCGCACGCGCGGCGACATCATCCTGTTCATCGATGAAATCCACACCCTGGTGGGTGCCGGTGCCGCCGAGGGCGCCATCGATGCGGCCTCGATCCTGAAGCCCATGCTGGCCCGCGGTGAGCTCCAGACCATCGGTGCCACCACGCTGGACGAGTACCGCAAGCACATCGAGAAGGATGCCGCGCTGGAACGCCGTTTCCAGCCGATCCAGGTCAAGGAACCCTCCGTCGCTCACGCGATCGAGATCCTGAAGGGCCTCCGGGACCGGTACGAGGCACACCACCGTGTGACCATCACCGACGGCGCCCTCGCCTCGGCGGCGAGCCTCTCCGAGCGCTACATCTCGGACCGCTTCCTGCCGGACAAGGCGATTGACCTGATCGATGAGGCCGGCGCGCGGCTGCGCATCCGCCGGATGACCGCCCCGCCGGAACTCAAGATCATGGACGAGAAGATCGCCGCAATGAAGCTGGAGAAGGAATCCGCGATTGACGCGCAGGACTTCGAAGGCGCCGCCTCGCTGCGCGACAAGGAGCAGAAGCTCATTGCAGAGCGTGCCGAGAAGGAACGCCAGTGGAAGACCGGCGGCATGGATGACATCTCCGAAGTTGATGAGGACCTCATCGCCGAAGTGCTGGCGAACTCCACCGGCATCCCGGTCTTCAAGCTGACCGAGGAAGAGTCCTCGCGTCTGCTGAAGATGGAAGACGAGCTGCACAAGCGCGTTGTTGGCCAGAACGAGGCCATCAGGTCGCTGTCCCAGGCGATCCGCCGCACCCGTGCAGGCCTGAAGGACCCGAAGCGTCCGGGCGGTTCGTTCATCTTCGCCGGGCCCACCGGCGTCGGCAAGACCGAGCTCGCCAAGGCGCTGGCGGAATTCCTCTTCGGCGAGGAAGATGCCCTTATCACCCTGGACATGTCCGAGTACTCGGAGAAGCACACGGTGTCGCGCCTCTTCGGTGCCCCTCCCGGCTACGTGGGCTACGAGGAAGGCGGGCAGCTGACCGAAAAGGTCCGCCGTCGTCCGTTCTCCGTGGTCCTGTTCGACGAAGTGGAAAAGGCGCACGCCGACCTCTTCAACTCGCTGCTGCAGATCCTGGAAGACGGCCGCCTGACCGACTCCCAGGGCCGCGTGGTGGACTTCAAGAACACCGTGATCATCATGACCACCAACCTGGGCACCCGGGACATCTCCAAGAGCGTCGCCACCGGCTTCCAGTCCGGCACGGACACGCAGACCGGCTACAACCGGATGCGGGCCCGCGTCACGGAGGAGCTCAAGCAGCACTTCCGCCCCGAGTTCCTGAACCGTGTTGACGACGTTGTGGTCTTCCCGCAGCTGACCCAGGACGAGATCATCGAGATCGTGGACATGTTCGTTGGCCGCCTGGAGAAGCGGCTCAAGGACAAGGACATGGGCATCGAGCTCACGCCCGCGGCCAAGGTCCTCCTGGCCACCCGCGGTTACGACCCCGCCATGGGTGCCCGGCCGCTGCGCCGGACCATCCAGCGCGAGATCGAGGACCAGCTCTCCGAGAAGATCCTCTTCGGCGAACTCCACGCCGGCGACATCGTTGTAGTGGATGTGGACGGCGAAGGCGACGACGCCAAGTTCACCTTCGCGGGCAACGCCAAGCCGCGCATCCCGGAGATCGCTCCGAGCGTCTAAGCACCACTCGAAGGCCCCGCCTGCTCCGCAAGGAGCAGGCGGGGCCTTCGCGTTAATCCGCACCTCACGCCTAGGCCCCTGCAACATTGCCTATCTGAAAGTAATGTTTCACTATAAGTGAACATAATGTGATCCGGCGCACAGTGGGTGTTGAATCGGTGCATGGCTTCCAACGATTCAGAGACCCTGAGCGAAAAACCCGAGACACCCTTCCATGACCTGGACCATTACCTCGCCATCCCGAGGGTGTCCGGACTGGCGCTGAGCCCCGACGGCAGGAGGCTGGTTACCACGGTGGCCACACTCAACGCCAAGGGCACCGAATACGGCACCGCCCTGTGGGAACTGGACCCGGAGGGGCAGAAGCAGGCCCGCCGGATCACCCGCAGCGCCAAGGGGGAGGCCGGGGCCGTGTTCGCCGCCGGCGGCGACCTGTACTTCAGTTCCGCCCGCCCCGACCCGGAAACCCCCGAGGCGGACCCCGTGAACGCACTGTGGATGCTGCCAGCTGACGGCGGCGAGGCCCGCGTGGTGCTCACCCGGGCCGGCGGCGTCAGTGGACTCCTGGCCGCGAAGGAGACCGGCGCCCTGTTCGTCAACGCCTCCGTGCTGGCCGGGTCCACAGACGAGGACAGCGACGAGGATCGCCGCAAGGCGCGCAAGGACAACAAGGTGGCTGCCATCCTGCACAGCGGCTATCCCGTCCGCTACTGGGACGCCGACCTGGGGCCGGCCCAGCCCCGGCTCTTCGCGGTGGAACCGGGCGAGGAGCAGGAGCCGGGCAGGCCCGCCACGGTTGACGCCGCACCGCCGCTGAAGCTCCGCAACCTGACGCCCGACGCCGGTAGCGCGCTCCGCGACGCGGACGCCGTCGTCAGTCCGGACGGCAAAACGATCTACAGCAGCTTCAACAAGCCGCTTGCCCGCGCGAACTCACGTTCAATTCTGATCGCGATCGACGTCGCCACCGGCACCCGCACCGTCCTGCTGGATACCGAGGGCATGAGCTACTTCCCCGGTCCGGTGAGCCCCGACAACCGGACACTTGTGGTCCTCAGCGAGAGCGAGACCACGCCGGTCGCGGCACCGCAGGTCAAACTGCACCTGCTCGACGTCTCGGGCGGTGCCCCCGGCAGCGTGCCGGGCGACGCCGGCCTGACTCCGCTGGCCCACGACTGGGACCGCTGGCCGCACCCTGCCGCCTGGCTGCCGGACGGTTCGGCCGTGCTGGTCACTGCTGACGACGACGGCGCTTCGCCGGTCTTCCGGATCAGCGTGACCGGCAGCGGCGGCGCGGGCCACGTGACCCGTCTGACCGCCGACACGGCCGCGTACACCGACGTCGTTGCCGCCCCGGACGGCCGCGCCGCATACGCGCTGCGCAGCTCCTATGAAGTCCCCCCGGAAGCGGTGCGGATCGACCTCACCACGGGCGACGTCCGCCGTCTCCCCGCCCCCGCCGGGCGCCCCCACTACAAGGGCTCGCTGGAACGCGTGGAGACGACGGCGGCGGACGGGACCCGCGTCCCGGCGTACCTGGCCCTCCCCGAAGACGCCTCGGCCGGCAGCCCGGCGCCCCTGCTGCTGTGGATCCACGGCGGCCCGCTCGGTTCGTGGAACGCCTGGACCTGGCGCTGGAATCCCTGGCTGCTGGTGGCCCGGGGCTACGCGGTGCTGCTGCCTGACCCGGCCCTCTCCACCGGCTACGGGCAGCACCACATCCAGCGGGGCTGGGGCGAATGGGGCAAGGCGCCCTTCACCGACCTGATGGCCATTACCGACGCCGTTGTGCAGCGCCCGGACATCGATGAGACCCGGACGGCCGCCATGGGCGGCTCCTTCGGCGGCTACATGGCCAACTGGGTGGCCGGCCACACGGACCGCTTCAAGGCAATCGTCACCCACGCCAGCCTCTGGGCGCTGGACCAGTTCGGCCCCACCACCGACGCCGCGCAGTACTGGCTCAAGGAGATGACGGCGGAGATGGCGCTGGAGAACTCCCCGCACCTGCATGTGGAGAACATCAGCACGCCCATGCTGGTCATCCATGGCGACAAGGACTACCGCGTCCCGATCGGCGAGGGCCTGCGCCTCTGGTATGAACTGCTCTCCAAGTCCCGGCTCGCGGCCGACGAGAACGGCGACACCGAACACCGGTTCCTCTACTTCCCGGACGAGAACCACTGGATCCTGCAGCCGCAGCACGCCAAGGTCTGGTACGGCGTAGTGGAGCACTTCCTTGCCAGGAACCTGCTCGACAAGGATCTGCCCGTGCCTGCGGAGCTGGGTCTGTAGGCTCCGGCGGTCAGGTCAGGACGGGGGCGCCGCGGGCGCGCCCCCGTAAGATTGGCCTGTGACTGAGACAATCCGCATCCGCCCTGCCCGCACGAGCGATGTCGGGGCGATCAAGACGCTGGTGGCGCCACTGGCCGATCAGCGGATCCTCATGGCCAAGGAGACCGTGGCCTATTACGAGAGCCTGCAGGAGTTCCGCATCGCCGAGTCCTCCGGGGGTGAAGTGATCGGCTGCGGGGCGCTGCACGTTATGTGGGAAGACCTCGCCGAGGTGCGCACGCTCGCCGCATCGGACGCCTGGCGGGGGAGGGGCGTGGGCCATCTGCTGGTGGAACGACTGCTGGAGGACGCCCGTGCCCTGGGCGTCGCCCGGGTATTCTGCCTGACCTTCGAGGTGGACTTCTTCAAGAAGCACGGGTTCGAAGTCATGGCCGACCAGACCGCCGTCGACCCGGTGGTGTATTCAGAACTGCTGCGCTCCCATGACGAGGGCGTCGCCGAGTTCCTGGACCTGGCCCGGGTGAAGCCCAACACGCTCGGCAACACCCGGATGATCAAAACCCTGTAGTTCCGCGACGCCGAAAGCCGCAAGGAACGCAGCAGCCGGGGTCCACAGGCATCCCGGAACCGCGGCGGGAGCCGGCCGAATTGGGTCTTCCCATCAATAAATTTGATGGATAAACTGATCCCGGTCCAGGGGGTGGACCGACCAACTTTCGGAGGCAAGAAATTGCACGATCGCGTCATATTTCCAGATTTCTCCGCATTCCAGATGACTATCGCAGGCTCGGTCCCGGCGGCGCCCGCCTCCGGCCCGGCCGCCGGGGGACAAGCAGCCGGGGACCCGGCGCCGGCCCATCCCACGGGCCCCGGGTCCCGGTCCGGCCCCGCGTCCGGGACCAGCCAGGAGCGGCTCAATGCGCCGCCGTTTTCCTGGCTCGGCGGCGACGCCTGGCCGAACTTCCCCTTGTGGGCGGATAAGCCCACCTGAGGCAACTGCGGATCCGGGAGGGCTGCCGTCCGGGAGACCCCGGTTCCGCGTCAGAGGTTGTGAATCCGGAGCCTACCGCTGGCAGGGGCCCCGGTAGTAGGGTTCAACCAAGCAGCCAGGAAACCATCCAGGGAGCACAGCCATGAAGAAGCTCATCAATGATCCCCGCGCCGTGGTTGACGAGTCAGTGGAGGGCTTCGGGCTTGCCCATGCCGACCTCGTGACCGTCTTTCCGGACCCCAAGTACATCGTGCGCAAAGACGCGCCGGTGGCAGGGAAAGTCGGACTCGTCTCCGGCGGCGGCAGCGGGCACGAACCCCTGCACGGCGGCTACGTCGGGATGGGAATGCTCGACGCCGCGGTGCCGGGCGCCGTGTTTACCTCACCTACCCCCGACCAGATCCTTCCGGCGACGCTCGCCGTCAACTCCGGCGCCGGCGTCGTGCACATCGTGAAGAACTACACAGGCGACGTTCTCAACTTTGAGACCGCTGCCGAACTGGCCCAGGCCGAAGGGGTGGACGTCCGCACCGTGCTGGTCAACGACGACGTCGCGGTGCAGGACTCGTTGTATACCGCCGGACGGCGCGGCGTGGGCGGAACGGTCCTGGTGGAAAAGATCGCGGGGGCCGCCGCCGAGCGCGGCGACAACCTCGACGCCGTCGCCGCCATCGGCGACCGGGTCAACCAGAACGTCCGCAGCATGGGCGTCGCGTTGACGGCCTGCACGGTCCCGCACGCCGGGGCGCCCAGCTTCGTGCTGGAGGAAAACGAGATCGAAATCGGAATCGGCATCCACGGCGAACCCGGCCGGCACCGCATTGCCATGGAGAACGCCGACGGGATCACCGACCGCCTGCTGGAGCCTGTGGTCAGCGACCTCGGCCTGGCGTCCGGGGACAAAGTGCTCCTGTTCGTCAACGGCATGGGCGGCACCCCGCAGAGCGAGCTCTACATCGTCTACCGCCGTGCCGCGCAGCAGCTGGCCGGGCAGGGCATCACTGTGGAGCGCTCGCTGGTCGGCAACTACATCACCTCCCTCGAAATGCAGGGCTGCTCCATTACCGTCCTGCGCCTCGACGATGAGATGACCGCACTCTGGGATGCTCCCGTGCACACCCCCGCCCTCCGCTGGGGCGTCTGACCGTGGGACTGGACGTCAACTGGGCGCTGCGGTGGCTGGCCCTTTCGGCCGACGCCATGGCGGAGCACCGGGAAGAACTCATCGAACTGGACAGGCCCATCGGCGATTCAGACCATGGTGAGAACATGGACCGCGGCTTCAAGGCCGTGATGGTCAAGCTTGCCGAAGCGCCGCCGGAAACCGCAGGGGCCGCCCTGAAGCTGACTGCCATGACCCTGATGTCCAAAGTCGGCGGGGCCGCCGGTCCGCTGTACGGCACGGCGTTCCTCCGGGCGGCCACGGCGCTGGGCGACACCGCCGACGTCGACGCCGCCACCCTCGCCGCAGCGTTCCAGGCCGCGAGGGACGGAATCGTGGCCCGCGGAAAGGCGGAATCCGGCGACAAGACGATGGTCGACGCCTGGACTCCTGCGGTCGACGCCGCAGCGGCCGCCGCCGGAGACAGCGACGTGCGCAAAGTCCTGCTGGCCGCCGCGGAGGCGGCCGAAGCGGGAGCCGTCTCCACCGACCCGATGCTCGCCCGCAAGGGCCGCGCAAGCTACCTGGGGGAGCGGAGCATCGGCCACCGGGATCCGGGCGCCGTGTCCAGTGCCCTGATCCTGCGGGCTGCCGTCGGGGCGGCCGAATGACGGTCAACCTCGTCGTCGTCTCCCACAGCGAAAAGATCGCCGACGGCGCCGTCGAGCTCGCCGTCCAGATGGCGCCCGACGTCCTGATCCTCCCCGCCGGCGGCACCGACGACGGCCGGATCGGCACCAGCCTGGAGCGCGTTATGGCGGCCCTGGAACAGGCAGCGGACGCCAACAGCGACGGCACGGTTATCCTGACGGACCTGGGCTCGGCCGTGATGACAGCCGAGTCCGCCCTGGAATTCCTGGCCGATCCCTCCTCTGTGCTGCTGGCCGACGCACCCCTGGTCGAAGGGCTCGTCGCCGCCGCTGTGGCAGCCCAGGCCGGAGCCGATTCCGCGGGCGTGAAGGAGGCCGCGGAGGCGGTCTACCGGCCCCCGGCAGCGCCGCAGCACGCGCACCAACACCGGCCCCCGGAGGCAGCAGGGGACTTTGAACTCATCAACCAGGCCGGAATGCACGCCCGCCCGGCTGCCAAGATATCCGGCGGACTGTCCGGCATGGACGCCGAGGTGACCGTCAACGGCGCCGACGCCGCGTCGATGACCGAACTTATGATGCTCGGTGCCGGAAAGGGAACCGTACTTCACGTCGAGGCCAGCGGCCCCGACGCCGTCAAAGCCGTCGAATACCTGCGCGGACTGATCGGGACAAGTTTCGGCGAACCCTAGCGGACCCGCCCTCACCGAACGGGCCCCTTACCGCCCCGGCTTCACGCAGTATCGGCCGCGGCCAGATCCAAGGGGCGGCTGGGGTTCCAGCGGATCAGGCGGGAAGCTGGAAGCCGGAGGGCTGCAGTTCGGCCAGCCCGTCGCTCAGCAGCCCCGCCAGTGCGCGCTCCAGCTGCTCCGGGGCTGGATTGAGCCGGTGCAGGGCGGCCAGCGGGATTCCGACCCCGGCGGGTTCGAAGCCAAGGTCCGCGGCCGCCCGCTGGAGCAGCTCCGGAGCCACCGGCGACTCGGCCGCGCGAAGCACCGCCATCACGGCGCCCCGCACCTGGCGGTCCGTTCCGTGCCACGACTGCCCTTTGGGCGTGTACGTCGGCGGCGGCTCCCCGGCCGCGAGCCAGGCGCAGGAACCGCTGACCGGGCATTCCCGGCACTTCGGTGACCGCGCCGTGCACACCAGCGCCCCGAGTTCCATAACGGAGGCGTTCCAGCGGACGGAGGACCCGACGTCGTCCGGCAGCGTTTGCGCGGCGAGCCGCATCTCCGCGGCGGTCAGCGCCTGCGACGGCAGCGCCGCGCCGGAGAACAGGCGCGCGTGCACCCTGCGGATGTTGGTGTCCACGACCGTCTCGCGGCGCCCGAAAGCGAAGGCGGCGACGGCCGCCGCGGTGTAGCTCCCCACCCCGGGCAGCTTCAACAGTTCCGGATACGTTCCGGGCACCTTGCCGCCGTGGTCGGCGCCGATGGCGACGGCGGCCGCGTGCAGCCGCAGCGCCCGCCGCGGATATCCCAGCCGGCCCCAGGCCCGGACCGCTTCGCCGGCAGGCTCCCGGGCCAGATCGGCAGGCTCCGGCCAGCGCCGCAGCCACTCCTCCCAGACCGGCAGCACCCGCACAACGGGGGTCTGCTGCAGCATGATCTCGCTGACCAGCACGCCCCACGGCGTGCATTCAGCGGCCCGCCACGGCAGGTCGCGGGCCTTCGCCGCAAACCAGGTGGCAAGGGCCTCATGGATGGCGGACAGCGGGAGGGCTGCCGGATTGTCGTCCGGACGCGCGGCAACCAGAGGGGCAGTGGGGGAATCGGCGAGAGCTTTGATGGATTCAGCGTAATAGATGAGGGCCACACCCCGCCCGCGGCGTGGGAGGGCTCCATACCCGGCGCGGTTCTCTAGCCTAGAAGGATGGGCAGGCACGACAATTCAGGAACTCGCGGTTCCCGGCCGGAGGATTCCGGCAGCGGAGCACCCGCGGGCCGCGGCGCGGGAGGCAATTCCACGCGCAAGCCTGCCCCGAAGTCTGCAGGCAAGCCAGCCCGGAAGCAAGCGCGGAAACCCGCGCAGAAGCCTGCCCGGAAGCCGGTTAGCCCTGTCTACCGCCGCCGACGGCTGTTCGCTGGCGTCGCCCTGCTCCTCGTGCTCGCCCTCGCCATCGGGGGATTCGCTGCCGTGTCGAGTCTCCTCAACACCGGGCAGTCCTCCTCCGGTGCGGGGACAGGAACGTCCGGCCAGGCCTCCGGCCCCGCCGCCGGACCGGGAACCTCGGCCGCCCCCTCGGCATCGCCTTCTGCATCTCCGGAGGGGAACGGCTGCGAGCAGAACCTCGTGACCGTCACAGCCGCCACGGACAAGCCCGCCTACGCTGCCGGCGAGAACCCGCTCCTCACGCTCAAGGTAACCAACGGCAACAGGGTGCCGTGTGAGGTCAATATGGGGACTTCCCAGATGGAGTTCCTTGTCACGAGCGGCTCCGACCGGATCTTTTCCTCCACCGACTGCCAGGCGGACTCCACGGACCTGGTGAAGACCATCGCGCCGGGCCAAAGTGAGACGGCGAATTTCCCCTGGCAGCGCAACCGCACCGTCCAGGGCTGCGCCCGGATCGACGCCGAGCCGGGGGCGGGCGGGGCGTACTACGTCTTCACCGCACGGCTGGCGAACAAGACCAGCCCCAAAGCCGTGTTCCAGCTCCACTAAACCCTCGTCGATTGTTCCGTAGGTGCCGTTATGAGGGGCCAAAAGGGCAGTTGCGGAGCGCTCGACCGGGGCTTAGAGGAAGCGGTCCAGCAGGCTTGCCTCGGCCATCCGGCTCAGGCCCTCGCGGACCGTCCGGGCGCGCTGGTCGCCGATGCCGTCCACCGTCATCAGGTCATCGATGGTGGCCGCCATCAGGAACTGCAGCCCGCCGAAGTGGTCCACCAGGCGGTCGGCGACGGCCTTCGGCACGGCCTTGAGCCCGGACAGCAGCCGGTAGCCGCGCGGCTGGACGACGGCGTCGAGGTTGGCCTCGCCGCCGGCGAAGCCGACAATCCCGGCGATCTTGCCGAGGTCGATCAGTTCCGTGGGGCCCAGGTTCACGAGCGACTTCACGGCGCGGTCGATGTCCTCGGCGGACGTGTCCGGACCGGAGTAGTCGCGGATGATCACGTCGCTGCCGGGGCCGCGGCCCACGGTGAGTTCGTCCAGCTGGAGTGAGAGAAGCCGTCCGTCCTCGCCGAGTTCCAGCACGTACTGGGAGATTTCCTCGGAAATCCGGCGGACCATCTCCTGGCGCTGCAGGGTCACGGCGACATCGCGGACGGTGACCATGGCCTCGATTTCCAGGGCCGACAGGGAGCTGGTCACCTGGTCGAGGCGTGAACGGTAGCGTTCCAGGGTTGCCAGGGCCTGGTTGGCGCGGGCCAGGACCTTCTCCGAGCCCTCCAGGACGTGCCGCAGCCCGTTAACGTAAAGGGCGATGATCTGCATGGACTGGCTGACAGAGATCACCGGGACGCCCGTCTGGATGGCAACACGCTCGGCGGTCCGGTGCCGGGTGCCGGACTCCTGGGTTTCGATGCTGGAGTCGGGCACCAGCTGGACGGCCGCGCGCAGGATGTTGCTGGCATCCTTGTCGCAGATGATGGCACCGTCCATTTTGGCCAGTTCCCGGAGCCTGGTGGGGGAGAAATCAATGCCGATATCGAAGCCGCCGGAACAGATGGATTCGATGGTTCTATCGATGCCCAGCACGATCAGGGCGCCGGTCCGGCCGCGGAGGATACGCTCCAGGCCGTCGCGGAGAGCGGTGCCCGGTGCCACTCGGCCCAGCGTCGCCTTGAGTGAATCTTCAGGGCTCCGAGCCATAGATATTCCCTTCAAAGGTGCAGGCCGCGGCCCGCAGGTGCGCCGGTTCCCAGTGTTGCCGGCAGGATCAAAAGTACTCGGTTCCCCGCTTTCATCATAGTAGAGGTAAGGCGGGCCAAGTTCCGCACGGACAAGCCCCAAAGTGGTCCAAAAGGACGTCCGCGGGAACGCCTCCGGAATGCCCCGGAAACTCCCTCTCCCTGAGCGGACTTTTGGCCGCAGCTCCTTCGGTGCCATGCCCGCTTCGCGGCGGCGGTGCGGGCTGCGATAAACTTGGAACCTTGGGGTGCGCCGCCGACATGCCGGCGCCGCCCGCCCCAAATCAGCACAGCAACCAGCACAGCAGTTACGCAGAACTCCCGGCAGGACCTCCCGCGATCCCGCCGGGCCAGCCGGATTCCCCCAGCCCGGGACCGCAACCATTCAAAGCCGCAGCGAAAGTAGCACCGTGTCTCAAGAAGTCCTTAGCCCCGCCCGAGTCCAGGAGATTCACAAGCAGGCGGCCCGGCGTCGGACTTTCGCAGTCATTTCACATCCCGACGCCGGCAAGTCAACGCTGACCGAGGCCCTCGCGCTGCACGCCAAGGTGATCGGCACCGCCGGCGCCTCCAGCGGCAAGGCGAACCGCAAGGAGACGGTCTCGGACTGGATGCAGATGGAAAAAGACCGCGGCATCTCCATCAGCTCCGCGGCGCTGCAGTTTGCCTACCGCGACACCGTCATCAACCTCCTGGACACCCCCGGCCACGCGGACTTCTCCGAGGACACCTACCGTGTGCTGGCCGCCGTTGACTGCGCCGTGATGCTCGTGGACGCCGCCAAGGGCCTGGAAACCCAGACCATGAAGCTCTTTGAGGTCTGCAAGCAGCGCAACCTGCCAATCATCACCGTGATCAACAAGTGGGACCGGCCGGGCCTGGACGCGCTGGCGCTCATGGACGAGATCACCGAGCGCACGGGCCTGCAGCCCATGCCGCTGACCTGGGCCGTGGGGATCTCCGGTGACTTCCGTGGCGTCTGGGACCTGCGCAATGACCGCTTCGCCCAGTTCAAACGCAACAATGCGGGCGCCAACATTGCCCTCACCGAGTACTTCACCCCCGAGGAGGCCGCGGCCAGCCAGGGCGACGACTGGTCCAACGCCGTCGATGAAGCCGGACTTGTCATTGAGTCCAACCTTGAGTTCGACGTGGACGCGTTCCACGCCGGCAAGGCCACCCCCATTCTCTTCAGCTCCGCCGCCCTGAACTTCGGCGTGAAGGAGATCCTCGACGCCCTGGTGGATTTCGCCCCGCCGGCCGCCCCGCGGCCCGACGTCGAGGGCGCTCCGCGGCCCGTCGAGGCGCCCTTCTCCGGGTTTGTCTTCAAGGTGCAGGCCGGCATGAACAAGGCGCACCGCGACCACGTCGCCTTCATCCGGGTCTGTTCCGGCATCTTTGAACGCGGCATGGTGGTGACCCAGGGCCGGACGGGTAAGTCCTTCGCCACCAAATATGCCCAGCAGGTCTTCGGCCGGGAGCGCGAGGTCATTGACGAAGCCTTCCCCGGCGACGTGGTGGGCCTCGTCAACGCCTCCTCGCTCCGGGTGGGCGACAGCCTCTTCCTCGAGCAGCCGGTCGAGTTCCCCGCCATCCCGCTGTTCGCCCCGGAGCACTTCCAGGTGGCCCGCTCCAAGGACCCCAGCCGGTTCAAGCAGTTCCGCCGCGGCATCGAGCAGTTGGAGCACGAGGGTGTCATCCAGGTGCTCCGCTCGGACATCCGCGGCGATCAGGCACCGGTGCTTGCCGCCGTCGGCCCCATGCAGTTCGAAGTGGTGGAGGACCGCATGGCGCATGATTTCAGCGCGCCGATGCGGCTGGAACGCCTGCCGTATTCCATCGCCAGGATCACGACGGCGGAAGCCATGCCGGCGCTGGCCACCGTGCCCGGCGCTGAGGTGCTGCTGCGCTCCGACGGCGAATACCTCGCCCTGTTCAACGACGTGTGGGCCCTGCGCCGGATCGAGAAGAACCACCCGGACCTGACGCTGGTGCCGATCGGCACGCACAACCCGGCCAAGTAGCAGCCGCCGCCCGGCTGCCGGGGCGGAAAAACGACCCGGCCCAAGGTCTTCCTGAACCGGGAAATCGCGGTACCATAAGTAACCTTGCTAATTATGCGGGCGCCGGATCTTCACCAATGCCGGGATTGGACTGATCTGCCTGGCGCCATCGGCGGAACCCGCTACAAGGGACAACGAACACTAGTTGACAGAGCTCATTTCAGAACCGGCACGTTCCACACCGGCCACCCCGAAGCATCGTATGGAACCCGGCTATCTGCTGAGCGGGCGGTACCGGATCGCGGACCTTGTTGGCAGGGGCAGCCAGTCCTCCGTGTACCGGGCCTACGACGAACTGCTGCAGCGCGACGTGGCGGTCAAGCTTTTCCGCAACGACGCCGACGACCTTGAACAGACCCGCCGGCACGGTGAGGAAATCCGCATCCTCGCCGGAATGAGCCACCACGCGCTGGTGACGCTCTTCGACGCCGGAGCGGACCTGAGCGACCGGAACGACCCCCTCACGTACCTTGTGATGGAACTCGTCGGCGGGCAGGACCTGCGCCACCGTTGCGCCCAGGGTCCGCTCTCGACGGCGCACATGGCCCACATCGGCTATGACCTGGCGGACGGGCTCTCCTACATCCACCACCATGGAATCGTGCACCGGGACGTCAAGCCCGCGAACATCCTTCTGGTGGACTACAGCAACGATGACCGGCGCCCGCGGGCCAAGCTCACCGATTTCGGCGTCGCCGTCGTCACCGGCAACGGCCCGGTGCCGGATGAAGGCGGAACCTCCGGAACCCCCGCCTACCTGAGCCCCGAGCAGGCGGCCGGCGACGTGGCTGGCCCGGCCGGCGACGTGTACTCGCTCGGCCTGGTGCTGCTCGAGGGGCTGACCGGGAAGATGGCGTACCCCGGCGCGCCGATCCAGTCCGCCGTCGCGCGGCTGCTCCACGACCCGCAGATTCCCGAGGAACTCGCCCCGATGTGGGTTGCGCTGCTGTCCTCCATGCTGGCCCGCGACCCGGCGCAGCGCCCCGCGGCCCGGGAAGTATCGCTGGCCCTGCGCCAGGAAGTCATCAACAGCGCCGCCCGCCACCGCATGGACAGCGCCCCGGGCGCCAGTGACGAGGAAGGCCGGCTCCGCGCCGTCGAGCGTTACCGGATCCTCGACACCCCGCCGGACGGTGCCTTCGACCGGATCGCGGGACTTGCGGCACGGATGTTCTCCGTGCCGGTGGCCATCATCAGCGTGGTGGACCATGACCGGATCTGGTTCAAGGCCCATCACGGCACCGAGGTCACGCAGATCGGCCGCGACCCGGGGCTGTGCGCCTCGGCGATCCTGCAGGATGACGTCTGGGTCATTGAAGACGCCGTCAGGGATCCCCGCACCCTCGCCAACCCGCTGGTGGCGGGCGAGTTCGGCCTGCAGTTCTATGCCGGAGTTCCGCTGCGCACCCCGGACGGCCACAACCTGGGCACGTTCTGCATCCTGGACCGGGAGCCGCGGGAGTTCAGCACCGACGACATCCGGGCGCTGCAGGACCTGGCCGCCATTGTGATGAACGACCTGGAGATGCGGCTGCAAAGCCGGGAAGCGCGCCTCGGCGCCCGCGCCGCTTAACGCCTGCGCCGTCTAACGCTTACGCTGTCTAACGCCTGCGCTATCTGACGCCTGCGCTATCTGACGCTTACGCTCCTTAACGCCTGCGCTGTCTAACGCTTACCAGCGTGGAGCGCCAGTTCCAGTTCGAATCGCGCCTTCGGGTCCTCCAGGGTGTCGCCGAACAGCTCGCGCAGCTGCGCTGCCCGGTAGCCCACCGTCTGCGGGTGGATCCCGAGCTCTGCGGCCACCGGCGCGCGCTGGCCCCAGTGCCGCAGCCAGGACAGCAGTGTCTCCGCGAGCCGTTCGCGCTGGGCCGGACGCAGTCCTTCCAGCGGCGCCAGACGGCGATTGGCCAGTTCGGCGATGGCGGAGGGCTCCGCGCCGAGGATCACCTCGGCCAGGTGGTCGTCGGCCCAGATTGGCGGATCCTCCGGGCCGTCGCGGGGCGGCAGGACCGAGGCTGCGAGCACTGCCAGGCGCAGGGAATCCGGGACCTTCTCCCAGCCGCCAGCCGGCCCCACGGCGGCACCGCGGCCCCGCAGCGCCTTTTCCAGGTCAGCCCGCGCGGACGCGGACTTCCGCGCCGGAACCAGGGCGACGGCGTCGGTCTCCCGTTCGATCACCAGCGTTCCCGGCCCCAGCCGGAGACGCAGCCCCGCAGACCGGTCCACCGGCAGCGTCACCACCACCATCCGCGGCGGCAGGGACCAGTCCGCCATGGCGGCCGTCTGGCGCAGGGCCGCCTCGTCGGCCTGTCCCAGCAGCAGCAGGTCCAGCAGTTCGGTGCGCCGGCGGTCCACGGCCCCGGCCCGTTCCGACTGTTCGAAGGCATACGCTTCGGCGCTGACCGCGGACAGCTCGTCGATGTAGGCCAGGATCGATTCGCCCAGGTCCACCACCACGGTCTGCCCCAGATGGTGCTCCACGGACACCCGGGACATCTCGCGGAAGGTCACACGGGCCCCCATCCGGTAGGCGCTCAACAGCGCATCCATGCTCCTGCCTTGCCGGAATTCGCCGCTCCCCAGCCCTGCCACCAGCTGCCTGCTTTCCTCGGAGAGGGCGGGCAGCCGGGTCCCCGGCAGTTGCAGGAACCGGTCCAGCGCGGCTGCCACGCCGCGGCGCAGACCGCGGCCAAACCGGCCTTCGATCGGCCTGGCGTAGGCCGGGACGAGCTGGGGCACGGCGTCGATGATGGCCTCGACGATGCCCGGCATCATGGGCCGGAGCACGTCGCTGACCTCGCGCGGCAGGGCCAGCCACGGGGGGTCGTAGGCGGGGGAGCCGGGGGTGCCGGCAGGGGAAGTGTTCATGGGATGGGTCCAAAAAGTTGTTTCGGGGGAATAGTTTCTTCTGGTCGATCGTATGCCTTGGGTGAAGAACTATGACCCTCTCTGACATAAGATTGATAAATGATCCGGCTCCGTAAGCTGGCGCGCGCCGCATCTCTACTGACCACCCCACTAGCTCCAGAAGACATTCTGTCGCTGTTCAATCCTGTGTTTTCTGCCCGCCAGTTGCGCGGCGTAGTCACCCGGGTGGTTCCAGAAACGGCCGATTCCGCCACAATTTTCTTCCGTCCCGGCCGCGGCTGGCAAGCACACCTTGCCGGCCAGTGGGCCCGTATTGGCGTCGAGCTCGACGGTGTCCGCCACTGGCGGTCGTACTCGCTCAGCGCTCCGGCCGGCAAGGACCCGGCCATCACCGTCAGTGACATGGGTGCCGTGTCCGGGACCCTGGTGCGCAACACCAAGCCCGGCGACGTGCTCTTCCTGGCGCCGCCGCAGGGCGACTTCGTCCTCCCTGAACACCCGCGGCCCTTGCTGATGCTCACCGCCGGCAGCGGAATCACCCCGGTGATGTCAATGATCCGGACCCTGGTCCCGCACCGCCCCGACTCCGACGTCGTCCTCATTCACACCGCCCGGACCCCGGCCGACGCCATCTTCCGCGAGGAGCTGGCCGAACTGGCGGACCAGTTCCCCAACTTCCGTGTGGTTCACTGGTTCACCGGCGAACGCGGCCGGCTGGATTTCAGCTCCGTGGCTGGGCTCGAACAGCTCTGCCCGGACTGGCGCCAGCGCGCCGCCTACGCATGCGGCCCCGAAAGCTTCCTGGACGACGCCGAGGCACTCTGGGAGGCGGAGACCGCAACCGCGGAACCGTCCAAAGCCAGCCTCACCATCGAGCGCTTCAGCACCAAGCTTGCCGGCGGAGAAGGACACGACGGCGGACTGGTCACGTTCGAGGCGTCGGACCGCGAAGTCGAAGCGGACGGCGACACCCCGCTGCTCGACGTCGGCGAGGACGCCGGTGTCCTGATGCCCAGCGGTTGCCGCATGGGCATCTGCCACAGCTGCCTTATCCCCCTCCGGGCCGGCCAGGTCCGTGACCTGCGCACGGACGAAGTCCACGGCGAGCCCGGCCAACTAATCCAGACGTGTGTTTCGGCAGCCGCCGGACCCGTTAACCTCGACCTCTGAGGAGTACCAACGCATGACGATTGTTTCCGACAAGCCTGACGTTTCCGAGGAAGCCCCCCAGGGCGGTATTGACTCTGGCAAGGCGCCCGCTGCCGTGAAGACGCGGCGCGGCGCCCTCGCCGAGACCGGCAGCCCCAGCGTTCGGCCGCCGGCTGCAGCGCACCTGTCCGACGAGCAGGTCGCCGAACTGGGACGCGAGCTCGACGCCATCAAGGACGACATCCTTGCCAAGCGCGGAGCCAGCGACGCCGCCTACATCCGCCGCATGATCAAGATCCAGCGCGGACTGGAAATTTCCGGCCGCGCCGCGCTTCTGGTCAGCAAGAACAAGGCCGCGTGGGTCACCGGCACCACGCTGCTCAGCTTCGCCAAGATCCTGGAAAACATGGAGCTGGGCCACAACATCCTGCACGGCCAGTGGGACTGGATGCGGGACCCGGACATCCACTCCACCACCTGGGAGTGGGACTTCGTGACCCCGGCCCGGTCCTGGCAGCACACCCACAACGACCTGCACCACCGCTGGACCAACGTCGTCGGCAAGGACAACGACGTCGGATACAACCTGCTGCGGATGGACGCGGACCAGGAGTGGAAGCCGTTCAACCTGGGCAACCCGCTCTACAACGCCCTGCTGGCCCCGGTCTTCGAGTGGGGCATCGCGATCTACGATCTCGAACTGAACGACTACAAGGAGGGCAACAAGTCCAAGGAGGCCCTCACCAAGGACCTCAAGGCCCTCGGCCGCAAGGCGCTCACGCAGTTCACCAAGGACTACGCTGCCACTCCCGCCGTCGCAATGCTGACCGGCTCCGGCAAGCAGGCGCTGTACGGCACCCTGGCCGCCAACGCTGTCCGCAATGTCTGGGCCCACGCGGTGATCTTCTGCGGACACTTCCCCGAAGGCACGGACACCTTCACCGAGGAAATGGTGGAAGGCGAAACCCGCGGTGACTGGTACGTGCGGCAGATGATCGGATCAGCCAACATCTCGGGTTCCAAGTTCATGCACCTCATGACCGGCAACCTCTCCCACCAGATCGAGCACCACCTCTTCCCGGACATTCCGTCCAACCGCTACGCCGAGGTGGCTCCCAAGGTGCAGGAAATCTGCAAGCGCTACGGCCTGCCGTACACCACCGGTCCCATCTGGAAGCAGGTCGGCTCCACCTGGGCGAAGGTCTTCAAGCTGGCGCTGCCGCCGAAGAAGGCCTGAGCGCGGCCCAAGCCGGTTTCGACTGACTGAAGGGGCGTCTGCCATCGCGGCGGGCGCCCCTTTTGTGTGCCAGGCGGTGTTTCGGGAGCGTCGCGCCGCAACGGGGACCTCAGGGTTTTCTGGCCGCGCCCAGCACGTGGGCCACCCGGGGGTTGCCGGGAAGGACCGAAAAACCGAAGCGGTCCAGGTCCTGCACCGCGAGGCCTGCCCCGGCGATCGCGGCGGCCGTGTCCCGGTTCGGATGGCAGCCCCCGGCCACCCGGCTCCACAACGGCGTGAGCAGGTCTTCGGCGGCCCCCAGCACGCGGTGTGCCGAGCGGACGTGCTCGTAGAAGAGCAGCAGGCCGCCGGGCCGCAGCACCCGGACCACCTCCGTCAGGGCGGCCGGCTGGTCCGCCACGCTGCACAGCACCAGGCTGGAGACCACGACGTCGACAGTGGCATCCGCGGCAGGCAGCGATTCCGCCATACCGTCCTCCACGGTGACAGGCACCGGTGCCTTGCTGGCGGCGGCCCGGGCCAGCCCCCGGAGCGTGGGGTCCGGTTCGAGGGCAAGCACCCCCGTCACCGCGGCCGGATAGAACGGAAAGGTGGCGCCGTAACCCGCCCCGATTTCGACGACGACGCCGCGCGCCGCCGCAACCAGCCGCCGGCGGTGGTCCGCGGCCCCGCGGGCATCCATCCGCGGACCCACGCGCGCAAAGGATCTCCCGAATGATGACTCGCGCGGGGTGTTCTCGGGCATGGAGGTCTCCTCCCGGTCAGCCGACGTCGGCCGGGTTGAGTTTCAGGCCCCGCAGCAGCTGCGCGTTGAGCGCCACCACGATCGTGGAGGCGGACATCAGCACGGCGCCGGCGGCGGGGGAGAGGATAATCCCGGCGAAGGCCAGGACGCCGGCGGCAAGCGGCACCGCAATGATGTTGTAGCCGGTCGCCCACACCAGGTTCTGCCACATTTTCCGGTAGCTGGCGCGGGACAGGTCCACCATGGACAGCACCGCCCGCGGATCGTTCCCGGCCAGGACCACGCCCGCGGACTCCACCGCGACGTCGGTTCCGCCTCCGATCGCGATTCCCACCTCGGCCCGGGCCAGGGCGGGGGAGTCGTTGACACCGTCTCCCACCATCGCCACCCTGAGGCCGCGGGTCTGGAGCTCAGCGACCTTCTTGTCCTTGTCCGCGGGCAGCACCTCGGCGAAGACTTCATCGATCTTCAGGTCGGCGGCCACCGCCTGGGCCACCTGCCGGGCGTCACCGGTGATCATGGCAACCTTGATGCCCCTGTGCTGCAGGGCCGCGACGGCCTGGCGTGATTCCGGCCGGACCGCGTCCTCAAGGCTCACGGCGCCGATCACGGTGGCGCCGTCCACCACATGGAGCACCGCGGCGCCGCGGTCCCGCCAGGTGGCAGTGGCGGCGGCCAGATCCGGCGGCTCCTCCGCCCCCACCTCCCGGAGCAGGGCCGGACCGCCCACCCGGACCGTCCGTCCGCCGACCGTGGCGCGCACCCCGCGCCCGGTCAGGGAGGTGAACCCGCTCGCCTGGGGGACCGCTAGTCCGCGTGCGCGGGCCGCGGCCACGATTGCGCGCGCCATGGGGTGCTCGCTGTCCGACTCCGCAGCGGCGGCCAGGGCGAGCAGCCCGTCCCGGTCGGTCCCGTCAACGGCGGCAATGTCCTTCAGCTCCGGCTCGCCCTTCGTCAGCGTCCCCGTCTTGTCGAACAGCACGACGTCGACCGTCCGCATCCGCTCGAGCGCCATCCGGTCCTTGATCAGCACGCCGGCCCGGGCGGCCCGCTCCGTCGAGATAGCGATGACCAGGGGGATGGCCAGGCCCAGGGCGTGCGGGCAAGCGATCACCAGCACCGTCACGGTGCGCTCCACGGCGTCGGGCACACTGCCCAGCAGTGTCCACACGATAAAGGTGATGACGCCCGCGCCGGCAGCGAAGTAGAACAGGAAGGCCGCGGCGCGGTCGGCGAGGGCCTGGGCCCGGGAGGAAGACGCCTGGGCTTCGGCCACGAGCCTCTGGATCCCAGCGAGGGCGGTGTCCTCGCCGATGGCCGTTACCTGGACGCGGAGGCTGTTGTCGGTGGCGACGGTCCCGGCTGTCACGGCGTCGCCGGGAGAGCGCAGGACGGTCTTGGACTCACCCGTGATCATGGACTCGTCGAATTCGGCCTGGCCTTCGATCACGGTCCCGTCCGCCGGCATCCGGCCTCCGGAGCGGACCAGGATGATGTCGCCGCTCCTGAGCCCGGACACCGCGACGGTCTCGGTTCCAGTTTCGGTGATGCGTTCGGCCTCGTCCGGCAGCAGCGCCGCGAGGGCATCCAGGGCGCCTTGTGCCGAGCCGAGCGCGCGCATTTCAAGCCAGTGTCCCAGGAGCATGATGTCGACCAGCAGGGCCAGTTCCCACCAGAAATCGAGGTCGAAGCCGCCGATCCCCAGGGTGGTCACCCACGAGGCAATGAAGGCCACCGTGATGGCCATGGCGATCAGCAGCATCATCCCCGGCTTGCGCGCTTTGAGCTCGTTGAGGCCGCCCTTGAGGAACGGCTGGCCGCCGTAGAAGAAAATGACGGTTCCCAGCACAGGGGGGATCCAGGCGGAGCCGGGAAACACTGGAGCCTGGTAGCCGAGCAAATGCCCGAACATGGGGCTGAAGAAGACCACCGGGACCGCCAGGGCCAGGGTCAGCCAGAACCTGTTCTTGAACATGGCCACACTGTGGCCGGCGTGCTGGCCCTGGCTGTGAACCAGATGCTCGTCGTCGGGCGGTGCGGCGGTGCCGGCTCCGGGCGTGCCGTGGGGCTGGTGCCCGTTGTGCTCGCCATGCGGCCCGCCGTGTTCTGCTTTCGGGTGGTCAAGCTGCCGGCCGTCGATGGGGTGGTTGCTGTGCCGGTGTTCCATGATGCGCTCCCGGGGAAATTCATCGTCAGTTCGAATGAGGCCCACCATACCCCCAGGGGGTATCGTTGACAAGAGGTTTCACCCCTCAGCGGACCTCGATCACGCCCATCATTCCTAGGTCCTCGTGATCCAGGATGTGGCAGTGGTAGACCGAGCGGCCGCCGAAGTCGCGGAACGCGATCCTGACCGTGGCGCGGCCGTTTGCCCGCACGTTCACGACGTCACGCATCACCACGGCGCCGACGTCCTGACCGTTGTCCTCGATGAGCTGCATCGGCCACACGTGCAGGTGGAACGGGTGGTCCATGGGGCTGGTGTTGACCAGCGTCCATTCCTCCACGGTGCCGGCCGCGACGGTCGTGTCCGTGCGGGCCTCGCTGTATTCTCGGCCGTTGATCGTAAACCGCATCATGCCGCCCATCCCCCCGCCCCTGCGTCCCTGTCCCGCCCCCATGGACAGGACCAGCTGCCGGCGTGCGGCGACGGCGGCAGTCCTCAGGTCCTCTTGGGCCGGCCGGGACGTGACGGCGCCGGGCGTGGCGGCGTCGGAAGGGGCTGCGGTGGAGCCTCTGACCCGGAAAGTCGCCAGCGTACCCGCCCCGCCGATCGGGACCTGCCCCATCATCCCGGGCATGCCGCCGCGGTCATAGGGGAGGGCATGAAACACGGCTTCGCCGGCGGCAGCAGTCACCAGCAGGTCCGCCCGGTTCCCCGGCGCCAGCAGGAGTTCCTCGACGGTTTCGGGTTCGGGGAACCGGCCCGAGTCCATGCCGAGCAGCTGCAGCTGCTGGCCGTCGAGCCGGAGCCGGAGATAGCGGGCCACGCACGTGTTGATGATCCGCCACCGCTCCCGGGCGCCCGGGTTGGCCGTGAGCAGCGGGTTGCTCTGCCCGTTGAGCAGGAGTAGTTCACCCTCCCGCCCCGCCATGCGTTCCATCGGCGACACGGCCGCGATGTTCCCGGCACTGTCCAGGGTGGTGTCCGAGACCACCAGCACCCGTTCCGTGCTCACCGGGATAACCTCGGGATCTTCGACGATGATCGCCCCGAAGAGCCCGGCGAAGATCTGGTCTGCGACCATGCCGTGGTGATGCGGGTGGTACCAGTACACACCCGGCGGGTGGTCCGGCGGCAGCCGGTAACGGTAGTCAAAGGCCTGTCCGGGCAGGACCGCCCTGAAGACGTTGTCCGCGTCGTCCTCCGGGGACACATGGAGGCCGTGGACGTGCAGGTTCGTCGGTTCGTTGAGGCCGTTCACCAGCCGGACGCTGAGCTCGTCGCCCGGCCGCAGGCGCAGGGTGGGGCCAGGGACGGTGCCGTTGTAACAGAGGGCACGGGTCTGGCGGCCGCCGAGCTCCACCCGTCCGGGGGCGGTATCAAGGGTGAGCTGCAGCCGGCCGTCGGCGCTGCGAAGTTCGGCCGGACCGTGCAGCCCGGCACCCTGCACGGGCGCTGCGCCGCCCCTGTTGCCCCCGCCGGCGCCGTTCGGCTGCTGCGTGGAATTCAGGGACCACCACAGCCCGGCGCCGCCGGCCACCGTGGCCGCGGTGCCCAGTCCGCCCGCAATCAGGGCGTTACGGCGGCTGATCGGCCGCATTACGGCTCCTCGCCGAGTACTTTCACATTCTCGCGGTACTGTTCCGCGGTGAGCTCGCCCCTCGCGAAGCGTTCATCGAGGATCAACCGCGCCTGGCTCTTGCCGCCCGGGGGACCCCCCGGCTGGCCATAAGGCGGGGCGCCGTAGGGCCCGTAGTTGGCCGGACCGCCGCGGCTGGTCCCCCCGGTGAAGAGGCGGACCGCGAGCAGCACAAGGACCCCGATTCCGATCAGCAACAGCAGGCCCCAGAGCCACATCCAGCCGAAGCCGTCGCCGTAATACCCCATCATGGCCTGATCCTTTCGCCCGAGGCAGTCTTTAGTCCCATGATCCGCCGGACACGACGCCGGGGGTAGGGTCCTAAGTCGCCTTTCGGGCCGCAGCGAAGCCTTAGCTGATCAGGAGTCCCAGCGCTTCGGCCAGATGCCCGACCTCCCGCACCGAGAAGCCCGCCGGGACAGGGCCGGGGCCGTTCGGGCTCGCCGGGACTACGGCGTGGGTGAATCCCAGCCGGTGGGCCTCCTGGATCCGCTGGTTGATGCCGGGCACCGGGCGGACTTCGCCGGCCAGGCCAACCTCGCCGAAAGCGATGAGCCGCTGCGGCAGCGGCTTCTTGGACTTGGCCGATGCAACGGCCAGGGCGACCGCCAGGTCCGTCGCGGGCTCGCTGAGCTTCACACCGCCCACGGTCGCCACGTAGGAGTCATCTTTGCTCAGGAGGCACCCGGCCCGTTGCTGGAGGACAGCCAGCAGCATGGCCACCCGCGAACTGTCCAGCCCGCTGGTTGCCCGGCGGGGCTGGGAACTGGCGCTTTCGGCCAGCAGGGACTGCACCTCGGCGAGCAACGGCCGGCGCCCCTCGAGGGTCACCGTGATGCAGGTCCCGGACACGGGTTCCTTGGTCCGGGAGACGAACAGCCCGCTCGGATCGGCCAGGCCCACAATGCCGTCCTCGTTCAGGTCGAAGCAGCCGACGTCGTCGGTGGGGCCGTACCGGTTCTTGACGGCCCGCAGCAGCCGCAGCCGGGAGTGGCGCTCGCCTTCGAACTGGCACACAACGTCCACGAGGTGCTCCAGCAGCCGGGGCCCGGCGATGGAGCCGTCCTTGGTCACATGGCCAACCAGCAGCGTGGTCATGTTGCGGCGTTTGGCCGCGGCAATCAGGGACGCCGTGACCTCCCGGACCTGCGAGACACCCCCGGCGCTGCCTTCGACGTCGGCGCTGCTCAAGGTCTGCACGGAGTCCACGATCAACAGACGTGGCTCCAGCTTCTCCACCTGGCCCAGGGCCTGGCCAAGGTCCGTTTCGGCGGAGAGGTACAGGGACTCGGCGACGGCGTCGATTCGTTCCGCCCGGAGCTTGACCTGCGCGGCGGACTCCTCGCCCGTGATGTAGAGGACGTCCTGGGCGGTGCGGGCAAACTTTGCCGCGACATCCAGCAGCAGGGTCGACTTGCCGACGCCGGGCTCGCCGGCCAGCAGGATCACGGCTCCGGGGACCAGCCCGCCGCCGAGGACACGGTCCAGTTCGTCCACGCCGGTGGGCAGGAAGGCCGCTGTGGTGGCGTCCACCTCGGAGATCCGGCGCGCCGGCTCCAGAACGGTGGTGGCCGCCGTCGTGCGCGCCACGGCGCCGCCGGTTTCCTCAACACTGCCCCAGGCCTGGCACTCGCCGCAGCGGCCCACCCACTTGGCTGTGGTCCAGCCGCACTCGGCGCATTTGTAGCCCGGAGCCTTGGACGTCCGGGAAGTCTTGGTAGCCATTGCTCCACACTATCCGCGGGATACGACAACCACGGCCGCCACGGCAGCTACAGCGGCGGGAGGATGTCCCGGGCTTCGCGGGAGTCGACCCCCGCCGCTTCGAGCAGGTCCACCATCAGGGGGCGGAACAACATGACCACCGTTTCGCCCTCTAGCCGCTGCACGTCCAGTAGCCGCGGATGCAGCCGACCGGCGATTTCCCGCAGGTCCGTCCGGGCAGTCCGCAGGTGCGAGCGGCGGACGCCGTCGTGCACTTCCGCCAGGCCCAGGGACAGTTCGTCGACGGCGTCGGCCGTGTCCTGCAGGACGTCGGCGATGTTCTGGGTGGCCTCGTCGGACAACGCCGCATGGTTGATGGCACTGGTCAGGCGGCGGGCAAAGACGCGGCTGTTGCGCAGCGCGAGGTCGATGTAATCCAGCGACTGTTCCATCCGGTCCAGCTCCTCCCGGTGCCGGCGGTAGGCGGGCGCCAGCGTGGCCACCTCGCCGGACGCGCGCAGGGACTGCCGCATGGCATCGACCAGGGGCTGGCAGTTCCGCCCCCTGATGAGCGCATGCCAGGCCTGGGTGGAGTCGCTGTAGCTCAGCGCGGAGGCGCATTCGCGCAGCACCTCGGCGAGCTCGTGCAGGAGCTTTTTGACGTCATTGCGGGGTTCCCGGCGCGGGTCCTTCGGCACCAGGATGGTCACCAGCAGGGCGAAGACGCCGCCCACGATGGCGTCGATGCTGCGGGTGAACGGCCCCCCGGCCGGTGCCGGCAGCAGTACCACCAGCAGGGACTGCAATCCCAGCTGGGTGGTGAAAATCGTGCCGCTGTCCAGGAAGCGGGCCAGCAGGATCGAGAACAGCAGCACGACGGCGGCCTGCCAGATCCCGGCGCCCAGCCAGTGCAGGAGCAGGTCCCCGACCACGATGCCGATGGTGCAGCCCAGGCCGACCTCAATCACGCGGCGCAGCCGGGGGTCGCGGGAAAAGCCCAGGGAGATGAGGGAGGACGTAGCCGCGAAGAGCGGGCCGCTGTGGCCCAGGACGTACTCGGCGAACGCGTAGGCGCCCACCGCGCAAGCGGTCATCTGGATGGCCGGCACCAGGGAATTTCGGCTCCGGACCAGGCCGGTGCGCACCCGTCGGCGCAGGAATCGGGCGCTTGCGGAGAGTCCAGGGGCGGGGGCCATGCGCTCCAGTCTATTTGTTCGGTCATCGAGCGCGGGCCGCGCCACAACCACTACGGATGTGACGCAGCTAACGCAAGGGGGCGCCGGTGGATGTAAGCCAATGTCCCGGCGTCGTTAACCATTCGTTCACCTTGGACAGTCATTCTCTTCATCTGGGGCACCTACCTTCGATAAAGGTACAAACCGTACGCATCCCCTGCCCGGTCTTCTCCGGCCCGGCACGCATAGAAAATCCCTGGAAGGGGTACATCTAGTGAAGGCACTCCGCTTCGGCCGCCACGCGGCAACCGCTGTCATCGCAGCTGGCGCTCTCGCGCTGACCGCCTGTGGTTCAGACAACGCAACGGGCACCGCCCCCGCGACCCCCGCCGCCTCGGGTCCCGCGGTCACCGGCACGCTGACCGGCATCGGTTCCTCCGCACAGGGTGCGGCCATGGACGCGTGGAAGACCAACTTCGCCTCGGCCAACCAGGGTGCCACTGTGCAGTACTCCCCGGACGGCTCCGGCGCAGGCCGCAAGGCGCTCCTGGACGGCTCCGCACAGTTCGGCGGCTCCGATGCCTACCTCAAGGACGAAGAGTACGCCAGCTCCACCACCCAGTGCGGCCCCGACGGCGCCATCAACCTCCCGGTCTACATTTCCCCGATCGCCGTGGCCTTCAACCTGCCCGACATCACGGAACTGAACCTCGACGCCCCCACCGTCGCCAAGATCTTCCGCGGCGAAATCGCCAAGTGGAACGATCCGGCCATCGCCGCCATGAACCCGGACGCCAAGCTGCCGGACCTCGCGGTCACCCCGGTAAACCGCTCGGATGACTCCGGCACCACCTCCAACTTCACCGACTACCTGGCCGCCGCGGCCCCCGAGGCCTGGACCGACAAGGCTTCCGGCGTGTGGCCGGCGTCGCTGAAGGGCGAGAACGCCAAGGGCACTTCCGGTGTGGTCAAGACCGTCACCGACACCCCGGGCGCCGTGACCTACGCCGACGACTCCGCCGTCAGCGGCAAGCTCGGCGTCGCGCAGATCAAGGTGGGCGAGACCTACACCAAGATCTCGGCCGAGGCCGCCGCCAAGGCAGTCGACGCCGGCACGCCGGTTGAGGGACGCAACGCCAACGACCTCTCCATCAAGCTGGACCGAACCACCACCATCGAGGGCGCCTACCCGATCGTGCTCGTGTCCTTCCACATCGTCTGCTCCACCTACGACAGCCAGGAAACTGTTGACCTGGTGAAGGCATTCGAAAACTACGTGGTCTCCGAGACCGGTCAGCAGGCAGCCGCTGACGCCGCTAAGTCCGCTCCGCTCTCCAAGGAGCTGCAGGACAAGGCAAAGGCTTCCATCGAGGCCATCAAGGTCAAGTCTTAGGGAATACCTTCCGCCACAAGGCATAGTGGAAACACCAGCCTGACCCAGGTTCCCTGCCCCATTCAGACGGTCACCGACCGTCGGCCCGGGGCAGGGAACCTGAGCGTTTTGTCCGAAGAACCAAAGTTTCAAAGCCGAAGGATCATGAAGTGACCACCACCTCCCTGACCTCGTCCCGGGGCGCAGGCCGCGCCGGAGACAAAGTCTTTTCCGGAGCCACCTTGGCCGCGGGGTGCCTCATCCTGGCCGTGCTCTTCGGAGTGGCGCTCTTCCTGGTTGTCCAGGCGTTCCCCGCCCTGACGGCCTCCCCGGACATGATCAAGGGCGGCGAAGGCTTCTTCGCCTACATCTGGCCGATCGTCATCGGCACGCTCATCGCGGCCACCATCGCCCTGGTGATCGCGACGCCGATCGCGATCGGCGTCGCGCTGTTCATCTCGCACTTCGCCCCGCGGCAGCTCGCCTCGGGCCTGGGGTACGTGGTGGACCTGCTCGCCGCCATCCCCTCCGTGGTCTACGGCGCCTGGGGCGCGGCGTTCCTGGCCAAGGAAATCTCCCCGGCCTACAACTGGCTGGCCAACAACATGGGCTGGCTGCCGATCTTCCAAGGCCCCGCCTCGGCAACAGGCAAGACCATCCTGACCGCGGGCATCGTGCTGGCCGTCATGATCCTGCCCATCATCACCTCCCTGACCCGCGAGATCTTCCTGCAGACCCCCAAGCTGCACGAGGAAGCCTCCCTGGCGCTGGGAGCCACGCGGTGGGAAATGATCAAAATGGCTGTCCTGCCGTTCGCCCGCCCCGGAATCATCAGCGCCGTCATGCTGGGCCTGGGCCGCGCGCTGGGCGAGACCATGGCCGTTGCGCTGGTGTTGTCCTCCGGCGCCCTCACCGCGAGCCTGATCCAGACCGGCAACCAGACCATCGCCGCCGAGATCGCGCTGAACTTCCCGGAAGCCAGCGGGATTCAGGTCAGCACCCTGATCGCAGCAGGCCTCGTCCTGTTCGTCATCACCCTCGGCGTGAACATGATTGCCCGGTGGATCATCACCCGGCACAAAGAATTCTCGGGAGCCAACTAAATGACCGCCACCCTGACCCCCGTCAAGAAGCGCTCGGCCCTCACCAAGGGCCAGCTGCCCAAATGGGCCCCCTACCTAGTCCTGGCTGTGGCCCTGGTTCTCGGTGCCGCCATCATGGCACTTATCGGCTTCCACGCCTTCGGCTGGGGCCTCGTCTCCGCCATCCTCTTCGCGGCCGGCCTCGTCGGCTGGAGCGGAGCTGTTGAAGGCAGCCGGAAGGCTAAGGACAAACTGGCCACGTGCCTGGTCGTCGGTTCGTTCCTGATCGCCCTGCTCCCGCTGGTCTCCGTGATCTGGACGGTGCTGGTGAACGGCCTTCCCGGCCTCACGGACCCGGGCTTCCTGACCACCTCGATGAACGGCGTCACGGGCGCCTTCGACAACAAGAGCGTCGAGGAAGGCGCGCCGGTCGTCGGCGGCATCTTCCACGCGCTGATCGGCACCCTGCTCATCACCCTGGTGGCAACAATCATTTCGGTGCCCATCGGCCTGCTGACCGCCATCTACCTGGTGGAATACGGCAACGACCGCCCCCTGGCCCGCTCCATCACATTCTTCGTGGACGTTATGACCGGCATCCCCTCGATCGTGGCCGGCCTGTTCGCGGCCGCGTTCTTCTTCGCCATCGTGGGGCCGGGCACCAAAACCGGTGCCGTCGCCGCCGTCGCGCTGTCCGTGCTGATGATTCCCGTGGTGGTCCGCTCCAGCGAGGAAATGCTGAAGATCGTCCCCAACGAACTCCGCGAGGCCGCCTACGCCCTCGGCGTCCGCAAGTGGCGGACCATCCTCAAGGTGGTCATCCCGACGGCGATCTCCGGCATCGCGTCCGGCGTCACCTTGGCGATCGCCCGCGTGATCGGCGAGACCGCGCCGATCCTTGTGACCGCCGGCTTCGCGACGTCGATCAACTACAACGTGTTCAGCGGCTGGATGGCCTCGCTGCCCACGTTCATCTACACGCAGATCCTCAACCCGACGTCGCCGTCCAACCCGGATCCGTCCTCCCAGCGCGCCTGGGGCGCGGCCCTGGTCCTCATCATCCTGGTGATGCTGCTCAACCTGATCGCCCGCCTGATCGCCCGCGCGTTCGCCCCCAAGACCGGCCGCTAGCCCGGCACCGGCCGCCCCACTCTTCAGCCCGTATCTCCAGTAAGTGAAGGAAAATCATGTCTAAG
The DNA here is from genome assembly GCF_007679325.1 of Arthrobacter sp. U41. GTDB lineage: Bacteria > Actinomycetota > Actinomycetes > Actinomycetales > Micrococcaceae > Arthrobacter. Next base: position 100,786 of record NZ_VEGI01000002.1, on the reverse strand, counting down.
CGCATCGACGTCAAGGACCTGAACGTCTACTACAGCAAGTTCCTGGCCGTTGAAGACGTCAACATCAACATCGACGCCAAATCGGTGACGGCTTTTATCGGCCCCTCGGGCTGCGGCAAGTCCACCTTCCTGCGCACCCTGAACCGCATGCACGAGGTCATCCCCGGCGCCCGCGTGGAAGGCGAGGTGCTCCTCGACGGCGACAACCTGTACGGTCCCGGCGTGGACCCGGTGACCGTCCGTTCGCAGATCGGCATGGTGTTCCAGCGGCCCAACCCGTTCCCCACCATGTCCATCCGGGACAACGTGCTGGCCGGCGTGAAGCTGAACAACCAGAAGATGTCCAAGGGCGAGGCGGACGCGCTGGTGGAGCGCTCACTGCGCGGCGCCAACCTGTGGAACGAGGTCAAGGACCGCCTCGCGAAGCCCGGTTCGGGACTCTCCGGCGGCCAGCAGCAGCGGCTTTGCATCGCCCGGGCCATTGCCGTGGAACCCCAGGTGATCCTGATGGACGAGCCCTGCTCCGCACTGGACCCGATCTCCACGCTCGCCATCGAGGACCTCATCAATGAGCTCAAGGATGAGTACACCGTGGTGATCGTGACCCACAACATGCAGCAGGCCGCGCGCGTGTCCCAGAAGACCGCGTTCTTCAACATCGCGGGCACCGGGAAGCCGGGACGCCTCATCGAGTACGGCGACACCCACACCATGTTCAGCAACCCGACCGAGAAGGCCACGGAAGACTACGTCTCCGGCCGCTTCGGATAAGCGCTCGATGAGTCGCTTAGAGGTCCTTGAGCGGTGACATAGACAGGGCCAGTACAAACGCCACCGCGGCGGTGACAAGCGGTGTGAGCACCCAGAACGCCAGCACCCGGATCACCACTTTCCGGTTGGTGGCGGGGAACCGCTGGTTGGAGCCGGAGCCCAGCACGGCCGAGGTGACCGTGTGCGTTGTGGAGATGGGCCACTGCAGTCCGATCGCGCCCACCAGCAGGATGGCCGAGCTGAACAACTGTGCCACGGAACCGCGCAGGGGATCCATCCGGATCAGCCGGTATCCCATGGTGTAGGAAATGCGCCAGCCGCCGGCCAGGGTCCCGGCGGTCAGCAGGGCCGCGGTGAACAGGGCCACCCAGACCGGCACTTCGCCGCCGTCGGACAGACCGGACGCCAGCAGCGCCAGGATCAGCACGGCACTGGTGCGCTGGCCGTCCTGCAGGCCGTGGGCGAACGCCACAGCGCCCCCGGCAATGCTCTGGGCGCTCCGCGCGCGGCTGTTTACGACGTTCGGCGGCGTATACCGCGCGGCCCACGTCGCGGGCCAGACCAGCAGGTAGGCGCCGGCGAAAGCAATCAGGGGTGAGAGCAGCAGCGGAAGCGCCACCTGGAAGAGCAGGGACGTGTCAACGCCCCCGACGGCGTTCCCGCCGACGGCGACGCTGGCGAATCCGGCGCCGGCCAGGCCGCCCACGAGGGCGTGCGTCGAGGACGACGGGATACCCCGCCACCAGGTGTAGATTCCCCACAGCACGGCGCTGATGAGGCCCGCCATCAGGATGGCCAGCCCGTTCTCTCCGGGCGGCAGCTGCATCCAGGCCCGGCTGACAGCGAGGGCCAGGGCGGCGCTCAACGCCGCACCGATGAAGTTGAAGAACCCGGCCAGCAGCACGGCGACGGTGGGGGTGAGGGCGCGGTTCCGCACGGCCAGTGCCACGGACGCGGAGGCGTCCCTGAAGCCGTTCAGGAAGGCGAATGCCCCGGCGAAAACCACCACCAGGGCAAACAGGAAGATGGTCACGTCAGGATTCCTTGACGATGATGCTGCCCACCTGGGTCGCGATCCGGCGCATGTCCCTGGTGACTTCGACCAACTGGTCGGCAATGTCCCGGTGGCGTGCGTACCGCGCCGACTTCATTTCAGTGAGCATGTCCGCCACCCAGACCCGGTGGGACCGCTCAGCGCGCTTGGCGAGGCGGAGGACCTCGATCCAATAGTCCTCGAGGTCGTCCAGGTTATCGAGGTTCCGCATGGCATCCACGGTGAGCTCGGCCTGCCTGCTGATGATCTCCAGCTGGTCCGCGGCGCGCTTCGGCAGGCGATCCAGCTTGTAGAGGGACACCAGGTCGGCGGCGGCATCAAGTTTTTCCATCGCGTCATTGAGGTGCCGGGACAGGGCGTACATGTCCTCGCGGGGGAGCGGGCTCACGAAAGTGGTCCGCATATGGGTCAGCAGGGCGAAATGCAGCTCAGCGCATTTGGCCTCGTGGTTGTGCATGTCCTCCACCAGCCGGGCATTCTCGCTGGCCGGTGCGCCCAGGATCTCCGAGAGTGTGCCTGTGGCGAGCACGATCTGGCGTGCCAGCTGGGCAAGAAGATTCAGCCCGGCGGGTTCCTGGGGGAAAAGGCGCAGCTTCACGTGTGGTTACCGGTCTTCGGGAAGGAGGTGCACGGGAGTTTTCTGCCGGGCGTGAAACGTGGTGATGACCCGCGCATGTGCATTACTTTACCGTCCGCCCTGACAGTGCCGGGAAACCACCCGGGTGGCACCCGGAATATGACAGCGGCCCGGTTGGAGGGGCAGGGCCCGGGGGCCGGGTCCAGTCCGCCTGGGGTCCGCGGCGGACCGTATCCGGCATCGTCACTCTCCGGAACCCTACCTTGCATCGACAATTGTCGATACAATCAGAAACGCCACACTGGCGTTATCACCGGTAGCCAGGGGCTGCCGCCAGGCCGAAGGTGGCGCTCTATTTCGGTTACTGGATCTGACGACTGCAAGTGCCAAGGAGAACGAAATGCCTGCTGCTGCCAGGTCCAGCGTGAAATTCCTCGACAACACTCCACGGTTCGTTTTCTTCACAGGCAAGGGCGGTGTTGGCAAAACCTCCGTGGCCTGTGCGACCGCCCTGACCTTGGCGAGGGCCGGCAAACGGGTGCTGCTGGTCAGCACCGACCCGGCGTCCAATCTCGGACAGGTCTTCGGCGAGACCATCGGGAACACCGTCACTGCCATCCCGGACGTTCCGGGTCTCTTTGCGCTGGAGATCGACCCGGAGCAGGCGGCCGACGCCTACCGGGAGCGGATCATCGCTCCGGCCCGCGGGCTCCTTCCGGATTCGGAGCTGGCCGGGATTGCCGAGAGCCTGTCCGGTTCCTGTACCACGGAGATCGCGTCATTTGACGAGTTCACCAACCTGCTTGCCGACGACAGCTCCTACGGGGAGTATGACCACGTCGTTTTCGATACGGCTCCGACGGGTCACACCATCCGCCTGCTGCAGTTGCCCGGCTCGTGGACCGACTTCCTCGAGGCGGGCAACGGTGACCCGTCCTGCCTCGGCCCCCTCTCCGGGCTCGAGAAGCACAAGCAGGTTTACGCCACTGCTGTTCAGGCCCTCACCGACCCGGCCAGGACCCGGCTTGTCCTGGTCAGCCGCGCCCAGACATCGTCTCTGAACGAGATCAAGCGGACCTATTTCGAACTCAACCAGATCGGCATCGGCGGCGGCTTCGTCGTCGTCAACGGGCTCCTGCCGGAAGCCGCCGGCGGGGAGGAGCTGGCGCGGGCCCTGCGTGCCAGGGAAGCGGCGGCGATGGCAGCCATGCCCTCGGCGGTTGCCGGCCTGCCCCTCGATATTCTGGAGTTGAAGCCGGGCAACATGGTAGGCATTCCGGCGATTGAGTCCCTCTTCGTGGCCACTCCTGAGGCCGGTATCGCGCCGGAGGCGGCGCTGGTCGCTGAGATTGCGGACGCTCCGTTGGCCGCCCTGGTGGACGAAATGGAGCCCGATGGCCACGGTCTGGTGATGTGCATGGGAAAGGGCGGCGTCGGGAAGACCACGGTCGCTGCCGCTATTGCGGTCGCCCTGGCCAAACGCGGCCATCCGGTCCACCTTACGACGACCGATCCCGCAGCCCACCTCACCGAAACACTCGCCGGTTCCATCCCCGGCCTGACGGTTTCGCGCATCGATCCGGAAGCCGCCATTGATGAGTATCGACGCCACGTGATGGAGACGAAAGGCCGGAGCCTGGACGAGGACGGACGCGCGGCCCTCGCTGAGGATCTGATGTCCCCGTGCACCGACGAGGTGGCCGTATTCCGGCAGTTCTCCAAGGTGGTCCAGGAATCCCGCCGGCACTTCGTGGTGATCGATACCGCACCAACCGGCCACACTCTGCTGCTCCTTGACGCCACCGGTTCGTACCATCGCGAGATCGCCCGCCAGGTGGGCGACACCATGGGATTCGTGACGCCGCTCATGCGGCTGCAGGATCCGGCGCAGACCAAGGTTGTGCTCGTCACGCTGGCCGAAACCACGCCGGTACTGGAGGCCGAAGAGTTGAAGAGCGACCTGGAAAGGGCCGGAATTCACCCGTGGGCGTGGGTCATCAACAACTCGATCGCCGCCGCACACCCGAAAACGCCGTTCCTGCGGGCCCGCGCCGCGAACGAAATCGAACAGATCACAAAGGTACGCACGTTGACGGACCGGGTCGCGCTCATTCCGCTGCTGCCCGAAGAGCCCATCGGCGAAGAGAAGTTGTCGGCCCTGACTGCGCTGAGCTCACTGCCTGCCTGACGCGGATCAAGTCCCCGGCTACGCGTGCGGGCGGGGGCTGTGACCCGTTCGGCTAGCCGTCCGGGCGCTGAGCCATCAGGGCTTCGATGTCCCGGGCAGTGGCGTCAAGCCTGGTGATCGTATCCCGTTGGAGCGACCGCAGGTACTCGGCGTCCGACTCGCCGTCCTGCACCCAGTTCTCGTCGCCCGGTGAGTCCATCGCTTGGCGTGTGTTGGCGGTTGCCGTCCTGATGTTCTCCAGCATCGCGCGCAACCGGGCCTCGGTGGCGGGGGTCTCGGCAGTCATGGTGTCCTCCTTGGTTGCGGTCGCGTCGTCAGCTCCCAGCGACTACCTTCGCCGCCGCCGTGCTTGCAGCACAAGTACTAAAGGACCCGTGTGCGCCGTTCGATCAGCACGGTGTCCTTCCATTCGCCCTCCGACTGCAGGCGAAGCCTACGCGCTGGCCTTTTCGGAGCTGTGCGGAAGAACGACGTCGTCCGCGGAGCGGGGGGCGGAGGGGAACAGAAGCAGCAGGAGGCCCAGGCCCACGGCCGCGCCGGCCAGCTGTGCCAGGACGAATGCCGGAACGGAGGAGGGCGCGATGCCCGCGAAGGTGTCGCTGAAGATGCGGCCCACCGTCACCGCCGGGTTCGCGAACGACGTCGAGGACGTGAACCAGTACGCGGCCCCGATATAGGCGCCCACGGCCGGCGCGGCGAGGGCGCCGCGGGACGTGGCTGCGAGGGCGAAGATCAGCAGGACCAGCCCGGCCGTAGCCACAACCTCCCCCAGCAGATGCCCCGTGGTTGCGCGCTCTTTGACGGAGATGGAGGTGCCCACCTCAAACATGGCGTTCGCGAGCACGCTGCCGCTCACCGCGCCGACGGTCTGGGCAACCACGTACGTACCCAGCTCGGTCAGGGTCAGTCCGGACCCGCTGCGCCGGCCCAGGATCCAGTCGGCGAGGGACACCACAGGGTTGAAATGCGCGCCGCTCACGGGTCCGAGCATCAGGATCAGGACCGCCAGACCCAGCACGGTGGCCGTGCTGTTCTGGAGCAGCTGCAGGCCAACGTCATTGGGGGAGAGCTGCTGTGCGGCGATCCCGGAGCCAACGACGATGCAGACGAGCAGGCTGGTGCCGAGGAGCTCGGCGAGGGCGCGGCGCCACAGGGGCGGCTGGTTGGAAGTCATGGAAACAGCTTGACGGAAAGAACTAACTCAGTCAAAATTGAATCAATGAACATTGATGCAGCGAACGATTTTCGGGCGCGGGTCGCCAAACATGCAGCCCTCGCCGATCCGGCGCGGCTGCGAATCGCTGACCTGCTGACCCTGGGGGACCTCTCGCCGACGGAGCTGCAGGCAGAGCTGGGGATGCCGTCGAACCTGCTCTCCCACCACCTGCGAGCACTTGAAGAGGCCGGGCTGGTGATCCGGCGCCGCTCCGAAGCGGACAGGCGGCGCAGCTACATCCGGCTTGCCGCCGGCGCCCTGGAGGGCCTGGTGCCGGGGGTGGAGCACGGTGCCCGCCGCATCCTGTTTGTCTGCACGCGGAACAGCGCACGGTCCCAGCTGGCCGCCGCGCTCTGGCGGCAGGTCAGCGAGATCCCCTCGCTGTCCGCGGGAACGCATCCCGCGGACCGCATCGCCCGGGGCGCCGTCGAGGTTGCCCGCCGCCACGGCATGAACCTCGCAGACGTTGCTCCGCGCAAGCTGGAGCAGGTGGCGGGCGAGGGTGACTTCGTGGTGACCGTGTGTGACAACGCGCACGAGGAGCTGGGTGGCCTGGGTGGTGTGCACTGGTCAGTGCCGGATCCGCTGCGCCTGGGTACCGACGAAGCCTTCGAACAGGCTTTCCAGGACATCTCCCACCGGATCAATGACCTAGCCCCGCGCGTACTGACTGCCTAGTTTTCCGAACATGCCCGCTTTTACCGATTCCTAACTGATTTCAGGAGAAATCCCGTGAGTACCGATACCGCCAAGAAGCCTTCCGTCCTGTTCGTCTGCGTCCACAACGCCGGCCGCTCCCAGATGGCCGCCGCCTTCCTCACCACCCTGGGCGAGGGGCGGATCGAGGTCCGCTCAGCCGGTTCGGCGCCGGCGGACAAGGTCAACCCGGCCGCCGTCGAGGCCATGGCCGAACTGGGCATCGACATGTCCGCCGAAATTCCGAAGATCCTCACCACCGAGGCCGTCAAGGAATCCGACGTCGTCATCACCATGGGCTGCGGCGACACCTGCCCGATCTTCCCCGGCAAGCGCTACGAGGACTGGGAACTTGAGGACCCGGCCGGCCAGGGCGTCGAGTCCGTCCGCCCCATCCGCGACGACATCAAGGCCCGCATCGAGGACCTCATCGCATCCCTCGTCCCCGCCGCCAAGTAGGAGTACCGCCATGACTGAACAGCTGATCATCATCGGGTCCGGCCCCGCCGGGTACACCGCGGCCATCTACGCCGCCCGTGCGGGCCTGAAGCCGCTGGTCATCGCCGGCGCGGTGACCGCCGGCGGTGCCCTGATGAATACCACCGAAGTGGAAAACTTCCCCGGCTTCCCCGGCGGCGTCCAGGGCCCCGAGCTTATGGACGGGCTCCAGCAGCAGGCCGAGAAGTTCGGCGCGCAGGTGGTGTTCGACGACGTCACGGAGGTCCAGCTTGCCGGCCACCTCAAGCGGGTGGTCACGGCAGCCGGTGAGACGCACGAGGCGCCGGCCGTCATCCTCGCCACCGGCTCCGCCTACAAGGAACTCGGCCTGCCGGAGGAGAAGAAGTTCAGCGGCCACGGCGTCTCCTGGTGCGCCACGTGCGACGGGTTCTTCTTCCGCGACCAGGACATCATTGTGGTCGGCGGCGGAGACTCGGCCATGGAGGAAGCGACGTTCCTGACCCGCTTCGGGAAGACCGTCACGGTGGTGGTCCGCAAGGGCGAGCTCCGCGCCTCGCGCATCATGGCGCAGCGGGCGAAGGACAACCCCAAGATCAGCTTCGCGTGGAACTCCGCCGTCACCGCCATCCACGGGGACACCAAGGTCACCGGCGTCACCTTGACCGACACCCGCACCGGTGAAACCCGGGAACAGGCCGCCACCGGCATCTTCGTCGCGATCGGCCACCTCCCGCGCACCGAATTGCTGCAGGGCCAGGTGGACCTCGACGCCGAGGGTTACATCAAGGTCGATTCCCCCACCACGGTCACCAACCTCTCCGGTGTCTTTGCGTGCGGCGACGCCGTGGACCACCGTTACCGGCAGGCCATCACGGCTGCTGGAACCGGCTGCGCCGCCGCCCTGGACGCCGAACGCTACCTCGCGGCACTCGACGACGCCGACAGCATCGCCACCGCCCTCGTCGAAGAACCCACCCACGCCTGACCCGGTCCACCGAGCGCAATGGAGAGCTGCCATGACTGACCACCCTGAACGCGGCACGGGCCTGCAGGACAACACCGAGCTCCTGCACCGGATCAGCGACCGCCTGGCCGCCCGGTTTGCCGGCGTGTTCGCAGCGGAGACAGTGGAGCGCTACGTCTTCGAGTCCTATACGGCGCTGGCCCGGACTGCGAAGATCAAAACGTACTTGCCCTCCACCACGGAAAACTTCGCGATCGACCGGCTCAGTGCCCTGGCCAAATCCAAGGGTGCGGTCGTCTCCGAGGTCCCCGAAGTGCTGTTTGTCTGCGTGCAGAACGCCGGCCGGTCCCAGATGGCCGCCGCGCTGCTCGCCGTCGAGGCCAAGGGCAGGATCCACGTCCGGTCTGCCGGCTCCCTCCCGGCGGCCGAACTGGACCCCGCCGTCGTCGCGGCGATGTCCGAAATGGGCCTGGACCTGACCAGGGACTACCCCAAGCCCCTCACCGACGACGTGGTGCGCGCCTCGGACGTGGTGATCACGATGGGCTGCGGCGATTCCTGCCCGATCTACCCGGGCAAGCGCTATGAGGACTGGGAGCTGGCAGACCCGGCCGGCCTCCCCGTTGCGGCCGTGCGGATCATCCGTGACGAGATTCACGACCGGGTCAAGGCCCTCGCAGCCTCGCTGCTTAGCTCCCCAGACAAGGAAGAATCAAAAGCATGACCCAGACTTCTAAGAAGCCGGCCGTTCTGTTCGTCTGCAGCAAGAATGGCGGAAAATCCCAGCTCGCCGCCGGCCTGATGAACCAGCTCGCTGATGGGACGGTCACGGTGCACTCCGCCGGGACCAAGCCCGGCACGGCGCTGAACCCCCAGTCCGTGGAGTCGCTGGCTGAACTCGGCATCGACATCACCGGCGAACACCCCAAGCCCGTCACGGTGGACGTCCTGGAGGCGGTCGACGTCGTGATCGTCCTGGGCAACGAGGCGAAGGTCGAAGCCCCCGAAGGCAAAAGGCTCGAGGTCTGGGATACGGACGAGCCCTCCGCGCGGGGCATCGAAGGCATGGAGCGCATGCGCCTGGTCCGGGACGACATCAAGGCCCGTGTCCAGACGCTGTATGCGGAGCTCACCGGGAGCTGAGCGTAGGGCATGAAAATGGTGCCGAACCGGATACGCCTCTCGGCGGTAGGCCGCTCTAGGCGGCTAAATGTTGAAGCCCGGGGGTTTCGCGGTTCGGCACCGCTTTTAGTTTTCTACGTGGCCGGGGACAAGTCAACATTGACAGTCCGCGGGAGGCGTGCGTGCCGGGAACCCGGCGGCGCGCGATAGGCCTCAGTCCAGCTCGCCCAGCCGCCACGCGTTGGCGGCGTGCTCCAGGTCCTCGGCGGTCTTCACCAGCAGGTGCGAATTGCGGGTGAGTTTGCTCGCGTGGCCCTCGTTCCCGTGCTCTGCGCCGTCGGCGAGGGTGGCCTGGCCCAGCGCCACCACGCGGCAGAATGCGGCGGAGCGCTCCAGCGCAACGTCGAACTCGCCGTCGAACGCGCCCGAGAGGATGGCATCCGCCATCGACTTCATCTCATCCGCTCCGGGAGGCTCGGCGGCGCCGGCGACGACGTGCGAGACCTGGGCGGTGTCCTTTCCGGCCTTGAAGTACACGGAGATCCGTTCGGGGTCCTGGATGGTGGCGGCGCGGATGGCGTACAGCCGCCAGAGGGCTCCCGGGAGGGAGCGTGCCGGGCTTTCGGCCCACATTTCGGCGATGGCCTCCAGGCCCTGCTCGTCGGCGAGCTTCACCAGCCGTTTCGTCACTACGGGGTCGTCGCTGTCACGTCCTCGGCGCACCAGCGCCTGCGCGGCGAGATGGGCCGCTTCGGAGACGCGGGCGGGATCGGCCCCGCCCGCGAAGGGCTCAAAGTCAATGGGGGCGAAAGGCTTCGGCTTGTGGTGCCGGGGCGGTCCGGGGGTGCTGGATCCTGCTTGCTCGCTCATGCCACCACGCTACTCCAGTGCTGTCGGGGAATCGAGCGTGCAGCCCGCCAACCGCCGGGTACCGGCGCGGCCGCGATGGCGCCCGACGGCGATGCCCCCGCCGCGTGCGAAAAACCGGCCCCGGTCTGGGGTACAGTATTAACGTCCAGAAATGGACTGGGCTGATCAGTCCTCGAGTGGCGGATTCATCCGTTGTTTCAGGGCAGTCGGCTGGGGCCTTTAGCTCAGTTGGTAGAGCATCGGACTTTTAATCCGTGGGTCGTGGGTTCGATCCCCACAGGGCCCACTCTTTTAGCGAAGAGCGGGAAAACCCCGGCATCCTGGCGACAGGGTGCCGGGGTTTTTTGTTGCCCGGACCCCGCCGAAAACGCACGATGATCTAGTTATCAGTTCGGCTAGGATTGCTGGATGAACGCGAACAGCACCACCGGCTCCGGGTACTGGTATGGAGCGGACGACCGGCTTGACCCGCCCGGCGCGGTCCTCCAGGCCCTTCGCGAGTACCGCAACGTGGAAGTTGCCCGCCGGCGCTCCACGAGGGATTCCATGGGGATGGGCGAGACGGACCTGCTGGCGCTGCGGTACCTGCTGCGCGCCCAGGCCGCGGGCGAGCAGGCGGGGCCCAAAGACCTCAGCCGCATCCTGGGAATCACCACAGCCTCCACCACGTCGCTGATCGACCGGCTGGTGAGCAGCGGCCATGTCCGCCGCGAGCCCCACCCCACGGACCGGCGCTCCCTGGTGATCGTCCCCACGGGGGCCACGGATGCCGAGGTCCGGGCCACGCTGGGTGACATGCACCGCCGAATGATGGCCGTGGCGGAGGAACTCAGCGAGGAGGAAGCCCGGACCGTAGTCAGGTTCCTGCGGCGGATGAGTGAGGCCATTGCCGAGCCGACGAGCCACGGCGGAAATTAACCCGCACGGCAACTAGCTAGTCTGACTAGTTATATGTATGCTTACCAACTATGTCTGAGATTCGTTTTTCCGGCGGCGCCGTGGCTGAAATGGCGCCCGCCGCTGCACCGGCCATCGCGCCGGCCGCGCAGGCCCTGACCGCGCCGAGCCACTGCGGGATGCCCATGGAGTGGAAGGCCCCGGCCTTGGCCACCATGTCCGTCTACTCCTACGCGCCGGCCGACGCCGCGGCAGAGCTGCCGCCGCTCTGGCGTTGCGTCTGCGGCTTCCAGCTGGACGGAATCGTGCACACGTCCGGCATCCTGTCCGAGCTCAGCCGATGACACCGCCGTCCGGGGTAGCCCTGGCGGAGCGGCCCGCCGCCACCGCCCCTGCGGTCCCCGCCCAGGCGGTCAAGGCTCCTGCGCTCACGGCACCTGGGCTCATTGCCCCTGCGATCACCGCTGCTGGGCTCGATGCCAAAGTGCTGGCCCTTCCGGACGCCCCGGCGGGGCGCTTCCTCGTCCATGAACTCCTGGGCCGGGGCGCCACCGCCACGGTGTTCCGCGGGACGGACCTCCTGGACGGCCGGACCGTCGCCATCAAGGTCGCTGAGGGCCCCGAACCGCGGCAGACGGAACGGATCCACGCCGAGGCGCGCATCCTGGCGTCACTGAACCACCCCGCGATCGTCACGTTTATCGCCGAAGGCGTCGTTCCGGCGGGTGACCCGTGGGCAGGACGCCCGTTCCTCGTGGAGGAGTACGTCTACGGTGGAAGCCTCGCCGAGCGGATCCGCAACGGCGCCGCCGACGCCGGCGACGTGGCCCGCTGGGCGGAGTCGGCGCTGTCCGGGCTTGCGCACATCCACGCGCGCGGGCTGGTCCACCGGGACATCAAACCCGCCAACATCCTGGTCAGCGAACTGCGGCGCTCTGCCGTCCGGATCGCCGATTTCGGCATCGCCACCCCCGCCGGAGTGGAGCTGGAGCCGGGCGATTCCTCCGGCACCGTCCACTACATGAGCCCGGAGCAGGCCGCCGGCCGGCATCCGGGTGCGCCCGGCGACATCTATTCCCTGGGGCTCGTGCTCCTGGAGTGCCTCACCGGGGCCAAGGCGTTCCCGGGGACCCCCGTGGAATCGCTGGTGGCGCGGACCCTTCGCGATCCTGAGATTCCGGCCGGCATCGGCGCATCCTGGGTGTCGCTGCTGGGTGCCATGACGTCCATGGATCCCGCGGCGCGTCCTTCGGCCGCTGCGGCCAGGAAGCTCGCGGCAAGGCTTCCGCGCACGTCCTGAGCGCCGCCGGACCGTTCAGCCTGCCTGGGTACCCGCTCCGGTGAATCCGATCACCGCCCGGTTCCGTCCGGCGGCTTTCGCGTCATACAGGGCGCGGTCGGCTTCCCGGAGGAGGCGCTGCAGCCCGGCGTTTCGGTCCCGTGCGTCAACGACGCCGAAACTCGCCGTCGGCGCGGCCACACCTTGGGGCAGGGAACTTTTTTCGGCCAGTGCGGCGTTGATCCGGTCGGCGATCCGGACGGCTTCTTCCGCGTCGACGCCGTCGAGCAGCAGGGCAAACTCCTCGCCGCCGTAGCGGCCCACCAGGTCCGCGTCCCGCACGGCCGAGCGGCAGGCCTCGGCGAAAGCCCGGATGACGCCGTCGCCTGCGTCATGGCCGAAGCGGTCGTTGATTGCCTTGAACCGGTCCAGGTCCGCCATAACAACCGCGGTGTCGATGCCGGCCGCGAGGTTGGCCCGGAGCCGGCGGTGGGCCTGGTGCATAAACTCCTCGCGGTTCAGCAGCCCGGTCAGCCCGTCGCGGTAGGCCAGCTCCTGCAGGTCCTCGGTCCGGCGGGCGTAGTTCAGCGATGTGATGCTGGAGGAGACCACCACCAGCAGGACCATGGCCATCAGCAGGGTCACGCCGGTGCCGAAGAGCACCTGGAACAGCGGATCCGCGGGGCCCAGCACTGCCAGCCCGACGGTCCGGCTCAGGTAGTAGGCGGCACAGCCGGCCGTTGCGACGGCGAGGGACCGGACCAGGTGCCAGGACTCGGCGCGCTCGCGCCAGAGCTCCACGGAGGCCAGGCCGATCGCCGTGCCCATCAGGGCCAACAGGACAATGCTGCCGAGCCGGGCATTGTCTGAGTAGCGGACGGCGACATCAACGGCGACGGCCGCCGTCGCCGGAACCGCCAGCAGCCAGGGCCGGATCCTCCGGCCCGCCAGCGAGCGGGTGCCCGCCCAGACGCAGCCGGTGCCCAGCACCATCACGCCGTTGCCCACACTGGGAGACCAGGCCACACCCTGGACCTCGCCCATGATGTAGAAGACGGCGGCCAGGAAGAACGAGGCGACAGCGCCGCACCACCACCCGGCAAAGGGAGCCCGGCTCTTGCGGTAGGTGTCGAAGTAGAAAAGGACCAGCATGGTCAACGTCATCACGGCGAAGACCACCATGAGCGTGGACCGGTCGAGCAGCACCATAATTCTGAACATTCCCAGCTGCCGGGCCGCCCTCCCCACGGACTGCCGGCTTAGTTCCCCGCCGGATCAGGCCCCGGCCGGGACAAGTCTCTCAGAACGAAGGGCCCGCCGCCCAAATCAGCGTGACATCCGGACACGTTCGGGGCCCGCAGCCCGCGGATGGGGTGCAAGATGGTGCCATGGATGCCGTCGACGCCCTCAATGAGATTGCCTTCTGGCTCGAACGCGAGCTCGCACCCACGTTCAAGATCCAGGCCTTCCGCAAGGCCGCCGGAATCATCGCCGGCCTCGACGCGGAGGAACTGGCTGCCCGGGCCCGTGACGGCCGGCTCAAAAGGACCAAAGGGATCGGCGACCGGACGTTCCAGGTCATCCGGGAGGCGCTCGACGGCGAGGTGCCTGAGTATCTGAGCGGCCTGCGGAGCCGGGGGGACCAGCCTCTGGTGCAGGGAGGTCACGAGCTGCTGGCCTCGCTGCGCGGCGACCTGCACAGCCACAGTGACTGGTCCGACGGCGGATCCCCGATTGAGGCCATGGTGCACGCCGCCAAGCTGCTGGGCCGCGAGTACCTCGCGCTGACTGATCATTCACCGAACCTCAAAATCGCCAACGGGCTGAGTGCCGCGCGGCTCGCGGAGCAACTCGATATCGTCTCGGCGATCAATGCCGACGACGGCGGCTTCCGCCTCCTGCGCGGCATCGAGGTGGACATCCTCGAGGACGGCACCCTGGACCAGACCCCGGAGATGCTGGACCGGCTGGATATCGTGGTCGCCAGCGTGCATTCTAAGCTTCGCTCCGACAAGCGCACCATGACCCGCCGGATGCTCGGCGCCATCGCGGACCCGCACACCAACGTGCTCGGCCACTGCACCGGCCGCCTGGTTCAGGGCGGCCGGGGGACGCGTCCGGCGTCGGAGTTCGACGCCGAACTGGTCTTCGCCGCCTGTGCCGAGAACAACGTCGCCGTCGAGATCAATTCACGGCCCGAACGCCAGGACCCGCCCGGCACCCTCATCCAGCTGGCCCTCGACGCCGGCTGCCTGTTCAGTCTCGACAGCGACGCCCACGCCCCGGGCCAGCTCGATTTCCTGCAGTACGGTGCCGAGCGCGCCGAACGCAACGGCGTGCCGGCGGAGCGGATCGTCACCACCTGGCCCCTGGACCGCCTGCTGGACTGGGCCGCGCAGGGGCGCTGAGGCCCGGGCGGCGCTGATCAGCCGGCGCTGATGAGATGGCTGAAGTGGTCGTACCGGAAGGTGATCTGCCCGCCGTCGTGCGTGATACTGACGTTGCCACCGCCGGGGGCGCCCCCGGCCCCGTAGTTCTCCGCCCAGGAGCGGTTGAGGGCGGCCTTGAACCCGTAGCTGCCGGCCGGCAGGGTGGTGGTCAGCTTCCAGACCTGGTCCGTGGGATCCAGGATCAGCTGGGCCATGTCACAGTCCGGCATCCAGTCGCCCGCACAGCCAAGCTCCGAGTTCATGTCACCGGCAGCCGCGACGGCCCCCGGCTGCTGTGAGGCGTACACGGCGCTCAGCAGGTGCGTGCTGTTGTCGTACCGGAAGGTCACTGGGCCGCCGGGGTGGTCCAGGGTGATGTTGTTTCCGTTGAGCACTCCGCCGGCACCGTAGTTCTCGTCCCAGGATCCGTTGAGGGCTGCCTTGAACTCGTAGCTGCCGGCGGGCAGGACCGCGGTGAACCGCCAGATCTTGTCTGCCGGATCCAGCGTCATGAAAGCGTCCCGGCAATCCGGCTGCCAGTCACCCGGGCAGCCCATTTCCGAGTTGAGGCTCCCGGCCACGGTGACCGAAGCGGGCTGGGGAAGCTCCCCGGCTACGACCGTGCGGGTCCCGCTGGACACCTCGCCCACGCCTGGAACGTCCATCAGGGCCCGGTAGCGGAGCTGGGTACCGTCCGCCAGCGCCAGCGCGCTCAGGTCGTCGACGGCCGTGTAGGCGGGGGAGGAGCTGTCCTGGCCGATTTTGGACCAGTCACCGCCGCTGATGCTGCGCTCGAACCGGACCGTGTAGTCGGCCTTTTCCGGGCTGGCGACTGCACTGATGTCGACCTTGCCCTGGACGCTGCTGCCCTCCTTGGGGGACACCAGGGTCAAAACCGGCGCCGGGACGGTGCCGCTGCGGGGCTGGCTCACCGACGTGTGGGACCCGTTGTCCAGCACGACGGCGCGGTACTCCACGGCGGTGCCGGCGTCCAGTGCCGAGACGTCGTGGAAGACCTGGTACGGCGCCGTGTCATCCGTGCCGATCGGGGACCATTTGCCGCCGCCGGTGCGGGCCTGGAAGGTGACCTCATAGAAGGAGCTGCCGTCGACGTCGGCCGCCACCCGTACGCGGCTGTTGTCCGCCGCAGAAGCCGCCGGCTCCTGCAGCGTTACGGCCGGCGCTGCCTTGGAATGCGGGATGCGGCCCGCGGACTCGTAGACGACGGCGGAGAGCGGCGGCACGGTGACCGTGAGCTTCCTGTCCGCGGCCGTCTTGACCTCGGCGGCTGCTTCTCCGTAGATCCGGTTGTAGCTGCGCTTGGCCACGTAGGTGGGGACCGCTGCCGTCCGGGCCTGCTTGCTGTTGTTGACGGCGACCACGTACTCGCGCTGGTCCTTAGCGTCGGTCCGGGAGAAAGCGTAGATGCCCGGTCCGTCGGAGGCATAGCGGTTCTGGTGTGCGCCGTTGCGCAGCGCCGGGTGTTCGGCGGTCAGGGCGGCGAGCTCACTGATCCCGCGGTACAGCGGGTGGGCTGTGTTGAAGTTGTCGCCCGAGTGCGTGGCGTCGGTGCCGAGCAGATCGTCATCGAGGTAGTCCGGGACCCTGCTCGCGAACATCGTCTGGCGCGCGTCCTGATCGCCGCCGGGGCCGGTGAAGCCCTGTTCGTCGCCGTAGTAGACCACGGGGTTGCCGCGGGAGAAGTACATCAGCTCGTGGGCGAGCCGGTCGCGGGCGACGCGTTCGGCGTCGTCCGCGTTCGGGTTGTCAGCGCTGATGAAGCTGCCGATCCTGCCCATGTCGTGGTTACCCAGGAAGGTGGGCAGTTGGTAGACGTTGGAGTCGGCGTCGGTGTACCAGTCGTCACCGGCGAAAAAGGTCTCCAGTTCCTTGGCGCCCTGGCCGCGGGAGGCGAAGTTCCGGGCCGCATCCTGGAACGGAAAGTCGAGCACGGCCTGCATTTTGTTGCGGGTGGTGAACTGCGAGGTGAAGCTCTTGGAGGTGTCGAAGACCTCGCCGAACATAAAGAACTCGTCCTTGCCGTGCGCCTTGGCGTAGTCGAGGACCCGGGGGCCGAACTGCTGCCAGAACTCGTCGTTGACGTGCTTCATGGTGTCGATCCGGAAGCCGTCCACGCCGAAGTCGCCGATCCACTTCTCGTAGACGTCCGCCATGCCGTCCACCACCTGGGGGTGTTCGGTGAAGAGGTCGTCGAGGCCGAAGAAGTCGCCGTAGAAGGAGTTTTCGCCCTCAAAGGTGGTGTCGCCGCGGTTGTGGTAGAGCGTCGGGTCGTTGAGCCAGGCCGGGACTTTGAGGTTTTCCTCACCGGGCGCCAGCTTCGGCGTGTAGGGGAAGGACTTAGCCGCGTCCAGGGCCGGGAAGTTGCCTGTTCCGGCGTAGTCGCGGTCATCGAACGGTTCGCCGGCGGCGGTCAGGTACGGGGCGGCGTCCTTGGACTTGTAGGCGGTGCGGTCGCCCTCTTCGTAGCCGATCACGTCCGCGGTGTGGTTGGTGATGATGTCGAAGTAGACCTTCATGCCGCGGGCGTGGGCCTCGTCGATGAGCGACTTGAGCTCAGCGTTGGTGCCCAAGTGCGGATCGATCTGGGTGAAGTCGGTGACCCAGTAGCCGTGGTAGCCGGCGGACTTGTCCTCCGGCTGGACCGCCTTGTTCTTGAAGCTCGGGGTCAGCCAGATCGAGGTGGTGCCCAGGCCCTGGATGTAGTCGATCTTCTCCCGCAGGCCTTTGAGGTCCCCGCCGTTGAAGAAGCCCTTCTTCGTCGGGTCGAAGCCGGACACCATCGGGTCCGTGCCAAGGCCGCCGTCGTCGTTGGCGGTGGTGCCGTTGTTGAAGCGGTCCGCCATCACGAAATAGAACCGTTCGTCCGTCACCGGGCCGCGGAGCGAGTGGACGGCCGACGGATCGTCCGGGGCGGGCGCGGCCTGGGCGGCCGGCACCGGGGTCACGACGGCGGCTGCCGCGGTAACGAGGGCCGCTGCCACGGCGGTTCCGGTGCGGAGGAACGCGGCGCGCCACAGCCTGTTGCTGGGTGCGGTTTTTTTGCCCGCGCTAGTAGTGCGGATTAACACGATGGGAAACCTTCCGGTAAGCGACGTTGCCTCGACGAAGGGATGGATGCGGAGACCGGCCACTGAGAGCCAAGTCACAACTGTAAGCGCTTGCACGGAAGTTATTCCAGCGAATGGTCAGAAAATCTTCAGTACGGCAGCGCGGGACATGCCCTCCGGGCGCGGGGAAGGCTGGACAAAGTGCCCTTATGTCCACTGACCGCTGCGGAGACAGGACATGTCCCGCGGTCAGGGCTGCTGCGCATGTCCAGTTTTTCCTACCCCGGCGTGACATGCGCTCTGGAAGCGGGGAAGGGTGGGCAAAATGCCCTATGTCCACTGACCGCTGCTGAGGCTGGGCATGTCCCTCGCTAGCGCGCCGCTGGGACGAGTGCTGTCGGGGACGCCAGCGCCACCCTGCCCACGGCCTCTCCGGGGAGGCCACTGGCCGGATCCAGCGGGTACGTCACCACGTCCCCGGAGCGTTCATGCGCCACATGCAGCCGGCCGTTCCGGACCAGATGGTGACGCGGCCAGTCGCCGCCGCTGGGGACATCGGCGCGGGCACGGACGCCGCCGTCGTTGTCCACGTCAAGCACGGTGATCCGGTTGGAGCCGCGGACCCCGACGTAGGCGTGCCTCCCGTCCGGGGAGAGGGCAATCTCGGCCGCGGAGTCCCCGGGGAGGGCTCCCTCACGGGTAGCCGGGACCACCCCGGCCAGGCTGAAAATGCCGGACTGGCGGGAGAGCTGTACGACGGCCACTTCAATCGAGTATTCGGTCACCACCAGCACGCGCCCGCCGGGGTGCTGGACGAGGTGCCGGGGGCCGCTGTCCCGGGGGAGTGCCAGCTCGTGGTCCAGCTGCAGCCCCTGCGAGGGCACGTAGTTCCAGACCCGCAAAAGGTCGTGCCCCAGGTCCGTGGTCATCACCCTGCCGTCGTCGAGCATCAGGCTGGCGTGGGCGCGGCTGGGGCGCCCGGACACCAACGAGGCCGCGGCCGGGTAGCGCGCCGTGATGCCGCCGTCGTCGTCCAGTTCGTAGAGCAGCACCTGTCCGTCGCCCCAGCAGGTGACCACGACGAAGCGGCCCTGCGGGTCGACGGCAACATGGCAGGCTGCCTCTCCGGCCGGCCAGTCCCGGCCGGCCGGGACCAGGCTGAATCCGCCGGACCGCCGGTACGCCCGCACAGTCCCGGCCGCCTCGCCCACCGCGTAGACCACGTCCAGGGTGGGGTGCACGGCGAGGAACGACGGCGAGTCCGCCGCGGCGGCCACCCCCAGCCATTCCAGCGTTCCGTCAGCGGTGACGCGCAGGGCCCCGACTCCGGTCCCGCGGCCGCCGCGGTCCGTGGTGTAACAACCGGTCCAGATCAGCTCGTCCGGCGGTACCAGGCCTGACAATGCGGCGTCTGCGGATGCGGGGTCTGACAATGGCGCGTCTGCCGGAACCGGCAGCGAAGATCCGGAGGACATGCTGTTCGTGGACATGGTGCCATCCTGCCACTTCGATACCATGAGATTCCCGGCGTGATGAACGGAAGGGGGTCTGCGGCATGACGGCTCCTGCCGCGTCCAGCCCCACGGTCATCACGAGGCTCCGGGCAGCCGGCTGCGTCTTCGCCGAGGAGGAGGCCGGGTTGCTTTCCGGTGCTGCCACGACGCCGGACCACCTCGACGCCCTCGTGCAGCAGCGGATTTCCGGCCTGCCGCTGGAGCACGTCCTTGGGTGGGCGGCATTTTGTGGACTCCGGATCGACGTGGACCCCGGAGTCTTTGTGCCCCGCCGCCGCACCGAATTCCTGGTCAGGGAGGCCATGAGGCTCCTGAATAGTTCCGGCCGGGCTGCCCGATCCGGCCGCACCGGGACCCCGCCGGTGGTCGTGGACCTGTGCTGCGGCTCAGGGGCGGTGGGCGCCGCGCTCGCGGCGCTGGCCGGCCCCCTGGAACTGCACGCTGCCGACGTCGACGCGGCAGCGGTGCAGTGCGCGGCCCGCAACCTGGTGCCGCTGGGCGGCGAGGTCCACGCCGGGGACCTGTACACGGCCCTCCCGGAGCGGCTGCGCGGACGGGTTTCGGTTCTCGCCGTCAACGCCCCGTACGTTCCCTCGGCCGAAATCGGCACCATGCCGCGGGAAGCCCGCCTGCACGAGCCGCGGGTTTCCCTCGACGGCGGCACAGACGGGCTTAAGATCCAGCGGCGGGTGGCCGCCGTGGCGCCGCTATGGCTGGCTCCCGGCGGCTACCTGCTGATCGAGACGAGTCCGCGGCAGGCGCCGCAGACCGCCGGGTTGTTCCGCCGCAACGGACTCACCGCCCGGGTGGCCCGCTCCGGGGAGCTGGACGCCACGGTTGTCATCGGAACGCCGATGCACGATGCGCCCCAATGACGGCGAACCCCGGAGCGGTTAGTACGCCTTGTGGGGATCGACGTTGGTCGCGGCTCCGGCCCGGGTGGCCCCGCCTTCATCCGACCAGTCCTGGCCCTGCTGGTCCGACAGTGCGGGGTCCGAGTCGACGTCGGGAGCCCCGGCCGCGACGGACGTCCCGAGGTTGACGGTCTCCGGGTGGGTGCTGTGCGCGGGGATGCCGCCCTCGGCTGCACTCCCGTCACCTGAGGTCCCCGTCGGGGGTGTGTCGCGGCGGACCGCGGAGCCGATCACGGTTCCGGCCCGCCGGGCGGCTTCGCCGAGCTGCTCCGATACCTCTGGTGCCTTTTCCTTGACCGCCTCGGTCGCCGCTGCCACCTTGTCCTGGACCGGCTGGCTCTCCCAGAGAGCGGCCGCCCGCGTCTTGAGCTTCTCGTAGGCGGCCCGTCCGGACCGCGATCCGAGAACGTAGCCTGCTGCGATTCCTGCTCCGAAAAGAAGTTTGCCTTTCATGCGGTACTCCTGTTCCTCGATGGTGCTGGGTAATAAAGGTGGTGGGGCCGTTTGCCAAAAAACCGGCCCCGGGAAAATTCCCGGGACCGGTTTCCGGTCGTCAGCTTTAGCGGGCTGAACGCTTGGTGATCATGCCGTAAACGAGCAGGACGATGATCGCGCCGCCGATGGCCAGGAGCCAGGTCGACAGCGAGAAGAACTCGTTGATGCCCGTGCCGAACAGCAGTCCGCCAATCCAGCCGCCAAGAATGGCGCCGACCACGCCGAGCAGCAGCGTGATGAGAATGCCACCGCCCTGCTTGCCCGGGAGGATTGCCTTAGCGATTGCGCCGGCGATGAGGCCCAGAATCAGAAATGCGAAAAAACCCATTTTTATCGTTCCTTCTTCTTCATTGAGGAGGCACCCGGGTTGCCGGGTACGCTTCATCCTTCTTCCCCAATACTAATCATGCTTATTATCAAAGAGCCATTCGGCGGGGAGGGAAAACTCTTCGTGGCGGGTACTTTCTCGGGCATTTGCCCCGGTTTCGGCCGGGTTTTGCCCGTCTCCGTTGAGCGGGGGGCCACCCGCGGAAGTCGATGAATTCGGTGACCGCACGGCGCCCGCCTTTGTGGAGGGCGGAACGTGCGGGCCGGCGTCGGACGTTACCGTTCCAGTCGGAATCCGAGCTTGATGGTCACTTGCCAGTCGGCAATAGCGCCGTTCTCGAGGTGTCCGCGGATTTCCTTGACCTCAAACCAGTCCAGGTTACGCAGGGTCTTGGCCGCCTCGGCGATGCCGTTGCGGACTGCGGCATCAACGCCCTCGTTCGACGTTCCGACAATTTCAGAAATGCTGTAAGTGTGATTAGACAACTTCGCTCCTCGTGATCGCCATCGGTACCCGGCGGTGGGCCGTTCCTGCAGATTAGCCGACAGATCGCGGCGGGACTAGAGGGGCCGGAGGCCCGTGCCTCTGAATCCCGCGCCTCAGGATCCGTAGACCGGACCCGGCTCGGGACGCTTGGGCGCAAGCGGCGGGGCATCGGAGCGTTTCCGGACCCGGCGGACCATCCAGGGCAGCAGATAGGTGGTGAACCAGGCGAGATCCCCGGCCTTGCTGTCCCGCCAGCTTGCGGCAGGCATGGGCCTGGGCTCCAGCGGCGTGAGGGTGTGGGCGACCCCCAGTGATTCCAGCACCATGGCCGCGATGGTGTGATGCCCGATCGGCGAGAAGTGCAGCCGGTCAGGGTCCCACATTTGCGGGTCAGAGAGCTGCCGCAACGTCCAAAGATCAGCGATCACCCCGTGATGGCGCGCCGCTATGGTCCGGATGTTCTCATTGAAGACGGCCACCCTGCCCCGGTTATGCCCCAGCAGCGGTGTGTCGCGCCAGTCGGGACCGGTGAACAGCACAATGGTGGCCCCGGTGGCGCTGAGCATGCCTACTGCGGCATCGAGGTCGGCGGCCAGCCGGTCTGGATCGCTCCGGTGGAACACGAGGTCGTTTCCGCCGGCCGAGAGCGTGACCAGGTCCGGCCTGAGCGCGATCGCGGGCCCCAGCTGCCGGTCGAGGATCTGGCGCAGCAGGAGGCCGCTGACGGCGAGATTGGCGTACCGGAAATCCGTTCTTCCGTCGCTGAGTTCCTCCGCGATGCGGTCCGCCCAGCCCCTCATCCCGCCGGGGCTCAGCGGCTCAGGATCCCCCAGGCCCGCCGTGAACGAATCTCCCAAAGCGACATAGCGGCTCCACAGTCCCGGGCTCCACGCTGCACTCGAAGTAATGTCCCGCCGCGGACCGTACGCCACGCCGTGCACCTGTCTATGGCCCGGGCCCGGCCCTGGCCCCGGCGCGGGGCCCCGTGCGCCGGCCTGGCCGGCGCCGGGATCCAGGAATCCGGCCGCGTTCACGCTTTTAGCAATACGCCGAATATTCAGGCTCCACTAGGTCCTTAGGTCCCTAGCGGGGCGTGCCCACCCTTCCGGGGACCCCTGATGCCCGCGCCGGGCGGCGGGAGTGGGCGGCATCATACCCTGCAGGGTATGGCAGATACATAGGGGGGTATATCATGGAATGAACCCTGTTGATCCCGACTGTTTGATCCCGGAGAACAAAATGGAACTCGATCCCACCGACATGAAGCCCGTCATCAACCGACTTCGCCGCGCCCAGGGGCAGCTCGCCGCCGTGACCCGGATGATCGAAGAGGGCCGCGACTGCAAAAGCGTTGTGACCCAGCTGGCTGCCGTGTCCAGCGCCCTGGACCGGGCCGGATTCTCGATCATCGCCACGGGCCTGCAGCAGTGCATGCAGCAGGAGGACCCCACCCTGGACCGGGCCGAGCTCGAGAAGCTCTTCCTCTCGCTGGCCTAAGCCGGCCGGGCGCAGCTAAGAGCCCCCAGTCACCGGGCCCGGCACCGCTCCCGACAGTCGCGCCGCCAATCAGGCCGGCCGGTCCGCCAAGACGTAGGTCTTGAGGTCATCCAGTGTCTGCTGCATGTGGGCGTCCATGGCGTCCCGCGCCTGGTGCGGGTCCCGCGTGGCCAGGGCGTCCGCGATTTTCTGGTGCTGGCCGATCGCATGGGCCTGGATCTCGCGTACCTCGGACGTCTGGGTCCTCCGCTTTTCCAGCACCCGGTGCAGCGGGGCGAACAGCACAGCCACAAAAACATTCTCCGAGGCGCGCAGGATGAGGTCGTGGAACGCGAGGTCGGCCGCCACAAACGCGGCCACATCGTGCTTTTCATGCGCCAGGCGCATCGATTCCAGTTGCCCGTAGAGAGCCTCCAGGTCGGAGTCGTTGATCCGGACGGCCGCCAGCTCGCAGGCGCCCGACTCCAGCATCCGGCGCAGCTCGATCAGCTGCACGGCGGCGGCTGCGTCGTTTTTCCCCTCCGAGGCCGCCCGGAGGACAGCCTCCAGGGAAGCCCAGCGGCTCAGGGGATTCACAAAGGTGCCGCGGCCGCGCTCCACGCTGAGGATCTGCTGGGCTTCGAGGGTCTTCATCGCCTCGCGGACCGTCATGCGGCTCACCTCATGGCGGGCACTCAGCTCCAGCTCGCCGGGGACTGATGTGCCCGGGGGGAACTCGCCGGCAATGATGCGGTCCAGTAATTCGTCAGCGACCACGCCGACCAGCGATTTCCTAGCCAATTTTCCCCATCCGCTGTCACCGAGTTGCACTTGGTGGACAAGTCTACTTGCGCGCCGTTGTGCCGTATGCCACACTAGCACTCAGATGTTAGATGTCAGACATCTTACAAATTTGTTCCGCAGCAGAGTTCCCACAATGGAGTGCAAGTGCCCTTTGAACCAGAGCTTTTCGAAGCAGATGTGCTGGCCGCCTTCCCCGCGGAGGTCCGGATTCCCGCCCGGACCGTCGCCGAAGCGCTGGAGGCCCGCTCCGCGGCGGCCCCCCGGATCCTGGTAGTGCTCGACGACGACCCCACCGGCACGCAATCCGTCGCGGACCTGCCGGTCCTCACCCGCTGGGAAGTCACCGACTTCACCTGGGCTTTCAACCACCGCATCAACGGCCGCCGCCCAGACGCGGTCTACGTCCTGACCAACACCCGCAGCCTGGACCCCGCCGAGGCGGCCGCCCGCAACGAGGAAGTGGTCCGGAACGCCCTCGCGGCGGCCGCCCTCGAAATCGACGGTGCCGCCCCCAGCCTGCAGCTCGGGTTTGTCAGCCGCAGCGACTCCACCCTCCGCGGCCACTACCCGCTGGAGCCGGACACCATCGCGGCCACCGTCGCCGCTGCCACCGGCGAGGTGACGGACGGCGTCGTGATGGTCCCCGCATTTCCCGACGCCGGGCGCGTGACGATCGGCGGCGTGCACTACATGCGCGGCACCGGCGGGGACGCCGGCAAGCTCACTCCGGTGGCCCAGACCGAATTCGCCCGGGACGCGAGCTTCGGCTTCGCGAATTCCGATCTGGCGAAGTACGTGGAGGAGAAGTCCGGAGGCCGGTTCCCGGCGGATTCGGTGATCGTGCTGGACCTGAACATCATCCGTGCAGCCGGCCCGGACGGGGATCCCCAGGCCTCGGCCAAAGCCATCGCCGACGCCGTCGGCTCGGCCACGGATTCCACCCCGATCGTCGCCGACATCGTGACCGAAAACGATCTCCGTGCGCTGGCCCTGGGCCTGGAGGAAGCCGAACGCCGGGGCAAAAAGCTGCTGTACCGGGTGGGTCCGCCGTTCGTCCGGGGCCGCATCGGGCAGGAAATCCGCACCGAACTCAGCGGCGAGGAAGCGTACGCGGGGCTCACACCCTCCGACGCCGGCGGCCTGATCGTCGTCGGATCGCACGTCGGCGTCACCACCCGGCAGCTCAAGGCCCTCGTGGAACAGCACAGCGCCGCGCGCATCGTGGAAATCGACGTCGAAAGGCTGCTGGGCGGCGGGTCCGAGGACTATCTGGACGGCATCGTCCGGACCGTCGCCGAGGCCCTGCGCAGCGCCGACGTCATCCTCCACACCAGCCGGCTGCTCATCAAGACGGACGACGCCGCCGCGAGCCTGCGGATCGCCCGCACCGTGTCCGCCGCCGTCGTCGCGGTGGTGAACCGGACCCTGAAGACGTTCCCGCCGCGCTTTGTCATCGCGAAGGGCGGCATCACGTCCTCGGACGTCGCCGCCCACGGCCTGGAGATCCGGCACGCGATCGTCCGCGGGCCCATGCTTCCGGGCATCGTCAGCCTGTGGGAACCGGTGGACGGACCTGCGAAGGGCATCCCGTACATCGTCTTCGCCGGCAACGTGGGTGACGACCAGTCCCTGGCCCAGGTCACCCGCAAGCTCAGCAACACTTTTTGATCGCCCGCCCGCAACAAAACCCTCATTTCAACGGAGAAACCATGAACTACAAAGTCACT
Organism: Arthrobacter sp. U41; assembly: GCF_007679325.1. GTDB lineage: Bacteria > Actinomycetota > Actinomycetes > Actinomycetales > Micrococcaceae > Arthrobacter. Next base: position 75,452 of record NZ_VEGI01000002.1, on the reverse strand, counting down.
GTCCTCGGCCTGGGCGCCATGGGACTGCCCATGGCCGCACGGCTGGCCACCCGGCTGACCGTCCACGGCTTCGACATCGCCGAACCGCGGCTGAAGCTCGCCGAAGAGGCCGGCATCAAGACCTTCTCCTCGGCCCGTGAGGCCGCCGAGGGCGCCGACGCCCTGCTGCTGGCCGTCCGCAACGGCGAACAGCTGGACGACGTCCTCTTCGGCGGGAACGGCGTGGCTTCCGTACTGAAGCCGGGCGCCGTCGTGATCCTGGGCAGCACCGTGGGCACCGAAGCCATCCCCGCCACCGTCGCCCGCCTCGCGGAATTCGGCGTCGCCCTCGTCGACGCCCCGCTGTCGGGCGGGCCGAAGCGCGCCGGGGAAGGCGACCTGCTGATCGTGGTCGGCGCCGAACCGCAGGCGCTGGAAACGGCCCGGCCGGTCCTGGAACTGCTCGCCTCAACCCTGACCGTGGTGGGCGACAAGCCCGGCGACGGGCAGGCCCTCAAGACCGTCAACCAGCTGCTCTGCGGTATCCATATCGCCGCGGCGGCCGAGGCGATGGCCCTCGCGGATGCCCTTGGCCTGGACCAGGCCAAGACCCTCGCGGCACTGGAGGCCGGGGCCGCCGGTTCCTTTATGCTGTCCAACCGCGGGCCCCGCATCCTGGAGGCCTACACCGAGAACGGCGCGGAGGTCCTCAGCCGCCTGGACATCTTCGTCAAGGACATGGGCATCGTCGGCAAGGCCACCCGCGCCGCCGGCCTCGCCGCCCCGGTGGCCGCTGCCGCCGAGCAGCTGTACCTCCTCGGCCAGGCCCAGGGGCTCGCCGCCGCCGACGACTCCGCCGTCATCAGGGTCGTCGCCCCCACCAAGCGCACCGCCTAGTACCCGCTTCCGCCTTCACCTATAGTTCCCCAAAACCCTGCGACGGCGGATCCCCCCTTTCCGCCGTCGCAGCTGAACCCTTCCCGCCGGTTTCCCGCCGGCGGGTCTGTCAAAGGAGACACCCGATGAGCGCTCTCGCTCTTCTGGCCATAGCCGCAGCAGGCGTTGCCCTGCTGCTGGTGGCCGTCATCAAGTTCAAGATCCCGGCCTTCCTGGCGCTGCTGGTTGTCAGCGTCCTGGTCGCCCTGGTGGCGGGTATTCCGCTGCCGGACATTGTCAAAACCGTCACCGAAGGCATGGGCGGCACCCTCGGCTCCGTCGCCATCCTCGTCGGCCTCGGCGCCATGCTCGGCAAGATGATCGAAGTCTCCGGCGGCGCCCAGGCCCTGGCCGGCAAGTTCACCCAGCTGCTGGGCCCGCGCCGCGTCATCGCAGCGCTCACCTCGGCGGCGTTCCTGCTGGCCATCCCGGTCTTCTTCGACGTCGGGTTCATCATCCTGATCCCCATCATCTACGGCTTCTCCAAGGCCGCCGGGGTCAACCCGGTCAAGATCGGGCTGCCGGTCGGTGGCATCATGCTCGCCATCCATGTGGTCGTCCCGCCGCACCCCGGTGTCGTTGGCGGCGCAGGCATCCTGAACGCCGACATCGGCTGGACCACCATCATCGGTCTCCTGACCTGTATCCCGGTCGGCGTGCTCGGCTACTTTGTCGCGAAGCGGCTGAACCGCCGCGATTACCCCATGCTGTCCGGCACCGCCGAGCAGTTCCGCCTCTTCGGCACCGGAAAGTCCGACGTCGAACAGGACACCACTGCGGGCGGCGGCGGCGTCGCGGTCAAGACCACAGCCAAGACCGCACCCAGCCCGGCCATGATCATCACGCTCATCGTCCTGCCGATCCTGATGATCATGGTGGGAACCGTGGGCGCTGTGGTCCTGCCGAAGGGCAGCACTGCGGCCGACATCGCAGCCTTCGTCGGCGCCCCCCTGATTGCCCTGCTGACGGCACTCGGACTGGCGTACTACTTCCTGGGCATCCGCCGCGGCTGGTCCTCACAGCACACCGGCGAAGTCATGGACTCGGCCCTCGCCCCCACTGCCATCGTGATCCTGGTGACCGGCGCCGGCGGCGTCTTTGGCAAAGTCCTGACTGTCTCCGGAATCGGCACGGCACTTGCCGAGGGCCTGCAGAGCATCGGCCTGCCGCTGATCCTGATGGCCTTCATCCTGGCCGCCGTCCTCCGCGCCTCCCAGGGCTCGGCAACGGTAGCCATCATCACCACCTCCGGCCTGCTCGCCGCCTCCGTGGCCGACGGCGGCTACACGCCCGTGCAGACGGCCCTGATCCTCGTGGCTATCGGCTTCGGCGCCCTTGGCCTGAGCCACATCAACGACTCGGGCTTCTGGATTGTCACCCGCTACCTCGGATTGTCGGTGGCCGACGGCCTGCGCACCTGGACCGTGCTCACCACCGTCCTCGGCGTCGCCGGCTTCGCCTTGACGTTCCTCGCCTGGACCCTGGTGGGAGGCCTGAGCGCCTGATGCGTGCCCGCCTCGATCAGCTCGTAACTTCGGCCCTCCAGCAGGGATCGGCCGTTCCGGCCTTCACCTGCTACGACTTCACCACGGCGCTCGCCGTGGTGGCGGCGGCGGAGGACGGCGGACGCGGCGCCATCCTGCTGGTCCCGCCCAGCACTGCGGCCACCGCCAAGGGCCTGCGGCTGATCGCGGCGCTGCGCGGCCTCGCCGACTCGGCAGCGGTCCCGGTCGCCGTGCAGCTTGACCATTCCTCCGATCTGGCGGTGATTGCCGACGCCGTCGCCGCCGGCGCCGACTCCGTCCTGGTGGACGGCTCGTCGATGGAGTACGAGGACAACATCGCACTGGTCCGTGCCGCCCGCGCCATGCTGGACCGCTCCGGCTCGGCGGAGACCGTCATTGAAGCGGAACTCGGCGGCCTCGCCGGCGACGAGGACCGGGCTTTCGGTCCCGGCGCCGCAAGCAGGGCCCCGTCGGCCGGCACGGCAGGACTCACCGACTCCGCCCAGGTGGAAGACTTTGTGGCCCGCACCGGAGCCCAGCTGCTGGCCGTGGCCGTGGGCAACGTCCACGGCCGCTACCAGGGCGAACCCGAGCTGCGGTGGGACGTTCTGCAGGACATCGCAGTGCGGACCCGCATCCCCCTGGTACTGCACGGCGCCTCCGGAATCCCCGCCGCCGAGCTGGTCAAGGCCGCCGCCATGAACGTGGGCAAGGTCAACTTCAACACCGAGCTCCGCACCGGCGTCCTGGAAACCCTTGAGGCACGCACCGCCGTGCACCGCAGGGACGGCGAGAACCTCCAGGGACTGCTGGCCGAATGGGACAACTCGGCCGGGACGTTCGCGGCCACGGCGCTGGCCACCCTCTCGCGCTGACTCAACACAACCGCTCCGAAATCGGGGGAGGCTAGGATCAGGACCATGATTCTGGCCTCCCTCGTTTTTGCGCTGCTTGCGGCCCTGCTGCACGTGTATATCTTCGTCATGGAGTCCATTACCTGGACGCAGCCAGCCACGTGGAAGCGCTTCGGCGTTACCTCGCAGGCGGACGCCGACACCACGCGGCCGCTGGCCTACAACCAGGGTTTCTACAATCTTTTCCTCGCCGCCGGTGCCTTGGCCGGCACCGGCGCCATCGCCCTCGGGCACCCTGCGGTCGGTTGGACCCTGGTCTTCAGCAGTTGCGGATCGATGCTCCTGGCCTCGATAGTTCTCGCCGTGAGCGGACGCAAGTACCTCCGTGCAGCCGCCATGCAGGGCGCGACGCCGCTGCTCGCCGTCGCACTCGGTGCCGTGGGGCTGCTGACCGCCTGACCGCCTGACCGCGACGCCCAGAACCTGAAATCGGGCCCAACGGTACTGGCCGCGGGCGCCGGCGGGGCCGACAATGGAGCAAACACAGCGGCGTTGGTGCCAACAACCCTGGCGGGGCGTTGGCAGGTTCCTGAGGGGCTCAATGGTTCCACGGCAGCGGGCAGGGAGCGGACTGGCGGTGCGGCCGGACCGTGACCTGGTGATCGACCTCGCCAGGTTTTTCTGCCTTGCCCTCGTGGTGGTCTCGCACACCATGATGGTGAGCCCAGTGCTGCACCCTGACGGCACCGTGACCTCCGACAACACCCTTGGCAACCAGCGCTGGTTCGAACCCGTGGTCTGGGTCCTGCAGGTCATGCCGCTCTTCTTTGTTGTCGGGGGCATCACCGGCCTGCAGTCCTGGCGCCGCCTCAGGGCCCGGGGCGGCACCACCTTTGACTTCATGCAGGTGCGGATGCTGCGGCTCATCCGCCCCGCCGCCGTCCTGCTTGCCATCATGTTCACCGGGCTCTGGGTTGCGCGGCTCACCGGGGTGGATCCGCAGGTCATCCAGCTCCTGGTGTCCGGGGCAGGCATGCCGCTGTGGTTCCTCGCCGCCTATCTCGCGGCGCAGCTGAACCTCCCGATCCTGGCCCGCCTGCATGCCCGGGCGCCCCGGCTGACCCTGACGGCACTCACCGCCCTGGTGGTGGCGGTGGACTGCCTGCGGGGGATGATGCCGGCGCTGGCCTACCTCAACATGGTCTTCGTCTGGTGCGCCGTGCAGCAGCTCGGATTCTTCCTCGCCGACAGGGGTCCGCTGGCTCCCGGCCGCGCCGCGCTGGCGGGCATCATCCTGGCGAGCAACCTGCTCCTGGGGCTCCTTGTGTGGCTGGGGCTGTACTCCGGGAACATGCTGGTGAACCTCAACCCGCCCAACCTCACCCTGCTGCTCCTCGGGTGTTCGCAGGCCGCGGCCCTGCAGCTCTTCCGGCCGGTGCTGTCCAGAATCGGGTCGCTGGTACCGGTGCGTCGGTTCATCGGGCTGGCCGGACGGCGGTCCATGACCGTCTACCTCTGGCATCTGCCCCTGCTCGCGGCGCTGTCCGGTGTGCTCCTGCTGACCGACTTCCCCCAGCCGGCGGGCGGAACCGCCGCCTGGTGGTGGGGGAGGCCGCTGGTGCTGCTGTCCGTGATCGGCCTGCTGCTGCCGGTGCTGGTGCTCTTCGGCCGGCTCGAAGAACGCCCGACGTCGTCCGCTGCCGCCCGGCCCCGCCCGGCAGCCGCCGTGGTGACGGCCGCCGTCGTCGTTTTTGTGCCGGTTGCCGACGCAGCGCTCAACGGACTGACCCTGGCACTGCTCGGCGGGGGAGCGGCGTGCTTCGCGCTCGCCGTCCTGCTGCTGGGCCGGATTCCGGCCCGGCTCGTGTCCGATCCGGGCATCGGCGGATCTGACCCGCCATTGCCACACCCGCCATTAAGTGCCAATGTCGAACCATGACGGAGAACTCGGCAGCCACGGAAGACACGTTCAGTCCGAACGTATCCACCACCCGGAATGATGAGCTGCACCACTATGAGCTCCACGTCGGCGGCCAGCTGGCCGTCCAGATCCGCTTCATCGACGAGCCGGGGCATGTGGACTTCATCCACACCGATACGGAGGAGAAATTCCAGGGCCAGGGTCTCGCCAAGGTGCTGGCCCACTTCGCTTTGGACGACGTGGTGGCAGCCGGCAAGCGGATCATTCCCAACTGCCCCTTTATGTACCGGTACCTGCGCAAGCACGACGCGTACAACCAATACATCGACTGGCCCGAGCAGCCTCCGGCCGGCGCCTGACGCCGCGCCAGCCGCGGCGTGTCTCAGGAAAGGCCGCTCCCTGCTTGTGACCGGAGCAACAACCCCGTAAAGTTCTAGCAGAGTTATGCAGTTGGCTCTTGGACGTGTCCCTTTTGGAGAACCCCGTGAACCATAAACTGCGTGTGCTTGTCCGTGTGGACGTCGATCCCGGACACGTGACCCTCGAGGTCACCGGCTGCCTCACCCAATCAGATTTCCCCGCACTGCTGCACATCATGCGGCGGGCGGGCCGCCTCGGCGCAGGGTCTGGCGTCATCATTGACCTTCATGGCTCGTCCCACCTCGACCCCGAAATCCTCCTTCAGCTGCGGTCCATCGCCGACGCCAGCATGGATGCACCTTTGACGGACGCCGGGACGGACGCCGGGTCACTTGACGGGACTGCTGCCGGAAAAGTGCCTTTCCGCATCACTCTGGCGGAACCTGCGGACCTGCCGATCTGCCTGATGCACGTCGGCTCCGAGGGCGAGGTCCTGGCCGGCCTCGAGGGCGAGCTCGCCGCTGCCCCGCTGCCGGACGCCGCCGTGCCCTTGGCCGTCGGGGGCGCTGCGCCCTTGGCCGTCGGCGGCGCCGGCGTTTCCCCGGCCCTCTCTGCGGGACTCGCCGCGGGCCTTCCCGCAGGTTCAACTGCTGGCCTTCCCGCTGGCGGGGCGCTGGATGCGGGGCTCGACGAGGCCTGCAGCCCGATTCCTGACGAGGTCAACACCATCAACGGCCTGGCGCTCTCCGAATACTTCGAAGGGACCCTCGACCCCGCCGCCACCGTCCGGGCACTGTCCGACGTGGCACTGGGCCAACTGGCCGATGCCCTCTACCGGCACCTTGACACCAGCAACCCGTCTTTTGGCGCGCACACCTGGTACGAGCTGGCCACCGAAGAGCTGCAGAACCGGCACCTGGGCGGCGGGAGCGATCCCGCGGAGGGCGAACTGGCAGCCGGTCCGGCCCTTGCCTGAGGCCTCCGCGTACTAGGCTGTCGCCATGACTGCACCTTCGCCCGCCCCGGCACCTGCTGCCACCACTGCCCTGATCACCGGAGCGACCGCCGGAATCGGCGCGGAATTCGCCCGCCAGCTCGCCGAACAGGGGCACAGTGTGGTGCTGGTGGCCCGCGACGCCTCCCGGCTGCAGACCAAGGCGGAGGAGCTGGAGAAGCGGTACGGCATCCACGCCGAGGTGATCTCCGCTGATCTGACGGACGACGCCGGCGTGGCAGCCGTCGTCGCCCGCCTCACGGATCCGGCGCGTCCGGTGGAGATCCTGGTCAACAATGCAGGGACCGGCCTGCTGCGTTCTTTCGAGGACAACGACGTCGCGGAGGAGACCAGGCACCTCAAGCTGCACGTCGAGACCGCCATGCAGCTGACCCACGCCGCGCTGCAGGGGATGCTCAGGCGGCATTCCGGCCGGATCATCAACGTCGCCAGCGTGGCCGCGTTCCTTCCCCGGGGAAGCTATTCCGCGGCCAAAGCGTGGCTTGTCAGCTTTTCCCGCTGGGCCAACCTCACGTACTCCCGGCAGGGCGTGCACGTGACCGCCGTCTGCCCCGGCTTCACCCACACCGAGTTCCACGACCGGATGGGCATGGACACCACCGTGGTGCCGCGCGGGCTGTGGCTGCAGGCCGAACGGGTGGTGCGGGAGGGCCTCGCTGACAACGAACGGGGCAAGGCCGTCTCCGTCCCGACCAAGCGCTACAAGGTGCTGACCGCGGCCGCCCGGATCCTCCCGGACCAGCTCGTGGCCGGACCGCCCCGCCGCCCCAAGTAGCGCCCGGTATCAGGGCTCGTCGTCGGTGATCCGGACGGCCAGCATGCACGTGGTGAGCCCGTCCAGGGTGTCCAGGCGGACGTTCAGCAGCCTCGACATCAGCGCCAGCCGCTTGCTCAGTGTGTTCCGGTGGATGTACAGGGCCTGGCAGACCCTGGACGGCTGGGCGTCGTGGTCGAGGTAGGCGCGCAGTGTCGGCATCAGCCGGCCGTTGTTCGCCTGGTCGTAGTTGCGGAGGGGTGCGAGCAGATTCTCCGCTGCGGCGTGGGCGCCGCTGCCGGCGGTGGCCAGCACCAGGGACTCGATGCTCATCGGGGCGGCGACGGCGGGACCCCTGACCTGCCGGACCAGCCATTGCGCATGGGCGAGGCCGAGCCGGAGCTCATCCACGCTGCCCAAGGGCCCCTTGATAACAAGGGGCATCCCGGGCACCACCTGCCGGAGAGAGCCCAGCAGCCGGTCCGGAATGACATTCCAATCCGCGGCGGTGTCCGTCCGCGCCTGCGCGAGGGCGTAGAACGAGCCTCTATACGTGAAGACGTGGGCGTTGTTCAGGTGCTCCTGCACGGCCAGCCGGATCCGCCAGGCATGCGGCAGTTCGGCCTTGTCCGGCTCGGCCACCACCAGGAAAGTGGGGGCGTGCGCGTCCAGGCCCGTGCCGCGGAAGGTCCGGGTCACCTCCTTCAAGGCCACACCCTGCCAGTCCTCAAGCTGCTGCATCAGCCGCTCCAGCTTGGTTTGGTGCGGCGCGCTGGCCTGGAACGCCCTGTTGAGCTGCATGGCGAGAATGGATGACGCCGGCCCGATGAGCGTGGCGAGCGGCTCCCCGGTGGTCCCGCCCCGGACCACCAGCTGAAAGTGCTCCGTGCCGCCGGTGGGCAGCGCGAAGCTGGACCCGGAGGAGCCGCGGTCATGGCGGAGGTCCTCCGCGGTCCAGCGTGAGCTGGCCGGCCAGCAGCTGATCAGGGCCCCGGTGGTGTCAAAAACGGCACACTGCCCCTCTGCTGCGGCGGCCACCTCCGCCAGCACGGCCCGGAGCGATCCGCCGGATCGCGCGGCCTTGGCGCACAAATCGGCCAGCTCCCATGACTGACGGGTCAGGGCAAACCGTTCGGCTTCCAGAACGCTCGTGACGAAGCGCTGCAGCTGCAGGGCGGGAACAACACTGGGAACCTCCAGCAGGGGAATCCCGTGGGCCTTGGCCGCCTCCACCAGGGGTTTGGGAATCAGCCGGTGCGCCACTCCCGTGACGAAGGCGATGGCACAAACAGGGACACCGGCCAGCCGTTCGACATAGGCGTCCCACGTCCGTTGGTCAAAGAAGTTGAAGCCGATCCCGTGGGTGATCAACAGGCAGTTGGCACCCAGGAACGGGGTGGGATCAAGGAACTCAGCCGGGGCGGTGTAGCTGATGGATGTCGCCAGGCGCTGGGCGGTGGACGGCGTATGCAACCTGAGTTGCAGCGCGTCCTCTGCCAGTAGATCCGAGACTCTCATGGGTGCCTCCCGGGTGCCGTTGCCCTCCGAGAATGTGGTGTGCAAGCTGCACATCTGCTGTCAAAGTTAGTGGACATTTGCCCACTATGTAAGGGCTGGGGCAGTCCCTAATGTGGAACGCATGAACAATGTTAATGTGGGCCAAGTCACAGCCGCCGCCGGAAAAAATGGTGACGGGAAAAACAGCATCGAGATCAATTCGGACATGGGCGAAGCGTTCGGGCTGCACAGCTTTGGCAACGATCTGGCGCTGATGGAGATCATCGATGTGGCCAATGTGGCCTGCGGTTTCCATGCCGGCGACCCGGACACCATGGAAGAAACCGTGGCCGCAGCCAAAGAGCACGGGGTGCGGATCGGGGCGCACCCGGGCCTGCCGGACCTGACCGGATTCGGCCGCCGCGAAATGAAACTGACCCCGGCCGAAGTCGAGTCCATCATCCTGTACCAGACGGGCGCACTGGTGGGCTTCCTGAAGAAGGCCGGACTGGAGCTGAACCACATCAAACCGCACGGCTCCCTCTACGGGATGCTCTCACGGGACCCCGAACTGATGCGGTCCGCCGCGAAAGTCGCCGCGCTGTACGAGGTCCCGATGTTCGGGCTCGCCGGAACAGCGCACGAAAGCGTCTGCGCAGAGATGGGAGTGCCGTTCGTCAGCGAACTCTACGTGGACCTGAACTACAACCCCGCCGGCCAGTTGATCATCCAGCGCCGGCCCGAAGCCACGGACCCCGCCAAGGCTGCCGAGCGCGTCCGCAGGGTCCTCGACGACGGGCTGGTGGAAACCTCCGACGGCTCAACCGTCCACATCGACTTCACCAGCATCTGCGTCCACTCCGATGCCGCCAATTCGCCGGCCGTGGCGCAGGCCGTGCGGGCGGCCCTGGGCGGACGGTAGCCAATGACCTGTCATGTACTGCCCACAACACCCCAACCGAAAGGCACACCATGTCACACCAAGTCACCTCGCCGCTTCCCGGAGTGTTCTACCGCAAGCCCGGCCCTGACAAGGATCCCTATGTGCAGGAAGGCGACCACGTCGAAGCGGGCCAGACGATCGGCGTCGTCGAAATCATGAAGCAGTTCAGCGAGGTCAAGACCGAAGTCTCCGGGAACCTGGTCAAGTTTGAGGTGTCGGATTCAGGCACCGTTAATCCGGGCGACGTGATTGCAGTAATAGAGGAAAAACCATGAAGAAACTGCTCATCGCCAACCGGGGGGAGATCGCAGTACGGATTATCCGCACAGCCCGCGAACTGGGGATCCACACGGTGGTGGTGGCCAGCGAGCCCGACGTCGACGGGCTGGCGGCGCGCCTCGCGGACGAATACGCCGTCATCGGCCCCGCACCGGCCAGCCAAAGCTATCTGGACCACGGTGCCGTCCTGAAAGCGGCAGCCGACTTCGGCTGCGACGCCGTGCACCCCGGATACGGGTTCCTGTCCGAGAACGCCGCGTTTGCCCGGGCGGTCATTGACGCGGGACTCATCTGGGTGGGCCCGTCCCCGGAAGCCATCGAGCTGATGGGGGACAAGGCGCAGGCCAGGAAGGCCGCCGAAGCGGCGGGCGTCCCCACCCTCCGCGGAACCCACGGAGAGGCCCCCACCGGCGACGCCCTGCTGGAGATCGCTGCCGAGATCGGCTTCCCCCTGGTGGTCAAGGCGGCCGCGGGCGGCGGCGGACGCGGAATCCGGCTGGTCACGCGTGCGGAGGACCTGGCCTCGACCGTCGAGGTGGCCCAGGCCGAAGCGGCGGCTGCATTCGGCAGTGCCGCCGTCTACCTGGAAAAGTTCGTGGAACGCGCCCGCCACGTTGAGGTTCAGGTCCTCGGCGACGGCACCAACGTGGTCCATCTCGGGGACAGGGACTGCTCCATGCAGCGACGGCAGCAGAAAATTTTGGAGGAAGCGCCAGCCCCCGACCTGCCGGACGACGTCCGCCGGCACATGCTGGAGTCCTCGGTGGAGCTCGCCCGGCAGTGCCACTACAAGGGCCTGGGAACGGTCGAATTCCTGTACGACGCTGTCAACCACGAAGTCTCCTTTATCGAAATGAACACCCGTCTCCAGGTGGAGCACCCGGTCACCGAAATGGTCACGGGCCTTGACCTGGTCCGCGAACAACTGCTGATAGCTGCCGGGGAGCCGCTGCGGATGCGCCAGGAAGACGTCTTTTTCCGCGGGCATGCCTTCGAATTCCGGCTCAACGCCGAGGACCCGTCCAAGGGATTCATGCCCAGTCCGGGGCTGCTGGAACGCCTGGACTGGCCGGGCGGTCCTGGCGTCCGCATCGACTCCGGATTCGTCGCCGGCTCCTCGGTCATGCCCTTCTACGACTCGCTGCTGGCGAAAATCATCGTCTGGGACGAAACCCGGGAGGAGGCCATCGGCCGGTCCATCCGCGCCCTCGACGAAATCACCATCGAGGGCGTGTCAACCACCATTCCGCTTCTCAGCGCCGTGCTGCACCGGCCGGAACTGAAGTCCGTGGAGCACCACACCAAGTTCATCGAAACCTGCCCGGAGATCCTGGGGGACCTGTCATGAGCAATATCCTGAGTGCCAGCTCACTCAAAGGGACGGCCCGCTACACCTGGGGCGGCGACGAGTTCCTTTTCGTCGAAATCTCGGAGGCGATGAGCCTGGCCGCGAACTTCAAGTCCAACTCGATGGCCACCAGGCTTGGCGACAGGGCGCTGGCCGGCGTGACGGAAATCTGCCCCGCCAACGCGTCCCTGCTGGTCCGTTTCGACCCCGATGTGCTGGACGCCGCGGAGCTGGAGGCAGCCACACGGGAGATCGAGGTGGAGGTGGACAACACCGCCCACCCGGTGCTGAACACGCGGCTGATCGAGGTTCCGGTCTGGTACGACGATCCGTACACGCGGGAAACCGGCGCCCGCTTCCGCAGCGGGCACCAGCGGCCCGAGGGGACCGACCTGGACTTTGCGGCCGAGGTCAATAACCTTTCCGGTGCCGACGAGTTCATCAGGCGCCACCACAGCAGCCCCTGGCTGGTTTCCATGGTCGGGTTTGTCGCCGGTCTGCCGTTTATGTTCCAGATGGTGCCACGCGAGCAGCAGCTGGAGGTGCCGAAGTACCTCAGTCCGCGCACGGACACACCTCCCCTCACCGTCGGTCATGGCGGGTGCTTCGCCTGCATCTATTCCGTCCGTGGCGCCGGCGGCTACCAGATGTTCGGCATCGCGGCTGCGCCGATCTTCGACCCCGCGCAGTCCCTGGCCGACTTCAAGGACTTCATGGTCTTTTTCAAGCCGGGCGACATCGTCAAGTTCCGGCCTGTCGATGAGGGCGAATACAAGAGCATCAAGGACCAGGTGGAAGCAGGCACCTTCGTATACAAGCAGGTGCCGGTCACCTTCGACCTGGCCGAGGCCCTCGACGATCCCGAGAGCTACAACACGAAGCTATTGGAGAACCTCAATGACTCTTGAGATCTTGGAGCCCGGCCTGTCGACGACGGTCCAGGACCGGGGCCGATTCGGCCACTACAACGTGGGAATCCCGCAGGGCGGGTCCATGGACCAGCTCTCCGCGGAAATCGTGAATGCCCTGGTGGGCAACAGCGCCGAGGAGGCGGTGCTGGAGTGCACCTATCTGGGCCCGAAATTCCGCACCTCCGCCGCCGCGGTCATTGCCGTGGGAGGCGCCCCGGTGGAGGTCAAAGTCAACGGAGCCACCGCCCCGCAATGGGAAGCCATCGAACTCGCCGCGGGGGACGAAGTCTCCTTCGGCTTCCTCCAGGGCGGCACGCGCTATTACGTGGCCGTCCGCGGCGGCATCGACGTGCCCCTTGTCCTCGGCAGCCGCTCCACCTATGCCCTCGGCGCCCTTGGCGGCTATCAAGGGCGCAAGCTCGCCGCGGGCGATGAGGTCCCGGTCGGCGACACCGCCTCCGGGGAAGTCCTCGCCGGAATCGCGCCGGAGCTGCGCCCGGCATTTCCCGGTGAAACGGAGATCAGGGTCCTTCTGGGCCTCTACGACCACCGGCTCACCGAGTCCGGGCTCGCAACCCTTCTGGATTCGACCTGGACGCTCACCCCGGTGGCCGACCGGACCGGCCTGCGGTACAGCGGACCGGCCGTCGAATGGAAAGCCCGGGAACAGCCCTTCGGCGCCGGTTCCGACCCTTCCAACATTGTCGACGCCGGCTATGCGGTGGGTTCCATCCAGATCCCCGGAGGCAGCGAACCCATCGTCCTGCACCGCGACGCCGTGTCCGGGGGAGGCTACGCCATGGTCGCAACCGTCATCAGCGCGGACATGGACCAGCTTGCCCGCAGCGCACCGGGCACCAAGACGCGGTTCGTCGCCGTGACCATGGAGGAGGCCGTCGCGGCCCGTGCGGAAGGAAAGGCCCTCCGCCGTTCCATCTGGGGGTAACCAACGCCCCCAGACCAGTGGCACCCGCCACCAGTTCAATACATGCATCATTCCAACACCAGAGGTGTCGCTTTGTCGTACTCAAATCTAGTAATGCCCGCGGATCAGCGGGTCGGCAAATGGTCGCTGACCATGGCCTGGTGGGCCCTGTTCTCGGCCATGTTCTGGATCTACGTGGCCGTCGCCTCGGCCGGCGCCGTGGGGGTGCCCAACACCATCATCGGTATGGTCCTCACCATCGCCACCTACGGGATCATCAACCTGGTGCTGTCGCGCTACGCCGCCCGGACCGGACTGACCGTAAGCGTCTTCTCCCGCACCCTGTTCGGGCTGCTGGGGTCGGCGCTCGCGTCCCTGATCTTCGCAGCGACGGCCATCTACTACGCCGTCTTTGAAGGTTCCATCATCGCCGTCGCGTTTCACGAGTACTTTGGTGGCGACATCCTGATCTGGTACGCCGCGGTGGTGATTTATGCCATTCCACTGGCGGTCGGCGGCGTCCAGCACTGGCTGGACCGGCTCAACGGCTTCCTGCTCCCGTTCTATTTCGCGGGGCTCATTGCCGTGGTGATCGCCGCGACGGTCATCCGCGGGGTCCCCACCACCTGGATCGGCGAGGCCGCGGCCGGCTCCGCCCTGCCCGGCTGGCTGACGTCCTATCTGATCTACATGGGCGTGTACATCATGATGATGTACACCTTTGACTACGCCCGCATGGGCAAGCGCGAGGACCGGAGATTCCTGGGCAGCGTCACCTTCGGCTGGGTGTTCTATGCCTTCACCTTCGGCCTGAACGGCCTCGTCGGCATCTACATCATGAGTGCCTGGGGGCTGGAGGCCTCCGAGACGGGTGTGGTCACGGCCTTCATTTCGTCGCTGGGAATCTGGGGCGTGCTGGTCATCTTCATCTCCCAGACCCGCATCAACACGGCCAACTACTTCCTCGCGTCGACAAACCTCTCGGCCTTCGTGCACCGGGCGTTCGGCCTCAACCTGCCACGGTATGTCTGGGTGATCGTCTCCGGCATCCTCGCGTACCTGCTGATGCTCACGGACGTGCTGAGCTACCTGTTGAAGGCGCTCGCGTGGCAAGGCGTCTTTGTCACGGCCTGGGTGGCGATCGCGCTAACGTACATTGCCATCAACTGGAAAGAGGAGCGGTACCTTCCGGAAGTCCGGCCGGGCCGGCTCAAGCCAGTCACCGCCGGAGCCATCGCCTGGGTGATCGCCTCCGCCACCGGCATCCTGCTGACTGAGCAGACAGCGGTGCCCGTGGTCTCGCAACTCACCCCGCTGATCACCATGGCACTCGCCGCCGGCTTGTACTACGCCGCGTACAAGCTCTCCCCGCCTCCGGTCATGGACGGGCAGAAGGACCTGACGGCGGAGGAGCATGCCGAACTCCTGGCCGCCGAACCGCAGTAGCCGGACACGCCTAAGGCCTGCCTTGTGTGGTTCCCCCAATGGGTAATCACACAAGGCAGGCCTCAACGGGCGGGACTTTTTTGCTACAGAGCCTGGGTTAGCCGGCCGGGCTCAGGATGAACCTGACCGGGCTGCCAGAAGGGCAAGCTCAGGCTTAGACAGGCACCTTTTCGGTGTCCCGCGGCGCCGCCGGATCAGTACCCTGACCGGTGGCCGTGGTGAAGGGCATGTCCATCTCCACGAGGTCGATCAGCGGGTTCTCGTCCTGGTTCGCAACGATTTCCTTGGCCTCGGCCTGCGTGTCCACGCTGGGCATGGAACCCGGCAGGGGGCGCTTGGCCGATTCCTTCAGGAAGTAGATGGCGATTGCACCGATCGCCGAGGTGGCCATCAGGTAGTAGGCAGGCATCATGTCGTCGCCGGTGGCGCCGATGAGGGCGGCGACGATGAACGGCGTGGTGCCGCCGAAAATGGCAACGGAGAAGTTGTACGCGATGCCCATGGCGCCGTAACGGCTGGCCGTCGGGAACTGCGCCGGCAGGGCCGAGGCAAGGTTCGCCACGTAGAACGTCACCGGGAAGGCGATCATGCCCAGGCCCAGGAGGGTGGACCAGATTTCGCCGATGCCAATCAGCATAAACGCCGGGGTGGCCAGGACCACGGTGCTGAGCGCGCCGATCCAGAGCACGGGGCGGCGGCCGATACGGTCCGACAGCTTGCCCGTAAGCGGGATGCAGAGGCTCATGACGACCAGCACGGGGATGGTCAGCAGCGTGCCGTGGACCGGGTCGTAGCCCTTGGATTCGGTGAGGTACGTCGGCATGTAGGACGTCAGGGCATAGCCTGCGGTGTTTGCGGCTGCCACTAGGATCATGGCGACAATCAGTGAACGCCAGTAGGCCTTCACGATGCCCACCGGACTCTTCGATCCGGCGTCAGCGGAGGCCGCAGCCTCCTTGGAGAGGTTCTCCTGGGCGTCCAGGGTGGCCTGGAACTGCGGGGATTCCTCGATCTTGTTGCGGAAGTAGACCGCGATCAGGCCCAGCGGGCCGGCAATCAGGAACGGGATCCGCCAGCCCCACTCCTCCATGGCGCTCTGGCCGAGGGTCAACTGGAGCACGGACACCAGTGCGGCGCCGAGGGCGAAGCCGAGGTAGCTGCCCATGTCCAGGAAGCTGGCGAAGAAGCCGCGGCGCTTGTCCGGGGAATATTCGCTCACGAAGGTGGTGGCACCGGCGTACTCGCCGCCGGTGGAGAATCCCTGGACGAGCTTGAGCACAACCAGCAGGACAGCAGCCCACATGCCGATCTGCGCGTAGCCGGGCAGCAGGCCGACGGCGAATGTACTGGCAGCCATCAGCATCAGGGTCCAGGCGAGGACCTTCTGGCGGCCCACCTTGTCGCCGAGCCAGCCGAAGATGACTCCGCCGAGGGGGCGGGCAATAAAGGTGGCGGCGAACGTTCCCAGCAGGAACAGCGTCTGAACGCTCTTGTCCGCCTCGGGCAGGAACACCGGTCCCATGGTGGTGATCAGGTAGCCGAACACGCCGACGTCGTACCACTCCATGGTGTTACCCACGATGGTGCCGCCGAGTGCTTTTTTGAGCATCGGCTTGTTCACGACGTTGACGTCGGACTCTTTGAGCCGACGCCGCGTCCGCAGCTTAGGTTTCTTCGCACCCGGGGGTGCGGCTTGGTTGGTTCCGCGGGCGTTCATAACGCCTGCTGAAGAGTCGGTCGTGCTTCGGTCTGTGGGCATTTGGGCCGCTCCTATGGAGGTCATTTGCTTGCGACTTGTAGCTGCCCCGCTCTGGGCAGGCTTTCGATTTTACGTGATTTCTATGGTGTTTCCGAGTTTCGTGCCGTATCATCCGGTGTTTCAGCCCCGATCAGAGGCTGATTGTCGGATTTCTTTTCCGCCGTTTCGCCGCGCCAATGCTGGGAATCCCCGGCCTCCACCGTGGCCTGCACAAAATTTTTCCCTGAGGGGCGGGCTGGAGCCGGTTTTTAGGCCCGAACAAGTGTTCCGGGACGGCGTCACCGCACCTCCGGTTCACCCGCAAAGTTCACCCTCAGAGCTCACCCTCCGAGCTCACCCTCCGAGCTCACCCTCCGGGGGCCGCAGAGCACGAAAAAAGGGGGTACCCACGGGATCCGGAATGCGCTTAGGGTTGAAGCCAGCGCAGCCCCGATCACAACGCCGCACGAGGAGAACAGCCCATGACTGGCAAAGAGACCAAGAAGAGCAGCAACAGCGGAGCCGACGGGGACGGCCCCCAGGCCAAGGAGGGGCAGGGGAAGGGCATTAAGTCGCGCCTCACCGACGCCCAGAGGGAGATGCTCGCCAGCAAGTCGCGGGGCGGCGCCGCCACCCAAAGCGTAGGCCACAGCCACAAGCCCACGCACGTCAGCGGCAAGCAGGGGCCGACGGAAAAGAAAGTCCGCTGGTAGTCCTACAGACATCGCCCGCCGGCCGACCTACGATAGTTGGACACTTCATTTCACAGCTTATTTCGACGGCGTAATTCGACAGCGGAAGGAAGAGCAATGGCGGAACACCAGTTCGGAGACGACATCAATCCCGAGGTTGCCAGTCATCTGGCGGAGTCCATGGATGAGGCGCCCGGGCCGGAAACCAAACGCCCCGCCCCGCCGTCCGCCGCCAGCGGGCAGCAGTGGCCGGACGGCAACGGCAAGCACCGCCACCCCAAGGAACACGACGTCAAGCACGGCCGGTTGGCTCAGGGGGCCGCCGTCAACGCGGTTCACCGGATCACTCCGCCGGACACCCCGCACTCGTCCTGACGGCCGTCCGCGGTCGCGGGGCGGCGGCACGAGCCGGCGCCATGGATCGTGGCGTTAGCCCGGCGGCATTTTTTCCGGCGGCATCTGCCCGGGCCAACTGTTATCGGTTGGCCCGGGCTTTTCGTTACTCTCAGCCTTCCTCCACCACCACGTCCTCCGGTTTTTTGTCCAGCCGCCATCCGCGCCAGACCGGGTGCCGGAGTTTGCCGCTGCCGGTCCATTCGCCGTAGGTCACCTCACCGACCAGCTTGGGGCTCACCCAGTGAGCGTCCGCGGCGTCGGTTGCCGGCACGTCGCTGAACGGCGGGGTCTTCCGCGGCAGCGCATCGAGCTGCCGGCGCAGTTCCACTAGTTCGCGGGCGCTGAAGCCGCTGCCCACCCGTCCGACGTAGCGCAGCCTGGATCCGTCCGGGATCCCCAGCAGGAGCGAGCCCACGGACTGCCCGCGCTCGCCCTTGCCCGGCCGCCAGCCGCCGACCACCACCTCCTGGGTGCGTTCGAACTTGAGCTTGAGCCAGGACCTGCTGCGCTGCCCGACGTACCGGCCGTCCGTGCGCTTGGCCATCACACCCTCGAGTCCCAGTTCCTCGGCACTCTCGAGGATGTGCCGGATATCGCCGTCGATCAGCCCGGAGAGCTCCACCGGGCAGCCGGAGGGGGTGAAGAACGCTTCCAGCCGGACCCGGCGCTTGCTGAGCGGCAGACGGCGGAGGTCCTTGCCGTGTTCGGCGAGGAGGTCGAACAGCAGCAGCCGCACCGGCGTCGACGCCCGCGCCTTCGCGACGTCGGCGGCCCGCGTGAGCTTCATCCGCCCCTGCAGCAGCCCGAAGTCGGGCCGCCCCGACGGTCCGACGGCGATGATCTCGCCGTCGGCGATGAAATCCTGCGCCGGCCAGCAGGCGCGGTCCGTCAGCTCCGGATACGAGGCGGACATGTCGTTCCCGTTGCGGCTGATCAACCGGATCCTCGTCGCATCCCCGATAATCAGGGCCCGTACTCCGTCCCACTTGAGCTCAAACTGCCAGTCCTTGTCCGGGAGGTCGGAAATGGTCCCGGCGCTGGCGAGCATCGGCTGGAAGTCCTCCGGGACCAGGGTGGCGCGATCGTCGACCTGGTCTGTGGAGGCAGCCGCTTCGTCGTCCGGCGGCGGGGCGGCCTGCCCCTTCTTCGCGTCCTTCGCGGCGAGGGGGTCCATCAGGTGGATGAGCCACTGGTCGTCGCCCCGGCCGGTGTGGATCAGGGCGAACCTGCGGGCGCCGCCCAGCCCTCCGTCGTCCTGGCCGGTGAGGGTGGCAATGACCTCCTTGCCCGCCACCCACTTCTCCACCTCGTAGTACCCGTGATCCCAGATGCTCATGGTCCCGGCGCCGTACTGGCCTTTGGGGATAGTGCCTTCGAAGTCCAGGTAGTCCAGCGGATGGTCCTCGGTCTGGACCGCAAGATGGTTCTTCGTCTTGGACGTGGGGACACCCTTGGGCAGCGCCCAGGACACCAGCACGCCGTCGCGCTCCAGACGGAGGTCGAAGTGCAGCCGGCTGGCGTGGTGTTCCTGGATAACGAACCTCTCCCGGAGCGTGCCGTCCCCGGGTCCCGTTCCCTCGGTGCCTGCACGGTGCCGCTCGGCCGTGAAGGGCTCCGGGGTGGACGCCGCGTCCCGCTTGGCGCGGTACGTCTCCAGCCGCGGGTCGGTGCCACCGCCGTCGCCGGGCCCATCCGGGCGTTGGTCCTGGGAGCGTTGCGCCGGCTCGTGCCCGGTTCGTTTCCCACCCGAAATGGCGGCGAAGGGGTCCTTGCCGTCCTTCACCCGCTGCAGGACCTCCTGGTAGTCGAGCTGGTGCAGCGACGGCGAGCTGAGTTCGCGCCAGGTCCGGGGCGCCGCCACCGTGGGCCGGAGCCGGCCCCGCAGGGAATAGGGCACGATCGTGGTCTTGGCGGCGCTGTTCTGGCTCCAGTCCACCAGGACCTTGCCGGTGCGCAGCGTCTTCTTCATGTCACTCACGGCGAGCTCGGGGTGATCGGCCTCCAGCGAGCGTGCCAGTTCGTGGGCGAATTCGGAGATCTGCTCGGAGCTCTGTGTGCCGTCGAGTGCGGCGTACAGGTGGATGCCCTTGCTCCCGCTGGTCACGGGTACGGGCTCCAGGCCCACGTCCTGCAGGATGGTGCGGGCGAGCTTCGCCACCTCGACGCATTCGGCCAGCCCGGCCCCTTCGCCGGGATCCAGATCCAGCACCAGCCGGTCCGGAGGCATTTGGTTGCCGTGGGAATCCACGCGCCACTGCGGGACGTGGATCTCAAGTGCCGCGATTTGGGCGAGCCAGGCCAGGGTGGCCGGGTCGTTGACCAGCGGGTACTGGATGGTGCGGTCCTTGTGGGTGATGGACGCCCGCGGCACCCATCCCGGCGTCGAATGGTCCAGGTTCTTCTGGAAGAACATCTCGCCGGGGGCGTCGGCAGTCCCGACGCCGTGCACCCAGCGTTTCCGGGTGGCCGGGCGGTTCGCCGCAGCCGGAATCAGGACCGGCGCCACCGCCGCGTAATAGGCCAGGACGTCGGCCTTGGTGGTGCCCGTCTCCGGATACATGACCTTGTCCAGGTTGGTGACAACCATTTCGCGGCCGGCAACCCGGACACGCTCCCGGCCTCCGGCCGGCGTGGTTTCAGCCAAAGGGCTTCACCTGCCTGCGACTGTGATGTTCACTTGATCCATGAGAGCCATCTGGAAAGGCGCGATAGCGTTCGGGCTGGTCAACGTGCCCGTCAAGGTTTACAGCGCCACCGAAGACCACGACATCAGCCTCCACCAGGTCCATAACGCCGACGGCGGACGGATCCGGTACCAGCGCCGCTGCGAGGTCTGCAGCAAGATCGTGGACTACGAGGACATCGACAAGGCCTACGAGGACGACGGGCGGACGGTGGTCCTCAGCCGCGAGGAGCTGAAGTCCATCCCGGCCGAGAACAGCCACGAGATCGATGTGGTGCAGTTCGTGCCGGCCGAGCAACTGGACCCGATGATGTTCGAGAAGAGCTACTACCTTGAGCCCGACTCCAAGTCGCCCAAGGCCTACGTCCTGCTGCGCCGCGCGCTGGAGGACACCGACCGGGTGGCCATAGTCCAGTTCGCATTGCGGGACAAGACGCGGCTGGGGGCCCTGCGGATCCGCGGCGACGTCCTGGTCCTGCAGTCGCTGCTCTGGGCCGACGAGGTGCGGGAGGCCAGCTTCCCGTCGCTCGAAACATCCATCCGTATCTCCGCGCAGGAACGTCAAATGTCCGCGGCGCTGGTCGACTCGATGGCGGCGGACTTCGAGCCGGACCAGTTCACCGACGACTACCAGCTGCAGCTGCGCCAGCTCATCGAGGCGAAGCTGGAGAAGGGGGAGTCCCTGGACACCGAGGAGACCTTCGGCGTCCCGGCGGCCGAGGCCGGGAGCGGCGAGGTGATCGATCTGATGGAGGCGCTCAAGCGGAGCCTGGAGAAGAAACGCGGGGGAGGCGCGTCCGGGGCGGACTCCGCCAAGTCCACCGCGAAGCCCACTGCCAAATCCGCCGCCAGGCCTGCCGCGAAGACGGCGGCCAAGGCCGCGCCCAAGACGGCGTCCCGGGCCGCTCCCAAAGCCGGCACGAAAACCACCGCGAAAACCGCCGCGAAAACCGCCGGCACGAAGGCAGCCCCGAAGGCTGCCGCCGCGAAGACTGCCGAGGGGGCGGCGCGCAAGGAGGCCTGAGCGGGGGTCGGCCCGGCCGGCGGCCACCGGGATCAGGAGTTCCTGAGCGCGGAAATGAGCTCGCTTTTCTTCTTCGCCGAGTAGCCCTTGAGGCCGATCTCCTTGGCGCGTGCCTTTAATTGGGGGACGGTCCAGTCCTCGTAGTCCCCGGCCTTCCCGCCCTTGCGGCCCACGGCCGACCTGCCCTTTTTGGCGGCGGCGTTGGAGATGCGGGCTGCCTTCTGCTTCGAGGCACCGTCCTCCAGCAGCTCTTCGTAGAGTTCCGGATCCTTGATGCTGGGGCTGTCGGCGCCCCGTGGGGCGTTCTTTTTCGTGGGCATGACTACCTCGGGAGCTGGTGGTCGGTGCCGACGGTGGTGTCGTCCACTTCGCCCCGGGCCACCGAGGACCGCCATTCGCCGGTTTCGACGCCGCGGGATTCGATGAACTCCTTGAAGCGGCCGAGGTCCGCGGTAACCTGGCGGCTGTCCGCGCCGACAGCCGAGCCGGCCTTTTCCACGAGCCCCTCGGGCTCCCACTCAAGTTCCACGTTGACCCGGGCGCGCTCCGCGCCGAGGGATTCGAACGTCACGGTCCCGGCGTTGCGGGGTTTGTCCGTGCTGACCCAGGCGATCTTCCGGTCGGGCGTCTGCTCGGTGATCTGGGCGAGGTATTCGCGCCGGACCCCGGCAATCTCGGTGCGGAACTGGAGGGAGGTCTCGTCGACCTGTTCGACGGCTTCGACCCCCTTCATAAACTCGGGGAAGGTCTCGAACTGGGTCCACTGGTTGTACGCGGTGGACACGGGAACGTCGACTTCAATGCTGTGCTGCACGGTTGCCACGGTTTCTCCTTCGGCCGGGAACGGGTCCTGCGGCAGGCCACGGGTGATGGTGCCGCGGATTCCAAACTAGCCGCGCGGCAGGGCCGTGACAAGCAGTTACTAAGTTTGCTGAGGAACTCCGGGGAGCGCCGGAACGGTGCCGGAACGCAGAAGCCCGGCCGCCCCCCGTTCAGGGTTCGGCCGGGCCTCGGAGCCGGCGGCAGCAATGCCGGGCGGTGACGCTATTCGGCGTCGTGGTCCGTTTCGAGGATCTGGACCAGGCGCTCCAGGGCGGCGTCGGCGCCGTCGCCCTCGGCGCGCAGCACCACAACTTCGCCGTGGGACGCGCCCAGGCTCATGAGGGACAGGATGCTTGCGGCGTCCATGGCCTCGTCAACGGGTTCGCCCAGGCGGGCAATGGTGATTTCGAGATCGAACTCGCCTGCAGCCTCGGCAAAGATGGCGGCCGGGCGGGCGTGCAGCCCGACGCGGCTGGCAATGGTGGCGTTACGTTCGGTCATTTCTGCTCCTTGGTTTCAGCTTGGGGAATATCAGCCAGGAAGGTTTTTCTGGACGGCTCAGGCGGCTACGGGAACCTGTTCCACCGTATCAACCGGCTTCTTGACTGCGTAGCGCTTGAGCCCGATGATTGCGAAGGCCGTGACGACGGTTCCGGCTGCGATGGCGACGACGAACATCAGGAAGTTGTCGATCGCGAAGAAGACGAAGATTCCGCCGTGCGGGGCCTTCGATCCCACCCCGGCTGCCATGGAGATGGCGCCCGTCACGGCGCCGCCGAGCATGCTGGCCGGGATGACGCGGAGCGGGTCTGCGGCGGCGAACGGGATGGCGCCTTCGGAGATGAACGAGGCTCCCAGCAGCCAGGCGGCCTTGCCGTTCTCCTGTTCCGCGAGGCTGAAGAGCTTCTTGTTCAGCACGGTGGAGGCGAGGGCCATAGCCAGCGGCGGGACCATGCCTGCGGCCATCACGGCCGCCATGATCTGCCACGGGGCCTGGTTGTCGATGGTTGCTGCGCCGAGGCCGGCGACGGCGAAGGCGTAGGCAACCTTGTTGACCGGTCCGCCGAGGTCGAAGCACATCATCAGGCCGAGGATGACGCCGAGGGCGATTGCGCTGGCGCCGGTGAGGCTGTTCAGCCAGTCGTTGAGGCCCACGGTGAGTGCGGCGATCGGGCCGCCCAGGACCAGGAACATCAGGCCGGACGCTACGAGGGATGCCACCAGCGGAATGATAACTACCGGCATCAGGCCGCGCAGCCAGCGGGGGACGCTGATCTGGCCGATGGCATGTGCCGTGTAGCCTGCCAGCAGGCCGCCGACGATGCCGCCGAGGAAGCCTGCGCCCATGAACCCTGCAACGGCACCGGTGACGAAGCCGGGGGCGATGCCCGGCCGGTCAGCCAGGGCGAAAGCGATGTAGCCGGACAGCGCCGGGACGAGGAAGCCGAGCGACAGGGCGCCGATCTTGAACATCACGGCACCCAGGAATGCGCCCAAGGGGCCCCAGGCCAGTTCCGGGTACTCGGTGGGCAGATTGGTGAGCGTGTTCTCTGTCAGGATTTTGTCCGCGTAGGCGGTGATGTCGTAGCCGCCCAACAGGAAGCCGAGGGCGATCAGCAGACCGCCGCCTGCCACGAACGGGATCATGTAGCTGACGCCCGTGAGCAGCGCCTTCTTCAGCCTGGTGCCGAAGTGCTCGCCCTTTTCCTCGGCCTCCTGCTGGGCCTGGTCCTCACCAAAGTGCGGGACGCGGCGGGCGTGGGGGTTGTCTGCGGCGGCGAGGGCCTCCTGGACCATCTTGTCCGGCTCGTCGATGCCGCGCTTGACCGGGGCGTTGATGACCGGCATGCCGGCGAAGCGCTCCTTGCCGCGCACGTCCACGTCCACGGCGAAGATCACGGCGTCGGCGGCCGCGATGACGGCCGGGTCAAGGGCCTTGGCGCCGGAGGAACCCTGCGTCTCGACCTGCAGGTCGACGCCGGCTTCCTTGGCGGCGGCCACCAGCGAATCGGCGGCCATGTAGGTGTGGGCGATGCCGGTGGGGCAGGCGGTCACGGCGACGAGGCGCTTGGGGCGGGCCGTCTCGGTGCTTGCGTCGGCGGCGGCTCCGGCAGCGGTGGCTCCGGTGGCGGCGGCTGCCGCAGGGGCCGCAGCCGCTGCTGCCGGCTTGTCCGCGAGGGCGCCTTCCACGAGCTCCACCACTTCGGCCTCCGAGCCGGCGGCGCGCAGGGCGGCGGTGAAGTCCTTTTTGATCAAGGAGCGGGCCAGCTTGGAGAGCAGCTTGAGGTGCTCCTGGTCCGCGCCTTCGGGGGCTGCGATGAAGAAGATCAGGTCCGCGGGACCGTCCTTGGCGCCAAAGTCCACGGGCTGGGAGAGCCGGGCCATGACGAGCGTCGGTTCGGTGACCGCCGTCGAGCGGCAGTGCGGGATGGCGATGCCGCCCGGGACGCCGGTGGCGGTCTTGGATTCACGGGCGAAGGCGTCGGCGAAGAGGCCTTCGACTTCCGTGGCGCGGCCGTTGGCTGCAACTTTGCCTGCCAGGTGCCGGATCACGTCCTCGGGCGAGCTGCCCAAGTTCTGGTCGAGCTCGACCAGTTCGGTAGTAATGAGCTGAGTCACTGTCAATCCTTCCGGAGGGCCGTGATGGTTACGGCATCGGGGGTGGTTTGGTGGACTGCCGGAACTGTGGAGCCCGGCAGGGAAGCGGCGGCGGCACCGTGGGCCACCGCCTGACGGAGGCAATCGGCCGGGGCGGCGCCCTGGCCGGAGGCGAGCAGGTAGCCGGCCAGCGAGGAATCGCCGGCGCCTACCGTGCTCACCGCAGTGACCGGCGGATGCGTGGCCAGCCACGCGCCGTCGGCCGTCACAAGCACCGCACCCTTGGACCCGAGCGTTGCCAGCACGGCACCCACCCCGGAACGCACGACGGCGGCGGCGGCCACCGCGGCAGCCTCCGGATCCGCTTCGAGTTCCTCGGCGGACTTGTTGGTGGCGAATCCGGCTGCGGCGGCCAGTTCCACCAGTTCCTCGGCGTTGGGTTTGAGGAGATCCGGTTTCCCCAGCGCATCGCCGGAGATCGCGGCGGCGAGCGGTTCGCCGGAGGAATCGACGGCGATGAGGGGAGCCTCGTTGCCGTGATCCATGGAGCGCAGCCGCCGGGTGACGGTGGCGTAGAAGTCGGCCGGGACCCCGGGTGGGAGCGATCCGGCCAGGACAACCCAGCTGGCGCCGCGGGAGCGGTCCAGCAGCAGCCCGATCAGGGCCTCCTGCTGGTCCGCGCTGAGAACCGGGCCGGGTTCGTTGACTTTGGTGGTGACACCGCCGGGCTCGGTGAGCGCCACGTTGCTGCGCAGCGGCTCGCCGATCGGGAGGGCGGCGAAGGGGACGTCGCCGGCCCGGAGCCCGGCGAGGACGGGGTCCGCTTCGGCTCCGGGGAGCACTGCGACCGTTGTCATGCCGGAGGCGACCAGGGCGCGGGAGACGTTGACTCCCTTGCCGCCGGATTCCTGCCGGACGGAGACGGCCCGCTGGACTTCGCCGCGGAGCAGGGGACCGGGCAAAGCCACGGTGCGGTCCAGGCTCGGGTTGGCGGTCAGGGTGACGATCATGCGACCACCACCTCCACTCCGGCGTCCGCGAGGGCGTCGGCCAGGTCCGGGCTGGGTTTCGTGTCAGTGATCAAGGTGTCCAGATCTTTCAACGAGGCGAACTGGACCAGGGTTTCGGTGTCCAGCTTGGAGGCATCAGCCAACACCACTATGCGGCGTGCTGATTGGACGAAGGCAGCCTTGACAGCGGCTTCTTCAGGATCGGGAGTGCTCAGCCCGAAGGCTGCGTGGATGCCGTTGGTGCCGATAAAGGCGATGTCCGGGCGGATCCGGCGGGCGGCTTCGACGGTGGACTGGCCGACGGCGGCCTGGGTCAGTCCGCGGACCTTCCCGCCCAGCAGGTGCAGGGCGATGCCGGGTTCCCCGGACAACCTGGCCGCGATGGGCAGGGAGTGGGTGATGACCACGAGTTCCGCGGCGGGTCCCGAGATGGCGGTGGTTGCTGCTGTCCGGGCGGCCAGGAGTTCCGCGAGGGACTCGGTGGTGGATCCGGCGTCGATCAGGACGCTGCCGGTGCCGTCCTGCGGGATGAGCGCCAGGGCGGCCTCGGCGATCCGGATCTTTTCCGGCTGCCGCTGGTCGGTCCGGACGAGGATGCTCTCCTCGTTGGTGCTGAAGCGGTCCGGGGACACCGCGCCGCCGTGGACCCGGCGCACACTGCCGGCGGCTTCGAGGGCGGCGAGGTCCCGGCGGACCGTCTCGGTGGTGATGCTGAAGCGCTCGGCGAGGTCCGTGACGCTGGCGCGGCCACTGGCAGTGATGAGCCCAACAATCAGTTGTTGGCGTTCCTCGGCGAACACTGGCTCTCCCTTGTGTCAGTACTGCGGGTCTTCCTGCCACTTCCGTGATACCCATCACAGCTAGTGGAGTTGATTGACTTTATCTTTGAATCTGTTGGTTTGTCAATGAAAAACAACATGAACGCAGAAAGTTTGTCTTGGCTCTGAGGGGACATGTCCAGTCTTCGCGCCGTGGAGTGGGCATATGGGGACTATGTCCAGCCGGGGCCGCAGGCGTGGGGCATGTCCATCCTGTGGGTTCGCGGACCGGGGGACATGTTCAGTCTTTGCGCCGTGGAGTGGGCATATGGGCACTATGTCCAGCCGGGGCCGCGGGCGTGGGGCATGCCCATCCTGGGGTTCCCGGGCCGGGGGTATGTGCAGTTTTCGCGCCGTGGAGTGGGCATATGGGGACTATGTCCAGCCGGGGCCGCGGGCGTGGGGTATGCCCATCCCGGGGGTTTGTGGACCGGGGGACATGTCCAGTTTTCGCGCCGGGGAGTGGGCACACGGCAGACGCCGGGCCCGACCTCCTGGAGGTCCGGCCCGGCGTCGGGTTTGTTCGGGGGGGTTTACTGCGGCCCGGGATTAGATGCCGGCGTCGCGGCTCTCGTTCCGGGTGATGGTCTCGCCGGTGTTGGGGTCCACGACGGAGCGGGTTTCACTGACCCGGCGGGTGCGGCTGCGTCCCGGGGAGGCCAGGATCAGGGATGCGATCAGGCCGATCACGCCCACCACCATCAGGATGTAGCCGATCATGGTCTGGTCCACGTTGGGGATCAGACCGGGGGCGATGGCCCAGGCCAGGATGGCACCCAGGGCGATGAGGAAGATGGAGGAACCGATTCTCATGACTTGCTCCTTGTGTCCGGTGGGACGGATAGGTATTGCTAAGCATGCTGTCCACCGTCACGCTACAGCCAGGTGTGTGTAGTTTCAACGATCTGAGCTGCGCCACTCCGGTTAGTTTTCGCACGTCAAAGTCACTTCCGCTGCGGTTTTGGACAGCCGCGGCGCGGATCCGGGGTGCGGGTGTCCGTTTTCGTAGCGGATTCACAGTCGCGACTCCGAAGCGGCCCCGGGCGCCGGAGCCCCGTACTCTTAAAAGGTGCGCCGCGGCAGCCCCTGCCCCTGCAGCGCGCCCGCAAGCCATCCCTGCCCGCAAGCACGCCCCGCCCACGCCCTGCCCGACCCCGCCCACACGCCTCACGCCCCGCCCACGCCCCGCCCACGCCCCGCGCGCTCCGCCGACCCTGCATTCCCTGCGGGTCGCCCGAAGGGCCTCACAGAATACCGGTGCCCATGCCTGAAGTTTCTCCCAGAGTCGTTGTCACCGGACTGGGTGCCGTCACCCCCGTGGGCGGGACTGCGTCCGAGACCTGGGCTGCGCTGCTGGCCGGGCGTTCCGGAATCACGGCGCTGGAGGACGACTGGGCGCAGGGCCTCCCTGTCCGCATGGCCGGCCGGGTGGACGTTGACGTCGCGTCGCAGCTCACTACCCCCGAATACAAGAGGATGGACCGCTGCGGGCATCTGGCGCTGATCGCGGCCCGGGAAGCGTGGGCTCAGGCCGGCCGTCCCGAGGCCGACCCGGAGCGGCTGGCCGTGGTGATCGGTTCCGGCTACGGCGGCCTGGACACCACCCTGGAGCAGACCCGGACGCTGGATGCCAGCGGCCCGCGCAGGGTATCCCCGCACACCCTCACCCGGATCATGGTCAACGCGCCGGCGGCCTGGGTGTCCATGGAGGTCGGTGCCAAGGGCGGCGCCAGGACCCCGGTGAGCGCCTGCGCCTCCGGGGCGGAAGCCATCTCCCAGGCGGCCGACATGATCCGGGCGGGCGCGGCGGACGTTGTGATCGCCGGCGGCGTGGATTCCTGCATCAATGGCCTGATCGTCAGCGGGTTCGCGCAGATCCGGGCGCTGTCCACCCGCAACGGCGACCCGCAATCTGCGTCGCGGCCCTTCGATACGGACCGGGACGGATTCGTGCTGGCCGAAGGCGCAGCAATCCTGGTCCTGGAACGCGAGGACCACGCACGGGCCCGCGGGGCCGACATCCTCGGCGTCGTGGCCGGAACCGCGGTGACGTCCGACGCCGTCGACATCGTCGCTGCTGATCCCGCCATGCAGCGCCGGGTCATGGAAAAGGCGATCGCGGCGGCCGGACTTGGCGCCGGGGACATTGGCCTGGTCCACGCCCACGCCACGTCCACCCCCGTGGGTGACCGGCTGGAAGCGGAAGCCATCAAGGCCGTACTCGGGAGCCAGGTTCCCGTCACGTCGACCAAATCCCTCACCGGGCACCTCCTCGGCGGCGCCGGGGCGCTCGGCGCCGTCGTGATGATCCAGGCCTTGAAGACCGGGGCGGTCCCGGGCACCAGCAACCTTGACGAGCCCGACGCCGGGATCGACCTCAACCTCCTGCGGACCACAGTGACGGATAACCCCGCGAGAGCGGGTGTTGCCAACGCCTTCGGCTTCGGCGGGCACAGCACCGCGCTGGTGATCACCGAAAGCTAGGCTGGTCCGATGGAGACAGTCGTCTGGTCCAAGCCGGAACACGAACGCCCCGGCACGCCGCTGCTGGTAATGATGCACGGCTACGGCAGGGACGAGTCCCGGATGGCGAAGCTGTTCGACTCCCTGCCGCCCGCGTTCACCTGCGCCGCTCTGCGCGGGCCCAAAGTGATCGGGGACGGCCACGGCTGGTTCCTGCTTGACTACTTCCTGACCCACGACTTCGCCGATGTCATCTCCTCCACCAACGCGGTCTTCAGCTGGATCGAATCCGTCAAGGCCCAGCACAGCAGCGTCAGCCTGTTCGGCTACTCGCAGGGCATGGCCATGGCCAGCACTCTGCTGCGGCTGCGGCCGGCGCAGTTCCGGGCCGTCGTCGGCCTCTCCGGCTTTGTCCTGGAAAACGAACTCCTGGCGATGAGCGAATCGTTCGAGTCGCGCCCGCCGTTCTTCTGGGGCCGGGACCGGGATGACGTGGTGATCAACGACGCCGCCACGGCACACACCGAGGAGTGGCTCCATGAGCACACCCGGCTCACGGCGCGGACCTACCCGGGAATGGGGCACTCCATCTCGGCGGCCGAACTGGTGGACGTCAGCGCGTTCCTTCGCCACTACGTGCTGCGCCAGGACAGTTGACCCTAACAAGCCAGCGGCGGACCGGTGCGGAAGGGCCAAACGTCCTTTTTCTTCGTTTATCCACTTGCGCGCCAATTTTGTAAGCGTTTACACTCGACCTTGGCCATGATTCCGGCCCACTACTTCAGGGGGAAGAAAGGGCTGAGCCCGTGCTGCAGGCCAAAGCTCCGCGCGCCACCATCCAGGACGTCGCCGCACTCTCCGGACTCTCCATCTGCACCGTCTCCCGGGCCCTCCGCAACCTTCCGAACGTGTCCGTCGCCGCACAGACCAAGGTCAGCGACGCCGCCGCGAAACTCGGCTACAAGGCCTCCCCGGCAGCCTCCCGGCTGGCCGGCGGCAGCACCGGTTCGATTGCCATCATCGCGCCCACCGCCAGCGCATGGTTCTTCGCGGAGGCCGTCGAAGCGGCAGAGGAAGTGTTCGCCGGCGGTGGCTACGACACCGTCTTGATCAGCCTCCGGAACCGGCCCAGTGTGCACCGCAAACTCTTCGGCGACCTGGCTAAGCTGTCCCAACGTGTCGACGGCGTCCTGCTCCTCAATATCGCCCTCAGCGAAGCCGAACTGGCTGACCTCGCCGGCTCGGGGCTGGCCGTGGCCAGTGTGGGCATGCACGGTGTGCCGTGGGACAACGTCGGGATCGACAACGCCGCAGCCGCCCGCGCCGCCACCGAACACCTGCTGGGACTGGGCCACTGGGACGTGGCCATGCTCTCCGGCAGCGAAACCGGTGAGCCCTCCCTCATCACCGCCAGCGAGCGGCTGCGGGGCTTCGAACAGGCGCTCGACGCACAGCACCTGACGGTCGATCCGGACCTGGTACTCGACGCCGGGTCCAGCATCGATGGTGGCCGGCGGGCGATGATCGAGCTGATCGAAAACCGCCGGATGCCCTCCGCGATCCTCGCCGGTTGCGACGAAACGGCCTTCGGCGCTCTCATGGCCTTGAGGGACCTCGGTTTGTCTGCACCCAGGAACGTGTCCATCATAGGAATAGACGATCATCAGATGAGCTGCTTCCTGGGGCTGAGCACCATCTCCCAGCCGGTGGCCGATCAGGGCGCCTTCGCGGCCAACCTGCTGATTGACCGGCTCCACCGCTCGGGGCTCCCGAATCCGCCCTCCAGCCACGTCCTGGAGACCAAGCTGATAGAGCGCAGGAGCACCCGACGCCGGCGCTGACCGGCGCCCTCCACCATCCGCCAGCCCGGCCCGCCGTCCGCATGTTGCCGCCGTCCAAAAGTTTCCAGAACCCGCACCGGTGCGCCCGCCACAAACGGGACACCCGCCCGCCGATTTAGATACCGCCGTCTGAAAGGACCATCGACCATGACTGAGATTTCCAACAGCACCCCATCGAGCTGGACCAGCGCCTCCGCCATCCTCTTTGACCTCGACGGCGTCCTGACGCCCACCGCGATCGTGCACGAACGGGCCTGG
This sequence comes from Arthrobacter sp. U41, assembly GCF_007679325.1. Lineage (GTDB taxonomy): Bacteria > Actinomycetota > Actinomycetes > Actinomycetales > Micrococcaceae > Arthrobacter. The sequence continues at coordinate 44,436 of NZ_VEGI01000002.1, read as the reverse complement.
CAGGAACTCTTCGACGGGTTCCTCAAGACCGTCCCCGAGGCGCCCGGCTACCGCGAAAGCGACTACTTCGACCACATCGACGGAAAACCGCGCTTCGACGGCGTCCGCGACTTCCTGGCCTCCCGCAACATCGTGCTGCCCGAGGGCCCGCTGGACGACGACCCGGCGCACAACACGGTCCACGGCCTGGGCAACCGCAAGAACAAGGTCTTCAACGACATTGTCGAGGCTGGCGGCGTTAAGCCCTACGAAGGCTCCGTGCGGTTCATCGACGCCGCGCTGGCCCGCGGACTCAAGCTCGCCGTCGTCTCCTCCTCCCGCAACGCCCCGGCCGTGCTCAAGGCCGCCGGCCTCTCGGACTATTTCCCGGTGGTGGTCGACGGCGTCGTCGCCGTGGCCGAGGGACTGCCCGGCAAGCCCAGCCCGGCGACCTACCAGTACGCCGCCCGGCTGCTGGGCCTGCCCAGCCAGGAGTGCGTTGTGGTCGAGGACGCCGTCTCCGGCGTCCAGGCCGGCAGTGCGGGAAGCTTCCACTCGGTGATCGGCGTGGACCGCGGCGCCGGCCGGCAGACCCTGCTGGCCGCCGGAGCCACCCTCGTGGTCAACGACCTCGACGAGCTCCTCTAGCCGCCCCACCAGCCCGGCCGGGCCCGCAGAGCACACGATCAGTACAAGCACTTTCACCCAGCACGTTCACCGCCCACAAGGAAAGCCCCCACTATGGCCCTCATCACCTCGGACCGCGCACGGTTCCCCAACGATCCCTGGCAGCTGGTGGAGACCGTCCACCTCCCCGGCAACGCCGGCACGCTGGAGACGCTCTTCAGCCTGGGCAACGGGCACCTCGGCATCCGCGGCGCCCACTGGGCGGCCGCAGACGCCGAGCTGCCGGGCAGCTTCATCAACGGCTTCCACGAAACCTGGGACATCAAGCACGCGGAAAACGCCTACGGCTTCGCCCGCACCGGCCAGCGGATCCTCTACATCCCGGACGCCAACAACTTCACCGTGATCGTCGACGGCGAAAGCCTGAGCCTGGACGAATCAACGGTGCTGGATTACCGGCGGAGCGTCGATTTTGCCACCGGCGTCTACGAATGCCGGATCACCTGGCAGTGCCGCTCCGGTGCCACCGTGACCACCACCGAACGCCGGGCCGTCGGTTACGAGTCCCGCGGTTCCCTCGGCATCTCGCTGGAACTCGCCGCGGACCGGGACGTCTCCGCTGACGTGACCTCCTCGGTCATCAACCGCCAGGACCAGCCGGTGGAGGACCATTCGGCCCATGACCCGCGCCGTGCCGGCCGGCACGCCGGGCGGGTGCTGCTTCCGGTCCGGCTCGACGGCGGCGACGGCTCGCTGCGCCTGTCCTGGGAGACGGCCGAATCCAAACAGCGCATCGGCCTGGCCGTGGACCACTGGACCAACGCCGGCGTGCAGCCCTTCGACACCCAGGTGCACGAGGACGACAGCAGCGTCCGCTACGTCCTGGCCGTCGGCGCCGACGAACCGTTCGTGCTGGAGAAGAGCGTCAGCTACGCCGTCGGGCAGGCATCTGCGGACCTGGCCGACGACGCCGAAGCCGGCCTCAAACCGCTCGCGGACATCTTCGCTGAAAGCGCCGCGCACTACCGCGACTACTGGACCACCAGCGACATCGTCCTCGCCGGGCAGACCGAACTCCAGCAGGGCGTCCGCTGGAACCTCTTCCAGCTGGCCCAGGCTACGGCCTGCGCCGACGTCGCCGGCATCCCGGCCAAGGGGGTCAGTGGCTCAGGCTATGACGGGCACTACTTCTGGGACCAGGAGGTGTACCTGATGCCGTACCTGACGTACACCAGCCCGGGCAACGCCCGCCAGGTCCTCGAGTTCCGCCACGACATGCTGCCCGAGGCCAAGATCCGCGCCAAGGAGCTCAGCGTGGACGGCGCCCTCTTCCCCTGGCGCACCATCAACGGGCTCGAGGCCAGCGCCTACTACGCCGCCGGCACGGCCCAGTTCCACATCGCCGCCGCGATCGCTTTTGCCACGAACCGCTACATCTGGGCCAGCGGCGACCAGGCGTTCCGGGAAACCCTCGGCGCCGAGCTGCTGATCGAGACCGCCCGGATGTGGGCGTCCCTGGGCTTCTTCGGAAAGGACGGTCTCTTCCACATCCACGGCGTCACCGGCCCGGACGAGTACACCGCCGTCGTCAATGACAACCTGTACACCAACGTTATGGCGCGGTTTAATCTGCGCGCCGCGGCGGCGCTGGAGCACCCGGAGATCGATGACGCCGAACGCGAGTTCTGGGAGCAGGCCGCCAACCGGATGCAGCTGCCCTACGACGGGGACCTCCAGGTGCACTCGCAGGACAACGACTTCATGACGCTGGAACCGTGGGACTGGAGTACGCCGCGGTCCAAGTACCCGCTGCTGCTGCACTTCCACCCGCTGGTGATCTACCGGCACCAGGTCCTCAAGCAGGCGGACAGCGTGCTGGCCATGTTCCTGCAGTGGCAGGACTTCTCCGCCGAGGAAAAGCGCCGCGCCTTCGACTTCTACGATCCGATCACCACCGGCGATTCGACCCTCTCCGCCTGCGTGCAGGGCATCATGGCGGCCGAGGTGGGCTACGGCGAGGCCGCGCTGAACCACTTCACCCACGCCTTGTTCATCGACCTCGACGACACACACGGCAACACGATCGACGGTGTGCACATCGCCTCCACCGGCGGGGTCTGGAGTTCGCTGGTCAGCGGCTTCGCGGGCCTGCGGGACCAGGGCGCGGTGCCGTACTTCGACCCGCGGCTGCCCGCCGACTGGGACGGGCTGTCCTTCCACCTGAAGATCCAGGGCCGGCTGCTGAAGCTCGAGCTGGAACAGGGTGCCATCAGCCTGACCGTGCGCGAGGGCGCACCGCTCGACGTCGACGTGCGCGGCGAACTGTTCACGGTCGACGGCGACACGGTCCGGGTCCCGCTGGCACCGGTCGCGGCGCCGGAGCCTACGATCTTCCCGAGCGGACTTCCGACGGCGTCCATCCCGATCGTGCGCGCGGCGGTCTAAGCGCGGCGGTTCCCGGACCGTTCGCCGGACTCGGACCCGGTGCCGCCGGGGCTCCCGCCGGCAGCGATGCTCTCGCGGCCGTCCTCCAGGGGGTGGGCCTGTTCATCGGCCCGCATCCGCGCGGCGACCATGGCGACGACGGCCATGACCGGGCACACGGTCCCGGCGACCAGGAAGATGAGCCCCACCGGGAGCACCTCCGCGGCGGGACCGGCGAGGGCCATGGAGACCGGCATCAAGGCCAGCGAGACAAAGAAATCCAGGCTTGAGACACGGCCCAGCAGGTGCGGCGGGACCCGGCGCTGCAGCAGGGTGCCCCAGATGACCATGCCCATGCCGCCGGTGGCGCCGAAGATAAACAGGGCGGCCGCCAGCGCCCAGAAGCTGTCCATGATGCCGACGGCGGCGAGCGGCAGGGTGCCGGCGCCCCAGCCCACCATCATCACCGTGAGGTAGCGGCGCGGCAGCGGGAACGAGGCCGTGGCCAACGAGGCTGCGGCGCCTCCGATGCCCATGACGGCGAGCAGGAACCCGAACATACGCGCGTCGCCGCCGAGCTGGTCGCGGACCACGAACGGCAGCAGCACCTCAATGGGTCCGATCAGGAACAGCACGGAGATGCAGGCCCACAGCAGGGTCCACAGCAGCCAGGGGGTCCGGACGGTGTAGCTGACGCCTTCGCGAAGGTCGTGCAGTACCGACGTCCTGGCGGGCGGGCCGGGATCAGCGCCACCCTCAGTGCCGCCCTCCGCGGTCAGGCTTTCCGTCCCCGGGAGGGATTCGCGCCGGAGCAGGTTGAGGATGCAGAACGCCAGCAGATGGCAGGCCGCCACCCCCGTCACGGCGTGCGCGGGGGAGAGAGTGGCCACCAGGATGCCCGCAACGGCCGGTCCGGCGGCCTGCTGCAGGATGGGCCGCATGGTTCCCTCCATGCCGTTGGCCGCGAGCAGGTCCTCCGGCGGCAGGATCCGGGGGAGGATCGCGGAGTAGGCCGGGAAGAAGAACGCGGCCCCGACTCCCAGCACAAACGCTCCCAGCGCCATATGCCAGAGCTGCAGCCAGCCCAGCATGGCCAGCCCGCTGATGCTGGCGATCACGGCAAGGTTGGCGCCCTCCACCGCAATGATCAGGAGCCGCTGCGGCAACCGGTCCGCCGCGATGCCGCCCGCGAGCAGAAAAGCGACGAGGCCCACGCTGCCCGCGGCCGCCACGAGGGAGAGCTCCAGCGGACCACCGCCCAGCTGGATCACCTCATAGACCATCGCCACGGCCCACATCCCGGAGCCGAAAATGGAGATGGCCAAGGCCGCTATCAGCACACGGTATTCCCGGTGCACGAACGGGCGGAGGGCCCTCAGTGAGCGCATGGTTCCAGTCTAGGGGCGGGTCCGGACGCGTCCCAGCCCGGCGGCCGCAGGCCGTCCCCGGAGAGGGATGGAATAGCAGGACAGGTGCCGGGGTTGCCGCCTAGTGGGACGGGTGGCCTCATCGGGGCAGCCCGTTCCGACGTACCGGGCCCGGAGGGCCGGACTGCCGCAACAACGCGGCAACGGCCAGGGACCGGTTGGGCTGGACTACTCAGAAACGGAGATGGTGGATTAATGACTGCCTACAAGACAGTGAACCCCGCGACCGGAGAAACGTTGAAGGAATTTCCGCTCGCCACCGCGGCCGAGGTGGAACACGCGCTGGCGGACTCGAAGGCGGCCTTCCGGGACTGGCAATCGGCGCCGGTAGAGGCCCGCGCGAAGGTGATTGCCCGGGTGGCCGAGCTGTACCGGGAGCGCCGGGACGAGCTGGCCCGGCTGATTGCCACGGAGATGGGTAAGCCCCTGGCCCAGTCCCGCGGTGAAGTGGGCCTCGTGGCTGACATCTACGCGTACTACGCGGACGAGGGCCCGTCCTTCCTGAAGGACGAAATCCTTGAGGTCAAGGGCGGCGGCGAGGCAATCGTCCGCTCCGCGCCGGTGGGGCCGCTGCTGGGGATCATGCCGTGGAACTACCCTTACTACCAGGTGGCGCGGTTCGCCGCCCCCAACCTGATCCTCGGCAACACCATCCTGCTCAAGCACGCCGGCAGCTGCCCCCAGTCGGCCCTCGCCATCGAGCAGATCTTCAAGGACGCCGGGCTCCCCGAAGGGGCCTACATCAACCTCTTCCTGAGCAACGACCAAGTGGCGGAGGTCATCGCCGATGACCGGGTCCAAGGAGTCTCGCTGACCGGCAGTGAGCGGGCAGGCTCGGCCGTTGCCGAGGTGGCCGGCCGGAACCTGAAGAAATACGTGCTGGAACTAGGCGGCAGCGACCCCTTCATTGTCCTGGACTCCGAGAACCTCGACGCCACCGTCAAGGCTGCCGTCAGCGGACGGATGGGGAATGCCGGGCAGGCCTGCACCGCCTCCAAGCGGTTCATCATCCTCGAGGACCTGTACGAGGCGTTCGTGGAGAAATTCACCGCCCGGATGTCCGCGATCAAGCCGGGCGACCCCCTGCTGGCCGACACCCGGTTCGGCCCGCTCTCCTCACAGAGCGCCGCCGACGGCCTCATCGAGCAGATCCAGGATGCCGTGGACAAGGGCGCCACCCTGCGGACCGGCGGTCACCACGTCGAGGGCCCCGGCGCCTACGTCGAGCCCACGGTGCTGACGGATGTGACCCCCGGGATGCGGGCGTTCTCGGAAGAGCTCTTCGGCCCGGCAGCGGTCATCTACAAGGTCGCCAGCGTGGAGGAAGCCATCGAGCTGGCCAACGGTTCCCCGTACGGCCTCGGCGGCGCGGTCTTCAGCGCCGATGCCGAGAAGGCCAAGGATGTGGCTGATCAGCTGGATACCGGGATGGTGTTCATCAACTCTGTGGCCGAAACCCAGGCGGATCTGCCGTTCGGCGGCGTGAAGCGCTCCGGCGTCGGGCGCGAACTGGCACGGTTCGGCATGAATGAGTTCGTCAACAAGAAGCTCATCCGGACACCGCGCTAAATCCGGAGCCGGGGCGCTTCCGCGCAGCGGAGGCGCCCCGGCCAGGCTCCGGCCAGGAACGCCTCCGCCAACTTCCAGCGGGCCGTGACCGAATCGTGGGTGTCATGGCCGCCTTGCCGTTCGACGGGCGGAGGCGCCGGGGGAAGGGCCCGTGGCCTAGTGTTAACACCGGATGAAACTCAGCACACTTACGGTTCACGGAGAGGCGATGATGGCCAAGCGACGCAACCCGGCAATAAATATTGCCCAGAAGTCAGCACACAACGCGATGTTCGATGCCCAGGGCAATCCCAAGCCGGGCGTCCACAACGTGCTCCTGCGGGCCGTTGAAGTCCAGCGCCCGCTGGTGCTGGCGAACCTCCGCAGGCTCCAGCGCAGGCACCCGCAGGCCACTGCCGCGCAGCTCGCCGCGATGCTGGAACGGGACTATCTCCTGGCCGTCACCGGCGGCGGTGCGCTGGTGGGCGGTGCGGCCGTGATCCCCGGCGTCGGGACCGCTGCGGCACTGGGCCTCTCGGCTGCCGCCACCGTGGGCTTCCTCGAAGCCACCGCACTGTTCTCCACCTCCCTGGCCGAACTCCACGGCGTGCGGCTGGTGGATCCAGAGAAGGCCAGCACCCTGGTCATGGCGATCATGCTGGGCGAGGAGGGCACCGCACTCCTGAGCTCCCTGAGCGGGCAGGCCGCAGGGCAGGGCAGGGGCCCCACACAGGCCTGGGGATCCCTCTTCTCCCGCCGCGTACCGCTGGCCGGCTTCGGCACGGTGCGGGAACGGATCCAGACGATGTTCCTCCGGACCCTGCTGAAACAGCAGGGAACGGCCTGGCTGGGCCGGGCGTTGCCGTTCGGCATCGGCGCCGTGGTGGGCGGCGTCGGCAACCGCGTGATGGGCCGCGCCGTCGTCGCGAACGCCAAGGAGGCGTTCGGGCCGATGCCGCTGGTCATTCCCGGGGAGCTGGGGGGCCCGCCGCAGGCCGGGGACCTGGCAGCTGCGCCGGAGAAGGACACGAAGGACAAGTCAGCCCAGGAAGGCGGCACGTTTTGGATCTGAACGCCAATCTGGGGGAGTCCTTCGGGACCTGGACCATGGGCGACGACGCCGCGATGCTCCCGCTGGTCACCAGCGCCAGCGTGGCCTGCGGGCTGCACGCCGGGGACCCGGTGACCATGCTGGACACGTGCCGGGAAGCCTACGAGCTGGACGTCCGGGTGGGCGCCCACCTCGGGTATCCGGATCTGGCCGGATTCGGCCTCCGGGCCATGGACATCACCTTCGATGACCTTTTCGGTGCCGTGCTGTACCAGCTCGGCGCGCTGGACGGGGTGGCGCACGCAGTCGGCGCCTCCGTTGACTACGTGAAACTGCACGGGGCGCTCTACGAGCGCACAGTGCGCGACGCCGAGCAGGCCTCCGCCGTGGTCGCCGCCATCCAGGCCTACGATCCGGGGCTGCCCGTTCTGGGCTTCGCGGGGTCGGCCCTCCTGGGGATCGCCAAGGACGCCGGACACCCGGTCTTCTCCGAGGCATTCGCTGACCGCGCCTACCTGCCGGACGGCACCCTCGTACCCCGCGGGCAGGACGGTGCCCTGCTGCAGGACGCCGGCCGGATCGCCGAGCGGGCCGTCCGGCTCGCCACCAAGGGCGAAGTGGAAGCCGTCGACGGCACCGTGCTCCGGATCAACCCCGATTCTCTGTGCCTCCACGGCGACAGCCCCGGCTCCATCGAGACGGCCACGGCGATCCGTGCCGCCCTGGTCGGCGCCGGAGTGGAGCTGGAAAGCTTCGCCTGAACCCTGGGTGAGGCCGGCGCCAACACTCTGCCCGGCGGATTCGGGCCAGTGCCGCAAGGCCCTATCCGGGCCTGAAACGGCAACCTAGCTTGAAGGCATGACTGCCGAAGGCTCCGCGGGGTTAGACGGACCCGCCTCGGACGCAATGCTGAAGCTGGGCCGATTTTTCACGAAATGGGACCAGACCGACGACGGCAGGGCGGTGTTCCGGGAAGGCGGCCGCAAGGGCGACATCTTCTACCGGGACCGGTGGAGCCACGACAAGGTGGTACGTTCCACCCACGGGGTGAACTGCACCGGCTCGTGCTCATGGAAGGTGTACGTCAAGGACGGCATCATCACCTGGGAATCCCAGCAGACCGACTACCCCTCCGTGGGCCCGGACAGCCCGGAATACGAGCCGCGGGGCTGCCCGCGCGGCGCGGCCTTCTCCTGGTACACCTACTCGCCCACCCGCGTCCGGTTCCCCTACGCCCGGGGTGTCCTCGTCGAAATGTACCGCGAGGCGAAGGCCCGGCTGGGCGACCCGGTGCTGGCCTTTGCCGACATCGTGGGGGACCCGGAGCGTCGCCGCCGCTACCAGCTGGCCCGCGGAAAGGGCGGCCTGGTCCGGGTGTCCTGGCAGGAAGCGGTCGAAATCGCGGCTGCCGCCCACGTGAACACCATCAAGAACTACGGGCCGGACCGCTGCGCCGGCTTCTCGCCGATCCCCGCGATGTCGATGGTCTCGCACGCGGTCGGAACCCGCTTCATCCAGCTGATCGGCGGGGTGATGACGTCCTTCTACGACTGGTATGCGGACCTGCCAGTGGCCAGCCCCCAGGTCTTCGGAGACCAGACCGACGTCCCGGAATCCGGAGACTGGTGGGACGCGGGCTACCTCATGATGTGGGGATCCAACGTCCCCGTGACCCGCACCCCGGACGCCCACTGGATGGCGGAGGTGCGGTACCGCGGCACCAAGGTGGTCACGGTCAGCCCGGACTATGCGGACAACACGAAGTTCGCCGACGAATGGCTCCCCGCCCAGGCCGGAACCGACGCAGCCCTGGCCATGGCGATGGGCCACGTCATGCTCAAGGAATTCTTCGTCGAGCGGGAGGTCCCGTTCTTTGCCGACTACGTCCGCCAGTACACGGACCTGCCGTTCCTGGTCCGGCTCGAACGGCGCGGCGACGGCTCCCTCAGCCCGTCCAAGTTCCTCACCGCCCGGGACCTCCCGGCCGAGGCCGGGGCCGAGGACGCGGCGTTCCGCACCGTGTTGTTCGACAAGAAGGCCGGACGCCCGGCAGTCCCCAACGGCTCCATGGGGTTCCGCTACTCCGGCAGCGGCGAAGGCAAATGGAACCTGGACCTTGAGGGGATCGAACCGGCGCTGTCGCTGCGCGAAGCGTCCGCGGCGAGCGCCGAGGTCCTGCTGCCCTGCTTCGAGGAAGCGGACGGCACCGGCAGCGTACTCCGGCGTGGAGTACCGGTCCTGGAAGTGGAGGGCCAGCTGGTCACCACCGTGTTCGACCTCATGCTGGCCCAGTACGGCGTGGGCCGTGCCGGGCTCCCGGGGGAGTGGGCCGCCGGCTATGACGACGCCGCGACGCCCTACACCCCGGCCTGGCAGGAGGAGATCACCTCCGTCCCCGCGCAGGCCTGCATCCGGGTGGCGCGCGAATTCGCCCGGAACGCCGAGCAGTCCAAGGGCCGGTCGATGATCATCATGGGCGCCGGCATCTGCCAGTGGTTCCACGGCGACACCACCTACCGGGCGGTCCTGGCGCTCGTGATGCTGACCGGCTGCATGGGCCGCAACGGCGGCGGCTGGGCGCACTACGTGGGGCAGGAGAAGACCCGGCCGGTCACCGGCTGGCTGTCGCTGGCCAATGCCCTGGACTGGTCACGCCCGCCCCGGACCATGATCGGTACCGGCTACTGGTACATGCACACGGACCAATGGCGGCAGGACGGCTACTCCGCGGATGCGCTGAAGTCCCCGCTGTCCACCGGGGCCATGGACGGCATGCACACCGCCGACGCGCTGGCCCAGTCCGCCCGGCTCGGCTGGATGCCCTTCTACCCGCAGTTCGACCGCAACCCGCTGGACGTCGCGGACGAGGCGGAGGCCGCCGTCGCCGCCGGCACGGCGAAGGACACCCCTAGCTACATCGCGGACGCGCTCAAGAACCGCACCCTCAACCCGGCTATCGAGGACGTGGACGCGCCGGAGAACTGGCCCCGGACCCTCGTGCTGTGGCGCTCCAACCTGTTCGGCTCCTCCGCCAAGGGCAACGAGTACTTCCTGAGGAACCTGCTGGGAACCCACAACAACGTCCTCGGCAAGGACCACGCCGAGGGCCTCAAACCCCGGGACGTGAAATGGCACGACCAGGCGCCCGAGGGGAAACTGGACCTGCTGGTCTCCGCGGACTTCCGGATGACCTCCACCACGCTGCTGTCCGACGTCGTCTTCCCGGCCGCCACCTGGTACGAGAAGCACGACCTGTCCTCCACCGACATGCACCCCTTTGTGCACGCCTTCACGCCGGCGATCGACCCGCCGTGGGAGACCAAAACGGACTTCGACATGTTCCACCTGCTGGCCCAGGAGTTCTCGCGGATGGCCGAGACCCACCTGGGCGTGCGCCGGGACCTCGTCAGCGTGCCGCTGCAGCACGACACCCCCGGTCAGCTCGCCCAGCCCGGCGGGATCGTCCGGGACTGGCGGGACACATCCATCCCCGCGGTTCCGGGGCAGAACATGCCCGTCTTTTCCGTCGTGGAGCGGGACTACACCGCCATCGCGGACAAGCTGGCCGCCGTCGGGCCGCTGGCCGACAAACTGGGCTTCACGGTCAAAAACGTCACGTACAAACTCGCCGGAGCGTTGGACCGGCTCAGCCGCTCCAACGGGGTGATGCTCGGCGGCGCCGCGGACGGCCGCCCGGCGATCGACACGGACGCGAAAATGGCCGAGGCCATCCTGGCCTTCTCCGGCACCACCAACGGTGCGCTGTCCGTGCAGGGCTTCAAGGACCTGGAACTGCGCACGGGTAAGAAACTGGCGGACCTGTCCGAGGGGTCCGAGGAAAAATTCATCACCTTCGCCCAGACCCAGGCCGGCCCCGTCCCGGTGATCACCTCCCCGGAATGGTCCGGCTCCGAAACGGGCGGCCGGCGCTACGCACCCTTCACCATCAACATCGAACGGCTCAAGCCCTACCACACCCTGACCGGCCGCATGCACTTCTTCCTCGACCACGACTGGATGATCGATATCGGCGAGGCCCTGCCGATCTACCGCCCACCGCTGGACATGCACAAGCTCTTCGGCGAACCCAGACTCGGCCGGGACGGGGCCATGGAAGTCGTGGTCCGCTACCTGACGCCGCACTCCAAGTGGTCCATCCACTCCGAATACCAGGACAACCTGCTGATGCTCTCCCTCTCCCGCGGCGGGCCGACGGTCTGGATGAGCCCCGCCGACGCGGACGCCATCAAGGTCAAGGACAACGACTGGGTGGAGTGCCTGAACATCAACGGCGTCCTGGTGGCCCGGGCGATCGTCAGCCACCGGATGCCGGCCGGCGTCGTCTACGTCCACCACGCGCAGGAACGCACCATCGACGTGCCCAAGTCCGAGGCCACCGGCCGCCGCGGCGGCATCCACAATTCCGTGACCCGGCTGCTGGTCAAACCCTCGCACCTGATCGGCGGGTACGCCCAGCAGGCCTACGCGTTCAACTACCTCGGCCCCACCGGGAACCAGCGCGACATGGTCGCCACCGTCCGCCGTCGTTCCCAGGAGGTGCAGTACTGATGCGTGTTATGGCTCAAATGGGCATGGTCATGAACCTGGACAAATGCATCGGCTGCCACACCTGTTCCGTGACCTGCAAGCAGGCCTGGACCAACCGTGCGGGCACCGAATACGTCTGGTTCAACAACGTTGAAACCCGCCCCGGCCAGGGGTATCCGCGCCGCTACGAGGACCAGGACAAGTGGAAGGGCGGCTGGGTGCTGAACAAGCACGGCAAGCTGGTCCTCAAGGCCGGCGGCCGGGTCAAGAAACTCCTGGGGATCTTCGCGAGCCCGGTCCAGCCCGAGCTCAAGGACTACTACGAGCCGTGGACCTACGACTACAAGACCCTCGTGGACGCGCCCCTGGGCGACGATTTCCCGGTGGCCCGGCCCAAGTCCCTGATCACCGGGAAGGACACCAAGATCACCTGGTCCGCGAACTGGGACGACGACCTGGGCGGCTCCGCCGAAAACGGCCACCTGGACCCGATCGTGGAAAAGGTCCGGCGGGAATCCGAAGACAAGATCAAGTTCGCCTACGAGCAGACCTTCATGTTCTACCTGCCCCGGATCTGCGAGCACTGCCTGAATCCCTCCTGCATGGCCTCCTGCCCCTCCGGCGCGATCTACAAGCGGGTGGAGGACGGGATTGTCCTGGTGGACCAGGACAAGTGCCGCGGCTGGCGGCAGTGCGTCACCGGCTGCCCGTACAAAAAGATCTACTTCAACCACAAAACCGGCAAGGCCGAGAAGTGCACCTTCTGCTACCCGCGGGTGGAGGTGGGGCTGCCGACGGTCTGCTCGGAAACCTGCGTGGGCCGGCTGCGGTATCTGGGCCTGTTCCTGTACGATGCCGACGCCGTTACCACGGCGGCGTCCGTCACGGACCCCCAGGAACTCTACGACGCGCAGATGGACGTGCTGCTGGACCCGAACGACCCTTCCGTCCAGGCCGAAGCCCGGGCCCAGGGCATCCCCGAGGACTGGATCGACGCCGCCCGGCGCTCGCCGGTCTACGCCCTGGCCAAGGTCTACAAGGTGGCCCTGCCGCTCCACCCCGAATACCGGACCATGCCGATGGTCTGGTACGTGCCGCCCCTCTCACCCGTGGTGGACCTGCTGCGGGACCAGGGACACGACGGCGAGGACGCCGGCAACCTCTTCGGCGCCATCGACGCGCTGCGCATCCCGGTGGAATACCTCGCGGAACTCTTCACCGCCGGCGACGCCGACCGGGTCACCGCGGTGCTGAAGAAACTCGCGGCCATGCGCTCCTTTATGCGCGGGATCAGCCTCGGCAACGACCCCGACGACTCCATCCCCGAGGCCGTGGGCATGGACAGCCAGACCATGTACGAGATGTACCGGCTGATGGCGATCGCAAAGTACGAGGAGCGCTACGTCATCCCCAAGGCCCACGTGGAGCAGGCGCACGACCTGGAGGAGATGGGCTGCTCGCTGGATTTCGAGGGCGGACCGGGCATGCAGGATTCCGCCCCGTTCGGTGAGGCCAGCGGCAGGCCCGTCCCGGTGGCGGTGGAAACCTTCAACGCCCTCCGCGACCGTCAGACGTCCGGCTCCGCGCCCGGCGAAACCACCCTGCGCGGCCGTGTGAACCTGCTGAACTGGGACGGTACGGGGGCGCCCTCCGGGCTTTTTCCGGAAAAGGCGCTTTTTCCGGAGAAGCCGCCCGGGCCCGGCCCCGGGGCCGGCCCCGGGGCCGGCACTCCGGCGGACGGGGAACGGCCATGACCCGGCGCGAGCAGGTGGTTTATCTCGCCGCGGCCTGGTGCCTGTCCTACCCGGACGAGGACCTCATCGGCAGGGTTCCGCTCATGCGCGCCGCGCTGGGCGAATTTCCCGGCGCCGTGGCCGACTTCCAGGAGGTCCTGGATTCGCTGGAGTCCACCCCGCCCCTGCAGATCCAGGCCCAATACGTTCGCGAGTTCGACCTCGGGAAACGCCATGCCCTGCACTTGTCCTACTGGACGGACGGGGACACGCGGCGCCGCGGCGAGGTCCTGGGCAACTTCAAAAAGACGTACCGGCAGAGCGACATCCTGGTGGACACCCACGGGGAACTTCCGGACTACCTGCCAATGGTCCTCGAATACGCCGCGGTGGTGGACCTCGCCGCCGGCCGCGACCTGCTGGCCCGCTTCCGGGCGAGCCTGGAGATGCTCCGCTTCGGGTTGCTCCGGGACGAGCTTCCACACGCCAGGATCCTGCAGGCCGTCTGCGCCACCCTGCCCGGCAAATCCCCGGCAGACGAGCAGGCCGTCATGCGGATGGCCGGCTACGGACCACCCACCGAAGCGGTGGGCCTGGACCCGTACGATCCCCGCCTGCTGCCCGTGAAGGGGGCCTGACCATGCTGGCATTCGAAACCGCGCCCGGATCCGCCGCCGAAATCTCCGCACTGGACGTTGTGCTCTGGGGCGTCCTGCCCTACGTCATGGTGGTTGTGCTGGTGGGCGGGCTGGTCTGGCGCTACAAGTACGACCAGTTCGGCTGGACCACAAGGTCCTCCCAGCTCTACGAATCCCGGCTGCTCCGGATCGCCTCACCACTGTTCCACTTTGGCCTGCTCGCCGTGATCGCCGGCCATTTCTTCGGCCTGGTCATCCCGATGGCCTGGACCCAGGCGGCGGGCATGAGCCAGGACTTTTACCACTTCAATGCCCTGCTGGTGGGCGGCATCGCGGGGGTGGGGACCCTGGGCGGGATCATCCTGCTGATCTACCGCCGCCGCACCACGGGACCGGTCTTTATGGCCACCACCACGAACGATAAAACCATGTACGTGGTGCTCACCGCAGCCATTGTGTTCGGTCTGTGGACCACCCTGGCCAGCGTCTTCGAGGGCGAGCACGGGCACAACTACCGCGAAACCGTGGCCCCCTGGTTCCGGTCCCTCTTCATCTTCCAGCCGGACCTCGCGGCCATGGCGGCTGCGCCCTTCTCCTTCCACCTGCACACCCTGGTGGGCATGGCGCTCTTCGTGATCTGGCCCTTCACCCGGCTGGTCCACGCCTTCACCGCCCCGTTCCACTACCTCTTCCGCCCCTACATCGTCTACCGCTCGAGGGATCGGGACAGGGGCAGGGCCGGCAGCGCAGCCGGCGCCGCGGCCGCGCGGACCTCCAACGTCGCGGCCCGCCGCGGCTGGTCCGCCGTCGGGACCCGCGACCGCGACACCCGGAACCGCTGAGCCGGACCCGTGGCCCCTGTTGAACTGACGTCGAACTGAGAGGAAGACCAGTGGCCGGATCCGCGCCCGTTCCTTCAACCGCCCCGGCCGGGCGGACACTCAACCTGGTGCTGGCCACGTCGGCGTCGGTGGCCGGGTTCTGGGCCTGGAACTCGGTGGCCACCCTCGGCGCGTTCTACACGCAGACCCTGGAGCTCACCCCGGCCGCCACCGGCGTGCTCGTGGCCATGCCCGTGTTCGTCGGCTCGCTGGGCCGGATCGTCGTCGGGGCCCTGACGGACCGGTACGGCGGCCGGGCCATGTTCACCTTCGTGCTGCTGGCCTCCATCCTGCCCATCCTGCTCGTGGCCGTCGGCGGGCTCCTCAGTTCCTTTGCCCTGGTGCTGGGTGCCGGGCTGCTGCTGGGCGTCGCCGGAACGGTTTTCGCCGTCGGGATCCCTTTCGTCAGCGCCTGGTACGAGCCGTCCCGGCGCGGCTTCGCCACCGGCGTCTTCGGCGCCGGGATGGGCGGCACGGCGCTGGCCGCCTTCCTGAACCCGCGGCTGGTCGCGGCAATCGGATACTTCCCCACGCACCTGCTGATCGCCGGGATCCTCGCGGTCATGGCGGCCCTGGTCTGGTTCCTGATGAAGGAAGCCCCGGGCTGGACCCGCAACAACCTCCCCGTCCTGCCCAAACTGCTCGACGCCGTGAAGACCCCGATCACCTGGAAGATGTGCTTCCTCTACGCCGTCGTCTTCGGCGGCTTCGTTTCCTTCGCGACTTACCTGCCCACCTACCTCCGCGACGTGTACAGCTTCGATCCGAGCGGCGCCGGTGCCCGCACCGCCGGCTTCGCGCTGGCGGCCGTGCTGGCGCGGCCGGTCGGCGGCGTGCTCGCGGACAGATTCGGGCCGAAGCCCGTGGTGGTCGCGTCTCTGGCAGGCGTCGCGGTCCTGGCCTGGGTGGTGAACCTGCAGCCCGACGGCGAGGTCCCTGCCGGCCTGACCTTCGTCGCCATGGCGGCGGCTCTGGGGCTCGGGACGGGCGGGGTGTTCGCCTGGGTGGGCGTGCTCGCTCCGCCCGGGAAAGTCGGCAGCATCAGCGGAGTGGTCAGCGCGGCCGGGGGCCTCGGCGGCTACTTCCCGCCGCTGATCATGGGGGCGACGTATGACCCCGCGACGCACAGCTACTCGATCGGGCTGCTGCTGCTGGTGGTCACGGCCCTTGCCGCGCTGGCCTTCACGATCTTCGCCCTGCCCGGCCGGGCAAAGGCGAAGGTCATGGCCGCCTAGCCGTCCTTCCCAAGGAGTGCCGGATCGTCAGCCGAAGACCAGATGCGCCACCGTGAAAATGGCGAGCCCGGCCAGGGCTCCCACCACGGTGCCGTTGATCCGGATGAACTGCAGGTCCTTGCCGATCTGGAGCTCGATCTTCTGCGAGGTCTCCTCGGCGTCCCACCGGGCCACGGTATCGGTGATCACGCCGGCGATGTCCGAGCGGTACGTCCTGACGAGGTAGCCCGCGGCGTCCCCGATCCACTTGTTCACCTTGCCGGCCAGTTCGGGATCGGCCACCAGCCGGGTGCCGAAATCATGCACGGCGGCTTTGAACCGGACGGTGAGTTCGCTGTGCGGGTCGTCGACGGCGGAGAGCAGGGCGGCCTTGATGGTGCCCCACGTGCGGGAGGCCAGCTCGCGGATCTCGGGATCGCCAAGGACCTGGGCCTTAATGCCCTCGGCCCGGGCGATCATCACCGGATCATGCTGCAGGTCCTGCGCGAGGTCCTTGAGGTACTTGTCGATCGACAGGCGGACCTGGTGCTGCGGATCCGACTGCACGGCCCGGGTGAACTTCAGGATCTCCACGTAGACCTTGTCGCCCACCAGCCCGTCCACGAACGAGGGCACCCACGTCGGCGAACGGTCGGTGACCAGCCGGTTGACCGTTTCCTGGTTGTCCCGCACCCAGTCCACGGTGCGGTCCACCAGCACGTCCACCAGGGCGTGGTGGTGCCCATCCTCGAAGATCCGCTGGGCCACCCGGCCCACCGGGGGACCCCACGGCGGGGCGAGCAGATGCCGGCGGACCATGCCCTCGATCACGGCCTGGACGTCGTCGTCGTTGAGCACCGTAAAGGCGCCGCGGATGACGGCGGCGCCCTCCTTGGCGACGCGTTCGGCGCCGCCGGGCCCGGAGAGCCAGGTCCCGGCCTTGCGGGCGATGTCAACGGAGGCGAGCTTTTCGTGGACCACCTGTTCGGAGAGGAAATTGGTTTCCACGAATTCGCCCAGCGAGGCGCCGATCTGGTCCTTGCGCTGCGGAATGATGGCGGTGTGCGGGATCTTGATGCCCATGGGGTACTTGAACAGGGCCGTCACGGCGAACCAGTCGGCGAGGGCGCCCACCATGCCGCCCTCAGCCGCGGCCCGGACGTATTCGAGCCAGGGGTACTGGTCCTGGAAGGCGAAGGCGACCACAAAGATGACGGCCATCAGGATCAGCAGCGAGAGTGCCAACAGCTTCATCTTCCGCAGCGCGGCCGCCTTCTCGGCGTCGCCCGATGCCACCCTCTGGCGGCGGGCCTGATCGCCGGAAGCGCTCTCTCCGGCACTGCCGGGGCCTTCCGGACGGGTACTTGGCTCAGTATTCACCTGCATGTGCCCAGCCTAGCCCCGCTTTGGCGGGGGCCGTCGGCTAACGTGGCAGCATGACGACTGACGAGTCCGCCACAGCCCGTCCCCTGGTCTACGCCCACCGCGGGGCGAGCGAAACGTTCGCCGAGCACACCCGGGCCGCTTACCTGCAGGCAATCGCCGACGGCGCCGACGGAGTGGAGTGCGACATCCACCTCACCCGGGACCAGCACGCGGTGCTGCTGCACGACGCCAACCTGGACCGCACCTCGGACGGCACCGGCCCCGTGGCGGACCATACTCTCGACGAGCTCCGGCAGCTGGACTTCTCCTCCTGGAAGGGCGCCAGGATCCCGGACGACTACGGCGCCAAGTCCGCCCAGTTCCTGACGCTCCCGGACCTGCTGGTGCTGCTGCGGAACGCCGGCCGGGAAATCGGCCTGGCGATCGAGTTCAAGCACCCCAGCCCCTTCCAGCTCAAACTCGAGGACCGCGTCCTGCAGGTCCTCCGGTCCGGAGGCTGGGATCCGGCGACGTCCCGGCTGGACAACATCACGGTGTCCTTTATGAGCTTCAGCCCGGACTCGGTGAAGCACCTGCTGAGGTCAGTCCCGGCGTCCGCCGTGTGCCAGCTGGTGGACGAGGTCAACGTCGAGGAAATCCGGGAGGAACTCGGCCTGGGAGCATTCACCGGCGGGGCGCTGGCGAACGTCATGAAGGCGGCGCAGACCGAAGCTGAGCGGATCCTGGACGACTGCGAGACCGGGCTGGCCGGTCCGGGCATTGACTATGTCCGCGAGCATTCCCGCACCATCCGGCGCTGGCTCGGCTCCGGCCGCCGCTTCCGGGTGTGGACGGTGGACTCGGAAAACGACGTCGCACTGTGCCAGGGCCTGGGGATCCACGAGATCACCACGAACAGGCCGGCGCAGGTCCTCGCCCAACTGTCGGCCGGCTCCAGGAGTCTCTAAACGGGCAGCGTCACCGGCTACGCCGCCAGGTCGCGGCGACGCCAGCCGGCGTAGCCCAGCGCCGCGACGGCCGCCGCGGCCACGATGAGGGCCGCCAGCGCCGGCAGGCCACCGGAGTCCACCGGGAGCAGCGGGGAATGCCTGAACGGGGAGAGGTCCATGAGCCACTCGGGCGCGTTCCAGAGCACCCCGAATTCGCCCAGGGCCACCAATGCCAGCAGGAAGCCCCAGACCGCCCCGGCCAGCCGCGGCGCCCAGCCGAACACCGCCAGCGCCACGCTGGTCACCACCCACGCGGCGGGCACTTGGGCCAGGGCGGCCACGGTGCTGCGGCCCACCAGTGCGGCTTCGCCCATGGCGAAGGCTGCGCCCGCGCCGATCGACGCCCCGGCCAGCAGGAGCAGCGCAGCGACTCCGGCCAGGGCAAACACAAAGTGGCTGCTGGCCCACCGGATGCGCGTGGTGGCCGTTCCCAGCAGGGCTTCGGTGTGGCCCGCGGACTCCTCGCTGCGCAGGTGGTTGGCCGCGGATACCCCGTAGGCCGCGGCCAGCACGCCCATGATGCCGATCTCGGCGGCCAGGAAGGCGTCCGTCAGGGCTTCCCGGCCGCCCAGTAGCCTGATCAGGTCCTGGGCGTTCGGTGAATTCAGCAGTTCTCCCACGTTGCTGGCCAGGGATCCGATCACCACGCCGAACAGGACGAACGCCACGGCCCAGGCGAGCAGCACACGGTACTGCAGGCGCACCGCCAGGTCCCAGACGCCGGAGAGCGACCCGGCGGACGGCCCGGGGCGCTCGGCGCGGAGGCCGGCCCCAAGGTCGCGCCGCGCCCGCAGCGCAAAAGCGGCCGGGACCAGGACCAGGCACAGGACCACCGGCAGCGCCAGCACCCACCAGCGGTCCCCGGCGAACGCCCGGATCTGCTGGTTCCACCCGATGGGCGAGAGCCAGGACAGCACGGAGGGCCCAGGCTCGGCCAGGTCTCCGACCGCGCGCAGCCCATAGGTCACGGCGATGAACCCGATGCTGAGCCCCGTCGCGGCCCGGGCGCTGGCGGTCAGCTGCGCGGCCAGACCCGCCACGGCACTGAACGCCATCCCGGTGGCAGCCCAGCCCAGGCCGAACGCGAGGGATCCTGCGGCCGGCAGCCCGCCGGCGGCCAGCGCAGCAGCCGCGAGCAGCCCAAGCACCAGGTTGGCGCCGAGGCTGATGGTGAGTGCGGACGCCAGCGGCGCGTCACGGCCCAGCCTGCCCCCGCCGAGCAGCTCCAAGCGGCCGCTCTCCTCGTCGCCGCGGGTGTGCCGGATGACGAGGACCACCATAAGGACGGCCAGGATGGCGGTCATAAACGCGGTGTATTTGATCAGCGACAGAGCACCTATCGAGGTGGGATCGTAGATCCGCCCGAACAGGGCAACCATCGAGGCGGTCGCGTTCAGGGCGGTGGCGGCCTCCACCCGGCTCGCCGTATCCGGGTAGAGCTCGGCGCCGGCCACCGCCGTCGAATAGGTAACCAGGGCAAAACCGGCAATCCAGAAAGGCAGCAACCAGCGGTCCCGCCGCAGTCCCAGCCGGATCAGGACACCCGTTCCCGCCAAGGTGTCAGGCATCGCCGGACCGCCGCGGGACTGCGCCGTCGACGCCGGCGCCGACGGTTCCGCCGGCCGCACCGGCGTCGACGTCGACGTCGTTTCCGGCACCGTAGTGCCGCAGGAACAAATCCTCCAAGGTCGGCGGCTGGCTGGTCAGGGCGTGCAGTCCCGCGGAGGCCAGCGCGTGCAGGAACGGGCCCAGGCCCGCGGGCTCCACCTGCGCGCTGACCCGGTGGTCCGTCACTACGACGTCGTGCACGCCGGGCAGGAGGTCCAGCCCGGGAGGCACCGCGGCGACGTCCGCCGTGACCGCGGTGCGCGTCAGGTGCCGCAACTGCTCCAGCGGTCCGGTCTCCACGACCCTCCCGGCGCGGATGATGCTGACCCGGTCGGAGAGCGCCTCGGCCTCGCTGAGGATATGGCTGCTCAGCACCACGGTGCGCCCCTGCGCGCGCAGTTCGCGGACACAGCCGCGGAACGCGTCCTCCATCAGCGGATCCAGCCCGCTCGTCGGCTCGTCCAGGAGGAACAGTTCGGCGTCGGTGGCCAGGGCGGCGACCAGGGCCACTTTTTGCCGGTTCCCCTTGGAATACGTGCGGGCCTTTTTGCTGGGGTCCAGCTCGAACAGCTCCAGGAACCGGGCGCGGCGGGCGCGGTCCTGGCCTCCCTGCAGCCGGCCCAGCAGATCGATCACCTCGCCGCCCGTCAGGTTCGGCCACAGGGCCACGTCCCCGGGGACGTAGGCCAGCCTGCGGTGCAGGGCCGCCACGTCGCGCCACGGATCCAGCCCCAGCACCCGGATGGACCCGGCGTCGGAACGCAGGAGGCCCAGCAGGAGCCGCAGCGTGGTGGACTTGCCGGACCCGTTGGGCCCCAGGAAGCCGTGCACCTCGCCGGCGGCCACGTCAAAATCCAGTCCGTCCAAGGCCGTCACGGACCCGAAACGTTTCACCACCCCGACCATTTCCACCACACTGCTCATAGTCAACAAGCTACGCCGGATTGCCGGGATGGGCCCGTGCGGAAAGTCCCCTTTCCGGCACCTTCGGACGCAGTTAGCGAGGGGTCCGCGGCTGTGATTGAGTTGTTCCATGCTTTCTCGCTGGTCCGGCCGGGACACCCAGACGCTTTCCGCCGTGGCGATGAGCGCCCTGCTGCTGGCCAGCGCCGGCAAGCACTTCGAGGACCCCGGGTTCTTCGGCCCGGTTGTGCCGGATTTCCTCTGCCGCGACGACTCCGGCGAACAGTCCAACGGCCCCCTCGCGGTGTTGTCCCGGGAGGAGTGGGTGGCGGTCAGCGGCCTGCTCGAGGCCGGTGCCGCCGTCGGGCTCCTGGTTCCGGCAACCCGCCGCGCGGCCGCCGGCTGCGTCACGGTGATGTTCACACTGTTTATCGCAGGACACCTCGGCGCCCTGCGCCGGGCCTACAGCCCGGACGGGACGCCCGGCCAGCGCCGCATCCACTCCCTGCGGCTGCCGCTGCAGGCGCCGCTCATCGCCTGGGCCTGGAGCCTGACAAAGCCCGTCCCGCGGAAACCGGCCCGGCCGTGAACCTCCTGCAGTCCCCGGCGGTACGGGTGGGGCTCTCCATCAGCATCGCCACCGGGCTCTACGGGGTGTCCTTCGGCGCCCTCTCCGTCACGTCCGGACTCGACTTCTGGCAGACCATGGCCCTGAGCCTGCTGCTGTTCAGCGGCGGCTCGCAGTTCGCGTTTATCGGTGTGGTGGCCGGTGGCGGTTCCGGCGTCGCGGCGATGGGGGCGGCCACGTTGCTCGGCATGCGCAACGGGATCTACGGCATGCAGATCAACGCCCTGCTCCAGCCGCGCGGCCTGCTGCGGTTTGCCGCCGCCCACGTCACCATCGACGAATCCACCGCCACCAGCACCGGGCAGACGGATCCGCTCGAGCAGAAGCGCGGCTTCTGGACCGCGGGCCTGGGGATCTTCATCCTCTGGAACGTGTTCACCGCCGTGGGCGCGCTCGCCGGAAGCGCGCTGGGGGATCCCAAGCAGTGGGGCCTCGACGGCGCCGCCGTCGCGGCGTTCCTGGGGCTGCTCTGGCCCCGGCTCAAGGGTCGCGAACCTGTGGCGATCGCCGTCGTCTGCGCCCTTGCCACCGTGCTTGCCGTACCGTTCGTGCCCGCCGGGGTGCCGATCCTGGTGGCTGCCGTGGTGGCGGCTGCCATCGGCTGGTTCAGTCACGGCCGCAGTGACGAAGGGCTGGAACCCGACGTGGACCCCTACGCCGACCACCCGCACACGCATCCGCAGGGGGATGCCACGTGACCCTCTGGATGTGGCTGCTGCTCTCCTGCGTGCTGGCCTACGGCTGGAAACTGCTGGGCTATCTGGTGCCGGCGAGCGTGCTGCGGGACCCCCGGATGTCGCGGATCGCGGGGACCATGACCATCGGCCTGCTGGCGTCCCTCACAATCGTGAACACCGTGGCCTCCGGCCAGGCCCTGGTGCTGGACGCGCGGCTGGGCGCCCTCGCCGCCGCTGGCATCGCCCTGATGCTCCGGGCGCCCTTCCTGGTGGTCGTCCTCGCCGGAGCCGGTGCCGCGGCAGGACTGCGGTTGCTGGGTTGGAGCTGACCGGTTAGCAACGGTCTTTAGTCCCTACTTGCCGCCGGAGCCCCGTGGGAGCATTCGGATATGAGCGACAAAGACGATCCGGATACTCCTGCGCCCGGCAAGGGCCAGCATCCCAAACCGCATGAGCCGTTCGTTCCGCCGGGAGCCGAGTCCACCAGGGAACTTCGCGATGTGTCACGCCGGCGCCGGGAAGCCGAGGAGAAGCTGCAGCACCACCTCCAAGAGGTCAAAGAGAAGCCCGCGGAGGATTGATGTTCAGAACCCGGCTGTCGGAGCGTCTGCAGGATCTGTTGCTCGAAAATGATGTGCTGGAGGACTTCCTCCGCCAACTCTCCGCTCTTGCCGGTGAGTTTGCCTCGGCCGAAACCGGCCGCGAGGTGGTGTGTTCCGTGCGGTTGGCCTGGCCACGCCGGGCGGCGGTCCTGGCCGCCAGTAACCCCGAGGCCCGGTTTCTGGACGGTTTGCAGGACGGACTCGCGGAAGGGCCGGGGCTGGAGGCACGGACGACCAGGCAATCCGTGGTGGTGCAGGACGTGACGATGGATCCGAGATGGCGGCGGTACCAGCGGGCCGCCGCCCAGCGCGGGAACCGCAGCGTTCTCGCCGTGCCGCTCCTTGAGGACCAGGACGCGGCGGCCACCCTGACTTTCTTTTCGCCGTCGCCCGAAGCGTTCGA
Organism: Arthrobacter sp. U41; assembly: GCF_007679325.1. Classification (GTDB taxonomy): domain Bacteria; phylum Actinomycetota; class Actinomycetes; order Actinomycetales; family Micrococcaceae; genus Arthrobacter. The sequence goes on along the minus strand of NZ_VEGI01000002.1, from coordinate 21,170 downwards.
CGACGACGCCGTCGCCGCCTGCGAGGTGCTCGCCTTCCGGGCCGCCCAGGTGGTCAGGCTGGCCGTCCGGATCGAAACCGCCCAGGGCATGAGCCGGGACCTGCTGCAGGCGATGAGGTCGCGGACCGTGATCAACCTGGCCACCGGCATCCTGATGGCCCAGAGCCGCTGCTCGCAGTCGGAAGCGTTTGAACTGCTGACCAAGGTCTCCAACACCAGGAACATCAAGCTCCGGATCGTGGCCGAAGAGATCCTCCGGCGGTTCGACGGCGCCCCCGCCGGAGCGGCCTTCAGCGGCTGAAACCTTACCGCGGTGTCCCGAGGCCCGCGAGCCTGAGGATGAGCTGAAGCCCGTCGGGCGTTCCCGGCCAGTGCCGGCGCACCGCGTCCTCGCCCGCCCGCGCGATCACCGAGCGCAGCACGAGGGCCACAATGATGACGTCGTCCGCATAGCCGAGCACGGGCACGAAATCCGGCACAATATCGATCGGCGAGAGCAGGTACACCAAGAGAAGGGCGAGCCGTATCCGTACACCGACGCCCAGGGATTTGTCAGCCAGCAGCCGCCGCAGGAGCCGCAGGAGGTCCGGAAGCAACCGTAGCGCGTCCTTCATCGCGACCGTTTCCGGGTGCCGGCGCGCATAGCCCCACAGGAGGAACAACAGAATGGCATAAACCAGCAGCACCCCGCCGACGATGCCCGCCACGGTTTCCCATGACACGGGTGTCAGCCGAGGTAAGAGTCGAACGCGGTGCCCGGCAGCGGCGCCTGCGGCGGCAGGGGCCGCGTCGGGCGCTCCGTGCGGATGGCGTCCTCGACGAGGGCGACGGGACGGCGCCAGGCATCCGAACCGGCCTCCATGGTGTCCACGACGCCGATCAGCATGGCCAGGAGGCGGATCATGTCCGTCATGGAGATGTCGCTGCGCAGGGTTCCCTGGCCCTGGCCGCGGCCCAGGAGTACGGCCACGGATTCGATCAGGTCACCGGTGATGCCGGTGAGCAGGCCGCGCCGGCCGGCGACGGCGCCGAGGAGGTTGGCTTCCTCGCTGGCCACGCCCATGAGGGCGTCGATCACGCGGAAGAGGCCGTCGGCGGCATCGGGCCCGGCCAGTGCCTCTTCGATGACGGGATCAACCAGCAGTCCGAGCTGGCGGTGCAGCGCCGCGAGGACCAGTTCCTCTTTGTCGGCGAAGTTCCTGAACAGTGTGGCCGGGCCGACGCCGGCGGTCACGGCGATGGTCTGCAGCGGGACTTCCGAACCGTGCTCGCGGAAGCACTGGCGGGCGGCGGTGATGATCTTGTCGACGTTCCGCGCGGCATCGGCACGGAGCGGCCTGCGGTCTGCTACCCGGTTCATTTGCTTAGGTTAGCAACGCGAGGCCGCAGCCGGGAGGTTACTGCCGGGTAGTCCCTTATGTGACGGATCGGGCCCCGATCCGGGGCCCGATCCGTGCAAGACTGGTGCCATGCTGCTTGCCTTTTCCGTCGCACCCTCAGGCCGTCCCGTCCGCACCGCCGACGATTCACCTGCCGATGACTCACCCGCCGGTGCCGCCGCCGTCCGGTCGGACGAGGCGTCGGTCCACGATGCCGTCGCCGACGCTGTGCGGATCGTCCGCGAGTCCGGTCTGCCCAACCACACCGACTCGATGTTCACCACGATCGAGGGCGAGTGGGATGAGGTGTTCGACGTCGTGAAGCGCGCCACCGAGGCCGTGGGCCGCTACGGCAGCCGGGTTTCCCTGGTTATCAAAGCGGACATCCGGCCGGGCTATACGGGCGAACTCACCGGAAAACTGGACCGTCTGGAGCACGCCCTCGGGGACGCCGGGGACCCGGCCGCGGGCTAAAATTCAGGACGGTCCGGAGCCTACCGCCGGGACAGCCCAGCTGGAAGACTGGGGGGCATGTTCGAGCATCAGCCCACCGACCGCTGGATCGCCGTTGAGGACTTCCTCTCCGGGGCCGTGGTCCGCCCTGACAGCTCCCTGACGCGCGCCGTCACCGCCGCCCTCGAGGCGGGGATGCCCCCGATCGAAGTCGCCCCGAATGCCGGCAAACTGCTGAAACTGCTCGTCCAGCTTTCCGGTGCCCGGCGCGTGCTGGAGATCGGCACGCTGGCCGGCTTCAGCACCATCTGGATGGCCCAGGGACTGCCCGACGACGGCCGTCTGATCACGTGCGAATATCTCCCCAAGCACGCCGAGGTGGCCCGCGCCAACGTGGACTCCGCCGGGCTGGGCCACCTTGTGGAAATCCGGGTCGGGGCGGCGCTGGACACGATGCAGGCCCTCGTCGAGGAGGGCGCTGAGCCCTTCGATTTCGTCTTCATCGACGCGGACAAGGAAAACAACCCGCACTACCTCGAGTGGGCCATCCGCCTGGGCCGGCCCGGCACCGCCGTCGTGATGGACAACGTGGTCTGGGAAGGCGCCGTGCTGGATCCCTCGATGGACACCGCCAACGCCCCCGGCATCATCAGTGCACTGACCATGCTCGGCGAGGACCCGAGGCTGGACGCCACCGTCATCCAGACCGTGGGCTCCAAAGGGTGGGACGGCTTCGCCCTGGCGCGGGTGCTCTAACAGCCGGGAGGCGCCGCCGGCCGGCAGCTGGCAGCGCATTTCCGAAAGTGCTAAGTGTGCTTAGATTTACTGGACGGGCTGGAACTACCGAGCAGTAGCCGTGCCCGGCCGGCTCGGGCACCGGCAGCACCAGACGCACTTCGAAGGAGAGCAGGCCGAATGAACCGGACTTCCGCTTCCCCGCGGCCCCGCGCCGTGAGGATCAGTTCCGCGCCGGAGGACCTGGCCGCCCTCAGCCCCCTGCTGGACGACGCACTATCGGCTGTCGGCGACGTCCCGGCGTTGCTGGACCTGGCCAAGGCCGCAGGAGACGCCGCCCCGAAGCCCGGCGAGGGCCGCACCGCTTTCCTGTGGGAGCTCCTGGCCTCCGTCACGGCCGTCGACGTCGCGGCCGGCCGGGCCATCGAACCGCACCTGGACGCCGCGGCGATCCTCGCCCAGGCCGCCGGCCACGCGGCGGTGGAAGGCTGGGACTGCCCGGACTTCGAGGGTGCCCACTTCGACGGCGCCTGGGGTGTCTTCGCCGCCGAAGCGGCAGGCCTGCGGCTCGACGCCAAACCGGCGGACGGCTGCTTCCTGCTGCAGGGATCCAAACCCTGGTGCTCCCTCGCGGCCCAACTGGACCACGCAGTCGTGACTGCCCATCTGGACGACGGCGGCCGGGCCGCGTTCGCCGTCGACCTCCACGCCCCCGGCGTGGGGTTCGCGGATCCGGAATGGACCAGCCGGGGACTCCGGGAAATCCCCAGCGGCACCGTGCACTTCGACGCCGTTCCGGCCGTGCCCCTGGGCGACGCCGGCTGGTACTACCGCCGGCCCGGCTTCGCCTGGGGCGGCATGGGCGTGGCTGCCTGCTGGCTGGGCGGCGCCGTCGCCGTGGCCCGCGGCTACCGGGAATCCCTGCTTAGGGCGGCCGACGGCGGCCGCGAACCGGACCAGCTCGCACTCGCCCACCTCGGCGAGATCGACCGCACCCTCACCGAACTGACTGCATACCTCGCCCGGACCGCCGCGCGGATCGACGCCGGGGACCTTTCGGGCGCCGGCGCCTGGAGCGAGGCCCTGCGGATCCGCGGCAACACTGCCACCGCCGTCGAACGCATCCAAACGCTCGTCAGCCAGAACCTCGGCCCCGCCCCGCTGGCGTTCGACCCGGTCTACGGAAAGCGCATGGCGGACCTCTCCCTGTACATCCGCCAGCACCACGGCATGCGCGACGACGCCCAGCTCGGTGCCCTTACGCTCAAGGGGGACCACCCTTGGTGAGCTTCACGCACCAGGACCCCGGGACCGGCGAGGACGCCTGGGCGGCCAGCGGACTGGCCGCGCTCCCGGAGCTGCCGCTCGACGCCGGCGAACTCGCCGGCCAGGCGTTCATCGTCCTCGCCGCGCACCCGGACGACGAATCCCTCGGCGCCGGCGGGCTGATGGCCCGGCTCCGGCGGCTCGGTGCCCGCGTGACGGTGCTGCTGTGCACCGCGGGGGAGGCGTCCCACCCGGACTCACCCACCACGACGCCGGACCAGCTCGCCGCCGTCCGGCTCGAGGAATTCGGCGGCGCGCTCACCCACTTGCTGCCGGATCCGGACTGGCGCTTCCTCGCCCTGCCGGACGGCCGGCTCGCCGCACACCGGCCAGAGGTGATCTCCGCGCTGCAGCAGGCCATCGCCGATGTGACGGCCGCGTCGGGACTGCCGCCGGAGCAGCTCACACTGGTGGCCCCTTACCGGCACGACGGCCACACGGACCACGACGCACTCGGCTCCGCCGCCGCCGAAGCAGCCGGCGCAGGCGGCCACGGACTCCTGGAATACCCCATCTGGTACTGGCTCTGGGCCGGCACCGCGGACCCGGCCTGGCAGTCCTGGCTGCGTCTGCCGCTGGATCCCGCCGAGCAGCAGGCCAAGGCGGCGGCGATGGACTCCCACACGTCGCAGGTCCGCGCCCTGTCCGGCCGGCCGGGCGATGAGGTGCTGCTCCCGCCGTCGTTCCTGGAGCATTTTGAGCGGCCGTTTGAGACGTTCGCGTGGCAGCGCCCGGGCACCGGAGGCACAGCCGCCGGCGGTGCGTACGCCGCTGCTGACGCGGAGGGCGTTTTCGACGCCGTCCATACCGGCACCGACGACCCCTGGCAGTACACCACCAGCTGGTACGAACACCGCAAACGTTCCCTCACCCTCGCGGCGCTGCCCGGCCGGAACTACACTGCAGGACTGGAGATCGGCTGCTCGATCGGGACGCTCAGCGTGGAACTCGCGCAACGCTGCGACAGTTTCCTGGCCGTCGACGCGAGCAGCGCCGCGCTGGCCCACGCCGCCCGGCGCCTCGACCACCTGCCGGCAGCCCGGACGCGCCACCTCACCGTCCCGCAGGACTGGCCGAAGGGCCGGTTCGACCTGATCGTGGTCTCTGAGGTGGGCTACTACCTCGCCCCCGATGAACTGGCGGAGCTGTTCGAGCGGGTCCAGGCCGCCCTCCTGCCCGGCGGCACCCTGGCTCTGTGCCACTGGCGCCACCCCGTCTCCGGCTGGGAGCTCGACGGCGACTCCGTCCACGCCGCCGCGCGCCGCCAGCTCCGCTGGGCCGACGCCGGGCTGTACCGGGAACGCGACTTCATCCTGGAAATCCTGATGGCGCCGGAGGCAGGCCCGGATCAGCGGGCGGCAGCCGTCGTCGCGCCGGGCACGGACAGCTAGATGGCGGCCCTTGCCCTGCCGCTTCCCCGCGGACACAGCCTCGACCGGATCGCCGTCGTCCTCCCCGCGCACAACGAGGAGGAACACCTTGGCCGGGCGCTGCTGTCGGTGCAGCGCGCCGCCGACGCGCTGCACCGGGTCCGGCCCGACATTACTGTCAGCGTCACGGTGGTGCTGGACAGCTGCACTGACGGCTCCGCCGGCATCGCGGCCCGGTACGCTGCGGCGGACCGCCGCTTCAACACCCTCGAGGTCAGCCTCCGCAACGCCGGGGCGAGCCGTGCGGCCGGCATCAGGGCCGCCGGAATCGGAACAGCCCGGCGGAGGCCGCCCGGCAAACGGTGGACACCGCCGCCGTGGGCGGGACGGACGTGGCTGGCCAACACCGACGCTGACTCCCAGGTCCCCGACAACTGGCTCGTCCGCCAGCTGGAATTCGCCGAGGCCGGAGCCGACGCCGTCCTGGGCTCGGTGGAACCGGACCCCGCCGGGATGGACGCGGAACTGCGCCGGCGCTGGCTGGAACGCCACCCCTTCGAGGAGGACCACCCGCACATCTACGGGGCCAACTTCGGGGTCCGGGCCTCTGCCTACCTGGCCGCCGGGGGTTTCCCGAAGCTCGCCTCGCACGAGGACCGGACGCTGGTGCAAAGCCTCCGGAACCGGGCCTTCACGGTGACGGCCACCGACAGCATGCGTGTCCTGACCTCGGGCCGGATCCACGCCCGGGCTCCGCACGGCTTCGGCGCCTACCTCCGCACGCTGGGATTACACCGGGCACCGGCTGCCGACTGACGGTGGGATTGGTGCCGTCCGGCTCCGCGCGTGACCTTTGGCCCTAACGGCCCGCACCCGCGGGGCGCACTCTCAACCCATGAGCTACCTGACCCGGGCCGGTCTGCGGTGCTGCGCCTGAGCGGCCCCGGCCGGCTGTGACACCGGAGGCTCCCGCCGGGGGCCCGGACGCCGGAGCACTGCCTGGCGTCGCCGGCCTGAGCTCGGCGGAGGCAGCGCGGAGGCTGCAACAGTTCGGGGCGAACAAGCTGCCCGAGGCCGGCGCCGTCCCCGGCTGGCGGAAGCTCCTGGCCGAACTGACCCACTTCTTCGCCATCCTGCTGTGGTGTGCCTCCGTTCTGGCCTACCTGGCCGGCATGCCGCAGCTGGCCGTCGCGATCGTCGTCGTGATCCTGGTCAACGGGGTGTTCGCCTATATTCAACAGGAGCGCGCCCAGCATGCGGCGTCAAAGCTCCGCGAGCTGCTCCCGGCCATGGTCTCGGTACGCCGGGACAACCGCGTCACCAAGGTCCACACCACCGAACTCGTCCCGGACGACGCCGTGGTGCTCGTTGCCGGCGACCGGGTCCCGGCGGACCTCCGGCTGGCTGTGGCAGCAGGGTGTTCCGTCGACGAATCGATGCTCACGGGTGAAAGCGAGGCGCTCACCAAGATCCCCGGCGACACCGTTTTTGGCGGGACCTTCCTGGTCAACGGACAGGCTGAAGGCGTGGTCGCGGGCACGGGCGGAAACACCCGGCTCGCCGAAATCGCAGCCCTGACGGGAAAGGTCGAAGCTCCGCCGAGCCCGCTGGCGCTGGAACTGCAACGAATCGTCCGCATCACCGCCGCGATGGCCCTGAGCATTGGCGTGCTGTTTTTCGTGCTTTCCCTCTTGGTCGGGATCTCCTGGCGGGATGCCTTTCTGTTTGCCATCGGCGTGATGGTGGCGCTGGTGCCCGAAGGCCTGCTGCCCACGGTCACACTGTCCCTGGCCGTCGGTGCGCAGCGGATGGCCCAGCGCAACGCGCTGGTCCGAAATCTGGAGGCCGTGGAAACGCTTGGCTCCACCACCTTCATTTGCACCGACAAGACCGGCACGCTGACCCAGAACCGGATGAACGCCGTCGAGGTCTGGACCCCGGCCGGGCTGCTCAGCGTCATCGGCGCGGGCTACGGACCCGAGGCGGAGGTCACGGGGCGCGGAGCGGGGGAGGCGCGCCACCTCAGCACCGCCGCTCGGGCCGCCTCCGTGGGCCGCGCGGTGCTCCACGAGGGGCAGTGGATCGCCGAAGGCGATCCGATGGAGGCCGCCATCGACGCGCTGGCCGCCAGGCTGGCAGATCCGGGGCAGCAACCCGAGGAACCCGAGGTGTCACACCGCTTCGCCTTCGATCCCCGCCGGCTGCGGGAGTCCGCGATCGTTGGCACCACACTGTTCGTCAAGGGTGCACCGGAGTCCGTGATCCCGCTGTGCGGCGAGGACAGCGCCGGCCGCGCCCTGCAGATGGTCGACCAGATGGCCTCGCACGGACTGCGGGTACTTGCGGTGGCCGAGCGGAGCCTGCCCGGCCTGCCGGGCGCCAGCTTCCGGCTCGAGGAGGTGGAGAGCGGACTGACCCTCCTGGGACTCATCGGTCTGCACGATCCGCCCCGGGCCGAGGTCCGGGTGGCGCTCGAGGCGGCCCGCGAGGCCGGCATCAAGGTGGCCATGGTCACCGGCGACCATGCCTTCACCGCCGCCGCCATCGCCCGCGAAACCGGGCTGATCGGCTCACCCGAACTGGTGCTGGAGGGACACAGCCTCCCCGAGGACGACGCCGTTCTGGCGGCGCTGCTGGACCGCGACGGCGTGGTGGTCAGCCGGGTCACGCCGGAGCAGAAACTCCGGGTGGCCCGCCTGCTCCAGCACCGCGGCCACGTGGTGGCGATGACCGGCGACGGCGTCAACGACGGCCCGGCCCTTCAGCAGGCCGACATCGGTGTAGCCATGGGCCTCAGCGGGACGGACGTGGCCCGCGAGGCGGCGGACCTGGTGCTGCTGGATGACGACTTCGCCACTATCATCGCTGCCGTGGAGCAGGGCCGCGCCACGTACGCGAACATCCGGCGCTTCCTGACCTACCACCTGACGGACAACGTCGCCGAGCTCACCCCCTTCGTCATCTGGGCCCTCTCCGGCGGGCGGTTCCCGCTGGCGCTGAGCGTGCTCCAGATCCTTGCCCTCGACATCGGCACCGACCTGCTCCCCGCGCTGGCGCTGGGCAGCGAGGCACCGAGCAAGGGAACATTGAAACGGCCGCCGGAGCGCCGGCACCTGATGGATAAGGCGTTGATGATCCGGGTGTTCGGGCTGCTGGGCCCGGTGGAGGCCTTCTTCGAAATGACGGCGTACACGGCCGTGCTGCTCGGTGCCGGCTGGACGCCCGGGGCGGAACTGCCGCCGTCGGACGTGCTGATGGCGGCCTCCGGCGCCGCGTTCACCACGGTGGTCCTGGCCCAGCTGGCCAACGCGTTCGCCTGCCGCAGCGCCTCCGTGCCGCCGTGGCAGCTCGGCTGGTTCAGCAACCGGCTGTTGATCTGGGCGGTGCTGGCCGAACTGGGGCTGCTGGCGGTGTTCCTGTTCCTGGGGCCTCTGGCCGCCCTGCTGGGCCATGCCCCGCCGTCGCCCGGTGGACTGGCCGTGGCGCTCGCCGCCATACCCGCCGTGCTGCTCGCCGACTGGCTGTACAAGATCGTGAGGCACCGCCGGGCCGGGAAAGCCACACCGGCCACCAAGGTCCAAAGACTCTGACCCCGGACGGCGTGCCGCCACAGGATGGGTGAATGACTGACTCCCCGGTGCTGTGGTTCGAAGAGATAGGCATGGGTGATGTCCCGCAGGTGGGCGGCAAGAACGCTTCCCTCGGCGAACTCATCCAGTCCCTCAAGGCCAAGGGGGTGCGGGTGCCGGACGGCTTCGCCACCACCGCGGACGCCTACCGCCGGTTCCTTGAGGCCAACGGGATCGAGGCCGCGATGCGCTCCCGGATCCAGTCCTACCGCTCCGGCGAAACGTCCCTGCGCGCCACCGGGGAGGCCATCCGGGAGATGTTCCTGGACAGCGAGTTCCCCGAGGACATCGCCGGATCCATCCGCTCCCACTACCGGGACCTGGGGGAGCGCGCGGGCCAGGACCGGCTCTCGGTGGCGGTCCGCAGCAGCGCCACCGCCGAGGACCTGCCCGACGCCAGCTTCGCCGGACAGCAGGAGACGTTCCTGAACATCAGCGGGGAACGTGAACTTCTGGACGCCTGCCGCCGCTGCTACGCCTCGCTGTTCACCGACCGGGCCATCAGCTACCGCGAGGTCAAGGGCTTTGACCACCTGGACGTCGCCCTCTCGATCGGGGTGCAGCGGATGGTGCGCTCCGACGTCGGCGCCTCCGGTGTGATGTTCTCCATCGACACCGACTCCGGCTTCCCCCGCGTGGCCGTGGTCAGCGCCGCCTGGGGCCTGGGCGAAACCGTGGTCCAGGGCACCATCAACCCTGACAAGTACCTCGTGTTCAAACCGCTCCTGGCCGCGCCCGGGGCCGCGGACGACATCAGCCCAATCATTGAAAAGACCCTCGGTTCCAAGGCCCGGAAGATGGTCTACAGCCGGGGCGGCCATGCGCGGACCAAGATGGTGGACACCTCCGACGCCGAACGCCGCGCCTTCGTCCTGGCCGACGCCGAAATCCTCGCCCTGGCGCGCTGGGCCGTGAGCGTGGAGGAACACTACGCGCGGCCGATGGACATGGAATGGGCCCGGGACGGCGTGACCGGGGAGCTGTTTATGGTCCAGGCCCGGCCGGAGACGGTGCAGTCGCAGAAGACCGGCTCCCGGTTCACCCTCCACCACCTCCGGGAAACCGGCACGGTGCTGGCCACCGGCGCCGCGATCGGCGACTCGATCGCGCAGGGCACAGCGTGTGTGATCCGGAGCGCGGCGGACATCGAGAATTTCCGCGACGGCGCCATCCTTGTCACGGAAATGACCGACCCCGACTGGGTTCCGGTCATGAAGCGGGCGGCCGGCATCGTCACCGACCACGGCGGCCCCACCAGCCACGCGGCGATTGTGAGCCGCGAACTGGGGGTCCCGGCCGTCGTCGGCACCGGCAACGCCACCACGGTCCTGGCGGAAGGCCTCGCTGTCACCATCTCGTGCGCCGAGGGTGATGAAGGCCGCGTGTACGGGGGGAGCCTCGCGTTCGACACCGAGGAGGTGGACCTCGGGGAGCTGCCGGAAACGCGCACCAAAGTCATGGTCAACATCGCCAGCCCCGCGGCAGCCTTCCAGTGGTGGCGGCTGCCCGCCGACGGCGTCGGGCTGGCCCGGATGGAATTCATCATCAGCAGCCTGATCCGGGTCCATCCGATGGCGCTGGTCCACCCCGAGAGGGTCACCGACGCCGGGGACGCAGAGCAGATCCGCGTCCTCACCAGCGCCTACGAGGACCCGAAGGACTACTTTGTGGACGCCCTGGCCCTCGGCATCGCCAAGATCGCCGCACCCTACCATCCGCGGCCCGTGATCGTCCGGCTCAGCGATTTCAAGACGAACGAGTACGCGCACCTGATCGGCGGTTCCGCCTTCGAGGAGCCGGAGGAGAACCCCATGCTCGGCTTCCGCGGCGCCTCGCGCTACTACGACGAGCGCTACCGTGAGGGATTCGCCCTGGAGTGCGCGGCCCTCAAACGGGTCCGGGAGAAGCTCGGCTTCGGCAACATCATCGTGATGATCCCGTTCTGCCGGACCCCGCAGGAAGCGGACCGGGTGCTGTCCGTGATGGCGGAGAACGGCCTGGTCCGGGGTGAGAACGGCCTGCAGGTCTACATGATGTGCGAGATCCCCTCCAACGTGGTCCTCGCGGAAAAGTTTGCCACCCGCTTCGACGGCTTCTCCATCGGCTCCAATGACCTCACCCAGCTGGTCCTGGGCGTGGACCGGGATTCGGCGCAGCTGGCCGCACTCTTCGATGAGCGGGACGAGGCCGTGATGGCGATGATCAGCGAGGCCATCCGCAAGGCCCACGCCGCCGGGATCAAGATCGGCATCTGCGGCCAGGGTCCCAGCAACCACCCGGAGTTCGCGGCGTTCCTGGTCCGCGAGGGCATCGACTCGATCTCGCTGAACCCGGACAGCTATCTCAGGACTGTTCCGCGGATCGCGGAAGCCGAGAAACAGGCGCAGGCCCGGTAGCCCCGGCGTCGAGCGTTCGGCCCGTCCCCGGCGTGCCGGCCCCCTTCAGGGCGTCCTTGCCGGCGCCCCTGTCGGGGCTGAGGGCGCGCAGCGCGTTGAGGATCGTGGCAAGGTCCACGAGTTCCTGGGACAGGGCCCCGGCGATGGCCGGGATATAGCCGGCCGCCGCCGCCACCATCAAGGCGACGCTGAGCCCGATGCCGATCCAGATGCTCTGCAGCGCCACCTTCACGGTGCGCTGCCCGATCCGCACGGCGGACGCCGCCTTGGACAGGTCATCGAGGATGATCACGACGTCGGCGGACTCGCCGGCCGCCGTCGAGCCGCGCGCGCCCATGGCGATTCCGACGTCGGCCACCGCCAGGACGGGGGCGTCGTTGACGCCGTCGCCGACCATCATGACCGGGCGGAGCGGCAGGGACCTGACGGCTTCGACCTTGTCCGGCGGCAGGCACTCGGCGCGGACATCGGTGAGGCCGGCCTCGGCCGCGATGTGCTGGGCGGTGGCGAGCGCGTCGCCGGTCAGCATGACCGTCCGGATCACGCCCATGGACTCCAGCTCGGCCAGCGTGCGGCGGGCTTCCGTGCGGATCGGGTCGCTCATCACAAGGGCGCCAACGAATTCCCCGGCCACGCCCACGTAAATGGCGAGTTCGCCGCTGGCCAGTTCCGTCTCTGCGACGCCGGCGGCCGATTCGGCGACAAATGCGGGCTTGCCCACCACCACGTCGCGGCCGTCAAAGCGGGCCCGGACGCCGTGCGTGGCGAATTCACTGGCTTCCGTGGCGGTCTGGAAGGACAAACCGCGGTTCCGGGCTGCGTCCATCACCGAGGCGGCCAGCACATGGGAGGAATACTGCTCGGCCGAGGCCGCCAACCCCAGGACCTCGTCCTCGGTCATGGACCCGGCTGTCCGGACACCGACCAGCGCGGGCCGGCCGTAGGTCAGGGTTCCCGTTTTGTCGAAGGCTGCCGTCTTGATCCGGCTCAGTTGTTCCAGGACACCGGCGTACTTGACGATGATGCCGGAATGCGCGGCGCGGCTCATCCCGCCGAGGAACGCCACGGGGGCGGCGATCAGCAACGGGCAGGGCGTGGCCACCACCAGCACCTCAGCGAACCGGGCAGGGTCTCCGCTGATGATCCAGCCGACGGCGCCGAGGGTGTAGGCGAGGGCCGTGAAGGGGATGGCATACCGGTCAGCCAGCCGCACCATGGGCGCTTTGCTCTCCGAGGCTTCCTTGACCAGGGCAACGATGCGGCTGTACTGCGAATCCTCCATCAGGGCCGTCACCCGCATCCGGACCGCGGCCTCGCCGTTGAGGGAGCCGCTCATCAGCGGTTCCCCGGCGACCCGTTCCACTGGCAGGCTCTCCCCGGTGAGCGAGGACTCGTCGAAGGTGCCGGATTCGGAGAGCAGGACTCCGTCCAGCGGCACCACCTCACCCGGCCGCACCAGCAGGATGTCGCCAATCCGTACCTCGGTGGCGGCAACGTCCTCGTGCTGGCCATTGGTTTGGGATTCGGCGGCAGGTTCGACGGCGGAGGAGCCGGCGGCGGAGCTGCCGCCGCGCTCGCGGTGGGCCGTCTGCGGGACGCGTTCCAGCAGGGACGTCAGTTCCTTTTTGGCCCGGCCGGCGGCGTAGTCCTCGAGGGCGGTCCCGCCGGCCAGCATAAGGACGATGATCATGGACGCGATGAACTCGCCCACCAGGACGGTGCTGACGATCGCGGTGACCGCCAGGATGTCGATGCCCCACTGGCCGCCCGCCAGCCGGCGGGCCATGCCGACGGCAAGGTAGGCCGCCACGGCCAGGGCATAGATGCTGGCCGCGATCTGCGCAATCACCGGCTGCCCCGACAACAGCAGGATCAGCACCGCGAGCAGGGCAACGAGAGTGCCAGCAACCAGCGGATAGCGGAGCAAGAGTTTCACGGATGTCCTGCCTTCGAATTCGCGCTGTCTTTACGCGCCTTCCACTAGTTGCATCCTACTGCGGTCCCCTTCCCCGGAGGTCCGTACGGGCCCAGGTTACGAAGTGCCGGCGGGCCGTCCCCCCACGGGCATGAGACGCTGGAACGGGCCGGAAACGAGCCGTCCCGGCCAGACCGGGCCCGCAGCCTGGGACCCGGTGACGGCGCAACGTACAGTAGGCGCAGCGGACAGTACCAGGAGGAATGGCGTGCGAAGCAGTTCAGATTCAGACACCGTCAACACAAAGACTGCCTTGGTGGTGGGGGCCACCGGGATTGCCGGATCCGCCCTGGTCGACAGGCTCGTGGATGAGGGCTGGGACGTGGTGGCCCTGTCCCGCAGCCGGATCCGGCGCGGCGGTGTCCGCCAGGTGAGCGCGGACCTGAATTCGGTGGAGAGCTTGCGGGCAGCCCTGGCCGGCGAACGGCCGAGCCACGTGTTCTACACCGCGTGGTCGCGGATGAACACGGAACAAGAAAACATCGAGACCAACGCGGCCATGCTGCGGAACCTGCTTGCCAGCCTCAGCAGCCACCCGGTGAAACACGTGGCCCTCATGACCGGGCTGAAGCACTATCTGGGCCCGTTTGAAGCGTATGCGGCGGGGGAGATGCCGGACACTCCCTTCCGCGAAAGCGAGCCGAGGCTGCCGACGCCCAACTTCTACTACGCCCAGGAGGACGAGTTGTGGGCTGCCGCGAAGGAGCAAGGCTTCGGCTGGTCCGTGCACCGGGCGCATACGGTGATAGGGCATGCGGTGGGCAATGCCATGAACATGGGTCTCACGCTCGCCGTCCAGGCATCTATATGCCGCGAACTCGGGCAGCCATTCGTTTTTCCCGGCTCCGAGACGCAGTGGAACAGCCTGACTGACATGACAGACAGCGGCTTGCTGGCAGAACACATGATCTGGGCGGCCACCACTGACGGGGTAAGCGACGAGGCCTACAACATCGTCAACGGTGACATCTTCCGCTGGCGGCGCATGTGGCCCGCGCTGGCCGCCTATTTCGGCGTCGAGCCTGAAGGCTACCCCGGGCAACCCCGCCCGCTGGAACAGCAGATGCTCGGCAAGGAAGGCCTCTGGGCGGACATGGCCGCCCGCTATGGGCTGGCTGAACCGCACTTGGCACGGCTCGCGTCCTGGTGGCACACAGACGGTGATCTGGGCCGGAACCTCGAAGTGGTCACCGACATGAGCAAGAGCCGTTTGGCGGGTTTCACCGGGTACCGCCGCACGGAAGACTCCTTTATCAGCTTATTCGACCGGTGCCGGGCCGAACGGCTGATTCCCGCCGCGCCGCAGGCCGCGCGGGCCTTTCAGCCCTAGTCCGGCTGCGGCCGGCGGCGCCACAGTGAATCATGTGGGCGATCTTCCGGGGCGAACGACGCCGGTGGCTCGCGGCCGTGGCTGCCGTGCTGGTGCTGGCCGTGGGGGTGGTGCTGGCGGCCGTTTTCTCGTCGGTGCCGCCCTCAGCCGGCCCGGCGTCCCCGCCGCCAGCCACTGAAAGTCCGACGTCGCCCCCGTCCACTGCGAGCCCGTCCGCGAGTCCACCGGCCGCAACCCCGCCGGCGCCATCCCCGTCGAAGGCTATGGCCCCCACCCCCGGCGCCACGGTTCCGGCAGCCCCGGCCCCCGCACCGCCGCCGGCCGTCCCGGCTCCGAAGCCTCCCGCGCCGGCCCCTGCTCCCAAGCCGCCTGCTCCGGCGCCCCCGCCGTTTCCGGCCGCCCTGGCCGGTCTCGACGTCGAAGTGATCCCGGGCGCCGGAGCGGTGGTGGCGCTGACGTTCGACGCCGGAGCCAACTCGGCGGGGCTGCCAAGCATCCTGAAGACGCTGGCAGCAAAAAACGTGCGCGGCACGTTTTTCCTGACCGGGAACTGGGCCGCGGCCAACCCGGCCGGAGTCGCCGCGATCGTGGCGGGCGGCCACCGCCTGGGTAACCACTCCATGACCCACCCGGGGTTCACCGGGCTCAGCGATGCCGCGATCGGCCAGCAGCTCTCGGCGGCCCGGCAGGCAATCCGGGCCGGCGGAGGGGACCCCCGTCCGCTGTTCCGGTTCCCCTTTGGCGAGCGGGACGCCCGGACCATCGCCACGGTCAACGCCTACGGGTATCTGCCCGTCCGCTGGACCGTGGACACCCTGGGGTGGAAGGGCAGCAGCGGCGGGATCACGGCGCAGATCGTGGCGGACCGCGTGCTCGCCCGGCTGCAGCCGGGGGAGATCGTGCTGATGCACATCGGTTCCAATCCCGACGACGGGACCACCCTGGACGCGGACGCCCTGCCCGGAATGATTGAGCGGATCCGGCAGGCCGGCTACGGCTTCACCACGCTCGTCGCGTTACTGGGCTGATGGCGGCATGACTGAGTCGCCCACAGTCGCCGCCGCACTGGCCCCGGTTGACGCCGTGATCCTTGACCTCGACGGAGTGGTCACGGATACGGCGGAGCTCCGCGCGGCGGCGTGGAAGGAACTCTTCGACGACGTCCTCAAGGACCCGCGGCTTCCCGCCGGGACCCGCCGGGACCCGTTTACCGCCGACGACTACCGGGACCAGGTGGCGGGCCGGACCTGGGAGGGCGCGGTGGCCGCCTTCCTGGGCTTCCGCGGCGGGGCCGTCCCGGACGGCTCGCCCACGGACGGCCCCGGGGCGTGGACAGCCTTTGGGCTCGCGGCACGCCAGAACGAACTGTTCGAGAAGCTGCTCAGCAATAACCCGGTCCGGGCCTTCCCCGGCACGTCGGACCTGCTCGGCAGGCTGAAGGCAGGCCGGATCCCCGTGGTGCTGGCCACCTCCGCCCGGAACGCGGACGCATTGCTGGGTGCCGCCGGACTAAAGGACGTCTTCGATCACGTCATCGACGGGCAGACCGCCCTGGACCGCGACGTCGGGGGCAAGCCGGCTCCCGCGCTGCCGCTGGAAGCGGTGCGCCGGCTGGAGATCCCGCCCGCCCGGGCCATGGTCATTGAGGACTCAGCCGCCGGGGTGGAAGCCGGGCGGCGCGGCGGCTTCGGACTCGTCGTGGGCATCGACCGGGACGGGCGCCGGGAAAGGCTGGAGGCGGCGGGCGCCGACGTCGTCGTCGAAGATCTCAGCCAGCTCGATATCGGACTCGTCATCACCCACCCCTGGCTGCTGGTCTACGAGGGCTTCGACCCGGCGCACGAACGCCACCGCGAAGCCCTCACCACCCTGGGCAACGGCTACCTGGCCACCCGGGGGGCGGCGCCGGAACACCGCGCCGGGGACGTGCACTACCCGGGCAGCTACCTCGCCGGCGTCTACAACTCCCTGCACAGCGTTGTCCTGGGCCAGGAGACGGTGGACGAGCACCTGGTCAACATCCCTGACTGGCTGCCGCTGGACCTCCGGATCGGCGACGGCGCGTGGTGGTCCGAAGGCGGCCTCTCGCTCCGCAGCGAGCGGCGAACCCTGGATTTGAAACGTGCCGTGCTGACCCGGGAAGCGCTCCTGGAGGACGACGCCGGCCGGCAACTCCAGCTCCTGCAGCGCCGCCTCGTCTCCATGGCCGAGCCGCACCTCGCGGCGCTCGAGACTGTCATCACTGCCCTCGGCTGGGGCGGGGATGTGAGTGTCCGCAGCGGTTGCGACACGGGCGTCACCAACTCCAACGTGCCCGAGGACGCGGCTCTGTCCAACCGGCATCTGGGTTCCGTCCAGGTCTCCGCGTCCGGGGCCGGCCCGGGCACCGCGGAGCTCACGGTGGAAGCGCGGACCATCACCAGCGGGATCGGGATCGCCCTCGCGCTCCGGACCACCGTCGCCCGGTCCGGCGGACCGGCGGGGGCGGGGATTCCCGAGCAACTCGGCGGACTGTACACACACCGCTTCGATGTTCCCCTGGCCGAGGGGGAGCAGCTGACAGTGCTGAAGACCGTGGCCGTGGCGTCGTCCCGGGACCACGCCATCGCCTCGCCGCTGACGGCGGCGCGGGCCGTCCTGGCCCGCGCGTCGGCCGGTTTCGAGGCCCTGCAGTCCGAACACGAGGCCGCATGGACGATCCTGCTCCAGCCCTTTGTTATCGAGTTCGACGCCACCTCCCAGGCGCAGCTCATCCTCAACCTGCACGTCTTCCACCTCCTGCAGACGCTCACCACCCACACTGCGGAACTCGACGCCGGCGTTCCGGCCCGCGGGCTGCACGGCGAGGGCTACCGGGGCCACGTCTTCTGGGACGAACTCTTCGTCCTCCCGCTGCTCAACTCCCGGCTGCCGTCCCTCGCGCGGGAGCTGATTGACTACCGGTGGCGGCGGCTCGGTGCAGCGCGCGATGCTGCGCGGGCGGCCGGGCTGAAGGGGGCGCTGTTCCCATGGCAAAGCGGCGGGGACGGCACCGAACAGACACCAAAGCTGCTGTTCAACCGGCTGTCCGGGCATTGGATGCCGGACTATTCCCGGCTGCAGCGCCATGTTGGACTCGCGGTCGCCTATAACGCCTGGCAGTACTTCGAGGCCACCCAGGACCGGGGCTGGCTGACCGGGCACGGTGCGGAAATCATCGTTGACGTCGCACGGTTGTTCGCGTCGATGGCGGAGTTCGACGCGGCGCAGGACCGTTTCCATCTCCGGGGCGTTATGGGTCCGGATGAGTACCACACCGGCAACCCCGGCAACCCGGGCGGCGGACTGAACGACAACGCGTACACCAACATCATGGCGGCGTGGGCATTCGACCAGGCCGTCTGGATCATGCATTCGGTGCAGGGCTTTGACATGGACGAACTGCGCGCCCGGCTGTCGATCACCGCCGCCGAGATCGCGGCCTGGGAGCACCTCAGCCGGCGCATGTTCGTCCCGTTCCACGACGACGGCGTCATCAGCCAGTTCGACGGCTACAGTGCGCTCCGGGAACTCGACTGGAAACACTACCGGCGCAGCTACGGGCTCATCGAGCGGCTGGACCTGATCCTGGAGGCGGAAGGGGACAGCACCAACCATTACCGGCTCGCTAAGCAGGCCGACGTCCTGATGCTGCTGTACGTCCTGGGCGAAGACCAGCTCATCCGGTTCCTGGCCCGGATGGGTTATGCCGTCACATCCGCGCAGATCGCCGCCACGGTGGACTTCTACCTGGCCCGGACGGCGCACGGATCCACGCTCAGCCGGGTGGCCCACGCCTCGGTGCTGGCGCAGCGCGACCCCGAGCGGGCGTGGGCGACCTTCCGTGAGGCCCTGGATGCGGACCTGGACGACACCCAGGGTGGAACCACCAGCTCAGGCATCCACCTGGGTGCCATGGCCGGGACGATCGACGTTGTGCAGCGCAGTTTCGCCGGTCTGCGGATCACCCGCGATGCCCTCGATTTCGCGCCCCGGTTGCCGGCAGAGCTCAGCCGCGTGGACTTCCGCGTCCGCTACCGGGACCAGATGCTCGCCGTGCATTTGGAGCGCGACCGCCTGCGGGTGTCGGCAGCTCCCGGGGACGCGGCCCCCGTGCTGGTGCGGGTGGGGACCCGGCGGGTGTTGCTTCGGGCCGGGCAGGAGCACGAGTTCCTGCGCCAGGACGACTGATGGGGCAGTCCCGGCACCCTGACCGCCTGCCCGTCCGGCCCGTCGGTTGCCGGTTAGGCGGAGTCCATCCGCAGCACGGCCGCCCCCGTGATCCGGTCCTCCGACAGGTCCAGCAGGGCCCGGTCCGCCGCTGAGAACGGATAGGACACCGTGGTGGGCCGCAGCGGGATCTCCGCGGCAATGCGGAAGAACTCCTCGCCGTCGGCCCGGGTGTTGGCCGTGACACTGCGCAGCTGGCGTTCCTGGAACAGCTCCGTGGCGTAGTGTAAGGGCGGAATGTCGCTCAGGTGAATGCCGGCCACGGCGAGGGTGCCGCCGCGGTCCAGGGCTTGCAGGGCCGCCGGAACCAGGCCGCCGGCGGGGGCGAACAGTATGGCCGAGTCCAGCGGATCCGGCGGCTGTTCATCGGCGCCGCCGGCGAACGTCGCTCCCAGCTCGAGGGCGAGGCTGCGGGCTTCCGCCGACCGCGTCATCACGTACACGCGGGCACCCCGGTAGAGGGCGATCTGTGCCGCCAGATGCGCGGACCCGCCGAAGCCGTAAATGCCCAGCCGGCCGCCGATCGGCAGCTCGGCCCGGCAGAGCGCGCGGTAACCGATGATGCCGGCGCACAGCAGCGGCGCAGCCTCCTCGTCCGAGAAATTCGACGGGAGCCGGTACGCGAAGTTCTCGGCCACCGTCATGAGTTCCGCGTAGCCGCCGTCGCGGTCCCAACCGGTAAACACAGGGGAGAGGCAGAGGTTCTCCTGCCCGCGCAGGCAGAAACGGCAGGCGCCGCAGGTCCCGCCGAGCCAAGCCACCCCGATCCGGTCGCCGGGGGAGAACCTCGTGGCCCGGGGCCCGCACGCCACCACCTCGCCCACCACTTCGTGGCCCGGTATGACGCCGGGGTGCCGCGGGGCGAGGTCGCCTTCGGCCAGGTGCAGGTCCGTGCGGCAGACCCCGCACACCCGGACCTTCAACAGCACCTCCCCGGGACCCGGCCTGGGATCGGGGCACTCATCCGCCACGAGGGGGCCGCTTCTTATTGGCCCGGGCTGTCCTACCCGCCAGGCTCGCACGGGCGTCCTCCTCTGCTAGAACCTTCAGCTCCCCTCTGAAGGCGGTGGTCCGGTGGGCGGGATCAGCGCGTAATCAGGACGTTGCAACGCGCTTTGTTCAGGACGGCGGTGACGGTGTTGCCGGGACCGCCCTCACGATTGTGGGTTCCAATCACCAGGACCTCGGCGTCAGTGGCGGCAGCCAGCAGTTCCTTGGACGCCGCGTGGCCTTCCCGCAGGACGCCGGTGATGGACAGTTCCGGGGCCAGCGACTTGGCCTCCGCCAGGAAATGGTCCAGCAGGTCCTGGCCGTGCCGGACATGCCGGCCATGGCCTTCCCGGGTCCTGCCGGAGGCCTTGTCGATGTGGACGATCTGCAGGGGCGCCCCGATCATCGTGGCAAGCCGGGCAGCACCAGCCAGCGCCGCGGAGCTCCGGGACGTCCCGTCGACGCCAACCACCACGGGGGCCGCGGCCTCCCCGGGGCCGCGCCGGCGGCGGACCACCATCAACGGGCAGGGCGAGGACCCGGCCAGGGCGAGGCAGACCGACCCGGCAACGTGCCCCAGCACACCCCCGAGTCCGCGGCTGCTGACCACCAGGAGGCGGGCGTCGCCGGCCGCATCCCGCAGCACCGGAGCCGGAAGTCCCGCTTCCATAATCCCTTCGACGCCGGAATCGGTTCCGGCGTCGAAGGGATCCTCTCCCGCCGGGGTTACCCCGGCCGGCGGGGAGGTTGTCGCGTCGGTCTGGACGGATTGAGCGGTTGGGGTGGAGGGGCCGGCGGTTCGCGCCGCGGCGAGGGATGAGCGGGCAAGCTCAACGCCCTCTGCGAGGATGGCCTCGGCCGAGTGCCGCAACCCGCTGCCCTCCACGCCCTTGACCGGGCCCAGCTTCTTGGTGAACATAGGCCAGACCCAGGCGTGGACCACCTTTATCCGGTAGTTTCCTGCGGCGGCATATTCTGCGGCCCACCGGACGGCGTCCTGCGCGGCTTCCGAGCCGTCGTAGCCCACGGCCACCGTTGCGGGGCCCTGCCCTGTATCGGGTGCCGTCATGCGTCCTCCGGGTCAGCTGTGTCCGCCTCCGGGCGGTACTTTGGCCCCCAGTAGAACGCACGGGGCCGCCAAGGGCTAGGGGCTTTGGTCCCGCGGGTTGCGCGGCTCCGTGACGTCAGCGTGCCGGGGCACTCCTGCCTCGGCCCCGGTGTCGGCATCGCTTTCCGACCCGGTGCCCGCGCCACCGCTTCGTTCGCGGAGTTCGCGGCCGCGTTGGATGTCCTCCTCCTCGCGTGCCTGCAGTTTGTCGCTTTGTTTGGTGTCGCGGGG